>CAWFDJ010000019.1:0-50026 GCA_963814495.1 uncultured bacterium
GACGCCGGCCGTGATCTTATCCCGGTATGCGCCTAGTTTCTCGATCGAGGTAATAGCTGCCATGCGCTCAACCCTTTAACTGTTTCTTTAATACGTCCATGACCTTGGAGGAGCGTGTCTCGCCGTGATACTCCTCGTCGATCACGGTCACCGGCGCCATGGCGCAGGCCCCGACGCAATTGACGCATTCCACCGTGTACTCGCCGTCTGCCGTGGTGCCGTTCCGCTTGACCTGGAGTTCGCGCTCCAGCGTTTCCAGGATCTGCGGCGCGCCCTTGAGGTGGCAGGCCGTGCCGGTGCAGACCTTGATGATGTGCTTGCCGCGCGGGGTCAGCGAAAGGGCTTTGTAGAAGGTGCCCATGGCGTAGACCTTGCTCTCCGGGACCTCCATGACCTCGCTCAAACGGCGCATGCCCTCTTCGGGGACGTAGTGGAATTCGCGCTGGAAATCCTGCAGGATGGCCAGCAGCGATTCTTCCGATCTGTCGTAACGGTCTATGATCTGGTCGAACTGTTTCGCATCCATCATCTTAACAACCCTCTTCACTGAGTCTCACGAGCTTCTCGTATTCTTCCGTGGTGTGGGCCTGTATGATCTCGATGTCCTCGGGCGTCAAGTGCCGGAAGCGCCCCTGCCCCTTGATGTATTCCTGGACGGTCTGGATCGGGGACGGTTCGTAGGTGAGCCTGTATTTGCCGTACTCACATTCGTAGAGCGGGAATACGCAGGAGTCCACGGCCAGGCGTCCGTACTTGATGGCCTCTTCGGGCTGGATGCGCCAGCCCGTGGGGCATACCGACATGACGTGCAGGTAGGCCGGACCCGGCGTCGCCGCCGCCTTCTTGACCTTGTCCATGAGGTCGAAGGGGAAACTCGAGCAGGCCGTGGCCACGTAGGGTATGTTGTGGGCGACGGCGATCTCGGCCATGTCCTTCTTCTGGGTGTGCTGGCCCATGCATTGCCTTGCCGGCCGGGCTGGTGGTGGTGCTGGCGCCGCAGGGGGTGGCAGCTCGAACGCTGGATGCCGGTGTTCATGTAGGCTTCATTGTCGTAGCAGACGTAGATCATGTCGTGGCCGCGCTCCAGGGCGCCGGAGAGCGGCCCATGCCGATGTCGGCCGTGGCGCCGTCGCCGCCCATGGCCACGAAGTTGATCTTCTTCGGGGGCAGCTTGCCCTTGCGCATCATGGCCTTCATGCCGGACCTCGCAGCCGCAGATGACGGCCGATGAGTTCTCGAAGGCCACGTGGATCCAGGGGACCTTCCAGGCCGTGGTGCGGCAGCGGCGAGGAGATGATCTCCATGCAGCCCGTGGCCATGGCCACGATGGTGTCCCGCCCCAGCGGCCTTCATGACCCAGCGGACGGCCAACGCCTCCGCGCAGCCCTGGCAGGCGCGGTGGCCCGAGGCGAAGTATTCGGCCTTTTCGACCAGTCTCGATGAGAAAACCGAGTATTTTTCCATGTCTTGCTCCTTATCCGCGCAGGCCGTAGAACGTGAACCCGGCGGTATCGCCCGCGGCGGCCTTGGCCTTGCCTTCGAGGATGATCGACTTGAAATCGTTCACGGCCACGTCCCGGCCCGCCAGCCCCGCCACGTAGTTGACGATCGCCGGGGCCTGCGGTTTGTTGTACAGGGCCGAGCGCAGTTCCAGGGCCACCGGGCCGCCGGGGCCGCCGAAGCTGATGGCGCGGTCCAGTGACGATGAGGGTCTTCTGGCCGGCCACGGCCTTGTAGAAATCGTCGAACGGGAACGGACGCCATAGGCGGATCTTGATGACGCCGACCTTTTCGCCCTGGTCGCGAAGCTCGTCCACGGCCGCCATGGCGGTCTCGCCGAAGGACCCCATGGTCACGATGGAGTATTCGGCGTCGTCGGCCCGGTAGGTCTCGATCGGGATGGTAATGCCGGCCTGTCAGGGCGGCCCATTCCTCCCAGGCCTTGACGCAGGTGGGATAGGCGTTCACCAGGGCCTGCTCGCGGGCCATCTGTGCTTCCGAGTATATCTCGGGCATGCCGAAGCAGCCCATGGACAGCGGGTTGTCCGGGTGCAGGGCCTTCTCCATCTTGTAATTCGGGCAGGTAGCTTCTGATCAGCTCGTCATCTTCGAACTCAACGGGCTCGATCATGTGCGTCATGATGAAGCCGTCCAGGTTCAAGGCCACGGGCAGCCGCACCGCCGCGTCCTCGGCCACGCGGAACGACCAGAACGTAAGATCGTAGGCCTCCTGGCCGTTCTCGGCGAACACGTGGATCCAGCCGCCGTCGCGCACCATCATGGTGTCTGTATGGTCGTTCCAGATGGACAACGGCCCGGACAGGGACCGGTTGGCCAGGGCCATGACCACGGGCAACCGGAGCGACGAGGTGATGTAGAAGATCTCGGCCATCAGGGCCAGCCCCTGTGAACTCGTGGACGTGAACGTCCGGGCGCCCACGGCGGACGAACCGCAGCAGACGCTCATGGCCGAGTGTTCGCTCTCGACGGGGACGAATTCCGCGTCGAGGTGCCCGTCGGCCACCATTTCGGAGAGGTGCTCCACGATATGGGTCTGCGGGGTGATGGGATAGGCGCCGATCACGTCGCAATCGGCCTGTCCGACGGCCTCGGATATGGCCAGCGATACTTCGATTCCTTTACGTTCCTTAGCCATGTTATTCCTCTTCGCCCACCATGGAGATGCAGCCCACCGGGCATTCCCTGGCGCAGATGCCGCATCCCTTGCAGTATTCCAGGTCGGCCTCGAAGTGCCCCTCCTCTGACTGGACTATGGACGCATCCGGACAATACAGCCAGCAGACACCGCAGCGGATACACTGGGCTTTATCCACGACCGGCCGGAGCGAACGCCATGTACCGGTCTTATATTCCCGGGAGCTGCCGGTCTCGCTGACCGCCGCCCCGATCTCGAGCTCCTGCCATGTTATTTCGTTCATTGGTTTGGCCACGGCACATTACTCCTTTATGGTGAGTTCGTCATAGGCCCTTCCCAGGGCGTTCATGTTCTTTTCCCCCAGCTTGGGCCCGAACCGGTTCAGCATGGCCTCCCGGATATCATCGACCGCGAGGAGGCCGGTGGCCTTCATGACCGCGCCCAGCATGGTGGTATTGACGATGACTCGCCCGAGCTCTTCGGTGGCGATCTTGTCAGCGTCCACGATACCGACGCGGCAGGAAAAGCTGCACGAATCCATGATCTCGTCATATGACTTTCTCGTATTGATGATAAGTATTCCGTCCGGTTTCAGGCCCTCGACGGGATCGACCAGCGTCAAGAGCCCCGGATCGAGTACGACCACCACATCGGGTTCGTATACTTTGGCACGGTTAAGGATCTTCTTATCGTCGACTCTGCAGAAAGCCACGACCGGCGCGCCTCTGCGCTCGGGACCGAAACTCGGGAAGGCCTGGGCGTATTTACCCTTGCCGATGGCCGCTATCGCGATCAACTCGGCCGAGGTGACCGCCCCTTGCCCGCCTCTCCCGTGGAACCTGATCTCCAGCATACATGCTCCTGTTACTTAAAGTTCTAGTTGTTCTCTTCTTGAGATTAGGCCGGTTGCCGTTCTTTATCTCAAAATGCTCATTAATTATATCCAAAACTTCCATATATTCAAGCCGGACTTGTCAATCCCACGGGGGCGGGGGCGGGGTTTGAGGCTTCGCCTCCGGGTGTATAATAAATGGCAGGAAAGCTACAGGGTAGCGACGCCGGGCTGAATACCGGCGGCAGGCGGAGGGGGCCCGGCAGCCCCCGATCCCCGGAGGAGGATTATGGGCGTGACGGACAGGGAACTCCAGCTGCTGGTGGAACTGCTGCCGGAAGGCCAGCGCAAGGCGGCCATGGCCCCTTTTTCCCAGGAACAGGTGGAAAAAGGCCAGTACGTGTGCATGGAGGGGGAGCGCGCCGACTTCATCTTCCTGGTGGAGGAGGGCACCTTCGAGGTGGTCAACATCTACGGGGACGGAAGGGTGTACATCCACGGCTTCCTCTACCCGGGCGACGTCTTCGGCGAGGCCTACTTCTACGAGAGCGACAACTACCCCTACTCGGTGCAGGCACGGGAGGACTCCTCGTACTGGAAGGCGCGGGGCAGCGACTTCATCCCCTTCGTGCAGGGGCACCCCCGCATGGAGGAGTTCATCCGGGTGCTGCTGGGGGAGAAGCTGGAGCAGTATCTGTACAAGGCGCGCTGCATAGCCGGCGAGAAGGTGGAGCGGCGCATCGCCTGCGTGCTGATGAAGGTGGTCAAGGACCGGGGCATCTTCGAGGATTGCGCGGCGCGCCTGGACGTGCCGCTGACCAACCGCGACATCGCCGGGCTGGTGGGCTCCACCGAGGAGACCGTCTCGCGCGTGATGAGCCGGCTCAAGAAGGAGCAGATAATCGGCACCGAAGGGAAAGTTCCTGCTGATCAAGGACCCGATAGGCCTGCGCCGCTACTTCGACGACCTCTAAATTTAGGGTGATTAATTTGTCAACATTTGGGGTCAGACCCCAAATTTAGATAAACTACTCATCTCGATCAAATCCCGGGGTGTGGTGTCCAGAAACTCGAGGCAATCGCGGCCGTTTCTTTCCCGCAGTTCCTTGCCCCCCTGATCCTCTCTTTCAATTTGAGTTAGAAACTCCTTATACTGGCTGCTGACGGTTGATGGACTTACTCCTATTCTTCTCCCGATATCCGAGGATGATGCAAATGTATACTCCCTGGCGAGATAGATGAACACCGCTCGAGGCAACTTCAAATCCTGTAAAGTGTGCATTCCAGCTGGCAGTTCGAGACCATCGATCCCGTAGTACCTGCAGACCTCAGCTATAGAGGGAGTCCAGCCGGGTAGCATCCTTGACCTTGCCTTCACATCCATCGTCCATTATATCCTGCAGGAATCGCTCACATTTAATAATCGCCCTGGCTGTCCCGCGATTTTCCTCGCTGTCCGAAGGCAGGTTCGCGCTGCCCTCGACGAATTCCCTGTAGCTCTTATGCGTCATCTTGCTTGCCGGCTTAAGGCATCCCTTCAGCCAATCTACGTATAGCCATTCTGGTGGTTCCAGGTCCCATGCAAAGAAACGATAGCTGGACCAATCGAAATCCTCAGGCCGTTCGACCATCGATGCCCGGACGGGATTGAGGTGTACATACTTCGACAGGTACAGGAGCCTTTCCCGCCCTTCCAGATAGATCGATTTATACCTGCCGGAGAAGATATGCCCTATTCTCCCCTGTTTCCTGAGATGGGAAGCGAATGAAGAGCCGACGTCGTGCATTATCTTTGAGAGGTTTGCTTCGGTGTTCTGCAGGACGACGTGATAATGATTGCCCATTATGCAGTACGCATAAACAAGTGCCTGGTAGTCCTCCACGGCTTTCTTCAGGCACTCAAGAAAGTATGCTTGTTCTTCGTTTCATCGAAGATAAAGTCGCCCTGGTTTCCCTTGGCGATCAGGTGGTAGATCGCTCCTTTTCGGCTTTCTTAGTTTACGAGCCATGTTATTATATATTATATATCTTAGTTATATTATTTCAAGTGAGTGGTAGTCCGGGAAGTTAAATGAATTTGGGGCCTGACCCCAAATTGATTTGAGTCATGGTGGAGGGACCCGGTTGCTCCTAGAATCAGGATGGTGGAGAAGAAACGAGTAAGGAGGGAGACGGAAATGGGCAAGGAGAGCAACGTCAAGAGCAAGGAAAAGGGCGGCCTCTGCTGCGATCACTGCGCCGACAGCAAGTTCCCCTGCGTGTTCATGGAGAACAAGATGAAGCGGGATTCCAAGAACAAGACCAAGGAAGAGTTGGTAAAGACGGGAGAATGATCGAAGCGCGAAGTCCCTTTTGACAGGAGGCAGAGGCCGGGAGGGTAAAGCCCGGCCTTTTGCGTAGGGGTGATGGGGATGGGAGACCGTGAGGCTGGCGAGGAACTAAAAAAGGGGTCTGACCCCAAATTTAGGAGGTGACCGGGATGGCTGGAACCGAGGCGTTCAGGTTCTCCCCCCGTCCCAACCAGGCGGACCGCATCGAATGGCGGGAGTGGGGCGAGGAGCCCTTCGCGCAGGCGGAGCGGGAGGAGAAGATGGTGCTCCTCTCCATCTCCGCGGTCTGGTGCCACTGGTGTCACGTGATGGACGAGACCACCTATTCCGACCCGGAGGTCATCGAGCTGATCAACCGCAACTTCATCCCGGTGAGGGTGGACAACGACCGCCGGCCGGAGATCAACCGCCGCTACAACCAGGGGGGGTGGCCCACCACCGCCTTCCTGGAGCCGCGGGGGAACGTCCTGGCGGGCTCGACCTACATCCCCCCGGCCAACATGCGCGAGATCCTTAAGCGCTTCATCGGGCTCTGGCGGGAGAAGCGCGAGGACATCACCCGCGACATCGAGGCGTCGCTGGAGAGCGCCGGCGGCCTGCCCGGTGCCGGCGAGCCCTCCGGCCTGCACCCCGGCATCCGGGAAGAAGTGTGGCGCGCGGCCGTACGCGAACTCGACCACAAGTTCGGCGGGCTGGGCGACGCCCCCAAGTTCCCCATGTTCGAGGTGATGGAACTGGCCCTGGACGTCTACCAGGACCACAGGAACCCCGCCGCCCTGGCCTGGCTGGTACTGACAGTCGAACAACATGCTCACCGGGGGCACTTACGACCACGAGGAAGGGGGGCTCTTCCGTTATTCCACCACCCGGGACTGGTCGGTGCCCCACTTCGAGAAGATGCTCTCCGACAACGCCCGCATGGCCTCCCTGCTCCTGCGGGCCTGGCGGCTTACGGGGAACCCCGCCTATCCCGACTTCGCGGCGCAGATCCTGCGGTACGTCGACGGGACCCTGGGCGACGGCAAGGGCGGTTTCTACGGCAGCCAGGACGCGGACGAGGAGTATTACGCCCTGGACCTCGCGGGCCGGCGGGGCCTCGAGGCGCCCTTCGTGGACCCCACCGTCTACGTGGACAGCCAGGCGCAGGCGGTGGAGGCCTTCCTGGACGCGGGGGAGATACTGGACGACGCCCGCTTCCGCGAACTGGGGCAGGGCGGGCTCAAACTCCTGGCCGGCCTGGTCTCCAGCGAGCGGGGCGTCCCCCATTACCGGGAGGGCCAGGTGTTCCTGCACCAGGGGCTGCTGGAGGACCAGGTATCCGTCCTTGAGGCCCTGGAACGCGGTTTCCAGCTGTCCGGTGAGCCGGCCCTGCTGGACAAGGCCGTCCTGCTGGGAGAGCTGATCGAGAAGTACTTCTGGGACGGGGAGCGCCGCCTCCTGGCGGACGTCGACGCGCGCACGCGCACCGCCAACCTCTCCCCCCAACCGGCGGAGATAGGCACCGCCGCCGCCGCCGCGCGAGGCTTGTTCGTCCTGGCCGAGCTGGCCGGGAAGCCGGGGCTCGAGGAAACGGCCCGCGGCATCCTCGAGGCTTACGCCGGCGCCTACCCGCTCTATTCCTTCCATGCCGCCCCCTACGCCCGGGCGGTGGACCTGCTGCTCTCCCGCCCGAAGGTGGTCGCCCTGCACGGGCGCCGGGGCGACGAAGGCTACGACGAGTTGAGAAGGGCCGCCGTCCTCTCTCCCCTGCCGCGTTTGCTCCTGCACCCCGCGGGGAATAATCATGGGACGGAAGGTAGAGCAAGCAAACCGGGCGAGGCGCCGCGCGCGACGGCCTCGATCTGCGAGGGGACCCGCTGCGGCCTGGCCACCGGGGACGCGCGCGAACTTGCCGCGGCCCTGTCGGTCAACGCCGAGCTGAGGAAGGAGAGCGAGTGAGATGCCCGAGGCATACCTGGACAATTACGCGGCGACCCCCATCGTCCCCGAGGCGAGGGAGGCCATGCTGCCCTTCCTGGGCGAGGAGTTCGGCAACCCCTCCTCCCTCCATTCCTGGGGGGACCGGGCCCGCGAGGCACTCGCGGAGGCGCGGGAGAAGGTGGCCGGCCTGATCGGTGCGGACGACGAGGAGATCATCTTCACCTCCAACGGCACCGAGGCCAACAACCTGGCCATCAAGGGCCTGGCGGGCGCGCTGAAGAAGAAGGGCGAGCACATCGTGGTCTCCGCCATCGAGCACTTCTCGGTGCTCAACGCGGCGCGCACCCTGGAGAAGTCGGGGTTCGAGGTGACCCTGGTGCCCGTGGACGACTCGGGCATCCTGGACCTCGAGGCCCTGCGGGAGAGCCTGCGCCCGGACACCGTGCTGGTCTCGGTGATGGCCGCCAACGGCGAGATCGGCACCATCGAGCCGCTCGAGGAGATCGCCGCCATGGCGCAGGAGAAGGGCATCGCCTTCCACACCGACGCCGTCGCGGCCGCCGCGTACGTGCCCATCGACGTGAAGGGGCTGGGGGTGGCCGCGCTCTCCCTCTCCTCCGACCTCATCTACGGGCCCAAGGGGGCGGGGGCGCTGTACGTGCGCAAGGGCACCCGCCTGCTGCCCCAGCTCGAGGGCGGCGTGCAGGAGGGCGGCCGCCGCAGCGGCACCGAGAACATGCCCGCCATCGTGGGCATGGGCGTCGCGGCCGAGCTGGCGCTTGCGGAACGGGACGCGCGCCGGGCCGGGCTCATCCCCTTGCGGGACGGCCTGATCGAGCGGCTGCTGGCGGCCGTGCCGCACGTCCGCCTGACCGGCCACCCCACCCTGCGCCTGCCCTGGAACGCCAGCTTCGTGGTGGATTTCATCGAGGGCGAGTCCATGCTGCTCTTCCTGGACCAGAAGGGGATCGCCGTGTCCAGCGGGTCCGCCTGCACCTCGCGCGCGCTCAAGCGCTCGCACGTGCTCGACGCCTGCAGCGTCCCGGTGGAGTCGGCGCAGGGCTCCATCCTCTTCAGTTTCGGTCTTTCCAACAGGCCGGAAGACGTGGATCATATTGTAGAGGTGCTGCCTCCCATCGTGGAGCGCCTGAGGGAGATGTCCCCCCTCTACTCGAAGTTCTTGAAGGAAGGAGGAGCTTAAGATGGCTATGTACTCAGACGCTGTCATGGACCACTTCACCAACCCGCGCAACGTCGGGGAGATCGAGGACGCCGACGGGGTGGGCGAGGTCGGCAACCCCACCTGCGGCGACATGATGACCTTCTACATCAAGGTGGAAGACGGGAAGCTCTCGGACGTGAAGTATAAGACCTTCGGGTGCGGGGCGGCCATCGCCGTCTCCAGCATGGTCAGCGAGATGGCCAAGGGCAAGACCATCGAGGAGGCGCTGAAGATCGGCCGCGACGACGTGGCGGGGGAGCTGGGAGGGCTCCCCAAGCAGAAGATGCACTGCTCCAACCTGGGTTCGGACGCTCTGCACAAGGCGATCGAGGATTACCAGTCCAGGCAAGGGGACGGGAAAGGGGGAGAGTGAAGATGGGTGAGGATACCGCCAAGAAGGATAAGTGCCGCTGCCCCTATTGCGACGGGGAGCTCGACAAGTCCGACCCGCTCTGCGCGCCCTGCAACATCGTCTTCGTCGCCTGCGTCCACTGCGGCGCGAACCTGCGGGAAGGCCTGGACGTCTGCCCTGTCTGCGGCAAGAAGCTGACTTAGGGCGCACGGGGAAAGGAGCGGGCCATGGCCGAGGAAGAGAAGCGCGGCGTGACCATCGTGGTCTTCAGCGGAGAGCTGGACCGTGCCCTGGCGGCCTTCAACATCGCCAACACCGCCGCCGCCATGGAGCTGCCGGTGACCATGTTCTTCACCTTCTGGGGCCTGGGGGTCATCAAGAAGGAAGAGGGCAAGGTGGGCTCGGGCAACTGGATGAAGCAGATGATGAACGTGATGAACCGGGGCGGGGCCAAGCGCCTCAAGCTCTCCAAGATGAACATGGGGGGCATGGGGACGGCCATGATGAAGAAGCTCATGGGGGAGCACAACATGCCCTCCCTGGGCGAGATGATCAAGCTGGCCGACCAGCTCGGGGTGCGCATGCTCGCCTGCACCACCTCCATGGCCCTGATGGGCCTGGCCGAGAAGGACTTCATCCCCGAGGTGAAGGAGTTCGTGGGGGCGGCGACCTACGTGGGCAACGCCCTGGACTCGGACGTCAACCTGTTCATCTGAACAGGAAGAGGATAAGGATGTGGTGATGATGAAAGCGGACAGGACGCTGGACTGCGTGGGCCTGTACTGCCCCATGCCCATCGTGAAGACGTCCCAGGAGATCAAGGAGATGCAGCCGGGCGAGGTGCTCGAGGTCATCGCGGACGACCAGGGCATCAGGAGCGACATGCCCGCCTGGGCGGAGAAGACCGGCAACGAGTTCCTGGGCATGGAGGAAGACGGCGAGCGAGATCAAGGTCTACGTCAGGAAGTCCGGGGCCGCCTGAGCGGCGCCCGGCCTGACAGGCGGGGAGAAAGAGGAGGAATGCATGAGCACTGAGAACAATCTGCACGAGGCGTTCACGGGAGAGTCCAAGGCGGCCGTGCGCCTCACCGCCTACGCCAGGAAGGCGGAGGAGGAGGAGTACGAGGGCATCGCCAAGCTGTTCCGGGCCATCTCCGCCTCGGAGTCCGTGCACGCCTACAACAACCTGAGGCTGCTCAAGGAGATCAAGGACACCGAGACCAACCTGCAGGAGGCCCTGGCGTCCGAGCAGAAGATCGCCGAGGTCGGGTACACCTCCTTCATCGCCCAGGCGGAGGAGGAGGGCAAGGAGGCCGCGGCCACCATGTTCACCTACGCCCGGGACGTGGAGGACCGCCACGCCAAGTTGTACGACCAGGCCCTGCAGCACCTGGTCACCGACGAGGTCCCCGAATATTTCGTCTGCGGCGTCTGCGGCTACGTGTCGGACACCTACCTGCCCGACAGCTGCCCCATCTGCGGGGCCCCCGCGGACAAGTTCTTCGAGGTCAAATAGGTGTCCGCCGGGGGCCGGCAGGGTTGTTCAATCCCCCGGATGTGATTATAATTAAGGCGAGTTTCTGACCGGACAAAGGAGGAAGACCTATGGCGGATGACAGGGAGAAGATGCTCAACGAGGAGATCGAAGCCTACGAGGAGCAGCTGAAGGGTGTAGCCTACAAGCTACAGGAGCTCATGGGCGTCGACTGCAACTTCGGAGCCTGCGTGTTCGACCCGGAGATGAAGGACGCCGAGGCGAGGCTGGCCGACCTGGAGAAGCGCAAGAAGAACCTCCAGGACGTCATCAAGGCCCTCAAGGAGTGCGAATCCGGGGTATAACCCTTTTGAGCGAAACAGGGGCGGGCCTGACCGGCCCGCCCCTTTGTTCTTCTCGAGCCTCTTCCCGTCACCCGGGCCCGGCGCCCGGCCAGGACGTCAGCATTCGCAGAGCTCCCCCTCAGCGCAGCACTTCGACGCCTTCCTTCACCAGGAAGACCACGATGACCAGGGCCGCCACGGGGTCGGCCCACCACCAGCCGAAGAGGTAGTTGAGCCCCACTCCCGCCAGCAGCGCCACCGAGAGGAACATGCAGGCCAGGGTCTGCCTGGAGTCGGCCACGAGGCTGCGGCTGCCCGCCTGCTTGCCGGTACGGGACTTGAGGTAGAAGAGGACGGGCATGGTCACCAGGGACACCAGGGCGATGACCATGCCGACGAGCGACTCCTCGGGCCGTGACCCGGAGACCAGTTTGCGCACCGACTCGAAGGTGACGTAGGCGGCCAGCACCAGGAAGGACCACCCCACCAGCTTGACGGCCACCCTCTCGACCCGCTCCTCCTCCTCCTCGGAGATCTCCCCGCCCGCGCGGAACCTCCAGATCATCACGGCGCCGGAGACGGACTCGATGAAGCTGTCAAAGCCGAAGCCCGAAAGAGCGATGCTCCCGGTGAGGAAACCGGCCAGGATGGAGACCACGCCCTCCAGGACGTTGTAGGCCACGGTGAACCAGGAGAGCGCCAGGGCGCGGCGGCTGAGCTCCACGCGCCGGGAGTCCGTCCCGCAGCAGGTCCCCTCTCACATGAGCACTGCGCCATGGCTTACATCAACCCCATGCTGCGCTCCTCACGGACGCGCCTGCGCATCTCCTGAGGTTGGCCGGTCCGGGGACGCGCAACCCCTTCTCCATCTCCTTGACCAGTGAGCGGAGGACGTTGTTGACAGGGGTCTGGGCGCCGTGCGCCCTGCCCCGGCCGGCTACGAAACCGTTGGTGAACTCCACCTCGGTCCGCGCCCCGCGCTCCAGGTCGTCGAGGACGGAACGGGCGTAGGGGCGGGCGGCGCGCAGCAGGGCCACGGGGTCGGGGTTGAGCACCTCGTCCCGCAGGCTCACCCCCTCCAGCCTGGCCAGGTCCTCGATCTCCTCCCACAGGGGGACGCCCTCGTCCCAGACCTCCTCCACCACCGCTCCGTCCTCCAGGCGTGAGCCGGCCAGGGCACCCAGGGTGCCCAGGCAGGCACTGAGGCGCAGGGCCGACCAGAGCCGTCCGGTGATGTCCCCGGTGAGCTCGATGAACCCGTCCCGGCCCCCCTCGAGCATCCCCTGAAGCTCGAGCAGGCGGGGAGAGACGGAGCCGCCCGGCTCGCCCAGTGCCAGCCCGCCCGGCGATATCAGCTCGACCATGCCGGGGCCCGCCACCGCGGCCTCGAATCCCACCAGGCCTCCCACCACGCGCTGGGGCTCGACCATCTCGGCCACCGGCCCGATGGGCCAGCCGGCCTGCAGGGTCACGAAGAAGGTGTCGCGGTGCATGTGTGGCGAGGCGGCGCGCATCGCCTCACCCAGGCGCGGCCCCTTGACCGCCAGGAAGACCACGTCGAACGGGCCCTCTAGCTCCCGGGGGGAGACCAGGTCCACCTTCACCCTTTGCTCGCCGTCGCCGCCTGCGAGCTTCAGGCCACCATCCCGCACCGCCTCGAGCACGGCGGGGTCGTCGTCGGTCATCACGAACGGGGTTCCGGCGGCGGCCAGGGCGGAGGCCAGTACGCCTCCCACCGCACCGCATCCCGCTATCAATACGCGCATGTTCCCTCCTTTATCCATTTCATGGAGATCAAGCATATCACTTCGCGCGGCCAGAGCAATGACGCAGGCATGTGAAAGCCGAAGATTAGATGTTTCCGGGGCTGACCCCAATTAGAGATGGGGGCTATTGGGCCAGGGTGGGGTCTTCGGGCACCACTTCGGGGGTCTCGTCGGGCGGCGGGGGCACCGGCTTGGAGGTCCAGATGAACAGCGGCGTACCCACTTCCACCTGGTCGAAGAGGTCCGCCACGGCCCAGTTGGCCATGCGGATGCAGCCGTGCGAGTAGAGCCCGGGGGTCAGGGGATCGTGCCCGTGGATCAGCACCGTCCCCCCGCCCGCGGTGGTGACCAGGGCCCGCACTCCCAGGGGGCTGTTCGGGCCCGGCGGGGATGGTCGGCGGCATGGTCTTGGCCCATTCCGAACCGGGATTGACCCACACCGGGTCGTGCTCCTTGCGGTCGATGTAGAACTTCCCCAGGGGGGTGGGGTACTTGGGCGCCCCGGTGGCGACGTTGTAGGTGTTGATCAGCGTGTCCTTGTTGTAAAGCTTCAAGGTGTTGCCCATGATGTCCACCACCAGCACCGCATTGACGTTCTCGTCGGAGAGGGAGGGCTGGGTGATGTTGACGGCCGCTTCCGCCGTCTTGTCCTCGGGATTGAGCATGGCCTCCTCCACCACGGCCATGCTGGCGTCCACGTCCATGACCCGCCCCTCCACCGAGTGGCGGTAGGTGAGCTTGCCGGTGGTGTTGTCGAAGGAGAGGGAGGCGGACCGGGGCTCCTGGTGAATCTCCCCGGCGACCTCCTCCATCCGGGCCCGCAGGGCGTCGGAGTCCATGGAGTAGGCCAGGCCGACCTGGATGTCCAGGGGCTGGTTGAAGGTGCGCCGCCAGGCCCTCTCGAAGACGGAGCGGCCCCAGGCGTCGCGGTAGGCCTGCTCCACCAGGTTGTCGACGTCCACCTCCATCCCCAGCCCGGCCGGGTCGACGGTCCAGCTCTGAGTCCTTGAAGACCAGGGTTATCGGCTGCATCAGGGGATCCACCGCCTCCTGGGAGACCATTTCCTTGGCGACCTCCTTGTCGACGCCGCTGACGTCGACCCCCAGCACGGTGGTTTTGGGGAACATCCGGCCGCGGTGGGTGGAGTCGGCATAGGCCATCACCGAAGAGGCGATGATGATCAGGACCACCAGGCTTGCCAGGACGACGAAGACGGCCTTCTTGGCCCTGGTGCGGGGCCACAGCATGCGTCTTGACCTTATCCCAGTTGGACAGCTTTCTCGCTCGCTTGGGAGCCATTTGTACAAAAAACCTCTTACTCTATCCGCCAGGCACCGAAACGGGTGCCTTACCTTTATATACACTCTTTTCCGAACGGAAATCAATGTCCTGGATTAGCCCCATTTCTCCTGATAGCCGGAGAAGTAACTGAGGAACCCGTACTCCGATAGGACCCGCTGGCGCTCGGCGTGCAGCGCCTGCAGGAGCCCGCGGTCGCGAGCCTCCCTTTTGCTGCCTTCCTGCTCTATCCTCCCCATCAGTTCCACGTTCATCCTCTCCAGTTCCATCAGGCGGGCCCGGTAGCCGGGTATGTTCAGGGCCTCCAGCTCTTCTCCGCGGAAACGGGCCCGGGTCAGGCAGCGGGGGCAGGCCAGGCAGTCCTCTTCGGCCTGCTCCTCCATCACCACCGCGCACAACGGGCACTTCACGTCCATCGAACGGGCCTGCCTCCGTCTCTCCCGATTAGACGTACACTCGATATAAAAGGGCTCCCCCGGATGGAGGAGCCCCTTCGGTCATCCTACTGTCCGGAGCCTACTCTTCCGTGGTCTCCCCGGCATCCTCGGGCTCTCCGGCCTCCTCCTCCAGGGGCGCGGGGGTCCCCCCCATGAGCAGCCCGCCCACCAGGACGGCCGCGCCGATGATCAGCAGGATCCAGGGGATGTACACCTTGACCCAGTTGATCATGCTGATGCTGTCCTTGGCGTCCTGGACCGCTTCCTTGATCGACGCGTCGGTCTGGGCATAGTGGGCCTCGTAGATCTTGTTGGGCTCCGCCTCCATCAGGGGCTGAAGTTGCATGAACAGCTGGCTGGGTGGGGTCCTTCAGCTGGTCAGGATGGGCGACGGCGAAACTCGAGAGCAGCGTCTGCAGGGTCTCGAAAAGCGCGCCGGCCTCGGGCTCGACCATGAAGCCCTCGGTGACGTCGTAGAGGCGGATGATGGAGCCGGTCTTGGGCTCGATGGCCACCTTGCCCCCGGTGTAAAACTTGTAGGTGAGGTCTATCGGCTTTGAGATGACCTCATTGAGCTTGGCCAGCTCCTCCGGCGTGAGGGTGGCATTGAGCAGGGCCAGGTAAGGATCGAGGCTTACGCCGTCTGCCGTGATCATGGCCTTGAGCCCATCAAAGCTCAAGGTGGTGGGGTACTGCCCGGGGGAGCCGGAATTGACGTACTCGAGGTAGTCGGCGGTGACCTTGGTGGGTTCGAGCGCACCCTCGAAGAGGTAGACCTTCAGGCCTTCCAGGTCCTGCTCATCCTCCTCGGTCTGCTTGGTCATGGGGTAGGTCCCGGCGACCTTGTTCTCGTAGATCGGGTAATCTTTGTCCTTGTCCAGGTCCATGGGGAAGCTGAGGTAGAAGGAGCCGGCCCGGTTCACCGGGAACCTGGGCTGGAAGGCCCAGCTGCGGGGGTCGTCGACGTTCTCGATGGTCTTGCGGTCGATGACGTACTGGCTGGTGTCCACTTCCTCCACGGGTGCCAGGGGCACCTCTATCTTCTGGGTGATGGACTCGATCACCACCGCCTTGCTCGAGTCGTACTCGTCACTGACGCTCTCGTAATGCCGCTCGATGGAGAGGGGGAAGTTGGTGGGCTGCTTGACCAGCTGGCCGGTGAGGAGGTCCTGGTAGACGTCGACGTCCCCCTCGTAGATGGGGGTGACGTTGACGTCGGATGGAAATTTCACCAGCAGGTTGACGGCTATGGCCCACCACAGGATGGCGGCCACTATCAGGATCACTCCGATGACGATAAGGACCTTGCTCAACGTGCCTTTCATCTTCCTCCTCCTTTTAAGGACAGTATCCCTTTCCTCAAGATAGATTATACCCTCCGACAGTACATTATTCATCGCGCAACTTTCTTATACCTCTATTGGCGGGCGCTTCGCGGGCCGCTGCCGTGAGGGGGGGGTGCCGGGCGGGCGGAGGTTCAGCGCATCCCCGGGAAATAGCCGGTGTTGTCGCTGCCACCCGACCACTTGCCCGAGTACTTGAAATAGACGGGGCGTTCCGCCACTATCGGGCGGTCGGCCAGAATGTAGACGGACACGTCGCCCTGGGTATAGATGAGCTGGTTGACGTTGAAGGTGCGGCGGGAGGAGGCGGGGATGGAGTACTTCTCCCGCGTGACCTCCCCGTCGGGCATGAAGTAGAGCACCACCACGCCCACGTCCGCGGGCTGGGGGTTGAGCAGGCACAGCCACTCCTCGAAACCCTCCCCGGTGTAACCCTCGGCGAAGTACCAGATGCAGGAGGCGTCGATGACCCCGCTGCCCACGTCGCCGCCCACGGCCCAGCCATGGTAGTCGTAGTAGATAGGGCGCTCCGCCACGACGGGGACGTCGGAACGGACCATGATGGAGACGTCCCGGCCCGGCCCGACCTCCTGGTTGACGTAGACGGTGCGGCGCGAACGCGCCGGCAGTTCCAGCTGCCTGTCGAAGGGCATCCCGTCGGCGGTGATGTAGGTGATCAATGCCGAGGCGGGCGTGTTGTTGGGGTTCTGGACGCACAGCCATTCCTCGAAGCCGCTCCTGGTGCACCCCTCGCCGAAGAACCAGAGGGTGGAGGCGGTGGTGGCGCCCATGGCCGCGCTGCCCCCCTGCCACTTGGCCGAGTAGTCGAAGTAGATGGGGCGCTCCGCCACCACCGGGAGGTTGGAGTTGAGGCGGATGGAGACGTTGCGGCCCGGCCCGACGACCTGGTTGACGTACTGGCTGTAGCGGGATTCCGCCTCCACCCGGACGCTTAAGGTCTGGTTGCCCTCGCCGTTCTCTCCCTGGTACTCGATCTCCAGGTCCGCCGGGGTGTTGCCGGGGTTGTAGACGCACAGCCACTCCTCGAAGCCGGTGCCGGTGTACCCTTCCGCGAAGTACCACTGGAAGGCCGGCTGGTTGACCCCCAGCACCACGTGCCCGCCCTGCCACTTGTGATTGTAGTCGAAGTACATGGGACGCTCGGCGATGACCGGGCTGGAGGCATTCACCTGCAGAGAGACGTCCCTGTCGTCTCCCACCTCGCTCCGCACGTTGATGGTGATGCGGCTCATGCACGGCAGCTGGTAGGTCTTGACCAGGGGCGGCTCGCCCGTGAAGCAGTAGGTGACCGCCACCGAGGCGTCCGGCTCGTTGGGGTTGAGCAGGGTCAGCCACTCCTCGAAGCCCTCGCGAGTGGTCCCCTCGGCGAAATACCAGTTTTTAGCGGCATTGGACACGGCGATGTTGGTGGTCACGGACAATACCTGCCCGCTGCCGTATATCGCCTCGGCCCGCAGCTCGTAAACGCCGTCGCCCAGCGCGTTCCCGTCAAGCGCGTGGGTGAAGGGGGAGGCGGTCTCCGAACCGGCGAAGCTCCCGTCGATGTAGAAGTCGACCCGCGACACCTGGGAGGGCTCGGGCACGGAGACCTTCACGTCGGCGCCCTCGTGGATGAGCATCCCCTCCTCCGGCTCGATGAAGTAGAGGTTAGGGCCGCCGCAGTGGTGGTCGATGGCCCGGAAGATGGCGTCCGCCTCCCGCTGGTTGTAATAGGGGTCGCGCAGGCGCTGTTCCTCGGCCGGGTTGGAGATGAAGGAGGCCTCGGTGAGGATGGCCGGCATGTTGGTGTGGTTGAGCACCCCCACGTAGTCCACACGCCAGACCGGAT
The DNA here is from genome assembly GCA_963814495.1 of uncultured bacterium. GTDB lineage: Bacteria > Actinomycetota > Geothermincolia > Geothermincolales > Geothermincolaceae > CAVXXD01. The sequence continues at coordinate 17,826 of CAWFDJ010000019.1, forward strand.
TGCTGTGAGCCGGTACCCCCAGTTCCCAATGGATCTCGTTGACGGCCGTGCCCGCCAGGTCCACCGAATCCGCCCCCGCGTAGGTGGAGACGAGGGCGATGACGTAATTGGCGCTCGGGTCGCTGACGGCGTTGTGGTGGATGGAGATGAAGCGGTCCACCCCCAGTTCATTGGCCTGGGTCCAGCGGCTGGTGATGCTGACGGACACGTCGCCGGTACGGGTCATGTGGACGGCGGCCCCTTCCGCCTCCAGCAGCGACTGCAGCTTGAGGGCCACCGAGAGGTTGACGTCGCACTCGCGCAGCCCGGTGGGGCCCACCGCCCCGGAATCGCCGCCGCCGTGCCCCGGGTCGATCATGAAGGTCCATCCCGCCAGGGAGCCCAGCTGCGCCCGCGCCTCCTTGAGGCCCTGAGGCGGGAATACCAGCAGGGCCGCGCAGACGGCCAGCACGCAGGCCGCGGCGACCAGGCGCCTGGCCCATCCCGGGCCGGGCGTGGCTCCTCTCGACATCCTCGCCTTCATCCGTTCTCCCGTCTGTTCCAGAGAATGGGCCTGTTTTATTTTTTTCGACACGGAACAGGCGTTTCCTTATCAGGCTTAGACGTTGCGGGTGGGTGATGCGGATGGGGCGGCGGCCCTCACCGCCCCGGCTCGAGCTCGGAGATCATGCGGACGGCGTCCTGGTTGTCGGGGTGCAGGCGGAGGACTTCCTTGAAATCCTCCAGGGCACCCCGGTGGTTGCCCATCTTGCTCAGGGCCAGCCCCCGGGCCAGGTAGGCGGCATGATAATCACGGTTGAGGATGAGGGCGTGGTCCCAGTCCTCGATGGCTTCGTCCCAGACGTTGAGCAGGGCATGGCAGACGCCCCGCTCGTAGTAGGCCTCTGCGTAGCCGGGCTTGAGGCGGATGGTCCTGGAGAGGTCCAGGATGGAGCGGTTGTGGATGGGGTTCTCGTCGTAACGTATCTTGCGCCGCATGGCCATGGCCCGCAGGAAGTAGGCCTCGGACAGGTCCGGCTTGAGCCGGATGGCCGCGTTCAGGTCATGGACGGCCAGGTCCCAGCAGCCCCTCTCCAGGTAGAACCGACCCCGCACGACCAGCGCGTTGGCGTCCTCCGGGTGCTCCTGGACGGCTTGGTCGGCCTCCTGCAGCTGGCGCATGCCGGCCGAGTCGCGGGTGGCCTCTTCTCCCGTTTCCCGCCTCTGTTGGAGCACGTCGAGCAGGAGGGTCAGCACCCGCCGGCTGCGGGAGAGGTCGGGGTTGGAGCAGAGCCACTTGACCTTGATGTTGCGGATGCCGCGCAGGAAACCGCTGCCGCCCGGGATGAGGAAACTCCCGTAGCGCGAGTAGATGGAGACGTACTTGCTCGCCAGGTCGGGGGCCGGCTCCGCCGAGTTGAGTTCCCGCATGAACGAGGAGACCGGCATCACCTGGCGGGGCGTCTTGAGCAGGGGCAGGTAGAAGAGCCGGTAGGTGCCCCGCATCATGGTGCCGAGGAAGACCACCCTTTCCAGGTACCGGCTCCTCCCCAGCTTCTCCAGGCAGTAGCGCATGACCAGCCCGCTCCCTCCCTGGCAGATGACGTCGAGGTGGCTGGTGGAGAGGAGTATCTTGAACTCGTCCAGCTTCATGCCGAGGTAATGGGCCGTCTTGACGGCGTCACCCAGCCCGTAATAGGGGAGGGGGAGCAGGTAGACCTCGTATTCCAGTTGCTGCAGGCGGTTGCGGAGGGACATGGAGCTGATGCTGCTCCGGCCCAGGCCGGGCACGACGATGATGGGATTTCGCCGGCTCCTGGCCTCGTCACAAGCCTGGGCGCCATCGTGCTTCCGGATGACCGCCTTGGGCGGCTTGGGCGGAATATATACATCGTCCATGGGTTGATTATACAGTTAGTAGCCCATGGACGTCAGGATGTCCGACACCCGCTCCTCTATCTCGGCCTGGTAGCCCAGGTACTTGTCGTAGAGGCCGCGGTCGCGGATGGTCTTGATGTGGGGAAGGGCCCAGCGCGCCAGGGTCACCAGCCCCTTGACCCTGATCTTGCGCTCCAGGATGAGGCGCATGGGGTCGGACCGCTTCAGCAGGGCGTCGCGGTAATGCTCGCGGTCGACCACGGAGATGACCGGCACGTGCTTGTCCTGGCCCAGCTCCACCCGGAACCCGCGGTCGGAGAGGGTCACCACGGAATAGTATTCCCCCTCGATGACCAGGGCGATCCGCTTTCCGGAGAGGCCGGCCATCATCCCTGCGGATGCGCTCGTCCTCCACCAGGAGGGGCATGGCGAACCCGAACAGCTCCCGGGACATGGTGAAGAGCTCCTCGACCGAGGAGCGCATGATGAAGCGGCTGATGCGTTCCTCCAACTCCGGGGTGGAGATGTCGGGGAACAGGGTCACGATCTCCCAGAAGCGGAGGGCCGCGTCCTTGCTCCCGTCCCTGTCCCCGCCCCTGTCCTTACCCTTGCGCATCTCGCCCGCCCGTTCCCGGCATCCGCGCCTACCCGCTCCCCGCGATGGCGTCCAGTTCCAGCCGCAGGCCGGCGGGTATGCCCGCCTGCACGGAGGAGCGCGCGGGCAGAGGGGGGCTGAAGAACTCCCCGTACACCCGGTTGAAGGCGGGCAGGTCGGCCAGGTCCGCCAGGAAGACCGTCACCTTGAGCACGCGGTCGAGGGAGGAGCCCGCCTCTTCCAGCAGGCTCGCGAGGTTGCGCAGCACTATCCGGGCCTGCTCCTCGACGCTGTCCGGCACCGGGCCGGCCTCCCCTTCCGGGAGCACCGGGAGCTGCCCGGATACGAACACCAGCCCGCCCCAGGCGACGGCCGGCGAATAGGGCGCCCTGGGGGGCGGGTATCCCGGGGTGAAGAAGGAGCGCGCTTCCATGTCACACGGCGGCCAGGTCCAGGTAATTGGACCAGGAAGGGTGAACCTCGCTGGCCGCCCCGATGATGCGCAGGTTCTGATGGGGTACGCGGGGCTGGCACATCATCTTCAGGCCGGCCTCGTCCGGCAGCCGGTTCTCCTTCCTGCTGTTGCACCTGCGGCAGGCGGCCACCACGTTCTCCCAGGTGTGAGTGCCTCCCCGGCTGCGGGGGATGATGTGGTCGATGCTCTCGGCCCGGGCCCCGCAATACTGGCAGGTGTGATCGTCGCGGGCGAAGATGGTGCGGCGGGTGAGCGGAATGCCCTCACGGAAGGGCACCTTGACGAAGTGCGAGAGGCGGATGACGGCGGGGATGGGCATGATCATCTTCTCCGAGCGCAGGCTTCCCCCATCCTGCTCAAGTACTTCCGCCTTTTCCTTGAGGAGGAGCACTACCGCCCTTCTTACGCTTACCACGTTGAGCGGCTGATAGGTCGCGTTCAGCACCAGGACCCTGTTCATGGGCATAGTTTACCATGACCCATAAATGCTGGGCAAACCGGTCAGAGGGTCTCGATGAGGCGGCGGGCGGCCAGTTCCGCCAGCGTCTCGAGGTCCTCGGTGGGCAGGTGGGAGGGGGCGGTGGCGTCGTAGAAGACGCGCGCATCGGCCGGGAACTCCTCGTCCGCCGGGTTGAGGACGAAGAGCAGGGGGACGCGCGGGAGGGCGTGCCAGACGAAGGAGGTCCCGCCGTGCTCGCTCCGCTCCAGGCCCTTATCCCCGACCCAGGCACCGATCTCTTCCGCCTTCTCTCGGAGCGCTTCGGCCAGCGGCAGTTCCACCCCGGCCCGGAAGGCGCTGTCGTGGTAGCGGGCGCCGGGCAGGTCGCGGTAGGCTATCCATTCCCGGACCGGCTCGAGGCGCTGGGCGCCCAGCAGGTAGTGGAGGATGATGAGCGGCAGCGCGCCCTCGACGGGCCCTGAGTCCAGGGTGACCTCCCCGCCCGGGAAGGCTACCCGGGCCTCGCCGTCCAGGCAGGGCAGGGTGAGACTCCGGTCGGGGTAGCTGTAAACGGCCGCCGGCGCTTGAGGCCATCAGCGCGGGGTCACGCCCAGCCAGTTCCTCGCGGGCCCGGCGCATGGCCTCTTCGAACTCGCGCATGCTCTTCTCCTCCACGCGGCCTCACTTCATAGCCATGCGGACCGCGCTCCGGGTGACCAGGCCGTAGAAGCCCCGGCTCAGGCGGTGCACCCAGTCGATGAGGTAGGACTCCGGCGCCACCGGCACCACCCCCCGGTCCTTCTCCACCGCCTTGACGATGGCCGCGGCTACCCGGTCGGGGGTGTAGTTCCGTTTTGCGTAGAAGCGGTCGACCTTCTCCGGGGTGATCATGGACCTGATGCCGCCCTTGCCGGTGTGTACCGCGGAGTCGGCGGTGATGTTGGTCTTGACGATGCCCGGGCAGATGGCGGTGACCCCGATATGGTGGCGGGCTGCTTCCGCGCGCAGGCTCTCGGAAAGGCCCAGCACCGCACTCTTCGAGCAGTTGTATGAGAGCAGGCCCGGGAGAAAACCCAGGGCCGCGGCGGAGGAGAGGTTGACGATGTGACCACCCCCCTGCTCGATCATGCGGGGGTAGAAGAAGTGGCAGCCGTAGACCACGCCCCACAGGTTGATGCCCAGCACCAAGCGCCAGTCGTCCAGGGTGAGGTGCTCCATGACGCCCCCGATGCCCACGCCGGCGTTGTTCACCAGCACGTCGCAGCGGCCGAAGCGTTCGTAGACCTCGTCTGAGAACCTGCCGACCTCCTCCTCGCGGGATACATCCACCGTTGTAGCCAAGACCTCGCGGCCCATGGACTCGAGCAGGGAGCGGATATCTTCCAGCCTCTCCCGGTTGATGTCGCAGACGGCCAACCGGGCGCCCCGTGCCGCGAAGGCCAGGGCCGTCTCCCTGCCGATGCCGCTGCCGGCCCCGGTCACCGCCACTACCTTGCCCGTGAAATCCATAACGCCTCCTCGATGGGGTCAGACCCTTCACTTTTGGTATGTTCACAAATATCCCGCATTCCCATTATAGCAACACGGATTAATGAGACGGGAAGGTAATAAAAAGTGAATAAGAAGAGTGAAGGGGTCTGACCCCGTTCAGCAGCAGCGGGGGTTGCCTTGCGGAGGCGGAGGGCGGTCATGATCTGGGCGGAGGCACAACCCACCCCGCTGTCGACGAAGATGGCGCTTTCCCGGCAGTTGAGGGCGCAGGCCCCGCATTCCATGCAGTCCCCCGGCAGCTCGAGGCGGGCCACCTTCCCGTTCATGCGGAAGACGGCGTGCGGGCAGACCTCGGTGCAGGTACGGCAGCCGTGTGCACTTGTCCTCGTCGAAACGGAGCGTGGTGTCGAGCGTCCTCGTCCTGGCCATGTCAACCTCCCACGATCTTTACCACCGCGTAGCCCACGGCGGCCGCGATGCCGGCGACGAAGAGGGCCGCCATGTACGGGATGTACGTGAACATCTCCCGCTTCACCCGCGTGAGTGAAGTGAAGGTGGTGCAGCCCGTGAAGTTGAGGGCGATGAAGGAAGTCAGCGCGGGCAGGACCAGGACGTAGGGGAGAGCGCCCAGCAGCCGCTCCCATGCAGCGGCTTCGCTCGGGCTGAAATAGACGGCTACGGCGAAGGGCAGCGACGCGGCCGCGCCCAGCACGAAGCCCTTGACGCTGAAATCGTGGCCGGGCACCCACGGCAGGAGCAGGGGGAAGAGCACCAGCCCGGCCAGGGCGGCGGTGATCACGGCCAGGCAGCCGAGCAGCCCGGAGAGGAAGAAGGCCGCCACGGCCAGGGCCGCCACCGGCAGCAGGGCATGGACGGACTCCAGCGGCACCAGCACCATGCGGTCGCCCAGGTCGAACCGGACCCGGCGCATCTCCTCGTCCGCCTTTCCCGCGGCGATGAATTCCCGGATATCCGAGGCCCGCACCGGCCCGAAACGCACCTTGAAGCCGGTCCGCTCGGTGACCGCGTAACCCTTGACGCCGGTGGCGCCCAGCTGCGGCACGATGACCTCCCGGTGGGCGACCACCCCGGCCAGCCCCGTCGACGCGATTCGGCCCACCAACTCGTCCGTGCCGAAGGAGCCCTTGCCGGCCGCGCACCAGACGTTGATGCCGTAGGTCTCGAGCACCAGGATGTAGGCGTCCAGGCCCGCCAGCGAGCTCCTGAGCGCATCGAAGCTCAAGGTGTAGTTGGCGCTGACGAAGACGGGTGACGCGGCGGTGGGATGGCCCACGCCGTAGAGGCCGGGCCGCACCCGGTGCGAAGTTGCGCCTCCAGCCGACGCGGGCCAGCAGGTGGTCGAGCCGGTCCGCGGCGCTCAGCGTGGTGACGGCCGCCCGGATCTCCCGCTCGTCCCCTTCCCAGGCAACTGCCTGGTTCTCGGGGCCTCAGCAGGTGGGCTTCTGCTCCTGCGGCTCGATGCCGCAGGAAGTGCCGCAGGACGTCTCGCATTCCCTGGTATCGACGCTATCCATCACAGTATCTCCTGCATCAGGGGTCCCAGCATCTCCCTGACCATGCCGTTCAGCTGGTCGACCTTGAACAGGGTCAGGCAGCAGACCTCGCCGTCCCGCTCGTGGCAGACCACCGCGAGCTTGTCACCGGGCTGGATGCCCGCCTTCACCCGCAGCTCCTTGGGAAGCACCATCTGCCCCCGCTCGTCCACCGAGACCAGCGAGTCCACCCGGCACCCCGCGCATTCACCGGCTGCCGTCGCGGCTCCCGAACCCTTTGCTCTGGCCATCATCCCGCCTTTCCCTGTCAATTCTGATTATTCTGATTATTCTTACCTTTCCAATATATGTCAGGCCTTGAGCGTCTGTCAAGCGATCCCCCTCGATCCGGGGTCAGACCCTCCAGGTCGGAACTGAACCCGGTCAGCGCGGAATGCTGTACTGCAGGCCGTGCAGCTTGCCCAGGGCCAGCAGGTAGAGCATGCGGGGAACGCTTACGGGCGAGAGCTTGAACGGGCTTACCTTGAGCCGCCTGAGCGAGAGGTTGAGTATGTTGTCGCAGCGGCCGCAGGTGTCGAGCGCGTCCACCCTGCGGTAAGACCGGCGCACCACGGGCAGCGCCTCCTCACAGGCGCACTTGCCGAGGACGATGATGGGCTCCGCGAGGCGGCGCCTCTCCCCGCTCACCCCACTCGCCCCGCTAGCCGATCTCCTCGATCACCAGGGGGTACTTCGAGGTCAATTCGCAGCCGTCTGACGTTATCACAATGGGGTTCTCGTAGCGGAAACCGACGTCTTCCTCCCTGGCGGCGTATCTGCATGGCCAGGATGACCATCTCGTTTTCCTGGTAGACGTGCTCCGGGTCCGTCCAGTACGGGATGGGCACGTCCATGCTTCGCCCCGACCCTCCACTCGTCGCCGAAGAGCCCGATGCCGTGCTCCACGCCGGGAAGGATGAAGTCGGAGCAGCCGCGCTCCTCCGAGAAATCGCTGAGCTCGGTTATCAGCCCGCCCGGTGTCGCCCCGGCGCGGTAGCGGTCGGCCACGAACTGCACGCAAGCCACGAAGTTGTCGGCATGCCAGCGCTGGCGTTCGGTAGCGGGGGCGAGCAGGTAGTTGTGCGAGTGGTCCCCCAGGGCCAGCTTGAACATGGCGTGCAGGTCGAACATCAGCGGCTCTCCCGCGGCGAATTCCTTGGTGGTGGGAGGAGTACAGGCACCGAGGCCGGTGCGCCACCCGCTCGATATCTCGTTCAAGCCCGCGAAGTTCCACTCGGATACGCTGCCGGCCCGACGCATCGCCAGCGCCGCGATGCCCGCCAACTCCGTCTCGGTCATACCCTTCCAGCCGCCGCTCTCGACGGCCCGGCGCGCCGCCGCGTGACCCTCGTCGACGATGCGCCCGGCCTCCCGGAAGCGGTTGATGGTGCCCTCGTCCTTGATGAGGGAAGCGTAGTCGACGATGTCGTGGGAGTTCACGAACTCGAAGCCGGGAAGCGCCGCCGAGAACTGCTCGTATTCATAGTGGGTAAGCCAGCCCTCGGCCGTATAGGTGGCCATGCCGGTCTCGTAACCCAGCCGGCCTTTCCTGATCCCCAGTTCTTCTTCGATGAAGTACTGTATCGCCTCGATCTGGTCGGCGCCGCCCGCGCCGAAGTAGGCGCGCACGTGGTCCTCGTCCATCCACGTCTCGCTGAGGATGCGCCCGGCGTCTATGACGAAGGTGAACAGGGTCGGCAGGCCCTCCGCCGGGATCACCATGTAGCTCCGCCAGGGCACGAACGTGTCCACGATGAAGCTCATGGTGCGGATGCGCGAACCGAGGTAGACGTCAATACCGCGTCTGCCCATCTCGGCCTGGATGTCCTTGATGCGCTTATCGACGTCCACGTAGTAAGGATCGTTCTGCGATTTACCCGCCATGTCGATAACCTCCCGTATCAGAAATCGGTCGGAATGGTCGCCAGGACTTTGTTGAGGCGGTCCACGTTCGGCGCCAGCCGCATAGCCTTGGCCATGTTGCCCCGCAGCGTCAGTTTGCGGGAGGTAAGCGCCTTTACCGCGCCCAGCTCGGCCCGGGTGATCTTCGCGAAGGTCTCGTAGTCGGCGATTATCTTGAACTCGCCCTGCGGCGGCTCCCCCTCACCGGTCTCGAGCCTGGTGACGTTGCCGTCCTTGAACTCCACGAACAGGTACTTCTCCTTGCCGTCGGGGCAGTTCTGGTAGATGTTCGCCATCGAGCTCGTCAGGTGGTGGACCTTCTCCGGCGTCAACTCGGCCCGGACTCGCTTGAGAGCCTCCTCCGCCCATTCGGGGCTAAGGTATGCAAGATTTGCCATTTGGTTCTCCTTTCCTCCCATATGCCTTCTCCCTTTCGAACGCGGCTCTGATCGTCATCTTATCATCTGTTATTCTTCAATTCCTAGGAGGTAGAGGGGCCGGCCCCGGATCAGGGGAGGCCGGCGGCGCGGTGGGCCTGGGGGATGACCCGCACGTCCTCGAAGTACCGGCTCGCCACGGCGAAGGCTTCCCGCAGGGTGTCCAGGGAGGGCGGCCGCCACGCCCACCCCCTCGGCCGTCGCCGGCTGGAGCACCAGGGAGCGGGCCCGGCCCAGCGCCCCCAGCTCCAGGGCCGCTTCCTCCAGCTCGTCCAGGTCCACCCCTTCGCACACCACCAGCTTGAGGAAGGCCTGGCCGGGCCGGGCCGCCGCCAGGAAGGCGCAGTGGTCGCCCAGGCGGCTCTCCTGGCCGGTGACGCTGTCCAGCTTGACGTCCATGGCCACCACGTCCACCGCGTCCGCCACGCGCTCGAACGCCCCCGGCAGGGTGCCGTTGGTCTCGAGGTAGAGCGGCGCGGGCGCGGGAGCCAGGGCTTCCAGCAGAGCCTCCAGGCCCTCCGCCTGCTCGAGCGGCTCTCCCCCGGTCAGGCTCAGGGAATGGATGCCGGGGCGGAACATGCCGCGCAACAGGCCGGCCAGGCGGTCCGCCGGCAGGGGATTGGCGAGCTCGTAGAAAGCGCGGCTGAAGGGCTCCGACTCCACCCGGGCCACCGCCGGGACCAGCCGCGCCGGGCGGGTGTCGCAGTAGCGGCAGTCCAGGTTGCAGCCGGCCAGACGCAGGAAGACCTGGGCCCTGCCCAGATGGATACCCTCCCCCTGGAAGGAAGCGAAGACCTCGAAGACGTCCAGGCCGGGACGCCACGCGCCTACGGCACTCCCCTGACCTTGGTCCGCTCCAGTTCCATCTCCTTGACCTCGGTGATGAACTTCTGCATGACCTTGAGGACCAGCTCCTCCACCGGCACCTCCAGGTCGGCCAGGCCGAAGGTGGGCACCGGGGTGTTCTCGCTGGTGACGTTGACCCCCACGTGGATGAGGGTGGAAACGGGGCTGGCGGTGGCGATGGAGACGGACAGTTTGCGGTAGTCGACTCCTTCCTCGTCCACCTCGATGAAGAGGTCGTTGCCCTTGCGCTCCACGAAGATCTCCGGCTTGATCTCCTCGATGACCTCCTTGATGATCATGACCAGCAGGCGCCGCAGGACCACCGTGCGGGGCAGGTCGGAATCGAAGAACTCGGTGATGAAATGGACCATCTCGTCGCTCTTGATGAACTTGCCGGCCTTGGCGTCCACCAGGTCCACCAGGTTGGCGCCCGAGACGTCCGCGGGGCCGCGAAAGGCGATGATGGAGTCGCCCTGCACGTTGTGCTGGGTGAAGGCCCAGAGGGAACGCAACTGGGTACCGTCGTAGGTGACCTTGCGGCCCTTGATGTACTTACCCTTCATCGCGCAGTCCCCTTATCTGCCTTCCCACCCGGGGGAGGATATCGTCTTTTACGCAAACAAGCCGGCCAGTTCCTCGTCCGCTCCCGCTCCGCGGGCCGCCCGTTTGAGGCGGGCGCAGGATTCGCATTCCCCGCACATGAGTTCGTCATCATTATAACATGACCAGAGGTATTTCCACGCCACCAGCAGGCGCTTTCCCTCCTGGAAGATGCGGGTCTTGTCCCAGTCCAGGGTGTAACCGACCAGGCGCACGCGCCCCCGCGTGGAGTAGCCGAAAGCCCGGTTGGCGGCGTCGACGAACTCCCGCGAGTTGTCGGGGAAGGTCGCCGCCTCCTCGGCGTTGAACCCGGCCACCAGGACCTCCGCCCCCAGCGCCTCGGCCGCCGCCGCGCCGGCGTTGACGAAGACGCCGTTGCGGTTGGGTACCCATACCGCGTCCGCCGAGGAGGCGAAGTCGACGCCGCCGTCCCACCACTCCTCCTCCGCGTGCAGGGGAAGGGGAGCCGGGCCGGTGAGGGCGCTGGCCGCCAGGCCTCCCAGCCAGGTCAGGTCCACGGCGCGGTGGGGCACTCCCAGGTGCCGGCAGAGCCCCCGCGCGCGCTCGACCTCGCGCCGGGCGGAGCGCTGCCCGTAATCGAAGGTGAGGGCCAGGGCCACCTCCCCCTTCTCCCGGGCCAGGTACAGGTTGACCACGGAGTCCAGGCCGGCCGAGAGGAGAATGACCTGCTTCATGCGTCCGGGTAGTAGGTGACGCCGGTGTTCGGCGACTCGCTCACGCGCAGGGAGAGCAGGCGGACGTCCCGGTCCATGGAGCGTATCTCCGGCTCGAGCCTCTCGTAGAGTACGCGGGCCAGGTTCTCCGAGGTGGGAGAGAGCTTGTCGAAAGGCGCGATCTCGTTCAGGCAGGCGTGGTCGTACGGGTCCAGCAGGCGGCTGAGCACCGACTTGACGTCGAGGAAGTCGACCAGCAGGTGGTCGGGGCCGAGCTTCTCCCCCGCCAGGGTCACCTCCACCGTCCAGGTGTGGCCGTGCATGTGCGAGCACTTCCCCACGTAGTCCCGGAGGAAGTGGGCGGCGTCGAAGCTGGTGGAAACGCGTATCTCGTACATGGGCATATTGTAGCACCGATGGCGTCAGCGCAGCATCTCCATGAAGCTCTCCAGGCGGGTGCGGGTGCGGGCGTCCAGCCGGGTCAGGTTGTCCATCTCCAGCGTCAGCAGGGGGACGCCCAGCCGGCGGCGGAGCAGGATGTCCTCCACCTGGCGGAAGCAGAAACTCTGCACGTAGTGGACGACGCCCCGGATGTCCCGGCGGCCGATCTCGCGCTCGATGTCTGAGATGCGCTCGAAGACGGAATAGGGGTAGGTGTAGTCGAGGTACCTGTCGACGAGCTCGCCCCGCGTCGAGGGCAGGGTGAACTGCCGCTGCACCTCACAGAAGACCACCCGGCCTCCCCGCTCCTCCAGGAAGGGGAAGATCTCCGGGGCGAGGGGCGGCACGCCCACGTAGCCCAGCCGCACCGGGGCGCGGCCTTCCTTCCCCTCGAAAGCGTCAGGGCCGGGCCTTCGCCTCCTCGAGCAGGGCGTCCACTTTCGCCTCGAAGGCGTCGACGTCTCCCTCCATGTCGCTGCAGGAGACCTGGAAGACGTGGCCCTCCAGCCCGGTGACCTTCCCCTCCTGCCAGGCCAGCCTGTCGAGCTCCCACACCTTGCCCCGGACCGCGTCCAGCCGCCGGGCGGCCTCCTCCACCGCGCCGCGCTCCGCCCCCAGGCGCTCCGCCAGCTTGTCCATCTCGTGCGCCAGGAAGGCGCGGTCGCGGTCGTAGGGGTAGGCGAAGGGGATGACCTCCACCCCGTCGGCCTCCAGGGTCTCCATCAGCGCCTTGGTGTTGGAGCAGTCGCCCTGGGTCACCGCCACCACCGCGCCGATCTCGCCGGCGGAACGCTTGACCGCCCCGTAGATGCCCTTGATCCAGGCGCAGAAGTTGCGGGGGAAGCCGGCCAGTTCCGCTTCCTCCACCAGCTGCTGGCCGTCGGGGTGGGCCACGAAGAGGTTGTTCAGGTCCACCGGCACGTGGCCGGCGGCGTAGACGATCTCGATGGGGACGGTGGTGGTGATGCCTATCTTCATACGGATGATTATACGCCAGATCGGCACCGGGAAATGAGGAGAGGAGGCGCCCCGCGGGGCGCCTCCGTCGCGTTCGGGACCCGGGAACCTAGTTCCAGGGGTAGGCGTCGGTGACGCCCATGAGGTTGCCGGCGATGACCAGGCGCTGGATCTGCGCGGTGCCCTCGTAGATCTGCATGATCTTGGCGTCGCGCATCAGCTTCTCCACCAGGTACTCCTTCATGTAGCCGTAGCCGCCGTGGATCTGCACCGCGTTGGTGGTGACCTCCATGGCTATGTCTCCTCCCATGGCCTTCGCGTAGGAAGACTCCAGCGAGCAGGGCAGGCCCTTGCCGGCCTTCCAGGCGGCCAGCTGGTACAGCCGGCGCCCCGCCTCGATCTTCATGGCCATGTCGGCCAGCATGAAGCTGATCGCCTGGTTGACGATGATGGGCTTGCCGAACTGCACGCGCTCCTTGGCGTACTTGAGCGACTCCTCGAAGGCGGCGCGGGCCACCCCGACGCCGGCCGCGGCCACGCTGGCGCGGGTGAGGTCGAGGGTCTGCATGACGTTGTAGAAGCCCTGTCCCGCCGGCACCAGCAGGTTCTCCTTGGGGACCTTGACGTTGTCCATGATGACCTCGGTGGTGTTGGAGGCCCGGATGCCCATCTTGTCTTCCTTCTTGCCGATGGACACGCCGTCCCAGGAACGCTCCATGATCACGGCGCCGATGCCGCCGTACTTGAGGCTCTTGTCGACTGGTGCAGAAGATGGTGTAGTAGTCGGCGATGCCGCCGTTGGTGATGAAGCACTTCTGGCCGTTCAGGATGTAATGGTCCCCCTTGTCCTCGAGGGTGGTGGAGACGGAGGCGGCGTCGGAGCCGGCGCCCGGCTCGGTCAGGCCGAAGGCGGCGAACTTGGGGTCGTCGGGGTCGCAGAGGCGGGGGAAGTACTGCTTCTTCTGCTCCTCGGTGGCGGCGATGACCATCGGCGCGGTGGCCAGGCTGTTGGCCCCGAGCATGGTGGCGATGCCGGCGCAGCCCCAGAAGAGCTCCTCCGAGGCCATGGAGGAGGTCAGCGGGTCGAGGCCGCCTCCGCCGTACTCCTCGTCGATGGCCATGGCGGTGAGGCCCGTGGCGGCGGCCTTCTTCACCAGGTCGTCCGGGACCTTCCCCTCCTTGTCGCACTCCAGCGCGATGGGGCGGATCTCGTTGACGGCGAAGTCGTGGGCCATCCTGCACATTGCTTTCTGTTCGTCACTCAGTTCGAAATCAACCATTCCCAACCTCCTTCTTCAGAAACCAACAGTATCCCTTACCAGTAAACCAGATATTCCCATTATTCCCGGGCTTCAACCATATCAAGGAAAGCGAAAGGGGCGCTCCCGGAGGAGCGCCCCTCATCTGTCCGTATGTTCTAGTTCCAGGGGTAGGTGTCGGTGACGCCCATGAGGTTGCCGGCGATGACGAAGCGCTGGATCTGCGCGGTGCCCTCGTAGATCTGCATGATCTTGGCGTCGCGCATCAGCTTCTCCACCAGGTACTCCTTCATGTAGCCGTAGCCGCCGTGGACCTGTACGGCGTTGGTGGTGACCTCCATGGCACATGTCGCGCAGAAGGCCTTGGAGTAGGAGGACTCCAGCGAGCAGGGCAGGCCTTTCTCGGCCTTCCAGGCGGCCAGCTGGTACAGCCGGCGCCCCGCCTCGATCTTCATGGCCATGTCGGCCAGCATGAAGCTGATGCCCTGGTTGGCGATGATGGGCTTGCCGAACTGCACGCGCTCCTTGGCGTACTTGAGGGACTCCTCGAAGGCGGCGCGGGCCACGCCGGTGGCAGCCGCGGCCACGCTGGCGCGGGTGAGGTCGAGGGTCTGCATGACCGTGCCGAATCCCTGGCCGGCGGCGAGGAGGAGGTTCTCCTTGGGGACCTTGACGTTGTCCATGATGACCTCGGTGGTGTTGGAGGCCCGGATGCCCATCTTGTCTTCCTTCTTGCCGATGGACACGCCGTCCCAGGAACGCTCCATGATCACGGCGCCGATGCCGCCGTACTTGAGGCTCTTGTCGAAGGTGCAGAAGATGGTGTAGAAGTCGGCGATGCCGCCGTTGGTGATGAAGCACTTCTGCCCGTTCAGCAGGTAATGGTCGCCCTTGTCCTCGAGGGTGGTGGAGAGGGAGGCGGCGTCGGAGCCGGCGCCCGGCTCGGTCAGGCCGAAGGCGGCGAACTTGGGGTTGTCGGGGTCGCAGAGGCGGGGGAAGTATTCCTTCTTCTGGTCCTCGGTGGCGGCCAGGACCATGGGGGTGACGGCCAGGCTGTTGGCCCCCAGCATGGTGCCGATGCCGGCGCAGCCCCAGTAGAGTTCCTCGTTGACCATGGCCGCGGTGACCTGGTCCAGGCCGCCTCCGCCGTAATCCTCGTCGATGGCGATGGCGGTGAGGCCCGAAGCGGCGGCCTTCTTCACCAGGTCGTCCGGGACCTTCCCATCCTTGTCGCTCTCCAGCGCGATGGGGCGGATCTCGTTGACGGCGAAGTCGTGGGCCATCCTGCACATTGCTTTTTGTTCATCATCCAACTCAAAATCTACCACAACAAACCTCCTTTTTTGCTGACCTGTCTGATGCTAACCTGCTGCTACTTTCCGATGAACTCGGCCTTGCCCGGGCCTTTTTCCAGGAAGGAGGTCATCCCGATGGTGCGGTCCTCGCTGGCGAAGCAGAGGGAGATGCCCTGGGCCTCGATGATCAGGCCTTCCTCGATGGAGCATTCCATGCCCTTGTTGACGGCCCGCTTGGCCGCGGACAGGGCCACCGCGGGGCCCTTGGCGTAGCGGCCGGCGATCTTCTGGGCCAACTCGATGACCGAGTCGTCCCCGGTGACCACCTTCTGGACCAGTCCCATCTCCAGGCACTCCTGGGCCGTGTAGAACTTGCCCGAGTAGATCATCTCCTTGGCCTTGGAAGGCCCGATGAGGCGGGGCAGGCGCTGGGTGCCGCCGGCGCCGGGGATGATGCCCAGCAGTATCTCCGGCACGCCGATCCTGGCGTTCTCGTGCGCATAGCGCCAGTCCGCGCAGGCCGCCAGCTCGCAGCCGCCACCCAGGGCGAAGCCGTTGATGGCCGCGATGACCGGCTTGGGGATGTTCTCCACCGCGGTGAAGCTGGCCTGGCCGCCGCCGATGAAGCTGGACACCTCTACGGCGGTCATGTCCACCATGCCCTTGATGTCGGCGCCCGCGGCGAAGACGTCATTCCCGCCCGTCAGGACCACCGCGCGCACCTGGTCGTCGTAGGTGAGCTCGGTGGCGCAGAGGCCGATCTCCTGAAATAGTTGGGTGCTCAGGGGGTTGAGCGGGGGGCGGTTCAACTGGAAGGTCGCCACGCCGTCAACGATGTCCACTTTCACCAGTTCGTAGTCGTAAGCCATTAGCTCCTCCCTTTGCTCGGATCGTTGGATTCTTTAACCCGTTTGACAGCTTCTCCTACCCTTGGACGTAACGCAGAAACAGCTTATCACCACGGATTATGCTAGTCAATAAACCCCTGGTACTAATTGGGATCGCGGCCGAAAGGGGTGTGAAGGAGGTAAAGAATCGGGACCCGGCCGGAGGTAAAGGTCGGGTGAAAATCTGAAAATTAGTAGAAGAGGACGGGGGTGCCCACCTCGACGCGGGGGAAGAGGTCCTCCGATTCCTTGATGCGCATGCGGATGCACCCGTGGGACGCTGACGTGCCGATGGACCCGGAGTTGGAGGTGCCGTGGATGAAGACCCCGGGGTTGCTGGTGCCCAGGGCGCGCGTTCCCAGGGGGTTGCCGGGGCCGGCCGGGATGGTGTCCGGCATGCTGGAGGCCCAGGCGCTCCCGGGGTTCCTCCAGACGGGGTTGGCTTCCTTGCTGACGATCCTGTAGGTGCCCTTGGGCGTGGGGAAACTGGGCGAGCCGCAGGCGATGGAATACTGGACCTCGACGACCATGTTGCTGTAGAGGGTGAGCGTGTGGCGGGTGAGGTCCACCGCGATGACCTTGCCCATCTGGTCGTCTGAGACCTCCGGCGGGGTGACCGCGATGTTCAGCTGGGCGCCGCGCTCGGGGTTGGAGAGGGTCTCCAGGATGAGGCGCCGCGCTTCGTCGGTGTCGAGCTTCCACCCGTCCCGCGAACTGGTGAAGACCAGCTTGTTGGACTGGAGGGAGATCTCGGCGCTGACCGGCTCGCAGTCGATGGAGGCCCGCAGGTCTTCGAGGAAGGACTCCAGCGCGGCCGGGTCATACTCGACGACCAGGTCGATCGCCTGGTCCATGCTCTGGAAGGTGAACCTCTTCAGCCAGCGCTCGTAGAAGGGTATCTGGCCGGCCTGGGAGAGGGCCTGGTCCACCGATTCGTTCAGGTCGACGTAGGCCCCGATACGGTAGAGGGGCAGGTCCCAGGCCTTGTCCCCGAAGGTGAGGACGATGTTGCTGTTGAGCGCCTCCAGGTCGAGCTCCTGCCGCAGTTCCTCGACGGCGTCGGCGCGGGACATGCCGCCCACGTAGACGCCGGCCACGTTGACGCCCTTGAAGACGGTGGAGCGGTAGTAGAGGTCGTACCCCAGGAGGGCCAGGACCAGGCAGGCCACGACGCCGGCCACGACCAGGCCGAACACCTTGAGGCTGGTCTTGATTATCTTCCAGGTGCTGATCCTCGTTACCACGCTCGCCCTCCTCGAAGCCCTGTCGCCCTCGCCAGTCCACTCCTGCCTGGAATCATTGTAGTTTTACGACTCCGGTTTGACAATGATTTCCAGCCTGTTTTCCTCGATTTTATTACCCGGATCTGACATTTTCTTCCAGGATATTGTTCCATGTCGCGTCCCTCGAATCCTGTAACGTCCCAAGGGCGGTTTTATCTACGAGGTGCTGTATGCAGGGAAACCGAACATCGGAGGCGTGACCCCTAAAAGTCGAAAGGGCGGCACGAGGCCGCCCTTGCAGGTCCGAACGGTTGTCTTACGCGAAACTCTCGGGTACCTCCTTGAGCTGCGCGTAGGTGAAGACCGGGCCGTCCTTGCAGACGTAGTAGGGGCCGGCGTTGCAGCGCCCGCACTTGCCGATGCCGCACTTCATGCGGTTCTCCAGCGTGGTGTAGATCTGCTCCGGCTTGAACCCCAGCTTCTCCAGGTTCTGCAGGACGAACTTGATCATGATGGGGGGGCCGCAGGTGACCGCGATGGCGTTCTCCGGCGAGGGCTCGGTGTCCAGCAGCAGCTGGGGCACGAAGCCCACGTAGTGCTTCCAGTCGTCCT
This sequence comes from uncultured bacterium, assembly GCA_963814495.1. GTDB lineage: Bacteria > Actinomycetota > Geothermincolia > Geothermincolales > Geothermincolaceae > CAVXXD01. The sequence continues at coordinate 35,369 of CAWFDJ010000019.1, forward strand.
CGGGAACGTCGACGGAGAGGTGGCACGCGACGTCGCCGCAGGAGTTCATGTCCTCGAACTCCACCTTGAAGCAGTGGTCGTCCGCGGTGCGCGCCCCGTAGATGACGGTGAGCTCGCCGTAATCGTCGCGGTTGTCGCGGACGTACTGGATGATCGGGCGCAGGGGCGCCTGGCCGATGCCGCCGCCGACGGTGACGATGTGCTTGCCCTTCCAGTCGTCGATGGGGAAGGTGTTGCCGTAAGGCCCGCGGACGTAGAGCTGGTCACCCGCCTCCAGTTCGTGCAGGGCGGAGGTGTTCTTGCCGCCGGAATTCATGATGGAGAAGCGCAGGAACCCCTGCTCCGTCGGCGAGGAAGAGACGCAGAAGAAGCTCTCGCCCACCCCGGGGATGCCCACCATGGCGCACTGGCCGGGCCGGTGGGACCAGGTGTCCCAGACCTTGGGGTCGGCGAAGTTGACCTTGAAGGTCTTGATGGCGCGGGCGCCGCCGGCTTCGTACCAGGCTTCCTCGATATTCATCAGGTAGGGGATGTACGGGTTCTTGCTCATGCTTCCACCACCTTCCCCAGTATCTCGAGTATGTCGATGTTGACAGGGCACAGGTTGACGCAGCGGCCGCACCCGACGCAGGCGATGACGTCGAACTTGTCAGGGTAGGTGGAGTACTTGTGGCTGACGCGGTTGCGGGTGCGCTCCTTGCGGGTGGGGCGGGGGTTGTGCCCCGAGGTGTGCACGGTGTACTCGCGGAACATGCAGGAGTCCCACATGCGGCAGCGCCGGCCCTCCCCCTCCTCCACCTCGTCCTGGATGTCGAAGCAGTGGCAGGTGGGGCAGAGGTAGGTGCAGATGCCGCATCCCAGGCAGGCCGAGGAGACCTGCTTCCACAGCTCGTTCTCCCACAGGGTGGGGAGCTTGGCGGCCATGCCGGTGGTGTCGATGGAGCGGGCGATGGCCTGCTTGGACTTGAGGGCGATCTCGTCGGCCTGCTTCGCCGCGTCGGCCGGGGCGGCCTCCAGGCAGGACCCCAGGGTCTCGGCCAGCTGCTCGCCCTTCTTGGTGATCACCTTGACCAGGTACTCGTCGCCCAGGTCCACCAGGAGCAGGTCCAGGCCCTCGGTGCCGCAGGGCTCGCCGCCCACCGAGGGGCAGAAGCAGTTGACGCTGGGCGGCGTCACGCAGCCCAGGCCCACCAGGGTGGTGAGCTCGCGCCGCTTCTGGTAGTAGGGGTCGTCGTAGTCCCAGCCGAAGAGGCTGTCCACGATGGCCATGGCCCGCGCGTCGCAGGGGCGCAGCCCGAAGATGACCGTGGTCCCCTCCTCCTCCACGCTCTTCTCGGTCAGCTCGGGATTGCCGAGGGAGAAGCGGAAGAGCGTCTCGGTCTGGGGAAAGACCACCTTCTTGGGGGGCACCGTGGAGTTGGCGAAATCGAGGCAGGCCTCGGCCGGGTCCTCGATCTGCTTGAACAGCACCACGTCGTCCGACTTGGCGGGAGCGAACAGGCGGAACTTGGAGAGCTCCTTGAGGGCCTCTCCGACCTTGTCTTTCTTTAATATCTTATCTGCCATGACACCCACCTTTACATTATGAAGTCTTCATTATCCTCTACCTTGTAGGTAGAGAGCAGCGGCACGGCCTCCAGCGAGGTCCCCGGCTCGTAATCGTAGAGCTCCTCCACGTCCCGGTAGAACTTCCGGTTCATCTCCATCAGGGGGATGTCCACCGGGCAGACCCTGGCGCACTCGCCGCACTGGATGCACCGGCTGGCCAGGTGGTAAGCGCGGGAGATGTGGAAGGCGGTGTTCTCGCTGATGTCCACCGAGCGCCGCGTCCACACGGGCTTGAGGCGGTCAAGGACGCAGTCCTCGCAGTAGCACATGGGGCAGACGTTGCGGCAGGAGTAGCAGCGGATGCAGCGCGAGAACTTCTCTTCCCAGTAAGCCCACTTCTCCTCCGCCGACTTGCCCTCCAGGGCCGCTATCTCCGCGTAGTCGTCGTCCGCGAACCGCTCCACCTCCGCGTCCAGCAGCTGGTCGCTCACCAGCGGGGTGGGGTAGCGGCAGCGCTTGCACTTGTCGGCCAGCAGCTCGTCCTTGGCCACCGACTCGGTCTTGCCGTCGAAGGAGAGGACGAAGGAGTCACCCTCCAGGGCGACGCTGCCCTGGGCCAGCACTCCCGGGAACTTCCGCTCCAGCTTGGCCATGTCCACCACGCCGGTGCAGGGGATGCCCAGCACCACCAGGTGGTCGCGTTCGTAGGCGTTCTCCACCATCTGCTGGACCAGGGCGCGGGAGTCGCAGCCCTTGACCATGACGGCCACCTTGCGGCCGTCCGGCTCGGTGCCGCGCGGCAGCGGGGGCTTCTCCTCCAGCACGATGTAGCTGGCCAGGTTGCTCACGCAGGCGGGGGTGAAGATGAGCTCGTCGACCTGCGCGGCGTCCTCCACGAAGGCGGGCCGGGCCTTGAACCCGTAGGTGCCGGGGCGGTAGCCGATGAGCAGCCGGACGTCGTCGCGGGAAATCACCTCTTTTGCGATCTCTCTGAGCTTAGCTTGATCTACCAATTTAACTGCCTCCGTTTGAACTGGTCCATCGGACCGACGGCCTTGACGCCTTCCACTACTTCCTCGATGACTTCCTTCCACTTGGCGCCCTCGGAAGCCGACACCCAGCTCATCTTGACGCGGGCCGGGCTCGACGCCCACGTACTCCAGGAACTGGCGCATGAGCGCGAAGCGGCGGCGGGCGTAGTAGTTGCCCTGCATGTAGTGGCAGTCACCCGGGTGGCAGCCGGAGATGAGCACCCCGTCCGCCCCCTGCTGCAGGGCGTTCATGATGAAGAGCGGGTTTACCCGGCCGGAGCACATCACCCTGATCACCCTGACGTTGGAGGGATACTGGGTGCGGGAGGTCCCCGCCAGGTCGGCCCCGGCGTAGGAACACCAGTTGCAGAGGAAGGCCACTATGTTGGGCTCGAAGTTGTCGCTCATTAATCACTCACCCCCAATACTTCTATCTGGGGCAGGATCTGGAAATCCCGGAAGGAGCGCTGCTGGATGGAACCGGAGAGGCAGGCCGCCGCGCAGGCTCCGCAGCCCTTGCAGAGGGCCTCGTTGACCCGGGCCACCTTGACGATGCCACCCCATGCGGTTCACCTCGACCAGCTCGATGGCGGTGTAGGGGCAGATCTCCACGCAGAAGCCGCAGCCGCGGCAGGTGGACTCGTCGACCACGGAGATCTGGGCCTCCACCTTGACCTTGCCCGAGGCCATGAGGATCATGGCCGCCGAGGCCGCGCCCTTGGCCTGGGCCACGGCGTCGGGGATGTCCTTGGGGCCCTGGCAGACGCCGGCGAGGTAGACGCCGTCCGAAGCGGTGTCCACCGGCCGCAGCTTGGGGTGGGCCTCCAGGTAGAAGCGGTCCGAGGTCTGGGACAGCTTGAGCAGGTCGATCATCTCCCGGTCGTCCCGGCGCGGCATCAGTCCCACGGAGAGGACCACCATGTCCGTCTCGTGCTCCAGGGGGGTGGCGGTGAGGGTGTCCTCGGCCCGCACGACGAGCTTGTCGCCCCGCTTGTAGATCTCCGAGGGGTTGCCGCGCACGTAGCGGACGCCCTCGCGGCGGACCCTGTCGTAGAACTCCTCGAAGCCCTTGCCGAACGCTCTCACGTCCATGTAGAAGATGGTGATCTCGCAGTCGTGGGACCTTGTCCTTGACCAGGTGGGCCAGCTTGGCCGTGTACATGCAGCAGACGCGGGAGCAGTACTCGTTGCCCACGCTCTTGTCGCGGGAGCCCACGCACTGGATGAAGGTGACGCTCTTGGGGATCTTGGCAGGAACCTCCTCCTCGCCTTCCTTCTTCTTCTTCTTCTTGCCCCGCTCGATCATGGTGACCTTTCCGCCGGTGGGGCCGGAGGCGTTGACCAGGCGCTCGAACTCCAGGCCGGTGAGCACGTTGTCGTACACCCCGTAGGCGTACTCCGGCTTCAGCCTGGCGTCGAAGACGTCGTAGCCGGTGGCCACGATGATGGTGCCCACCTTGAACTCCACGATTTCGTCTTCCAGTTCGAAGTCGATGGCCTTGGCCTGGCAGGCGTCCACGCACTTGGGGCTTTCTGCCGCACTTGCCCTTGGTGAGGAAGAGGCAGGTCTCCTTGTCGATGGTGTACTTGGCCGGCACCGCCTGCGGGAAGGGCATGTAGATGGCGCCGCGCATCCCCATGCCCTCGTCGAACTGGTTGGGGAAACGCCCCGCCATGCGGCAGGCCTCGGCGCAGTCGCCGCAGCCGGTGCACTTGGCGATGTCGACGTAGCGGGACCTCTTGCGCACCTTGATGTCGAAGTTGCCGACGTACCCGCTTATGTCCTCCACCTGGGAGTAGGTCATGAGCTCGATGTTGGGGTGGTTGGCCACGTCCACCATCTTGGGGGTCAGGATGCAGGCTGAGCAGTCCAGGGTGGGGAAGGTCTTGTCGAGCTGGATCATGTGCCCGCCCACGGACGGCGTCCTTCTCCACCAGGAAGACCTTGAAGCCCGCGTCGGCGATGTCCAGGGCGGCCTGGATGCCGGCGATGCCCGCCCCGATGATCAGGCAGGACGGGCTCCACGTCAACCTCCTTGGCGTCCAGCGGCTCCAGGCGGCGCGACTTGACGACCGCCGACTCCACGATACGCTTGGCCTTCTCGGTGGCGGCGATGGGGTCCTGGTGCACCCACGAGCACTGCTCGCGGATGTTGGCCATCTCCAGGAAGTAGGGGTTGAGCCCCCCTGCCATCAGCGTCTTGCGGAAGGTCGGCTCGTGCATGCGCGGGGAGCAGGAGGCCACCACCACGCGGTTCAGGTCGTGCTTCCTGATGTCGTCGATGATCAGCGCCTGGCCCGGGTCCGAACACATGTAGCTGTAGTTGCGGGACACCGCCACGTCGGGAAGGGTCTCGGCGAACTTGGCGACCTCGTCCACGTCCACGATGCTGGCGATGTTGATCCGCAGTGGCAGACGTATACTCCGATCTTTGGCCTGTTATTCATTTACTCGATTCCTCCTATTACCGCGACGGCCACGCTCAGGGCTGTCGCTAGCCCTTGAGCTCCTTGATCTTCTCGGTCAGCGCCGGGACCACTTTCAGCAGGTCGTCCACGATGCCGTACTGGGCGATGCCGAAGATGGGAGCGTCCGGGTCCTTGTTGATGGCGATGATGACGTCGGAGCCCTTCATGCCGGTCACGTGCTGGAAGGCGCCGGAGATGCCCACGGCCAGGTAGAGCTTGGGCTTGACGGTCTTGCCGGAGATGCCCACCTGGCGGTCGGAGGGCAGCCAGCCGGCGTCCACCACGGCGCGGGAGGCGGCCAGGTCGGCGCCGATGGCGGCGGCCAGCTCCTCCATGATCGGGAGGTTCTTGTCCTCGCGGATGCCGCGGCCCACGCCCACCAGCAGGGCGGACTGGGTGATGTCCACGTCGCCCGCCACGGGCTCCACGTACTCCAGGAACTTGCGGGAAGAGAGGTCGTCGGTGACCGGGTTGGCGACCTTGACGATCTCGCCCGACTTGGAGGGCTCGGCCGCCTGGAAGGTGGCCTCGCGCACGGTGAGGACGTACAGGTCGGCGTCCTTCATGACCATGTGGGCGTCCAGCTTGCCGCCGTAGAACTGGCGGGTGGGCTTGGGCTTGTCCCCGTCCATCTCCAGGGCGGTGACGTCGGTGACCATGGGGGCTCCGAGCTCGACCGCCAGGGCGGGAGCCAGGTCCACGCCCGTGGCCGGTGTGTCCCATCAGCACCAGGCCGGGGCCGTTCTCCTTGATCAGGGCGGAGAGGGCCTTCTGGTAGGCCAGCGCGTTGAAGTTCTCGAACATGGGGTCGTCGACCACCAGGACCTTGTCGGCCAGTCCGGCGGCCTTGGCGGCGAAGTCGTCAACGCCCGAGCCGAAGAGGACGGCCACCACGGTGCCGCCCAGCCCGGCGGCCCCGCTCAACATCTCCAGGGAGATCTCCCGGAGTTCCCCGCGACGATGCTCCATGACTACAAATATGTCTTTCATTTATACCAGCCCCTTCTCTTTCAAGAGAGCCGCGAGTTTTCCGGCGGTCTCCGCCGGGTCGCCCTCGAGGATCTCGGCCTTCTCGCCGACTATCGGCAGGGTGAACTGGGTCAGGGTCGCCCAGGAGCCGGCCTCGCCGACTTCGGAGGGGTCCAGGCCCAGGTCGGCTACGCCCTTGACGGCGATCTCCTTCTTGGCGGCCTGCTTGATGCCCTTGAAGGAGGCGTAACGGGGCTCGTTGATGCCGGTCTGGATGGTCAGCACGGCCGGGAGGTCCATCTCGATGAACTCCATCAGGCCGCCCTCGAGCTCCCGCCCGACCTTGATCTTCTTGCCGTCCTCGATGACCTCGACCTTCTTGACGTAGGCGGCGTGGGCCACGCCCAGCAGTCCGGCCAGGGCCACGCCCACCACGGCGGCGCCGTCGTCGTCGGCCAGGGCGCCGGTCATCACCAGGTCGAACTCCAGGGCCTTGACCGCCGCGGCCAGGGCCTTGGCCACCGCGAAGCCGTCGGAGCCGGCCATGGCGTCGTCGGTGATGCGGATGGCTTCGTCGCCGCCCTTGGCGAGGGCCATGCGGATCTGCTCGTCGGACTTGTCGTCGCCGACGCTGATGACGTTGACGGCTCCGCCGACGTTCTCCTTGATGAGGATGGCTTCCTCAACCGCGTAGTTGTCGGCGTCGTTCATCCGGAAGGACAGCTTGCTCTTGTCGATATCCTTCCCCGAACCGTCGATGTGCACCTCGGATTCGGCGGTATCCGGTACTCGCTTTACACATACCACCATGTTCATACCCTCTTCACCTCTCTTTTCTCTAAGACAACCCTTGCCGCGTAAATTATCTAAAGGACCTCGTCGAGTATCTCGAGGATGTCCATTACCGCCATGGTCTTCGTCCACTCCCTGCACCTTGGTGGCGTCCTCCAGGGTGAGCAGGCAGAAGGGGCAGGCCACCGCGATGACGTCGGCTCCCATCTCCACGGCGTCCTTGACGCGCACCTCGGCCAGGCGCTCCTCCTTGGATTCGCTCTCCACCCACATCTTGCCGCCGCCGCCCTCGCAGCAGAGGGAGCGCTCGCGGCACCTGTCGAAATCCTTGTACTCGAGGCCGGGGATGCGGGTGAGGATGTAGCGGGGCTCGTCGTAGACGTCGTTCTGCTTGCCCAGGAAGCAGGGGTCGTGGAAGGTGACCGTCTTGGCGAACTCCTTGGGGAGCTCCAGCTTGCCGTCCTCGAGGAGCTGGGCCACCAGCTCGGTGTAGTGGAGGACGGGGTGCTTGAGGTTGTGGTACTCCTTCTTGAAGGTGTTGTAGCAGTGGGGCGAGACGGTGACGATGCGGTTGACGTTGTAGGAGTTGAACATCTCCACGTTCTCCTCGTCGCACATACTCGAAGAGGCCTTCCTCTCCCAGGCGCCGCACCTCGGCGCCGCAGCAGCTCTCGTCCTCGCCGATGAAGCCGAAGTCCACCCCGGCTTCGTTGAGCACCCTGACCAGGGCCTGGGTGACCTTGATGACGCGGGTGTCGTAGGCGTCGGTGCAGCAGACGAAGACCATCACGTCGGTCTTCTCCTCCGCCTCCGGCTCGAGGATCTTCACGTCCAGGTCCCCCACCCAGTCGTAGCGCTTGGCCGCGGGGCATGCCCCAGGGGTTGCCGTTCTGGAAGATGGACTGCAGGGCGTCGCGCACGGTGGGCTGGATCTTGCCCTCCTCGATCTGCATGGCCCGCAGGCCCAGCAGCACCTCCATGGGCTCCAGGCCCTTGGGGCAGCGGGCGGCGCAGGTCCAGCAGGTGGTGCAGTCCCAGATCTCGCTCTCTGCCGGAGAGCTCCTCCAGGTGGTCCTCGTTGACCGTGTCGTACATGAAACGCCGGATGTTCAGGGGCGTCCGCAACGATCACCGGGCAACCACCGGTGCACCTGCCGCACTGGATACATCCCAGCAGGTCGTACTTTTCTACGAAGGTCAGCTCTTCATCACTCATTTTCATACCCCACTGTGTCTCGTGTTCCGACAGTGCTACCGCCCGTGCCGGGACTATCTACCGCGACACAGGCGCAATCATTATATTAGGATTTTTCGGGGTAATTCAATACTACTCAGGCAGTAGGCGCCGGCAGGCCGGGAAAGCGCTCGGAGAGGAAGGCGACGATGTCGGCGACGGGGGTGCCCGGGCCGAAGATGCCGGCCACGCCCAGCGCCTCCAGGGCGGCGGCGTCCTCCGCCGGGACGATGCCTCCCCCGAAGACCATGATGTCGCCGGCGTCGCGCTCTTTGAGCAGTTCGAGCACGCGGGGGAAGATGGTCATGTGGGCGCCGGAGAGGATGGACAGGCCGACCACGTCGACGTCCTCCTCCAGGGCCGTCTCCACGATCTGCCCGGGGGTCTGGTGGAGGCCCCCGTAGATGACCTCGAAACCGGCGTCGGCCAGGCCGCGGGCCACCACCTTGGCCCCCCGGTCGTGCCCGTCCAGCCCCGGCTTGACGATGAGGATACGCAGCTTACGTCCGCTCAATATACCGGCACCTCCTTGTAGACGCCGAAGACTTCCTTCAGGGCCGCGACGATCTCGCCCTCGGTGACCAGGGCGCGGGCGCAGTCGATGATCAGCGGCATCAGGTTGGCGTCTCCCGCGCGCCCCCTCCTGCAGCCGCTCCACGGCCCGCGCGGCCGCTTCCGCGCCGCGCTCCGCCCGCAGCGAGAGCCACCCGCTCGCGCTGGCGCCTCTCCACCTCCGGGTCCACCTTGAGGGTCTCGATGCCCATCCCCTCGCCGGAATGGACGTACTCGTTCACCCCCACCACGATGCGCTCGCCCTTCTCCACCTCCACCTGGTAACGGTAGGCCGCGTCGGCGATCTCCCGCTGGAAGAACCCCTGGTCGATGGCGGCCAGCACCCCTCCCAGCTCGTCGATGCGGCGGAAGTACTCCTCCGCCTGCTCCTCCATCCGGTCGGTGAGGCTCTCGACGCAGTAGGAGCCGGCCAGCGGGTCGACGGTGCCGGTCACCCCGGTCTCGCAGGCGATGATCTGCTGGGTGCGCAGGGCGATCTCCACCGCCTGCTCGGTGGGGAGGGCCAGGCGACTCGTCCATGGAGTTGGTGTGGAGGCTCTGGGTCCCCCCCAGGACGGCGGACAGCGCCTCGAAGGCGGTGCGGACGATGTTGTTCTCGGGTTGCTGGGCCGTGAGCGAGCAGCCGGCGGTCTGGGTGTGGAAGCGCAGGGCCCAGGAGCGGGGGTCGCGGGCGCCGTACCTCTCGCGCATGTGCCGGGCCCAGATGCGGCGGGCGGCCCGGTACTTGGCGATCTCCTCCAGGAAGTCCATGTGGGCGTTGAAGAAGAAGGAGAGGCGCGGGGCGAAGTCGTCCACCGGGATGCCCGCGGCGATGCCCGCCTCCACGTAGGCGAACCCGTCGGCCAGGGTGAAGGCCAGTTCCTGCGCGGCGGTGGAGCCGGCCTCGCGGATGTGGTAGCCGCTGATGCTGATGGTGTTCCAGCGCGGCACCTCGGCCGAGCAGAAGGCCAGGATGTCGGTGATGATGCGCATGGACGGGCGGGGCGGGAAGATCCAGGACTTCTGGGCGATGTACTCCTTGAGGATGTCGTTCTGGATGGTGCCGCCCAGGTCCTTCCAGCCCGCTCCCTGCTCCTCCCCCACGCAGAGGTAGAAGGCGAGGAGGACGGCGGCGGGACCGTTGATGGTCATGGAGGTGGTGATGTCCGGAAAGGGGGATGCCGTCGAAGAGGGTCTCCATGTCCTTGAGGGAATCGATGGCCACCCCGCACCGGCCCACCTCCCCCTCGGCCATGGGGTGGTCGGAGTCGTAGCCCATGATGGTGGGCATGTCGAAGGCGACGGAGAGGCCGGTCTGGCCGCGCTCGAGGAGGAACTTGTAGCGCCGGTTGGTCTCCACCGCCGTGCCGAAGCCGGCGAACTGGCGCATGGTCCAGGTGCGCCCGAGGTACATGTCGGGCTGCACCCCGCGGGTGAAGGGATACTCCCCGGGGTATCCGAGGTCGCGCCGGTAATCGAGGCCGGCTATATCCTCCGGGGTGTAGAGCGGCTTCTTATCTTCCATCTCAGTATTCGATGCCTTCGCGCATGGGCTCTCCCCGCTGGTAGGGGTGCTTGATCTCCCGCACCTCGCTGACCAGGTCGGCGAGCTCCAGCAGCTCGGGTGGGGCGTAGCGCCCGGTGCAGATTATCTCCAGGTCCCGGGAGTGCTCCCTCAGCAGGTCGAGGACCTCCTGCGAGGGGCAGCAGCCCGTAGTCTATGGCGATGTTGATCTCGTCCAGGATGACCATCTGGTACTCCCCGCCGGTGATGACCTCCCGGGCCTGTCTCCCACCCCTCCCGGGCCAGGCGCAGGTCGACCTCCTCGGGGTCGCCCTTCCTGACGAACTCGTCCCGGCCGGACATGCTGGATGACCATGTCGGGCAGGTGTTCCCGGCACAGCTTGAGCTCACCGTAGGTCCTGCCCTTCATGAACTGGACCATGAACACCTTCATGCCGTGGCCCATGGCCCTCATCGCCTGTCCGAGGGCGGCCGTGGTCTTTCCCTTGCCGTCTCCGGTGTAGACCTGGATCATGGCAGGAGCCTCTAACGCATCTTGTTGCCGCACTCCGTGCAGAAGAGGGCCTCGGGGTCGTCGTAGACTGTGCCGCAACTCGAGCAGGTCAGGGGCCGGCGGATGCCGCCGCGGGCGGTGCCTCCGACGCGGGCAGGGTCGGGGGCCGCTGCCGCGGCGGCGGTTCCGCCACGGGCAGCCGGGGCCTCCGCGGGCGGGGCCGCGTGCGGGGGCGGCCGGCGTGGGCGCAGCCGGCGCTGCGGCGCGACGCTCGGCCGCGCGACCGGCTGGCCGCAACCGGTGCAGAAGGTGGCGTCCGCCTGCAGGGGAGCCCCGCACGAGACACAGGCCTTCCCCACTCGCCGGCGGCGCGGCGGCCGGGGCGGGCGCGGGGGCCGGAACCGGAGCGTATCCCGGGGCGGAGGCCGGCGGGTAACCCGGGGCCGCCGGGGCGGGTGGCCGACCGGCTGGCCGCAGGTGGTGCAGTTAGGGGAGCCGGGGGGGACGGGATCGCCGCAGTAGACGCAGCGCGGGTACTTGGCGACCATCTTCATCTGCTCGATCATGGCCAGGTCCTGCTCGCACTTGCTCACCTGCGCGGCGATGCCGTCGAGGGTGGCACATACCTCCTGCAGCTTCGCGACGGGCAGGTTGCCCTCCTGATACTCCTGGTAGGCGAGTTGCCCGAGGTAGCCGAGATACTGCTCGCGGCTCTTGCTCAGCTGCTTGAGGTACTTCTTGATCTGCGCGGGATTGGCCTGCATGCCTTCCATCTCTTACCCCCTTGTCCGGTTGTTCGTAGCTCTAATTCTATAACCGTGCCGGGCCGCTGTCATCCCGCGCGGCCGCCAGGAAGCGTGCCAGCTTGACGGCTTCCCGGTATTCCCTACCGGGGGCGGCCCGCGAGGTGTCCACGATCACCTGCTTCCCGGGATAATAGACGGCTCCGTGCGACCTGCCCGTTCCCCAGGTGCACCAGGGTGCGGTAGATGAGGTTGCCCGGTCCTCCCGTCCGGGGCCAGCACGAAGGTGTCCTCCTCCACCGCTTCCTCGATGAGGATGTGCCGCAGGCGCGCACCGGTCCTGGTCGGCCAGGGCGGTGGCCCGCCGCAGGGAGCGGTCCACCGCGGGGAGCGGCCCCGGTCCTCGCTGCGGCCCCCGGCCAGGACCCCCACCCGGTCCGGCCAGCCCAGTTCCTCGAGGAGGGAGCGGCCGTAGCGGACCAGGCGGACCTGGTCCTCCAGCGTCCCCCTTCGTCGATGCCGCCACCGGGGCGAAGAGGAAGGGCTTGCCCCGGCTGGTGGAGAGGAGGGCGATGCGGAACAGCCTCTTCCTGCCCCTGGCCTGCCTGACCAGCGCCAGGAATTCCCCCGCCTCCAGTTCCCCGCGCACCGCGGCATCGACGTCCCCTTCCCGCAGCGCCTCCAGGAGGGGAGCCGCCCGGTGGAAGGGCACGACGCCCGTATCCCGCGCGGCCAGGGCCGCCGCGGGGGAGTCCCCGCCGGCCACCCCGATGCCGACGCGCACACGCAGGCCGCCGTTGCCCGGGAACGAGTAAGCCGTCTCTTTACGCATGATGTGAATGATACCACCAGCGCCTCCCGGGGTGGTCGGAAAAATTGGTTGGACCAATTTATAATCGGTTTGTACGGGAGTAGGCCGAGCCGGCCTTTTTGCTAAGGAGGTATCATGGCGAGATCTAAGGAACTGGTGCTGGTGACGGGAGCGGGCGGTTTCATCGGCTCCCACGTGGTCGACTCGGCGCTGGCCGAAGGGTACGAAGTGCGCGCCACCGACCTGCCCAACGCGGACTTCTCCTACATGCGCAGCCTGGGAGTGGAAGTGGTCCCGGGAGACCTGGTCAACCCGGCCGACGTGCGGAAGATGGTGGAGGGGGTCGACCACATCATCATGGTGGCCGCCGTCTTCGACCACTCCAAGTCCCGCGAGTTCCTCGAGCGGGCCAACATCGGCAGCCGCCGCCTCATGTGCGAGGCCGCGCTGGAGGTGAATCCCAAAACGGTGGTGGAGTTCTCCTCCTGCGACATCTACGGGTCCCACAAGCAGCAGCCCATCAACGAAGGCTTCACCCCCCGGCCGGACAACGACTACCACGGTCACCAAGGTGCTGGCGGAGCGGGAGGCCATGCGCGTTCCACCGGGAGCAGGGGCTGCCGGTGACGGTCATCCGTCCCACCGCGGTGTACGGGCCGCGGGGCATCTACACTGCCAGCCTCTTCGTGGGGCTTCCCTGCCTGATCCGGGAGATGGGCCGAGAACTCCCCCTGCCCACCGGGGGCCTTACCAACAACCTGGTGCACGTGGAGGACATCGCGCGTTCCGCCGTGCACGTTCTCAACCGGCCCGAGGCGCTGCTGGGCCGGGCCTTCAACGTAGCCGACAAGACCTACATCGGGCTGGGCGACATGCTGCACATGCTGCTGCGGGCGGTGGGCATCGAGACGGTGGAGCTGCGGGTGAGGCTGCCCAGCCTGCCGGTGAAGGTATTCGCGAAAGCGGGGATGTTCGTGCCGGAGGCGGTGTTCCGCCCCTTCAACCGGTTCCTGCAGAAGAGCTGGGACCACCTGCTCATCAAGCACGAGCTGTCGCCGGGATCGGGCCCCGCTGGGACAAGCCCCTTCCTGAGCTACGGGGTGAGCGACCACACTTACGACATCTTGGCCATCGAGGGGCTGGGCTTCGAGCTCAAGTACCCCGACCTGAGGAAGGGCTGGGAAAGCACCATCGACTGGTACGTGGAGAACAACTGGATTCCCCATCCGTAGGTAGCCGGGAAACAGGAGGGGATAGCAAGCGGGCGGGCCGGCCGGCCCGCCCGCTGCATGCTTGAAGAGCGCCTTACATGCCCTCAAAACCCATGCCGCCTTGAATGGCAGCAAAGGGATTGGAGTTGAGCTTCCACAGATTATCTTCCCATACCATCTCTATTTCCTCGTCGAAGGTAGTGGTCTCCGTGTCTTCGAGCAGCCCCTCTAGCCCCTTCATGTACGCATCATTGATCTGCTCCTGGGTCATATTGGCTACATCTGCCCCAGAGGACATGATCTCTCCCACGACGCTCATGAGCTGTTCGAGAATCGCATCCATGTCGGGTGAAGTCAACTTCGCCTTCACCACTGCAGTATCGCCGGATATCGTCGAGCTGACTGGTACGATAGGTTCATATATTTCATCATGACCATGATCGCATCATTCTCGGGTCGATTCGGAATCCTCAAGGCTTTCCAGCGACCCGGTAGCCTTCAGGTCCGTGGAGAGAGAACTCCCAAGCCCCTTTGACGTCGCCCTTTTTAAGCGCGTTCCAGAAATCCGTCACGGACTGCTCCGGATTGCCATTGGCCTTGCTGCCGCAGCCCAGCGCGCCGATGGCCAGGGCTGCGCACAACAGCGCCACCATCGCTACCATGATCTTCCTCGTCATCACCCTCTCCTTTCCTCCAGGCTCACTGACACTTGTTCCATCCTTACTTAGACGCCGGTGGTGCCGTTTCCTGCTTTCCGCTTTTATTCGACATCCGGCGGCGTCGGCTTGACGGCTTCCGGGCGAGCGGCGCACCCCGCGGCTCACAAGGGGTACTTGGGGGTGGGGACGCTGATGGTGACTCCCGGCCTCCAGGGCGGCGCGCAGGGCCTCGTAGTGCAGGTATCCGCCCAGGTGGAGAATGGTGTCCCCCGCGTCCCGGTCCATCTCCATGGAAGCCACGCAGGGAAAGCTGTGCCAGTACCTGGCCACCGCCTCCACCGCCCGCTGGTCCGCCGGCACGCCCTTGAGGTTGAAGGCCACGAAGTAAGTGTTGCCGCAGGGGCGCTCTGTCGAGCACCCGCGCCTCTTTTATATAGCCGTCGCTCACCTCCAGCTTCATCTCGGGGCGCCCGATGTGGAAGTGGTCCATGACCGCGTCCAGCGCCGGGTGGCGGCCGCGGCGCATGGAGCAGAAGCTCGGGAAGTCGCAACCCATGCTCAGCTTGCGGCAGGCCGTCTTGACCTGGGTCACGGACCCAGCCGCTGGTCCAGCCGGGCGCC
>CAWFDJ010000020.1:0-23243 GCA_963814495.1 uncultured bacterium
AGATTAGAGACCTGACCCCATCTCAGAGCATGTGGCCCTGGACGATGAGGCGCTGGCGGGAAGAGCCGATGGGGTGGCAGGTGATCAGGGTGAAGGTGGCGTCGGGGGTGGGGTTCATCACTTCCACCTGGTTGGGGGTGACGGTGAAGACCCGGTCCACCACGTAGGTGAAGCTCGCGCCGGCGTCGTCGGTGAGCACCACGGTGTCCCCGGCCGCCAGCTGGTCCAGGTCGTGGAAGGGCTGGGTGAAGGTGGAGCGGTGGCCCGCCAGCACGCAGTTGCCGGGCTGGCCGGGCCAGCTGGTCTGGCTCAGCCAGGAGGGGCCGGCGTCCAGGGGCGCCTGGTCGTCCACGTTGCGCATGATGTTGAGTGGCTGGTCCAGCGCCGATGGCGGGGATGTAGATGTGCCCCCCCGGGCCGAGGACGGGTAGGAGCGCCGGCTCCACCGGTGCTGCCTGCTCCACCAGGCGCCGCCGCCGCTACGGTGGTCTCGACGATGACGGGCGCCGGCTCAGCCGCTGCCTCAGTAGCTGCCTCCGTCGCGGGGCCGGCCAGGGGGACGGTCTCGTAGTCCCGGGCCACCGCGCCCTGCATGTACTGGAGGGAGAGGGCCAGGAAGAACACCACCAGGGCCAGGGCCGCCAGGTCGGCTGCCGTTCTCAGGGCCCCTCGCCCGCTCTTACCTGTCGCTGCTGCCAGCATCTCTTATCCCGCCTCCTCTTCCGATTGGAATATCGGCAGGGGGCGGGAACGGCTTTATGACATGGAACAGGATGGCAGGAAAGGCCGGAGGGTCGGAGCGCCTGAGGTCACCTCGGCCTCGTTGGAGTAGCCCGCGCTCTCCCAGTAGCCCTCGTACTCGCCCTGGATGACCTCGATGCCGGTGACCCACTTGATCCACTTGTAGCCCAGGCGGTCCGGCACCACCAGGCGCACCGGGAAGCCCTGCTCGTCGGGGAGGGGTTCGCCGTTGACCTGCCAGGCCAGCAGGGGGTCGGTCTCCTCGATGTCGGCGATGGTCAGGGAAGTCGTGTAACCGCCCGGGGAGCTGAACACCACCGTCTCGGCGCCCTCCGCCAGGCCGGCCCGTTCGAGGACGTCAGCCAGGCGGGCCCCCTTCCAGAGGCCCCTCTCCGTCCAGCCCTCCACGCAGGGCAGGTCCAACTCGCGCTCCTCGGCGTCCAGCGCCTGGAGGTCTTCGAACGAGAGGGAGAGCTCCCGGTCCACCAGGCCGCTGACGGCCAGGCGCCAGGTGGCCAGGTCGATAACGGGATTCTTCTCCGCCGTGCGCACCCTCATCTCGTCGGTGGGGGTCACCTCGGTGGGCTCGCCCTGTTCGCTCAAACGGGTGGTCTTGGGAGATGGCTGGCTGCGATCATAGTTCCAGATGGTGAACCCTATGATCACTATGACGATCACCGCGACCAGCGTGTAGGCTATCTTTCTTTCCATGACCCAACCGTAGCCGATACTGCCTCGCGCCGTAATGAGGTGCGTCAACCCGCGTACGGAACCTTCTGCCGCTCCGCGGCGTCACGCCGTGGCTCAGCGCCCGGCCGCCAGGATCATCTCCCGGACCTGGTCGGGGTTGACGATGGGCCCGTAGACGGTGTAGTCGTCCCAGAGCACGTTGGCGTCGAAGACTATCGCGAAGACCTCGGCGAAGTCCTCTTCCACCGAGTCCTGGGGTTTGTCGTAGTCCTCCCAGGGTGTGTCGTACATGATGCCGCGCAGCTGCTTGTAGCTCTTCTTCTCCGCGCCCGAGAGCTTCCGGTAGGAGAAGGCGTGGCCCCACTCGTGCATGATGATTGCGTCGATCCCCTCGGGGGAGATGAGGTCGGGGTTGAAGTACACGGCCATGTCGGCGGGGCTGAAGCAGCCCTCCTCTCCCTTCGCGTCTCCGTCTCGGCGTAGTCCGCCTTGAACTCGACGCCGTCGAGGCAGCCCACCAGTTCCGGAGGCAGGGTCGTCTTGAGCTGTTCCAGCCTGGCCAGGATATCCTCGAAGGATACCCCGCTGCCGGTGGGCACCTCCAGCAGGGCCGGAATGGTTATCTCCCACCAGCTGTAGGAGGAGGTGGGCTCGCTGTAGTCGTCCTGCGCGGCGTAGGGCTTGACGTGCTCGTCCGGGGCGGTGAGGAGGGTCTGGTAGATGCCCGGGGTGAGGTAGATGGTGTTGGAAGTGAAGGCGGGCAGGTCCACGTAGAGGGACGAGGGGCCGCTGAAGAAGAAGCGGGAGTAGGCATCGGAGTCGTTGCGGATGCGCAGTTCCACCCGGCCGGCCGCTGCCGGCTCCTTGGAGGGGGGAGGCTGGTAGGAATGGGAGGCCACCGTAGAGTCCACGTAATTGACGGCGGCGTCGCCCGCCAGCGGCCCGTCCGGCCATTCCGACAGGCACTTGTTGAAACGGGAGGAAGCTGCCGAGTAGTTGCCCTGCTGCATGAAGCGGTCGCCCCACAGGAACAGGGCTTCCGCCCTCAGCTGCATGATCGGGTTACGGTCGTAGTCGGCGGGGGCGCGCTTCAGGGCGTTCTCGCACTGCTGGAAGGCTTTCTCGTAGTCGCCCGCCGCCTCCAGCTGCCCGGCCCGGGCGAAGTGGCAGTCGGCGCAGCATTTCTCCACGTCGTGTTCGACAGCCAGGTCGTAGTAGGTGAGGGCCTCCTCGTAGCGGGCCTCGCCCTTCAACCGCTCAGCGTAGGCGAAGGCCGCCGCCTCCTGGGAGCCCTCCGCCTCGATCGCTTCCTGCTTGCCGGCGTAACGCGTCCTGATGTCCTCGTATGCCCGGTAAGCGGCCTCGTACTCTCCGCGCTCCAGCATGGCGTCGGCCTTACCCAGGGCGCGCGAGGCCGCCGTGGCGTGAAGTAATACCACGCGCCCCCCACGGCGAGGACCAGGACCAGCAGGACCGCGGCCGCGGCGATGAGCGTCCCCCGCGACAGGGAGGGCAGGGAAGCCTCCCCCGGGTCTTCGCTGGAGCCGTCGAAGCTGAGGCCGCCGCGCGCGCCTCCAGGGGGATGAAGCGCGACGCGGGCAGGGTGTTGGGGGCGCTCATCCCCAATACCTGGGCCGCCAGCTCCTCGGCGATGGAACGGCGGTAGGGGCTTATCCGCGCCGACCATTCTTCGCCCGGGCTTCCCGCCCGCAGGAAGCAGGCCTGAAGGGCGCTCCTGATCTTGTCCAGGTGGGGGCCGATGTAGGCGTTGTATTCGGCGGCCTCCTGGGCGTTGAGGGACGCGAGGGGGCGCGCGAGTATCACGAAGAGCCCCGGGGGCATGCTGCTGCCCGCGAAGTATTGCTGCAGTTCCCGGACGAAGAAGTTGTCCTGAGCCGTTTCCATGGTCACCCCCGTGCCTTCCCCTGACTGCCTCTATATGATTTGAATCCAGGTCAAGAGGATACAGGATAAGCAATCCAGCCACAATAGCCTTTGAGAAGCCGGGTGAAGAGGTTTCGCGGGAAGGACTAGTGCACCACCAGCACCGGGCAGGAGGCGTGGCGCATCACGCGGTCGCTGACCGAGCCGATGAGGAAGTCCTTGAAGAACCCGTGGCCGTGCCGGCCCATGACGATCATGTCGTAACCACCCCCGCGGCCTCCCCGATGATCTCGGAAGCGGGGTTGCCCACCAGCACCTTCCGTTCCACCTCGATGCCCGCCCCGGCCAGGCTGCCGGTGTTCCCCTCGAGGATGCCCTCCGCCCGCTGCTCGAGCACCTCTTCCAGTCCGTCCACGGGCGGCATCACCACCTCGGGGTAGAGCATGCCGTCGGTGGCGATGGGAGGGTAGAGGGCCTCCTGCTCCACCACCATCAGCAGGGTCACCCGGCAGCCCGACCCCCCTAGCAGCCTGGCGGCGAACTTGACAGCCGAGTGGGCCGCGTCGGAACCGTCCGTGCACAGCAGGACCTTCTCCAGCATGGTTTACTCCTTTGCTCCCAGCTTCCAGGCAATGCCCCCCTCGACCTCCCGGCCGATGGCTATGCCCCCCTTGGCCACGTCGCCGATGGCGATGGCGCCCGCGGCCTTCCTCCCGATACAGATGGACCCGGCCGCCCTGTTCAACCCGACGGCGAAGGCTCCCGCCGCCACCACGCCCACCGCGATGGAACCCATGGCCACCAGGCCCACGGCAATGGCCCCCGACGCCACCACGCCCACCGCGACCTGGCCGGAGGCCACGATGCCCCAGCGGAACCCCTCGCCCAGGTTGATGACGGGGAAGCCCCCCACCCTGACGACGGTCTCCTTCATCTCTCTGGCTCTCCCGTCCTTCTCCATCGCGACGGCCCTCCTCTCTCGCGCCGCACGCCCTTCCCTTCCCGTCATTCCAGGTGCTCTTCGGGGAAGGCTATCTCCGCCAGCTGGTTGAAGAGCTGGTTGGGGGCACCCAGGTCCGACATGTCGTTGGAGAAGATGACGATTACCGCGTCCCGCTCCGGCTGGTACATGGAGGTGCTCTGCATGCCCGCGAAGGCCCCGTGGAACCCCAGGAAGCCGTGGTCGTAGACGATTCCGTAACCGTGCATGAACATCCCGGCGGGAGGGTCTTCAAGGTCGGCCCAGGTCAGCCGCTCCTGGTGCGTCGCCGGCTGCAGGAGGTCGCCCCGCCCGTTGGCGCGCGACCACGCCTCCATGTCGTAGAGGTCGGAGACGATGGCCCCGGCTGCTCCAGTGGAGGTGGGGTCGAGGGCCTCGGTGATGTCGTAGGCCTCGCCCTCGTAAGTGATGTATCCCCGGACGCCGTCCCCCGGCCACGGGGGGTCACCCATGGTCTTCCAGTAGTAGGTGCGGTCCAGGCCCAGGGGCCCGAAGATGCGGGCCTGCAACTCCTCGGGCAGGGGGTTGCCGGTTGCCTGCTCGACGATGCCCCCGAGCAGCTGGTAGTTGAGGTTGGAGTAATGATAGGAGGAGCCCGGGGGGATAGAGCTCCACCCCGACGGACTCCGCGTCGATGAGGTCATCGAGGGTCCACACCTTCAAGGGGTCCTGCGCCAGGGTCTCGGCGAACTTCGGGTTGCCGGCGTGCTCCGGGTAGCCGCTGGTGTGGGTTAGCAGCATGCGCACGGTGATCCGGTCCGCGTTGGGCGCCTGGGGGAAGTACCCGGACAGCAGGTCGTCCAGGCTCGCTACCCTCCTCCACCAACTGCAGGATGAGCGTGGCGATGAACTCCTTGGTGCAGCTGCCGATGCTGGACCTGTCGGTATCGCTCATTGCGCGTTCGGGATCGGTGCTCGCCAGCCCCCGAGTGGCTATATAGGCCCCCTCGCCGGGGGCCCAGATGCCAACGACCAGGCCGGGGAAGAGGTCGGCGGCCATGAAATCGTCCAGCGCCTGGTCCAGGGCGGCTACCTTCTCCGGGCTGAACGCCGGGGTGGGGGACTGCTGCCCGCCGCAGGAAGCGAGCAGCGCCGGGCTCAAGCAGAGCAGTATCAGCAGGAGGGCGGTGAGGGCCCTGCCCGTTCTCATCTCGGCTGTCCTCCCGGTCACAGCGGCACCTCCCGGCATCTTTGTTTGAAATGGGACCCTTCCCTCGCAAGGCTATTTTATCATGACCGGGGCTATGGACAAGCGGCCCTGATGTGAGGATAGTAGGTCTTATGAGAGCGCCAGTCGGGGGAACGACCACATGAAGATAATCGATCTTTTCAGGCACCGTGACGACCTGCCGGTGGTCTTCTCCGGGGACTACCTGGAGGCGGAGCTGGTCATCGGCATGCTCAAGGCCGGGGGCTTCCATCCCTACGAGCTTTCCAACACGCCCCGGGCCTACCTGGGCATCGCCGGCGGGGGGAGGGTCCTGGTGCCGCCGGAGGAGATGGAGGATGCCCTGCAGTACCTGGCCTCGGTGCGCGAGGCGGCCGAGAGCAGGGGAGGAGGGCGCAGGCCGACCCGGAGGTAGAGGGGATGAAGGCGTGAACGGCGATGAAGGCGGGGGAGCAGGAGACGGGACTGAGGCGGGAAGGTTCGCTCGCCTGCGGACACGCTCCTCGAGGAGCCCGTCCATCTCGACACCGAGAGGGCCCTGCTGGTTACCGAGTACTTCAAGCGGACTGATGACGGCACCTCCCTGCCGGTGGCCGTCCGCCAGGCACGGGCGCTGCGCCACATCCTCACCTGGAAATCGGCGGTGATCTGGCCGGACGAACTCATCGCCGGCAACCCCGGCTCCCACCGCATCTCCGCCATCATGCAACCGGAGCTGGCCTCGGTGTGGATGAGCGAGGACCTGTTGTGGATCGGCCGGCGCCGCACCACCCCCCTGCGCATCCCCTGCGCGAACGGGCGCTGCTGCTGCGCGAGGTCATCTCCTACTGGGCCGTCCGCAACATGCCCTGGCGTGCCCTGGTCGGCCACGGCAAGCTGGCCCGCTACGTGTGGGAACAGCTGCGGCCCACCTTCTACCTGATCAACGAGGCGGGGGGCATCGGCCACTTCATCCCCGACTACCCGAAGATGCTCGAGCTGGGCGCGGGGCATTCTCGCCGAGCTCGAGGGAAAGGAAGGGGAGCCTCTTCGAGGCCATGCGCATCGCTCTGGAGGGGCTGATCACTTACGCGTCCCGCCTGGCCCGGCGAGGCCGAGCGGCAGGCGCGGGAGGAGACGGCCCCGCACGGCGCGGGGAGCTAACGGAGCTGGCCCGCATCCTGCACAAGGTGCCGGCTGGCCCGGCCGAGACCCTGCACGAAGCCCTGCAGTCGCTCTGGCTGACCCACATGGCGGTGATCCTGGAGAGCCTCAACTCCGCCATCTCCTTCGGCCGCATGGACCAGTACCTCTACCCGTACTACCACAAGGACCTGGAAGAGGGGCGGCTCACCCCCGAGCGGGCGAAGGAACTAATCGCCGAGCTTCTCGGCCAAGGCGGTGGAGCACGTCTTCCTCATCTCGGAGCGCATCAGCCAGTACCACGGCGGCTACCTGGTGGTGCAGGCGGCCATGGTCGGGGGGATGGACCGGGAGGGGAACGACGCCGTCAACGACCTGACCTGGCTCTTCCTCGAGGTGATGGAGGACTACGGCCTGCGCGACCCCAACTTCCAGGCGCGGGTGCACGCCGGCTCGCCCGAGGGCTACCTGCGCCGGGTGGCCGAGGTGGCGCGGCAGGGCAACGGCATGCCCGCGCTCTTCTTCGACGAGGCGGTGACGGCCTCCCTGGTGGCCCAGGGCTACCCGGTGGAGGAGGCGCGCGACTACGGGGTGGTGGGCTGCGTGGAGCTGTCGCTGCCCGGCAAGAGCTTCTTCTCCACCGACGCCGGCCTCTTCAACCTGGCCGATCTGCCTGGAGATGGCCCTCAACCGGGGCCGCCGCTTCGGGCACCGCCTGCGCTCCGGCGCCGCCACCCCCGACCCCTCGTCCTTCAGTAGCATGGACGACGTGGTCAAGGCCTTCGAGGACCAGGTGGAGACGGTGCTCCGCCGGATGATCGACGACTTCGGCTACATCGAGCGCGGCAACCGCGACTTCCACCCCACCCCCTACTCCTCGCGCCCTGGTGGAGGGGTGCATCGAGCAGGGGCATGGACCTGACCGAGGGGGGCGCGCTGTACAACTCCAGCGGGGTGCAGGGCGTGGGGGTGGCCGACGTGGCCGACTCCCTGGCCGCCCTGGACCAGGTGGTCTTCCGCAAGAAAAGTTACACTATGTCGGAAATAGTCGAGGCCCTGCGCGCCGACTTTCAGGGCTCGCCCGGGCACGAGCGCATCCGGGCCGAGTTGGCCAACGCGCCCAAGTTCGGCAACGACGAGGCGCTGCCGGACGGTTACGCCGACCTGGTGGTGAGCATCTGGAGCCGGGCCCTGGCCCGCTACCGCAACACGCGGGGCGGCCCCTACGTGGCCGGCTTCTACTCGGTCACCTGCCACGTGGCCTTCGGCCGGATGGTAGGGGCCCTGCCCAGCGGCCGCCGGGCCGGCGCCACCCTGGCCTCCAGCCTGAGCCCCGCCAACGGCTGCGACCGCAAGGGGCCCACCGCCATCCTCCAGTCGGTGGCCGGGCTGGACTGCGCCAGCATGCCCAACTGCTACGCCCTCAACCTCCGTTTCGACCCCCGCAACCTGGCGGGGGAGGAGGGGTTGGAGAAGCTGACGGGCCTGATGAAGGGGTTCGACGGCCAGGGCGGGATGGAACTCCAGTTCAACGTGGTCGACCCGGAGTTGCTGGCCGACGCCCGGCGCCATCCCGGCAAGTACCCGGGGCTGGTGGTGCGGGTGGCCGGCTACTGCGCCTACTTCGACGACCTGCCCGACCGGGTGAAGGACGAGATCATCTCCCGCACCTCCCTTGAGGGATAACCCGGCGGGGGAACTCAACCGGTGGTAGGCCGCGTCGATAATATGATATAAAGAGAGAAGACAGGGGAGCGCTGCCGGCGGGAGGGCCGAAACGTGGGCATTGGCAAGATCATCCTGACCATCATGTACCTGGCGATAAGCCTTGCCCTGATCCTCACGCTGACCCTGGCACCCGGCCGGTGGGGCTGGGGGGAGCTCCAGGCGGAGGAAGAGGCGCCCTCCCCGGTCAGCGTCGGCGGCCAGGTCATCACGCCCCAGCAGGCGCAGACGACGCCCCCGGCGACGGCCACTCCCAAGACCACGCCGAGCAAGTCCTCCAGCAAGACCAGGAGCAGCGGCTCCTCCTCGAGGTCCGGTTCGGGCAGCGGGGCCGCCTCAACGGACACCTCCGAGACCCCCATCGAGGTCAAGACGAGCTCGCAGGAGCTCACCCTGAGGCAGGGCGACTCCTACAACCTGGTCTTCGAATACGACCCGGAGGACTCCTTCCGCTGGTATTTCGATGCCCTGCCCGGTGACGGGGTCATCGGCAGCTGCGCCGAGCTCTTCTATCCCGACCCGATGAAGGAAGGGGCCTACAAGCTCCTGTTCAAGTTCACAGCGGCCGAGGCCGGGGAGACCGAGTTCGAGCTGGTCTACCGCAATCACTACTACCTCTTGCCGGTGGTGTTGAAGAAGCACACAGTCAAGGTCACCGTGGTCGAAGCGGAGGAGGACGACCCATACCCCTCGCCGCAGAAGGAGCTGGCGCTGCGCTACGGGGAGACCTGGCGCGTCGCCATGGACCTTCCGCCCCTGGTCGAGGGGGAGCCGGAGCAGGACCTGCGCCTGGCGGACGGCTGGGACCAGCGGGTGCTCCAGCTGAAGAGCCTCGAGCACATCGTCCCCCCGGGGGACGAGGACGGCCGCGGCTTCTACCTCTGGACCTTCCGCGCCATCGGTCCCGGGCAGGCCAAGCTGAAGATCGAGCAGTTCGTCAAGGGCAAGGAGGATGCGGCTACCCCGGTCTACGAGGGCACCGCCACCGTCTACTGCCCGACGCCCCGCACCAGGGAGATCGACGTCGAGGCCTCGGGCGAGTTCACCCTCAAGTTCGACGCCGACGCGGGGGCCGGCTACCACTGGGACCTGAAGGCGCCCTGGACGAGACCAGGGTCAAGTTCCTGGGCAAGGAGATCCAGGAGGTCCCGGGGTCCACCCTGGGCTGGGTGGAAGTCTGGCGCTTCCAGACGGTGACCACGGGCAAGGTCGACTTCGACATGGTCTACCGCCCCAGCGACCTCGACCCCGTGGAGACCATCACCATCCACCTCACCATGAAATAAGGGCAGCGCGTGATGTCATTGCGAGCGCAGCGAAGCAATCTCAAACGACGGGGCCGGCGTCGCACTCCAGGTCGGCCTCGGGCCCGGCCACGTCGGAGAATATCTTCCCGTCCCGCAGGGTGATGATGCGCCGGGTGTAGTCGGCCACCATGGGGTTGTGGGTGACGATGGCCACGGTCTGGTTGGTCTCCCGGTTGATGTCGCGCATCAGCTCGATGATGCGGCAGGAGTTGGCGGTGTCCAGCTCGCCGGTGGGCTCGTCCGCCAGCACCAGCACCGGGTCGGTGACCAGGGCGCGGGCGATGGCCACCCGCTGCTGCTCCCCTCCCGACAGTTGGGTGGGACGGTTCTTCATCCGCTTCGCCAGGCCCACCCGCTCCAGGGCTTCCACCGCCCGGCGCCGCCGCTCGGCGCTCTGGGACCCCCTGGTAGCGCAGCGGCAATTCCACGTTCTCCATGGCGTTGAGCACCGGCAGCAGGTTGTACTCCTGGAAGACGAAGCCGATCATCTCCCGCCGCTTGCGGGTGAGCTCGTGGGGGAGAGGGTGGACATGTCCATCCCGTCGATGACCACCCGCCCGACGTCGGGGGAGTCCAGCAGGCCCAGCAGGTGGAGCAGGGTGGTCTTGCCGGAGCCGGAGGGGCCCACGATGGAGAGGAACTCGCCCTTGTCGATGTTCAAGCTCAAGTCGTTGACGGCCCGGATCTCCTCGCCGCCGATGTTGTAGACCCTGGTGATGCTCTCCGCTTGTATCATGGCTCCTCAGTCCTCCTTCAGCGCGTCGACCGGCTTCAGGCGGGACGCGCGGTAGGCGGGGAACAACGCCCGCGATGGTCCCCAGGACCACGGCGAATACCACCGGGCCGATAACCACGGTGGTGGTGACCGCGAAGACGACGGTGTTGCTGGACTCGGTGGCGCTTGTTCAGCAGGTAGATGGTCAGCAGCCCCAGCAGCATGCCGATCAGGCCCCCGAGGAAGCCGATCATCGACGACTCCAGCAGGTACTCGCCGAGGATGGAGCGGGTCTCCGCCCCGATGGCCTTCTTCAGGCCGATCTCCTGGGTGCGCTCGGACACCGACATGATCATGGTGTTGATGATGGACAGCCCGCCAACGACCAGGGCGATGAAGGCGATGCCCAGCAGGATGGCGTTGAAGATCAGGCTGAACTGGGATATCTGTTTCTCCGCCTCCTCGGGGGAGATGACCCGGATGCCGGGCACCTCATCCTCGATGCGTCTGTGACAGCATCTCCATGTCAACCCCGGCTTCCGGGATGACGTCGATGGTGGCCGCGATATCCTTGCCCTGTATGCTGGGAAAGATCCTCTTGAAGATCTCTCCCGCCTGCTGCGCGGAGACGTACTCGCGTAGCACACCCGAGATAAAGCCCATGACCTCCTCGCTCTGGGTGAATTGGCTGCTGGATCCTGTAGATGTCCATCGCGTCCCGGTAGGAGACGAAGGCGAAGCCGTCGGGCGCGGACAGGGTGGGCTCATAGATGCCCACCACCTCGAAAGGGACGCCCTTTAACTCCACCGTGTCCCCCACCTGCGCGTCATACTTTTCGGCCAGGGTCGAGCCCAGCACCACCTTGCCGCTGTCGCCCTCCTGCAGGATGCGCCCCTCGCGCAGTTCGATCAGGTCGCAGCTCGTCCTCCGCCCCGCGCAGGTCGCTGCCGATGAGCAGTTCCGGGTGCACCGAATCCCGAACTCCCCTCACTCAGGGATGACGCCGATACCGGCGACGGCCACCTTCACCCCCGGTACCGCTTCGATCTCCTCGACCTTGGAAAGGTCGAGGTAGCTCTCCTCGCCACCGAAGATGGAAGACCCCGGTGGCACCACCGAGATCTTGCTGGTGTACCAGGCTTCGGCTCCCTGTACCTGCTGGGTCAGGCGGGCCGACAGTCCGCCCAGCACGGTGAGGGCGAAGATGCCCACCACGATGCCGAAGACGGTGAGGAAGGTGCGGGCCTTCCTCCTCCACATGTTGCGCAGTATGAACTTCAAGCGGGCTCACCCCTCCCGGTCGACACGGATATGAGGCACTAAGCAACCATTCACCGATAGATTGTATAATCAGGGAAAGCAGAATAAAAGGAGGCGCGTCATGGCCGCAGCGATGGGCGGAGTCATGTTCAGCGAGAAGCAGAGGTTCCATCCAGAAGTGGGTCTGGCTGCTCGTGCGTGCTGCTGCTGATCGGCGTCTGGGTGATGAGCATCCTCTGGTTCGGCTCCGACGACAAGCAGCACAGCCTCTCGAGCGATATCATCGTCATCGTCTCGTGGGTGCTGGTGGGGGTGGGCATACCCGTCCTCTTCCTGACGATGAAGCTGGAGACGGAGGTGCGGGCGAGACGGCCTCTACGTCCGCTTCTTCCCGTTCCACCTGCAGCCCAGGAAGTTCGCCTGGCCTGATATCAGCGAGAGCCGGGCGCGCCGCTACGACCCCATGCGCGAATACGGCGGCTGGGGCATCCGCTGGGGCAGGGGAGGCCGCGCCTACAACGTCTCAGGCGACCGCGGGCTGCAGCTGGTGCTCAAGGACGGCAAGCGCTGGCTCATCGGCTCGCGGAAGGCCGACGAACTGGCCGCCGCCGTCGAGCGGGCGATGGGCCCGCGGGACGAAAGGGGCGAGCCTCGCGTGAGCGCGAGGATGATAGCCGCCGCTGCCGTATCCGTGCTGTTGCTGGCAACCGCCCTGGCTGGCGCGGGCTGCGGTGATGGCGGGGGCGATGCCGGGCCCGTGGAGGCGGAGGTGCTGGCCAGCTTCCCGGCCGATTCCATGGACGGGGTGGTCTCGCGCACCGGCGTCGAGGTGGACCGGGAGGTGTCCTCGGACGGCCGGGGTTCGCTCAAGGCCACGGCCGACACTCCCACCACCTTCAACCTCTACGAGGTCTCCGGCCTCGAGGTCGAGGACGCCCGTCTCATCTACCGCGCCCGGGTGCGCACCTCCGACGTGCAGGGCCGGGTCTTCCTGGAGATGTGGGTGGAGGTGCCCGGGCTGGGGCAGTTCTTCTCCCGCGGCCTGGAGCAGACCCTGAGCGGGACCAGCGAGTGGGCCACCCTGGAGGCCCCCTTCTTCCTGCAGGAGGGCCAGACGGCCGACCTGGCCAAGCTCAACCTGGTGATCGACGGGAGCGGCACCGCCTGGATCGACGAGATCGAGCTGATCCAGGGCCCCCTGTAAGCCGCTAGCCCTTAGCCCGGGGTGTAAACCCCGGGACGAGCCGCGAACAGTAGCCGCGCTGCGATGAACAGCTCAGGCGCAGATTCCGAAGCCAGCAGGGCGGCGCCCAGCGCGCCCGGCCTCGTCTCCCAGCGCGGTGCGGAGTATCTCCACCGCCCGCAGGCTCAAGGGGATGGCGTTCTCCTCCATCGGCGGCGGAACATGCTCTCCCGGAAGAAGTCCCAGGCGCTGAGCAGCCCGCCGGAGAGGGTCAGCTTCTCCGGGTTGAACACGTTGAGCAGCGCGGCCACGCCCACCCCCAGGTGGCGGCCCATCTCCTGCCAGATCTCCAGGGCGACCGGGTCGCCCCGGAAGGCCGCCTGGGTGACCTGGCGCGCGGTGACGTCCTCCGGGCCGCAGGGCTCCCCGGCGTCGGGCGACCACCCCCCGGCGCATCTCTCGCGGGCCTCCCGCTCCACCGCCGTGCCCGAGGCCAGCGCCTCCAGGCAGCCGCGGTGGCCGCAGTTGGCCAGCGGCCCGCCCTCCAGGATGATGATGTGGCCCAGCTCCGCCGCCGTGCCGGTGGCCCCGCGGTAGACCCGGCCGTCGATGATCACGCCGCCCCCGATGCCCGTGCCCAGGGTCAGGTGGACCTGGTGGGGGCAGCCTCCTCCCGCGCCCAGGCGGTTCTCGGCCAGGGCTGCCAGGTTGGCGTCGTTGTCCATGGCCACGGGAAGCCCCCAGCCTCTCGCGCGAGCAGGTCGCGCAGGGGCAGGTCGCGCAGGGGCAGGTTGGGGGACTCGGTGACCACGCCCCGCTTGAAGTCGATGTAGCCGGCGATGCCCAGCCCCGCTCCCGCCACCGTCAGGCCGCGGGAAGCGGCGCTCGAGGTAAGCTCGGTGAAGACCCGCTCGATGCAGCCGACGACCGTCTCCCGGCTGGAGGCGTCGGTCTCCAGGCGGTAGGTGTCCAGGATCATCCCCGTCCGCCAGGACCAGGCCGGAGACCTTGGTCCCGCCCGCGTCGATGCCTACGAGCGCCTTGCCGTCTACTCATCCCCGAATTTGAAGCTCTTGAGGGCCACGGCCATGATCACGACCAGCCACACCACCATGATGAGGATGCGCGAGAGCTGGTCGCCCACCGGGTCCCCCTCCAGGCACACCGCGCGCATGGCCTGGATCATGGGGGAGAGCGGCAGGAAGCGGAAGATCTGGTAGAAGAAGTTGGGCAGCGCTTCCAGCGGGAAGAACACCCCCGACAGGAACATCAGGGGGATGGCGATGCTGTTGGCCATGCCCGAGGCGGCCTGCCCGGTCTTGGCGAAGGCGGCCACCAGGAAGCCGATGGCCAGGAAGAGCACCGCGCCCAGGAAGGAGAGGGCGAAGAGGAACCACCAGCTCTCGTAGATGTGGGCCCCGAACAGGCCCACCCCCACGGCCAGCATCACTCCCACCTGGACGAAGGCCAGCACGATGAAGGCGAGTATCTCCGAGCTCATGAAGCGGCTGATGGGCAGGGGCGTGGTCAGCAGGCGCTTGAGGATCTTCTGCTCGCGCAGGGAGGCCAGGTTGATGGCGAAGCCGGTGATGGCGTAGTTCATCACCCCCATGCACAGCAGCCCGATGAAGATCATGTCGAAGTACTTCACCGGGTTCTTGCCGCTCTGTTCCTGCTGGATCGGTTCGCTGATCTTGCTCAGCCGGTCGTTGAGTTCCGTGTAGAAGGCCCTGGCCTCATCGGGCAGGGGCTGCTGCAGCACGTAGCCGATCTGTCCCTTGAGGTATTCGATGGTGATACTGCTGCTTCAATCCCTCGAAGAAGCTGACGGCCGCTCCGTTGGTGTTCTGGTTCTTGACGTCGGTTATCAGGACGAACCCGGGGAGCTGCCCGATCACTGGCCGGCCGGCGGGGCCTCGACGATCACGGCGAAGGAGGCGTGTTGTTGCGCAGCGCCTTCTTGGCCTCGTCCGTCGTCCCAGCTCTCGTCGATGACCTCGAAGATGCCCGAGTCCTCGATCAACTTGCGGAACTGGGCGGACGAGGCAGTCGCCCACCTGGTCGACGAAGGCCAGCTTGCCCAGGGTGTTCCGAGGACATGCCCTGGCTGAACAGCCCGAACAGCGCGATGAACAGCAGGGGGAAGACCAGGGCCCAGAAGAGGGAGATCTTGTCCCGGTAGATCATCTTCAGGTTGGCGGAGAATATCTTGCCCATCTTCATGCCCGCCACCCCCTCAGGCCTCTTCCCCGACGATGCGCCCGCCGGTCAGGGTGATGAACACGTCCTCCAGGTTGGCGGTGGAGACCGCCAGCCGGTCCAGCTCCACCGCGTCCAGCTCGCGCAGGGCGGCGCGCAGGGTGGCGAGGTCCTTGAGGAAGAGGACGTACTCGCCCGCCTGGGTGTCCGATTCCTTGAGCACCCCCATGGAGGAGACGCGGGCGAGCAGCTCGCCCGGCAGGCTCGCGCGCGGCAGGAAGTCGGCCCGGATGGGGTTTTCCTGCTGCAGGATGAGGTTGGCCACGGTGTCCATGGCCAGGATCTCCCCCTCCTTGACGATGGCCACCCGCGCGCACAGCGCCTCCACCTCCTCCATGTAATGGCTGGTGAGGATGACCGTCTTGCCCTGGCCCTCGATCTTGCGCACCAGGTCCCAGAGGTTGTGGCGGGCCACCGGGTCCAGGCCGGTGGTGGGCTCGTCCAGGAAGACCACGTCCGGGTCGTTGACCAGGGCGGCCACGATGGAGAAGCGCTGTTTCATGCCGCCGGAGAGCTGGCTCACCCGCATCTTGCCGCGGTCCCCCAGCTCGACCAGCTCGAGGAGCTCCGCGGCCTCCCGGCCCTTGTCGTAGAAGCTGCGGAAGAGCTCGAGTATCTCGATGAGGGTGAGGTTCTCGAAGTAGGCGGAGGCCTGCAGCTGGACGCCGATGCGCTCCTTGACCTGGCTGATGTCCTTGTCGCTGTCCAGTCCGAGCACCGTGGCGCTGCCGCTGGAGGCCTTGCGCAGCCCCTCGATGATCTCCAGGGTGGTGGTCTTGCCCGCCCCGTTCTCGCCCAGCAGGCCGAAGACCTCGTTCTCGTATACCTGGAAGTTGATGCCCTTGAGGACCTTGCGGCCGTCGTAGACCTTGACCAGGTCCTTGACCTCGATAACCGCGTTTCCGCCCATCGCGCGCCTCCCTTCAAGCGTCGGATTGCATTGGCATGATTGTATTAAAATGCGCCCGGCCGCGCAAACCTTTACGCCCGGCCGAACCTTTACCCGCGGCCGGGTCCCGATTCTTTACCTTCCCGGGCACCCTTTCCTTGTTTTGTCGTCGACGCCTGGTAACGTCTATCCTGTTTTATGCGCAGGCAGGATTTTTGCCGCGCCGCGGTGAAGAGAGATGCAAGCAGGATAACCGTTTCTCGCGAGGAAAGGCCTGGGATCGTATGTACCTGAAATCGCTGGAGATGAAGGGCTTCAAGTCCTTCGCCGACCGCACCACCCTGCAGTTCGAGCCGGGCATCAGCGTCATCGTCGGGCCCAACGGCTCCGGCAAGAGCAACGTCTCCGAGGCCTTCCTGTGGGTGATGGGGGAACAGAGCCCGCGCAACCTGCGGGCGAGCAAGATGGAGGACGTCATCTTCTCGGGCAGCGACAAGCGCGGCCAGCTGGGCATGGCCGAGGTCTCCCTCTCCTTCGACAACTCCGGCGGCACCATCCCCCTCGACTACGAGGAGATCGTGGTCACCCGCCAGCTCTTCCGCTCCGGCGAGAGCGAGTACCTGCTCAACCGCGCCCCCACGCGCCTCATCGACATCCAGGAGCTGCTGTCCGACTTCGGGGTGGGGCGCGAGCTCACCGCGGTCATCGGCCAGAACCGGCTGGACCGGGTCATCTCCAGCCGCCCGGAGGAGCGCCGCGCCTTCATCGAGGAGGCGGCCGGCCTGCTCAAGCACCGGCGCCGCAAGGACAAGGCCATGCGCAAGCTGGAGGCCGTCGAGCAGAACATGGTCCGGCTGGGCGACATCATCAACGAGGTCAAGAAGCAGATCAAGCCCCTGGAGCGGCAGGCCGCGGTGGCCCGCGAGTTCAAGGAACTGGAGGCCGAGTTGAAGCGGCTGCAGATAAGCCTGGTGGTCACGGAGCTGGAGGCCCTGCACGGCCAGTGGGAGAACCGGGTCGAGGAGGAGGAGCGCATCCGCGCCGAGTTCGAGGAGAAGCAGGCCTTCCTCCAGGAGGGCCGCCAGAAGCAGCTGGAGGACGAGCGCCGCGCCCACGACCTGCGCGACTCCCTGGTCTCCGAGCGGGAGAACGCCTTCCGCCTCTCCTCCTGCCTGGAGCGCCTGCGCAGCGAGGAGCAGCTGGCCGGCGAGCGCATGCATTTCCACCTGCAACTCGAGGGCATGCCCATGACCAGCGCCGGAGAACTGGTGCGCCGGCGCGAGGAGCGGGCCCGACGCCTGCGTGAGCTGGAGCGCCAGCACCAGGAGTCGCAGCGGGGCGAGGGCGAGCTGGCCGAGCGGGTCAGGCAGGAAGAGGCCACCCGCTACAAGGCGGCCAGCGACTTCGCCGCGCTCAACAAGCGGCGCAACGGAGTGGCCGAGGAGGTGCGCCAGGGGCGCCAGCAGCTCAGGTACCTCGCCTCCCAGGCGGAGTCCCTGGAGGAGGAGGAGAACAAGGCGCTGCAGCGGCGCCGGGATGACGAGGAGAGGTTGACAGACGGGGAGCGGGCGGCGGAGGAGGCCGGGGCGAGCCTGCGCCGGCTGGAGGAGCAGGCGCGCAAGTCCCGCCGCGAACTGGCCCGGCTGGAGGCCGAGCGGGAGTCCCTCCGGGCCGAGCTCCAACGCTTCCAGGAGAAGCTGGAGGAGGTCGTCCGGCGCCAGAAGATCAGCGAGGGGGACGAGATCCAGATCGTGGCGCGCCTCCAGGCCCTGCAGGAACTGTTCTCCCGGCGCGTCGACTACGCCGCCGCAGCCGCCCGCGTCATGCAGGAGGGCGGCCGCCTCAAGGGCGTCCATGGAATATTATTACACCATATAAAAATTGACCCGCGGTGGGAGAAGGCCATCGAGTCCCTGCTGGGGCCGTGGCTCTTCGCCGTGGTGGTGGAGAGCAAGGAAGACGCCATGGCCGCCGTGTCCCTCCTCAAGGAGGAGGAGGCCGGCTTCGCCCTCTTCCTGCCCCTGCAGGACTTCCGCGGACGCCCCGCCGACGCGGGCAACCGCTCTTCCCAGGTGCACGGGGCCCGCCCCGCCGCCGACGCCGTCGAGGCCGACCCGTCCCTGGCCGGCCTGCTGGAGCACCTGCTGGGGGACGTGGCGCTCTGTTCCTCCCTGGAGGATGCGTTGAGCAAGTCCGAGGTCTACTCGCGCATCACCTTCCTCACCCCGGACGGCGAGATGGTCTCGCCCCGCCACGTCATCAAGGGCGGGAAGACGCAGTCCAGCCCCTTCCACCTGCTGGCCAAGCGCCGCGAGATCGAGCAGCTGCAGGAGGCGCTGGAGTCCTTCGAGGACACCCACATGCACAACCAGGTGGAACGCAAGGCGGTGCTGGCCACCCTGGAGAAGCTGGATACCGGCCTGGCCTCCCTGGAGGACAGGATGGAGCAGGCCCGCCAGGCCATCCACCGCGGCGAGCTCGACCACCAGAAGGCGGCGCTGCGCGAGGAGGAGGCGCGGGAGCGCGTCGCCCGCCTGCGGGAGGCCCTGGCCGAATACGACGCCGGCGCCCTCGAACTGGGGGAGCGCCAGGCGGCCCTGAGTGAGGAGCAGGCCGCGGTGCAGGCCGCGGTGGAAAGCCTCGAGCCCGACCTGGCATCCCTGGACGAGGAGTTGCGCGCGGGACGGGCCCTGCTGGACGGGCGCGAGAAGGACCTGAAGGAACTCTACCAGTCCCGGGCCTCCCTGGAGGAGCGTATCCGCAACCTGGCGGAGCGCATGGAGGAGGTGCGCCTCTCCCTGGAGGAGATGCCCTCCGACCCGGGCGAGGTGGAGGAGGAGATGGCCCGCGACCGGGAAGGCCACGAGCGGCTCATCGAGGTCATCCGGCGCCTGCAGGCCCGGGGCGAGTCCATCGCCGGGCGCGTCGATGCCGACCGCGGGCTCAAGGAGAGCGAGCTGAAGGAGCTGGAGGAGGGCATCGAGCGGGCCCGCCTCGACCTGGAGGCCTGCGCGGCCCGGGTGGAGGAACTGCGCGAGCTGGTGCACAACCGCGACATGGTGGCGGTGCAGCTCAAGTCGAGGGTGGACATGCTGGCCGAGAAGCTGCTGGACGAGTACAAGATCTCCATCGAGCAGGCCCTGGAGGAGTACCGCGCCGAGCAGCCGACCGAGGAGATGCGTGAGCGGACCGAGGCTCTGCAGCAACGCAAGGAGGCCATGGGCCAGGTCAACCTGCTGGCGGTGGAGGAGCACCAGGCGGCCAGCGAGCGTTACGAGTTCCTCACCGCGCAGGTGGAGGACCTGCGCCAGAGCAAGGGCGCCCTCAACAAGGTCATCCGCGCCGTAGAGCGGGAGATCATGAGCATCTTCAAGGACACCTTCGACGAGGTCAACCTGCACTTCCAGGAGCTCTTCGAGCGCCTCTTCCCCAACGGCCGAGCCGAGCTGGTACTGACGGACCCGGACGATATGCTCAATACGGGCGTGGAGGTGGCTGCCCAGCCACCGGGCAAGCGCCTGAAGAAGCTGACCCTGCTCTCGGGCGGCGAGACCTCCCTCACCTCCCTCGCCTTCCTCTTCGCCATCTTCAAGACCCGGCCCAGCCCCTTCTACTTCCTGGACGAGGTGGAGGCGGCCCTGGACGACATGAACCTCCACCGCTTCCTGCACATGCTGATGGAGTTCAAGGAGGACTCCCAGCTGATCATCATCACCCACCAGAAGCGGACCATGGAGATCGCCGAGGTCCTCTACGGGGTGAGCATGCAGGCGGACGGGGTGTCCAAGGTCATCTCCCAGCGCTTCCAGGAGGAGAAGGAAGAGGACGCCGTCCCCGCCTGATACCCCCTGATCGTCATCGCGCCGGGGCTGGATTTCAATTAAGATGCATCTAAACCTGGAGACATCTCCACGGAAGGACGAGGGACGGCATGGCGGAATCGGCGGAGTCGGCGGAGTCGGCGGAAGCTGTCGAAACGGCGGAAGCGGCGGAAGGGGAGCAGGGCCAGCGGCGCCTGAGACTGGACGGGGATAAGGTCCACCGGTGGTCGGTCTTCATCCTCATGCTCGCCGGCGTCGCCATGCGCGTCGCCTACATCGCCCAGCCCATGGCCTACATGGAATCCCTCACCTACATCGCCTTCTCCTCGCGCCCCCTCTCCGTCGGGTTGTCCTACTACACCTGGCCCAACAACCAGCTGCTGAACACCCTGCTGTCCCACCTGAGCTCGAGCCTGCTGGGCAACGAGCCCTGGATCATCCGGCTGCCCGCCCTCATCTTCGGCATCCTGCTGCTGCCCGCCACCTACCTGGTGGCCAGAAAGCTCTATAACAAACACGCCGGGCTGCTGGCGCTGGCCCTGTCCGTCCCCGCCTCCCAGCTCATCGGCTTCTCGTCCCAGGCCCGCGGCTACACCATGCAGGCCTTCTTCTTCCTGACGCTCATCCTCTGCGCCGTCTCGCTGCTGAAGCGGGAGCGCTTCCGGGCCTGGGCGGGCTTGGTCCTCTCCGCCGTCCTGGGCTTCTACGCCGTCCCTACCATGCTCTATTTCTTCCCGCCGGTCTTCATCTGGTTCGCCTGGTCCGGGCTGCGGGCGGCCCCGCCGGAGGGGAGGAAGGCCTTCGCCTGGCGATGCGCGCTGGCCGGGGCGGCGACGGTGGTCCTGGTCCTCCTGACCTACCTGCCGGTCATCCTCAACACCGGCCTCTCCTCCATCACCTCCAACCAGTACGTGACCTCGCAGGGGACGGGGTCGTTCATCACCGGGCTGCCCGGCAACTACTACGACATGTGGTCCAGCTGGAACATCGTGGTGCCGGCGCCCATCTCGCTGCTGTTCCTGGGCGGCTTTCTGGTGGCGCTCCTTCTCAACCGGCGCGTCTCCCGGTTCCCCGTCAACCTGCCGCTCATCGTCATGGCCTGGTGCCTGCTGGTCCTGTGCGCGCAGAGGGTGCTGCCCTTCGTCAGGAACTGGATGCCGCTGATGCCCCTCTACTTCGCCGGAGCTTCGGCCGGCCTCATCTACGCGGGGAAGAGCGTAGCCGGATACTTGCGCCGGCGCTATTCCTTCAAGGCCCGGCTGAGCGTCTCCACCGCGTCCGTTATGGCGGTGGTGCTGGCGCTGGGGCTCTCGGCCCTGACGATCCAGGCGCAGACCGCCTACCAGAAGGACGAGATGGGCGATTACACCAGGAACACCACCCGGGACGCCGAGGAGATCGCCCTGTTCCTCAAGGACAAGCTGGTCGAGGGGGACGTGGTCTTCTCGGACACCGACTACATCGCGGTGCCCCTGGAATATTACTTCATCAAGTACGGCATCCCCCTGGAGCACCTGGTGATCAACGTGCCCGAAGTGGAGACCTACCCCAGGCTGAGCAACCAGGTCACCTGGGAGGACCAGGTCGCCTGGGGGGAGGCCTGGAACTCGCTGGGACTGAGGCCGGGCGGCCCCGAGTCGCTCCAGCGCGCCTTCTTCGTCGTGGCCGACAAGGAGTTCCACTCCTTCGAGGATTCCCTGGGATACGCGAACACCGAGATCGGCGGGCTGAAGGTCGAGGACTTCTACGACACTCCCTACCTCGTGCTGGACACCGGCTTCACCGAGCTGGTGATGTTCTACAGGAAGACCGGGGGCGCCGCCGGGGAACAGGGCCAGTGACCTAAACACCCTGAGCCCCGCCGGGAAGGAATCCCGCACTCGCCCCGCGCCCCCCGTGGTTCACCCTTTAGCTCCCGGGGTATCTTCTGTATTATTACCTTGTTGCACATTCGGACGGGAGAGGACATGGACAGGGAATCCAAGGAAGAAGCCAAGCGGCGCAAGGAAGACGAAAAACAGGCCAAGGCCGAGGAGAAGGCTCGCCTCAAGGCGGAGAAGCAGCGGCTCAAGGAAGAGCAGCGGCAGGCCGCCGGGCCAACCGAGCCCGAGTCCTTCCTTCAGGAGATGGCAGAGGAGGAGATGGCCCCGTTCGAGATGGACGAGGAAGAGCTGGCCCGCCAGGCCCTGGCGGCCGAGCACGAGGACGACCCGGTCATCGAGGAGGTCATCGAGGAGGAAATCGCCGAGATGCTGGCCGCCGAGGACGAAGCCGGCGAGGAAGCGACGGAAGAGGAAGATGAGGGGCCCGACCCGGAGCTGCTCGACGAGGCGGCCGGGCCGGAGTCCGTCTTCGAGGAGATCATGGAGGGCGAGGTCGTCCCGGTGGAGATTGACGAGGAGGACCTGGCCCGCCAGGCCCTGGCCTCCGTGCCCGAAGACGACCCGCTGTTAAAGGCCGGGGAGGCTGAGGAAGCGGAAGAAGAGGCAGCGGAAGAGGAAGCTGAAGAAGCAGGAGGAGCAGGGGACGGAGAGGCCGGGGATGCCGCCCCCGCCGGGTCCGGGGAGGACCAGGCCGTAAGCGTCAGGGAGGGCCTCAACAAGAGCCGGCGCTCCTGGATCAACCCCCTCACCCGCATCTTCGCCAACCGCCGCTTCGACGACGACTTCTGGGAGGAAATGGGAGAACATCCTCATCGGAGCCGACGTCGGGGTGGAGATGACCATGGAGATGGTCGAACACCTGCGCGAGCGCATCGCCCGCGACAGGATCAAGGACCCGGACGCGGCCATAGGG
This sequence comes from uncultured bacterium, assembly GCA_963814495.1. Lineage (GTDB taxonomy): Bacteria > Actinomycetota > Geothermincolia > Geothermincolales > Geothermincolaceae > CAVXXD01. The sequence goes on from CAWFDJ010000020.1 coordinate 22,562, forward strand.
GCCTTCCGGGAGGAGATCGAAGCCTCGCTGGCCATGGAGGGGAGGGGCCTGCAATACGCCTCCGAGGGGCCCAGCGTCTGGCTGGTCGTCGGCGTCAACGGCGTCGGCAAGACCACCACCATCGCCAAGCTGGCCTACTGCTGCGGTCGCAGCGGCAACAAGGTGCATGCTGGCCGCCGCCGACACCTTCCGCGCCGCCGCCATTGAACAGCTCGAGGTCTGGGCCGAGCGCGTCGGCGTGCGACATCGTCCGGCACCAGCCCAGGGCGCCGACCCGGCCGCCGTGGTCTTCGACGCCTGCCAGGCGGCCCGGGCCCGCGAGGTGGACCTGCTCATCGTGGACACCGCCGGCCGTCTGCACACCAAGGTCAACCTGATGGAGGAGCTGAAGAAGATCAAGCGCGTCGTCGGCGAAGGATGCCCGGCGCGCCGCACGAGACCCTGCTGGTGCTCGACGCCACCACCGGCCAGAACGCCCTGGACCAGGCCCGGCTGTTCCACGAGGCCGTCGGGGTGACCGGCCTCGTCCTGACCAAGCTGGACGGCACCGCCAAGGGCGGCATCGTCTTCGCCATCGCCGAGCAGCTCGGCATCCCCATCAAGCTCATCGGCGTCGGCGAGAAGCTCACCGACCTCTACGCCTTCGACCCGGCGGTCTTCGCCGCCGCCCTCTTCGCCCCCG
>CAWFDJ010000021.1:0-361501 GCA_963814495.1 uncultured bacterium
TGCTGCCGGCATTATTGCTGATCCTTGTCTGGAGTTATTACCCGTTGTTGCGGGGAATGTTCATGGCGTTTCAGAATTATCGGATCACAGGAAATTCTCCTTTCGTCGGCCTTGATAACTTTATTATTCTGGCGCTGGATAAGAGCTTTTGGCATAGTCTGTTGCGGACGGTATATTTTGTATTCCTGAACATGACGCTGGCCTTTACAGCTCCAATTCTGCTGGCAATATTGCTGACCGATGTCCCGCGCTTCAAGATTTTCTTCCGCACGCTCTTCTTCTTACCGCAGATGACGAGCGGACTGGTGATCGCGTTGCTGTGGAAGCTAATGTACAGTCCGACGCCACAGGGATTTTTCAATCAGTTGATTTCCTATCTTAACTATATTCCATTTGTGCATATCGGCAATCAGAACTGGCTGGAAGACCCGACTCTGGCGATGTTCTGCTGCGTGATTCCGACCGTGTGGGCGAGCATGGGTATGGCGAGTTTGATCTATCTGGCCGCGCTGCATTCGTTGCCGGAAGAGTTGTACGAGGCGGCCGAGATCGACGGGGCGGGAATTTTCTCGAAGATGATTCATATCACGCTGCCCGCCATTCTGCCGTTAATCATTATTAATTTTGTCGGTGCTTTTATCGGCACCTTCCAGAATATGGGCAATATCTTTCTGCTGACCTTCGGGGGTCCCGGCGAGGCGACGACGGTCATCGGACTGAAGATCTGGATCGAAGCGTACAACAACCTGCGCTTTAGTATGGCCACTTCCATGGCATGGGTGATGGGAGCGCTGCTGATCGGCTTCGCCTATTTCCAGATCAAGTTCCTAGGCCGCGTGGAATATCGTCGGACGAAAGATTAGCCTTTTTTTCGTATGATCTCTCGCCGTATATAAATGATGAGCACAAGGATTCGATATGTCGCATATACCCGTAGTCGGCGGAAAGACGCTTCGTGCCCGCTTATACATACTGTTCGTTTTTGTTGCCCTGATTCTGCTGGGGGCGACGATGGTGACGCCGTTTTTGATCACAGCCTCAAGCAGCACTACCAACGAGTTCGATTACAACCGCTTCTCGCCTGTGCCGCGTTATTTCTGGTCTACGGAAGACCGCTTCATCAAGGGGCTGGTCAAGTATTTTAATACCTATCGCGACTGGAATCTCCAGATGGCGGCAAACATGCCGAATTTCCCAACGCATTGGGCAACGTGGATGACCATCGGACAAGATGCACAAAATGTGGATACCGCAGCCAGATATTGCCTGCGATCGGCGACCGATGAACACCAACTACGTTTAAGCTCCGATTACTCGGAGTTCGCAGACACCTATCCTCTAGAGGATACGGTTGTGGCTGTAGAAGATATTGTCGGCGGTGGAATACCTCATCAATCGTTATGAAAAACTTTGGATGGAGCAGAATCCTGAAACCGCGAGCCACGTTTCCGGATCGGAGTTGAGGCAGAACACCTTGCTGCTTTTAAATTCTACTTGGGGGGTGCCATTCAAGACCTTCTACAATATCGAATTCAAAAAGGTCGAGATGATGGCGCCGGTTGATTTTCAGACCTGGTTTCCGCCGCTGGGAGACCCGAAGTATGATGACTTCCTTCGAGTGAAGGCTGCTTACCGCGCACATCTCTTACGCCTGGCGTAAAGAGCGCCTGGTTTGATTTCCTCAAGAATACAGTGAATTTTAATGACGATTCTTCTACGATATTTCCCGTGGATGAGCAAAGCCCGCAAAGGATAAAAACCTGGTGGGATAAATTTAAGGCAGAGGATGCTCCTGCTTCGCCTGCGGTGCCGTTTGCCCTGCGCGCGGTCTGGAGTGATTTTCTGGAAGGCGAAGACGCCCTTAGATCGCTGGATTGAATCCGGACGAGCCGTTTACGATTGATACTTACAATCGGCTGTCTGGAACTAAGTATGCCAGTATCCATGAAACGCCGTTCCCCGGTTCCGGCGAACGCGGAAAGCGGTATCCGCAAGCTATGGCTGCGTTTTGTTCAGACCCGGTATCCGCTACGGCTGATAGAGAATCCATGTTACACCAGAACTGAAGAAGAAATTCGCGGCATTTCTGCAAACCGAAATCAAGCATCTCCGGATCGCCAATGAATTGCTGGGGACAAACTGCAAGGAGTGGACAGAATTCGATTTGACGGCGCAGGCGCAAGCCGGGAAACAGAGCGTCAGAAGAACCGCCGCAATCTCTGGATGAATTTCGTGAAGTCACTGCCGGTAGAGCAACGAATACTATCGTCTTCCGAAATCGCATTTCAGGAATATCTGCTGAAGAAGTACGGTGGTTTGTCGGAAATCAACCGCGCGTATGGCTGGCGGCTTACTTGCATTGAGGAGGCATTTCCGCCTTTTGCTCAGGCTTATACGCAAACGTTTACGCATCACCAGACGGCGTTTACTCTTCAGCCGATTCTGGCGAATTACCGGATTATCGGGGAATTTTTGACCGGAAATTCCCATGCGATTCAAGTGACCTTCATACTGATTGCGCTGACTATCCTGTTTACCCTGACCATTAATCCGCTGGCAGCGTATGCGCTGTCTGGTTCAATATGCGCGGACGGGACAAGGTTATCCTCTTCATGCTGGCGACGATGGCTTTCCCGGTGATGGTGAGCGCAATCCCGGCGTATCTTCTGATGCGCGATTTGAATTTGCTAAATACGTTTTTTGCTCTGGTGTTGCCGGGAGCGGCTAACGGGATGGCTATCTTCATATTGAAGGGCTTTTTCGACGAGGCCTCCGCAAGAGCTGTTTGAGGCAGCGACAATCGACGGGGCAAGTGAGCTACAGATTTTTCGGATTGTCGCAATGCCACTGGTAAAGCCGATTCTGGCGATCAACTGTCTAACGGCATTTATCGGGGCATATAACGGCTGGGAATGGGCGCTGACAATCTGCCAGAAGAAGATATGTGGACGATCGCAGTATGGTTGTATCAGGCAAGCGTCTGGTGGAAAGATATGCCCTGGCTGGTGAGCGCGGGGTTTGTAGTAGCATCGATCCCGACATTAATCGTATTCTTGTCTTGCCAAAAGATCATCATGAAGGGCATTGTAATTCCAACCATGAAGTAATGTTTTTTGAATAAGTTTAAGATGACTTAACAGGGAGAAAATATGACTGGTCTTTCAAATGGAGTTCGCTCTTCAATCAGCACATCGAGGGAGCGCGTTTTCGCTGCCTGCCGACACCAGACTCCTGATCGTACGCCACGTGATTTTGGCGGCACCTGCATGAGTTTATGCGATCCCGGATTCTTGCGGCAGATGCGGCTGGAATTGGGGTTCCATCTTCCGTCGGATCGCGACGATGACGGTGGCTGGCCCGATGAGGCAATTCAGCGCTACCTTAACGTGGATTTACGCTTTGTGCCATATCAGCCACCGCTGACGATCATGCGGGAGCTGACTCCCGATGCGTATGAGCGGGAAGTCGAGGCGCGCCGTAAAAAATTGGCGCAACACTCCGCCATCAAGACATCGGCAGTTAGCCACGATTTCCGCTGGAAAAATGGACCTACGAACAAATTACATCGATACTGCCAAAACTCAGCCTGCCTTCACCGTATCTAGATTGGCAAATCGCACTGGCCAAAGAATACCGCGCCGCCGGATATGCTACGACCTACTGGGTATCGGGAGGCTTTTTTGAACAAGGCTGTTACCAGCGTGGCTATGAGCAGTTTTCCATGGATTTATTGGAAGAACCGGATCTGGTGCGGGCGCTGTTCGACGTTGGCTGAAAGAGAAGTTGTCGCAGGTGGAATCAATTGTCCGGCCACTTGCGCCGTACATAGATGTTTTTTGCTTTGGTGATGATCTCGGCCTGCAGACAGGCCCATTTATGTCGCCGGAGGTATTCCGGGAACTAATCAAGCCGTACTTTAAGATACATTACGGTGCCGTGCATGCCGCTGCGCCGGATTCGTTCCTGTTCCACCATTCGTGCGGATGGGGTCTACCGTCTGCTGGACGACCTGATCGATATCGGTGTAAACATCCTGAACCCCGATCCAGCCCCATGCGGCGGAAATGGAGCCTGAAAGATTGAAGGAAAAGGTGCGGGGGCGGTTATGCCTGCATGGCGGAATCGATCTCAGAGAGTGCTACCGCTAGGTACGCCGGGAGGAGGTTCGGACAGAAGCCGAGCGGCGGGAGAAGTTATTAGGAGCGGGCGGTGGCTATATTTGTGCCGCTGCGCATTACTTTACCCAGAGGATGTTCCGGTTGCCAATATATTAGCGCTGTTCGGGCGAGCCTGATGATTTACAAAATACGGACTTTCATCGGGATTGTCCTCAACCAAATTGCGATCGTATTCCCAACCAAATTATATTTCACAGAAAGCCGGGCAGAATTGCCCGGCTTTTCTCTTTATCAACAATTCTGGAGAGAACTTTCAGGTTTGGAGTGTCTGGTTGTCGGATCGGCATAAAAAATCTCCCGCCTTGTAGGGGGCGGAGTTTTTTTATGCCTGGGTTTTTCGCTGGTATCGCGCCGTGCTTGTTTGGCGACCTTTGGTTTTGATCTTCGTTCAACCCCAGACGCTACGCGATTTCGGGCAGCGAAAAGGCAAATTTATTTACATGGAGCACGCTGAATTTATGCGCGCGACTCCAAGCGATATACCAACCCCGGAGCTGTTGCAGAAAACCCCGGGCTTTCGTGCCTATTCGATAAAGAACGATGCTCGTAACTTATTGAAGCAAAAGAACGTTTCAGAAAAATAGCCGCAACAAGGAAACCGCCATGAAACAGCTCTTTTCCCTCATCTTCAGCAAGCTGCTCGCTGCTTTGCCAGCTGTTGTCGAGAGCAACGAGTCCTTCTACCGTCAGCAAATCATTATACTCCAGCGCGTCCTCTTTGAGCAAGGGCGTCAAACGCATTCTCGCCACCCCGGAGGAGATCCGGCAACTGCTGGCGATCGGCAAGCAACTCGATCATCAGATCGACCAAAAGCTGCTGATTGTCAGTCCGGCGACCTACCGCAACTGGCTGTCACGGCGCAAACAGGGCAAGGAAATGAAGCGTCCGGGGCGCAAGCGCTCTATCCCGCAGAAGATCATCGACGCGGTTGTGAAATTGGCGCGGAAAACAAGGGGTGGGGCGTGTTGCGGATTGCCGGGGAGTTGCGCAAACTGGGGGTGGAGATCGCGGCGTCGACGATCCAGCGGATCTTCAAGGAGCAAGATCTGCCGATTCCGCCGCGGTATTCCAAGACGTTGCCGATCAGCAACTGGGCGAACTTCGTGAAATGCAACATGGAGAACATCGCCTTTTATGCGGAGCTCCGCATAAGCAGCGATGAATGCCATACTTGAACAAGCTGCCTGATCGCGACAATTCCCCGTCCACCATAACTGTTGCTCCGGCAGCCAGCAAAGATATAATGCCGCATATGCCGGATGCCGGCGAGACTGCCGAGTGGCTGTATGCGAGTGGCTGCATGCGCCCGACTTCGGCAAGATTATTTGGCCGGGAGAAACAAGCGCAATGAAAAGGCATGCCGCGGGAAGTCGGCTGCAAAACCCGCGTTCACCCCGGAGCAGTCGGCAAAGATCCACCAGTTTCTGAAGCAGGCCGAACAGGACTCCACACGCAAAGCCGTTTCCGGAGCATCTGACTGCTCTCCGGCGGTTTCCGCCTGTGAGTACCGCGTCCTGCAACTGCTATCCCTGGCTTATGAGCCGGTCACATCCGCAATGCTCTTGCAGGTTCTCAACGCTTGCGGCATCCGCAACACAGGCGGCCAGGGGTTCACCGACCGGGCGCTCTCCAACCTCTTGGCCGCTCTGGCGAACAAGGGCTTCGTGGAGAAGGTCAAGGGCAGCGCGTTCCGGATTGATCTCCGGATTGCCGAGCCGCTGTCCCGCGAGCTGGTCGCCGTAACCGCTCACTGCCGTTCAGAAATACCTTCCGCAGTTGAATCCCTACAGCTTTTCCGGCCAGTCTCCCTACAAAAGTGCCGATCAGGCGATGCGCTATATCCGTCTGGCGCTGTACACCAAAGATGTGGAGGCGTTTCGGAAACACCTTGTGCCCGGTCTGCGTTGTTGCGGCAAGAGCTTCGGCTCTCCGGTCGAAATGCTCCGCGCCATATTCTGGAACCCTTACGATCCGGCATGGCTGGACGATCTGCCGCAGCCGATTCGTGATGCGGTTCTTGATGTTCTGCTTGGTTCGGCCTCATCGGGAAGGTCTGAATTGCCGGCGGAAGCGGCGACGCTGCTGGAGCGGCTCTTTCCTCTACGCGCAAGCCGGTCTCCTTCTCCATTCTCGACCTGTACGGAAATTATCTTTTGCTGCGGGGGGAGGTGGAAGGGTTGCAGCGCGTGGCGGACAGCCTGAGTGGCACAACCGATGAAGGGGCGCAGTTCTATCATTGCTTCTTTGCCGGTATCGTGCGGTTTTTGCGCGGCGATGATCTGGCGGCGATTGAGGCGTTTGAAGCGGCGCTGGCGTTGAAGAGAAAGATGAACGGCAAGCGCAAGGTCTGGTTCGAGGCGGATGCTGGAGCCTGTTATGTGCTGGCCCTGTTGCGCTGCGAAGGGCGGAGCTTCTGGCGCAGGCCAACGCGTATCTGGACGTGCTGAAGCGGCAAAAGGATTGCCCGCATTACTGCCGGGCGCTACGACAGGTGCTGGCCGTGCGGCTGGGTGAGGACTCGGGGATGGGGGAACTTGCGGACTGTCTGCCGCTGCTTTATAACGACGGCTACCCGGCGTTCTTCCGCCTGCTGCTGCTGCTTTCGGTGTACTGGACGAGCGGAAAACTTCCTGATCGGGTTGAGGGACCCGGCGCTGTCGCTGGCGGAGCAGGCTGCCAACGGCGGTCTGCGCTGGATCGCGGCGGAGTTGGCCACTCTTGCGCAACAGGCGAAGCTCAAGCTACCGGGCATGACGCCGGACGAGGCGGCGGCGTTTTACAGAGAGACCGGCCTACAGCCGCTGACCAACATCGTGCGGCGGATGGAGCGTTGGGAGACGGCGCTGGAGGCGATGACACGTCTGCAGTCCAGCCCCTCAAACGGGCCGTCGCAGACGCAGGAAGCGGCAGCGCCGGCTGGTCTGGATACTCGACTATAACGAGGACCAGAGTTCGGCCCGTGCGCCAACATCGAGCCGGTCGAGCAGAAGTTTTCCCGCGGCGGCTGGAGCAAGGGCCGTCCGGTCTCTCTGAAGCGTCTGCATTCGGAGCAGAACTCGCTGCCGTATCTGACCGAGGAGGACAAGAAGGTCTGTGCCGCCATTGAGGCCGATGTGGCGTCGCATTATCACTCCTACGGCGGCCGGATTGTTTACGGGTTCAACCGCCCCAAAGCGCTGAAGGCTCTGGCGGGGCATCCGCGCATCTATTTGGCGGAGAATGCGGAGATATCGGCAGAGCTGATCGCGCGCAGTCCCGAGCTGCGGGTGGAGGAGAACGCGGACGGACTGCGGCTCTGCTTCACGCCGCCGGTAGACGGTGAACATGAGGTCGTTATGCTGCGGGAGACGCCGACCCGGTTCGTGCTTCTGACGCTCGACGAGGAGCAGCGCAAGCTGGCGGGGCTGGTCGGCATCAAGGGGCTGCAAGTTCCTGCCTCGGCGCGGGAGCGGGTTCTGCAGGCGGTGGGCGCGGTGGCGGGCGTGATCACGGTGCACTCCGACATTGGCGGGGGAACGGCGGCGCGCGAGGTTCCGGCGCAACTGCTTCTCTACGCCCACATCCTGCCCTGCGGCGAGGGGCTGCGGATCGATCTACTAATCAAGCCACTGGGACCGGAGGGACCGGCGCATATGCCCGGCGATGGCGGCATCAATCTGGTGGCGGAGGTCGGCGGCGAGCGATTGCAGACCCGCCGCGGTTTGCCGGCCGAACAGGAGCTGGCAAACAAACTGGTCGCGTCCTGCGCGGCGCTGACGAGGGGAGAAGCCGGGCGCTGGCAGTGGACGCTGGACGATCCAGAAGACGCGCTGGAGGCTCTGGCGGCGCTGAAAGCGACGGAAGATCTGGTCCGTCTGGAATGGCCGCACGGCGGGAAGATTGAGGTGAGCCGTCTTTTCACGGCGAGCGATCTCTGGCTGCGGGTGGAGCGGCGGGGCGACTGGCTGGCGGTCGGCGGCGAGGTACGCATCGACGAGCAGCAGGTGCTGAGCCTGACGAAGCTGCTGGGGTTGCTGCAACAGGCGAGCGGGCGGTTTGTGCCTCTCGGCGACGGACAATATCTGGCGATTACCGAAGCGCTGCGCAAACGGCTGGAGGCGCTGCGGGTCGCGGGGGAGAGCGCGAGGACGCGGTACTGTTCACCCGCTGCTGGGCGGACAGGTTGACGCGCTGGCGGAGGAAGCGGGAAACGCGCAGATCGACAGCTGTTGGAAGAAGGAACGAGCGCGCATCCGCGAGTCGTACCGGCTGCCGGTCACCCCGCCGCCGACGCTGCAGGCCGAGTTGCGCGATTATCAGGTCGAGGGTTTCGCTGGCTCTCGCGGCTCGCGCACTCGGGACGGGCGCCTGCCTCGCCGACGACATGGGCCTCGGCAAGACGGTGCAGGCCATCGCGGTGCTCCTGCGTCGAGCATCGCGGGGGCCGGCCTGATCGTCGCGCCGACCTCCGTCTGCCACAATTGGGAGATCGAAGCGCTCCGTTTCGCGCCGGTCCTGGCGGTTCACTGTCTCGGCCCGGCCGCGACCGCGCGGCTCTGGTCGAGGCAGCTCGGCCCGGGCGACATATCTGCTCGCGAGCTACGGCCTGCTGCATCAGAGGAAGACGCGCTGACCGCGCGGTCCTGGAGCGTCGGTGGTTTCGACGAGGCGCAATCGTCAAGAACGCGGCGACCAAGCGGGCCAAGGCGAGCCGGGCGATCGAGGCGGAGTTTCGGTCGCCCTGTCGGGCACGCCGATCGAGAACGATCTCGAGGAATTATGGAGCCTGTTCAACACGATCACCCCGGGCCTGCTCGGCGTCGCGGGAGGGATTTCAGAAACGTCTTCGCCGCGCCGATCGAGCGCGACAGCGAAGCTTCCGGCGGCGCCAGCGACGCCTGCGCAGCCCTGATCCGACCGTTCCTCCTGCGCCGGACCAAGAGCGCCGGTGCTGCGCGGAGCTGCCGCCGCGCACCGAGGTCACGATGCGGGTGGAATCGAGCGTCGGAGGAGCGCGCCTTCTACGAGGCGCTGCGGCGGCAAGGCGATCGCGAGACTGGCGGCGCTCGACGGCCCCGCCGGGCAGCGCACAGATCCATATTCTCGCCGAGATCACGCGGTTGCGGCGCGCCTGCTGCCATCCCGCTCGCGTCGGACCGATCGAGCGGCCTCCGGCAGCGCCAAGCTTCGCGGACGTTCTGGACTGATCGAGGAGCTGGATCCGCAACCGCCACAAGGCCTGGTCTTCAGCCAGTTCGTCGGCCATCTCGGAAGGTGCGGGCGGACCCTCGACGCGCGGGGTACGCCTACCAATATCTCGACGGCTCGGTCCCGGCGGGCCAGCGCGGCCAAGCGGGTCCAGGCCTTTCAGGCCGGCGCCGGCGATATCTTCCTGATCAGCCTCAAGGCGGGCGGCGCCGGGCTGAACCTCACCGCCGCCGATTATGTCGTCCACCTGGACCCGTGGTGGAACCCGGCGGTGGAGGATCAGGCCTCCGACCGCGCGCATCGGATCGGGCAGACGCGGCCGGTCACGATCTACCGGCTGGTGGTGCAGGGACGATCGAGGAGAAGATCTCGATCTCCACGCCTGAGAAGCGCGATCTGGCGGACCGCCTGCTGGACGGCGCCGAGGCCGGCGCGCACCTGTCGGCCGAGGACCTGCTGCAACTGCTGAAAGACGCCTGAGAAAAGACATTTATAGCATCACCTCAGGTCATGGCTGTACAAGCAATTACCGGCTGCATCAGCTTCTGGTAGGGGTTGATATCCCTGCAGAAGCAAGCAATGCCAACGCTCAGCCCAGCAATGATCAGCCCTGTCCGACGTCGGACAGATGAAAACGTGCTGATATTCGAAAGATTATCAAGATTTTCTTGCAAGTGCCGCAGATCGGCTATCCTTTTTCATATCCACTTTTTGCGAAAGAAGACCGACTATGTTCGTGTTTATTGTCCGACCAAATTATATCAAGAGTACGAGCTCATTTCCCGTCCGAACATGACGTTGCCAGACTCGCCACTGGGCGAATGGTATCTCGCGACAATGCACCTCCAGCACAAGAAGCATTTCCTGTTTACCAACCCGAAAAGCATGTTGACGGTCCTGATCCCGAGCTTCCAAAGAATCACCGTTTTTGCAGTTCCCGGAAATTTACGGGAAGTTGCTTGCGCAATACAGAATTCCTCCGGAAGCCATTGAGAAAGAAAAGCTATGCATGAGAGTGCCGGTTATCGCGGAAGCAACGGACCCTGTCGTTGCTGATGTAGTCAAAGCAATGATTCGGTTCATCCGGGTAAGGGTCAAGTGCTATGGGCCTGAATATGACGCATCGGCGCTCCAGGCGCAACAGTACTATTGGGAAAATCCGAAATGCTCTCCCTTCAATGCGCCGCCCATTCATATTGCAATCGACATCTTCGTGAAGCATGGGTACATGCAGAAGCCTCGGCGCGTATTGGGTGTCGCAAAAGGGGAAATAGTCATGGAAGATCTATCTCATCGCGGAGAGTTGAAGTCTTTGACGGGGACAATCAAATATCGTTGATTGCAGATCAACCGTTTCTCGTTCGTGTTCCGGTTGTACCACCTGCTAGTACAGAACGTGTGAATGAACAGGCCCTGTCCGACGTCGGACAGGGCTTCATTATTGGCATCGGATTCGCCAGAACGAGTTACGGGAGATCAAGTCCGAGTACTGCCAGCTTGACCGCATCAAACTCATTTAAGTATCGGATGATCCTTTTGCTCGTGCGGGAGCTCTTTGCTGCGGCTTCGAACTCTTTCTCGTTGGTCAGATGCCTGACCACGCGGCCGGCCAGCTCCAGCAGGTCCCGGGAATGGCTGTCGATGGTCTCGCGCATCTCCTGCGGCAGGTTCTCCCGCACGCTCTCACTCAGGAAGTACTGGGTCAGCCGGAAATATTCCCGGTGGTTGAGGCAGTGGTCGACGAAGATGGAGAAGATGGCCAGGATCTTCTCCGTGACGGACTCACCACCCTCTACCGCGGCTACCAGCCTTTTCTCCAGTTCCACCGAAACCCTCCAGGATGACCGAGACGTACAGCTCGTCCTTGCTGGCGAAGTAGAGGTAGACGGTGCCCTTGGAGATCTCCGCGGCTTCGGCGATCTCCTCCACCGTGGTGTTCTGGTAGCCTTTTTCGTAGAACAGGTCCCGCGCGGCGGCGAGGATCTCCTCGCGTCTTTTCTGCTTTTCTCGCTCCTTGCGCGCGGCAGTGCCCATGAGGTCCTCCGCATCGGTCGTCCGGGGTGATTGTTGCGAGGAGAGTGCGGCCCCTGGTGTTCTGGTAACCTTTGAGTCATATTATGACCTATGTTCACCGGACTGTCAAGCGCACGCATGTTAAAAAAACGCGGAGGCGAGAATAATATATCTGGAAGGATATGGTAAGCGGTTGTCGTGAAGGAAGGTGCGGCACCATGGCCAAGAGATTGAGGCTGCTGGAGGGGGAGGAAGCGCTGCGGCCGCCCCCGGGGCGGGGATACTCCGGGGAGTCCGTGAGGCCCCTGACCGACGGCGAGCTCCTCGACGCCTATTCACGGGCGGTGGTCGAGGCGGTGGACAGGGTCAGCCCCTCGGTGGTCAACATCGAGGTGAAGAAGCGGCCGTCCCGCCAGCGCCGTTCCCCCTACCAGGCACCGCCCCCGGACGGCGGGTCCGGCTCCGGCTTCGTCATCACCGGTGACGGCTTCATCGTCACCAACAGCCACGTGGTGCACGATTCCACGAAGATCGAGGCGGTCCTGCCGGACAGCCGGCGCTGCCGGGCCGACCTCATCGGGGACGACCCCGACACCGACATAGCGGTGGTGAGGATCAGCGCGCCCGAGCTGTGCGCGGCGGAACTGGGAGACTCCCGTGAGCTGCGCGTGGGCCAGCTGGTCGTCGCGGTGGGCAGCCCTTACGGCTTCCAGCACTCGGTCACCGCCGGGGTGGTGAGCGCCCTGGGCCGTTCCCTGCGCTCCTCCAGCGGACGCCTCATCGACGACGTCATCCAGACCGACGCGGCCTTGAACCCCGGCAACTCGGGCGGGCCCCTGGTCGACTCGCGGGGCGCCGTCGTCGGGGTGAACACCGCGGTCATCCTGCCCGCCCAGGGCCTCTGCTTCGCCATCGCCATCGACACGGCCAGGTACATCGCCCTGAAGCTGATGCGCGACGGCGTGGTCAAGCGCAGCTACATCGGCTTCATGGGACAGAACTTCCCCCTGCCCCGCCGCATGGTTCGCCGGCACGAGCTCGAGCTGGAGAGCGCCATCATGGTCTCCCAGGTGGAGAAGAGGGGGGCCGGGAGAGCGCGCGGGGCTGCGCTCGGGGGACATCATCGTGGGTTACGAAGGCAACCCGGTGGGCGGCCTCGACGACTTGCTGCGCCTGCTCACCGACGACGAGGCGGACAAGGCCGCCGCGCTCACGGTCGTCCGGCTGGGCAGGAAGGAGACCCTGGAAGTGGTCCCCGCCCTCAAGCGCTGAAAGCCCCTTACCGGATTATGCCGACTGCCTGGCGGTGTTCCTCGAAGAACTCGGCATCGCACGCCCGCACCTGCTCGGCATATCGTTTGGCGCCGGCCTCGCCCTGGAATTCTATCGACGCCACCCTGAGGCCCCCAGAACGCTCGTACTGGCTTCGGCGTACGCCGGATGGGCGGGGTCTCTCTCGCGGGAGGAAGTCGAAGACCGCTTAGAAAGAGGGCTGGAGCAGTCCAAACAACCCATGGTCAAGGTCGCGGAGGAGTTTATCCCGACCTTGTTCTCGAAGCCGGTGCCGGCTGAGGTGATCAGGGAGACCGCGGCCATCATCTCCGAATCCCACCCGATCGGGATGCGGGTGATGCTCCGGTCTTTCGCGGAAGCGGATCTTCGTGACGTGCTTCCATCTATCACCGTTCCCGTCCTGCTGCTCCACGGCGAACTAGATCAACGTTCACCGATGAGTGTCGCCAGGGAGCTGCACGCTCGAATACCGGGGTCAAGCCTGGTTGTCATTCCCGATACCGGCCATGCCGGCAACCTGGAATCGCCCGGGGCCTTCAGCGCGGAAGTACGCGAATTCCTTACATCCAAGTAAAAGTCGCGGAAGTTAAAAAGGAACGGCGCCCCGGTGGGGGCGCCGTTCATGCCTTTGACGGGTTTGCGTGATGCGGCCTCAGGCGTTGAGCGCCTTTTTGATGGCCGGGTCCAGGCCGGCGATGACCCTGGTCACGAAGTCGACGTTGGCGTTGATCTGCGCCACCATCACCTCGGGGTTGATCTCGTTGACCATGTCGGAGATGAACTTGCCGTTCTCCTTGACCATGTCGTTGGTCAGCTCGGCCACGGCCTTGGGGTCGAGGTTGGCCACCACTCCGGAGACGAAGGGCTTGTGGTGCCTGATCACGTAGTTGCTCATCTCGGCCATGGCCGCGGGGTTGAGGCCGTCTATCACTCCGGAGACGAAGGTCCGGTGGTTCTCCACCGTGTCGTTGGCTATCTCGGCCGCGATCTTAGGGCTGAAAGAGGAGAGCACGCCGGAGATGAACCCGGCGACCATCCCGGGGATGCTCGCGACTATGCCTGCGGCTATGCCCATCAGTTCAAACAACGCCTTCATTCCATACCTCCCTCTTCAGTGATGTTCCCCATTTGCTTTGCTCAGCTATCTTATCGTACCTATGACAGGTCCGCCATCCGCGTGACTTCCTCGATGACCCTGGGCGTCCACGCCAGCAACCTCCTGCGCCTCATGTGGCGGTGCAGAATAAGGGCGGCGGCGAGCGCCAGGGCGGACAGCACCGGAGCGGAGCGCTTGACCAGGTCCAGCAGGTGCAGGCCGAACTTCATCCCCCGATTGGTCGCGTCCCACAGGCCGGTTACCTCCTTGTAGGTCTCCTGCGTCGTGCTCACCACCAGCTCCACGGCTTCGGCGACGGCCGGTTCCGCCTTCTTCTGCAGCTTGACGCCGGACTCGTAAGCGAAGATGCCCCCCATCAAGGCGGCGAACCCGCCGACCAGGGCCATGGCGCCCACCACTACTACGGCCGAGAGCCACATGCGGTCGAAGGCCAGGTCGACCACCAGCATCAGCGCGTACACCCCGTACAGCGCGGCCACCCCCAGGACGCCCAGGCCGGCGAACATGACGAACGCCCCGATCCCCATCCGCTTGCCCTGTTTCACCACGACCGCCGGCAGCTCCGGCAGCGCCGCCTTGACCAGGGCGATGCCCTGGTCCTTCGCGTTCATCATGATGCCCCAGAGGTTCTTCACCCGCTGCATCATCTCGGTTACGAAATCCATCGGCGGACCCTCCTCTCTTCCCACCGGACCTCATATACGTGAATCGGCATCGATACTCTCCAGTATTCTCCCAGGAGCGATGCCTCAGTGTTTACTCCAATCGTTCAACAGCAGGCTGGAAGCGATGATCCCTGAGGTCATCACCAGGGGCACGCCGCCGCCGGGGTTGGTGCACTGCCCGGTGAGGTAGAGGTCCCCCACCAGCCGCGACCGGTAGTTGGGGCGGAAGGGCCCCAGGTTGGTGCCGTTCAGCTCGAGCCCGAAGAAGGCGCCCTCGGCCACCCGCAAGGTGCGCTCCAGTTCCCGGGGCGTGACCGACTCCATCCTCTCCACTTTGTCCGCAAGCCCGGGAAAGGCGCGGCGCTCGATGGACCCGGTGAGCTCCGCCGGCCAGGACGCGCTGATGTCGTCCCAGTCGTGATACTTCAGCCTGTAAGGGGCGATGTAGATGACCGAGAGGGAGTCCTTGCCCTCCGGCGCCAGTCCCGGGTCGTCGAAGTTGGGGTTGGAGATGAACATGGGGCCGTCGTCGGGGCGGTAGAGCAGTCCGGTATCGTAGAACTCGTGCCAGAAGTCGTCGAACTTGCGGCGGCGGTTGAGCAGCACCGTGAAATGGGCCTCCGTCCCCACCTTCTCCTTCGCGTTCAGGTAGAAGGTGGGCGCGGGGATGGAGCAGGGCTGGCGCCTGACCGTCTTGGCCGCCCAGGCCGGGATGTTCTCCTCCCCCACCAGGTCGAGGTAGGTCAGGCGGGAGTGGGCGTTGGAGATGACTTTGCTCGCGCGCAGTTCCTCGCCGCCCGCCAGCCTCACGCCCACGGCCCTGCCGTTCTCGATGACGATCCTCTCCACCAGCGCGCCGGTGCGCAGCTCGGCCCCGTACTCGGAAGCGATCTTCCACATGGCCCGGGGGATGGCCATCATGCCGCCCCTGGGGTAGTACAGACTGTCGCGGCTCATGTAGGACATGGCGGCGAACAGGCCGTTGCAGCGGTGGGACGGCAGGGCGGCGTAGAGGTTCTCCCAGCCGAAGATGAGCCGCAGGCGCTCGTCCCGGAAGTAGCCTTGTACGCAGTGGCCCATGTTGTGCGTGGCCAGCCGGGCCGCCACCGGCAGGGCGGCCAGCAGTTCCTTCCTGGCGCCCAGCCTGGCCAGGGAGGACGGCTTGAGGAAGTCCTCGAGGGCCGGCATGCGGCTGGAGGCGACGGCCTTCAGCAGGTCCTGGAGCTTCCGCATGTCCGCGTTGTACCGCCGGTAACCGGGCACATCGGCGGGGTTGATGCGGTTGACCACCTCCTCCATCTGGTCAAGGTCCTGCGGGAGCAGGTAACGCTCGCCCCCCTCCAGCACCATGTCGTAGACGGGGTCGATCCGCTTGAGGTCGAGGTAGTCCTCCAGCCTGCGCTCCACCAGCTGGAAGTACTGGCCGTAGAGGAAATGCCCGATGACGAAGACCGCCCCCACCTCGGGCTTGAAGCCGTCGAAGTCGTAGTTGGAGCAGCAACCGCCGATACGGTCCAGGGCTTCCAGCACCAGCACCTTGAGGCCCTGCTTGGCCAGCAGGCCGGCGCAGGTGAGCCCGCCGACGCCGGAGCCGATTATCAGAACGTCGTACCGTTCACCGCTCATGCCGTCATCCTCCTCGGCCAAGGGACACTAAGGGGATTCTACCACCCCGCCGCGGGGTTGACACTGTGTCGGGAAGAATATAACTTTGATGGAGAACATCCGCTGTGACTGGATAGAGGGGGGTGCCGGCAGGTGAAGAGAGAGTCCGCCATCAAACGCAGCCGCTATGCGGAGGACCGCGGCAACCGACGCATCGTCAAGATACCTTCAAGGCACGAATCCGCTCCCATCAACAACCTGGAGGAGAACCTGGACAAGGCCTACGCGCATGTTCCAGGAGGCCCTGGGCAGCGAGTGGGTCTCCAACGACCCCGGCATCGTCTGCGGCTACGCGCGGGACCAGTCGTTCACCCCGGCGACCTATCCCCACATCATCGTCCTGCCCGCTTCCACCGAGGAGGTCTCCGAGGTCTTCCGCATCGCCAACGAGTGCCTGGTGGACGTGATGCCCTACGGCACCGGCGTCTCCACCGTGGGCGCCACCATCCCCCTCTACGGGGGGGTCATCTGCGACCTGCGGCGCATGGACCAGATCCTCGATATCGACGGGGACCACATGCAGGCGCGCATCCAGCCGGGTGTGACCTACTGCATGCTCCAGGCGGAGGCGCAGCTGCGCGGCCTGCGCCTCACCAACCCTTCCACCTCGGCCACCGCCGGGGTCATCTCCAACCACACCATGTGCAACATCAACACCATGGCCTCCAAGTACGGCTTCGGCATGGACAACATCCTGGAGACCGTGATGGTCCTGCCCACCGGGGAGGTCCTGGAGACGGGGCCGCGAAGCTGCGGCATGGAGGCGGCGCACGTCCCCGGGCCGGGGCCGGACCTCTCCAGCTACTTCCGCTACTCCATGGGCACCATGGGCATCGTCACCGAGATGACCATCCGCCTCTACCCCGAACCCCACTTCCTGCACCAGCTCTACCCCGCCTACAACGAGGACCACCTGGACGACGTCATCGAAGCCCTCTACCGGCTGGGCAGCGACAACCTGGCGCTGGAACTGGCCCACCTGCAGAACACTTTCTACGGCATCTTCATCGGGGACGACAACAAGGAGGCCGAGCGCCTGGTCAAGGCGATGCCCCGCAACAACATCATGGCCTTCTTCGGCGGCGTCACCAAGGAGGAGGCGGTGCTCAAGGCGGAACTCTCCCGCAAGTTGGTGGCGGAGATCAGCCCCGTCTTCGAGTTCATCGACGCGGATATCATGGGCGAACTGGTCGGCACCAAGGTAAAGCTGGACCGCTGGACCAAGTACTTCCGGGAGACGGTGCGGGTGCAGCGGGTGCGCGGCAGCTTCTACATCGGCGCCCTCATCGACAGGCTGGACAACTTCCTCGGCACCGAGCAGGCCATGCGCGTGATCACCACCGACCAGGTGGGCACCAACGACGAGATACTGCGCCCGGACGACGCCAGCGCCTACTTCCAGCCCTATCACATGGGCCGCATGGCCTACCTGGAGTTCGACCTCTACTCCAACCAGGCGGACAAGGACGACCTGCTGCGGGTGCTCTTCGGGTACCTGCGCGCCTCCTTCGGGGGGATGGGCACGGGGCGCCCTCTTCGCCGCCGGGGCCGCCTGCATGATCCAGGGCACCCCCATGCTGGACATGGTCCTGCCGATGGTCATGCCCAACCTGCTCCCCTACCTGGACACGGTCACCGCCCTGAAGATGGAGACCGACCCCAACAACGTCTGCAACCGGCGCTGGGACTACGAGTCAGGCGAGATGAAGAAGCTGGCCCTGTTCTAACGGTGCCAGGCACCATCACTTTTTCGTCACTTCTTTGGGGGCGCGGGAGCCGCGCCCCTTCACTTTCCCCCGTGACCTGGTTGAGGTCCCTGCCCAGGCGGGAGAGGGCGGGGTAGACGGCGCGGAAGGCCGAGTACAGCTCGTTGTAGACGCTCTGGTTCTCCGGGCGCGGCTCGAAGACGCGGCGCACCCTGACCACCTGCTTGAGGTCCTTTAAGTCGCGGTAGACGCCCATGGCCACCGCCGCCGTCAGGGCCACCCCCATGGCCCCGGCCTCCTGCGGGTTCTCCACCGCCTCGATGGTGCGGCCGGTGACGTCGGCCAGGATCCGCATCCAGGGGTCGGAGCAGGCGCCCCCGCCGATGGCCCGCAGGGGCCGGCAGTCAAGCCCCGCCCCTTCCGCCGCGTCCACCAGCCAGCGCAGGTTGTAGGCCACGCCCTCGTAGACGGCGCGCAGCATGTGCTTCCGCTCGTGCTCGAGGGAGAGGTTGAGGAAGGCGGCGCGCAGGGTGGTGTCGGGCACCGGCGAGCGTTCCCCGAACATCCAGGGGCAGAAGATGAGCTTTCCCGCGCCCGGCTCGACCAGTCCCGCCGATCCGGTCCAGGGACTGGAAGATGGAACAACCCTCGCCCGTTTGCGCGCGCTCCTCCTCCCCCGCCAGGTTGTCGGCGAACCACTGCAGGCAGGCGCCGGCCGTCTCCGTCTCCCCGATCATGATGAGCATCTCCGGGTCGGCCGAGGCGACGGCGGCGATGCCGTACCTGCCCAGCCTGCGGGCCCTGGCCACCGAGATGCACAGCCAGCTGGAAGTGCCCAGGTAGACGTGGGCGTCGCCGTCGCCCAGCGCCCCCGAGCCGATGGCGGCCGAGGGGATGTCCGCCTGGCCGCCGACCACCGGGGTGCCGGCCGGCAGGCCCAGGTCCTCCGCCGCGCGCGCCGTCAGGGGGCCGGCCACGTCGATGCTTCTTTTTACATCAGGTAACTTTTCCCGGGGCAGGCCCAGCAGGCGTACGAAGAGGGGCTCCCAGTCTCGCTTCCTGTTGTTGAGGATGCCGGTGGAGCCCGCCCCGGTGTGGTCGGCCTGCATCACCCCGGTGGCCCGCATCACCAGGTACCCGGTGGAGTCGAGCAGCTTGTGGGTGCGCGCGAAGACCCGCGGCTCCTCCTCCTTGAGCCAGGCCCACTTGCTGATGATGTCCTTGCCGGTGGGCAGGGCGCCGGCCACCCGCATGAGGACGTGCCTGCCGCCCAGGCGGCGGATGATGCGCTCCGCCTGCTCGTCGGCCCGGCTGTCCAGCCAGAGGATGACCGGGGTGAGCGGCTTTCCCTCCGCGTCCACCGGGACGGTGTCGGCCATCTGCCCGGCGAAGCCGATCCCCAGCACGCGCGCGGGGTCGGTGCCGGTGTCCTCGAGGAGGCGGCGGGTGCACGCGGAGACGGCCCTCCACCAGTCCTCGGGGTCCTGCTCCGCCCGGTGGGGACCCGGGTAGCTGGTGGGGTAGGGCTCGAAGGCGGTGGCGATGAGGTTTCCCCGCACGTCGGCCAGGACCGCCTTGTTGCCGCCGGTCCCCACGTCGTGCCCGATGACCAGGTCCCTGTCCTTCGCGTCCTTCGCCACGCGGTGCCCCCTGCCGCCCTACAGGCCCAGCTGGACTTCCTCGCTGGTGCCGGCGGGGCCGATGTGCTCGATGTGGATGGGCAGGCCGCCGCCCGACCCCTCCACCCCGAACTGCTTGACCACGCTGCCCGCCAGCTCGAGCATCTTCAGCGGCTTGACCAGGGCCTCCGGCGGGAGCACGCCCTTCTCGTCGAAGGCGCCTTCCCGCATGAGCATGGCCCCCAGCGCGGCCGGTATGCCGGTCCCCTCCCCCGCCCCGCCGGTGCGCGAGGACATGGAGAAGATGTAGGTGTGGGAGTCGCCGCCCTTCTTCCCGGTGACCTTCACCTTGAGGCAGCCCTGGGGGCCGGTGAGGCCGGCTTCGGCCAGCAGGCGCGGGCGCTGCGACTGGATGTAGGCCACGGTGAACTCGAGCGGGACGACCTCCTGCCCCAGCACCCCCAGCGGCTCCTTCGCCGCCAGCCCCAGCTTGACCAGGTCCATGGTCAGCTGGAAGTACGGCAGGGGCAGGACGAAGCCCATGTTGGTGACTCTTTTTATACCTTGTAGATATTTCGGCATGGTGATGGTCTCCGGGTGGGGGTAGGGGTAGGCCGGGAAGGTCCCGATGTCGCGGAAGTCAATCTCCTCCACCAGGTCCATCCCCTCCGGCTCCAGCATCATCACCCGGATGAACTTGCCGTCCAGGAACACCGGCACCAGGTTGGTCATGGCGTGGATGCGGTGCTTGATCACCGCCGCCCCCTCGTCCGGCTCGCCCCCGTGGGCGTGGTAGATGTCCACGCTGTCCACCGTGTCCAGCATCTCGTCGGCGCAGAAGCGGGCCAGCACGTTGGCCAGGCCGGGGGAGTTGCCCATGCCGATGAGGGCGGTCACCCCGGCCGAGCGGGCGGCTGAGTCCAGCTCCAGCATGGCCTCGGTGGCGTCCAGGTCGTCGCAGACGTCGACGTAGTCGATGCCCGCCTCGATGACCGCGCGCAGGATGGGCGGGCCGAAGCGGTAGAAGGGGCCCACGCAGTTGAGCACCACGTCGGCGCCGGAAACGGCCCGGGCCAGGCTGGACGGGTCCTCCGCGTCCACCTCGGCCACCTTGAGCCTGGGGGAGCCCAGGCGGTCGGCCATCTCGCGGGCGGCGTCCGCCCGCTTCTCGCCGATGACCACTTCGTCGAAGTGGTCGGTGAGCAAGAGGGTGCGCACGGCGATGCTGCCGATGCCCCCGCAACCTCCCATGACTACTATCCTCGACATGCCTCCTCCTTTCGAACGGTGCCAGGCACCATCACTTTTTCGTCACTTTCGTCACTTTTCAGCCGGGCGTTTCGGGTCGTTGCGGCGCAGCACCTTACCGGCCAGGGCGCCGGGCACCACCTCGCCCGCCTCCACCACCATTTTACCGTTGATGAAGACCCGCTCCAGGCCCTCGGGGAACACCTCCGGGTCGCGGAAGACCGCGCGGGTACCGAAGCGCGGCGCGTCCAGCACCAGCAGGTCGGCGAAGTATCCCTCCCGCACCATCCCCCGCCAGGCCAGGTCGAAGCAGGCGGCCGGCAGGGAAGTGCAGCGCCTCACCGCTTCGGCCAGGTCCAGCAGGCCTTTTTCGTATACGTAGCGCCCGATGAACTTGGGGTAGCAGCCGTAGAACAGGTACGACGGCTTGCCCATGCCCAGCAGGATGGTGTCGGTGGTGATCATGGTGTGGGGGTCGCACAGGGCCGGGTAGGTGTAGTGCTCGGTGAACTCGTCGTCCGGCTCGGTGAGGGACTCGAACACCAGCACCTCCCCCTCCTCCTCCAGCAGCAGGTCGCACATGGCGTCGAAGGGGTGGCTAGCCCCGCTCTTCCCCTATCTCGACGAAGGTCTTCCCCTCCAGGTCCCTGTTGTTCTCGGAATGGACGGCCATGACCGTGACGGCGTCCCAGCCCAGCTGGCGCATGATGTTGAGTGACCAGTCGTTGCGCCCGCGGTGGGGCCAGGTGGGCTTGCCCTTCTCGATGTCTGAGAGCATCTCCCGGCGGGCGGCGGGGTCGGAGATGCGCGCGATGACCGCTCTCGCGGTCGCCGGTGAGCACCCAGGGCGGGAAGAAGGCCAGGAGATGGGTGAACCCGGCCGTGGTGGGCATGGCGTCCATGCTGATGGTGGTGCCGCGGTCGCGCTCGGTGTCCAGGTAGCCCAGGATGCGCTTCATCTCCATGTCCAGCAGGGGCCGGGGGATGAGGCGCAGGGCCGTACCGGAGTGGTGGGCCAGCCACTTCAGCCCCTTGAGGGCCGGCTTCTGCGCGGGACCGAACCAGGGGATGGAGAAGATGTGGGAGACGTGGCCCCGGATGCCGTTGGCCCGGGCGACCTCCCCCACCTCGGCGATGGCGCGCCCCAGGGTGGTGTTGGTGTAGGAACGGAGGTGGCTGGTGAAGACGCCCTCGTACGGGGTGAGCACGCCCGCCAGTTCCACCAGTTCCGCGGTGTCGGACTGGCTGCCCGGGAAGTACTGGAGACCGGTGGAGAGGCCGAAGGCGCCCGCCTCCATGCACTCGGCCAGCAGCTTCTTCATCACCCCGATCTCCTGCGTGGTGCAGAGCCGGTCGGAGAGGCCGGCGGCGGAGATGCGCATCACCCCGTGCGGCGCCAGCAGGGCGGTGTTGAGGAGGGAGCCGCGCGCCTCCACGAAGTCCATGAAGCCGGCCATGCTTTCCCAGCGGATATCCCTGTCGAAGTCCATCTGGGTGAAGATCTCCAGGTAGGTCTTGATGCCCTCCCTGTTTTCAGCGGTGATGGGGGCCAGGGCCATGCCGCAGTTGCCGCCCACGTAGGTGGTGATGCCCTGTTTCACCAGGGGGGACAGGAGGGCGGCGTGGTCGTCGCGGAAGAGGGTCAGGTCGGCGTGGGAGTGGACGTCGATGAAGCCGGGGCAGACCACCTTGCCGCTTGACGTCGAGGCGCTTCGCCGCCTCCGCCCGGCGCAGGTCCCCCACCGCCCGGATGGACTCGCCCTCGATGCCCACGTCGGCGCGGAAGGGAACGCCTCCCGAACCGTCCACCACCGTTGCGTTCTCCAGGATAAGGTCCATGCGGTCCTCCCTCCGGTAGCTCGCGAAGACGCTACCCTTATATCCTACTTGCTGACGTGGCGATTTGCCATGGAATCAGCTTCGGAGTCAGCGCCTGCGGCACTTGCGCCCCTGCACCAGCAGCCGCTGGATGACCCGGTTGAGGACGGGCAGGTCCGGGTAGGGTGGGCGTATCAGGTCGTCCAGGGGCAGGCGCTGGCGGAGAACGCTCTTGAAGTGGGTGAAGGTGTCGAAGCTGGCCTTGCCGTGGTAGCCTCCCATGCCGCTGTCTCCCACGCCGCCGAAGGGGAGGGTGGGGGTGGATTCCTGCAGCAGGGTCGAGTTGATGCATACGCCGCCGGAGGAGGTCTCTCTCAATACCCTTTCCTGCAGGGCGCGATCGGGCGAGAAGAAGTAGAGCGCCAGGGGCTTGGGCCGCGAGTTGACCAGGTCCAGGGCCTCCTCCAGGCGGTCGTAGGCGATGACCGGCAGGACCGGGCCGAAGATCTCCTCCTGCATTATCGGCGCGTCGAGCGGGGGTTCGTCTATCAATGTCGGGGCGATGTAGAGGTTCGAGCGATCGCGCTCGCCGCCCATGACGATCTCCCCCTCCTCCATCAGCCTCTCCAGCCGCTCGAAATGACGCTCGTTGATGATGTGCGTGTAGTGACGGCTGGCGCCGGGGTCGTCCCCGTAGAAGGAGCGGACCGCGTGGCGGATGGCCTCCAGCAGCGGCCGCTTGACCTCGCGCTGCACCAGCAGGTAGTCGGGGGCGACGCAGGTCTGGCCGGCATTGAGGAACTTCCCGAAGGCGATGCGGCGGGCCGTGTACCCCATGCGCACTCCCCGGTCCACGATGCACGGGGACTTGCCGCCCAGTTCCAGGGTGACCGGCGTGAGGTGCCGGGCCGCGGCTTCCATGACCGCGCGGCCCACGACCGTGCCCCCGGTGTAGAAGATGTAGTCGAACTTCTCCCGCATGAGCGGCTCATTCACTTCCATGCCCCCCTCGACCACGGCGATATAGCCGGGGTCGAACTCCCCGGCGATCATGGATGCGATGACCGCGGACGAATGGGATGACACCTCGGAGGGCTTGAGCACCGCGCAGTTGCCCGCCGCCATCGCTCCGACCAGGGGGGTCAGCAGGAGGTTGAAGGGGTAGTTCCATGGCGCGATGATCAGGGCGACCCCGTAGGGCTCGGGATAGATGCGGCTGTCGGCGCCCAGGAATACCCGCGGGGACTGGACCTCTTGCGGCCGCGTCCAGCAGTCCAGGTGCCTGAGGGCGTAGTCGATCTCGCTCAGGAGGAAGGCGGACTCGCTGAAGAAAGCCTCGAAGGGGTGTTTGCGCAGGTCCTGGGCCACCGCTTCCGAGATGCGGCCCTGGTAGTCCTTCAACAGCTTCTTCAGTTTCTCGAGTTGAGCGCGGCGAAAATCGACGTCCCGGGTGGCGCCGCTCGCGAAGAACTCCCGCTGTCTTTTGACCAGCCCGCTTATATCCGGTAAGCTCACTCGCGCACCTCCAGGTTGATGGTCGGTTCCTTTCTCACCTCTTATTATTCGTGTTTGCCGGCCTGGCTAAACAAGGAGGATGAAAAAGTGACGGAAAAGTGATGGTGCCTGGCACCGTCACTTTCTGGCGAGGGCCACCAGCGAGGTGCCGAAGGGAAGGGGGCGGCGCAGGGCCACCTGCTCCTCCAGCCGCAGCAGCCCGGTGAGCAGGCGGTTGAGGTAGGTGGGGGCCCAGAGGTCGGACTTGACGTCTTCGTCCGCGGCGTGGCGGCGGCTCAGCAGGCGGTGGACCACCGCCACCGGGAAGAGGGTGGTGTCGAAGTAGGTGAGGTACACGGGCTCGAGGCCGGCCCGCCGGAGCATCTCCCGCGTGCCCGGCACGCGGTAGCGGCGCACCCCGCCCACCGCCGCGTCGTGGCTGCCGCGCAGGATGTCGAAGGCGGGCAGGTTGAGCAGCAGCCAGCCTCCGGGCTTGAGCGTGCGGGCCATCTCGCGCACCGTCTCTGAGTCGTCCGCCACGCCGTAGTGACAGATGACGTTGAAGGACACCACCAGGTCGAAGGAGGCGTCCGGGAAGGGCAGGGTCTCGATGGAGCAGCACTCCGTCTCGGGCAGGCCCCGCTCCGAGCAGTAGCGCAGGGCGTCCTCGCTGTAGTCCACGCCCACCAGCTCGCGGGGGTGGCACCGCTCGCGCAGGCGCTGCATGAAGCCCCCGGTGCCGCAGCCCGCGTCCAGCACGCTGCCGCGCGCCGCCTCCGGGCAGTAGCGCTCCAGCAGGGAGATGAAGGCGTGGTGGTGGCCGACGTACCACCAGTGTTCGTCCTCCACCTGGCCCATGATGCGGTACTCGTCCTGCTTCACTCTCCTCCTCCTCCTGAATTTGGGGTCAGGCCCCAAATTTAGTTCGTTTCAACAATCTGCGGCCCGCTTCAGCATATCTGAATTTGGGGCCTGACCCCAAATTTAGATGTCGCGGCGGCGGCGCCTCGAGCGGGCCCGGGCCTTTCTCTCTTCCTCGTCGTCGGGCGGGAACAGCTCCTCCGCCTTCAGTTTCACTTTCTTCTCCACGGCCTCTTCGGACTCCTCTTCTCCGCGGACAGGCGCCGGGGAACGCGCGTCGAAGCGCCGGCCGGCCCCGCTGAACAGCAGCAGGCCCAGCGCCGCGAAGACCAGCAGGAAGAGGGCCAGGCAGACCCAGAGCGAGGCGCGCAGTACCGGGGCGGAGTAGCGGAACTCCACCCGGTGGCTGCCCGCCGGCACCTCGATCCCCCGCATGAACCCGTTGACCTGGTAGATGGGGGTCTCCACCCCGTCCACCGCCGCCGTCCAGCCCTGGTAGTACTGGTCGGAGTCGATCAGGAAGCCGTCGCCCTCCATCTCCACCTCGAAGGACAGGTAGTCCTCGGACAACTCCACCGGTTCCACCGTACCCGCGGCGAAGGACGAGGCGCCGATCTCGGCGAAGTCCGCCGCGCAGCACCTGCGCGGTCAGCGAAGGGTCGTACTCCCGCTTGAAGGAGCGCTCCTTCATCTCCGCGAGGTCCTCCACCACCTGCAGTTCCCGCACCGCGAAGGCGCGCGGCAGGCAGTTGAGGTTGCGATAAACGTTGACCTCGTCATCCTTGTAGAATATCTGATATACAGGTAATGAACTGCCGTCTTCCGGCGGCTCCCTGTCCGTTAAGAGCCGTTGGGAAAAGAGGGGCAGCGGGATATCGTCCAGGTAGGTAATATTTACATCTTGTATAAATATCGGGGCCGTGGACCCGGTCGAGAAACTGATGGCGGCCCGGGGCGAGAAGAGCGGGTCGGACGGCGGCTGCTGATAGACGTCGATCACGTCCATGTACCTCCGGCTTTCGGGGGAGAAGACGTCGACCTTCAGGTCGATCTCACCGAACAAGCCGTCCTGCCTGTTCAGATCGATGCGGATATTCAGGCCGCCGGCGAAGTCCTCGTCCGCCCGCGCCGTATAGGAGACCAGGTAGCGCGAGCCCTCGTATACCGGGAAATCCTGGGAGATAACGGCGGTGCCCCCGGCACCGGCGGCCAGGCGCACCTCCCCTCCCTGCTCGGTGAAGCCGTCTCCTTGCCAGTCGGCGCCCAACACGACCTCGGTACCGGAGGGCCGGGGCGGCGGATCCACCAGGGCATGGATGGGGTCGGGGAGGAACGGCAGGCTCCCCCGCTCTACCACCACGTATTCGCAGTTGGCGGCGGAGAGCGTGACGTTGTCGGCGACCAGGTTGCGCCAGCTCACCTCGTCCTGCGACAGGCCCAGGCCGGTGAGTTATACGAAGTCGTCGATGATGAGCGACTCGTAGCCGTTGAGCATGGCGATGTCCTGGTTGACGGCGTCCATGTTATAGGGATAGGTGCCGGTGTAAAGCACGCGCGCTTCCTGCGCGGTTCCCGCCAGCTCCCCGCGCCATGATGCAGCAGCCTCCTCCTTTAAGCCCGCGATGGAATAGCTCTCGTTGTCGACGAAGGCCGAGAAGCTGAAGAGCTCCAGGACCACCACCACGATCAGCGCCACACCCGCCCAGCGGGCCAGGCGCCGGTCCCGGTACCACAGGAACCACACCACCAGGTACCCCGCCGCGCAGGCCAGGGGGACCAGGATGGCCGGGTTGTTCCAGCGCAGGGCGTGCTCCAGGCCCTGCCGGAAGGCGTTGCCCCGCGCCGACACCAGGAACCTGTAGACGGGTCCGGCGACAAAGGCCATGAACAGCCCCAGGGCCAGCACCGCCCCCACCCCTCCCAGCAGCAGGCGCTTGTTCCTCTCCTTCTCCCGCAGCACGTAGTCCAGTCCCAGCGCCCCCAGCACGGCCAGCGCCAGGTCCAGCTCCAGCAGGTGGCGCGAGGGGATGCGGAAGAGGTTGTACACCGGGATGTACCAGGTCAGCTTGTAGAGGGGGTTGTAGCTGCCCAGCATGAGGAAGAGCGCCAGCAGGCCCACCCAGCCCCAGAAGCGCACCTGCGGGTCGCGCCGGCGGTAGCGCAGCAGGGCCACCGCGGCCAGGATGAGCGCGGCCGTACCCACGAAGCTGGAGGTCTCGGAGAGGTTGCCGGGGCCCCAATACACCTGTCCGTAGCCGGAGCTGAAGAAGAAGGGGTAGAGGAACTGCAGGAACAGCCAGGGCGAGAAGGAGTAGCCGGTGAAAAACGCGTACCCGTTCCCCGTCCCCGTGGCCACGCGCGACACCTCCCAGGTGGCCAGGAGCTGGGGCAGGGCCAGGACCACCCCCAGGGCCAGCGGGAACGACGTCAGCAGCAGGAAACGCCCGCGCGTCCCCCGCTCCGCCTTGACCCCGTAGAACAGGATGAACAGCCCCAGCACCATGTAGGAGTAGAGGCTGATCTGGTAATGGCCGGCGAAGACCTGCACCGCCACCGCCAGCGAGGCGAACAGGCTTAAAGAGACGCGGCCCTCCCGCCGGATGCGCTCGTACAGGTAGAGCAGCAGCGGCAGCCATACCACCGCGTTGACGATGTTCAAATGCCCCTTGTGGGCCATGACGAAGCCGGCCAGGCCGAAGGCCATCCCCCCGCAGACGGCGGGCAGCCGGTCCCGGCAGATCAGCTTGAGGTAGAGGTAGGTGAAGAAGGCCCCAGCGGCATAGTGAAGCAGCAGCAGCAGGTTGTAGAGGTAGCCGCTGCCCGAGGCCAGGAAGGGGAAGTTGGGCGGGTAGAGCACCCCCGACTCCGATGAGCCGAGGTAGGAGATGCCCGCGAACTGGTAGGGCATCCAGATGGGCAGGCCCCGCGAGACCAGGGAACTGTAGTAGACCTTGAAGGGGTAGTAATAGACCCGCGCGTCCCCGGGGGCGACCAGTTTCCCCAGGAGCATGGGGTAGAGGATGAGCAGGCCCACCCCCAGGTAGAAGAGGATGGTGGCGTAGTTCCCGTTAAGAAAGTTACGATGTGTAGCTTTCTTCAAATCGGCTTACCCCGTCAGAGGTTTCTTCGGGCATCGTAACCGATGATGATGGCCGCCAGACCCGCCGCCGGCAGTACGTAGACGGGCCAGAAGAGCTCGCCCTTGCCGATGAGGACCGTGGCCAGGTTGAAGCAGGTTACCACGAGCATGACCAACCCGACGATCATCACTATGATGCAGAGATAAGAGCGGCCGGCGAAGGGGAGCAGCAGGGCCATGGCCACCAGCAGGATGCCTCCGGCCAGGGTCCAGATGCCGGTCAGGATGATCCCGCTGGAGGTGTCGAACTCGGAGCCGGAGTTGATCTCGAAGATGTCCGGGATGTGGAAGGAGCTTCCCCCGTAGATGCCGGACTTGCCCAGCTCGTAGAGGTCCCAGCCTGTATACTCCTTGTCGCCGAAGTTGGACAGCTTCAGCCAGGGCATGTAGGTGGCCACGATGAACAGGACCCCTATGATGAGGAGGAGGATGGCCGACGTCACCGCGCGCTTGTTGAAGCTGAAGCCCAGGCCGAGCTTGACCCCGCCGGCCTCCGGTTTGGTGTTGAGGTAGGTCTGGCGTTCGGACATCGACCTCGCCCCCGGTGGCGGCGGCTGGTACGCGCTGCTCCTGGGCTCGGGGCCGGGCTGGTTGTCGTTGATGTAGCCGTAGGTATCCCCCGAACCCGGCTGCTGCCGGGAACTCATGGGGTCGCCCTGCGGCTGCTGCGGCCTCGCCTGTGGCGGCGCTGCCTGGGGCATGGAGCCCTGCGGCAGCGGCTTGCCACAGAGCGAGCAACGCAGGTTCCTCTCGCCGTTCTCGGCCCCGCAGTGCGGGCAGTTCACAGACATGTCGACTCCTTCCTCTCGCCGCTGATAGTATAACCCGCGGGGGTGACGATAAGGAAGGTCAGTCCAACCGGCGCCCGTCCTTCAGGTAGGCGACGGCGTCGGAACGCTCGGCCACCGTCTCGTCGTGGGTGACGATGATCACGCAGCGGCCTTCCTCCGCCAGTTCGCGCAGCAGGGCCACGATGGTGTCGCCGGTGGCCGAGTCGAGGTTGCCGGTGGGCTCGTCCGCCAGGATGATCTCGGGGTCGTTGGCCATGGCGCGGGCGATGGCCACCCGCTGCTGCTCGCCGCCGGAGAGGCGGGTGGGCCGGTGCCCCCAGCGCTCCTCTCCGATGCCCATGCGCTCGAGCAGGCCCTCCGCCCGCTTGCGCTCCCCGTTGCCGAAACGCCCGGAGATGGACATGGGCAGCATCACGTTCTCCAGCGCCGTGAAGTAGTTGACCAGGTTGAAGAACTGGAAGACGAACCCCACCTGGCTGCGCCGGTACTCCACCAGGTCCAGGCTGGAGGCGAAGAGGTCCTCCTCCCCCACCGTCACCAGGCCCGAGTCCGGCGTCTCCAGGGTGCCTATGATATATAGAAGGGTGGTCTTGCCGCTGCCCGAGGCCCCCACCACCGAGGTCATCCGGCCGGACTCCGCCTCCAGCGACACCCCGTTCAGGGCCATGACGTCCCCGCCCCTGGTGCGGAAGCGCTTGACCACGTCCTCCACTACGACCTTGCTCATCCCTCTCACCCCCTCATTCCATCCTCAGGACCTGGGCGGGGCGCAGCCTCGCCACCCAGACCACCGGTATGACCATCCCCAGCAGGCACACGCCCAGCAGCAGCAGGCAGGCGTAGAGGAAGGTGTCGCTCCCGAAGAGCACCTTGATCTCGTTGCCCGCGTTGGAGGGCGGGGCATACTTGCCCTGGCTGCCGCCCTGCAGCGCCTGCATGGCGCCGGCCATGGCCCCCTGGCCCCCCTGCCCGTTCTCCACCTCGGTGGGCGCCTCGACCGTGGCGTTGCTCTCCTTGAGCAGCCAGTCCCCGAGCTTCTGCCCGAAGACGGCGGTCATGCCCGAGGCGATGAGCACCGCCACCAGGCAGAGCATCACCACCTCCACCGCGAACTGGACCAGGATCTGCCGGTTGGCGGCCCCCACCGCCTTGAGCACCCCCAGTTCCTTCACCCGCCCGCGCACGATCAGCAGCATGGAGAGGAGCAGGATGAGGACGCAAGCCCCCAGCGAGCCCCACAACCCGATGGAGGAGGTGTTGCCCACCTTGGTCAGGGGGTCGGCCAGGGCCTGGAAGTCCGCGTAGTCGGTGGTGATCTCGTAGTCGGCCGACTCCGCGATGTCGGAGAACCGGCCGAGCAGCGCGGCGGTGTGGTCGACGTTGTCGAAGTAGTACGAGGCGCTGTCGATGTAACCGGGGGTGTTGTTGAGCTCCTGCACCAGCGAGATGGGGGCGTAGAAGGTGTTGCCGAAGGGGTTGAAGCCCAGCATGCTGTTGGTGGTCTCCGCCTCCCTGGTCTCGTAGATGCCGATGATGGTGACGTCCCTGGTGGCCTCGCTGCCGGACTTGTCCTTCACCTCGACCTCGACGGTGTCGCCCACCGCGAGCTCGTTCTTGTCCGCCAGGTTCTTCTCCACCAGCACCACCGGGGCGGCCTCGAGGTAGTCGTAATAATCGTAGAGCCTCCCCTCCACCAGTTCCTTCTTCCCCTCCTTGAAGTCGGAGAGGGAGGCGGCGTCGGTGTTGCCGGTGAAGGCGAAGGTGCTCTCGCTGATGTCCAGGCCCATGCGGGCGGCCTGCTCGGCCAGCCCCCGCTCGAAGACCGGGGTGATGGCGGTGTTCTCCAGCGCCGGCACGTCGATGTTGGTGGTGATGAACTTGTCGTAGGTGCGCACGTAGTCGATGCGCGAGACCTCGTCGGTCATGGACTCGGGCATGAGCATCTCCTGGCGCTGGCTGCGCGCCTCCTCCTCGCTCAGGGTGCGCGATTCCCGCGCCCGCTCCCCCTCCGACATGCCGCTCTGCTCCATGTACTGGTCGAAGAAGACCTGCGAGCTCAGATCGACCTCGGCATAGTTGCCCACCCGGGTCTTGACCTCGTTCACCTGGGAATCGGCGGCCATGCGCACTGCCAGCATGGCCATGGAGAAGGTCAGGCACACCCCCAGGAGGAAGATGACGATGAGGCTGCGGGCCGGGTTGCGGTAGACGCTCTTGAGCCCCCGCATGAAGTTACCCATGATGCATCATCCCTCCCGCACCAGTCCGGAGAGGGAGACGTCCACCTTCTCCCCCGCACCGTCGCCCCGCGCCTTGTACACGCTGAAGGTGGCACCCTCGGGGTCGAAGGCCTCGTTGCGGTTGACGCTCTTGGGGTTGAGGTCGAAGAAGAGGAAGCCGCCGTCGTAGACCTCGCCGATCTTCAGGCTGTAGGTGATGGCGGAGAGGTCGTCCTGGTCCAGCAGGACGGCGGAGATGATGTTGTCTCCCTGCGGCGTGCCCAGGGGATAGTTCCAGGCGTAATCGTCGGTGTCGATGCCCGGGCTCCAGACGCGGAACTCGAATTCGGTGAGGTCCAGGTAGTCGTCGGAGACGTTCTCGACGGACAGCTCGAACTCGAGGTAGTCGCCCTTCATCTCGCGCATGGCGGCCGAGCTGACGTCGCCGTTGTCGGACATGCGGGTCACCTTGGTCAGGGTGAAGCGCCCGCCCTCCAACTCCAGGACGGCGGCGTCCGCCGCGGCTGCCGGGGCGTCGGCGACCGTTGAGGGGTCCTTCGCAGAGGGCTCGGCCGTGACCTCCTGGACCACCCGCTCGGGCACGTCGCCGGCCAGCCCTCCCTGCTCCACCACGCCGGGCGGCAGCTTCAGGCCTTCGGCGTTGACCGGGGCGGCCTCCTGTGGCTGCCCGCTCCCGCAGCCCGCGGCCAGCAGGGCCAGCAGGGCCGTGACCGCCAGGGTGACCGCCGCCGCTCCGTTCTTCCTCAGCTTCCCTTCCTCTTGTTACCCATCTCCATCACCTCGCTGTCCGTCCACTCGCCGGCACTTTTCTCTTTTGACGCTTCAAGGCCGCTCCGGGGAACTCCCGGCGCGCCTCCTCGGTGAGCACCCCGGTGAAGATGATGCGCATGATGGCCTCGGTGGCCTCCTGCGCGGTGTACGGGAGCTGCGCCAGCCGTTCGGGATTGATGATGCCGGTGACCGCGCTCATGTAGACCATCTCCAGCATCCGCTTGTCGATGTCGGAGCGGAAGACCCCCTCCCGCACGCCCTGGTCGATGAGGCGGTCCAGGTACGCCTCCAGCTCGGTGCGGCGCACCTCCTCCACCCGCTTCCACAGCGCGGGGAAGCTGCGCTGCACGTCCAGCACCAGGGGCTGCCGGATGCGGGTCAGTTGTTCGGCCCGCAGCTCGATGATGCGCCGTAGCTTGTCGATGAAGTCCAGCGTCTCGTCGGCCATGATCTCCTCGACCTGGTCTTTGAGCTCCTGCATGGTCTGGTTCATCACCTCCCAGAAGAGGCTCTCCTTGCTCTCGAAGTACTGGTAGAGGGTCTTCTTGCTGATCCCCGCGGCCGCCGCCAACTCGTCGGTGGTCACCTTGCTGAAACCGTACTGGAAGAAGAGCTCGCGCGACGCCTCGATGACGTGTCCCCGGATGTCCGCCTGCCTGGCCATGTCCCCTCCTTCGAGTTTATGTATACTGTTATCGTTTCTTTAGTTTCCATGCTAGGACAGGGTCTCACCCGCTGTCAAGTTAAGTTTCTGTTAAGCGCGATCCGGGGTCAGGCCCTGGATCCGTTGTCATCGCGAGCGCAGCGAAGTGATCTTATCCGGACAACGGCTAAGATCGCTTCGTCGCTGCGCTCCTCGCGATGACGAGCTGCTAGAGGTTCTTGAAGGCCTCGGCGAACATCACCGAGGAGAGGCTGGTCACGGTGGGGTCGGTGATGACGTTGACGCAGGCGGTCTTGCCCGAGGCCAGCGCCCTCTCCAGGGCCGGCAGGATGTCCGCCTCGGCGTCCACGAACTCCCCGTGCCCCCCGAAGGCCTCGGCGACGGCCTCGTAGTGGATGACCCCCAGGTCGGTACCGCAGACCCGGCACGCGTCGAAGCAGAGCTCCTGGTGGTGCTTGACCATCCCCCAGGCCTGGTCGTTGCAGATGACCGTGACGATGGGCGCGCCGTGGCGGCAGGCCGTCTCCAGCTCCATGGCGTTGAGCCCGAAGGAGCCGTCCCCGGTGAGCAGCACCACCGTCTGGTCCGGCCGGGCCACCTTGGCCCCCAGGGCGAAGGGGACCCCCGTGCCCAGGCAGCCGAAGAGGGTGCCCGAGCCGATGACCCCGGACATCTCCCGGGCCCGCAGGCCGACCAGGCCGAAGTAGACCGTGTCTCCCCCGTCGACGATGAAGATGGCGTCGTCGCCGGTGGCTTCCCGCAATCATTTTACAAGGCGTAAAGGATGGATGGGGTCGGCGGCGTTCTCCGAGGCCTGCCGCTCGCCCTCGGCTCACCGCCGCGCAGGTGGCCCGCAGGGTGTCCTGCCACTGGCCCCGGTCCTTCTTCTCGAGGCGCGGCTCCAGCAGCCGCAGCACCGCCCCCGCGTCCCCCACCAGGGCCAGGTCGGCCCGGCGGTTCCTGTCCACCTCGGCCGGGTCGATGTCCACCCGGATGACCTTGGCGGCTGCCAGCGGCGCCCCGTAGTTGAAGACCCAGTTGAACCTGACGCCCACCGCCATCACCACGTCGGCCATGCCCGAGGCGGCGAGGATGCCCACCAGCCCGCCGTCCCAGAGGGAGAGGGGGTGCTCGTCGGGGATGGCGCCCCGCCCGTTGTCCAGCAGCAGGGTAGGGATGCCGGCCTTCTCCACCAGGGCCTTGAGCTCGTCCGCGCAGCGGCTGTGGGCGATGCCGCTCCCCCCGACCAGCAGCGGCCTCTCGGCGGCGTTGAGCAGCTCGGCCGCCTGCCGCAGGGCGTCCTCCTCCGGCACCACCGGGTGCTTCTGCGCCGGCCCGGGCGGGAACGCCACCGCTCCCTCGTCCAGCTTGTAGTAGAGCGCCTCCGGGGCGAACTCCAGGAAGACGGGGCCGGGCCGGCCGGAGACGGCCTGGCGGAAGGCGATCTCCAGGTACTCCGGTATCCGCGCGGTGTGGTGGCACCTGCCCGCCCACTTCACCACCGGCTTGATCATGCTCATCTGGTCGATGTCCTGCAGGGCGCCCCGGTCCAGTTCCTGCAGGGGGGCCATGCCGCACAGGACCACCAGGGGTACGTTCTCGGTGGCCGCGTTGACCACCCCGGTGAGGGCGTTGGTGAAGCCGGGACCCGCGGTGACCAGGCACACCCCGGGCTTGCCGGTGTAGATGGACCAGGCGTGGGCCATCATCGCCGCGGCCTGCTCGTGCCGCACGTCGACCAGCCGCAGGCCCTCGTCCAGGCACCCGTCGAAGATGGGCGCGATGTGCCCTCCCGAAAGCGCGAAGACCGCGTCGATGCCCTCCACGTCCTTGAGATACTTGGCGACCAGCCGGCCCCCGTGCAATTCACCCACTACATCCACCTCCCATGATTCAAGCGCCCTGGTAATCCTCACCTGCCCGCCGCTCCCCTTCCGGCGGCCTTATGGTCAACGGCCCTTCAGCCCGTGAAGGACATGTCCAGCTCGTAGATGCCCGAGCTCAGATCCTTTTTGGTGTCGAAACCCATCTTGTCGAAGAGGTGCAGCATCGGCCGGTTCTCGGCCAGGACCTCGGCGGTGAAGCCCAGCAGGCCCTGCCGCTTGGCCAGCATGGGTCAGGTAGGTGAGCAGCTCCGTGCCGATGCCGTTGTTCTGGTAGTCGTCCCTGACCACGAAGGCGACCTCGGCGGTGTGGGTGCCCTCGTTGATGCTGTACTGGCCCAGGCCCACGGGAATCTCCTTGTCGCCCTCCTGCACCACCGCCAGCAGGACCATCTCCCTGGTGTAGTCGATGACCACGAACTCCTGCAGGCGGTCGTGGGGCATGTCCTGCCGCGAGGAGATGAACCTGCGGTACATGCTCTTGTCCGAGAGGCGAGTAGAAGAAGTCCTTGAGCAGCGGCTCGTCGCGATATCTTCACCGGCCGGATCAGGATGTCCAGGCCGCTCCTGGTCGTGCGGTAGAGCTCGAGCTCCTCCGGGTACTCCCCCGCCTTGCCCGGGATGAACATCTGGTCCTCGTAGATGAGGTTGTCCTTCTTGGCCTCCTCGATCAGCCAGGCCCGGAACTTGGGGTGGGCGATGGCGATCAGCTCCATGGCCCGCTCCCGGATGTTCTTGCCGTGCAGGTAGGCGATGCCGTACTCGGTCACCACGTAGTGGACGTCGCCCCGGTTGAGGGTGACGCCGGCCCCCTCCTGCAGCAGCGGCAGGATACGGGAATACTCGTCGTCGCCGGCGGTGGAGGGGAGGGCCAGGATGGTCTTGCCGCCCGGCGCCAGCACCGCGCCGCGCATGAAGTCCGCCTGCCCGCCGATGCCGCTGTAGAACACCTTGCCCATCGATTCGGCCGTCGCCTGGCCGGTCAGGTCGATCTCCAGCGCCGCTGTTGATGGCCATCATGTTGCGCTGGGCGGCGATGATCAGGGGGTTGTTGGTGTAATCGATGGTCCGGAACTCGATGCGAGGGATTGTCGTCGAGGAACTCGTAGGTGTCCTGGGTGCCCATGCAGAAGGTGGCCACCGTCTTGCCCCGGTCGAGGGTCTTCCGGCTGTTGTCGATGACCCCCTTGCGGATCAGGCTCGACGATGCCGTCGCTCAGCAGCTCGGTGTGGACCCCCAGGTGCTTCTTGCCCTCCAGGTTGGCCAGGATGGCGTTGGGGATGCTGCCGTAGCCCACCTGGATGGTGTCGCCGTCCTCCACGATCCGGGCCACGTACTTGCCGATCTGGTCCGCCAGCTCGTCGGAGACGTCCTGGTTGTACACGAGGAGCGGCTCGTCGCACGGCAGGATGAAGTCGACGTCGTCGATGTGGATGAAGGTGTCGCCGTGAACGCGGGGCATGAACGAGTTTACCTGGCCGATGACCAGGTCGGCGCATCTCCACCGCCGCCTTGGTGATGTCCACGCTGACGCCCAGGCTCATGTAGCCGTTGCGGTCGGGCGGGGAGGTCTGGATCAGGGCCACGTCGATGGGGATCATCTTGCGGTAGAACAGGTTGGGCACCTGGGAGAGGAAGATGGGGGTGTAGTCGGCCAGCCCCTCGTTCACCGCCTCGCGGGTGTTGTCGCCGATGAAGAAGGAGTTGTGCCGGAAGTTGCGCGTGAACTTCTCGTCGGCGTAGGGGGCGACGCCCAGGGTCCACACGTGGAAGACCTCGGCGTCGAAGACCGCCTTGGGGTTGGACTCCACGTAGGAGGCCAGCGAGTTGACCAGGTACTGGGGCTCCCCGCAGGCCGTGCCGATGAAGAGGTGGTCGCCCCGGTGGATGTTCTTGAAGATCTCCGTCTCGGGCTTGAACTTCTCCGGGTACTTCTCCCTGAAGGCCTCGGGCATCTGCCGCCGTCTGTCCATGCCTCATCCCCTCCCTTCCGCTTCAAGGATAATTCTAATTCATCCACCCGGGGAGGGAAAGTTCCGGGCGGGAAGCCTACGACCGGGGGCGCCGCCGGGGCCAGAAAAGAGGCCCGCCTGCCGGAGCAGGCGGGCCGTTCGATCGGTAGACTGGGGTGGTTAACCCTCGCCTCTTACCTCTTCAGAGGTCCTCGGGGGCCTTGTAGGCCTCCTTCTCGCCCATGGGCCAGATGGGGGCGATGACCTTGCCGTACATCTCGTTCCACAGCTCGGCCTGGGCCAGGTAGATGGCCGCAGCAGCCGCAGATGATGCCGATGACTCCCGCCGACCTTGAGCACCGCACCGGACTTGCCGGGGTAGGAGAACCAGGCGAAGTGGACGGCCAGCAGGCCGTAGAGGATGATCAGGGTGACGAAGACGAACTGCAGCACCCGGTTGACCTTCAGGGTGCCTACGAACATGAAGATGGTGAAGAGTCCCCACAGCGCCAGGTACCAGGCGAAGCCCTTGTTGGAAGGCTCGAGTACCAGGAGTGCCTTTTCGCCGACCTGCCATGCTACCAGGCCCGGCTTGAGGAGGATGATGAAGACCAGGGTCAGCCAGAAGGAGCCATAGGCGATGAAGGCGGTGGTGCCGAAGGTGTTGCCCTTCTTGTATTCCATGATACCGGCGATGATCTGGGCGATGCCGCCCAGGAAGATGCCCATGGCCAGGATGGGCACGTCCTGCTTGAAGAGACCCGCGTTGTGCAGGTTCAACAGGACGGTGGTCATCCCGAAGCAGGTGAGCCCCAGGACCGCCGGGTTTGCCAACTTGACGTCGTCTGCCATTCTCACTCTCTCCTCTCTCTGCGATCCCTACTACAGTTACTCTACTACCGAACTTGCTGCCTTACTTGCCGGTCAGCCTGGCGTTGTCCTCGATGAGGACGGTGACCACGGAGGGGTCGGCCAGGGTGCTGGTGTCGCCCAGCGAGTCGGAGGTGCCGTCCGCGATCTTGCGCAGGATGCGCCGCATGATCTTGCCCGAGCGGGTCTTGGGGAGGGCGGGGGTGAAGTGGATGATGTCCGGCGTGGCGATGGGGCCGATCTCCTTGCGGGTGTGGGCCACCAGGGCCTTCTTGACCTCGGCCTCGTCCAGGTTCTCGTACTCGGCCTTGAGGGTGACGTAGGCGTAGATGCCCTGCCCCTTGATGTCGTGGGGAAAGCCCACCACGGCCGCCTCGGAGACGTACTCGTGGCTGACCAGCGCGCTCTCCACCTCGGCGGTGCCGATGCGGTGGCCGGACACGTTGATGACGTCGTCGATGCGCCCCTGCAGCCAGTAGAAGCCGTCCGCGTCCACGCGGCAGCCGTCCCCGGTGACGTAGTGGCCGGGGTACATGGCCCAGTAGGTGTTGATGAACAGCTCGTGGTTGCCGTAGATGGTCCGCATCATGCCGGGCCAGGGCTTCTTGATGCAGAGGAACCCGCTCTCGTCCGTCTCCGCTTCCTTGCCCTCCTGGGTGAGGACGACGGGGTCGACGCCGAAGAAGGGGAAGCTGGCGGAACCGGGCTTCATGGGGGTGGCGCCGGCCAGGGGGGTGATGAGGATGCCGCCGGTCTCCGTCTGCCACCAGGTGTCCACGATGGGGCAGCGGCCGCCGCCGATGTGGTCGTAGTACCACAGCCACACTTCGGGGTTGATGGGCTCGCCCACCGAGCCGAGCACCTTGATGGAGGAGAGGTCGCGGGTGCGGGTCCAGTCCTCGCCCTCGCGCATCAGCGAGCGGATGACCGTGGGCGCGGTGTAGAACTGGGTGACCTTGTACTTCTCGCAGACTTCCCAGAAGCGGTCGGGCTTGGGATAGGTGGGGACGCCCTCGAACATGACCTCGGTGAAGCCGTTGGCCAGCGGGCCGTAGACGATGTAGCTGTGGCCGGTGACCCAGCCGATGTCCGCGGTGCACCACCATACGTCGTTCTCGTGGATGTCGAAGATGTACTTGAGGGAGAGGGCGGCGTGCAGCAGGTAGCCGCCGGTGGTGTGGAGCACGCCCTTGGGCTTGCCGGTGGAACCGGAGGTGTACAGGATGAACAGGGGGTCTTCCGCGTCCATCTGCTCGGGCTCGCACTCGGCGGTGATGTCGGAGGCCGCGATCTCGTCCTCCCACCACGCGTCGCGCCCTTCCACCATGGGGATGTCGGCGCCGGAGTGCTTGACCACGATGACCTTGCGCACGTTGGGGCACTCCTCCAGGGCCGCGTCGACGTTCTTCTTCAGGGGGACCTGCTTGCCGCTGCGGAAGCCGGTGTCGGCGCAGATGACCACCTGGCAGTCGGAGTCGAGGATGCGGTCGCGCATGGCCTCGGCCGAGAAGCCGCCGAAGACCACGCTGTGGATGGCGCCGATACGGGCGCAGGCCAGCATGGCCATGGGCAGCTCGGCGATCATGGGCAGGTAGATGCAGACGCGGTCGCCCTTCTTGACCCCGTGCTTCTTGAGCACGTTGGCGAGCTTGCAGACCTCGTCCAGCAGCTGGGCGTAGGTGAAGGTCTTGCCGTCGCCGGGCTCGTCCGGCTCCCACATGATGGCGACCTTGTCGCCCTTGCCGGCCTTGACGTGACGGTCGAGGCAGTTGTAGGAGACGTTGAGCTTGCCGCCGGCGAACCAGGTGCACTTGGCGGTGCTGACGTCCCAGGTGTAGACGGTGTCCCACTTCTTGTACCAGTCGAGGGTCTCGGCCATCTCGCCCCAGAAGGCGTCGACGTCGTTGATGGAGCGGTCGTACATGGCCTTGTATTCGTCCATGTTCTTGACATAAGCGTTCTTGCTGAGTTCCTCCGGTGGGTAGAGGATGGTCCTCTCTTCTTCGTTCGCCATTTACTGTCTCCTTTCCGCTGACTATTGCTACGAATGTTTCCTGGTCCTGCTGTTCAAGCCTGATAGGGCTTTTCCAAATAGAAGAGTTTAG
Organism: uncultured bacterium; assembly: GCA_963814495.1. Classification (GTDB taxonomy): domain Bacteria; phylum Actinomycetota; class Geothermincolia; order Geothermincolales; family Geothermincolaceae; genus CAVXXD01. Next base: position 39,282 of record CAWFDJ010000021.1, read on the forward strand.
CATAAAAGGTCGCCTTTGTCACATATACTGTGAATATGCATCGTGAAAGCCCCTGTTACGAGATAATTGACCTCTGCGTCATCAAGCCGTCAAATCGGATTGTGCCCGACGGATGATAGAATGTCAGATGTGCCGGCACGCAGGCGAGCGCGAAGGCCGTCGGAGCCCGGACTCCAACGGAAGAACGGAAGAAAGGGGTATCTCGTATGGCCAGGAAGGCTAAGGGACAAGCGGACCAACCTGCTGATCATCATCGTGGACAACCAGTGGGCCGGCGTTCTCGGGTGCTACGGCAACACCGAGCACCGCACGCCCCACCTGGACCTGCTGGCGCGCCAGGGCATGCGCTTCTCCAACGGCTACTGCACCAACGGCCTCTGCTCGCCCACCCGGGCTTCCGTCCTCACCGGCCTGATGCCCAGCCAGCACGGCGTGCACGAGCCCTTCAACGACGACCTCTCCTACCTGCCCGAGGAGTGGACGGCCGTCCGGGAGTTCCGCACCCTGCCCCTGACCTTGAAGAACCGCGGCTACAACACCGCCCTGGTGGGCAAGTGGCACCTGGGCCAGTTCGCCAGGCCCGCGCTGGGCTTCCAGCACTGGGTGACCTTCCCCAAGGGGCACACCACCGATTTCTACCACAACCACGTCATCGACAACGGGAAGGAGTACGACGTCAACGACCGCCACCTGGTGGATTTCTGGGCCGAGAAGGCCTCGGACTACCTCGACGCCTACGACGACGACAAGCCCTTCTTCCTCTACGTGGGCTTCAACGGCCCCTACACCATGTCGCCCACGGCCTTCGGACCCGACCACCAGAACCCCTTCTACAAGGACTACGAGGGCTACGACTTCAAGCCCCTGCAGGAGCACATCCACGAGAAGCTGCTGGCCTTCATCACCCAGCCCTACGATCCCGGCGTGAGCCCGGAACTCGACTCCACGGACGCGATGGGGATGATCAAGGCCCTGAGCGCGGAGGTCTTCGACTACGTGCGCATGCACAACGACCCCTCCAGCCGGGCCAACATCGCCGCGCAGAACGCCATGGTCGACCACGGGGTGGGCGTGATCATGGAGGCCCTCGAGCGCAACAAGCTGGAGGAGGACACCCTGGTGCTCTACCTGTCCGACCACGGCCTGCCCTACGGGCAGCACGGCTGGTGGACGGCGGGGCTGGGCTTTCCCCAGGTCATGTACGACCAGAACGTCAACATCCCCCTGATCATGCGCCACACCGGCTCCATCGAGGCCAACCGCGTGCCCGACCTGATGGTGAGCCAGGTCGACCTCATGCCCACCATCCTCGACTACCTGGGCTTCGGAGACGTGGAGATAGCGGATTCGCCCGGCCGCTACGTTCGCCCCGCTCCTGCAAGGGCGAACCGCTCGCCGGCTGGGAGGACGAGGTCTACTTCGAGCACGAGGAGACGCGGTGTATCCGCACCCCCCAGTATTCCTACTGGAAACGCCTGGAGGGGATGGAGGCCGAGAACGAGCTCTACGACCTGGTCAAGGACCCCGACATGTACGAGAACGTCTATCGGCAAGCGCGGTTACAAGAAGGTCGCGGCCGAACTGGACAAGAAGGTGGTCGAGCTTCTTCGAGAAGTACTCGAACCCGCGTTTCGACCTCTGGAACGGCGGCCGCCCCAAGCTGATCACCTACCGCCCGTTCAAGTGGCCGCAGCTCTGGGGCCAGGACTGGGCCGTCGATACCGAGCTCTATCCCGAGTTCGAGGAGGAATAGCGGCGGCATGTTGGGAAAGAACGGCCTGACCCGGCTGGAGGAAGGCCTCTACCAGGTACGCAGGGCCCAGGGAAGCAACGTCTACCTGGTGACCGAGCCCGAACTGGCCCTCATCGACGCCGGCTTCCCCATCGACACGCCCCACATCCGCGGCGCCCTGGCGGAACTGGGGGCGGGGCCGGAGGACCTGAGCCTGGTGGTGGCCACCCATTACCACGGGGACCACGTGGGGACCATCGCCGCCCTCAAACGCTCCAACGGGCTGCGGGCCGCCATCCACGCCGAGGACGCGCCGTACGCCACGGGCGAGGTGCCCTACGAGAGGTTCAAGTACCGCGTCTCCCGCACCCTCTTCTATTACTCCCTCTACCCGCTCTTCCGCTACCGGTACTTCACGCCCGACCAGCGCCTGGAGGAAGGGGACGTCATCCCACTGCTGGGAGGCCTGGAGGTGCTGCACACGCCGGGCCATTCGCGCGGCAGTATCTGCCTCTACCAGCGGGAGCGGGGCCTGCTCTTCTCGGGCGACCTGGTGCGCCGGGAGAGGGGGGTGCTGGAGGGGCCCCCGCCCCGCTTCACCCCCGACCCGCGGGCGGCGGCGGACTCCCTGGCCCGCCTGGCGCGCCTCGATTTCGACCTGCTGCTGCCCGGCCACGGGGACCCCATCCTGGGCGGGGCCGGGACGGCCTACCGAGACCATCTCGAGGCGGGCGCGCTGTGGCCCGCTTCCGGTCAAGACCAGTGGAGCGATGCTCGATGAATGACGCAAGAACGGCCTGCCTGGTATACATCCCGCCCGCCGGGAGGACCGGCGCACCAGGTACTACCTCTGATGGACGACGGAGGGAAGAGGACGATGACTGAGGGAGACGCGCGGGACTTTCGCCGCTCGACCGCGGCTTTCGTCATCAACGGCGCCCTGCTGGTCCTGTTCGCCGTGATGTTCCTGATGGGCATCTGGCTGGAGAACCTGGCCGCCATCCTGGTCGCCTTCGCCGCGGCCCTCTGGCAGGTGGTCTTCACCGTCTGGATATTCATGTACCCCTACGCCCGGCTGGACGGAGGCCGCGTCACCCTCTACGACAGGTTCCAGCAGAGGAGGACCATCGCCCTGGAGGAGATAGCCGGCCTGGAACGCCGCGAGAACGACGTCGAACTGGTACTGGAGAGCGGGGAGGTCGTCACGCTCTCCCTCTTCTGGATGGACCCGGCCGGCCGCGAGCCCTTCGTCCCGGCCCTGCAGTCTCAGGGTCATGTCGTTGCGAGGACGAAGTGACGAAGCAACCTTGAATGACGTCAAGCGAAGCTCGCTTCGCTGGCAATGACAACATTTCAGGCGTAGAGGCGGGCGGCTACGTCGGACAACCCGTACTTCTCCAGCGCCTCGCGGGTGGGCCGCCCGTCCTCGCCCAGCCCCCGGAACTCGTAGAACTCCTTGAGCATGGTCTCCATGTCCGGCACCGAGCCGGCGATGCCGCCGTCCTCCACCGCGGTCATGATGCGCTTGCCGATGCGGTCGTCCGCCGCCGTGGCTCCCCAGATGTGCCCCAGGCAGCGCTGGATCAGCCAGACCCGCGCGGACGCCCGCATCAGCCCCTCCACGTCGTAACCGTAGCCGGCCGCCGCGTTGAAGAGCTCGGCCCACTGGGGCAGGGAGAAGACGATACCGGGGAACTCGCACCAGCAGGCGGAGTTGAACATGCACCCCACGTCGGCCGTGAGCGCCGCCGCCTCCCCCTTCCACTGGGCCGACTGGGACTGGTAGTTCTTGTCCAGCCCCACCTCCGGGTACTCGAAAGCCCCCCACTCCAGCAGGAAGGTCATGTTGGAGACGTGGCAGGCGCCGCGGATGGACATGGCGTAGGCAGCGCCGTCGCCCCAGTTGCAGCGCGGGTCGTGCATGGGCGCCTCCAGCCCCTTGGAGTCGGAGAGGTAGGCGTCGCTCCCTCCCCCGATCTCCTCGGAAGCCGCGCGCGAACCCATGGCCAGCAGCTTCGCCAGCTTCCCCTCCTTGGCCACGATGGACGGCAGCAGCTCGATGACCGTGTCGATGTCTCCCCAGGTGAGCTTGATGCCGTCGTAGTCCTCCGGCTTGAGGATGCCCGCCTCGTAGCAGTCCATGGCCCAGGCGAAGGTGGAGCCGCAGGTGATGGTGTCCATGCCGGCGCGGTTGCAGAAATCGTTTATCTTGCAGACCGCGGCCAGTTCGGGGTTTAAGAGCAGGGTGCCGAAGGCGGCCTGGGTCTCGTACTCCGGCCCCGGGCCCGGCTCTATCTTGTAAGGCCCGTCCTTCACCTCCACCACCGGTTTGCACTTGACGGCGCAGCCGCGGCAGGAGGCGTGGTCCACGACGAAGTTGTCCGCCAGGGCGATGCCGGAGAGCTTCTCCGCGCCCTCCTCCCAGATGCCCTGCCCCCAGTTGCGGCAGGGGACGTCGCCCTCGAACATCTTGGCCTCCATGTTGGCGCCGGTGCCGAAGGCTGAGAGCGCCCCGCAGTAGATGCTCTCCTTGACCATCTCGCGGTGCATCTCGCTGATCTCCTTGACCTTCTCCGGGTCGGCGTACTCCGGCTTCATCTCCCCTTCGGCCGCGATGGCCTTGAGGTTCTTGGAGCCCATCACCGTGCCCATGCCGGAGCGCCCGAAGATGTGGCCCTTGTCGTTGAGGATGGCCCCGTAGGGGACCAGGTTCTCCCCGGCCGGCCCGATGGCCACCACCTTGTGCTGTTTGCCGTGCTTCTCCTTGAGTACGTCAGCGGTCTCGTAGGTGTCCATGCCCCAGATGCCGGCGGCCGGTTCCAGGCTGGCCTTGCCCGCCTCCAGCAGGAGGTAGACCGGGTCGTCCGCCCGGCCCTTGAAGATGATGCCGTCGTAGCCGCACCGCTTCAGCTCCGGGCCGAAGTTGCCGCCGCAGGAGGCCTGGCCCCAGATGCCGGTCTGCGGCGAGCGCGCGCCCACCGAGAGGCGGCTGGAGCCGGACATGCCGATGCCGGTGAGCGGCCCGGTAGCGAAGATCAGCAGCGCCGCCGGGTCCAGCGGTTCCGCCCCCAGGTCTCCGCGGTCGAAGAGCAGCTTCGCGGCGAGGCCGGTGCCGCCGATGTAGTCCCGGTAGATCTCCTCCGGAAGCTCGATGTCGCTCATCTGCCCGGAGGCCAGGTCGACCTCCAGTACCTTACCCATGTTGCCGTAAGCCATGGTCTTTCCTCCCGCTTTTCCTCTTGGCCCGCCTGACCTTCACCGGGACGGTTACCGCCCTCCCCGGTGCTCCATGCCTTACCGTATGCTTTTTTCGCCCTAGAACGCCTTCTTGTAGACCTCCAGCACTTCCTCGGCCTCCATGACCATCCGGGGGTTGTAGACCATCGACCCGTCGTACAGGGCCAGCTCCGCCGCGGCCATGAGCCCGTCTTCCGGCACCCCCACCTCGGAGAGCTTCTGGGGGACCCCCATCTTCGCGGTGAACCCCAGGATGGCCTCGATGGCCGCGTCGGACGCCTCCTCGTCGCTCATGCCTTTCTCGAAGACGCCCATGGCCTTGGCCACCAGGGCGTAACGGTCGGAGCAGTCCTCCAGGTTGAACCGCATGACGTGGGGCAGCAGGATGCTGTTGGCCATGCCGTGCGGCACCTTGTAGAGGGCGCCCACGCAGTGGGCCATGGCGTGCACCAGCCCCACCTGGGCGTTGGAGAAGGCGATGCCGGCCATGGTGGCGGCGATCTGCTGCTGCCCGCGGGCCAGCAGGTCGTCGCCCTTCTCCACGCAGGTCGGCAGGTTCTCCATGATCATCTGGATGGCCCCGAAGGCCATGTAGTCGGACATGGGCTCCGCCTGCAGGGCGTGGATGGCCTCGATGGCGTGGGTCAGGGCGTCCATGCCGGTGGTGGCGGTGAGCATGGGGGGCAGCCCCTGGGTCATCACCGGGTCGAGGATGGCCGTGTTGGGCATGAGGTAGTCGTCGGCGTAGAGCAGTTTCTGGTTCTTCTCCCAGTTCTTGATGACGAAGGCGTAGGTGACCTCGCTGCCGGTGCCCGCGGTGGTGGGGATGACGATGTGGGGGGTGATGGGGTGGGTGAGCAACTGGAAGCCGGAGTAGTCCTCCAGGTTGCCCCCCTCGCTGACGAGGATGGCCATGCCCTTGGCGGTGTCGATGACGCTGCCGCCGCCCACGCTGACCAGGCAGTCGGCCCCCGCCTTGCGGGCGATCTCGGCAGCCTGGTTGACGATGTGGAACCCGGAGTCCTGGGGGCACTCGTCGTACTTGCCCGACGTAGCTTGTTCCCCAGGGCTTTCTCCACTTTCTCAACCAGCCCGGCGTCGGTGACGCCCTTGTCGGTGACGATGAAGGCCTTGGAGCACTTGAGCTCGTCGACTTCCGCCCCCACGTCCCTTACGGCATTGATGCCGTAGACCAGGCGCGTGAAGTTCTTGTAGATGAACGAAAGGTCCTTGTCATAAGCCATGTCTTACCTCCTCGGGTAACGCCTATGAGTGGTTATGGAATTCGCGTGTCGGATACGGCTTATCCGAAATTCTCGTGGAACTCGGCCAGGACGCCGCGGAGGGCCTCCGCGGCCTCCGGCGACTCGTCCGAGAAGACGCAGCCGATGGCGGCGGTGAGGTCGACCAGGCGGGCCGAGGCCTTGACCGCGCGTACGATGGTGGGCAGGTCGCCCTTGAGCTTGAGCTTGCCCTGCATCATCCCCTTGATGGTGTCCAGTTCCTTGGCCATGACCGCCTTCCAGCGGCTGTAGTCGCCGGTGATGACGAAGTCGGCGGACTCCCCCACATCGGTGGGGACGATGCGGATGAAGCGGCAGTCGCCGTGCCAGAGGTCCATGAAGAGGTAGACGTCGTCATCCATGCCGGCTTCGGGAGCGGGCAGGATGTGGATGACCACGGTGCCCTCCCAGGTCTTGGCGGCCTCCTTGTACTCGGCGTCGCCCTGGACGATCCTCTCGTAGGCCAGCACCCACTCGGGCGAGCCCATGATGAAGGGCGGCGTCCCCGCGTTCAGCCTGCCCTCCGCCCACTCGACGTAGGCGCTTACCCACTCGTCGGTGCCGTACTGTAGAGCCATCGACCATCCCTCCTTATTCAAACGGAAACAACGCCTTACCTAAACGTTCGCAGCCTTTTGCGGATACCGGGACACAGCGGCCCCGTGCAGTAATTATATCCCCTTCGAGGGCAAACTTAAACGCATGCAAAGCCGACTCCCGTCATTTGTGACGGTGCCTGGCACCGTCACATTTTCGTGTCACTGCTTTTCCAGCGGCCTCCCGCAGTTTCTTCCGGTAACGCCGGTTCTGCAGGATGGTCTTCGGCTCGATCCCGAAGTAGTGGCGGTGCCAGAGGACGGCGGTGGCCAGCGATGTCCCGTGCCTCCTTGAGCTTCCCCGCCTTGTCGGGACGGCCCCGGCGCAGCGCCTGCGCCTCCTCGAAGGTGTCCACCCGCGTCATCCTGCCGTCGGAATCCGGCACCACCAGCCCGGAGCCCGTGAGGACGCGGTAGCGCTCCGCCGTCTCCTCCGGGGTGGGCCCGCAGACCAGGGCGCACTGGCCGCAGATCATGGGGACGGGGTAGGACTCGATGCCCCTGATGCCCATGCGCCGCATGAACTCGGCCAGGATGCGGTAACGCTCCTCCTCGTCGTCGGGCAGGTCGTCCACCTCGGGGATGCCCTCGAGGGTCTCCTCCGGCCAGAGGATGTAACAGAGCCGGCGCAGGACGTCGAAACGCTGGGTGGAGTCACCGGTGGTCAGGCCGCGCTTGAGCAGGTCCAGCCAGGACGGACAGGCGCTTGCCGCGGGTCGGGCTGACGCTCGACCCAGGAGTCGATCCAGTGCAGGCCCCAGTTGGTCCACTTGCGGTCCACGCTCAGGCTGTGCAGCCCGAAGCAGGAGATGTTGCAGAGGTCGATGTTGCGCTTGCGGCCGCGCTTGAGCAGCTCCCCGTTGAGGTAGATGTAGTCCGCCTCCTTCGCCTCGAACATGCGGGAGGGGCAGGACTTGACGCAGCGCCTGCACTTCGCGCAGTCCCCCTCGATGAAGTAGTCGGCGGGGATGAGCGGGTCGCTTGAGAGCACCGCGTCGGTCAGCACCCCGCCCAGGTGGACGGCCGCTCCGTACTCCCTGGTCTTGACGTTGCCCGACCAGCCCGGGGCGGCGATGCCCGCCGCGATGGCCCCCAGCCTCAGGGAGAAAGCGGGCTTGAGCGAGAAGACGTACGGGGCGCGGCGGTAGTCGGCGGACATGGGCAGGGCGCGGGCGCGGTGGCCCCGCTCCTCGAGGAAGCCGCCAGCTCCTCCTCCAGGCGCAGGATGCGCTGGTACTTGAGGAACTGGTCCAGGTTGTGGGGGGCCGGCGAGCGCTTGGCCAGGAAGTCGTAGACGGCCCCCACGTGCATGGGCAGGGCCATGGAGACCAGCGACTTCGCCCCGGGCATGCTGTATTCCAGGTCGGTGGAGGGCGGCCCGTCGAAGCGCTCCGGGCCCGCCAGCCCCACCAGCTCCACCCCCCTGGCGCGCAGGAAATCCTTGATGTCGTCCTCGAGCCTCATGCGGCCACTTCCCCGGTCACGGGCCTTCGACCCTCTCGATGCCCTCCGGCGAGAAACGTTGCATCAGCCGCACGAAGGGCAGCTGGTAGTCGAGGTTGGTGGGGATGGGGTAACGCACCCCGCGCGCCGCGGTGGCCTCCAGCCCCTCGATGATGCGATCGGACCAGCGGGCGGGAAAGGCGAAGGCCATCTCGTGGTCCTGGGTGCCGGCGAAGACGCGGTCCCCGTTGCCCGGCAGCACCACCCGCGGCTGCTCCTCCAGGTGGGTCAGGACCAGGCCCTCGTTGCAGGACCCGCCCAGCCCCCCGAAGGAGCCGGCCACGCGCCTGCCCTCCCAGCGGGAGGTGGCCTGCACCAGCCGCATCACCTGGGCCGGGTCGCCGTAGACCATGATCACCTGCGGCTCCACCTGGGTGCGGGTGAGCGGCGAGACCACCAGGGCCGCGCACTCCCCCGGGTCCAGCATGCCCAGGCCATCCATGCGCGCCGTCGCGGCTTCGTCGTCCTTCGCGTACTGCATGGTGGTGAAGAAGGCCCGCATGAACGACGGGTCGAACTCCTCCTGCCAGCCCACGGCCAGGTTGAAGAGCGGGCAGCTGGAGCTCTCCGCGTCCAGGGCCACGGTCCAGCCCCGGCGCCGGGCCAGGGTGACGGCCTGGCACGCGGCGATGGGAGACTCCATGTCCGCAAGGGGCCGCCGGGCCTTCTCCGGCAGCGCCTCCCCCGGCGCCATGAAACGCACCGCCACCGGGAAAGTCCCCGGCCTCAGGTACTGCTCGAGGGCTTCGCCTACCCTTCTCCACTCCTCCATGTTCATCCCCTCCCGTCTATACGCAGGACATAGTCGATACGATCGAACTTTTCAGTAGCAACCCAGCATGGAGAAGCCGGGGATGGAGCCGGGCAGGTCCCGCGTCTCGACCTGCTTCACCAGGCGCTCCACCCGCTCCACCCCGATCGTCTCGATCAGCCTCCCCATCGCCCTGACGTGAGGCCGGACGGCGGTAGTAGACCTGGTTCTTCAGCCAGAAGGCCGCACGGAAGCGTCGGGTGAAGCGCGCGAACTCCGCCTCGGCCCGGGCGCGGTCGGTCACCGCCATCGCCGCGATCCTGCCGCTGATGATGGCGCCGAGGATGCCGAACCACATCATGGGGTCCATGGCCCCGCTGATGGTGCCGCACATGATCAGGTCCCCCCTGAACAGCCGGGGGTTGTCGGGCCGGGCGATGGGGCACGGCGCCCGAGACGTACTCCCAGTCCCGGTGTTCCACCCCCTCGTGCCGCTTGATGAAGTCCTCGTAGCGGCGGAGGGCTTCCCGGCTCACCGGGCCTGATGGAATAGAAGAGGTCGAAGTAGTAGTTGTTGGCCGAGCTGAGGTAGCCGAACTCGCTGATGGAGGGGTCCAGGTAGATCCACGAGTAGTTGGAGAAGCCGATCTCGCCCCGCGAGGTCCAGCCGTACCAGCGCAGGTAGGGTACGTCGAGCATCTCGTAGGCGGAAGGGATGAGCCCGCAGGCGATGATGGTGCCCGGGGGCAGCCCGGCGATGTCCGCGGGGCGCAGGGGCGAGTCGAAGCGGAACTCCACCCCCAGCTCGAGGCACTGCCGGTAGAGCATGGTATCCAGGCTGCTGGGCCGGTCGCCGCGCTCCACCGAGTAGAGCTTGCCGGCCGGCGCCTGCGCCTTGGTCTCCCCGTAATACCAGGGGCAGGCGATCAGGGGGTGAAAGGCCGGCTTGAGGTCGATGCCCACGTACTCCGAGGTACGGTCCAGGTCTATGGGGGTGGTGTGGGTGGAGGGATTGTAGATGCGGGAACCGCCGTAGCCCTTCTCCCGGTCGCGCACCTCCACCTCGCGCCCCTCCCGGGCCAGGCTGATGGCGGCGATCATCCCGGACATACCCGCGCCGTAGATGATGGTCCTGTCCATCCGACCCCCCTTCAAGGATAGGTCAATGATAACCCAGGGAGGGGTGTTATGAGTAGCCGCAGGCGATCTCCTCTTTCGCAGGGAAAGGCCCCCGGGCGGATTACCCGGGGGCTTCTATCGATACGCCGTTGCTTATTCGTTGACCAGGTCGGACGGCACCGACATGCCCTTGAACTCCACGCCGGTCCAGGGGGGGCCGGCGACGGACAGGCACTCCCAGTCACCGAGCATGTTGTTCCAGACCAGCATGGCCTCGAAGGTCCCGTCCGCATCCGACTTGACCACGGTTGACGACCTCCCAGTTGGGGTCGATGGCGCTCTTCTTCTTGAGCGAGATCTGCCAGCCCTTGACCTGGTCGGGCGTCATCGCCCAGGAAGGCGGCGACGGCGTTCAACTGGGCGGTCATGTCCGATTTCGGGGGGGCGTGCAGCGTGTAGATGGCCTCGTTGCTCTTGACCCCGTCCGCGGTGTCCACCTTGACCCCGTAGGTGTTGGGAGTGGAGCCGGCGGGGACCTTGAAGGTGACCGAGGTGTCCGACCACGACACCACCTCGGCCGTCCCCGGGCCGAAGAGGATCTTGCCCTTGGTCGAGCCGAAGTTGGTGCCGCGCGGCGACCACCTGGACGCCCGCCACGCCGCTGGAGGGGGTGAGGGAGGTGATCTTGACGACCTTCGCGGGCGCGGGCGGCGCAGCCTTATCGGTTACCGTGAAATCCACCTCGTTGCTGGACCCGTCCTTGGTGGTCACCGTCACCGGGATAGACGCCCGCCGCGAGGTGCGAGGGCACCTTCACCGTGATGGAGGTGTCCCCCCAGGCGACCTCGTCCGCCAGCGTGTCGCCGAAATGCACCGTGCCGGTGCCCTGGGCCGAACCGAACTTCTCGCCGTTGACGACCACCTGGCTGCTGGCTTCACCGGTGGTGGGAGAGAGGGAATTGATCTTGGGCTTGTTCGAGGACCCGCACCCGGACAGGGTCAGGCCGGCCACCAGGGCCAGCAAACACGCCACGACCGTTACCAGAACCGCTTTCCTGCCCATGGAACCGCCTCCTTTTTAGTGGGTTTTACATGCGTAAAACAGGGCTAGTGGAACCTGTATGGTGTTCGACGCCGGCCGGCCGAATCCCTTGCTTCCGACCCCAGTGCCCGCTACGACGCCTGGCTGCTTCCGGGTTCGTCCACCGAATAGGCCCAGCCCTTGATGATCTGCCTCTTGAGGCTCGAGTCCGCCATGCTGGCCCGCAGCTTCTTCATGCGGAGGTCGTCCTTGCCGCAGTCATTGCAGTAGGAGAGGTATTTATCCATGATCTCCAGGGCGAGCTCGTCGCGGTTGGTGTTGTAGTACATCTTCGCCAGCGACTCGTACCTGGTGGGGGCGGGGCCGGTCTGCCTCCAGGAGGCCTTGGGGCCCTCCTTCTCCTCCTCCTTGATGGAGTCGAGGTACTTCAACTCCGCCTCGTGGACGCGCCCGGCTTTCCTCAGGACCTCGGCCTCGTTGTACAGCCTGGATTTCGCGGTGATCTCCGCGGCTGGGTTAGGCTCGCCCATCGACCGGAGCGTCGGCGCCGGCGCGGGTGCCGGGCCTGTATTGAATTCGGGAGCCGGCAGGTCAACCTGCGGGAGCGGCTGGTCGATCAGGGACATTTCCCGGGGCTCGGACTTGGGCTTGATCCGGGGCAGCTCCGGACTTGGGCTTGATCCTGGGCAGCTCCGGGGGCTCGGGCCTGGGTCGGGCGGTCCGGGGGCTCGGGCCTGGGCTCGAGCTTGGGCCCGGTCTTGGCCTCGGGTTTCGTCGCGGCCGCCGCGCGCTCCTTTTCCCAGGCTTCCCTTTCGGCCTGGATGTCCTTGCCCTTCTTGACGCCGGAGGACTGCCCCCGGAAAACCGTCTTGTCCAAGAAACCCATGACTCCCCCTGTCGGTTGACCCCCTTAGAACATTCTCCTTATATTATTCTACAACAAAGTCGTCGATGCCGGTGCTATTCCTTCACGAACTGCCCGTAGGAGTTGGTTATGACCCCGTCCTTGATCGTCGCGGTGCCCTCGACCTTCTGGGGCTCTCTCTGATGAAAATAGATCGTGTTGCCGTCGACCGAAAAAGTGCCGCTGGTGGTATTGCCCTCTTTGTTACTGGTCATGTACTGCCCGGTGGCGTACAGGTGGATGGTGCCGTCCGGGTGGACGTAATCGCCAGCGATATTCGAGTAATCCGCGGTCAGGTCGGGCTCATCGCCCTCCTTTTCCAGCTCTTTCTGCTGCTCCTTAAGTTGTTCTTCCTGGTCACTCTCGTCGGGAAAACAGGAGCACTCGAAGCCGAGGGACATCGCGGCCAGGAACAGGACCAGCAGGACCAGGACCGGGGCGGCCAACCTCCTACGGCGTTGAGAAAGGGGCTTGCGCGAGCTTTCTTCCTCCGCGATTTTCATCCGCCACCTCCATGTGATCGCTGCCGGATCTCAACATTCCCTCTTTAAAAATCATACCATCAGGCAGCCCTGTATCTCCAGAGAAGGCAGGGGAAGGCTATTCTTCCCCCAGCGCGTACTTGACCGCCGCCTCCGTGTGTATCCTCGTGGTGTCGAAGACCGGCACCCTTACGTCCCCCTGGTTTATCAGCAGCGGGATCTCCGTACACCCCAGGATGACGCCTTCCGCGCCCTCCTCGGCGACCAGGCGGTCGATGATCTGGGTGAACCGCTCCCTGGAGCCCTGGAGGAACCTCCCGGCGCACAGCTCGTCGAAGATGACCGTGTTGATGTAGTCCCGCTCGCCCTCGTTCGGGATGACCACCTTCAGCCCGTACTCGTCCACCAGGCGGCCCTGGTAGAAATCCTCCTCCATGGTGTACCTGGTGCCCAGCAGGGCCACCGTCTTTACCCCGCTCTCCCTCACCTTTTCCCCGGTTGCGTCGACGATGTTGAGAACGGGTACACCCACCTCCGCCTCTATATCCCCGGCTGTCGAGTTCATGGTGTTGGAGGCGATGATGATGAAGTCCGCGCCTCCCCGCTCAAGCCGCCGCGCGGCATCGATCATCGTTTCTCTTAAGGGCCCCCAGTCTCCCTGGTCCGCCAGTCGCTCCTGTCTCGAGAACTCCTCGAACTCGATGGAATACATCAGGATCTTGGCCGAATGCAGCCCGCCCAGTTCATCCCCGACCATCTGGTTGATCAGGCGGTAGTACTCTATGGAAGACTGCCAGCTCACCCCGCCGATAATACCGATGGTCTTCAGTTGCTGGTCCTGGTTTTCGGCTGGACTTTCGGAGCAGGCGCCAACCGCCAGGGATGCCATGAGCATGACCACGAGCAGGACCGCCGCGGGCCTTCGCGTCATCTCGACCTCCCTTTCATCTCCTTGCCTGGAATAGAATGGAGCCGGCATGGGGATTCGAACCCCAGACCTGCGCATTACGAGTGCGCCGCTCTTCCAGCTGAGCTATGCCGGCCCGCAAGTGAACATTATAGAGGATGTGGACGGACAGGGGGAGAGCTTAGTGGCGGATCTCCAGGTCCATGATGTGCTCGCGCATCTTGGAGGCGAAGCGCAGGTTGTCGAAGAGGCCGTCGATGCGCTCCTGGTACTCCGCCACCCGCTTGTCCGCTTCCTCCCCGGCGAAGAGGTGGCGGAAGCGCCCCTGCAGGTCGAGGTACTCGGAGACCGGGACCAGCTCGGAGTGGCCCTCGATGATGCGCTTGGTGCCGGCTGTGTAGCTGGTCTTGCCGTTCTCGTACTCGTAGAGCAGCCACACCCCCGTCTGCACGGCCAGGCGGCTCACCTTGACGGTGGAGTCCGAGGGGAACTTCCAGCCCGGCGGGCAGGGAGCCAGTATCTCGATGTACTTGGTCCCCCGGATGGAGGCGGCCTTCTGCATCTTCTTGAAGAAGTCGGTGGGGTAGGCCAGCGAGGCCGTGGCCATGTAGGGCAGGTCGTGGGCCACCATGATCTGGGCCACGTCCTTGCGCCACTCCTGCTTGCCGGAGACGGTGTTGGTGGTCCAGGCGGCGTAGGGGGTGGCGCCCGAGCGCTGGGTGCCGGTGTTGGAGTAGGCCTCGTTGTTGTAGCAGACGTAGATGAAGTCGGCGTTGCGTTCCGCCGCGCCCGAGAGGGCCTGGATGCCGATGTCGTAGGTGCCGCCGTCCCCGGCCCACACCAGCACGGTGGGGCGCTCGGTGAAGGTGCCGTTCTTGACCAGCCTGTTCACCGCCGCGGACACGCCGGAGGCCACCGCCCCGCCCGAGGCGAAGGCCATGTTCAGCACCGGCAGGTCGAGGGCGCTGTAGGGGAAGGGGCTCTGGAACACCGAGGTGCAGGAGGCGATGACCACCAGCAGGGTGTTGCGCCCCAGCGCCTTGAAGGCCACGCGCAGGGCCATGCTGCCCGGACAACCGGCACAGGCCGCGCTGCCCTGCAGGAACATCTCTTCTTCGGGAAAGTCCTTCAGCCTCATCTCGTCATCCCCTGCTTGCTGGTCCGGTGGTGCTCGTTCAGCCTCAAGGTGGGCCAGCGCACCGCGTCCTCGGACTTGCCCTCGATGGCCGCCTCGGTCTCCGCGGCGATGACCGTGTAGGGCACGTCGCGGCCGCCCAGGCCGGTTATCAGGTTGAACACCGGGACTTCCGTCAATCCGTAGAGGGCCGCCTTCACCTCGGAGAAGAGCGCCCCCTCGTAGCCGAAGGAGATGTCGCGGTCGATGACCACCACCGTCTTCATCCCCCCGAGCAGCGTTCGCAGTTCCTCTTCCGGGAAGGGGCGGAAGGAACGGACCCTCACCACTCCCACCTTCAGCCCCTGTTCACGCAGCATCTCCGCCGAGACGCGCGACTCCGAGGCCAGGGTACCCATGGCCACGATGACGTGCTCGGCGTCCTCCATGTCGAACTCCTCCACCAGCCCGCCGTGGAAACGGCCGATCACCTTGCGGTATTCCTCAGCCGCCTGCACGATGACCTCCCTGGCGTTGACGTGGGCCTGCTGCATGGAGAAGCGCACTTCCTCGTAGTCGTCGGGGTAGATCACCGAGCCGTGGGTGAGCGGGTTGTCGAAGTCCATCTTCCAGGCCGTGTTGAAGGGCGGGAGGAAGCGGTCCACCAGTTCCTGGTCGGGAAGGTCGGTCTGCATGTAGGAGTGGGAGAGGACGAAGGCGTCGTAGTTGACCATCACCGGCATGATCACCCGCGCGTCCTCCGAGATGCGGAAGGCCTGGATGACGGTGTCGGCGATCTCCTGGTGGGAGGCGCAGTACAGCTGGATCCAGCCGGTGTCCCGCTGGGAGATGGTGTCCTGGTGGTCGCACCAGATGTTCCAGCCGGGCCCCATGGCCCGGTTGACGTTGACCATGACCATGGGCAGGCGGATGGCCGCCGCCCAGTGCAGCAGCTCGTGCATGTAGGCCAGGCCGTGGGACGGAGGTGGCGGAGAACCCCCGCACCCCCATGGCCGCGGCCCCGATGAGGGCGGCCATGGCGCTGTGCTCGCTCTCCACCGGCACGTACTCGCAGTCCATCTCCCCCGCGTCGATCAGGGCCGATATCTCCTCGATGACCTGGGTCTGCGGGGTGATGGGGTAGGCGGAGACCACCTCCACCCGGGACAGCTTGACGGCGTGGGCGGCCACGTGGTTGGCGATGTCTACCAGTTTCATTTCTTCTCTTTCTCCATGACGATGGCCTTGCGGGGGCACTCCACCGCGCAGATGCCGCACCCCTTGCAGTAGTCCATGTCTATCACGATGTCCTTGGTGATGCAGGCCTCGGGGCAGTAGATCCAGCAGAGCAGGCACTTGTTGCAGCGCTCCTCGTCCTTGACGGGCACGAAGACGCGCCAGGACCCGGTCTTGCCCACGCTGCCCTCGATGGGCACCGAAAGGGTGGTGACCAGCCCGATCTTCTCTTCCGCCTGCTTCTTCTTCTGCGTTTCCTTCTTGGGCATCTCTTTCCCGCCTGTTGTCGTTCCTTAAGACTGCTTCGTCGCTGCGCTCCTCGCAATGACATTGCCGGTACGCTCCTCGCATGACATTGGCCGCCGAGCGTTTCTTGATCTGCTTGACCGAGGTGAAGCCCCGGCGCGCCGCCTCCATGCTCTTCTCCTGGCGCGCGCCCTTCATGTTCTCCCGGATGACCTCGTTGATGATCTCCAGGGAGACCAGGGTGGAGACGTAGGAGATGGCGCCGTAAACCGGGATGTTCACAGCCGGCATACCGTCCACTTCCAGGCCCAGCTCCAGGGCGATGGAGGTGGCGTCGACCACGTTGACCTCGAAGGGCAGCTTGGCCACGCGCTTCGCCGCCGCCTTGGGGTCGTCGTTGATGAGCAGGATGGTGTCCTCCTTGACCCCTTCCGACAGGGCCAGGTCCAGCAGGGAGTTGCTCATCACCACCAGCAGGTCGGGCCGGTAGATCTGGCTCACTTGATAGATGGGCTTGTCATCGAAGCGGACGAAGGTCTTCACCGGCGCGCCGCGGCGCTCCGCCCCGAAGAAGGGGGCCGCCTGTACGTACCATTTCGCCTTGTCCCCGGCGATGGCCAGCAGGCGGATGAGGGTGACCGCTCCCTGCCCTCCCAGTCCATGAAACCTTATTTCGACCATGATCGCGTCTCAGCTCCGTCGCGTTTTTCGTCTCTCGTGCCAGTCTTTTACCGTGTGTAACGAAACACAGCTCTATATATTATCAAACCGTAACGGGGAAAGTCGATAAAGATATTCTTCGGTGGAAAGGGCGGGCTGGAGGGCCAGCGGAGCCCGTGCCGGCGCAACGCCTGGCACCGCTCTAACTTCTAGTCGAGCTCCTTGAGCTCGGTCCCCACGATCTCTTCCTCCTCGACGACCTCCTCCGGCTCCTCCGGCTCGGGAACGCGGGGCTCCTTGCCGAAGTAGGACGCGTCCAGGGACACGCGCTCGCCCGATTCGCTCTGGACCACCACTTTCTCACCGATGGCGTCCAGCCCCACCACCCTGTAGGCCTCCCCGTCCACGTTGACCTCGGAGCCCATGTTGGGGGCCCGGCGGTTGAAGCGGCGGTAGACCTCGTTCTCGTAGCGGAGGCAGCACATCAGCCGGCCGCAGACCCCTGATATCTTGGTGGGGTTGAGGGGCAGGCCCTGCTCCTTGGCCATGCGGATGGACACCGGGTCGAACTGCTTGAGAAAGGCCTTGCAGCAGAGGACCCGCCCGCAGGGACCCAGGCCGCCCACGATCTTGGCTTCGTCCCGCACCCCGATCTGCCGCAGCTCGATGCGGGTGCGCAGCGACGAGGCGAGGTCCTTTACCAGGTCGCGGAAGTCCACCCGCCCCTCCGCCGTGAAGTAGAAGGTGATGGAGTTGCCGTCGAAGATGTAGTCCAGGTCCACCAGCTTCATGGGCAGGTGGTGCCGGTCGATGGACTCCACGCACCTCCGGTAGGCCTCTTCCCGTCGCGACTTGTTGCGCTCGTACTGCTGGCGGTCCCTGTCGGTGGCGCGCCGCACCACCCGCTTGAGGCCGTCCGGCCTTGAGTCGTCGGGCAGGTCGCGCGTGGCCTCCACCACCGTGCCGTAGTCGATGCCCTTGTCGGTGGGGACGATGACCTCGTCCCCCGGCCTCAGGGACAGCCTGTCGGTGTCGTAATAGAGTACCTTGGAGCCCTGTTTCAAGCTGACTCCCACGATGGTGATCATATCCGTATATCCGTCCTTTCGCTCGGTCTCGCTCTTCCTCGTCAATCCCTATTCTACCTCATGCCCCGCCGGTCCTTCACCGGTCACCGCCGCGACGGGGCGCTCCCGAGGATATCTCCTCCAGCCTGAGCATGAGGTTTTCGGTGAGCAGGAGCGGGTTGGCGTTGAGGGAGAGCATGGCGGAGGCCGCCTCGCACTCCCGCACCCCGTCCATGGCCCTGTCCACGTCGATGCGGCGCGCCATCTCCTGCACCTCGTCGGCGAACTCCAGGTTCACCAGGCCCGCTTCGCCGGCGTCCCCGTCCCCCTCCAGGGACAGGGCCTGGATCATGATGTCCCGGTACCAGGAAGCCAGGCCGTCGAAGATGTCCACGAAAGCATGGAGGCGTTCCCGCGACGCCTCCCGGTCCTGGCGGCTCTTGCGCCGCTTCTCCAGCCTCTCGAAGGTCTTCGGGTCCAGGGCCTCCTTCAACTCCGCAAGGCCCTCGTCCGACCGCTGGCGGTGCCGCTTGGCCTCCTCCTCGACCAGGTCGACGATGCGCCTGGCCATCTCCATGGCACCGAGGACCGAAGCGGAGTCCAGGCGCCGGGCCATCTCTACGGCTTCCTGCCAGTAAGCCAGGCGCTTCTCGTCCTCCAGATAGGAGAGGGCCTTGCCGAAGATGCCCCCGCTCACCCGGGTCAGCAGGTCCGCCCGGTATTCCGACTGCTTCATCTCGCGTATCAGGTAAGACCTTATCTCCTCCGGCTTCAGGGGGCGGAAACGGACCTGGTAGCAGCGGGAGACGATGGTGGGGAGCAGCCGTTCCGGCTCGCTGGAGACCAGGATCAGCACCGCCTGCCCGGGTGGCTCCTCCAGGGTCTTGAGCAGGGCGTTGGCGGCGGGGGTGTTCATGGCCTCGGCGTCGTCCACGATGACCACCTTGCGCTCGGCCTCGACCGGCTTCAGGCTCAGCTCAAAAAGGAGCTCCCTGATCCGGCTGATGAGGATCTGCCTGCCCTCCGGCTCGACCAGTACCAGGTCGGGATGGACCTCGTGGTCGACCCGGCGGGCGACCGCGCCGGGGTCGGCGCAGCCGGGGGGCGTCAGCAGGGCGGCGGCGAAGACCTTGGCGGTCTTGAACTTCCCCACCCCGTTCGCGCCGGTGAAGAGGTAGGCGTGGGCGGGGCTCCGTTCCTCGCTGGCGGCGCGCAGCAGCCGGACAGCCTGCTCCTGACCGTAGATGGATACCCAGCCCGGCTCCTGCGTCAGCGTGGAACCCTCAGAGATGCTTCTCCACCTCCTCCATGACGTGGTGGTGGATGACCTCGGGCTTCTCTTCGCCGTTGATGACGATGACGCGCTGGGAAAAGAACTTGGCCAGGGTCAGGTAGGCCTCCTGCACCGTGGCGTGGAAGGACGGGCCCTGCATCTCCATGCGGTCCAGCTGGTCGCAGGGCAGCCGCTTCAGGCCGGTCTCGAAGGGTATCTTGATGAGGATGGTCAGGTTGGGGTAGAGGTCGTTGGTGGCCCACTCGTTGAGGTTGCGGATGCCCTCCAGCCCCAGGCCGCGGGCTACTCCCTGGTAGGCCAGGGAGGAATCGATGTAGCGGTCGCAGATGATCACCTTGCCGGCGCTGAGGGCGGGGCGGAGGACCTCCCTGGCGTGCTGGGCCCTGTCGGCCGCGTAGAGGATGGCCTCGGTCATGGGGTCCATCTCCTGCAGGGCGGGGTCCAGCAGGATCTCCCTGATCTTCTCGCCCACCCGGGTCCCCCCGGGCTCGTGGGTCATCACCACGTCGAAGTTGTTCTGGATGAGGTGCGAACTGAGCATGTTGGCCTGGGTGGTCTTGCCCGAGCCGTCGACCCCCTCAAAGGAGATGAAGAAGCCGTGGTGGCCCCTGGGCAGGTCTGATAACCTTTTTCATCATGTTCTGGTCTCCTGCTTTTGCCTTTGGTCGCGGATGGGCTACGAAGAGGCATAACTATTAATTCATTCTTTCCCCCTAATGTCAAAGGATAACGGGCGGGGAAAGGCGCCGCCGGGAAGGTCAGCGCTTCATGCGGTAGATGTCGCCGCCGAGGGCGTCGTAGGCCACGACCAGGGGCAGGTCCTCCAGCACCAGCCGGTAGACGGCTTCCGCCCCCAGGTCGGCGTAGGCCACCAGCTCCATCTCCCTGATACTGGTGCCCAGCAGCGCGCCCGCCCCTCCCACCGCCACCAGGTACAGGGCGCCGTGGGCGCGGAAGGCGTCGCGGACCTCGGGGGAGCGCGGCCCCTTGCCGATGGCGGCGGCCAGGCCCTCCCGCAGCAGCGCCGGGGTGAAGCCGTCCATGCGCGACGCGGTGGTGGGCCCGAGGGACCCGGCCGGCCGGCCGGGCGGGGCGGGCGTCGGCCCGGCGTAGTATATGACCTGGTCCCGGAGGGGGATGGGGGCCGGCTGCCCGGCGGCCAGGACCCGGGTCAGGCGCATGTGGGCCTGGTCCCGGGCCGTGAAGACGGTGCCCGACAACAACAGGCGGGTCCCCGCCGTAAGCCCCTTGAGCCGCTCCAGTTCCTCCGGGATCCGTATCCTTATCTCATCCATCGCTTCCCACCTGACCTCCGTTCTCATCACGGCCCACACCCTCCCCCGGCCCCAGTTCCTGGCCGTACGGCGGCAACTCGTCCGGGAGGGGCCCCTTGTTCATCTCGTCCGCCGGCACCGGGGCTTCGCGCGTCGAGCGGCGATACCTCCCCCCCGGACGGGGTCTCCGCCAGGGTGATGGGCTCCATGCCGTATGCCGCCTTCGTCCCGTTGAGCATCTCCAGGCCCTCCGGGGAACCGAACAGGGCCTGGAGCCGCTTGTGGGCATAGAGCCCCGCCAGCAGGATCACCATGCCGCCCGCCAGCAGGATGATCTGCGGGCCGTTGAGCAGGTACCTGAAATCGACGATACTGTCGTCTACCTGGCCGGAGAAGGACCCCCCGATGCGGATGAAGAACCAGCTCTGCGCGGGCTCGCCCCAGGACCGCCCCGCCCAGTTGATCAGGTCGGCCAGGGGCCCGGCGATGATGACGGCCAGGAAGATGGAGGTGCGCATGAGCATGTTGACGGTGGCGAAGACCCTCCCCCGGTACTCTTCTTCCAGCGTCTCGTGGAGCAGGGTGATCATGCCGACCACGGCGTAGCCCATGAACAACCCGGCCATGAAGGCCAGCACGAAGGTTATCCAGAACCAGGATATCAGGGCGAAGACGGACAGGCAGGCCCCGAAGGCGACGACCGCCCAGCCCAGCCACTTCTCCTTGTCCAGGATCCCCTTGAGCAGGCCGGCCAGCAGCGAGCCCGCCATCAGGCCGAACAGCAGGGTGGTGAGGACGGCCATGAAGGTGGCGTTGCCTCCCCCCAGCACGTACTTGACGAAGCCCACGGCCAGCACGTAGATGGTGCCGCCGGCCAGGAAGCAGATGACCTCGAGGAGGAAGACGATGCGGGTCAGGGGGTGCGTCCACATGTACTTGATGCCGTCCTTGACGTCCGTCTTGACCTGGGTGGAGGAGAACTTGACGATCTGCTCCGGCCCCCGCTTCCTGAAGTTGATGCGCGAGATGAGGTAGGCGGAGGTGAGGAAGGATATGGAGTCCAGGAAGCAGGCGGAGCTGGAGGCGTCGAAGTGCTTGCCGATGAAGCCGGGGTTAAGGTTCCCCAGCCAGGCGATGAGCCCCACCACCAACCCGGCGATGGCGGTGCCGAAGGCCATGGAGGCGAAGAGGGTGACCGAGTTGAGGGAGTTGGCGTTGGTCAGCTGGTCCGGCCGGACCAGGTCGGGGATGCTGGCGTCCTTGGCCGGCCCGTAGATGGCCATGAAGGTCTCCATCAGGAAGACCAGCACGCAGATCATCAGCAGGCTGTTGGAGAAGGGCAGCACCATCACCAGCGCCGCCCTGGCCAGGTCACACGAGATCATGGTGGTCTTCCGGTCGAACCTGTCGATGATCACCCCGGCCAGGAAGCCCAGGAGCATGGCGGGCAGGAAGCGGGCCACCATCATCAGGCTGATGGCGGAGCTCTTCCCGCCGGACTTCTCGTCCACCAGGGCGAAGAGGGCCGCCACGATGACCCAGTCGCCGATGGCCGAGATCATCTGGCCCAGCCAGAGGCGGAAGAAGTCCTTGTTGCGCAGCAGGTCGATGTATTCGGAGGGCCTTAACTGTACGGTGTCCTCAGTGCGGCCGAGGTGCTGGCCGGCCTGCTTGGCTTCCGTTGCCTCGTCTGTACGTTCCCGGTCGCTCACAACTCCTTCGATCTCTTCCTCAAGGCATGGCAGGATATCACCACCGCCAGCGGGAGGTTGGCGATGTGGGTGGGCAGGGTCTCGATGTGCACGGCCAGGGCGGTATGGGCGCCACCCAGCCCGGATGCCCCGATGCGCGTCCGGTTGACGGTCGGAGAGGATGGCCTTCTCCATCCCGGCATAGTCCTTCTCCCGGTGCGGCTGCCCCACCGGCCGCAGCAGGGCGCGCTTGGCGGCCAGCAGGCAGGTGTCCGCGGAACCGCCCAGCCCCACCCCCACCACCACCGGCGGGCAGGCGTACGGGGCCCTGGCGGTGACGTGCTCCACCACCCGGTCGGCTATCTCGACGGCGCCGGCCGTGGGCAGGAGCATCTGCAGCAGGGTGGCGTTCTCGCTGCCGCCGCCCTTGGGCATCACCGTTATGCGCAGGGTATCCTCCTCTCCCGCCTGTTCCAGGTGGAGCTGGACGGGGGTGTTGTCTCCCGTGTTGACGCGGTGAAAGCGGGGGTCCTCCACCACCGACGCGCGCAGGTGCGCCTCGGCGGTGGCGAGGGCCACGCCCTCATCCACCGCCTCCCGCGTCCCCGGGGGCAGGAGCACGCCCGGTCCGCAATCGATAAAGACGGTGAAGTAGCCGGTGTCCTGGCAGATGGGCAGCCCCTCGGCCCTGGCCACATCCACGTTCCTGACTATCTGCTCCAGGGCATAAGCCCCCAGTTCGTGCTCCTCCGCCTGCCAGGCCGCCTTGAGGGCTTCCTCCACGTCCGGGGCAAGGTCGACGCTGGCCTTGATCGCCAGTTCCCTGACCGTCTCGACGATGGCCTCGCGGGAGATCTCTCTCATGTCCCCTGACCGTTCAGTATCCGCTGGAGCCCCTCGACCTGGGAGCGGATGTGCTCCGCCGAAGCTGTCAGGGCTTCCCTTCCCTGCTGGTCCAGCTCGACTTCGACCACCCGCTTCCACCCCGAACGGCCCAGGATGACCGGCACCCCCATGAAGATGCCCTCGATGCCCAGCTCTCCCTCGAGGTAGACGCTGACCGGCAGGAGGCTGTTCTCGTCGCGCAGGATGGCGCGCACCAGCCGGAAGGCGGCGGCGGAGGGCGCGTAGAAGGCGCTGCCGGTCTTGAGGTAGGAGACGATCTCCGCCCCCCCGTCCCGCGCCCGGGCCACGTGTTCCTCTATCTCCCCGGCGGGCATCAGGCGGTTGAGCGGCACCCCTCCTACCTGCGTGTACTCGGGAAGCACCACCATGCTGTCCCCGTGGCTGCCCATGATCATGGCCCGCACCTCGTGGGGGGGGACCTCCAGGGCGCTGCTGATGAAATACTGGAAGCGGGCGCAGTCCAGGGTCCCCGCCATGCCCAGCACCCGGTGCTTGTCCAGGCCGCTGAGCTTCCAGGCCAGCCAGGCCATCTCGTCCAGGGGGTTGGTGACCATGATGAGGATGGCGTCCGGGGCCACCTGCATGACCTTTTCCATCACTTCCCGCACGATGGCCGCGTTGGCGGAGATCAGGTCGTCGCGGGACATGCCGGGCTTGCGGGCCAGCCCCGCCGTCACCACCACCAGGTCGGCCCCCTCCGCCAGCCGGTAGTCGGAGCCCCCGGTCACCCGGTTGGCCACGGCCAGAAAGGCCAGGGACTGGGCTATGTCCAGGGCCTTGCCGGCGGCCAGGCCCTCCATCACGTCCAGCAGGGCCACGTCGGCCAGGCCTGATTCGGCCACCCGTTGCGCCGTGGTGGCGCCGACCTGGCCGGCGCCGATGATCGCGACCTTGTCCATGCGGGTCCTCCCCCCGTGTCTCCGGGAATGCGCTTACCAATACAATATATTAATGGGATTCGCCCCCGGATTAAAGGAAACCTCCCCGCCGCGCGGGGCGCCCGCCTTCAGGCGGAGCGGTCTTCGCGCAGGTAGATGCCGGTGAACAGGGCCGCCCCGAAGAGGACGCAGAGGAACATCAAGGCCCAGAAGAAGGGGTCCCTGCCCCCCCAGGCGACCCCCTTGACGCCCTCCATGATCAGGGTGATGGCCACGCCCCCCGCGTTGCCCAGCAGCAGGAGGATGCTGGTGGCGGTGCCGGTGAGGGCGGCGCCGGTGGTCTCCTCGGAGAAGGTGAGCACCAGGGGGTAGGCGGCAAAGAGGAAGAACCCCAGCAGGATACCGACGACGAAGATGAGCGCGGTGCTCTCCAGGACGCCGACGAGGAAGATGGTGGGTATGGCCATGGCCGCGGCGATGATCAGGAAGGGCTTGCGCCGCATCATCTTGTCGGAGATGGCCGGGATGACCACGCAGCCGACCACCCCGGCCACCACCATCACCGCCCCGATGTTCCCCGCGGTGGTGGAGGTGATCCCCTTGGGCTGCAATATCTTTTCCAGCAGCTGCAGCAGGCCGACGAAGGCCCCGTTGCCGATGAAGATGATCACGCAGAGCAGCCTGAAATTGTAAAGCCGGAAGATGGCGCGCGCGCTGTCCCAGTTGATGGCCGCGTCCTCGCCCAGGACCTCCCGCTCCTCCCGCTCGGGCGGCTTCGGGGGACTGGCCTTTCCCAGCAGGGCGAAGAGGGCCAGGCCGGCCGCGGCCGCGATGCCGTAGATGAGGATGATCCAGCGAAGGGAGCTGACGCTGTCTGCCCCGAACGCGTCCAGCAGGAGGGGCGAGAGGATCTGCACCACGATCATTCCCAGGAACAGGGCCACGGTAGCCAGGCCGGTGGCCAGGGCCGACTCCCGGGAGGGGAACCAGGCGCTGACCATCTTGGTGATGCTGTTGAGCACGAAGGGCTGCCCCAGCGCGATGCCGATGCTGCCCAGCAGGACCAGGGTATAGTTGTCCGCGAAGAGGCGCAGGAAACTGAAGGCCGCGGTGAGTACGGCCCCGATCATCACCGCGTAACGCCATCCCTTGCGGTCGATGATGACGCCGGCCGGTATGGATACCGGGATGTAGAGCAGGGGGTACATGGTGGCCAGCAGGACGATGGAGAACTCGCTCCAGCCCAGCATGTCCTCCATCTTGGAGGTGATGGGAGCGTAGGTGAGCCACATCAACTGGGTGAGGGCGGCGATGACCATGAAGGCCCCCAGCACCACCCAGCGGTAGGGATAGAGCCCGTGCTCGACCGGTTCCGTGACGGCTTCGACCGTGACGATGTCCTCTTCGGCAATCCGTCCTCCCTCGTCATTCCAGCCCTCGTTAGATTATAGACCCGGCGAAGGACGTTTGCGAGGGACCCCCGCTGCCGTGCGTTACTTCTCGGCGGCTTCAACCTTAGCGGCTTCAGCCGCGGCGGCAGGCGCTTCGCCGGCCGGCTCTTCCGGCTTCTTCTTGGTGGGGCAGGACGGGTCGAGACAGAGCACCCAGGGCTTCCGCTTGGCCGCGATCACCTTGATCTTGGGCGAGTTGCATTCCGGGCAGATCTCGCCGGTGGCCATGACGCTGCCGGTCTGGGGCAGGGGGAAGGTGGTGGTGCAGTCGGGGTACCCGGAGCACCCCACGAAGCGTTTCTTGGACTTGCGCGCCCTGAGCATGCGCAGGCCCTCGCCGCAGTTGGGGCACTTGCCCAGGATCTTGTCCTCGCGGATGCCGTTGCGGATCTCCTCCACCAGTTTCTCCCGGCTGTCCTCGAGCATCTGCATGACCTCGTCCAGGCGGTCGCGGGACTTCTCCACCACCGCCTCGCGGCCGACCTCGCCTTCCGCGATCTTGTCCATGTCCTGCTCCAGTTCGGCGGTCATCTCCGGGGTGGAGATGGGGGTGGCGTACTTGCGCAGGGCCTCGGTGACGGAGATGCCCGTCTCGGTGGGCACCAGGGGGTCGCCGAGGATGTAGCCGCGCTCGTAGAGGCTCTCGATGATGGTGTGGCGGGTGGACTTGGTGCCCAGGCCCAGTTCCTCCATCTTCTCGATGAGCTTGCCCTGGGCGTAGCGGGCGGGCGGCTGGGTCTGCCCCTCGTCCAGGTTCTTCTCCTCCACCGTCACCTCCTGGCCCTGGGTAAGGGCCGGCAGGATGACGTCCTTCTTGCGCCCGTAGGCGTAGTAGCGGAGCCATCCCTCTTTCCCCACCCGTGAACCGCGGGCCACCAGGGGCTCGCCCCCGCTCTCCAGGTCGACCTTGACCCCCATCATCGTCGCCGCGGGGGACAGGGTGGCCAGGAAGCGGCGGAAGACCAGCTCGTAGACCTTCCAGTCCTGGTCGTGGAGGCGCGGACCGCCTGGCCGGCGCGGTGGGATAGATGGGCGGGTGGTCGGTGGTCTCCTTCTTGCCCCGGGTGGGGGTTATCTTCTCCTGGGACAGCACCTCCTTGCAGTGGGTGCCCAGGACCTCGGTGACGGACAGCTCGTCCAGCAGCGCCCGCATGTCCAGGGAGGGCGGGTAGACGGTGTTGTCCACCCGGGGGTAACTGATGTAACCGTTCATGTACAGGTTCTCGGCTATGTTCATGGCCTTGGCCGCGTTGATCCCCTGGGAAGCCGCCGCGCTCAGGAAGCCGGTGGTGTTGAAGGGGATGGGCGGGTCCAGGCGTCGTTCCGTCTCCGCCACCTCCAGCACCCGGGCGGTTTCCGCGATGTTGGCGAAGGCGGCCTCGGCCTCTTTCTGGACGTCGAAACGGTCCTTGCGGTGCTGGGCGGTGAAGGTGTCCCCGTTCAGGCCGCACTTCACCTTGACCGTCCAGAAGTTGACGGACACGAACGCCTTGCGCTCGCGCTCGCGGTCGACTATCAGCGCCAGGGTGGGGCTCTGCACCCGGCCCACCGAGAGGAACTGCTTGCCCAGGCGGGTGGAGGCCAGGGAGATGAAGCGGGTGAGGCTGGCGCCCCACACCAGGTCGATGTCCTGCCGCGCCTCTCCCGCCTGTGCCAGGTCGTAGTAGATGTTCTCGAGGTTGGTGAAGGCGTGCTCGATCTCGGTGGGGGTGAGGGCCGAGAAACGGGCCCGCTTGACCTCGATGTCCGGGCTCACTTCCCTGACCTTGCTGACCACGTCCGCCCCGATGAGCTCGCCCTCGCGGTCGAAGTCGGTGGCGATGATCAGCTCCTCCGAGTCCTTGGAGTACTTCTGGATGTTCTTGAGCAGGGTCTTGTTGTTGGGGGTCTTGACGATCTCCGCGTGCACCAGGGCCCGCGGGTCGACGCTCTGCCACTGCTGGTATTCCTCGGGGAAGTCGACCTTGAGGATGTGCCCCTTCAGGCCGATGCACCTGTATTCCTCGCCCTCGCGGTCGAAGCTGTAGGCCGAGCTGCCCGCCTTTTCCAGCGGCTTGACCTTGTCCCCGGAAAGGATCTGGGCGATGCGGCGGGCGGTGGTGTTCTTCTCGGTTATGATCAGTTTCACTTGGTTTCCCCTCTATTTAGACCGGACATACGGGGACTATGCTAAACAGAACCTTTTCCGGTTGTCAAGAAACCCGGTCAGCGCGAAAAAGCAAGAAGGCCGCCGTGAAAGGCGGCCTTCCGATACGTGATCCGCGCGTTACTTTGATGAAGATGGGCGCGAAGACCAGGGCGATGACCGTCATCACCTTGATCATGATGTTCATGCAGGGACCGGCGGTGTCCTTGAAGGGATCGCCCACCGTGTCGCCCACCACCGCGGCGGCGTGGGTGGGAGTGCCCTTGCCTCCCAGTTCGCCGGACTCGATGTACTTCTTGGCGTTGTCCCAGGCCCCGCCGGAGTTGGCCATGAAGATGGCCATGAGGAAGCCCACCACCAGGGCGCCGGCCAGGTAGCCGGCCAGGGCGTCGACGTTCCACAGGCCGATGACGATGGGGCTGACGACGGCCAGGGTGGCCGGGGCGATCATGTAGCGCAGGGCTCCCTTGGTGGAGATGTCCACGCACTTGGCGTAGTCCGGCCTGGACGCCTTCCTTGCCCTCCAGCAGGCCGGGTATCTCCCGGAACTGGCGGCGCACCTCCTCCACCATCTTGTTGGCGGCCTTGCCCACCGCGCTGATGGCCAGGGAGGAGAAGAGGAAGGGGAAGGCGGCCCCCAGGAAGAGGCCGATGATGGTGGGTAGTTGGCCAGGTTGATGCCTGGAGATCTCGTGCCCACCGCGTCGGTGAAGGCGCGGAACAGCGCCAGGGCGGTGACGCCGGCCGAGGCGATCGCGAAGCCCTTGGCGATGGCCGCGGTGGTGTTGCCGGCCGAGTCGAGGCTGTCGGTTATCTCGCGCACTTCGGGCGGCTGGTGGCTCATCTCGGCGATGCCGCCGGCGTTGTCGGCGATGGGCCCGTAGGCGTCCACCGCCACCACCGTGCCGGTGGTGGAGAGCATGCCGATGGCGGCCAGGGCGATGCCGTAGATGCCGCCGGTTACGCCCTCCGACGGCTCGCCGGCGCTCATGGCCCAGATCCCGGTGATGGCCCAGCGGCCGGCCAGGAAGGCGGCGGCGATGGCCGCCACCAGCAACAGGATGGAGCCGGTGGTGGATGCCATGCCGGCGGACAATGCCCGACAGGATGTTGGTGGCCGCGCCGGTCTCCGAGGACTTGGCGATGTTCTTGACGGTGCGGAACCTGTCGGAGGTGTAGATCTCCGAGATCTGGCCGATGAGCATGCCCGCAGCCAGACCGGCCACGATGCCGATGAAGAACCCGACCGGGTGCGTGTATCCCGCGGTGTCCTTCAGGAACAGGGTGACCAGGAAGAACGAGGCGATGGTGGTGAGGATGGCCGAGCCGTAGGTGGCGAAGGAGAGGGAGCGGCCCGGGATGGGCACTGGTCTTCGACCGCACCAGGAAGCTGGCCAGGATGGAGCAGATGATGCCCACGCCGGCGATGGCCAGGGGAAGGACCATGCCCTTCCATGCTTCGCTCGGCGCCACGCGGCGAAGAGGATGGCCCCCAGGGCCACCGGGGCCACGATGGAGCCCACGTAGGACTCGTAGAGGTCGGCCCCCATGCCGGCCACGTCGCCCACGTTGTCGCCCACGTTGTCGGCGATGACCGCGGGGTTGCGCGGGTCGTCCTCGGGGATGCCCGCCTCCACCTTGCCCACCAGGTCGGCCCCCACGTCGGCGGCCTTGGTGAAGATGCCCCCGCCCACCCTGGCGAAGAGGGCGATGGAGGAGGCGCCCAGCCCGAAGGCGGCGATGACGTCGGGCAGGTAGTTGTAGGCGCCGGCCGGGTCGACGATGGTGGTCGGCTTCCACAGTACGTCTATCACGATGTAGACGAGGGAGACGCCGAAGAGGCCGATGCCCACCACCGCCAGGCCGGTCACCGAGCCGCCCCGGAAGGCCAGCCGCAGGGCGGTGCCCATACCGGTCTTGGCCGCCTGGGTGGTGCGGCAGTTGGCCCGGGTGGACACGTACATGCCGATGACGCCGATGGAGCCCGAGCAGATCACGCCGAAGAGGTAGGCGAGGGCTTCGTAGCGGCCGATGGCCAGGGTGCCGCCGCCCGGTAGGTCGGCCTTGATGAAGAAGAACATGGCCAGGGCCACCAGGATGCAGGAAGCCGATGGCGGTGGAGTACTCGCGCTTGAGGAAGGCGGCCGCGCCCTCCTGCACGTGGCGGGAGATGCCCTGCATCTCCTCGTCCCCGGGGTCCTGCTTGAGGACCCACCAGGCGTAGACCCCCGCCATGCCCATGCCCAGGATGCCCAGGGCCATGGTTATGTACGGCCAGGTGCTTTCCATACCATCACGCTCCTCTCTTGCTGCGTCTTATCTGCAGTCCTCGTTTTCGTTCCCGATAATAAGAGAATTCAATCATCGAAATATTAATTCAGGAAGCGGACAAAAGCAAGAAAGTCGGTGGAGATACGCCGTTTTTCAGGGCTGGAAGAGCCGGGTGAGGGTGACGAGATGGTACCCCCGCGCCTTCATCTCGGGGACCAGGTACTTGAGGGTCTCGTAGGTGCCGTAGCCGCCGAAGTGGAAGAGGAGGATGTATCCCGGCTGCACCTTTTCCAGCATGGTGTAGGCCCGGTCCATGGGTGAGGTGGCGGGGTCGACGGAGTCCCCCGAGTCCAGCGACCACATCACGGTGATGTACCCGAGGTCCGCCGCCAGGGCGGCCACCCGCTCGTCCACCCACCCGCCCGGCGGGCGGAAGTAAGGGTACTTCTTGCCGGTGTTGTCGAAGATGACCTGCTGCGCCGTCATCAGCTCGGAGAGGACCACCTCGTCCGGGACATCGATTAACCGGTTGGGCCGGGTGACGGGGTGGGTGTAGGTGTGGTTGGCCACCTCCCAGCCCAGGCCGTCCAGGGCCTGCAGCCACTCGGGGTGCTGGTCCGCCACCCCCCGGCCGATGGGGAAGACGGTGCAGTCGATGCCGTAGGAGTCCAGCAGCTCGACGATGCGCCAGTCCATGTTCCAGCCGTCGTCCAGGGTGATGGCCACCTCCATGCGGCCGGCGTTGCCCCCGTAGATGACGGCGGGTTCGGTGGGCTCCCAGGAGAGGGTGTGCAGCTTGCGCTCGGCCTCCTTTTCGGTACGGTAGTCCGGACAGGTAGCTCGGCGAGGGCGTCCTCCCCCGCGGGCATCAGGCCGAACATGGCCGCGCAGGCCGGGCCGTCCAGTTCCCGCGAGTCCTCCTGCCAGCCGGCCATGGGAGGCAATAGCACGGAAACCTCGGTCGCCTCGCTGAAATCCTCTCCCCAGGCTTGCAGGGTGCGGTAACCGATGCCCGGGTCCACCCGGGTGGCCGCGGCCAGGTCCGCCTGCAGGGTGTGGCGCATGACCAGGTCGCGCGGGGTGAAGAGGTCCCGCCAGAGGGCCCCGAAGCCGGCCAGTGCCCATCCGGCTCGCGAATCCCCTTCCCGCTGGACGGCCAGTCCCGTCGAGCTCCGCCGGCCGGAGGAGATGCAGCGCTCCACCGGCAGGCCGCAGGGCCCGGTCAAGCGAGCCGACCAGGGAGGGCAAGCCCATGCCTCGCAGCTCGGAGACCGTCTTGAGCCCTCCCCCCTCCCCTTCCCGCAGCAGCAGGTCGGGGGCGAGCTCGCATCACCCACATGCGCTCACCGCCGGTGGCTACCAGGAAAAGGGCTTCGGGGTCATCGTCCAGTACGAGCAGGGTGAGCGGGGTCTGGTCCCCCTCCGCGGGGCGCAGGAAAGCCTCGTACCCGGCATCCACGGCCGGCCAGGAATGCAGGCTGTCGGCCAGGGCCTTCTCCCGCTGGGCCACGATGGTCACCCCCAGCACCAGCGCCACCAGCGCCGCCGCCAGGGTCAGCAGGACGGCCTGCAGGATGTAGGTGCTCCTCTTGCTCAAACCGCGGCTACTCCTTGCCTCCGGCGATCTTCTCCTCCAGGTGGGAGATGGCGTGCTTCAGGTTGTGCTGGCGGATGGCGGTGGTGAGGTCGCCGCGGGTCCGCTCCATGATGGCGCGGGCCCCGTCGGTGGTGCGGCGCAGGCCCCCGGTGATGGCGTCGGGGTAGTCGAAGGAGACCAGCAGGTAGTAGATGTCGTCCATGGCGGCCAGGAGTTCGTCCCCCCGCTCCACCTGGTCCTCGCGGATGATGTCCAGGATGTAGCGGCGCAGCTCGCCCACCGCCTCCCCCACCCCGTTGAGGTAGGGGGCGTATTCCACCCCCAGCTCGTCCGGGTCGGGGATGCCCTCGCCGCGCACCAGGGCGTAGGTGGTGCGGGCCTCCGTGTACTCCTTCTGGGCGTCCATGAAGAAGCCGGCGCTGTAGATCTCCGGGTGGTCCCGGGTGATCTCCTTCAGCTTCTTCAGGTCCTCCGCGGCCTCGTCCATCAGCTCGAGCGCCTTGGCCTCGTCGCCGCGGTGCACGCCGCGGATGGCCACGCTGGCGTTGCGGATGATGCGCCGGCTGACCTTCAGGGTCTCCTCCCGCACCTGGTTCTTGACCTCGAAGTCGGGCTTGATGCGCGCGGCTATCTGCTCCCAGTCCATGCCTCGCTCCTCGCTCTTCTTTACAACATATAAATATTCCAAGGGTATTATAGCAGGCGAGCGGGGGGGAGGCGAGGAACTGCGTCAATCGGAAGCGCCCGTCCGGCTATCCCTCCGCGGGAGTTCCTCCGCCGGTTCTTCCTCAGCCGGCATTTCCTCCACCTCGCCGGGCGGCCGGGAATAGTCCCGGACCAGCTTGACCAGGCCGGTCAGGATTATCGGCATCATGGTGAAGAAGCCGATCATGGCCACCGGGTCCATGCCGTCTTCCCGAGTGGTTCATCTCCAGTATCAGGATGGCCACGGAGAAGTAGATGAACGCGTAGGAGAGCAGGGGGAAGAAGTTGAAGAGGCTGTCCTTGACCCGGTTGGGCCGCTGGAAGAAGAGGCAGAAGATGAAGATGATGAAGAAGGGGGCCAGCCACCAGCCCACGAAATTGCCGATGGGCACGCCGCTCTCCCGGGCTCAGCTCCTTCAGGTAGGGGCCGCCGTACGTCCAGAACCACCACGGCTCTTTGCCGACCGCCTCCACCCACACGCCGCTGGTGGCGAAGGGGTCGATCATCAGGTCCCAGGCACAGACCATGGTGGCGGTGGCCGCCGCCAGCAGGCCCGACCACAGGGTCTTACCCCACCAGGTGCGGGCGCGCGTCTCCCCGTTCAGGCCCAGCAACCAGTCGATGAGCATGAAGGCGGAATAGATGATGCAGGACCAGGTGATGATGATGATCACCGGCACCCCTCCCACCCGCGGCCACAGGGTGTCCGTGTAATCGTACTCGCCGAAGAACCAGCCGTAGTTGTGCCCGATGAACTCGCAGAACCAGCTGACCGGACCACGCGTGGAGAAGAAGGCGATGGTGGCGTTCCTCCCCTTGACCATGACGGAGTGCCAGACCGCCAGGGCCAGGATGGCAGCGTTGGTAAATATTACCAGTTCGATCTTCAGGGGAGGGTTGTGGGTGATCCAGGCCCTCAGGTGGGCGACGGACGCCGCCAGCCAGAAGAGCAGGATGATGGCCATCAGTGCCTGTTGCTGCCGCGGCATCTCCATGAAGGCATCGACTATCGCCGGGCGTTTCTTCTCCATGATCCGACCTCCCGAGTTCTATACCGAAGCCTGCATTCCCGCTAACCATTATGCCATATACCAAGCCAGGCATCTCCCCATTGTCTACAATTTTTTTCCATCCGCGCCGGCGACGCTATAATGGTGTGGAGTCGCGGACTTGAGGGCCGGAGGTGCCCGACATCGTTTATGGAGGTTGCCATGAGAACGCTGATACTCTACGAGTCCTGCACGGGAAACACGGAGCTGGCGGCCGAGGCCGTCCGCCGCACCCTGGAGAAGGAGGGGCACCAGTGCGAGATGCGGCGCTACCGCGAGACGCCCCCGGACAAGCTGGCGGGGTACGACCTCTACTGCTTCGCCTCGCCCATCCAGGGCTTCGCGCCGCTCGCCCCGGTCTACAGCTACCTCAAGGCCCTGCCCGACCTGCCGGGCAAGCCCGCCTTCATCGTCACCACCGGCGCGGGATGGCCCGGCCAGGGCCACCGCATGATGGCGCGCCAACTGCACAAACACGGGATGGCGGTGCTCGGCGCCCATCTCATGCCCTGCGCGGACAGCTGGCCCCTGGGCCGCATCGTCGACCGGCACGTCTACGACCACCTGACCTTCCCCCGCAAGCGGGCGGTCCGCAAGACCGGGGCCTTCACGGAGAAGATGGTCAGCCGGGCCTACCGCTACCTGGACGGGATACCTGTCAAGCAGGCTTCCCACCTGCTCCTGCCCACCCCCCTCCTGCCCGTCGGCTTCAACTCGGTAAGCGGCGGGCTGGCCAGGGCCTTCGGGACCAGGTCGGTCAACGTCGACGAATGCACCCGCTGCCGCACCTGCGTGGACAACTGCCCCGTCGGCGCCGTCTCCCTGGACCCCTACCCCGTCTTCTCGAGCGACTGCATCGGGTGCTGGGGGTGCTTCAACAACTGCCCCCACTCGGCCATCCTCACCACGCTCTGCGGGCCCGGGAACTATTACCACGGCATCCGCGACCCCGGGAAGCTCCTGAAGAAGCCTTATGGTCTGACCTGCGTTTTGAATGCCGTTGCGCGGCGGAACATCTGACTGTATGTTCATTTGAACATGGTCGCGATCAACTCTACGGTATAATTGGCCTGATACCGGGAGGTCGGTGAGCGCATGATATCCTGCCGTTCCAACAACATCCCTCCCTTCATCGTCATGGAGATCCTGGAAAGGGCCATGTGCCTGGAGAAGGAGGGCCGGAGCATCGTCCACATGGAGGTGGGCGAGCCCGACTTCGACACGCCGTCCTGCATCAAGGAAGCGGCCGTCAAGGCCATGTCCGAAGGCAGCACCCACTACACCTCCAGCCTGGGCATCCCCGAGCTGCGGGAGGCGGTCTCCCTGCATTACCAGGACAAATACGGGGTGGGGGTGGACCCGGAGCGGGTGGTCATCACCAGCGGCACCTCCCCCGCCCTGCTGCTCATCTACGCCGCCCTGCTGGACCCGGGGGACGAGATCATCCTCTCCGACCCGGGATACGCCTGCTACCCCAACATGGTGGAGTTCGTGGACGGCCGGCCGGTGGCGGTGCGGGTGTTCGAGGAGGACGGCTTCGCCTACCGCCACGCGGACATCGCGGCGAAGATAGGCCCGCGCAGCAAGGGCATCATGATCAACTCCCCCTCCAACCCCACCGGCAACCTGCTCGGCCCGGAGACCATGCAGGACATCGCCTCGCTGGGCCGGCAGGGCCTGTACGTGGTGAGTGACGAGATCTACCACGGCCTGGTCTACGAGGGCAGGGAGCGCTCCATCCTGGAGTTCACCGAGCACGCCTTCGTGGTCAACGGCTTCTCCAAGCTCTACGCCATGACCGGCTGGCGGCTGGGCTACCTCATCGCCCCGCCCGAGTTCATCCGGCCCATCCAGAAGATGCAGCAGAACCTGTTCATCTCCGCCAACGCCTTCGTCCAGCACGCGGGCATCGCCGCCCTCACCCAGGCCGGGCCCGACGTGGAGGAGATGATCCGCCTCTACGACGAGCGCCGCCGCTTCCTCATCACCGCCCTCAAGGGGCTGGGCTTCCGCATCACCGTGGAGCCCCAGGGGGCCTTCTACATCCTGGCCGGCGCCGGCCACTTCTCGGGGGACTCCTACGCCTTCGCGCTGGAGCTCCTGGAGAAGGCGGGGGTGGCGGTGACCCCCGGCATCGACTTCGGCCAGGGCGGCGAAGGGTACATCCGCTTCAGCTACACGACCTCGCTGGAGAACATCGCCGAGGGCATGCGGCGCCTGGGAGAATACCTGGAGGTGCGGGCGTGAACATCATGGACGTCTCTCCCGCCAGGGTGAGCGAGTTCATCAACCAGTGGCCCGTCTACTCGAAGGACCGGGGCAACCCCAACTGGATGAAGCCCGAGGACCTGGAAGCGCTCCGGGACGACCTGCTGGTGCGCCAGCTCGAGCTGCTCGGCCGGGACAGCCCCTACTACCGCGAACTCTTCGCGCGCGAGAAGGTGGACCTCAAGAAGCATCAGGGGTATCAGGGATCTCGCGGCCATCCCCCCGACCTTCCGCGACGACTACATGCGCCGGCCGCTGGACTTCATGCTCAAGCCGGACTCCCTCGCCCCCGAGGACGTCACCTACGAGATAACCTACACCACCGGCACCGCCACGCGGAACCCGGTGCCCTTCTTCAACACGGCCTTCGACATGATGGCCATCTCCCTGCAGATGCGGCGCACGGCGGAGATCGCCTGGTTGACCCCGCTGGACACCTTCTTCAACCTCTTCCCCTACGCCGGCCTGCCGCACATCGGCTTCTACCGCACCGTCCACATGGCCTCCTCCATCGGCGCCAAGCTGGTGAACGGCCTGACCGGCAGGGACATGCCGGGCTTTCCCGTCCACCGCAGCCTGGACGAGGCGGTCACGCTGGCGGAGCAGCACGCGGCTACCACCCTGACGGGGATCGGCTCCATCGAGCGCCACTTCATCCTGCGCGCCCAGTACCTGCGCGCCAGGCTGGACCAGGTGCGCACGGTCCTGGCCATGGGCGAGGCCGTTCCCGAGCGCATGCGCGAGGAGATGCGCACCCGGCTGCAGGACCTCGGGGCGGGAGAGGTCTTCGTCAACAACGGCTACAGCTTCACCGAGTGCCAGGGGACCTTCGTGGAATGCTGCGAGTTCGGGGGGAATCACAACCCCTCGCCGGACCTCTACTACCTCGAGGTCCTGGACCCCAGGTCCTTCGAGCCCCTGGGCGAGGCGGAGCTGGGGCTGCTGGCCATCACCCATCTCAACCGGCGGGGCACCACGGTGCTGCGCTACGTGGTCGGCGACCTGGTCGCGCTGGAGCGCGGCCCCTGCCCCCACTGCGGACGGGTGGGCGAGCGCCTCATCGTCAAGGTGGGCTCCACCTACGCCACCCGCTCCTCGGAAGCTCTCTGCGTGGACGGACAGATAGTCAACCCCGAGGTGCTCCACAACCTGATGTCGTCCATACCGGGCGTTCGGCAGTACCAGTTCGTCGTGGACAAGCGCGACCCGGGGGACGAGTACTCACCCGACCTGTTGACCATCCGCCTGGACGCCGGCGAGGGGGCGCGCGAGCGCATCGCGCAGGAGGTCTACGAGCGCCTGCCGAAGGAGACCGGCGTCAACGCCCGCATCGAGTTCGCCGACACCCCCGAGCTGTACGACCCCTCCATGATCCTCAAGGACACCCGCATCGTCGACCACCGCGACTGACTGGGCCTGACCCGTTACATGACGTCGCACACGAGCAGCGTGATGTCGTCGTCGAAGGGCTTCCCGGTGAAGTCCCGCAGGCGGGTGTAGAGGTCGTTGATGAGCTCCTCCCGCCCCCGGCTGCTGTTGGCGTTGATGTAACGCACCAGGCGGTTGAGGCCGAAGGGGACGCGGTGGCTGTTGCGGCTCTCGATCAACCCGTCCGTGTAGAGGACCAGGCGGTCCCCCTTCTTCAGCTTGACCTCCTCCACGCTCACGTCGAAGGTGTCGAAGGCGCCCAGGATGAGCCGCTCCCGGCTGGGGAGGAACTGGCTGTTGCGCCCCTCGCGCACCAGCAGGGGGTCGTAATGGCCGGCGTTGAGGTAGCGCATGGTCAGGTCGGTGAGGTCTATCTCGCTGTAGAAGATGGTGAGGAAGTTGTCCTCCATCTGGTTGGGCAGGATGGACCGGTTGACCCTCTGGATGATCTCCTGGATGTTGTCCGAGCGGTGGGCCTCCGCCCGGATGGCGCTCATGGCCAGGGTGGCCATGAGGGCGGCGGGCATGCCGCTCCCGGCGGCGTCGCCGATCACCAGGACCAGCCGGTTACCGTCGATCCAGTAGTCGAACCAGTCGCCGCCCACCAGGCGCGCCTGTTCCTGCCGGCACTCGATCTTCACCCGGGCGTGGTCCAGGGAGCCGGCGGGCAGCAGGGCCGACTGGGTCTGGCGGGCGATCTCCAGCTCCTTCTCCACGATGGCCATGTGCTCCAGCCGCTTCTGCTCGGATATGTCCCGGAAGACGGCGATGATGCTCTCGATGCGCCGCTTGGGGTTGCGCAGGGCGGAGAAGGAGCCGCCGATCCAGACCTGCGTCCCGTCCCGCCGCTGGTAGAGCATCTCCTTGAGCGGGGAGGTGTCGCCCTGCATGGCGTTGGCGATGGGGCAGCCGCTCTTGCGGCACTCCCTGGGGTCGGGGCCGCGCCCGTAGAGGATCTCGCAGCAGGAGCGCCCGATGGCCTCGCCGGCGCGCCAGCCTGTGAGCTCCTCGGCCGCCGGGTTGAAGCTGACTATCTTGAGGTCGCGCCCGACCATCAGGATGGCGTCGGGGTTGGCGTTGATGATGGCCTCGCTGCGCTCCCGTTCCTTGAAGACCTCCTGGTTGATCTGGGCCTGCTGCAGGGCCATCTCCTTCTGGTGGATGCTCTCCCGCATCTTCACCTGCTCGATGGCCTGCGCCGCCTGGCTGGCCGCCGCCCTGATCATCTCCACCTCGTTTGAGTCGAAGTAGTGCTTCCTGCGGGTATGGTCCAGGCAGACCAGCCCGGTGACCTGGTCCCGGAAGACCAGCGGGGCCAGCAGGCACGACTTGATGTTGAAGTCCTTGACGTTGCGCGGGTTGGCGCGCGGGTCGGAGACCGCGTCGTTCACTATCTGTATCTCCCGGTCCTCCACCGCGGCGCGGGTCATCTCGTCGACCCTGGCGGCCCGGACGCGCAATCCCTTGAGCAGCTTGCGCTCCTTCTCCCGCAGGCCGAAACCGCGCACGAAGCCGATCTCGCCGGTATCGAGGTCAAAACGGTAGAGGGTGCAGCGGTCCACCCCCGCGATGGTGGCCAGGTTGTGCACCACTATGCCCAGGGCCTGGTAGAGGTTGATGGAGCGGGCGATGTCCTCCGCCATCTCCTTGGCGATGAGCGCCTGCTCGCGCCGGCGCTTCTCCAGGCCGAAGAGGCGGGCGTTCTGGATGGCCACCCCCGCCTGTGAAGCGAAGGTGGAGAGCAGCATCAGGTCGAGCTGCTGGTAGGTGCGGGACCGCTGGTCGTAGAGCTCGATGCAGCCGATGGGGTCGTCTCCCAGGTAAACGGGGCAGGTGACCAGGGAGCGGATCTTCTTCCCCCCGGCCAGGGAAGGCAGTTGCAGGCCTTCCAGGCGCTCGTCGGAAGCCGCCACCGTCTTCCTGGTCTCAAGCGCCTCCCGCAGCAGGGAACGGGCCTGGTCGATGACCATCCCCTTCACCCATGGCCGGGAGAGGCCCAGGGCCGCCTCCAGGCGCAGGTCCCCCGTCCCCTCCTCCAACAGGAACACCGCTCCCGTGTTCACCTGCATCAGCGAGATGGAGACCTCCAGTATCTGGCGGAGCACCATGTCCAGCTGGATGGTGGACGCTATGGTCTTTCCCACCTCGATCATGGCGGTGAGCTCGCGCAGGCGGCGGTTGATGTAGCGGTCCTTCTCCTCCATGTACGAGAAGCTCAGGGCGGAGATGAGGTCGGACTCGAGGCTGCCCTTGATCTCGAAGAGCCTGGCCCAGTCCTCCAGGGGGTATTCCTCCTCCGCCAGGTCCTGGACCAGTTCCCCCCAGACGATGCTCTCCCCGATGTAGTAACTCCGCACCAGGTCGCCGAAGGGGATGTTCTGGAAGAAGCGGGCCTCGCTCACCCGGCGGGCGTAGTCGAAGGCCTCCTCCCGGTCGTCCCCGTCCGTCTCCAGGAAGCGCGCGATCAGCTGCACCAGCGACTTGAGGCTCTCCTCCAGTTCCTGCCTGGCCGACCGCGCGAGGTTGGCGTAGGTAGGGACCTGCTCGGCGAAAGCGTCGGCCATCTTCTCGACCAGGGCATCCTGCTCACTGTGGATCTTGCCCGCGATATCGCGTAGCATACGCGCTCCCCTCCTGGTTATACCTGTACCGCTTAGTATATTGACTGCGGTTTGGCGATGTCAAAACGCATGCCGGTGCGGCATGCGCATGGAGGGAAGCGCTTATCGTGCCGGGCGAAGAGATCCCGGGCTCAGTCGGTGTGGGAGGACCCACGCTCCCGGTGCTTCGCTGCCTTGACCTTCCTGCGCAGCATGAGCCAGAGGAAGACGCTCACTGCCAGCAGGGCCAGGGCCACCAGGAGCATCGCGTAATCAAAGGGGTGGGAGATGGCGTGCCCCCTCTCGACCAGCCGCATACGCGTGGCGTGGATGTCCGTATCACCGCCATGTTCCGGGCATGCCCGGTGGAACACGCCGGTTACCAGGACGCGGTCGCCCCTCACCTTGTAACCCCCACAGAACCCGATGGAATCCGCGTCGGCGGCAGCTATCCACACCCCGATTCCCATGTTGCTATAGCCAGCGAAACCCTGCCCCTCCTCGAGGGTCTGCTCGCTGTAGGCGTCGTCGTTCACGGTTATCCAGGCGTATTCTCCCCGCCGCATGACGTCGCCGACGACCTCTCCCTCGATGGTCACCTCCCGGTCGTCGTATTCCTCCATGTGGTCCACCAGTTGCTGGATGCTCACCACCCCTCCTTCTTCCCCGCTGCCCCCCTGGGCCAGGGCCACGCCGCTCGAAAGCAGGATGAAGGCCAGGAACAACGCCAGCACCGGTGACGCCGTGAGAAGATTGCTTCGCTTCGCTCGCAATGACAAGCTTCGCTTCGCTCGCAATGACAAGGGGCGGCGCGGGTTCATCTTTTCCTCCCTCCCTTGCCGGAGACCATGGCGATGCCCATGCCGATGAGCGCGAGGATGGACATGAACTCCAGCCTTCCCGCCCACATGGCGAAGATGTAATACAGCTTGAGCAGGGCGGGCATGGTGGGCATGGTGACCCCGGCCGACAGCCCGCTGTTGCTGCCCGCGGACACGGACTCGAAGAAGGCCTGGGAAGCCGGGTAGCCGTACATCAGCCCGAGCATGGCCCCCAGCGAATAGATCACCACGTAGCAGATGATGATGAACATGGTCGCCTTGACCAGGGCGTCGTCCAGCCAGATGTCCTTGACGTGGTGGACCTTCTCGCTGATCACCGCCGACTCGGGAGAGACGATGCGCTTTACTTCGGACCACAGGAACTTGAAGGTGACGCCCATGCGCAGGCCCTTGAAGCCTCCGCCGGTGGAGCAGGCGCTGGCCCCGATGGCCATGGCCAGGATAACCGCCCACATGGCGATGTCCCCGAAGTCCTTCATGAAGGACACCGAGTAGATGGTGCTGTTCCCCGTGGTGGTATGGCCGGATATCAGGTTGTAGAAACCCTTGCGGAAGAACTCGGTCATACCGTTATATATGCCCATCTTGCTGAATCCGAAGGAGAGCATGAAGGTGCTCAAGAGGACGGTCAGGGTGAAGGAGCGCACCTCGATGTTGCGGTAGATCTCCCGGCGGTTGCCCGTCCACACCGAGTAGTGCAGGGCGAAGTTGAAGGAGCCGATGACGAAGATGACCATGGTGATCAGCTCCACCCACAGGCTGTGGTAATAGAGCAGGTTGAGCGACTTCGGCGCGAACCCGCCGGTGGACCAGGCCCCCATGAACAGCCACAAGGCATGCAGGAACCCCTGCGTCGGGTTCATGCCCTCGACGAGCAGGGTCACCCACAGGAAGAGGCTGCCGACCACCAGGTAGGTCAGGCTGATCATCCAGATGGCCCTGGCGGTGCGGACCACGTTGGGCAGGAGCTTCTCCTCCTTGCCCTCGCTGGCATAGACCTTGAAGGCGCCGGCGCTCCCCGCGAAGAGGAAGGTCAGCGCGATGACGATGATGCCCTGGCCTCCCGCGTAGGTCAGCAGGTGCCGCCACATGTTCATGCCGTTGGAGACATGGTCCAGGTCCTGCAGCAGGAACAACCCGGTGGTGGTGTACCCGCTCATCAGGTCGAAGCAGGCATCCAGAAAGGAGCTGTAATGACCGGAGAGGTAGGAGGGGATGGCGCCGAAGGCCATGGCGGTGAGCCATCCACCCGAGGCCACCACCAGGCCCTGCATCCAGGTGAGGTCCCTCCGCACGTGGCAGGTGTTCTCCATCAGCAGCCAGAAGGCGGAGCAGGCGAAGATGCCGATGAGAAAATCGACGGCCACGTTCCACTCGGTGGACAGGAGGGCCGTCGCCAGGGGGATGAGCATGAGCATGCCCACGCCGAGGATGACCCGGCCGATGGCCCAGCCTATGAGCTTGAGGTCTTCCCTGCCGGGCCGTAGTATCATTTCACGATGACCTTGACGACGTACATCACCAGCAGGGCCAGCAGCGAGATGACGCCCACCGCCGACGACTCGATGACGA
The DNA here is from genome assembly GCA_963814495.1 of uncultured bacterium. Classification (GTDB taxonomy): domain Bacteria; phylum Actinomycetota; class Geothermincolia; order Geothermincolales; family Geothermincolaceae; genus CAVXXD01. The sequence goes on from CAWFDJ010000021.1 coordinate 81,134, forward strand.
TGCCCAGGGCGTATTCACCCCAGCGCTTCCAGGGAAGCCCCGCTGCCCCTTCCTGCCTGCCGTTTCCGTCTTCCTTCATCTCTTCGCTTCTCCTTCTCATGACCGCTGTCAAGTGGTGAGGATGCGCTTGAGGACGTCCTCGTTCTCCAGGGTGGTGACCGCGATGACCGAGTCGCCCGCCTGCAGGATGTCCTCGCCGCCGGGCACGATGGCCTCATCCCCCCGGATGACGGATACCAGGACGCAGCCCCTGGGCAGCCCGAGGTCCCTCAGGGGAATACTGCAGGAGGCACATTCGGCCCCCGGTATGTCCACCTCCACGATGGCGAACCTTCCTTTTCTCAAGGTATGCAGGGTGATGATCCCGCCCACGTCGGTCTCCTCCTCGATGAGCTGGGCGATGATGGTGGTGGAGGAGATGGCTTCGATCCCCATCAGGTTGAAGATGCGTTCGTTCTTGGGATTGTTCACCCGCGCCACCGCGCGGGGGACGTTGAAGTGGGTCCTTGCCAGCTGGCAGGCCACCAGGTTGTCGTCGTCGTCCCCGGTCACCGCGGCGAAGACGTCGGCCCGGTCCGCCCCGGCCTCCTCCAGGTAGCGGTGGTCGCAGGCGTCACCGTGGATGACCAGGATGCCGTGATCGGTGGAGAGGCGCTCGCAGGTGGCCTGGTCCTTCTCGATCACTACCACCGTATACCCCTTCCCCGATAGCTTACCGGCGAGGAAGGAGCCGACCTTCCCGCCCCCGCTGATGACTACGTAGATGGCCCTCACCTTCTTCCGTGGTTATCTCAGCTTCTTCTCCAGCCTCCGCAGGCCGCGCGCGGACACCAGCGCGGTGACCTCGTCCCCTTCCCGGAAGACGAAACTCTTACCGGGAAAGACGGCCTTATTGCCCCTGCTCACCCAGGCTACGATGAGCCCGGGATCCTCCTTCAGCTGCCGGGAGGTCTTCCCCTTCCAGGCCTTAGGGTAGTCGAACTCCACGATGGTCTGGGTGTTGTTGGCGCAGAGCCCCCTCACCCTTACCAGGGGCTTGAGCAGCTTCTCCATGACGGCCTGGGCCAGCAGCCTGGTGCCGCAGACGTAGTCCATGCCCAGGGCCTGGTAGGTCCCCTCCTTGTCGGGGTTGTAGAGGCGGGCCAGGGTACAGGGAACGTGGAAGACGTGCCTGGCCACCTCGGCCGCCATGAGGTTGGCGTTGTCGTAGTTGGTCACCGCGACGAAGGCGTCCGCCTCGCGGATCCCGGCCTTCTCCAGGGTCTCCTCGTCGAAGCCGACGCCTTCCACCGCTTCTCCCCTGTATGCCTTGGAGAGACGGCGGAAGGACGCGGGGTCGCTGTCGATGACCGCCACCTGGTGCCTGTCGAGCGACAGCATCTCCGCCAGGGCGGCCCCCACGCGTCCGCATCCGCCGATGACCACCTTCATAGCGCCGGCCCCCCCGGCCGTTCTCCTCGAGAGGCCGGCTCTTCCGCCAGGAAGTCCCAGACGTCCCCCCAGCCCTGTTCGGTGACTGCCACTACTACCCGGTCGCCGCGGGACAAGCTGGTATCGTTACCCCACTTGAGCTCGCGGTTGCCTCGCACCAGGGTGAGCAGCCGGGTGTCCCGCCCGTCGTTGATGCATCCCAGGGACTTGCCTTCGCTGGGCGGGGAGACGGTGAACTCGATGATGCGCATACCCGAGCCTGCCGCCTCGTGTTCCACTGCCACTTCCCCTCGCAGGAGCTTCTCGCGCAGGTGATCGGCGAGCATGGTGGTGCCGCAGACGTAGTCCACCCCCATCTGCCGGAAGGTCAGTTCCTTGTCGGGATTGTAGAGGCGCGCCACCACGCGCGGCACTCCGAAGAGGTGGATGGCCACTTCCGCGGCCATCAGGTTGGTGTTGTCGTGGTTGGTGACCGCGGCGAAGGCGTCGGCCTTTTCGACGCCTGCCTCCTTGAGCACTTCCTCCTCGAAGGCCACGCCCTCCAGGGTGACGCCGTTGAAAGCCGTTCCCAGCCTGTCGAAGGACGCGGTCTCGGTGTCGATGACCACTACGTCGTGGCCCTCAAAGGCGAGGTTGAGCGCGAGCTGGGACCCCACCCTGCCGCATCCCGCCACGATCACATGCACCGGCCGCACCCCTTTACTCTATGCAAGTCAATAAGATAATACCCTCGACCGGCCCGGCAGGCCAGATTCTCAGGGTCAATATTTTACGGCTGGGCGCGTTTGAAGCTATTCCGCCCCTGCTTCTTCGGCCATCGCGTCCGCGGCCTCTTCCCCTCCGGCCTCGGGCCTTCGGGGGCACCACGAACTCGCCCTTCCCGGGATGGCCCGGCAGCTTGGTCCAGACCTGGATGCTGTCGGTGGGGCAGACCACCGCGCACTCCCCGCAGTCTGTGCATTTCTCGAAATCGATGATGGCGACGCCGTCGACGACGTGGATGGCGTCGTAGTCGCAGGCCTTCTCGCACTTCTTGCAGCCGATGCAGGCGACCTTGCACAGGCTCACCGCCTTCTTCCCGGTGTAATGGGAGTTGCAGCGGACCAGGGTGTTCTGGCCGGCCGGCACCATCCTGATGAGGTCGCGGGGGCAGGCGTCGGCGCAGAGCCCGCAGCCGGTGCACTTACTCACCTTGACCTCGCGGATGCCCCCCTTGTCGAAGCTGATGGCGTTGATGGGGCAGGCCTTGGCGCAGTCCTCCAGGCCCAGGCAGCCGAAGGGGCAGGCCTTGCCGCCCCCGGCGGCCAGTTCCGCCCCGCGGCAGGAATTGACCCCCTCGTAGAAGGCGATCCTGGGCGAGACCGATTCCCCGCCCCGGCAGCGGATGTGGGCGACCTGCTTGGTCACGCTCGCGCGCTTCGACCCCCATGATCCTGGCGACGGCTTCGGCGGCATCCGGCCCCCCGGCCTTGCAGATGGTGACCGGCGCCTCTCCCTTCACCACCGCCTCGGCCGCGGCTTCACATCCGGGCAGGCCGCAGGCACCGCAGTTGGAGCCGGGCAGCGCCGCCAGCACTTCCTCCACCCTCTCGTCCACTTCCACGCGGAAGCGGGAGAAGGCGACGGCCAGCAGGACGCCGAAGAGCAGCCCCAGGCCGGTGAGGGCGATGACCGCTTTCCAGATCAGGTCGGATATCCATGCAGCGGCTCCTATAGGTCGAACATCCCCGCGAAGCCCATGAAGGCCAGGGAGAAGAGGGCGGCGGCTATGAAGGCGATGGGCACGCCGCGGAAGAACTTGGGCACCGGCGCCAGGTCGATGCGCTCCCGCATGGCGGCGAAGATGATCAGCACGACCGAGAAGCCCACCGCGATGCCCAGCGTATATACGACGGATTCGAGGAAACCGTAGCTGTACTGGATGTTCAGCTTGGTGAAGAAGCCCGGCTTGACGCTCTCGGTGGCCGCCGCCAGCACCGCGCAGTTGGTGGTGATGAGCGGCAGGTAGATGCCCATGGCCTTGTACAGGGGCGGGCTGGTCTTCTTGATGACCATCTCCACGAACTGCACCAGGCTGGCGATGATCAGGATGAAGGCGGGGATGTACAGGAACTGCCCCACCCCCAGGGGGTCGAGCACGTAGTTCCAGGCCAGCCAGGAGGCCGAGCTCGCCATGACCATCACGAAGATGACCGAGATGCTCATGCCGATGGAGGTCTCCAGCTTGTTGGAGATGCCGAAGAAGGGGCAGAGGGCGATGAAGCGGATGAGCAGGATGTTGTAGACCAGGGCGGCCCCCAGGAAGAGCAGGAAATATCTCCAGAGCTCGCTCATGTCACTCCTCCCCCTCTTCCGGCTTCTTGCGGTGGTTATACCACTGCAGCAGGGCCAGCAGCATGGCGAAGGTGATGAAGGCGCCGGGGAACATCACCAGGATGACCGGCATGGAATTGCTGCCGAGGTCGATGATGGCCGTGTCGCCAAAGACGATCTTGCCGGTCCCCAGCAGCTCGCGGAAGACGCTCATGATCAGCAGGACGCAGGTGTAACCCAGGCCCAGGCCCAGGCCGTCCAGGGCGGCGTAGGAGACCTTGTTGGTGTAGGCGTAACCCTCCGCCCTCGCCAGGATGATGCAGTTGACCACGATCAGCGGTATCCAGACTCCCAGGCTGTCGTAGATGGGTTTGAAGAACCCCTTCAGGACCAGGTCGACGATGGTCACGAAGGAGGCGATGACCACGATGAAGATGGGGATGCGGATCTGGTCGGGGATGAACTTGCGGATCATGGAGATGATCACGTTGGAGCAGGTGAGCACGAAGATGACCGACAGCCCCATGAAGATGCTGTTCTCGACGCTGGTGGAGATGGCCAGGGCCGAGCAGAGGCCCACCATCAGCACCAGCAGCGGGTTGGTGTGGATGAAGCCCTTGGTGAACTCCCGCAGGTACCCGCCGGACTTCTTCTTCCCCCGGCGCCCTCTTCCACCTCCGAGGCTTCCGCCGACGGCGGCCTCCTGTTCGACCTCGGTACCTTCCTCCACCCTGGCCTCTTCCTCGTTCATCTCTCCGTCTACTTCCCCTCGTTGATCACGTTGAAAGCCTCCAGTGCCAGGTTGACGCCCTCGAGCATCCCGTTGGAGGTGAAGGTGGCGCCGGTCCAGGCGTCCACGTCCACCTTCAGTTGCAGGGGGTCGGGCCCCAGGCCCTGGTACTGGCTGAGGTATTCCTCGCTCTCGGCCGGCACCGAGCCGATGCCGGGCGTCTCTTCCTGCTTGACCACGTCACCCCGGTGACCTTGCCTTTCCTGTCGACGCCCACCGCCATGGTCATGAAGTTGTAGCCCTTGGCTTTGAGCACGAAGGCGTACCCGTCCGTCCTGCCGGAGGCGTTCTCGCCCCGGAACACGCTGATCATGTTCTCCTCGAGGTCTTCGGAGCCGCCCTGCACGATCGCGAGCAGCTCGGCATCCTCCACCGCGGTCAGGCCCGCGGCCTCGAGCACCTTGCGGGCTCCCTCCTCCTTCTCCTCCTGCTCCATCTTGGCGATGTTGTTCTTGACCGCGCCGTAGGTGAGGCCCAGGCCGGCCGCCGCGATGGCGCAGACCAGCATCAGGCGCAGGCCGAAGTTGAGGATGTCTCCCCACAGGCTCTCTTCCTTGTCCTTCTTCACCTGCTGCTCCTCCTGCATCATACCTCCACCGCCTCCTTCCTGCCCCTGACCCGGCCGTAGGTGCGCGGCAGCACGAACCTGTCGATGATGGGCACCATGGCGTTCATGAAGAGGATGGAGAACATCACCGCCTCCGGGTTGTTGGACCAGAAGCGCAGCAGGAAGGTGGTGAGCCCCAGTCCCATGCCGAAGATGACCTTGCCCTTGCCGGAGAGGGGGCTGGTGGTGTAGTCGGTGGCCATGTAGATGGCCCCCAGCAGCAGGCCCCCCGCCAGGGTGTAGAAGAGGGGGTCGCGACCGGAGATGGCCGTCAGCGCCGCCACCGTCCCCACGTAGGTGAACGGTATCTTCCAGTCGATGACCCGGGTGGCGATGAGGTAGAGGCCGCCCAGGATGAGCAGGAGGGCCGAGACCTCGCCCATGCACCCCCAGGGGTTGGCAAATAGTAACGGCTTGTAATAATCTGACGCCTGCAGGCCCTGCGGCACCGCCACGGCGCCGGCCGGGTCGTAGACTATCTTCATGGCCGCCAGGGGGGTGGCGCCGTTGACCACGTCCACCGCCCGCTGGATGGTCTGGTGGGTGCCGGTGTTGGCCAGGCCGACGGCCGCGCTCCTGACGTAGTTCTGGGTCATGTAGGAGGCCCAGGAGACGAAGACCACCGCGCGCCCCACCAGGGCGGGGTTGAAGATGTTGTGGCCCAGCCCGCCGAACATCTGCTTGGCCAGGATGGTGGCGGTGAAGCCCCCGACCAGCGCTATCCACCAGGGGAGGTGGGCGGGCAGGGTCAGCGCCAGCAGCAGGCCGGTGAGCAGGGCGCTCAGGTCGTTCAGGGTGACCGGCAGGTGCCGCCCTCTCTGCATCACCAGCTCGCCCAGGACGGCGCCGGCGATGCAGGAGGCCAGGACGTAGACGGCGTGGAGGCCGAAGATGACGATGGCGTAGGCGGTGACCGGCAGCAGGGCCACGATCACCCTGAGCATGATCTTCTGGGTGGTGTCGTCCGCCCGGATGTGCGGGCGAGGTGGAGACGATCAGCCTATGCTCCATCGCCGTCACCCCCGTCCCCCGGCTCCACCGGGGCTGCTTCAGACGCTCCGGCCTCTTTCTTCAAGGCCTGCTTGCGCTCCTTGGACCTGGCCGTCTCGGCCTTGCCCAGCTTGATCAGTTGCACCATGGGGTTGCGGGTGGGGCAGATGTAGGCGCAGCAGCCGCACTCGATGCAGTCGTTGACGTTGAGCCGCTCCAGCTCCGGGATCCTGCCGAAGTGGGCGTAGGTGGCCAGGTAGGTGGGGATGAGCCCCATGGGGCAGGCCTTGACGCAGCGCCCGCAGCGGATGCACACCGGCTCGGAGGGGATGTGGAAGGACACCTCCTCGGGGGAGAGGGCCAGGATGCCCGAGGCGGCCTTGATCACCGGCACCTCCAGGGTGTACTGGGCCAGGCCCATCATGGGGCCGCCCATGATCACCTTGCCGGGCTGGGCGAGGAAGCCCCCGCAGGCCTCCATCGCCGCGGCGAAACTCGTCCCCAGCGGCACCATCAGGTTGGCCGGGTCCTTGATGACCGAGCCGGTGACGGTGACCACCCGCTTGACCAGGGGCATGCCGGTGCGGAAATACTCGGTGATGGCGTTGGCCGTACCGACGTTGCTGACCACCACTCCCACCTGCATGGGCAGGCCGCCCGAGGGGACCTGCTTGCCGGTGAGGGTGTCGATGAGGACCTTCTCGGCGCCCTGCGGGTAGCGGGTGCGCACCTTGACTATCTTGATGTTCTCTTCCCTGTCGAGTTTCTTCAGGGCCTCGAGGGCTTCCTTCTTGTTGTCCTCGACGGCCACGATGCCCCTCTCGGCTCCCACCGTGCGCATGACGATGCGCAGCCCCTCCAGGACCTCCTCGCCCCGCTCCAGCATCAGGCGGTTGTCGGAGTTGAGGTAGGGCTCGCATTCCGCCCCGTTGATGATGACCGTGTCGATGGGGTTCTCGGCGGGGGGGTTGAGCTTGACGTGGGTGGGGAAGGTGGCGCCTCCCAGGCCTGCCACGCCCGCCGCGCGGATGGCCGCGCGGATCTCGTCCGGGCCCATCTCCCGCCAGTCGCCCGGAGGCGCCAGGGCCGGGTCGGGCCGGTATTCCCCGTCGTTCTCGACCACCACCGCCGGCGCGTCCTTGCCCAGGGGGCTGGGGTAGGGGCCCACCTGGACCACCTTGCCCGAGACGCTGGAATGGACAGGGCAGGAGACGTAGGCGTCGGCGTCCCCCAGGACGGTACCCACGCAGACCTCGTCGCCCTTCCGTACCTTCGGGAGGTTGGGGGCGCCGAGGTGCTGCTGCAGCGGTATGGCGACCCTGGCGGGGGCGTCCATGAAGCGTATTGGTTTCTCGGAGGTCAGGCTCTTGTTGCCCGGCGGGTGTACACCTGCGTTCCATCGCAGCAGGTCGCTTAGCTTTTTCATCCCTCGACCACGTACGCTTCCTGTATCTTGCAACGAATATGCCGTAGAAAATCAAGATTTATTTTTACACCTTCGCGCAAGTGAAGTCCATACTTTGCTGGAAAATCCCCGGCGTTTCCGTCATAGGAATCCCGCCGGCCATGGGGTAGACTCGAATCATGGACTGTAACGGGACCGTCGAGAAGATCGAAGGCCGCCGCGCCCTGGTGCTGGTGGACAAGACCAACTGCGGTAAATGCCAGGCCTGCGGCATGCTCTCCAACAACCGCAAGGAATCTGTTGAATATGACGTGGCCAACCGCCTGGGGGCGGAGCCGGGCGACCTGGTCACCCTGCGCCTGGCCTCGGGCAAGCTCTTCCACGCCTACCTGATCGTCTTCGGGCTGCCGGTCCTGGCCATGTTCGTCGGCTACCTGGTGGGGGCCTACGCCATCGCCCCCCTGCTGCACACGGGCGCCGAGGGGACCGGGGTGGTCCTGACCCTGCTGGCCGGCGCCCTGACCTTCCTGGGGTGCCTCAACCTGGCCAACCGCATGGGCCTCAACCCCTACATGGAGAGCATCGTCGACCGCGCCCCCGATCCGGGGTCAGGCCCTGATGAGTCATCGCGAGGAACGAAGTGACGAGCGATCTTAGCCGGTCTTTATCAAGATTGCTTCGCTGCGCTCGCAATGACTGGACGAGCGCCGGCGGAAGCGGGCCAGGTCGGTGAAGGCCTCCAGGCGCGTGGCCACCCCCGCCTTGCCTGTCTGCTCGTCGATGACCAGCGAGATGACCGGGATGCCCTGGTCGCGGGAGACCAGCGGGAGGATGCCCTTGGCGATGGTCTCGGGCATGCAGGTGAAGGGGAGCAGGTGCACCACCCCGTCGAACCCGGCCCGCTTGAAGAGCACGCTGTGGCCTATGCTGTGCACGCCCTCCCCTCCCACCGAATGGGAGAGGTAGGGGCGGGCGGCCTCCTCCGACTCGTGGGCCGAGTGTCCCAGCACCGGGTTCTTACCGGAGGGGCGCAACCAGTCGGTGAGGTAGACGCTGCGCTCCACGTAAGCCCCCAGGTCGCCCAGCTGCTCCTCCACCTGGAGGTTGAAGTAGGGCTCCAGCACCAGGTAGAACTCGCCCACGATACCGATGCGCACCAGCTCGCGGACCTCCTTGCGGGGGACCGCCGCCATCACCTCGAAGGCCTCGGTCTTGGCCCGCTCCAGGTCGGCGAAGGACCCGCATTTCCTGACCATCTCGTAGGTCTTGCGCAGGGCCCGGGTGGTCGCTCCCTTCTTGGCGTCGAAGCACCTCTGGTGCAGGGCCTGCTGCTCCAGCTTGTCGATGAGGAAGGCCTTGTGCATGGCGAAGCGGATGGCACGTACCAGGGAAGCCCACGACTTGCCTTGCTTGAGCATCTTGATGTTGGATATCAGTTCGCCCAACCTGTCCAGGTGGAATTCGAGGGCCACCATGGTGGCGTCGTAACCGGCCTCCTCCAGGATGCGCCGCTGCGTCTCCGCGTAGAACCCGAAGCGGCAGGGGCCCTTGCCCGCTATCATCAACAGGGTGTCGGCCCCGTTCTCGATCCCCTCGATGTAGTTGCCCAGGGTGGTCTTCAAGGGGATGCAGGCGAACTCCGGGCTGTGGCGCGCGCCCAGGTCCAGGGTGCGCTGGGAGGAAGGCGGCGGCAGGACGTAGTCCACTCCCACCTCATCGAAGATGCTCGTAAGCAATATCTCGATGCTTCCCATGTGGGGCCAGGTCACCTTCACGCCGGCACCGGCTCCCTCTCCGGCAGGTCTTTCCGCTCCCGCCCGGCGCGCTTGCGCTTGCGCCTGAGCATGTCGGTGAAGGCCTCGATGCGGGTGATCAGGCCCGCTTCCCCGGTATGCTCGTCGATGACCAGGGTGAGCATGGGGGTGTCCCCCAGGCGCTTGCGCTCCTGTTCGCAGAGGACGTGCAGCATGGAATCGGGCCCGCAGGCGAAGGAGATGATGAAGATGATCCCGTCGACCAGGTCGTGGCTGACGCAGGCCAGCAGCGCCCCCACCAGTTCCCGCTCGTAACTCCAGTAGATCTGCTTGGGCAGCTTGGCCAGCTCCTCCTCGCGCCATTCCTCGGGCACCATGTCCATGGTGATGATGTCCGCGTCCATCCCCTTCAACCGCTCCAGCAGGGACATGGTGGTGAAGGTGTCGAAGACGTTGTAGTGGTGGCCCATCACCGCGATGCGCAGCTTCCTCCCCTCGGAGAGCATGCCCCCCTGCTGGTCGCCCATGGCCTGCGTGGGCTCCCAGCCCAGGGCCAGCTTGTCCTGGTAATCCCGGTGGTGGCGCCAGGCGCGCAGCCCTGCCCGGAAGATGCGGACGGGGTTGCGGGTAAAGAGGCGCCCGATGCGGTAGACGGCCTTGTAGTTGCTCCAGAGGCTCTCGTGGAAGTCGATGGTGGGCGAGATGATCGGGGGCATGTCGTCCGCCGCCGCCTTGACCAGGTCGGGCAGGCCCAGCAGCTTGGGGCAGGTGTGGGTCTTCTTCTCCAGGCTGACCACGCGGGGGATGAACAGGGCGTCCACCTGGTCCTTCAAGGCCAGGGCGTGGCCGTAGTAGACCTTGACCGGCAGGCAGCTCTCGTTCTCCGCCTTGCTCACCCCGGCGGAGAGGATGGCGCGGGTGGTCATGCCCGACTCCACCACCTCGGCCCCCAGTTCCTCCAGGAAGGACCTCCACAGCGGGAAGTATTTGTAATACAGGAGCCCGCTGGGTACGCCGATCTTCTCGGGATGGCCTGCCTACCATCTTCAACCGGCTCTCTTGGCGCAGATCAGGTCGACGGCGTCGCTTACCGTCTTGATCTCCGCGGCCTCGTCGTCGCTCACCTGGAACCCGTATTCCCTCTCCATCTGGAGGAGCAACTCCACCAGGTCGAGGGAGTCGGCGTCCAGGTCCTCCCGGAAGAGGGAGCTCTCCAGGATGTCCATCTCCACCAGGTCCAGCGACTCCGCCAGCGCTTTTCTCACTCTCTCGAACACTTCCTGTCTGTCCAATTCAGCGTAAACCCCCTCGGGCAGATGATGATCCGCGACAATGGATGATTTTACCCCATTATGAGGGTATCCAACCCGCCAGGCAAATCCGGGGTGTGCGAGCTGTTCAAGCGGGGGTCATCAACCCGCCGTCGGCCTCGATGGCCTCGTGGCGCAGGTAATGCCGCACCAGCGCATAGGCGGCCATCCCGCAGATGGACAGGGTGGAGCAGATGCCCCCGATGATCAGGCCCCTCCGCTTTCTCCGGGAATCCTCCGCCAGCTTGAGGACCATGTCGTCGGTGCCGAAGGCCTGGCCGAGGTTCCTTATCTCGATGATCAGGCGGGGCGGCGGCTCCACCGGGTGCAGGGTATCCCGCACCAGCCTGACCGTGTGGAAATACCCGGCCTTCCTCTTACTCGAGCGCTGTTTCCTGACCGATCCTCAATTGCTCTCCCCTCCTTCCGAACCGTGCATGAGGCGGTGCACGCTGGCCAGGCTGCGGTGCACCAGCACCTTGACAGCTCCCGGGCTCTTCCCCACCACCTCGGCTATCTCCTTGTGTTTCATCCCCTCCGCGAAACGGAGGATCAGCACCTGCTGCTTCTCCGGCGGCAGGCAACCCACCGCCATCCGGACCCGCTCCCTGTCCTCCTCGCGCTCCAGGCGTTCCCCGGGAGCCTCCTCGCCGGAGACCACGTCCTCCCAGTCCTCCAGGTCCACCCACTGCCGGTGGGAACGGTCCCGGTACCAGTTGGCGACCATGTTGTGGGCGATGCGCAGCAGCCAGGCCGAGAAGGAGACGCCCTGGTACTCGTAACGGTCCAGGTGGATGAAGGCCTGCATGAAAACGTTGCTGGTGAGGTCCTCGGCCTCCTCCACGCTGCCCACGCGGTAATAGATGTAGGTGTACACCTTCTTCAGGTACTTGGCGTACAGCTTGTCGAACGCCTCGCGGTCCTGCTTGGCGCGGCTTACCAGTTCCCGGTCCTCGTGCTCGCCGCCGTTGGCGCCCCGGGCGCCCAGGCTGGCCGGCTTCTCCAGGTTCCTGTCCTTGCTCACGATGCTCCCCTGCTCACCTCGCGGTTTCTCATCATTATTACAACACCATCCCGGGCCGCTGGTTACGCCCCGCGTTTTCCGGGCAACGGTTGATCGAATAGTATTATAATGGTTGAAAGCCGGATTACCAGGTATGACAGGAGGTCTGAGAGTTGGCCAACGTGCCCCACACTTACTGCCCGTTCCGCTCGCCCCACACTCCGGGCGCGTTGTCGTTCTGCAACGACGAGTGCGCCCTGTACATCAAGAACACCAAGCTGCCGCCCCAGAAGAGCTGCGCCTTCTCCCTGATGGGGGTACACGCGCTGCAGAGGATCATCGTGGCGCAGCAGAAACCCGACAAGCCGCCGTCGCCCGCGCCGCCCGAGACAGCTCCCGACAAGTAAGGGGGCCGGAGCGTGGCGGCCCGTAAGGCGAGCTTTCCGGAGATACTCCCCAGGCCCGAAGGGGACCTGCCGTTCCACGTGGCCGCCATCATGGACGGCAACGGGCGCTGGGCCAGCAGCCGGGGCTTGCCGCGCATCGCCGGGCACAAGGCGGGAGAGGACTCCATCACCGAGATCGTCCGCGTGGCCTCGGACTGGGAACTGGGCGCCCTGACCCTCTTCGCCTTCTCCACCGAGAACTGGAACCGCCCCCGCAACGAGGTCGATTTCCTGATGAGCTTCAACCGGAACCTGCTGCGCAAGCGCATCGACGAGTTCCATGCCCGCAACATCCGCATCCGCCATTACGGGCGGCGGCGGCAGGTGCCCGATTCCACCATCGCCGAGATAGAGCGGGCCGTCGAGATGACCCGAGAAAACACCGGCATGGCCCTGAACATCGCCTTCAACTACGGCGGGCGGGCCGAGATCATCGACGGGGCGGTGCGCATGGGGGAGGCCCTGCGGGAAGGCCGGGTCACCCGGGATGAACTCGACGAGGAGTCCTTCCGCCGCTTCCTCTACGGCCCCGGCGTCCCCGACCCCGACCTGCTCATCCGGACGTCCGGGGAGATGCGCATCAGCAACTTCCTCATCTACGAGGCGGCCTACACCGAGATCTACGTAACCGAGACCCTCTGGCCCGACTTCCGGGCTGAGCACCTGGCGGAGGCGGTCAGGTACTACCAGGGCAGAGTCAGAAGGATGGGGAACGTTTAACAACTTCAAGGACGAGGCCATAGTCATCCGCCTGTACAAGCTGGGGGAATCCGACCGCATCATCATCATGCTCACCGAGCACCACGGCGTGGTCCGGGCGGTGGCCAAGGGGGTCCGGCGTACCACCAGCAAGTTCGGTGCCCGCCTGGACCCCTTCGTGCATACCAGCATCCTCTTCCACAAGGGACGGGGGCTGGACACGGTGAACCAGGCCGAGATCATCGAGTCCCATTCCAAGCTGCGGGACGATTACCGCTGCTTCATCTTCGGGTCGGCCATGCTGGAGATGGCCTGGCGCTCCCTGCACGAGGACCAGCAGGTGCCCCGCCTCTTCGAGGCCCTGGAGCTGTCGCTGCGCGCCCTGGAGGGCGAGGAGAGCGACCACCTGCTGCTGCTGGCGGCCTTCGAGCTCAAGGTGTGCGGCCTCATCGGTTACCGCCCCCGCCTGCTGGAGTGCGCGCTCTGCGGCGCGCCCCTGTCCGGGCGCACCGGCTACTTGAGCCCGGGAAGCGGTGGCGCGGTCTGCGACGGGTGCTCCGTGACGGCGGTGGGCACGCGCCGCGTCAGCCCGGAGACGCTGAAGCTGGCCGAGCGGCTGCTGCGCGAGCCCATGCAGGAGGTGGCCTCCCTGCGGGTGCCGGCGGAGCTGGCCCGGGAGGCGCTGGGGCTCTCCTTCGACTTCACCGAGTTCCAGCTGGAGCGCGGGCTCAAGTCCCACGCCGTCATCCTCCAGCACCTCTCCGCCGCCGCCGGGGGCACGGACGGGTAAAGTTACACCCCATTACTTTCCTCATATCCTTGACACCGCTACTACCATGGAGGTATATTAGAGATGGTCCCAAGTGGCTGGAGAAGCTGCAGAAAGTGGAACCGGAGCCGGGTCCCGGAAGGCGAAAGTTAGATGGGGAGCGGCGAAGGCGAAGCCGGAGCAGCCAGGAAGGTTACTTGGGGCCACTATCATTTCCCGGGGTTACACCCCGGGCTACTTCGTGCCACCCGCTCCGCGGGTTAGCGCCAGTCGTTAGCGCCAGTCGTATTGCGCGAGGTATTCCTGGAGGATGGTGGTGGCCGCCGAGGTGCCGATGCGGTTGGCCCCCGCTTCCAGCATGACCAGCACGTCCTCCAGCTTGCGGATGCCTCCGGCGGCCTTCACCCCCATGGCCGGCCCGGCCGTCTCCCGCATCAGGCGCACGTCCTCCGCCCGGGCCCCGGACGGCCCCAGCCCCGTGGAGGTCTTGACGAAGTCGGCTCCCGCCTCCTCCGCCATGACCACCGCCCGCTTGATCTCGTCCCGGCTCAGGTAACAGGTCTCCAGGATCACCTTGACGATGATGTGCCCCTCCCCCTTCCCCGCGTCGTAGCGGCGGGCCAGGCGCACCACCTCCCCCATGTCCGAACCGACCTGATCGTAGCGGCGCGACTTCATGGCGCTCACGTTCATGACCATGTCTATCTCCTGCGCCCCCTGCTGCAGGGCGAAGACGGTCTCGGCCTTCTTGACGTCGCTCCCCCCGTACCCGAAGGGAAACCCCACCACCCCTCCGAGCTTGACCCCGCTGGAGGCCAGTTCCATGCGGGCGAAGGGAAGGTAGTAGAGGGGCAGGCAGACGCAGCGGAAGCCGCCGTCCCGGGCCTCCCTCAGGAAGTCGAGGTATTCCTTTTCGGTGGCCTCGGGGCGCAGCAGGGTGGAGTCGATGAGCTGGGTGAGATGGCCGGGGGTGGGCAGGGCCTTCTTGATCTCCATGGCTTACCTTTCAGTTCACACGTTTACCAGGACGAAACCCACGGACAGGTAGATGAGGATGCTCAGTATGTCCATGATGGTGGCGAGCAGCGGCTCGGAAGCGCGGGCCGGGTCGCCGCCCATCCTCTCGAGCACGAAGGGCAGGGAGGTGCCGATGCACGAGGCGAAGAGCACCGCGGCCAGGCAGGAGACCCCCACGGCCCAGGCGTTGCCGGCACCTTCTTCGAACAACAGGGAGAAGAGGGCCAGGACGACCCCGGAGAGGGCGCCCAGGCAGGCGCCTACCGCCATCTCCTTGAACAGCACGCGCAGGTAGGAGACGGGACGGGAGTCGCCGCCCAGCACGTCGTAGATGACGTGGGTCGAACTGAGCACCGAGGCGGTGGCGCCCAGGAACATCACCGCGGGCATCAGGACCACCAGGGAGATGTTGCCCTGCAGGAAATCGACGTTGTTCTTGAGGATCCAGCCGGCCAGCAGGAGCTCCAGGCAGAGTGCCACCGTCAGCCACGGCAGCCGGCCTTTGAAGCTGGCGAGGATGGAGCGGCGTTCCCGCTCCTCTTCCCACTCCCAGCTGCCGGCCAGGCTGTAGAGGTCTTCCTTGGCCTCATCCTCGATGACCTCCATGGCGTCGTCCACGGTGACGATGCCCAGCAGCCTGCCCCGCCGGTCGACCACCGGGACGGCCAGCAGGTCGTAACGGTCGATGAGCTGGGCCACCTGCTCCTGGTCGGCTTCGGGGCCCACCGAGATGATGTCGTGCTTGATGATCTCGGACACCGGGCGCTCGGGGTCGGCGATGATCAGCTCGCGCAGCGAGGAGACGCCGGTGAGCTTCTCGCCGGCGTCCTGGAAATACAGGTAGTACACCATCTCCGTGTCCTCGGGCACCCGGCGCAGCTCCTCCAGCACCTCATTCACCCGGAGGCCCTCGGAGAGCCTGACCACGTTGGGGGTCATCATGCCGCCGGCCGTCTCCTCCCCGTGGGCGAGGAGCAGGCGCAGGGAAGTGGAGAGGTCCAGGTCCATGCGGGAGAGGAGGCCTTCCCGCCTCTCCTCCGAAAGTCGTGAGAGCAGGTCCGCCGCGTCGTCCGGGGACATCTCGGATACGATGGAGAGGGCCAGGGAGGGGCTCAGGTGCTGCACCACTTCCACCTGGTCCTCCTCGGACATCTCCTCCAGGGCCTCGGAGGACTCCTCCACGTTCCAGGTCTGGAATATCTTGATGCGGTCGTCCCGGCCCAGTTCCTCCACCACGTCCGCCGCGTCGGCGGGATGCAGGCTGTCCAGCAGGGTGACGGCCACGCCGACCTTCTCTTCCTCCAGGAGGTCGCGGACCGTCTTGACGATTACTTCGTTGCGCTCTTCCATGTGAATGATTATATGGGTCAGGGTCGCTTTAAGATTGGCATTCGCTTCTGCTGCGCAATGACAACTGGGGACTTCAATCGCAAGGCTGACCCGTCAGAGGCCGAGGCGGGCGATGGAGCCGGGGCGCCTGGTCCAGTCCTTCTCCACCTTGACGTGCAGGTCCAGGAAGACGTGCTCTCCCAGCAGCGGCTCTATCTCCGCCCGGGCCTTGGTGCCCACTTCCCTGAGCATCTTGCCGCCCTTGCCGATGATTATCCCCTTCTGGGAATCCCTCTCCACGAAAACGATGGCGCGGATGTCCATGATGTCGGAGCCCTCGCGCTTCTCCATCACCTCCACCTGCACCGCCACGCTGTGCGGGACCTCCTCCTGGGTCAGGCGGATGATCTTCTCCCGCACCAGCTCGGCCACGATGAAGGAGGCGGGCTGGTCGGTGACCACGTCGTCCGGGTAGTAACGCGGCCCTTCCGGCAGCAGGGTCACGATCCGCTCGATGAGGGCGTGGACGTTCTCGCCGGTGCGCGCGGAAACGGGTATCACCGAGTGAAAGTCCCCCAGGTTCTCGGCCAGAGACATCTGGGCCTCCACCCGCTCGCCGCCGAGCTTGTCGATCTTGTTCAGGGTCACCAGGACCGGCGTCCTGAGGTCGGCGAGCTCCGCGGCGATGTAGAGGTCGCCCCGGCCGATGGTCTGGGTGCCGTCCAGCACCAGCAGGGTGACGTCGACGTCGGAGAAGGTCTCCTTGACGTGCTTGTTGAGGCGCTCTCCCAGGGCGTTGCGCGGCTTGTGGAAGCCCGGCGTATCGATGAAGACGATCTGGGCCTCATCGGTGTTGACCACGCAGCGGATGCGGTTGCGCGTGGTCTGGGGCTTGTTGGAGATGATGGCCACCTTCTGGTGGGCCAGGTTGTTGAGGAGGGTGGACTTGCCCACGTTGGGCCGCCCGACGATCCCCACGAAACCGGATCTGAATCCTTCTTCCCCTGCCATTCCACCTCCAGTGTGCTCCAGCCGCGCCCGTGTACTTAAGATTACCAGAAGCGGGGCATGGTTGTCCCCCGTTAAAGCTGCGAGAAGCGGTGCGTGTTCACGTTGGCCAGCAGGCCTATGGACATCAGGCTGACGATCAGACTGGTGCCCCCGTAGCTGATGAACGGCAAGGGGATGCCGGTGATGGGCATGATCCCCACGGTCATGCCGACGTTCACCACCATCTGGAAGGCGAACATGGCGATGATGCCCATGGCGATGTAGGTCCCGTAGAGGTCGCGGGAGTTGTTGGCCACCATCAGGCAGCGCCAGAGCAGGAAGCAGAAGGCGAAGATGAGGATGAGGGCGCCGAACAGCCCCAGTTCCTCCCCCACCACCGAGAAGATGAAGTCGGTGTGCCTCTCGGGCAGGAAGTTGAGGTTGGTCTGGGTGCCCTTCAGCAGCCCCTTGCCCATCACCTGCCCCGAGCCGATGGCGATCTTGGACTGGGCCAGCTGGTAACCGGCCGACTTGATCTCGGCCCCCTGGCTGAAGAAGGCGGTGAAGCGCTCCACCTGCTCGCTGGTGAAGATGTTGAAGAGGAACCCCATGGCGAAAGCCAGGGCGCCGGCGCCGATCAGCCCGAGCCAGTAACGCATGCGCACGCCGGCCAGGAAGAGCATGGAGAGCAGGATGGCCACGTAGACCATGGCGGTGCCGAAGTCCGGCTGGAGCAGGACCAGGAAGAGGTAGGGCAGGGTCCAGAGCACCGGCATGGCGAAGAACTTGAAGGAGTCCGGCTCGTACTTGTTATCAGACAGCAGGTTGGACAGGGCCAGGATCAGCGCCAGCTTGGCGTACTCCGACGGCTGGATGCTCACCGGGCCCAGGACGAACCAGCCGCTGGTCCCCTTGATCTTGCTCCAGAAGAGCACGAGCACCAGTAGGAGCATAATCCCGCCGTAGATGAAGGGGGTGGCGACCTTGAGGCGGCGGTAATCGAAGCTGAGCATCAGCGCTCCGAAGGCCAGCCCCATGATCATCGCGACGACCTGCTTCCAGACATAGGTGTTGGAGATGCCGTGCGAGGCGCTGTAGATGATCAGGATGCCGTAGCCCACCAGGAACAGCGCGACAGCCGGCAGGAGCAGGTCCATGTGGCGCGCGGGCAGCTCGACCAGCTTCTTCGCCACCTCCTCGCGCTGCTTGCGCTCGGAGACCTTGGGCATGAGCACGCGTCCCAGGCGTTCCGGCATTATCCGGCCCCTTCCGTGCTTCGTCCGTCAACGCGCATCATCTTCATGCCTCCTAGTCACCCGGAGTCGGCAGCAGGGGCGAATAGGGCAGCCCGTAGGCATACTCGAGGATGCGCCGGGCCACCGGCGCCGCCACCATGCCCCCGTGCCCGCCGTGCTCCACCATGACCACCACGACGTACTGCGGGTCGTCCGCCGGCGCGTAGCAGGCGAACCAGGCGGTGGGCGACTTGTTCTCGCCCATCTCCGCCGTCCCGGTCTTGCCGGCCAGCGGGATGGAGCCCAGGGGGAAGCCGGCGAAGGTGCCCGCCGCGGTGCCCCTTCCCTGCATCACGCCGACCAGGGCACTGCGCACCACGTCGATGCTCTCCGCCCTCACCGAGATGCCCAGCGGGTTGTTGACGTCGGTGAGGTCTCCCAGTTTCTCCGGCTGGATGACTTCCTGGCTGTCCCCTTCCCAGGTGAAGACCTCCTTGCCCACGTGGGGCATGTAGAAGGGCCCGCGGTTGGCGATGGCCGCGAAGACGTTGGCCAGCTGGAGGGGGGTCATCAGGATGTCGCCCTGCCCGATGGCCATGCTCACCGTGTCCCCCGGGTTCCACTGCTGGTATTCCGGGTTGTCCTTGTTGAACTCCCGCTTCCACGCGGGAGTGGGGACCCTCCCCTCGAACTCGTTGGGAAGGTCGATGCCGGTCTTGGAGCCCAGCCCGGCCAGGCGGGCGTAGTCCTGCAGGATGTTCTTCCACTCCGCCCCGGTACCCGAAGCCTCGCTGGCGGGCCTGGACATGCGGTAGAGTTCGTAGCCGATGGTGTAGAAGACCGTGTCGCACGACTGGATGATGCCGTTGGTCAGGTCGACCCTCCCGTGCTCTCCCCAGCAGGTCTTGGGGAAGTCCTTGAACTCTCCCTCGTTGAAGACGTGCTTGCAGAAGAAGGGCGTGTAGGCGGTACAGCCCAGGTCCTCCAGGGCGGCCAGGGCGGTGATGGGCTTGAAGGTGGAGCCCGGCGGGTACTGGCCCACCATGGCCCGGTTGTTGAGGGGGTAATGCTTGGAGGGGTCGTTCATCTCCTCCCACTTCTGCTCGTTGATGCCCCCCACGAAATCCGAGAGGTTGATGGTGGGCTCCGAGGCCATGGCCAGCACTTCCCCGTTGCGCGGGTTCAGCACCACCACCGCGCCCGCCGTGGCCGGGAAGTTCTGCCCCCTCTCCTTGTCGTAGTAGGTGCGGGCCATCTGTATGCCGGCCACCAGGCTCTCCTCCACCACCTCCTGCAGTCCCCTGTCGATGGTGAGCATGAGGCTGTTGCCCGGTATGGGGTCCTCGCCGCCCAGGTCGGCCAGGGGTTTGCCCCTGGCGTCGACCTCCACGTAGGAGACGCCGTCGATGCCGCGCAGGGTGTCCTCGTAGTAGGCCTCCACCCCCGAGGTGCCCACGATGTTCCCGGCCTTGTACCCCTTCTCCTCCAGCGCCGCGAGCTGCTCCTGGCTTATCTCGCCGAGGTAGCCCAGGACGTGGGCCGCCCGCGTCTCCTCTCCCTCGGGGTAGTCGCGCACCGGCAGTTCCTGCATCTGTACCCAGGAGAAATCCTGCTTGCGCTCGGCCAGGTAGAACCAGACCCCCGGGTCGATGTCCTTCTTGATGAGCACCGGCTCGTGCTGGGGCACGTCGCCCTGGAGCAGCTTGTCGACGATCTCCTGCGAATCCATCTCCAGGATGGTGGCCAGTTCGGCCACCCTGGCCTCCCGGTCCTCGAGTTTCTTGTAGTCGTCGGGGACGATGGCGATGGAAAGGGCCAGGCGGTTGATGACCATCTTGACGCCGTTGCGGTCCAGGATGTAGCCCCGCTGGGCCTCCACCGTGACCTCCCGGATGCGGTTGCCCGAGGCCAGGGCCTCGTACCTCTCGCCCTGCACCACCTGGAGGAACCACAGCCGGATGACCAGGACGCCGACCAGGACGGCGAAAAAGAAGATGAAGATGGTGAAGCGATGCACCATTCCGCCCTTTTGCTGCTGGTTTACCGCCATATCCTCCTCCGCCCGATAACATCTCTTCCTTCAGACGACCCTAACCCATTTCACGGTTCATCCGGCAATGACGGGGCCGCGGGCGCCGCGCATGCCTACTTGAAGAGCATGACCTCCTCTTCGTGCTGTACCAGCCTCTTGACCAGCGGGTACACGGCCAGGGTGACCAGCGCGTTGTAGAGGGCCACCCCGGCGATGATGTTGATATTGAAGGTAGGCCGCTCGGCCCAGCCCACCACGATCCAGGTGGCGAACTTCACCAGCTCGCTGGCGACGGTGAACAGCAAGACGATGATCATGGGCCAGAGCACCGAAGACCGAGGTGACCCGGTTCTTCAGCTCCCCCGCGAAGAACCCCACCAGGGTCTTGCAGAAGGCCGCCACCCCCAGGAAACCGGTGGTGAAGATGTCCTCCAGCAGGCCGCCCCAGAAACCGAAGACGGCCCCCCGGACGGGGCCCTCGAAGAGCGCCAGGCACACCGTCACCACCAGGATGAGGTCGGGCTTGACCCTTCCGACGTTTATCTCCTGGGCCACCGTGACCTGCAGGAGGAAGGTGACCAGAAGTAGGGCGAGGTAGACCAGCCGCTTGTGCACGAGGCTACTCCTGGATCTGCATGGATTCCGCGGGTTCCGCGGACGGAACGGGAGACAGGACCACCATCACCCGGTCCATGCGGGTCATGTTGGCCAGCGGGGTTATGCTGATGCCGCGGGAGAGGTCGGTGCGGCGCTCGCTGACCTCCTTGACGAAACCGAGGGCGATGCCCGGAGGGCAGGTCCCCCCGAGGCCCGAGGTGACCACCATGTCCTCCTGGCTGACCTCGGCGTCCTGGTTGATCAGCTCCAGCTTGACCGAGCCGCCGCCCTCCCCCTTGATCAGGCCGATCTCGCCGTTGTTCTCCAGCTTGGCCCCGATGGAGCTCTGCTTGTCGGTTATCAGCAGGACCATGGATGTGTGGGCGGTACAGTCGACTATCCGCCCCACCAGGAAGCCGTTCTGGTCCAGCACGGCCATGTATTTCTGCACCCCGTCGTCGTAGCCGACGCCGATCTCCCGCGTCTCCTTCCAGTTGTCCGGGTTGGAGCCGATGACGTCCGCCACCAGCAGTTCCCAGCTGCTCTGGCTCTTCTTGTAGTCGATGAAGCTGCGGAGTTCCTCGTTCTCCCGCTGCAGGCGGCTCATCTCCAGCAGCTCCTCCTGCAGCTCGTTGTTCTTCTTGTCCAGTTCGTCCCGCTCCTCCACCGCGCTGTCCAGCTTGGAGAGGTACTCGATGCCCCCTTTGATGGGGCTCATGACGTTGGAGACGCCGCGCTGCAGGGGTGCCACCAGCTCCTGGGAGAAGCGCTGCAGGCGGTGGAAGATGCCGTTGTCGCCTTCCCGGGAATAGACGGTCACCAGCATCAGGCAGACGACGATGAGGATGGCGACGATGAAACGGTTGTGCTGTCTCTCTCTTCCGATCATAAGCCGGGTGCGGGGCCGTTCAATGCCTGGACGAGGAGACCAGGACCTTCTTCATGATCTCGAACTCCTCCAGGCACTTGCCGGAGCCGATGGCGACGCAGGATAGCGGTGAATCCGTTATGAATACCGGCATTGCCGTCTCGTGACGCAGTCTCTCGTCCAGGCCCCTCAGCAGCGCCCCTCCTCCTGTCAAAGTGATACCGCACTCCATTATGTCGGAGGCCAGCTCCGGGGGCGTCTTGTCCAGGGTGGCCTTGACGGCCTCCACGATGGACGAGACGGGGTCCTCGATGGCCTCCCGGATCTCCTCGGCCAGCACCATGATGGTCTTGGGCAGGCCGGTGACCAGGTCGCGGCCGCGGATCTCCGCGTTGATCTCGTCTTCGACCGGGAAGGCGGAGCCTATCTGTATCTTCAACTCCTCCGCCGTGCGCTCCCCGATCATCAGGTTGTACTCCTTTTTGATGTAGTCGACGACGGATTCGTCCAATTCGTCCCCGCCGATGCGGATGGACTCGCTGGTGACGATGCCCCCCAGGGAGATCACCGCCACCTCGGTGGTGCCGCCGCCGATGTCCACCACCATGTTGCCGGTGGGCTCGTGGATGGGCAGGCCCGCCCCGATGGCCGCCGCCATGGGCTCCTCGATGATGAAGGCGGCGCGGGCGCCCGCCTGGATGCTGGCCTCCTCCACCGCCCGCTGCTCCACCCCGGTGGTGCCCGAGGGCACGCATACGACCACCCGGGGGCGGGCGAAGAGGCGTTTCTTGTGCACCTTCTGGATGAAGTAGCGCAGCATCTTCTCGGTGACGTCGAAATCGGCGATGACCCCGTCCTTCAGGGGCCGCACCGCCACGATGTGGCCGGGGGTGCGCCCGATCATGCGCTTGGCCTCGGCTCCGACCGCCAGGATGGCCCCGTTGGAGGTGTTGATGGCGACGACCGAGGGCTCGTTGAGGACGATCCCCTTGCCGCGCACGTAGACCAGGGTGTTGGCCGTTCCCAGGTCGATGGCCATATCCCTGCCAAACAATTCCCAGGATGACATATATTAAATCAACCTTTTCTTCTTCAGCATTCCAGGCTCACAAGTTACTCAATATAACATTTTAGCATAGATGAGGAAAGAAGAGCCCCAGTTCCCGGGCGGCGCTGGCCGGCGAGTCGGAACCGTGCACCAGGTTCTCGGTGATGCCCACCGCGAAATCGCCGCGGATGGTGCCGGGGGCGGCCTGTGCCGGCGTTGGTGGCCCCCATGACCTTGCGCACTATCTCCACCGCCGACTCCCCCTCCAGGGCCATGGCCACCACCGGGCCGGAGGTGATGTAGGAGACCAGCTCCCCGTAGAAGGGCTTGTCCACGTGCTCGGCGTAGTGCTCGGAGGCCAGGGACTCCTCGATGACCATCATCTTCATGCTCCAGGATGCGGAAGCCCAGGCGCTCGAAGCGGGAGACGACCTCCCCGATGAGGCCCTCGCTTGACCCCGTCCGGCTTTACCAGTACTAATGTCTTTCCAATCCCTCTCCTTCGTTCTTCCGTTACGTGCACGTTATCTCTATGTGGAGGGCGAGGGCGTCGCGGGCCTCGCCCACCGTGTACAGCGAGCCGGTGACGCAGACCACGTCGCTCACCTCGGCCAGGGTGCGGGCCGCCTTGACAGCCTCCGGGATGTCCTCGACCAGCAGGGCCTGCCCGGCCCATGCAGCTTGACCTCCCACCGCAGGTCCTCCAGCTCGGCCGCCCGCTGGTTGTGGCTGCGGGTGAGGATGACCGTGTCCGCCAGGGGCACCAGGACGCGCAGGATGCCCCGCCAGTCCTTGTCCTCGAGGATACCCAGGACCAGGATGAGGTGCTCGTAGTCGATGTCGTTGGCCAGCACCTGGGCCAGGTGGCGGGCCCCGTCCTCGTTGTGGGCCCCGTCCAGCAGCACCAGGGGGTTGAAGGAGACGACCTCGAGGCGCCCGGGGGAGACGACCTTCCCCAACCCCTTCTCCACGTCGTCGAAGGAGAGGTAGCGCAGGCCCCCGGCGTAGCACTCCACCGCCGCCACCGCGCAGGCGGCATTGACAGCCTGGTAGTCCCCGAGCAGGGGCAGGAAGACGTCGGCATACTCGCGCAGCAGGCCCTTTATCCCGATGACCTGCCCGATCTTCTCGGTCTGGATGCCGTAGGACACCTGGTAGAGCAGCTCGAAGTCCCGCCCCAGCAGTTTGAAGGGGGCCTCGCGCTCGATGCAGGCAGCCTCCAGGACCTCCAGGATCTCGGGGTCGGCCTCCCCGCAGATCACCGGGATGCCCGGCTTGATGATGCCCGCCTTCTCGCGGGCGATGTCGTCAAGGGTCGGGCCCAGTTCCTCCACGTGGTCCCAGGGCGATGTTGGTGATGACCGAGACCCTGGTATCCACCATGTTGGTGGCGTCCCAGCGCCCCCCCATGCCCACCTCCATCACCGCCACGTCCACCTTGCGGGCGGCGAAATAGCGGAAAGCCAGGGCGGTGGAGACCTCGAAGTAGGAGAGGGGGTCGCCCGTCTCGGCGTTGGTCTCCTCGACCAGCGGGGCGATGCGCCCCATGAACTCCGCGAAGTCCTCCTCCGGGATGGGCCTTCCGTTCACCGAGATGCGCTCGGTAACGCTCTGCAGGTGGGGGGAGGTGTAGCGTGCCACCCGCTTGCCGTTAGGCATGAGGATGGAGGCGATCATGCGGGCGGTGGAGGTCTTGCCGTTGGTGCCGGTTATGTGGATGGAAGGGTAGCTGCAGCTGGGGGTCGCCCAGTTTCCTGCAGAGCACCTGGATGCGGTCGAGGCTGGGCTTGATGCCGTGCATCTCCGTTGAGTTCAGGTATTCCTCGGCTTCCGCGAAGTTCAACGCCGGCCCCTCCCGTTACTGCGCGCCCAGTATGCCGAGTTGCTCGCGCAGCTTCTCCATCTTGAGGTCGAGGTCCGCCAGCTTGCCCTGCTCCTTCTCGACCACCGCGGTCGGCGCTTTCTCGAGGAAGCTCGGGTTGGCCAGCTTGGCGCGGGACTTCTCCGCGTCCTGCTCCAGCTTTGCCAGCTCGCGCCGGATGCGGCTTATCTCGTCGGAGAAACCGGCCATCTCCTCCAGGGGGACGAAGATCTCGGTGGCCTCGACCAGGCCGCGCGCGTAAGCGGAGGGGTCGTCCACCGCGGACACGAACTCCACTCCGGAGAGGCGGGCCTGGGAGACGATGTGGTGCAGGTTGGCCTCCGCCAGGGCCCGCTTGTCCTCCTCGAAGACCAGCAGCCTGGCCGGGACCTTGCGGGAGGAGGGTATCTTCAGCTCGGAGCGGATGCGCCGGATGCCCCCGATGACCTCGCGCAGGTAGCCCATCTCCGCTTCCGCCGCTCCGTCCAGGTCCTCCTGCCGGGCGACGGGCCACTCCGCCATCATGATGGAGTCGCCGCGGTGCGGCAGCTTCTGCCAGATCTCCTCGGTGATGAAGGGCATGACCGGGTGGGCCAGGCGCATGAACTGCTCCAGTACGGAAACGAGCACCCCGCGCGCCGTCCGCCCGGCCCCGGCGTCCTCACCGTACAGGCGCGACTTGGCCATCTCCAGGTACCAGTCGCAGAAGTCGCTCCAGAAGAAGTCGTGCAGGGCCTTGCAGGCCTCGCTGAAGTTGTAGGCATCGAAGTCCGAGTCCACCTCGCTGATGAGGCGGGCCAGGGACGAGAGGATCCAGCGGTCCTCCAGGACCAGGTCCCGCCCGCTCGAAGCCGGGCTCTTCCTCCCCGTCCAGGTTCATCAGCACCAGGCGGGAAGCGTTCCAGATCTTGTTGCAGAAGTGCCGGCTGCCCTCGATGCGCTCGCGGGAGAGGAAGACGTCCCGCCCCGGCACGGCGATGAAGCCCAGGGTGAAGCGGAGGGCGTCGCACCCGTACTCGTCGATGACCTCCAGGGGGTCGATGACGTTCCCCGAGGACTTGCTCATCTTCTTGCCCAGCTCGTCCCGGATGAGCGCGGTGATGTAGACCTCCCCGTAAGGGACGTCGCCCATGAAGTGCAGGCCGTTCATGATCATGCGGGCCACCCAGAAGAAGATGATGTCGAAGGCGGTCACCAGGACCGAGGTGGGATAGAAGAAGTCCAGGTCGGCCGTGTGTTCCGGCCAGCCCAGGGTGGCGAAGGGCCACAGCCCGGAGGAGAACCAGGTGTCCAGGACGTCGGGGTCCTGCTCCAGCCGCCCGCCGCAGGGGCAGCCCTCGGGGTCCTCCTCGGAGACGATGGTCTCGCCGCAGCTCGCGCAGTACCAGGCGGGGATGCGGTGCCCCCACCAGAGCTGCCGGCAGATGCACCAGTCGCGGATGTTGTCCATCCACTCGAAGTAGGTCTTGGCCCAGCGCTCCGGGACGAAGGAGATGCGCCCGTCCTCCACCGCGGCGATGGCCGGCTCGGCCAGGGGCTCCATGCTGACGAACCACTGCTCGGAGAGGTAGGGCTCGATGACCGTGTGGCAGCGGTAGCAGTGACCCACCGCGTGGTGGTGGACCTCCTCCTCGAGGACGTAGCCCATCTTCTCCAGGTCGCGCAGGACCGCCGCGCGCGCGGCATCGCCGGTCCAGGCCCTCGTAGGCGCCCCCCTCGCCGTTGACCACGGCTTCCGGGGTGAAGATGTTGATCTCGGGCAGGCCGTGCCGCCGGCCCATCTCGAAGTCGTTGGGGTCGTGGGCCGGGGTCACCTTGACCAGGCCCGTGCCGAACTCCGGGTCGACGAAGTCGTCGGCGATGATGGGGAGTTCCCGCCCCACCAGCGGCAGGACGGCCGTGCGCCCGACCAGGTGCCGGTAGCGCTCGTCCTTCGGGTGCACCGCCACCGCGGTGTCGCCCAGCATGGTCTCGGGGCGGGTGGTGGCCACGTCGATGTACTCGTCGGAGTCCTTGAGGTCGTAGCGCAGGTACCAGAGGTGCCCCTCCACGTCCTCGTGCTCCACCTCGATGTCGGAGAGGGCGGTGCCGCAGCGCGGGCACCAGTTGATGATGTAGTAGCCCCGGTAGATCAGGCCCTCCTCGGTAGAGGCTGACGAAGACCCGCCGCACCGCGCGGCAGTAGCTCGTCGTCCATGGTGAAGCGCTCGCGGTCCCAGTCGCAGGAGCAGCCCAGGCGCTTGAGCTGGTTGATGATGGTGGAGCCGTACTTGTCCTTCCAGGCCCAGACCTCCTCGAGGAACCTCTCGCGGCCCAGTTCCTGGCGGGTCAGCCCCTCCTCTGCGAGCTTGCGCTCCACCACGTTCTGGGTGGCGATGCCGGCGTGGTCGCACCCCGGGAGCCACAGCACCGCCATGCCCTGCATGCGCCGGCGCCGGGCGATGAAGTCCTGCAGGGAGTTGTTGAGGGCGTGGCCCATGTGCAGCGAGCCGGTGACGTTGGGGGGCGGGATGACCATGGTGAAGGGCTCGCGGTCGGGGTCGGGCTCCGCGTGGAAGTACTTGCGCTCCTCCCAGGTGCGGTACCACTCCCCCTCCACCCGCGAGGGGTCATAGGCGCTGGGTATCTCGGTCATGAAAATCTCCTCTTTGTAATATTTCAGCTTTCAGCATCTTACCACGCTCGATTGCATATCCCAAACACCGCAGCGGCCCCTTTCACACGGCCGTCTTCTTAATTATAATGTAGTGGGACTCGAGGAGAAGAGAGCGAAGGAGCCCGAGAGCATGACTTTCAAATGGCTGGTGTTCCTGATCATCATGGCCGGCGTGGCCATGTGGTGGTTCATGTTCATCTTCTTCCTGCGCAGCGGCTACCTGATCTACCGCACCGGCCGCTACTTCTACAAGGACCTGCAGCCCTGGATAGACCAGCTCAAGCAGTCCAGCGAGAACGCCCAGGCCGTGGTGGGACGCATCAGCGAGCGGGGCAACAACATCTCCGCCATGGGGGAGGAGTTGCGCACCACCATGGAGGAGATAGCGGACGTGATGGACGAGGTCAAGTCCCACCCCTACGTGAAATCCGCCAGGCTCGCGGGCAAGATTCATGCCATGATGAGCGGGGTTAAAACCGTTTTCGCAGTTCTGCCCGCGGAAACTTCAGTTTTCCAACCTTCGTACCGAAAAGACCATTATAATGGAAGCGAGCAGCGACACCAGCAGCAACCCGATGAGCGAGCAGTTCGGCGACACATCAGCGCGCAAGGCCCGCCCCCGCAGCTTCTTCACCCGCAAGATCGAGTCCAAGCTGGAGGAGAAGGAGAGCGACATTCCCCTGACCTACCTCTCCCTGCTGGACACTCCCTTCGACGACTTCTCCCCCGAGCAGCAGGAGTTTTACGAGAACAAGATCAAGCCGACCTTCCAGTTCTTCTCGGAGATCCTGCTGGAGGTGTTCGACGAGCTGGGGTGCCCGGAGGAGGGCTGGGAGGAGTCGACCAAGCTCATGCCGGACTGCCCCGCCAAGGTAGTGGCCATGCTGGCCCTCTACGAGTTCCGGCAGGCCTCGGCTCCCGCCGACGACCCCCTGAACCTCATGGACGACTACGCGCCGCCGCAGGCCCAGCAGCCCAGCCGGCCCAGCAGGCCCGGTCCCCCATGGAAAGGATCACCAAGCCAGCCGCCGCCGCCGCGGGGCGCAGGTCGAAGAAGAACGTCAAGAAGCCCGCTCCGGGCAAGGGGGACCAGAAGTCGGGCAAGTGGTGGGAAAAGAAGGTCTTCTAGGTTTGGGCCTGGCCCCAACCTTGAAGAATGGTGTCAGGCGGACTCTTCCTCTTCCGAGTAAGGCCCGTGCGAAGTGAGCAGGGTCGGCTCCACTCCCTTTTCGATGGTGTCCTTGGTGACCACGCACTTGATGATGTCCGAGCGCGAGGGCAGCTCGTACATCACGTTGAGCAGCACTTCCTCCATGATGGCGCGCAGGCCGCGGGCGCCGGTGGAGCGTTTCATGGACTTCTTGGCGATGGAGCGCAGGGCGCCGTCGGTGAACTTCAGGTCCACGCCGTCGAACTCGAAGAATCGCTTGTACTGCTTTATCAGCGCGTTCTTCGGCTCGACCAGTATCTTCACCAGGTCGTGCTCGGTCAGGCCGTTGAAGGCGGCGATGAGGGGCAGCCGGCCCACGAACTCGGGGATGAGCCCGTACTTGAGGAGGTCCTCCGGCATGACCTGGCAGAGTATCTCCCCGATCTCCTTCTCGGCCGCCGGCTTGATGTCGGCCCCGAAGCCCACGCCCTTCTTGCCGATGCGGTTCTCCACGATCTTCTCCAGCCCGGCGAAGGCCCCGCCGCAGATGAAGAGGATGTTGGTGGTGTCTATCTGGATGAACTCCTGGTGGGGGTGCTTCCGGCCCCCCTGGGGCGGCACGCTGGCCACGGTGCCCTCGAGGATCTTCAGCAGGGCCTGCTGCACGCCCTCGCCCGAGACGTCCCGGGTGATGGAGGGGTTCTCCGACTTGCGGGCGATCTTGTCCACCTCGTCGATGTAGATGATGCCCGTCTCGGCCTTCTTCACGTCGTAGTCGGCCGCCTGGATTATCTTGAGCAGGATGTTCTCCACGTCCTCGCCCACGTACCCCGCCTCGGTGAGGGTGGTGGCGTCGGCGATGCAGAAGGGGACGTTGAGCACGCGGGCCAGGGTCTGGGCCAGCAGGGTCTTGCCGCAGCCGGTGGGCCCGATGAGCACGATGTTGCTCTTCTGCAGCTCCACGTCGTCGGTGGAGTAGGTGCCCACCTGGATGCGCTTGTAATGGTTGTAGACGGCCACCGAGAGGATCTTCTTGGCCTGCTCCTGCCCGATGACGTAGTCGTTGAGGAAGTCGTAGATCTCCTGCGGCTTGGGCAGGTCCTCCAGCTTGAGCTCGACGGTGTCGGTGAGCTCCTCGTCGATGATCTCGTTGCACAGGTCGATGCACTCGTCGCAGATGTACACGCCGGGCCCCGCGATGAGCTTCTTCACCTGACGCTGGCTCTTTCCGCAGAAGGAGC
Organism: uncultured bacterium; assembly: GCA_963814495.1. GTDB lineage: Bacteria > Actinomycetota > Geothermincolia > Geothermincolales > Geothermincolaceae > CAVXXD01. The sequence goes on from CAWFDJ010000021.1 coordinate 110,675, forward strand.
ACTTCAGGAGGTCGCTTCCCTCTCCGAATTTTGCCAAGTACCCTTACCTCCGTTGATGTCTTTTCGGCCTGCTCCTTCGGAAATCGGCCTATTCCTTCGTATCCTTCAGTTGTTTCTTGGAACTGATGACCCCGTCGATGAGACCGTACTCCACGGCGGTCTCGGCGGTCATGATGAAGTCGCGCTCGGTGTCGTTGCGGATCTTGTCCAGGGGCTGCCCGGTGTGCATGGCGAGGATCTCGTCCAGCAGTTCCCGGATGCGCAGGATCTCCTGGGCGTGGATGCTGATGTCGGTGGCCTGGCCGCTGGCCCCGCCCATGGGCTGGTGGATGAGGACGCGGGCGTGGGGCAGGCCGAACCGCTTGCCCTTGGCGCCCCCCGCCAGCAGCAGCGCCGCGCCGGAGGCCGCCTGGCCGATGCAGGTGGTGGCCACGTCGCACTCGATGTACTGCATGGTGTCGTAGATGGCCAGCGTGGAGGTGACCACGCCGCCGGGGCTGTTGATGTAGAGGTTGATGTCCTTGTCGGGGTCCTCCGACTCCAGGTGGAGCAACTGGGCCATGACCAGGTTGGCCACGTGGTCGTCGATGTCGGTGCCCAGGAAGATGATGCGGTCCTTGAGCAGGCGGGAGTAGATGTCGAAGGAGCGCTCCCCGCGGCTGGTCTGCTCGACGACGATGGGAATCAACTGGTCTCTGATCATCTGGATCTCTCCTTAAGCCGTCCCAAGACGAATGCTACTTAACATTATATAACAATATTTTACTTTTTCAACTGTTATTAACAAATTCAACTTCAATCACTGCCGGAACCCTCCACCAGGACCGCGTTGTCCTGCAGCAGCTGCATGGCCCGCTCGAAGAGGATGGTCTGCTTGAAGTACTCCACGGCCTCCTGCTCCTCCAGCATCTCCCGGAACCGCTCCGGGGTGACGCCGGACGACTCGGCCCGCTCCGCGACGGCCTCCGCCAGCTCCTCCTCCAGCACCTCGAGGGCCTCCTGGCGGATGATCTCCTCCAGGATGAACTCGCTCTTGATGCGGCGGATGGCGTTCTCGGTGAGCTCCTCCTCCATCTTCTCCTCGTCGGTGCCGGTCATGCCCAGGTAGCTGTCGAGGGAGAGCCCCACGTTCTGCAGGTCGTGCTCGAGGCGCTCCTTCTGCCGGCGCGCGTGGTTGGCGATCATCTTCTCGGAGAGCTCGATCTCCAGGCCCTCCACCAGCTTCTCGATGACCCGGGCGCGGATGGCGTTGTCCGCCTGCTCCTCCTTGACCTTCTCCATCTTGGCGCGGATGTCCGAGATGAGGTCGTCCAGGGTGTCGAACTCCGACGCTTCCTTGGCGAAGTCGTCGTTGAGCTCGGGCAGCTGCTTGACCTTGACCTCCTTGACGATGACCTTGAAGGAGGCGGTCTGGCCGGCCATGCTCTCTTCGGCGGCGTCCTCGGGCACCTTGACCTTGACGTCGAGGATGTCCCCCACTCGCTTGCCGTCCAGCTCGGTGTCGAACTCGGGCCAGAGCATCCCCTTGCCCAGCTCGAACATGAAGTCGTCGGCCGTGCCGTTCTCCAGGGGCTGGTCGTTGACGGTGCCCGAGAAGTCGATGAGGGCGAAGTCGCCCTCGACGAGCTTCTTGCCCGGGGACGATTCCAGGCGGGCGAAGCGGTCACGCAGCCGGTCGACGGCTGAGTCGATCTCCTCCTGGGTGACCTCGGTGTCGGGCTTCTCCACTTCCACGCCCTTGTAGCCGGTCAGCTCGACCGGGGGTTTGACGTCTACCTTGGCGGAGAAGGTGAGGGGCTTGCCCTCCTCGATCTCCACGTCCTCGATCTCGGGCTCCGCCACCGGCTCGATGCCCGCCTGCTCCACGGCCTCCCGGTAGTAGTCGGGCAGCCGCGACTCCATCACCTGCTCGTAGATGGGCTCCAGGCCGATGCGCGCCTGCAGGACCCGGCGCGGGACCTTGCCCCGGCGGAACCCGGGGATGGACACCTCACGCGCGGCCTCGCGGAAAGCCTGGTCGATGGCCTTCTTTACTTCATCCGCGTCTACCTCGACCTTCAGGATGACCTGGTTCTTCTCCAGTTCTTCGATCTCCGTCTTGATGGCCACTTACGAACTCCTTCCTGTCCTCCATGTTTCCCGAGTAACCGAACCGCGAGGTACCTTGCTGGTGCGAGAGGGGGGACTCGAACCCCCACGGTTTTACCCACTGGGTCCTAAACCCAGCGCGTCTGCCAGTTCCGCCACTCTCGCGCGCCCCCGTCCGGGCAACTGCACAACCTACTAATTATAATACCTTTTCCCGGCATTTGGCGTTGTTGCCGGATAAATATCCTACTACACGGGGTGTTGCTGCGTAAACTGGCACGACATCGCGGACCGTCATCGCGAGCGAAGCGAAGCGATCTACTCAAATCGTCCTGGTGGAAAAACCATGGCATGAATTGTTAAGATGCTGGTAATGATCGCGTGCGCCTGTAGCTCAATGGATAGAGCAACGGACTTCTAATCCGTAGGTTGTAGGTTCGAGTCCTACCAGGCGTGCCACATAAAAGAGCAGGTCAGAGGGTATTATCTTCGACCTGCTCTTATTTTGCTCGGTTTGCTTAACTGCCGTGCCACATATATGCCACATGGTCAAGCGGATCTGATAGCCTGCCACTTCGAGTCGTATTCAGGCGCGTGGTCGAAGACCACACACACTTCCATCCTCCCCTCAGATAATGAAGCCTCCGGCAAAGTCGGGGCGGTTCAGGTCAGGGGAAATAATCTCTGGTCTGCTCTTATTGTATTCTAACCGAGCAGGCGCAGAACGTTTTCCTTGGTCAGGATACCGGGGTCGGCTCCCGGCCCCAGAAAGGGCCGGACGTCTTTCGCGATTTCCGTCCAGGAGACGGGTTTGAGCCTCTCGTGGACGGACTTGCGCCAGTTGTCCCGATTCAGGGGACGGCCGGTCCACCCGGTCTGGCGCAGTGCGTTGTTCAGGTACTCCAGGTTGGGCTCGGGCCAGGCCGGGTCGGCCAGGTACCACGCCAGGTCGTAGATATCCCGCCCCTTGAGGTACGATCGTTGCAGTACGGCGTGGAGTTTACCGGCCAGCAGGGTAGCCTGGTCGTGATGCTGGAGCTGCAGGAGAAGGTGCCGGCGGACTACCGACGTAGCAAGCGCGGCTCCCTCGGGCGGACGCGTATCCACCTCCAGCTTGATCGATAGGGTCTCCCGCCGGTGGGGAGACAAACCCATCTCGTTGTAGAGCCCCGGAAAACGGATGAAGGCGCTGTGCACTGTCTTCCTGTCGTTGATCTTCAAGTCGACATCGTACCCCTCGAGAGACAACTCCCGCCGGATCGCCTGGAGGTGAGGGCGGATATCGAACTCTCCCGCCTTTCTCTCGAGGGAAAAATCGAGGTCCTCGGAATACCGGGCGGTCGCGTAGAGAAAGCGGAGCGCGGTGCCCCCGTGAAAAGCAAGGGGGACCATCGCTCCCCGACGCTGCAAGATGCCGAGAATGCGCGCCTGGAGGTATTCCCTGGCTTCGTTGCGAGCTTGCAGGGGTGACGACGCGGACCGCACCATCTCGGACAGATAATCCTTCATAGTGTCTCGAACTCCTCCGCCTCACTTTCAGCCATCTCCTGGATGTTCTTCACGGCCGCACGCAATTTGCGGCTACCGGAACCCTGGGCGAGTTCTTCTAGCGTCACGGGATCAGCGCTTCGAGGTTCTCCAACCGCAACTCCCGCAGATACTCGGGGCGGTCTGAGCCGGGATCCAGGTACAGCAGGTCGAGCAGGGCCTTCTCGGGCGTGGCGATCAGAGCATGTTGCCCCCCACCCATATCGGTCATCCGGTACCCATGGAAAAGGCCGGTCTTGATATGACGGTACGAGAACTCCCCAAGTCCGGTGCTCCATCGCCCCGGCCGGGATGTGGTGACGCTGGTCACAACGGGCACGTGTTCAGGGATAAGGCCGTAGTGCGCGAGCGCCGACTGCAGGCTCACGTAGGAAGGGCTCGAGATATGGTTGGCGGCCAGGAAGGGGTGCGGTTCGACTTTCCGGTAAGGCGGTGCCAGGACGTAAAGACCTCGGCGCAGTTGCAGCAGCTTGCCGGAAGCCGTCAGGCGTGACAATTGCCGCCGCACGCTGAATGGCTCGACATCCCCCGCCAGGAGCAACCCGGTCTCGAACAAGGGCTCGTTGCCTACTATTTCCTGCAATCTTTCAAACTTCATATCATTAATATGCCATTTATGTCTACTAATTGCAATATTTCTAGACGGACACCTGCCAGCTTACTTGTCGATGTCCACGATGAACCGCAGGGGGCCGGTGGCGTAGCTGAGGTGGCAGCCGTGAGGCGCGGTGAGGCGGATGTTGAAGGTGCCCTCGCCGGAACCGGCCGGCATGACCTGGGCCATGGAATCCACCACCGGATCGCCGATGCTCACATAGTCATTGAGGGTCAGGAAGGACGGGTCGGTCACCGAGGTTCCCACTATGTACACCACGAAACTCTCGTGGTCCATGTTGTAGGAGACGCCGCACTGGGGCACGTAGGTGCTGTCTGAGCCGTCCAGCTTCTTGACGTCGAAGACGATGCGGAAGTAACTGCCATGATCGCTCCAGCGGACGTCGACCACCTTGAGCTGTTCCGGCGGGAAGCCCGTCCCCACCTGCTGGCCGTCGAAGCTGTAGACGACGCCGGCATCGCTCTCGTCGTCGGACGTGCTGCCTGAAGAGGTGGACGAGCCGGTTGAAGACGACTGCTCGCTTCCGTTCTCGACAGCCTGCTCCTGCTGAGTCGTCTCCTCATTAGCCACCTGTTGCGTCCCGCTCGTCCTGGTCGAACTCCCGCACCCCCCGGCCACCAGGGCCGCGGCCAGGAGCAGAGTCGCGATAAGGACCGTTGCCGCCAGAGTCGCCTTCTTCTTCATCCCCGCACCTCCTCGCTCATCGTTACGGTTTACTGCCACCCATAACGCAGGAGTCGCGAATCCATCTACAGCCCCCTATCCCCACTTGTAGGCGACGCCGAAGCCGCCCCGCGGGTAGGACCACTCGATGGCGTCCAGGGGGCAGACGAAGCGGCAGCACCCGCACTCCAGGCAGCCCTCGTAGTTGTAGACGAGCTCGTTCTTCGCCTCGTCCCAGGTGTAGTTCTCGGCCGGGCAGCCGCTGAGGCAGGGCCTGTTGGGACAGCGCGGGCAGAGCTCCTTCTTCACGGTGATGTGGGCTTCCTTCTTGTTGATGTTGAAACGGACCGTGGCCATCTTCGTGTCCATGTCGAGCTTCTTCTCGCCCACTATTCCGCCCTCCTTATCTTGCGCTTCTTCAACCAGCGGGCTCAGCTTGTCGACGGCGCTTACCATCGGCTCCAGGATGGTCTTGAGCCACTTCTTCCGGACATACGGCCTCGACCAGGGCATCGTAAGCCCTGCGGGCCACGGGGTAGGGCTCGGGCCCGAGGTAGTTGAAGTCCTCCAGGACCAGGTCCCACCCGAAGTCGAAGAGCTTGTCTTCGAAAGTCCCCAGGTTCTTCCAGCCCGACTTGACCATGAAATCGGAGAATGTCCGGGCGTTGAACATGATGCGCGGCAGCCCGGTGGTGTAGAGGATCTCCTTGTACTTCGCGAGGGTTGCGGCGTCGTAGCGGCGCTGTTGCCTGGCGTAGGCCACGGTCTCGGCCGCCTTGATGCCCGAGAGCATGCAGGAGGGCACGCCCGTGTACATTTCGTTGACGATGGCGCCGGCGTCGCCGCAGAGCAGGACCCCGTCGGTGTAGAGCTGGTTCATCTTCAACCTGCCGCCGTCGGCAATGATGTGAGACTCGTATTCCCTCAACGTGGAGCCCTTGATGAGTTCGTGGATGTAGGGGTGGGCCTTGAATCTCTCCAGGCCCTCGCGCAGGTTGACCCCTTTCTCCCGGATATCGTCCATGGTGGCGAACAGTACGATGGTGACGCTATCGTCCATGGTGTAGAGGGAGAAGGGGCCGTTCACGCCGTCCAGACAACTGATTCCATCCTTGGCGGTACCTTCACCGGGCAGGAGATTGAACCTCTCCTCGATCACTTCCGGCGGCAGGTCCAGCACCTCCTTGATGCCCAGCATGCAGCGGGAGGTGTCGTCTGTGTAGAGCCCTGATTCGCGGGACACGACGGAGTGGAAGCCGTCCGCCCCCACCACCACGTCCGCCAGCATCTCCTCGTCTCCCACCTTGACGCCGACCACGCGGCCGTTCTCCTTGAGCAGGCCGGTGACGCACACCCCGCGCAACAGCGTGGCCCCCGCCTCCTCCGCCTTGCCGGCGAACCAGGCGTCGAACTTGCTGCGGTAGGCGGTGTGGACCGGTTCTCTCGCGTCGAGTCCGGAGAGCCTGCTGCGTACCTCGAGGAAGTCGTCGCCGCGGAGCATGACCATGCTCAGGTCCCTTACCGGTCTTTCCAGGGGGGCTTCGTCTACGTACCCCGGGATGATGGTCGAGAGCACCGTGCCGAAGAGCACGAACGACGCCACGTTCTTGTGCCCGACCTGCTCCCCCCGCTCCAATACGACGGTCTCCACGCCCCTGCGGGCCAGTTCGATCGCACAAGCTGATCCCGCCGGCCCCGCGCCCACGACGATGCATTCGGCCTTGTCCATATGCTCTTCCCCGTCTCCCCCTGAGATGTTTATTTCTACGATTGCTCTGCGGGAAAAGGAAACGGGCCGGGCTGTTCGCAGCCCGGCCCGCGGTCTACGGTGTACGCTACTTCTGGGTGAAGGTGGTGGCACGCTGGATGTGCCAGAGTCTCGTCCTCGCACATGCCGTAGCTGTGGCAGACGATGGTGAAGTACTGGTTCTTGTCCTTGGGGATGAGCAAGTAATTCCCGGTCGCCGGCTCCTCGCGGAAGTGGCCCTGCACCCGCACGGTGTAGGCGTAGTCGCCGCAGTGGAGCTTCAGCACCTGCACCTTCTTGGCCACCGGGGCATACATGCCCATCATCGAGGCCAGGCCTTCGCCCCAGGCATAGAAGCTGAGCGTGTTCTTCATGAGTACTTGGTCATGTCGGGCTGTCGTTGCTCAGCGGGGTATCCCCGAAGTCGCACGTCTTGGATTCACCTACCACCATGGCCTCGGATACCCAGTTGCCGTGCGAGGACATCCACTTGTAGGAAGTGGTGGAGACGGTGAAGTACTCGGCGTCGATCATGGTGGCCGAACTCCAGTAGTTGATGCCGAAGTGCGCCCAGTTCGTGGTGACGTTGGCATATCTACATCTGGGATATCCACCCAGTCGGCCATGGCACGTGGATGGTATAGGGGTACTCCGAGCCCGAGGTGGTGGTCTGCGGCTCCACCGCGGGGGCGCTCGCCGTCCCCACCGCGGCCGCGGCTTCACCGCCCGGCGCCAGGAAGAGTACGTAAGTCCCCAGCAGTGCCAGTACGACGACGCTCAAAGTCGATGCAAGAAGGACCTTCCTCGCCATGATCCCTACCTCCTTAGCCGTTGCTTGCCTTCGCGTTCCCGGTGATCCGTACCCGATAACCAATATATCGGTCTTTATAGTATATAAAATTTACAGGGTAAAAGCACCAATTTTTTTACGGTTTGAAGAAGGAGTATTTCAGGGTTGGGCGAAACCCGCGTAGTTGAAGTACATGGGGCGCTCGGCCACCACCGGCGGGCCCTCGACCACTTCTACCAGCGTGGAGAGCTGCAGGCCGGGGCCGGCGTGGTCGTTGACCCGCAGCGTGGTGCGGGTGTGGGGCGCGAGTTCCACGACGAGCGGGGCCTGCGCCCCCGAGCCCTGGACCTGGTAGGTTACGTTCAGCTTCGACGTCGCGTCCCCGGGGTTGAAGAGGCACAGCCACTCCTGGAAGCCCGGACCCGTGTATCCTTCCGCGAAGTAAGCCCGGCCGAGGAGGGCGGGGACCCCGGTGACGCAGTGGCCGCCGCTCCACCAGGCGCCGAAGCCGGTGTAGCGGAAGTAGATGGGGCGCTCGGCAGCGAAGGGCGAGGCGGACTCGAGCGCCACCGAGACGTCCAGGCCCGTCCCCACCTCCGACGGCACGCAGACCGTCAGGCGCCTGCCCGCCTGCACCGTGTAGGCCTTGGCCACCGGGGCCAGGCTGCCGGTGGGAAAGCAGTAGGTGGCGTTGATGGTTATGGCCGAGGCCCCGGGGTTCTGCAGGGTGATCCATTCCTCGAAGCCGTCGCGGGTGGTGCCCTCGGCGAAGTAATAGCTTGTCTGACATGGCGGTCATACCCGTCACGCAGTGCCCACCCGTCCAGCCCCAGCCCCCGATGCCCTGGTAGGAGAAGTACATGGGGCGCTCGGCGACCACGGGAACGGACGATTCCAGGGCCAGGGAGAGCTGGAGGTCGGGGCCGGCCAGTTGGTTCACGTTGAAGGTGGAGCGGGAGCGGGCGGGCACCACCTGGCCCTCGACGAGCAGTTCTCCCTGCTCCTCGGTCTGGAAGCGGAAGGTCAGCGCGGCCTGGGCGTCCCCGGGGTTGTACACGGTGACCCACTCCTCGAAGCCGGGCCCGGTGTAGCCCTCGGCGAAGTACCAGTCCGGCGCGGGCGCGTTGACCCCCGCGGTGACGTGTCCGCCCGTCCAGTGGTCGCGGAAGAGGAAGTACATGGGGCGCTCGGCCACGATGTCCGGCCCGGAGGTCACCCGCACGCGGGTGGCCAGCTGGAGGCCGTCCCCCGCGTCGCCGTTGACGTACACGGTGAGGCGGCTGCCGGCGGGCACGTCCAGGGAGCGGGCGGGCAGCGCCCCCAGCTCCTGGGTGAAGTACTCGATCTGGACGGAGGAAGTGGCCGTCCCGGGGTTCTGCAGGCACAGCCACTGCTGGAAGCCCTCTCCCGTGTAGCCCTCGGCGAAAGTACCATTCCTTGGCGGGTGACGCGGCGCCGGAGATGCAGTGCCCACCGGTGCAGATGCGCGAGGCCGTGTAGGCGTAGGCATAGGCGGAGGCGTATACGTGGCACCCGCTGTCGCCCGCGCCGCTGGAGAGGACCGAGAGCAGGTAGGGGGAGTCCTCGGTGAAGATGACGGCGGAGTCGTTGGCGTACCCGCCGTAGTCCCCCACCTTGTTGCCCACCTCGACGCCCGCCGGCACCCCCGCGGGGATGCGCTGCCGGTAGATGTCGTCCTTTAAGAACTGGATTATCTCCTGACCCAGCGGGTTGGACGCGGCTAAGTCCATTATCCTGCGCAGGATGGTGCACTGCTCCCGCGCGGTGGTGTAGTTCTTACCGTCGCGGGTGCCGGAGACCGGGCAGCCGATGGAGGTGGCGAAGTCGCGGAAGGCGCCGTAGGAGTAGACGCGCTTGAGCATGTTGGCGCCGCAGTTGTCGCTGTGGGTGATGGTCAGGCGGCACACCTGGCGCACCGTCATCACCGTGCCGTAGGGCATCATCTGGATGATGCCGGTGCCGCCCGAATGGTCGCCCGGGGAGTAGGTGATGGTATTGTCGAGGCTGGTGGCGCCCGCGGCGGCCAGTTCGTAGACGTACTCGACCAGGAAGAGCTTGTAGGTGGAGGCCCCGACGAAGGGCTTGTCCTCCTGGTAGCCCGCCGTCTCCCCCGTCTCCATGACCGAGTAGCAGATGCCGTAGTCACCGCCATAGCTGTGCGCTATGTTGGCGAAGGCCTGGCCGAGGTAGGCAGGGTCGGTGAAGCACTCCCTGCCCTCGATCTGCGCCTTGTTCATGGGGGTAGCGGGGAAAGCCAGCGCCGGTAGCGAGAGCAGCAGGAGGGTGGCCAGCGCAACCGCGCAGGCCGCGCGATAGTCCGTTTTTCCCTGGCCTCGTTCGTCTCCGGTTCTTCATCTCATCAGCATCTTCTCTGCTCAAAGCCCTTTTTCCTTGGTTTACTCCACCCTCCTCACACCATCTATAATAATGTATAGGCAGGGTGCTTATGCTAGAATATCTAGCGTCACATGGTGGGTGTAGCTCAGCCGGCAGAGCACTGGGTTGTGGCCCCAGAGGTCGCGGGTTCAAGTCCCGTCACTCACCCCAGCAAAGCAAGCAGGGGCGAAAGCCCCTGTTTTTGTTGGTCTAGTTCCTGGCTACAGCATGGGCTCAGGCTCAGGAGGAGTAGCTGTCCCTCGTCAGGGTCCTGTCCAGGAGCCAGGTCATGAGGCGCATGATCAGACCGTATGTCGGCGGGAACGTGCGCTTCAGGAAATAGAGCAGCTTGATGTCTGAGGACGTGATGACCATGTACCTGTTCTGCTCGATGGCGTCGACGATGAGGCCCGCGACTCTCTCGGGAGCGATGGCGTGCCTGCCGAACAGCCTGCGGCCCTTTTCGCAGGCGTCCTTGTCCGCGTTTATGACCACGGTGTTGACCAGGCCGGTGTTCACGGCCCCGGGCAGGATGACGCTGACGCCGATGCCGTGCTTTCTCAGGTCGTAGCGCAGCACCTCGGAAGTACCCACCAGTGCGTGCTTGGTGCCCGCGTAGGCGGCGTGCCAGGGAAGGCCGATTATCCCCGCCGTGGAAGAGACGGACAGCACGTGACCTCCCTTTCCGGCGCGCACCATCTCGGGGACGAAGCACTCGATGGCGTGGTACGGCCCCCACAGGTTCACGTTCACGATCCGCTCCCACTGGTCGTGGGTCATGTCCTCTACCTGTGAGAACAACGCGACCCCCGCGACGTTGGCCAGGATGTCCAGCGGGCCGAACCCCGCGTGTATCTCGTCCGCCATCCCCCTGACCGCCCCGTAGACGGAGATGTCCAGGGGCGAGGAAAGACAGACCTCCCCGCCGCGCTCCTCGATCTCGCGTCGCGTCTCCTCGAGCCCGCGCGGGTTGATGTCGGTGATGAACAGCCTGGCGCCGCGCGCGGCCATGGCGAGCGCCGCAGCCTTACCGATGCCGCTTGCCGCGCCTGTGACCAGGGTCTGCTTGCCCCGTATCTCCATATGCCTCACTTCCCCTGCTCGATGTAACCTCGTTCCCTCAAGAGCCCGTACCAGGCCTCGCCCCGCGCCTGCTTGTCCAGGTAAAGAAAGTGCCCGCCCGTCACCTCCATGTAGTCCCCGATGCCCCAGCTGTCTCTCCAGCGTCTCGTGTCCCGCACGTCGCAGACCCGGTCGCCCGCGTGCGCCACCACCCTGATGCGTCCCACGTCGAAACGGGGCTTGAGATACAAGGGTGAGCACAGTTCCTGTGCGCGCCCGGTCGCGCGGACGAGCGCGTCGTCGATGGGGAACCCGAAGCGGCCCGGCGCCGGCTTCAGGTAGCTGGTGACCGCGACGGACGGAACGGCCATGAACATGAAGTCGGGCCCGCCGCTGACCTGCGTCGCGTAGAGCGCCGCCGTGAAGCCGCCCATGCTGGCCCCGATGATCCCGATATCCCCATACCCGATGCGCCTGAGAAGGAGCTGGGCGGAATGGAGGTCGTGGATGTTCTGGGCCAGGCGCTCCACCGTCAGGGGCACGTCGGCGGGGTCCAGCAACCGCTGGAACCTGGGGCCGTCATTGCGCCGCCAGTGGCCGGGCAGGGTGTGGAGGGCCAGGTCCAATCCGAGCCGGAAGAGCACGTCCAGCTTGAACATGCGCCGCGCCCTGGCCGGCCCCCCCATCATCAGCCCGTGGACGATGAGGACGAGCGGCCGGTCCGCGGAGTCGCCGTGGCGCCAGAGGTGGAGATAGCCCGAGAGGTTCTCTCCCTGGGAAATAGAAGTCGTCGCTCACCTCGGGGTTCCGGGGGGCATAACGGCTCGCGTAGCGGAAGAGGTCGCGGCGTCCGGAGAGGAACGGCCTGGTCTCGATGATCTCGCCCGCGGGCGGCTCGTCCGGCAGGCAGAAGAACGGGTTCCGTTCGGGGTCCCACGCGTCGGGGTCGTAGAAACCGAGCCGCCGGAGATAGGTCTCGCGATCGAGCGAGGACCTGCTTATGGTCACGTCGGGAACGGCCAGGAGCATGCGGTCGGGGATCCCGCCGATCGCGTTGAGCGCCCTGGCTTTTACCTTCATCAACGGCTCGCCTTCCCCGCCATGTCGACCGTGTCTTCCGTCACCCCAGGGACTCCAGCTCTCTTCGCGGACTTCGTCGCCAGACGCGAGAGGTGAGATGAAGGACTTTGAGCGGAGCACCTGCTTCCTCAAAGTGCCGCTGGCGCTGGGGTGAATCTCAGGCTCACGGCGGGGCCGTCGGGCAGCAGGGCGCCGAACCGCACCTTGATACCGCTGCCCGCCTGCTCCCAGTCGAGCGGCCCGTCCCGGCCCAGCAACTCCACCCGCATCCCGTCGGCGGCCTTCAGCGACTCGATGGTGACCTCCCGGCCTTCAGGGCGTCTTCATCAGGATGGCGAACAGGGTGTCCGGCTTGCTGGTGAAACGCACCTCCGTCCCGTCGGTAGTCCGCCCCTCGGCCCGCTTCCACGGCCGCGTCCCGTAGACGGCGTCGCCGTTGACCTCGAGCCAGGCGCCCACGCCCCTGATCCTGTCCACCTGGACCTCGGGGATCTCGCCCCCCGGCTTCGGCCCCACGTTCAGCAGGAGGTTGCCGTTCTTGCTGACGATGTCCACCAGCAGCCGCACCAGCTCGGGGACGCCGATGAAGTCCTCGGGTACCTCCTGCTTGTTGTACCCGAAGGACTTGCCGATGCCCCGCACGCACTCCCACTTCTCCTCGCTTATCTCGGACCGGGTCGTGTACTCGGGCGTCACGAAGTCGTAGTGCACGCCGGCCGGGCTGGTGACCCCGCTCAGCCAGAGGCGCTTGGCGTACCAGTTGATCCACTGCCTGGCACCCGGCACCAGCAGGAGGGAACTGAGCAGCTTGGGGATCTGCCCCCAGCGCTCGTTGACCACCCCGTCCGGGGTCTTGTTGTAGTAGTAGGCGAAGAGCTCGTTGAGGTTGAAGCCGGACGGGTAGCCGATGTCGCTCCACAGCACCGAGGGGTCGTAGGTGTCTATCAGCTCGTACCAGTGCGAGGTGGCGTACTTGCGGTACTCCTCGGTATCGGGGATGCGGGCCAGGCTGGTCGCCAGGTCGACGATGGGCTTTTCGGTGAAGGTCCAGTCGTAGGGGCTCGAGTAGTAGAAGCCCATGCGCATCCCGCGCGCCTTGACCTCGTCGGTCAGCTCCCCCACGACGTCGCGCGAAGCGTGCAGGTCGGGCCTGAAGGGATTGGGGTGCTTGCTCGGCCAGAACAGGAAGCCGTCGTGGTGCTTGGTGACCAGCACCACGTACCTGGCCCCCACCTGCTTGAACAGGTCGGCCCAGCCCGCGGGGTCCCAGGCGTCGAGGGCGGCGTTGAAGTCCCTGGCGAACTCGTAGTAGTCGAAGCCCGCCCCGTAGTTCTTCAGGTGGTACTCGTAGGCGGGGCTCCCCTTGATGCGCAGGGAGTTCAGGTACCACTCGGAGTAGGGCTGGTTGGCGAGCATGGCCCTGGCGCCCTCGTTCCTCAGGATGTCCATGATGTCGCCCTTGTCGGTGGGGGCGAACGCGGGCACGCAGGAGGGGGTCCAGTGGATGAATATCCCGAACTTGGCGTCGTGGTACCAGTCGGGGACGGGGTGCCGGTCGACCGATTCCTTGGTGGGCTGATATTCCATGATGACCTCCGTTGTCGTTCCTCGCCCGGGCTGGCTGCTCCCTTTAAGGGTAACATTGTCCGGCGGCGAGTGTAGATATCTCCGGCACAGTTGCGTTGTAGGGGGTGTAGGACCAGTTCGGAAGGGAAGGAAGGTGGGACTGATGGAACGCAGCGGGACGAAGGGGTGGATGGTGGCCTCGGTCATCATGCTGGCCCTGGTGTTCGTCCTGGCCCTGACGCTCACAATCGTGCTGCTCGACAAGGACGGCCGGGACGGGTCTGAGGCCGAAGGTCTGGGGGCGCGGCTCAACCAGCTGGAGAAGAAGCTGGACGACTGCCGGCCAGGGAACGAAGCAGCGATGCAGCCCCGGTGGCAGCCAAGACCGGGAGCGAATGCCGCTGGCAAGAAGACCCCAGACCAGGGTCAGCAACCCACCAACAACGAGAAGCAGGTCGTGGAGGCCCTCGGCTACAATTACGCCAGCAGCGAGCGCCCCGACCTCAACTGGCAGGTTACCGATTCGAGCGTCAGCGGCAATACCGCTTCGGTGACGGTCGAGGCCAGCTTCGCCAATGGCATGGAGACCAGGACCTACGATTTCAAGAAGCAGAACGGGCAGTGGGTGTTCACCGGCGGCGGCGCCGGCAGCGCCCAGGCCCCGCCCGGCCCTTGACGTCGAAAAGCGCGGCGAATGGAGGAGGCCCCGGTTTCCCGGGGCCTCTTGTACTTCCTTATCTTTGCGCGGGTTCCCTGGGCTTACGCCCCGGGCTACTAGGGGGAGTAGCCGATGGAGTCGTGGGCCCAGGAGCGACCGTTGCCGTACATGGCCCGCTCGCAGATGACGTCTCCTCCAGTGGACTCCACCTTGGTCGAGACGTTCCAGTCGGTGACGCAGTCGTTGAGCTTGAAGGTATGGCGCGAGCCTGCGCGGATCTTGAAATCCTGCGGCCCTGCCTGCTCCCCGGTGGAGGTCATGAAGGTCAGGTCCACGGTGACGTCGACGGTATTGGGGTTCTGCACCAGCAGGAAGGTCTCGAAATCGCCTCCGGTGCAGCCCTCGGCGAGGTACCAGGTGGCAGCGGGGGTGGTCACCCCGATGGAATCGTGGGCCCAGTCACGGTTGTTGCCGTACATGGCGCGCTCGCAGATGATCCGCTGGTCCAGGGAAGTGACCCTGGTGGAGACGTTGAAGCTGGTCACGTAGTCGTTGGCCTTGAAGGTGCGGCGCGAGTTCGCCGGTACCGGCACCCCCTGCAGCGCGACCGGCGCCACTTCACCCGTGTCGGTCTGAAAGACCACGTTGACGTGAGCCTCATAGTCGGTGGGGTTCTGCACCAGCACGAAGGTCTCCATGCCGCCGTCGGTGGAACCCTCGGCCAGGTACCAGGTGGTCTCGGGAACGATGACTCCGATGCTCTCGTGGGCCCAGGACCGCCCCGGCCCGTAGACGGAACGCTCGCAGATCACCCCGCCGTCGGGAGAGTCGACGCGCGTGGAGACGTTGTAGCTGGTCACGTAGTCGTTCACGCGGAAGGAACGCCGGGAAGTGGCGGGGATGGAGACGTCCTGCAGCGCGGGGGGCGTCACCTCTCCCGTGTCGGTCTGGAAGGAGATGTACACCCCCACTTCGGTGGCACCCGGGTTCTGTACCAGCACCCAGGTCTCCATGCCCCCGTCGGTGGAACCCTCCGCCAGGTACCATTTGACGGCCGTCTCGGTGGTGCCGATGGAGTCGTGCGCCCAGGCCCGTCCCGGCCCGTACATGGCCCGCTCGCAGATGACGTTGCCCCCGGCGGCATCGACCCGGGTAGAGACGTTCCAGTCGGTGACATACGCGCCGACGTTGAAGGATGTGCGCGTGCCTGCCGTTATGGGGATGTCCTGGGGGCCGTTGACGACGCCGCTCGAAGCCATGAAGACCAGGTCGACGGTGACGTCGAACGCGTTGGGGTTCTGCACCAGGACCCAGGTCTCCATGCCGCCCTCCGTGCACCCTTCCGCCATGTACCAGGGGTAGACGTCGGGCGCGAAGGTGACCACCACGGTATGAGTGGCCGTCACGTTGCTGATGACGTAGGGGCTGGCTATAGTGGCCGGAACCCCGTTGTCGGTGATGGAGGTGATGTGGCAACCCGGCATCCGGGGAATGATATGGATGGTGGCGGTGCCGCCCGAGAGCGACGTCCTGGCTGGGCTCGCCCACCGAGCCGTAGCCACCGGAGACCGAGGCGCTCACGTTGTAGCCCTGCGCGACCTGGGCGTTGAGCCGAGAACTCGCTGGTGTTGCCCTCGCCCGAGGGGTCCCCGGAAGGGCTTATGGCGATGGCGGAGATGGAGTCGCCTACCGACAGGCCCGTAAGGGTGGCTGAGAAGCTCCCGCTCGGCGTTGGCTGTCGTCGACCCCTTATAGGCCTGCCCCTCACCGTGCCCGCTGGGGTCAGGCGTGGCGCCCGTGTAGTACAATTCGACCTCGGCATTGGGCGGCGCGGTGCCGGAGACGTAGGTGCTGCCCCCGACCAAGCCAACGGCGTTCCGACGAATACCGGGAAATTATAACCGCGGTCAGCCTTGGTTGGCCTGGACCTTGTTGCCGGCGGAACCGTTGATGCGGATACCGCTCTGCCCGTTGCCCGAGATGAACGTTGGAGTAGGAGAAGGTACTTCCCCCGACGGCGTTGGCGCTGGCGCTGCCTTCAATCAAGACGCCGCTAAGCGCATTGGCCAGGATGGACGGCGGCGTCGGTTCCGACGTAATTGCCGCTGACGGTGTTACTGAAGGAGCCGTTGATACGGACGCCGTTCCCGGCGTTGGCGGAGACGACGTTGCGCTCCGCGGCGGTAGTGCCGCCGATGGTGTTGCTGTTTGCGCCGTTAAGATAGATGCCGTCCTGCGCGTTGCCCAGGGCGCCGGTGCCCGCGGCGTTGAGCCCGACGTAGTTGGCTTTGACCTGGTTCTCCACTGGAGGCCGTGATATAGACGCCACTGATAGCCGTTGCCCGAGAGCAGGTTGCCTTCCGCCGCGGTGGTGCCGCCGACGGTGTGGTTGCCTCCATTGGTGATATATACGGCGGTGCCGTTGCCCAGGGCAGTGCCGCCGGCCGCGTCGGGGCCGATGTAATTAGCGGAGACGGTGCAGCCTGTAACGTTGTCGAGCCACAGGCCGGCGCCGGAGTTGCTGGAGATGACGTTGCGGTGCCCGGCGGTGTTGCCCCCGATGGTGTTGTTGTTGGAACCGCCGTAGATATAGACGCCAGTGGCCCAGTTGCTGATGCCGGCGGTGCCGGCAGAGTTGACGCCGACGTAGTTGCCCTGCAGGAAGTTGCCGGTGGAGTTGTTGATGGCTACGCCGTACTGGCTGTTGCCGGAGATGACGTTGCGGTGCCCGGCGGTGGTGCCCCCGACTGTGTTGTTGGTGGAGCCGTTGTCCAGGAAGACACCGTAGACGGCGTTGCCCATGGCCAGGTTACCGGCCGGGTCGGTGCCGACGTGGTTGCCCTGAGACGGTGTTGCCGCTGGAGCTGTCGACCACTATCCCGAAAAAGCCGTTGCCCGAGACGACGTTGCGCTGCGCGACGGCGCTCAGGCGAAGTAGCGCAGGGGCATCGCGGGCAGTTGCTTGCCCAGGTGCTTGTAGAAACGCTTCTTGCTGTCGGTGAGCGACATCCACCACGCCAGGCACGCCGCCACCAGCAGGATATGCACAGGCCCGATCCCAGCAGGCCTTTCTTCAGCTTAGCCATGTCGATTACCTCCTTGCCCCTACTTCTCGTACTTCTCGATGAGCTTGGCCGCCACGTAGCCGGAGGCGGTCACGGTGGGCACGCCGCCGCCGGGATGGGTGGAGGCGCCGGTCAGGTAGAGCCCCTTGATGGCCTTGGACTTGGAGGACGGCCGGAAGACCACCGAGTTGGGCAGGTCCATGTTGATGCCGTAGATGCTCCCTTCCGGGTTGAGCAGCATGCTTCTCCATGTCCGGCGGGGTGCAGACCTCCTTGTAGACCACGTGGTCCTTCAAGCCCCGGCACCGCGAAGCCGTCCAGGTAGTCGATGACCCGGTCGGCCAGCACCTTGCGCTCCGCGTCCCAGGTGGTCTCGGTCAGGTGGTAGGGGCCGACGTTCATGATGTTCAGGACGTGCATGCCCTCCGGGGCCATGCCGGGGTCGGTGTCGGAGGTCCAGCAGATCAGGCTGAAGGGCTGGGCCGGCAGCTTCCCCTTGAGGTGGTAGTTCCACCAGTAGTCGTTCATCAGGTCCATGGACTCGATGGTCAGGCTGTGGTGGGCGGTGAGCGGCGGCTTGTAGTCGAGGCCCAGGTAGATCATGGGGCTGCCCATGGAGGGCTTGATGGTCTTCAGGCCCAGCTTGGGCAGGAGCGGCAGGTGCTCCTCGCCGATGAGCTTGAAATAGAGGTTGAGGGCGTGGGTGTCGGAGACCACCACGTCGCAGCTGATCTCGGTGCCGTCGCGTCAGGCGGACCCCTTCCACCCGGCGGTTGCGCACCAGCACCTTGTCGATGAGGGTCTGCATGCGCACTTCCATGCCGAAGCTCTCCCCCACCCGCTGGAAGGCCTGGGGTATCTGGATCATGCCGCCGCGCGGGTAGTAGATGCCCTCATGCTCGGAGTAAGGGATGAGGGCCACGTAGCCGGGGCAGAGCTCGGGGGGCAGGCCCACGTAGTAGGACTGGAAGGCCATGGTCTCCAGGATGATGGGGTTGCGGAAGTACTTCTCCAGCACGTCCTGGTAGCTGCGGAAGAAGAGCGGGATGAACTTGAGCATGCCCGGGTACTTCATGACCATCTTGAGCATGTCCAGGGGGTTGTTGGCCGGGTTCACCGCGTAGACCTTGATGAGCTTGTTGATCATGTCGAAGAAGTAGTCGGTCATCTTGGTCCACGATTCGGCGTCGTGGGGGTCGATCTGCTCGTAGACCTTGCGGGTCTCCTCGATGGAGACGGGGTAGTCGATGTGGTTGCCGTCGGGCTCGATGTAGCTGTAGATGGGGTCGACCGGGATGAGGTCGCACTCCTTGAAGAAGCTGGTGCCCAGTTCGTTGAAGGCGGTCTCGATGGGGTGGATGACCTCCACCACCGAGGCGCCCACGTCGAACTTGAAGCCGTCGCGGTCGAAGGTGGAGCAGCAGCCGCCCACGCGGTCCTGCTGCTCGACCACCAGCACCTTGCGTCCCTGCCTGGCCAGGATGGAGCCGGCCGACAGCCCGCCGCACCCCGCGCCGATGACTACGACGTCATAGTCTGCCATCTCCCGCCCCCCTTAGATGAAGTAGCGGTAGGGCAGGGACGGGACCTGCTTGCCGAGGTGGATGATGTAGCGGCGGGTACTCGGTTTCAGCGACATCCAGCCGGCCACCGCGCCGGCCAGGGCCAGGGGAACCACCAGAGCCGAGAGCTTTTTCTTCATTTTTTACACCCTTTCATTATTCCCTAGAGCTTGAAGTCCTGGGCGATCTTGTCCGCGGTGACCACGCCGGACGCGACGCTGGTGGGCACTCCCCCGCCGAAGTGGGTGGACGCGCCGGTGATGTAGAGGTTCTTCACGGCCAGGGAGCGGTTGCGCATGCGGAACATGGCCAGCGAGGTCATGTCGCTGAACAGCCCGTAGATGCCCCCCTCCGGGTGCAGCAGGCGCCGCTCGAAGTCCAGCGGGGTGGAGACCATCAACTTGGAGACGTGGTCGCGGGCACCCGGCAGGGCGTAGCGCTCCAGTTCGTCCAGGGCCTTCTCGCCGTACCAGTCCTTGATGAGGTCCCAGTTGTCGCCCACCGGCGAGTAGGGCGCGGGGGCGTTGCAGATCCAGGAGAGGATGTGGTGCCCCTCGGGGGCGAGAGAGGGGTCGGTCTCGGTGGGCCAGCAGATCAGGCTCATGGCGTTCTCGGGAATGAGGCCCTTGGTGTAGTACTTGTCCCACACCTCGTTCATGAACTCCACCGTACCGGTGAAGATGGTGTGGTGGGCGTTGAGGTTCGGCTTGGTGTCCAGGCCCACGTAGATCATGGGGCAGGGCATGGAATTGGTGTAGCTGTTGACAGCCTTGAAGGCCCAGTTGGGCAGGTTGTCGGGGCCGATCATCTTCAGGTAGGTGACCCGCCCGTTGAGGTTGGAGGCCACCGCCTTGGCGGTGATGACGCTGCCGTCGGACAGGACCACGCCCTTGACGGTGCGGTTCTCGACGATGAACTTGTCCACCTTGACGCTGGTGCGCACCTCCAGGCCGAATTCGAGGCCGGCATCCATGATGCCCTTGGGGATGGAGATCATGCCGCCCTTGGGGTAGAAGATGCCCAGGTGCTCGGAGAGGGCGATCATGCCGAAGATGCCCGAGCCCAGGTACGGGGGCGCACCGGCGAAGAAGGACTGGAAGGAGACCGAGGCCAGCATGTCCTTGTTGGTGAAGGCCTTGGTCACCACCATCTCGTGGTTCTTCAGGAAGTACGGGAGCATCTTGTAGATCTTGGGGTACTTCAGGACGACTTGCATGGCCTTGGAGAAAGTGCTCATGTCCGTGGCGATGAGGGCCTCCATGGCGTACTCCAGGAGCCACATCCCGAACTCCTCGAACTTGATCCAGCTGTCGTAGTCCTCGGGGGCCATCTTCCTGACGATCTCGTTGGTCTCCTCGAGGTCGATGGGGATGGTGAAGCGGTTCCCCTCGGGGGTGATGAACGAGTAGATGGGGTCGCAGGGGACCAGGTCGACGTAGTCGGCCATCTTCCGGTCCATCCGCTCGAAGGCCATCTCCAGCGGGCGTGTCAGCTCTACGATGGACGCGCCGACGTCGAAGTTGTAACCGTCCAGCTCGAACGTGGAGCAGCAGCCCCCGATGATGTCGGACTGCTCCAGCACCAGCGTCTTCAGTCCGTTCTTGGCGCACAAGGAACCCGTGGTCAGGCCTCCCAGCCCAGCGCCGACCACTATGATGTCATAATCTGCCATGCTGATCCTTCCTCCTTTACGCTCCGGTCAACTTACTTGTTGTTTCTATGGTAAGCTATCGTGACTATACCGTATATTTTGGTTTCTGTTTTCGATTATGGCACAAGTCGGGTGGAATGCCAAGGGGTCAAGTGAAAATCCCGTCATCGCGAGCGAAGCGATTGTCATCGCGAGCGAAGCGAAGCGATCTCAGATTGCTGTCGCTGCGCTCCTCGCAACGACAGACGGCGTCAGTCGGAGTAGCCGCCGATGGTGTCGGTGCCGGCACCGCGGTCGTTCCAGTACATGGCCCGCTCGACCATGACCTTCTCGCCCGCGGTGGTGCAGGCGACCATGATGGCGGCCCGCCCCGAGATGCCGGAGTGGTCGGCCATGTTGAAGGAGCGGCGGGAGCCGGCCGGGATGGTCTCGGTGCGGGTGACGTTGCCCGCGCCGGTGGGGGTCATGTAGGTGATCTCGACGGTGACGGGGCTGGAGTCGGGGTTCTGCACCAGGGTCCAGGTCTCTCTTCCGTCGGAGGTCTGTCCGTCCGCCAGGTACCAGGTGGCGTGGGGGGCGGAAAGGCCGATGGAGTCGTGGCAGACCTGGCCGCAGTCGGCTCCCCCGTTCCAGTACATGGCCCGCTCGGCGATGATGGGGGCTGAGCCGTGCACCCGGGTGGAGAAGGAGGGGTCGGGCCCGGGGATGGCAGTGGTGTCGTTGACGTTGACGCTCACTCTCGAGTTGGGGGGCATGGTGAAGGAAGGGCCGGCCACCGGGCCCGAGGCGGCCTGGTAGGTGATGGTGACATCGGTGGGGGTGGGTTGCGGGTTCTGCACCAGCACCCAGGTGGTGAAGCCGAAGCCGGAGCACCCCTCGGCCAGGTAGTAGTCGGAGCCGCGGTGGTGGTGCCCCCGGAGTCGTGGCCCTCCCTGCGGTCGTTCCGGTACATGGCCCGCTCGGGGATGACCGGGGTGTCCGCTTCCACCTTGATGGAGGCGTCGGCCGCCCCGATGTAGTCGGCCATGTTGTAGGTGGCCCGGGAGTTGGCGGGGACGGTGAAGACGTCCTCCTGCGGGGGCCTGCTCCTGGATCATCCAGGTGACGGTGGCCCGGGTGGAGGTGGCGTTGGGGTTCTGGATGAGCAGGAAGCACTCGAATCCCCAGGCAGTGGAGCCCTCCGGCATGTACCAGGTGGTGGCGGGGGCGGTGACCCCGGTGGCGCAGTGGGCTTCGGAGCAGGGGGCGCCCGCGCCGGTCCAGTACATGGTGCGGTCCACGCTGATGGCCTGGCCGCCTCGAGGCACTCCACCTTGGTGGAGAAGTCGCGGGCTCCCAGCGTCGCCGAGGGGAACACGGTGGCCTGGGACTTGCCTGGGCATGTTCACCGTCGGGCCGGTGACCGGGACCGGTGGAGGTCATGTAGGTGAGCTTTACTTTCACCGCGTCATCGTTGGGGTTCTCTATCGAGACGTAGCAGTCGAAGCCCCAGTCGGTGGAGCCCTCGGCCAGGTACCAGGTGTGGGAGTTCTCCGCGAAGGTGGCGGAGATGACGTGGTTTGCTGTCACGTCTGCGAACTCGTAGCCGGTGATGGCGCCCTGGGAGACCCCGTCCACCGCCACGTCGGACACGCGGTAGCCGAAGTCGGGGGTGACGGTGAAGGCCTGGTCCGCTCCCGTAGTCCACCACCACCGCTCCCGAGGGGGTGATGGTGCCACCCGTCCCGGCGCGAGGCGGTGATGTCGTAGGTGTCGATGGCGAAGTGTGGCCGTCAGGGCGCGGTCGGCCGTGGCGTTAAAGGAATAGGGGTTGTTCGTAGACACTTCCACCCCACCCTCGGTCCAGTTGACGAAGTGCCAGTTGGCCGCGGGAATCGCGGTGAGGCTTACCGGGTCACCCGGGTCGAAGGAACCCGCCCCGGTCACCGAACCCCCGGACAGGGGGTCGGCGGAGGCGGCGATGACGTACTGCTCGGCGAAGTGGGCGATGACGGTCTTGTTCCCGTCCATGGTCAAGTCGGCCGGGTTCGCGCTCCCGGTCAAGTCTCCGGTCCATTCCACGAAGTGATACCCGGGGTCGGGGTTGGCCGTCAGCTGGACGGAGGTGCCGTGGTCGTAGGCCGACTGGCCGGGGTCCTTGGACACCGAGCCGCTGCCGACCTGGCCGGTGCTCAAGGTGTAGGTGTTGATGGCGAAGGACGCCTCGATCGCGTGGTCGCCGGTGACCTCGTTGAAGGTGTAGGAGGTGACCGCCCCCTCGGAGTCCCCGTCTACCAGCACGTCATCCACGTGGTAGCCGGTGGCGGGGGTGATGCTGAAGGCCTGGTCGGAGCCCTCGACCACGTTCTACCGCGCCGGAGGGTGAGATGGAGCCGCCGGGGCCGGCTGAAGCGGTTATGGTGTGGGTGACGACGCGCCAGACCTCACACCCATCGGTCTCGTTGAGGGTCCCGGCGTAGATGACATCGTTGCTGCCGCCACCGTTGAGACCGCCAGCGCGGCGACGCCATGGTTGTTGGGGTTTCCGAAGCCGTCGGGCGCGGCGGAAAGCCATTGCGAGCCGTCGAAGGCCTGAGCTTCCCCGCTCCCGAGGTGCTTACCGTGCCCGCCAGCAGGCATGGCCCGTTTCCGTAGCATGCTTTTCCATGCAGGCGACCGCGACGTCTTCGGCGCTGCCGAAGCCGCCGCTCACCACCGCTGCGGGTGCGCCGCTGCCGCTGTAGTTGTAGATGGAAAGGCCGTCGGTGGCGAATGTGGAGATCTCGATCTGCTGGGTGGAGATGTTCACGACGGCGCTGGCGGTGCCGTTGACGGTGCTGATGTAGAGGTTCCCCCCATACTCGCACATGGCGGCGGAGGCGATGTTGTCCGCGTCGGTGAACCCGTCATCCGCCACCTTGGACCAGGTCAGGGTGGCGCCGGTGCCGTCCGTCCGCCAGAGCTGGCAGCCCTTCCCCTTGAAGTCAATCTTGGCCTTATCAAAATTAAGGTTGTACGGCCAGGTTATACCCACGTCGAACCGGATGGTGGTCGCATAGAGGTAGCCGCCGTACACGGCGAAGGAGCCGATACCGGCGTCGTTGGTGGTACCGTCGAAGGCGTTCTCGTCCACCTGGTCCCAGGCGGTCCCGTCGTATCTCCAGATGTTGACCCCGTTGGTCCTTAGGATGAGCGAGGAGATGTTCACCTCGTAATTGGTCAGCCCCACGTACAGCTTGCCGTCGTAGACCTCCATGGCGGTGACCGCCAGGTTGTACACGTCGCCGAAACTCGCGCCCCCCGAGCCGGGTAAGGGCCAGGGCGTCGGTCCAGCTGGTGCCGTCGAAGCGCCACAGCTGGCAGCCGCTCATGTTGGCCGTCCCGGCGTAGAGGTAGCCGCCGTAGACCTCCATCCTGGTGATGGCCAGGTTGCCCGAGGAGCCGAAACCGCCGCTCATCTGCTGGGTCCAAGCCGGTGCCGCCGTCGTCCTTCACCCACACCTGGGCCCCGCCGTCGTTGGCCACCCCCGCGTATAGCTTGCCCTGGAAGTGGGCCAGGGGAATGGCCACCGGGTCGTCGCCTGCCGAGCCGAAGCCGCCCACGACTGGAGGGTTCCCACGCTATATCGGCGGCATGCGCCGGGGAGCCGGCGAAGGGCGGGAAGAGCAGGGCAGCCAGCAGGACTGCAAGGATCAGGGTGAGCCTGGGAGCGTACTTCATCTTGCGACCTCCATATTCGTCAGGTGCCGGAAGAGGGTTTGCAACCTCATTGCCTTATCCGTGAAAATTATACCACCCGGTCCGGCGTTTTTCCTGCCTCTTCCCCTAAATGAAACGCACCATCTTACCGATATCCATTTCGAGCAGGGCGATTCCCATGACAGTCAGTAGCCGGGCTTCCAGAAGCAAAGAAGGCCGACCAGGATGGCGGAAAAAGAGAGCAAGCGGCTGAAGCGTTCCTTCATCCAGTTGGCGGCTTCCCTGGAGGACTCCAGCGCCATGGTCCTCGCCGTGGACCCCACGGGGCGCGTCGTCTACGTCAACCGCGCTTTCCAGGAGGCCATGGGATACAAGCTGGGCGAGATCCAGGGCGCGTACATCTACGAGGTCTTCCTCCCCGACCGCGAGGCCGAGTTCGTCAAGGCCATGTTCCAGAAGCTGGAGCTCAAGCACATGCCCTACGACTACACCGGGTTCTTTCTGCCCAAGGAAGGGGAGCCCATCTATATCACCTGGTCCAACCAGGCCCTCTTCAGCAAGGAAGGCCGGCTGGAGGGCTTCGTCTGCACCGGCATCGACATCACCGAGCGCAAACGGGTGGAGGAGGCGCTGCGCCGCAGCGAGGAGCATTTCCGCACCCTCATCGAGGGGTCCATGGACGTCGTCGCGATAATGGGCGCCGACGGCATCATCTCCTTCGTGTCCCCCTCGGTGGAACCGGTCCTGGGCTACCGCCCGGAGGAGCTGGTGGGGGCCAACGCCTTCGACTTCGTGCACCCCGAGGAGCTTCCCGACTTCCTCGAGGAGATGGCCCATTCGTTGACCAGCCACGGTTACACCAAGTTCGTGGTGTGCCGCTTGAGGCACAAGGACGGGTCGTACCGCTCGCTCGAGGCCATCGGCAGGAACCTGCTCGATGACCCCGCGGTGCGCGGCATCGTCATCAACGGCCGCGACATAACCGAACGCCAGCTGTACGACCAGGAACTGGCCAACCGGGCGGAGCGGTTGCGGGACTTCCTGGCCATCGCGGCGCACGAGCTGCGCCATCCCATAACCGTCATCAAGGGGTACGTGTCCACCCTCCTCAACTACCAGGACACCCTCCCGCCGGACTCCATGCCGACCATGCTCGGGCACATCGACGCGTCGGTGGACCGCCTGTCCCACATCGTCTCCGACCTGGTGGACGTGTCCCGCATCGAGAAGGGGCATTTCCCCGTGGAGCCGTCCCTGGCCGAGCTGGACCCGCTGGTGGAAAAGGCCGTAGAGGAGATACAGGCCCGTTTCGCCGGGCACCGCTTCGAGACCAGGTGCTGCGCCTCGCCCGGGCCGGTGCCGGTGGACGGCGACCGCTTCATCCAGCTGCTGATCATCCTGCTGGAGAACGCCGTGAACTTCTCCCCCGCCTCCAACCTCATCGAGATCGAGACGGAGCGGCTGCGGGACGAGGCCCGGGTCTCGGTGCAGGACCAGGGGCCGGGGGTGCCGGAGGAGGCGCGCACCCGCATCTTCGAGCGCTTCTTCCAGCTGGAGGACATGCGCCACCATTCCAAGCCGGGGCTGGGGCTGGGGTTGTACATCGCGCGGGAGATAGTGGAGGCGCACGGCGGAAGGATCTGGCACGAGCCCCGGCCCGGCGGCGGCTCCGTCTTCTGCTTCACCCTGCCCGTGAAGGGGCGCGCACGCCACCTGCGCAGTGTCTCGAACGCCTGAGCGTCCCTCGCGTTCTGCCCGGGGTCAGGGCGCGGACGATTCCTGAGCCTGTCCCGGTTGGATCCTGGCGCATTTCAGCTCGGCTTTGTGGTCCTTCTTCAGCTGCTTGTAGCGGAGCTTGAAGTCGGCCTTGAGGTCCTTCTTCAGCTGCTTGTAGCGGGCTTTCAAGTCGTGCATCCACTCGGAGTTGTCGGACTTCCAGCGCTTGATGGCGCGGTTGGCGAAGATGCGTAATACCATGTTGCGCCACTTGAAGTGCAAGCCCATCTTGGTCGCTTCCCACGCTGAATAGAAGCTGCGCATGGCCCCGTTGGGACCCCGTTTCTGCAGGGCGTACTGGGCCATCCGGGCCGGCTGGAAGACCACGTGATGTCCGTCGTACTTGCCCCAGTCGTAGGAGAGGATGCGGTCCTGCTTCTTCAGTTCCCGGAAGACTTCCGTTCCCGGCAGGGGTATCAGGGCCAGGAACTGCACCGTGTCGATGTGGGCTTTCTTGGCGAACTTGACCGTCTCCTTCAAGGTCTTGACGTCGTCCTCGTCCGAGCCCAGCACGAACATGCCGTGCACGCTGATCTTGTGCTTGTGGATGACCCGCACCGCCTCGGAGATATCCTCCACCGTCTGGGACTTGTGGTAAGACGCCAGGGTGGCGGGGTTGACCGACTCCAGGCCCAGGTAGAGGTAGGTGCAGTGCGTCTCCTGCAGCAGCTGCATCAGTTCGGGGTCGCGGGCTATCTCCACCCGCGCCTGCGCGCTCCAGCGGGCCGGGATGTCCAGGCGCTGCATCTCGCGCAGCATCTCCTTGGTGTGAGCGACGTTGGCCGTGAAGTTGTCGTCGTAGAAGAAGACGCTGCTCTTGGGGTGGGTGGAATGATGGAACTTGAGCTCCTCGATGACGTCTTCCGTGTCGCGAAAGCGGTACTTGTGGCCGAAGATGCTGGTGACCGAGCAGAAGTTGCATTTGAAGGGGCAGCCCCGGGAGGTCATCATGGGGATGGTCTTGATCCTCTCGCGCCTCTCGATAAGGCTCAGGTCCGGCCAGGGCAGCGAAGAGAGGTCGGCGATGCGGGGGCGGTCGGGGTTATCGTGGAACGTGTCTTCTTCCCGCCAGGAGAGGCCGGCGATGCTCTCGAGAGAAACACCGTCGCCGCCCAGGTGGCGGAGGAGCTCGATGAAGGCCTCCTCGCCTTCCCCGCGCACGACGTAGTCGGCCCCCTTGGAAAGCGCCTCCCCGGCGAGGAAGGTGACGTGCGGGCCGCCCATGACCACGGGGGTGTCGCCCAGCTGCTTGACCTTCTCCAGCACCCGGTAGGCATCGTTGGCGGTGGGGGTGATGGTGGAGATGCCCACCAGGTCGGCCTGGCTGATGGCCTTCCAGTCGAGGTGGGAGTACTGCTCGAAGTAGATGCGCGGTGTTGATGCCCAGCTCCCGCTGGGCCAGGGCGCCCAGCAGGGGCAGGCCCAACCGGGGCATGGTATACCTCAGGAAGACGTGCGCTCCGGATTGGATAGGTTCGATCAGGATGACGTTCATCGGAGTATTCCCTTCTGGTGTCGGGTGGGGTCAAGATATGTTACCTCCGAGTTATTAACACCTTAACCTGCACTATGTTACGTCTCTACTACTATTTATGCCCACTTGCCGGCTACTTCATGCCCGTTTCTGGTACAATTCAGGGAAAACCGGCGCTTCGTAAGGACAGGAAGGGAGAGAGGGAGGATGAAGGTAGAGAGCGGCTTGATGATCCCCACCATGCAGTTCGGGCCCGACGACGTGTTCCTCTACGAAGACTGGAGGGAGAGCCCGGTGGGCGCCTTACCGGGCGGTGTTCCACTATTCCAAGGACGACGTGCGCACCCTCTACGCCGACACCCAGGCGGGGTTGGACATGGTGCCCATCATCCACCGCTTCGACCGGCGGGTGCTCTCCGAGCATCAAGGCGGACTGGCAGGTCGGCAAGCTCAAGCTGGAGGTGCGCAACGACTCGGAGGACGTCGACCTGGAGGTGGAGTTCAAGGACAACCTTGCTGCTCAAGCTGATGAACCTGGCGCTCAAGTTCACGCCGGGCTTCCTCATGCTCAACCCGGTCTGTCCAGGCGATGGCCCCCAAGTTGCTGGCCCCGCTGCTGGGTACCGACCCCAACATGAAGATGGGCGGGACCACCGAGACGGGCACCCTGGTCCAGTTCGAGATCCGGCAGATGTGGATGCTCACCGGCGGCCGCTGCAGCCTGGCCGGCAAGGAGCCTGGGCAGCCTCAGCGATTGCATTAACGATCACGACATGGGAGCCTTCCAGACCATGCCCAAGGCCATGATGACCAAGCTGGAGCTGCACTTCGAGCAGAAGTAATGTTACATTCTGTAGATATTAGACCGCGAGGTCGCGCCGCTCGAAGAAGAAGAGCGCGGCGCCCAGGAATACCGCTGTAATCGCCACCAGCACCAGGACGTGCCAGTCTAATCCGTAGGCCAGCGGGTCTCTCCCGTTGTAGTAGTAGGTGGGCAGCAGCTTGCGCCAGGGCTTCAGCCAATTGACTATCAGCGCCACCGAGTTGAAGCACGATGCTCCCCACCCCGACGGCCGCCGTCACGCCGATGGCCATCCCCTTGCTGCCTGTCGCCGCTCCCAGCAGCAGGGCGAGGCTGCCGAAGACCAGGGCCAGCAGGGCCAGGGCCAGGGTCGCCTCGGCCAGGTGGAGCATGTTCGAGCGGGGGCAGTACCGTTCCATTTTCCAGGACGTAGGTCTTGTTCATGCCCACCGCCAGGGCGGTCAGCATGAACATCGTCACAAGAGGATGAGGGCCTGGACGGCCGTTCCCGCCAGCATGGTGGCGAACTTCTCGAGCACCGCCTTGCGGCGCGAGAGCGGCGTCGACAGCAGCAGGTCGAGGGTGCCCCGGCCCTCCTCCCCGGCCAGGGCGTCACTGCCCAGGGAGATGGCGAAGATGCCCAGGATGATGGGGAGCATCAGGAAGAAGAGCTGGCTGTTGAGGTAACCGACGGGCGAGATGAAATCGGTCCCTCCGGCGAAGGCGGTCATCAGGTCGGAAGAGGACTCCGCGTACTCCTGCAGACCCGACGCTGTTCTTCATGGACGGGTAGATGGCGATGTTCAGGACGATGAAGACGAGCAGCCCCACCGCCCACCAGATCATGGAGACGCGGCGCTCGCGCAGGCCCTTGAGGAAGACGTTATTGAGCATGGTTCTCACCCTCCTCGTAGTAGGTGAGGAAGATGTCCTCCAGCGGGGTCTCGTAGCTCAGGATGTTGGTGACCTCGAAGCGGGCGATGGCCTTGACCAGGGCGTCCATGCTCCCCTGGACGGTGCAGTGGATGACGGCGTCCTCGGACCGCAGGTCGCGCAGGCCGGGTATGCCGTCGAAGGCGCCGGGCGGCGGGGGCGAAGCGAAATGTATCTCCAGGTGGTGCAGGGCGCGCTGCTTGATGGCGGCGACTTCCTCCACGTCCACCAGGCGGCCTTCCCGGATGATGCCCACCCGGTCGCAGAGGCGCTCCACCTCGGGCAGGTTGTGGGAGGAGACGAAGGCGGTGCGCCCCTCCTCCCGGCTGGCCTCGATGATGTCGTAGAACTCCTGCTGCACCAGGGGGTCCAGGCCGCTGGTGGGCTCGTCCAGGATGAGCAGTTCCGGCCGGTGCATCAGCGCCTGGATGAGGCCGATCTTCTGCTTGTTGCCGCGGGAGAGGGAGCGGATGGGCACGTCCAGGTCGCTGTCCAGGCGCTCGGCCAGTTCCTCGATGTAGGAACGGTCAACCCCGCCGCGCAGGTTGGCGAAGTACTGGAGCATGTCTGCGCCGGTCATCTTCTCGTAGAGGGACAGCTCGCCCGGGGAGGTAGCCGATGCGCCGGTGGATGTCGACGCTCGAGGCGCGGCTGTCCAGCCCGAAGACGGTGGCCTTGCCGGAGGTGGGGCGGATGAAGTCGAGGAGCAGGCGGATGGTGGTGGTCTTGCCGGCGCCGTTGGGGCCGAGGAAGCCGAAGACCTCTCCCTGGTTCACCTCGACGTCCACGTCGATGACGCCCCGGCTCTTCCCGTAGTACTTGGTCAGCTTCTCGGTGGCGATGACCGCTTCGGACATGGTGCGTTCCTTTCCTCTCGCCTGCCATGCTTCCTCATTATTATAACTGTAGGGTGGTGCTATAATCCAAGTAACGACGTCGGGGCGTAGCGCAGCTTGGTCAGCGCGCTGGCTTTGGGAGCCAGAGGCCGGAGGTTCAAATCCTCTCGCCCCGACCATCTTTTCACTCAGTACGGGGGAGGAAACTTCATGGGAAACATGGCGGATGGCGGTCATGCCTGGCCGAGGGCGGAACCGCGGCAGCAGGCGGCGCTCATCACGGCCAGCCTGGCCATGCTCTCGTTATGGTGGATGGGTGCTGCGCCGTCTGCGCCCCCGCTGGCTGCCGGCCTGGCTGGCCGCCCTGCTGACCTGGGGCCTGCTGCCCAAGTACCTCATCTGCACGCGCTGCGAGAACTACGGCAAGGCCTGCGACTTCACCTGGGGCGGCAAGTACGCGGCCCTCTTCTTCAAGCAGCAGCCCGACCGCGCCTTCGGCCTCTCCGGGGCCCTGGCCGAGGGCATCCCGGGAGGGACGGTGATCTTCCTGCCGGTGCTGGCCGCCCGGAGGAAGCCCCTGCTGGCGGCGGGTTACCTGGCGATGGCGGCGCTCTGGCAGGCGGTGCTGGTGAAGGTCTGCTGCGTCAAGTGCGTCGAGCACGCCCGGGACCCCTGGAAGGCCAGGCTGTGCCCTTCTTACAAGCTGGCCGAACTGGTGTTGAGGCTGGGCGGCGGGGGCGGCGCGGGGCGCGCTGACAGCTGAGCGGCGTCTGTGCTAAGATTTCCTTGCGGGCGGGAGTAGCTCAGTTGGTAGAGCGAAAGCCTTCCAAGCTTTAGGTCGCGGGTTCGAGACCCGTCTCCCGCTCCATCAAATTAACGCGGCCCGGATATTTCGGGCCGTTCTTATAAGGTCTTGAAGTATCCAAAAGCAGTTCATGCATTCAGAACACCCTGGAGCAAGCAAAGGTGATACTAGAGGCTTGATGCAACCATGCTCTCCCGTCTTGAGACCCATATAAACATAGCCGCAATCGCATAATATACGGGACCTATCACGTAGCAGAGGTAAGGTTCCCAGAACGAAAGGAACCCTACCAGGATCATCCCGGCTACAACGAGTATGAGGTAAAAATAGATCTCCCTCGCCAGGTACCTCCTTGCCAGCAGTCGAACTCCCGCGATAAAGATGAAAGTGATAGAAGTGCCGAGGAAGGCGATCTTGAACGTTGCGCAGAGGGAGGCGAGGACTGGGTCAGACCACCCGCCCGGCGCTCCGCGCGTGAGCATCGAGAGGAGGAAGACGTTCTCCATGGCATCGAAGATCGCGGCAAGTACCGGGGCAAGGACAAAGAAGAAACCGACCTGCTGCAGCCCGGCCTCAAGCCTCCGTGCCAGCAGGAGAATGCATAACAGTGCGAACAACCCGTAGACGAAAAGGTAGAGGTTGTCAACATGGTGAACGTATATCTGGTGTTGAACATTGGCGGGCCCCCATGCCGTGAAGATCTTGTCTATCATTTTCGGAGTCCAGGCGAGCTCGAATTCCAGCACTCCGTATTGTGACGAAGCCCTCAGCGCGTTTTCGTTGAAGACAAAGAACAGCGTGAGAAAGACAAAGGGGATAAAGGATACGATGGCGGCCAGGGCCACGATGCTGTCCCTGGGAACCTGCTTTATCCTATTGAACGCGCCATTCCTCATTTCCAGGTACCTCCAGATGTCTGCTCCACGTGGCGTCCAGCACTGACTCCGCGCTTTTTATCTGCTCCGTCTCTTTTTCGCACGTAATCATCATACGACGCTGGATAGAATCATCGTTAGGTATTGATCGAGCAGAGCTTAAGTAGTCAGAGGCAATCGTTGTCATTCATGACAGGAACAGGAGAATGGACATAGAACTTTTCAGCTGATTATGGCAAGTTCAATCCAGGGTGTGTGGTTTGAATGATCCGGGTTTCCCGCTCCATCTTTTTACCGTGAGATCGGGAGGTATCAGCGGTTTTCGAACCGCTCGACGACCCTCTCGTATTTCTCGTGGATCATCTTCCGGTCGAACTCCCGGAACTCGGCGAGCATGCCGTCCTGCTCCTCGCGGCTGAGGTAGTCCATGCAGGGCAGGAAGAACCGCTTGTCCTCCTTGTCGATGTGCACGGGATAGAAATGGATGAGCTCCTCCATCAGCACCATGACCTCCGCGAGGGCGTCGGGGTCCCGCCGGGCATACCTCTCCCTCGCGTCGACCAGGGAGGCGACCATCTCCCTGGCCTGGTCGTGTTCGTGCAGCAGTTCGCCCATGGTCCGGCTCAGGTCCTCGGGTAACGGCTTCTTCTCCAGGTCGCGGAAGAGGATGTCCTCCTCCTTGCCGTGGTGGGTGCGGTCGGCGTAGGTCCGGATGAAGTCCACCGCGGTATCGATCATCACCGGGTCGAAAGCGCCGCTCTCCCGGATGCGGGCGAGCTCTACGTCGAGCACGCGGATCATGCGCTCGATAAGTCGGTGCTCGATCATCAGGGGCCCTACCGGTTTCATATCAACCTCCTCTTTCCTGACGGCGGCGTTCGCGTTCCTCGAAGGCCTGGGCGAACATGGCGGCGGCGACGCTCATCGCTCCCTCCAGGTCGGAGTACTTCACCTCTTCGCCGTCAACCGTCGTCGGCTTGACGGGGATGTCCCCCGCCGCCGAGAAATCGTCTTCCGAGACGATCATCCCGAAGGTCCGCACGATCTCGTCCTCGACCACGTCGTCCAGCGGGTTGGCCAGCCTCTCCTCGATGTCGATGTTGAGCGCGGACGGCAGCCTGCTCCAGGTCGTCGATGTCCATGATGCCGATGGAGATGATCTGGCGCGGGTCGAACAGGTTGACCACCGTCAGCATCTTCGTGGGCAGCCCGAAGCCGTGGGTGTGATACCAGGCCTTGCGGTAGTCTTCGAAGGTCTTGCCCTCCCGCAGCGTCCGCGTGATCATCGCTACGCCCTTCGCCTTCATAGCCGTACCCCCTTTGGTCGAAGCCGGTGCCCGACAGTCTATTGTAATCATTCTACCGTAGAGCCGTGCCCTTGAAGATGGTTTCGCCTTCTTTTTCGCGTCACTCCCCGAACTTGCCGTGGTCGTGGACGGCCAGCTCGATGAGGCGGCCGTGCAGGGCCTCGAGGGCGCGCCCGCGGTGGCTCATGGCGTCCTTCTCGCCGGGCGGCATCTCGGCGAAGGTGAGTTCGCGGCCCCGGGGCCGGAAGACGGGGTCGTAGCCGAAGCCGGCACTTCCGCTGGGCTCGCAGGTGATGGTGCCCTCGCAAGTCCCGTAGGTGTCGATGTAGCTGCCGCCGCTCCCGGGGAAGTAGAGCACCACGCAGCAGACGAAGCGGGCGGTGCGCTTCTCCGCCGGGACTTCCTCCAGCTCGGCCAGGAGGCGGCGGATGTTCAACTCCGCGTTGCCGTCCTCTCCACCGTAGCGGGCGCTGTGCACGCCGGGCTCGCCGCCCAGGGCGTCGACTTCCAAGCCCGAGTCGTCGGCCAGGGCTGCCATGCCGGTGGCGGTGGCCAGCGCTTCCGCCTTGATCAGGGCGTTGGCCAGGAAGGTGTCGCCGGTCTCCTCCACCTCGGGCCATCCCTCGAGGTCGCGCCAGGTCAGCCAGTGTATCGGCATACCTTCCAGGATGCGGCGGACCTCGCGGATCTTCCCGTCGTTCTTGCTGGCGATGACGATGTCGCGCATGTTCGCGTAGGGTCTTACAGGAGGACCTTGCGCTGCAGGGCGATGAGCTCGTCGATGCCCTTGCCGGCCAGGTCCATCAGGGTGTCCAGCTCCTGCCGGGAGAAGGGGGTCTTCTCCGCCGTGCCCTGCACCTCGATGATCTTGCCGGTGCCGGTCATGATGACGTTCATGTCCACGTCGGCGTGGGAGTCCTCCGGGAAATCCAGGTCCAGCAGGGGGACCCCCTCGACGATGCCGACGCTGATCGCCGCCACGAAGTCGTTGAGGGGCATCTCCTTGAGGCGGCGCATGTCCACCATCTTGCTGTAGGCGTCGTACAGGGCGATGAAGGACCCGGTGATGGAGGCGGTGCGGGTGCCCCCGTCCGCCTGGATGACGTCGCAGTCTATCCAGATGGTCTGCTCGCCCATCATCTCCAGGTTGCTCACCGCGCGCAGCGAGCGCCCGATGAGGCGCTGGATCTCCAGGGTGCGCCCGCCCTGCCGCCCGGTGTTGGCCTCCCGCAGCATGCGGGTGGGGGTGGAGCGGGGCAGCATCCCGTACTCGGCGGTGACCCATCCCTTGCCCGAGCCCTGCAGGAAGCGGGGCACCTTGTTGTCCAGGGTGGCGGTGCACACCACGCGGGTGTCGCCCATCTCGATGAGGACCGAGCCCTCCGCGTGGGGGATGTATCCCCTGGTTATCACCGTGTTACGCAGGGCGTCGGCCGCCCGGTCGTCTCTTCTCTTCATGCGTTTCCTCTCTAGTCACACCGCACCGTTCACAACTCCACCAGCAGGCCTTCGCGCGCCAGGGTCACCGGCCCTTCGAAGGCCTCGCCGGCCTGGCGGGCCAGCAGGTTCCTGTCGAAGGTGGGCCAGATGTGGGTGAGCATCAGCTTCCCCACTCCCGCCTGCCGGGCCGCCTCCCCCGCCTGCGGCGCGGTGAGGTGGCCGTGCGAGGCTTCCTCCTCGTAACCCCGCGGCATGGTCGCCTCGCAGACGAACAGGTCGGCGCCGCGCGCCGCCTCGACCAGCCCGGGGTGGGCGGCGGTATCACCGGAATAAGCCAGGCACCACCCGTCCCCCTCTATCCTAACACTATATGCCTCGACGTTGTGCGCGGCGGGGAAGGCCCGCAGGCGCATGCCGCCCAGCTCCATCTCCTCGCCCGCTGCGAGGTCGCGCGCGTCGAACACCCGGGGCAGGTATTCCCGGGCGTCCTCGCCCAGGATCCTTCCCAACAGTTCCAGCCCGCCCGCCGGCTGCCACAGGGGCAGGCCCCAGGGGCGGCCGGGGTGATAGCGCAGCGCGTAGAAGAGAGGGTAGAGGTCGGCGAAATGGTCGATGTGGAGGTGGGAGATGACCAGGGCGTCGAGCTCTGTGAAGTCCACGTATTTGAGCAGGTTGGACATGCAGCCGTTGCCGAAATCCAACACCATGTTAAAATCTTCGTTCTGGACGAGGAAGCCGTTGCAGGCCATGCCGGGGCGCGGGTAGGTGCCGGAGGCACCCAGGACGGTCAGGCGCATCGGTCCCGGTTCCCCCCGCTCATCCCAGGCCCACCTTTTCCACCCTCTCGACCTCGGGGCCGAGGAAGACGCGGCCCAGCCGCAGGGCCTGGTCGGTGTCGCCGGTGAAGAGGAAGCGGTATTCCGGGTCGACCTGCTTCTTCTGGAGGTGGCCGTGGCGGTCCAGCTTCTGCTCGACCTCCCGGGCGACCTCCTCGGCCGAGTTGATGAGGCTGACGCCCCCGCCCGCCACCCGGCCGATGAGGGGCTCGAGGAGGGGGTAGTGGGTGCACCCGAGGATGAGCGTGTCGATGTCCCGCTTGAGCAGGGGCTCGAGGTAGCCGCGCACCTCCGCTTCGATCCCGGGGCCTTCCACCTCTCCCCTCTCCACCAGGTCGACCAGGGTTGGGCAGGCCTGGGTGTGGACGCGCGCGCCGGCGTCCAGGGCGTGGATGGCCCGCGGGTAGACCTTGCTCTCGATGGTCACCCGGGTGCCGATGACCCCGATGCGCCGGTTGACGGTGGCCTGGACGGCCCCGTGCGCCCCCGGCTCGATGACCCCGATCACCGGCACCCCGCACTTCTTCTGCACCTCGAGGAGGCCGGCGGCGGTGGCGGAGTTGCAGGCGATGACGATGAGCTTGACCCCCTCTTCCTCCAGGAAGGAGGCGATCTGCAGGGCGAAGCCCCTCACCTCGGGGAGGGGGCGGGGGCCGAAGGGGCCGCGCAGGCTGTCCCCCAGGTAGATGATGGATTCGCCGGGGAGGTGGTCGATGATCTTGCGGACCACCGTGTACCCCCCCACGCCGGAGTCGAAGATGCCGATGGGATGGTCGTTCATTGGGCTAATCTATCCCATGGGCAGTGGCGGCGTCAACTTCCCGGCAAGCGAAAAGCCGCTGGTGGGCGGCTTTTCAAAGTGGTGGAGGCGAGGGGAGTCGAACCCCCGTCCGGAGATATGACGCGGTGGGCTCTACGAGCATATCCGCCTTTTAATTTTCGCTAGGCTCGCGCCTGGCGGCCTGCGCGGCGCTTCGCTATCCCGCTAAGATTTCCCTCAGCCCGCACGGGAGAAGGGCTTCGGTAAGTTCGTTAAACGGCGCCCTTCCCCGGGTCACGAACAATCCCCGGGGAGGACGGGTCGCTGATTAAGCGGCCAGGGCCAATTCGTTATTGGCAGTTGTTGTTTTTCCCGCTTTTAACGAGGCTCGGGGCCTCGGCTCGCTCCCGCTCACGTCAACATACCCCCGTCGAAACCGGTGCGCCCCCATATTCTGTTTTCAAAGTCGTCGCCGGGATACCCGGCTTCACTTTCATTATAGACCCGTGGAGCGGCAAAAGGACAAGCGCGCGGGTCAATCAACGGTGAAGCAAGCATGGGAGGTAAAGAATCGAGACCCGGCCCGGGGTAAAGGTTAGCGGTTGCGCTCCTTCATGGCGCGCTCGGCCTCGCGGCGCATGTCCCGCTCCTGCAGCTCGTGGCGGCGGTCCCGCTGCAGCTTGCCGCGGGCCAGTCCCACTTCCACCTTGATCTTGCCCCTGTCGGTCAGGTAGATGCTCAGGGGCACCAGGGTGAAGCCGCGCTCGGCCACCTTCCCCTTGAGCCGCGTCAGCTCGCGCTTGTGGGCCAGCAGCTTGCGCTCGCGCAGGGGGTCGTGGTTGAAGTAATTGCCGTGGGTGTAGGGGCTGATGTGCACGCCCACCAGGAACAGCTCGTCCCCCTTGAACTGGGCATAGCTGTCCCGCAGGTTGACGTGTGACTCACGGATGGACTTGACCTCGCTGCCGGTGAGGGCCATGCCCATCTCCAGGGTCTCCTCGATATGAAAATCGTGGCGCGCCTTACGGTTTACCGTGAATACCTTGACCTTGGACATCATAACTCCCCTCAACTCCGTCTGCTATTATATATGATGATCGAAGAGAGGAACGGAACATGGCCCTGGTAAGATACGTAATCAGCGACCTGCACATGGGCGACGGGTCTCCCCTGGACGACTTCACGCAGGACGACAACTTCAAGCGCTTCGTCGACCTGCTCGGCGAGAAGAAGAAGGCGGAGCTGATCATCAACGGGGACTTCCTGGACTTCGCCAACCTCATGCTGGAGGACGATTCCACCAAGCCCTTCTCGCGCCTGGGCAACACCGAGGACGAATCGCTGGCCAAGCTCGACCTGATCCTCCAGGGGCACCCGCTGGTCTTCGACTGCCTGCGCGACTTCATCGCCTCGGGGCACCGCCTGGTGATCATCCCCGGCAACCACGACGTCGACCTCTTCTGGCCGCGCGTCTGGGAACGGGTGGCCGAGCGGCTGGGCAGCCCGGACGGCGAGCATCTCTACTTCGAGTTCAGCGGCATCTACCGGGCGGGCGGCCTCTACGTCGAGCACGGAAACCAGTACTTCTCGGACAGCCTCTTCGCCAACTTCACCCACCCCTTCCTGCGCGACCCCAAGTCGGGCGAGCTGCGCCTGGAGCGCAGCTGGGGCAGCGCCTTCCTCCCCTACTTCGTCTCGGGATTGCGCGCCACGAATCCCTTCGTCGACAACGTCAAGCCCGTCTCCACCATGGTCTTCATGGGCATGCAGCAGGAGAGCTGGTGGTTCAGGATCCGCCACGCCTACAAGCTCGTCCGCTTCATCTCGCGCGCGGGGTTCCCGCCCTTCAAGGAGGCGCGCACTCCCGCCGTGCAGGCCAAGGTGGAGGAGGACTCGCCCCGCCAGTTCGGCCGGCGGATGGTCCAGGCGCTCACCTCCTTCAAGGGCGGGCGCCGGTCCCTGCTGGAGGGCGGGGACCTGGACGCCCTGGACCTGGGCACCGACATCGATTCGCTGGAGGTCGAGGAGGGGCTGCTGGAAAAGGCGCAGGAGGAGGAGCCGGAGAGCATCGAGGCCTACGAGGAAGCCTTCGACAAGGCCTTCCCGGGCAAGCCGGACGACGGCGACGCGCTGCCCCTCGACCCCCTGTCCACCCGGGAGGACATCCTGTCCGGCAAGGCCCGCGAGCTGCTCCTGTCGGACCAGGGCATCGACACGGTGATCTTCGGGCACGACCACCGCCTCTACTCCAACCAGTACACCCCGGTGGTGGGAGGGAAGAAGAACAAGTTCTACATCAACACCGGGACCTGGATCCCCATCCTCTTCCTGACCAAGGCCGACAAGAACCTCTCCTGGAAGGACCTGGCGGACGAGCGCCTCTACCACCGGTACCTCACCTACGCCGAGGTGAAGAACAGCCACGGGCGCGCCGTCGGGAAGCTCTCCAGGGTCTGACCCTCCGGACTTTGCCGCCTCAATAAACCAGGAACACCGGGTTGGCGTAGCAGGCGCCGCCGGGGCCGTACCCTTCCAGGCGGAGGTAGTGCCCGTCCTGGCCCGTCCGCTCCGGGACGGTGAGGTTGAAGGTGGCGCCGGGGTCCTTGATGAGGTCGGCTCCCGGCAGGTCGGTGACCACCTTCAACCCGGTGCAGGCGGCGTCGCCGCTGCCGCAGGCGGTGTGGACGGTGATCTCGTCCCCGGGCCGCACCTCCAGGGACTCCCCGGGACCGGCACCCCGGCCGGTGCGCTGGTTCACCGCGTAGCAGACGGCCAGCGGGCCGTTGGTGGCTACGGAATGCCCTTTCCGCAGGGCCTCGAGGACGGCCGCGTGGTCGCCTGAGTCGAGGGGGGCGCCCTGCTTGTCCACGAAGACGTAGGTGCGGGCCATCCGGCCCACTTCCTGCGGGGTGTGGGCGTCGGAGACGCCGGTCACCAGCACCGGGGCGCCGCCGGCCAGCGCCCGGTCCCAGGCTTCCAGCAGCCCCGTCTGCTCCGGGTGGACGTGCACCCCGCTCAGGACCTCGAAGCCCCGCAGGGTGGAGTCGGGGGTGATGCCCGAGATGTACTGCTCGAAGCTGGGCCAGTGCCAGAAGGTCACCGAGCTCTCCCGCTGGCGGGGGTGGGCGATGAAGCCGAACCCGCCGGCCTCCCCCACCCGCCGGATGAAGCCTTCCTCGTCCGCGTCCATGGCGGTATCGGTGACGTACCGCTTGATGCCGTAAGCCACGAGGTGGCCGCTGGTGATGGTCCCCAGTTCCTCCCCTATGAGCAGGCACGGGGCGGCTCCCGATTTCTCCAGGGCGAGCATCTCGGCCCGCTCCTCCTCGAAACGCTGCCGGCCCCTGTTCTTCGCTGTAGGCGGTGGCGATGCCGTCCTTCATCCCCAGTTGGGGGCCGTGGTCGGTCATGAGCAGCCAGGCCAGGGGGTCGTCGCCCCCGAAGGCCGCCTCCACGAACTCCGGCAGGGGGACCAGTCCCTCCTCGTAGAAGGCCAGCACGGAGTAGTCGGAGTGGTCGTGGGCGTCGCCGGGGTACCAGTTGGCCAGGTCCAGCTGCGCGGGCGGGCGGGGTTGAAGCCCCTCTCCCGCGGGGTCGGGGGCTCTGGTGGAGCCGCACCCCATGGCCCCCGACGCCAGCGCCGCCGTCACCATGATTATTATTACTATGTGTAATATTTTGTGTTCACGCATCTCTTCTTCCCGTCACGCAACGGTCACGTCCCTCGCATCTTGGAGGTGAGCCGGGGTGGTTAGGTTCCCGGGGGGTACCGGACGGGGGTGACCGGGGTCATGCCGGGACGGTCAGGCCCGGTTGGCGGGCAGGTCGGGCTGGTCGGGGAGCAGGTCCTCCCGGGACGCTTCCCTGACATCCTTGACCCTCAGGTATTCCAGCCAGATGGAGAAGCCGACGACGATGGTCCCCAGGAATATGGAGACGATGAAGAGCACCGTGGTGGTGGTCCCGGGCTTCTTGGAGGCGTATTTCTCCAGTTGGGTCTGCTCGGGAATGGGTTTCGCGCTGGTGTTGTTGGCCCATCCCCAGAAGGTGGCGGTGATCAGGATGATCAGCGCCAGCAGCAGCAGGGTGCGTGACGCCAGGAAATATACGCTCATCGTCCACCTTTCCGTCGCTGGCTATCGTGTTTCCGCTAAGTATATTACATGAGACGCGCCGCGGCGAACCCGCGGCCCCCCTCACGTCAGGTAAATTTGGGGTCAGGCCCTAAATTTACTTCTAGCGCGGAAACCGCATGACGCTGATGACAAGTAAATTTCGGGCCTGACCCCAAATTTAGTGGCGGAAGTGGCGGAAGCCCGTGAAGACCAGGGAGACGCCCAGGCGCTCGGCCGCCGCCTTGACGTCTGCGTCCTTGCAGGCTGCCTCCCGGCTCCGCGAAGCAGGTCACGCCGGCCGCCGCCGCCGCCTCCAGCGCGTCGGGGAAGGGGAAGAAGGCGTCGGAGCCGAGCACGCACCCCGCGGCCTGGTCCCCCGCCTTGTGCAGGGCCACCCAGACCGCGTCCACCCGGCTGAGCTGCCCCGCGCCGATGCCCACGGTGACCCCGTCCCTGGCCAGGACGATGGCGTTGGAGCGGACGTGCTTGGCCACCTTCCAGGCGAAGAGCAGGTCCTGCCACTCCTTCTCGGTGGGCTGGCGGGAGGAGACCAGCTCGAAGTCCTCCCTCCCCTCGCTGGAGAAGTCGCGTTCCTGCACCAGCAGGCCTCCCTCCACCCGCTTGAAGTCCTTGAACCTCTTGAACTCCTCCGGGGGGAGGGCCAGGCGCATCAGGCGGATGCCCGCCTTGCGGGACAGTATCTCCAGCGCCTTCGCGGTGTAGGAGGGGGCGATGACCGCCTCCTGGAAGACCTTGTCGATGCGGGCGGCGCACTCCTCGTCCACCTCGCGGTTGAAGGCCACGATGCCCCCGAAGGCGGAAAGGGGGTCGGAGTCGAAGGCCAGGCTGTAGGCCTCGGCGATGCTCGCGGCCATCGCCGCGCCGCAGGGGGTGTTGTGCTTGATGATGGCCGCCGCCGGCCCGTCGAACTCCTGCACCAGGGCCCAGGAGGCGTCCAGGTCGAGCATGTTGTTGAAGGAGAGGGCCTTGCCGTGCAGCTGCTCGGCTGCGGCCAGGGTGCCGGGGGGCGCCCCCACCTCGCGGTAGATGGCCGCCTTCTGGTGGGGGTTCTCCCCGTAGCGGAGCTCGTCGGTCCTGACGTAGGTGAGGGAGAGCCGCTCGGGGAAGTCGCCGGCCCCGGCCCCGCCGGCCAGGTAGGCGTGGATGGCGGTGTCGTAGCCGCTGGTGTGGGCGAAGCCCTCCGCCGCCAGGCCGCGCCTGGTCTCCAGGCTGACCTCCCCGCCCGAGCGGCGCATCTCCTCCACCAGCCCGGCATAGCGGCCGGGGTCGGTGACAATAGTTACAGCATGAAAGTTCTTGGCCGCGGCGCGGATGAGGGCCACCCCGCCGATATCGATCTGCTCCACCGCTTCCTCCAGGGTGGTGGCGGGGTCGGCGACGGTCTCCTTGAAGGGGTAGAGGTTCACCACCACCAGGTCGATGGGGGCCACGCCCAGCTTCTCCAGTTCCCGCAGGTGCTCCGGCTTGGAGCGGTCGGCCAGGATGGCCCCGTGGATGAAGGGGTGCAGGGTCTTGACCCTGCCGTCCAGCAGCTCTGAAAAGCCGGTGACCTCGGAGATGGGGATGACCTCCACTCCCTCCTCCCGCAGCTTCTTCTCCGTGCCGCCGGTGGAGACGATCTCCACCCCCATGTCCTGCAGTTCGCGCGCCAGCTCGACGATCCCCGCCTTGCTGGATACGGACAGAAGGGCCCGCTTGATACCGGCCATTACTTCACCGACCTCCTTTTTCTCAGCTCCTCGATCAATACTCCGGGGGCGGGTCGATCCTCACCCGCCTGCCCTCGATGCTCAACCTGCCTTCCGCGAAATACTTGATGGCCAGCGGGTACAGCCGGTACTCCACCTCGTGGATGCGCTGGTGCAGCCCCTCCGCGTCGTCGTCCTCCCGCACCTTGACAGCCTCCTGCAGGATGACGGGCCCGGTGTCCAGCCCCTCGTCCACGAAGTGGACGGTCACCCCCGACACCTTGGCCCCGTAAGCCAGGGCGTCCGGCACCCCGTGCGTGCCCGGGAACGAGGGCAGCAGGGCGGGGTGGATGTTGAGGATGCGGCCGCGGAACGCTTCCACCAGCTCGGGACCGGCCAGCAGCATGTAGCCCGCCAGCGCCACCAGCTCCACCCGGCGCTCCTGCAGCAGCTCGATGAGGGCGTGGTCGTAGGCCTCCCGCGAGACGAAGTCGCCGGGGTCGATGAAGACGCCCTCGATGTCGTGGCCGGCGGCGCGCTGCAGGGCGTAGGCGTCGGCTGAGTTGCTCACCACCACCACCACGCGGGCGGGCACCTCCCCCGCCTCGCAGGCCCGGACGATGGCCTCCA
The DNA here is from genome assembly GCA_963814495.1 of uncultured bacterium. Lineage (GTDB taxonomy): Bacteria > Actinomycetota > Geothermincolia > Geothermincolales > Geothermincolaceae > CAVXXD01. The sequence continues at coordinate 153,145 of CAWFDJ010000021.1, forward strand.
GGTTGGTCCCTGAGCCGGACACGAGAACGCCCAGTCTCAACATCTTCTCCCGATCCTCCCTCCCGTCGTAGCCCGGCGCGCCGGCGCCGTGTCAACAGGTCAGTTTGATGCCGCCGCTCCCCTCCAGGACCTCGCCGATGTAGAACGGGCGGTAAGCGTTGTTGCTGAATGCCTCCATGGCCTCGCGCAGGTCGCCGTGGTCGACGATGACCGCCATGCCGATGCCCATGTTGAAGGTCTTGAACATCTCGATCTGGTCGATGCCCCCCATCTTCTGGATGACCTGGAAGATGCTGCGCGTGGGCCAGGAGCCGATGTTCACCACCGCGTCCACCCCGGGCGGCAGGATGCGGGGCAGGTTCTCGATGATGCCGCCGCCGGTGATGTGGGCCATCCCCTTGACGCGGACCTTCTCCATCACCTTGAGGATGCCGGGGGCGTAGATCTCGGTGGGCGCCAGCAGTTCCATCCCCAGCGAATGGGTGAGGCCGCGCAGGTGGTCGTCGTGGTTGAAGTCGTTGAGCTCGAAGAAGAGCTTGCGCGCCAGGGAATAGCCGTTGGAGTGAAGGCCGGAGGAGCCCAGGCCGATGATGGCGTCCGGGGGCAGGATGCCCGAGCCGTCGATGACCTCGCCCTTCCCCACCACGCCCACGGCGAAGCCGGCCAGGTCGTACTCGTCCTCACCCATCAGGCCGGGGTGTTCGGCCGTCTCCCCGCCGATGAGGGAGCAGCCCGCCCGGCGGCACCCCTCCACCATGCCTTCCATGATCTCGGCCACCTTTTCCGGCACCACCTTGCCGATGGACAGGTAGTCGAGGAAGAAGAGGGGCCGGGCGCCGCAGCAGACGATGTCGTCCACGCACATGGCCACCAGGTCGATGCCCACGGTGTCGTGCTTGCCCATCATCTGGGCCAGCTTGAGCTTGGTGCCCACCCCGTCCACCGACGAGACCAGCACCGGGTCGGCGATGCCCTTGAAGGCCGCGTCATGCAGCGCGGCGAAGCCGCCCAGGCCGGTGAGCACGTCTTCGGAGAAGGTGGTGCGCACCTTCTCCTTGATCAGGTCGACGGCCCGCTTGCCCGCCTCCACGTCCACGCCCGCGTCCGCGTAGGTGAGGCCGGCGCACTCCTCCGCCCCGGCTTCCCCGTTGACCAGTCCCTTGTCCTCGCTTGAGCTCACTCCGCCTTCACCTCGTCCTTCTCCAGCCGGTACTTGGACATGCACAGCTCCTCGGGCACCGGGATGGGATAGTCGCCGTCGAAACAGGCCAGGCAGAACTCGCCGCGCTCCCGCCGGGTGGCAGTTGACCAGGTTCTCGAAGCTCAGGTAGTGGAGGGAGTCGACCCCGAGGAAGTCCCGGATCTCCTCCACGCTCTTGCTGGCGGCGATCAGCTCGGCCTGGGTGGAAGTGTCGATGCCGTAGAAGCAGGGGTACTTGTCCGGCGGCGAGCTGATGCGCAGGTGGATCTCGCGCGCGCCGGCGTCCTTGAGCATCTGGATGATCTCGCGGGTGGTGGTGCCGCGCACGATGGAGTCGTCCACCACCACCAGGCGCTTCCCCTTGATGTCGCGGATGAGCGGGTTGAGCTTGAGGCGCACCCCCATGCGCCGGATGTCCTGGGTGGGCTGGATGAAGGTGCGGCCGATGTAGCGGTTCTTGATCAGCCCCTCGCCGAAGGGGATGCCGGAGGCCTGGGAGAAACCGATGGCGGCCGGTATCCCGGTGTCGGGGATGGGCATGACGATGTCCGCCTCCACCGGGGCTTCCTCGTGCAGGTACATGCCCATGTGCTTGCGCACGTGGTAGAGGTTGGTGTCGTAGAGGATGGAGTCGGGCCGCGCGAAGTAGATGAACTCGAAGATGCACAGCGAGGGCTTGGCCGTCTCCATCGCCCGCTCGAAGTGGAGGCCTTCCTCGTTCATGACGGCCATCTCCCCGGGCTCGATCTCCCGCAGGTACTGCGCGCCCAGGAGGTCCAGGCCGCAGCTCTCGCTGGAGATGGCGTGGCCGCCGGCCAGGCTGCCCACGCAGAGGGGCCGGATGCCGTGGGGGTCGCGCAGGCCGATGACCCGGTCGTCGGTCATCACCGACCAGGGAGTAGGCGCCGCGGAGGCGCGGCACCACCTCCGCGGATGGCCTCCTCGATGGTGGGGGCGGCGGACTCGGCCAGCATCACCGCGATGACCTCGGTGTCGGAGGAGGAGCGGAAGCGGTGCCCGCGCGCGAGCAACTCCTCCCGCAGGTCCTCGGTGTTCAACAGGTTGCCGTTGTGGGCGACTATGAGGGAGCTCGAGCGCCAGGGGACCTGCACGGGCTGCGCGTTCTCCCAGAAGGGCGAGCCGGTGGTGGAGTAACGGACGTGCCCCACCGCCAGGTGGCCCTGGAGGTTGTTCAGGTCCCGCTCGGAGAAGACCTGCGAGACCAGCCCCATGTCCTTCAGGACGGTGATCTCGCGGCCGTCGGACGTGGCGATGCCCGCGCTCTCCTGGCCCCGGTGCTGCAGGGCGTAGAGGGCGTAGTAGGTGAACTTGGCCACCTCGGCCTCGTGGGTGAAGATGCCGAAGACGCCGCAGGCGTCGTGCTTGTCGTCGTGTTCCGCGTACATTTTCTAAGGCCTTCTTCCTACGATAGTATCTCCTGCAAGGCCTGCTCCCAGCGCGCGCCGATGCCCTCCAGGCCGACATCCAGCCAGTCGTTGACCTTCAGGCGCTCGCCGCCTGTCTTTCCAAGAACAGTGTATGGAATATCCTTCTTGCGCGCCAGGACTTCCATCATCTCCAGCTTGTCGTCGGGGACGGTGATGATGAAGCGCGACTGGGACTCCGAGAACAGCCAGACCAGCGGCTCGAGGGACGTGTCCACCTCGAGGGTGGCCCCCCGGCCGCCGGCCAGGCAGCATTCCAGCAGGGCCACCGCCGCCCCGCCCTCGGAGCAGTCGTGGGCCGAGGTGATGAGGTCGCGCCGGATGCCCTCGGTGCAGGTGGTCTGTACCCGCTTTTCCAGGGCCAGGTCGAGCCGGGGCGCCTCGCCCGCGGTGATGCCGTGGACGCAGAAGAGGTACTCGCTGCCCCCCATGTCCTCGCCGGTCGCGCCCAGCATCACGACGTTGAGGCCGTCCGCGGGGAAGCCGGCGCTGCGGCGGTTGGTGATGGTGCCGATCAGCCCGACGACCCCCACCACCGGGGTGGGGTGGATGGCCTCGCCGAAGGTCTCGTTGTAGAAGCTGACGTTGCCGCTGACCACCGGCACCTCGAAGTGGCGCGACGCCTCCGCCATGGCCTTCACCGACTCGGTGAACTGCCAGAAGATCTCGGGCTTCTCGGGGTTCCCGAAGTTGAGGCAGTCGGTCATGGCCAGGGGGACGCCGCCCGAAGCGGTGATGTTGCGGCAGGCCTCCGCCACCGCGATCTGGGTGCCGCGCCAGGGGTCGAGATAGACGTAGCGCCCGTTGCCGTCGCAGGTGACCGCCAGTGCCTTGCTGGTGTCCTTGACGCGGATGACCGCGGCGTCGGAACCCGGGTAGATGACCGTGTTGACGTGCACCATGTGGTCGTACTGCTCGTAGATGAAGCGGCGGCTGCACAGGTTGGGCCCGGTGACCAGCCGCTCCAGCAGCCCGTTCATGTCGGTGGGGTGTTCCAGGGAGGCCCAGTCCAGCTTGACCACCTCGTCCAGGTAGGCCGGGCGGCGAGGCTTCCCGCGTGTACACCGGCCCCTGCGAGGCCAGGGAATCGGCCGGCAGGTCGAAGACCTTCTCCCCGTGCCACCATCCCTCCAGCATGCCGCCCTCCACCACCTCGCCCAGGACCACGGCGCTCAAGCCCCAGCGCTCGCAGACGGCCAGGACCTGCTCCACCTTGTCCGGCTCGGCGATGGCCAGCATGCGCTCCTGCGACTCGGAGATCATGATCTCGAAGGGCTCCATGTCCGCCTCGCGCAGGGGGACCCTGTCGACGTGGACGCGCATGCCCACGCTGCCCCGGGAGGCCGTCTCGCAACAGGCGCAGGAGAGGCCGGCCGCCGCCCAGGTCCTGCAGGCCCACCAGCAGGTCGGAGGAGCGGAGCTCCAGGCAGGCCTCGATGAGCAGCTTCTCGGTGAAGGGGTCGCCCACCTGCACGCTGGGCCGCTTGGACTCCGAGGTCTCGTCGAACTCCTGGGAGGCGAGGACGGAGGCGCCGCCGATGCCGTCGCGCCCGGTGCGGTTGCCGATGAGGATGACCGCGTTGCCCTCCCCGGTGGCCACGCCCTTGATGAGGTCGCTGACGCGCATGAGCCCCAGGCACATCACGTTGATCAGCGGGTTGCCCTCGTAGGAGGGGTTGAAGTAGAGGTCGCCGGCGACGGTGGGGATGCCCAGGCAGTTGCCGTACCCGGCGATGCCCGCCACCACTCCCTTGACCAGGTAGCGGGTGCGCGGGTTGGCCGGGTCGCCGAAGCGCAGGGGGTCGACGCAGAGGATGGGGCGCGCGCCCATGGTGAAGATGTCCCGCACGATGCCGCCGATGCCGGTGGCCGCCCCCTGGTAGGGCTCCACGGCGCTGGGGTGGTTGTGCGACTCCATCTTGAAGGCCACGGCGTACCCGCTGCCGATGTCCACCACCCCGGCGTTCTCCCCCGGGCCCTGCAGCACGGCGGGGGAACGGGTGGGCAGCAGCTTGAGCAGCTTGCGCGAGCTCTTGTAGGAGCAGTGCTCGCTCCACATCAGCGAGTACATGCCCAGCTCCACCTTGTTGGGCTCCCGCCCCAGGATCTCGATGATCTTGTCGTACTCGGCGGTGGTCAGTCCCAGTTCCTCGTAAAGCTCAGCCATCTCCCCATCACCCCCGGTCTTTCCCGGCCTGAAGCACGGAATCCCAGATGAACAGGCCGTCGGTGCTCCCGAGGATGGCCTCGGAGCAGCGTTCCGGGTGGGGCATCAGGCCGAAGACGTTGAAGCCCTCGTTGCAGATGCCGGCGATGTTGCGCGCCGACCCGTTGGGGCAGGCCTCCGGGGTGGCCTCGCCGTCCGGGTCGCAGTAGCGCAGGACCACGCGGCCCTGCTCCTCCAGCAGGTCCAGGGTGGCCTCGTCCGCCACGTAGTTGCCCTCGCCGTGGGCGATGGGTATGTGCAGCACCTGCCCCTCCGCCGCGGCGCCGGTGAAGGGGGTGCGGTTGTTCTCCACCCGCACGTCGACGAAGCGGCAGATGAAGCGCATGACCGTGTTGCGCAGCATCGCCCCGGGCAGCAGCCCCGCCTCCAGCAGTATCTGGAAGCCGTTGCAGATGCCGATGACCAGCCCCCCGGCGGCCGCGTACTCCTTGACGGCGTCCATCACCGGCGAGAAGTGGGCGATGGCCCCGCAGCGCAGGTAGTCGCCGTAGGAGAAGCCGCCGGGCAGGATCAGGCAGTCGTAGCCGGCCAGGTCGGTATCCTGGTGCCAGACGAACTCGACAGGCTGCTCGAGCACTTTTTTTACAACGTGAAAGCAGTCCAACTCGCAGTTGGACCCCGGAAACACCACGACCCCGAAATTCATATTACCTCCTTTAAGGCGCCGGCCGGCGGCGGCTAGCCGCCCTCGATCCGGTAGTCCTCGATGATGGGGTTGGCCAGCAGCTTCTCGCACATCTCCTTCACCCGGTCCTGTTCGCCGGCCGTGCCGGCCTTCAAGGTGAGGGTGATGTACTTGCCGATGCGCACGTCCTCTACCTCTCCGTAACCCAGGGACTTGAGGGCGTTCAGGGCAGCCTGGCCCTGCGGGTCGAGCACTCCCGCCTTGGGGGATATGAACACGGAAAACCTCGTCTCATCCGCACCCGCCAAAACATTCACCTCCAGTTTCTCGGGGACAGGGGCAGGCCACCCCGTGCCCCTACGGCTCGAGCGCCTCCAGGCGCTCGAAGATGACTTCCACGTTGCGCAGGGCGTGGCCCAGTTCGAAGCAGGCCTCCAGCTCGGCCCGGTCGAGCAGGGAGCTCGCCTCTGAGTCCTCCGACAGCAGCGCCAGCAGGGGCTCTCCCGTCTCCCAGGAGCGCATGGCGTTGCGCTGCACCACGGCGTAGGCCTCCTCGCGCGTCAGCCCCTTGCCCACCAGGGCCAGCAGCACCTCGCTCGGAGTGGATGAGCCCGCCGGTGCGCTCCAGGTTGGCCAGCATGCGCCGGGGATAGACCTGCAGTCCTTTTATTACATTATGTAACTTTACCAGCATGTAGTGGAGGGCGATGGTGGAGTCGGGGATGATCACCCGCTCCACCGAGGAGTGGGAGATGTCCCGCTCGTGCCAGAGGGTGACGTTCTCCAGGGCGGCCAGGGCGTTGCCCCGCAGCAGCCTGGCCATGCCGGCGACGCGCTCGCAGATGATGGGGTTGCGCTTGTGGGGCATGGCCGAGGACCCCTTCTGCCCCTTGGCGAAGGGCTCCTCCGCCTCCAGGATGTCGGTGCGCTGCAGGGCGCGCACCTCGGTGGCGATCTTCTCGCAGGTGGCCCCGGTGATGGCGAGGGCCGCCAGGTACTCGGCGTGGCGGTCGCGCTGCAGCACCTGGGTGGACACCTCGGCCGGGCTTAAGGCCCAGCCGGTCGCAGACGTAGGCCTCCACCCGCGGGTCGATGTTGCCGTAGACCCCCACCGCGCCGGAGAGCTTGCCGCAGCTGATGACCTCGCGGGCCCGGCGCAGGCGCTCCAGGTCGCGCGCCATCTCGAAGGCGTACAGGGCCAGCTTGTGCCCGAAGACGGTGGGCTCGGCGTGGATGCCGTGGGTGCGCCCGATCATCGGGGTCGAGCGGAACTCCAGGGCGCGGGCCTTCAGGGTGAGGGTGAGGGAGCGCGCCTCGTCCAGGATGAGGTCGATGGCGTCGCGCATCTGCAGGGCCAGCCCGGTGTCCAGGACGTCCGACGAGGTCAGCCCGTAGTGGATGTAGCGCGAGTCCTCGCCCACGTTCTCGGCGACGTTGGTGAGGAAGGCGATGACGTCGTGGTGGGTGACGGCCTCGATCTCCAGGATGCGCTCGGGGGTGAACGCGGCCTTGCGCCGGATGGGTTCGACCACTTCCCGGGGGACCTCGCCCAGCTCGCTCCAGGCCTCCACCGCCAGCAGCTCGACCTCCAGCCACTTCTCGTACTTGGACTGGTCGCTCCATATCTTCCCCATCTCGGGGAGGGTGTACCTCTCGATCATCTCGACCTACCTCTTCCTCTCAATCCACCGCCGCCAGGGACTCGCGGTACTCCTTGAGCTTTACGCCGACCTCCGGGTACTTGAGGGCCAGGATGGACGCCGCCAGCAGGCCGGCGTTCTCCGCCCCGTCCACCGCCACCGTGGCCACCGGGATGCCCTTGGGCATCTGGACGATGGAGAGCAGCGAGTCCAGCCCGCCCAGGTCGCGGGTGGAGATAGGGATGCCGATGACCGGCAGGGTGGTGAGGGAGGCGACCACGCCGGGCAGGGCGGCCGCCTTGCCCGCCGCCGCGATGAACACCTCCACCCCCTTGTCCGGGGCTTTGAGCACAAAATCGTGGAGCCGGGCGGGCTGGCGGTGAGCGGAGATGACCGCCACCATCACTCCCACGCCCAGCCTGGACAGGGCCTCCTCGGCCGGCCGGACCTTCTCGGCGTCCGACTTGGAGCCCATGATCACCGCCACCAATGGTAATTTACTCATGGTCGACCACCCGCAGGGCGACGTCCGATCGGTAGTAGGCGTCCTGGAAGGATATCTGAGCCGCGGCCGCGTAAGCTTTGGCCCGGGCGGAAGCGAAGTCCGCCCCCCAGGCGGAGACGTTGAGCACCCGCCCGCCGGCGGTGACCACCCGTCCCTCGGGGTCCAGCCGGGTGCCGGCGTGGAAGACCGCCACGCCGTCCATGGCGGCGGCCTCCTCCAGGCCCGAGATGACGAAGCCCTTGTTCGTAGTCGCCCGGGTAGCCGCCGGACGCCATCACCACGGTGACGCAGGGCTCTTCCGACCATTCCAGCTCCAGGCCTTCCAGCCTGCCCTCGGCCACCGCCAGCATCGCCTCCAGCAGGTCGCTCGAGAGGCGCGGCAGCACCGCCTGGGTCTCGGGGTCGCCGAAGCGGACGTTGTACTCCAGCACCTTGGGGCCCTGCTCCGTGAGGATGACCCCGGCGTAGAGGATGCCCCGGAAGCGGATGCCCCGCTTGACCAGGGCCGCGGCGGTGGGCCGCAGCACTTCCTCCACCACCCTGTCGTAGGTGGCCGGGTCGAGGGCCGGGACCGGCGAGTAGGAGCCCATGCCGCCGGTGTTGAGACCTGTATCCGCGTCCCCGATGCGCTTGTAGTCCTGGGCGGGCGCCAGCGGCAGGATGGTCTCCCCGTCCACCAGGGTGAGCAGGGAGGCTTCCTGCCCGGTGAGGAACTCCTCGATGAGCACCTGGCTCGCCGGCGTCGCCGAAACGGTTGTCGACCATGCATTCGCGCAGCGCCGCCTCGGCCGTCTCGCGGTCCTCCGCGATGATCACGCCCTTGCCGGCGGCCAGGCCGTCGGCCTTGACCACCAGGGGCGGCTCCAGGGTGCGCAGATATTTTAACGCACTGTCATAATCTTCGAAGACCTCGGCCCGGCCGGTGGGGATGCCCGCCTCCAGCATCAGGCGCTTGGCGAAGGCCTTGCTCCCCTCCATCCGCGCGGCCTCGCGGCCGGGGCCGAAGACCTTGAGGCCGGCCGCGGCGAAGGCGTCGGCGATGCCGCCCACCAGGGGCACCTCCGGCCCCACCACGGTGAGGTCGATGCCCTCGCGGGTGGCGAAGCCCTTCAGGCCCTCGATGTCCTCGGCGGCGATGTCCACGGTCTCCCCCAGGCCGGCGGTGCCCGCGTTGCCGGGCGCGCAGTAGAGCCTGCTCAGCCGGGGGGACTGGGCCAGTTTCCAGGCCAGGGCGTGCTCCCGGCCGCCTCCGCCAACCACCAGGACCTTCATCCGCCACCTCCATGTCGTCAGGGTCGAAGACCGCTTGAGTTTCAAGTGTTTACGCGGGCTATTCTATCATCATGCCACGACAAAACAGGGTCAGCCCCGGACAATCGGTGTTTTCGTCGAAAAACGTCGATTGTCCGGGGCTGACCCCGGATTACGGGTGTCTCTACTTGCGGCTCAAGGTGCGCAGGGTGGTCTTGGTCTCGCAGTGGGTCCAAATCCCGAACAGGTCGTCCGGGTCCCTGTACGCTTGTGTCCTCCCGGTGTGCCCGCCGGGCCGGGACTCAGCCGGTTCGAGGAGGGGACCGCCTTCGCTCTCACGCTGGCCGGTGTAGCCCGACTCCGGCGGCAGGTTGTGCACGATGCGCTTCATGCCTCATACCTCCTCATCTCGATCGTCCTTGATATGGCTTGCGCGCATGTAGTGGAAACCTCTTATTACTTCGCTGCTTACTCCCCCATACCTTCCGGTCCTGGCTAAAAAATTAAGATTTTGAAGAAATTGCCCCCGGGCCTCGCGCCACCGTAAATGACTATAGCACCCGGGGACGTCAAATCCGCCCGGCATGTAAGATCGGGGGTTTCGGGGCCGGCCCCTGTCAGGGGCTTGAGGGGAAGTCGTCCTGGAAGAGGAACCTGCCCTGGTCGGGGTGGCTGACCTCGCCGCCCACCATCACCGTCTGGCGGCGCTCCGGCCCCACCGAGACGACCTTGATGGGCACCCCCACCTGTTCCTGCACGAACTCCAGGTAGGCGCGGGCGTTGACAGGCAGTTCGGCCAGGGTGGTGGCCCCGGAGATGTCGGAATTCCAGCCGGGCATCTCGTGATAGACAGGCTCGCACCCGGCGAAGACGTCCGTCCGGCTGGGAAAATCTTCCAGGACGTCGTCCCCGCAGCTGTAGGCGGTGCAGACCTTGAGGGTCTCGAACTGGGAGAGGACGTCCAGCTTGGTGACGGCCAGGCTGGTCAGGGTGTTCAGCCGCACCGCGTAGCGGAGCATCACCAGGTCGAGCCAGCCGCAGCGGCGCGGCCGCCCCGTGGTGGTGCCGAACTCAGATCCCTTGGACCGCATGGCCTCGCCGACCTCGTCGAACAGCTCCGTCGGGAAGGGCCCCTCCCCCACCCGGGTGAGGTAGGCCTTGGTCACCCCGATGATCTCGTCGATGTCCCGGGGGCCGATGCCGGACCCTGTACACACCCCGCCCGCGGTGGGGTTGGAGGAGGTGACGAAGGGATAGGTGCCGTGGTCCAGGTCGAGCATGGTGCCCTGGGCCCCCTCGAAGAGGACGTTGCGCCCCTCGCGCAGGGCCCTGGAGATGAGCAGGGAGGTGTCGGTGATGAAGGGGCGCAGCACCGCGGCCTGTTCCTCCAGCCTTCCCACCTCGTGGACCACGTCCAGGGGCTCGCCGCCGTAGATGTTCTCGATGATCTGGTTCTTGGACTCGATGAGGGCCGCCGCCTTGCGCTCCAGCGTCTCCGGGTCGAGCAGGTCCTGGGCCCGCAGGCCTGTGCGCATGGCCTTATCAGCGTAGGTGGGGCCGATGCCGCGCCGCGTGGTGCCCAGGCCGCCCGCGCCGCGCGAGTCCTCGGTGAGGCCGTCCAGCACCTCGTGGCAGCGGAGGATGAGGTGGGCGTTGTAGCTGATGCGCAGGTTGGCGGTGGATATCCCCCAGGGCCTCGAGGTTGCGCATCTCGCGGATGATCACCTCGGGGTTGATGACCACGCCGTTGCCTATTATCGAGATGATGTGGGGGTAGAGGATGCCCGAGGGGATGAGGTGCAGCTTGAGGGTGGTCTCCTCGAAGATGATGGTGTGGCCGGCGTTGTTGCCGCCCTGGTAGCGCGCCACCACGTGCATGTCGTCGGCCAGGAGGTCGGTTATCTTGCCCTTCCCCTCGTCTCCGAACTGGGCCCCCAGCAACACTATTCCGGGCATGTCTTTTTACTCCCATCGCGCGGGCAGGCCCGCGCGCGGGCCCGCCTTTGGAAAATACCTCAAGCATTATAGCATGAAGGGGTTCAGCATTCACCGGTGATGGCGTCGAGTTCGGCCTCCCGGCCCATCTCCAGGATGACCACCAGGTGGTCGCCGGCCTGCAGGACCATGTCGCCGTAGGGTACCAGCGCCTCGCGTCCCCGGAAGACCACGGCCAGCAGCAGCCCCGCCGGCAGGCAGAGGTCGCGCACCTTCTTCCCCGCCGCGGGCGCCTCCGCCGTGAGCACCAGCTCCACCATGCTCAGGTTCTCCTCCGAGAATTCCAGGAGGGAGAGGAGCCGGTGGTGCGGCAGGTGGTGCTCCACCAGCGAGTGGATATGGCTGGCCGCGCAGACGGTGGGGCTGATCCCCAGCCTGTTGAAGACGGCCTGATTGCGCGGGTCGTTGACGCGGGCGATGACGTTCTCCAGGCCGTACTTTTCCCGCGCCAGCTGGCTGATGATGATGTTGTCCTCGTCGTCGCCGGTGACCGCGATGACGAAGTCGGCCCGGGCGATGCCCGCCCTCTCCAGCACGGTTATCTCGGTGCCGTCGCCCAGCACCGCGGCGTGCTCGAACTCCTCCTCCAGGTGCTCCCACTTGTGCCGGTCGTCCTCCACCAGCGAGACCTCGTAACCCTCCTCCAGGAGGGAGCGCGCCAGGCTCCGCCCCACCTTGCCGCCGCCCACGATGAGGACCAGGGCGCTCATTCGCCCCACCCCCTCTTCGTGAGGCATGGACGGCATGGAAGATGCCCGCCACCGTCAGCTCCACCGGGCAGACCACGGTGATGCCCCGCGCCCCCGTAGAAGCGGGCGCGGTGGGGGTCGAAGACCCGCGCCACCACGCACTCGACGCCGAATTCCTCCCGCGCCAGCTGGGCCACCACCAGGTTGGTGTTGTCGCCGTCGGTGGCGACGATGCAGACGTCCGCTTCCTCCAGGCCGGCTTCCTTCAGCACCTCCAGGTCGAGGCCGGCGCCGTAATGGAAAGCCCACCGGCGAGCCGGGGCCCGAGGTTGGCCACGGCCTCCTCCTGCTCGTCGATGACGCTCACCCGGTGGCCTTCGGACGAATAGTGCGCCGCCAGCTTCGAGCCGACCCTGCCACAACCGACGATGACGATGTTCATCTTCCCTCTCCTCGCTGACATATTCTACTTGATTGTTATTTCCGCCCACGATCATGACCGTGCATCCCGCTTTCTCCTGGAGGTACTCGGCGATCTTGCGGTTGGCGCGCCTCAGCCGCTCGCCCGGCTGCAGGTCGAAGACGATCAGGTCGAAGCCCATCCCGCTTCTGCAGTTCCACGACGGCCTTACTGCCCATGCGGGTCTTCTCCAGGCCCGGCAGGAGCCGCTTGCCCAGGGCCCGCGCCGACCAGGGAGGCTTCCTCCAGCGCCGCCAGGCCCCGGGCCGTCTCCTCCTCCGCGTCCACTTCCAGGGAGCGGCTTGACGGGTACCTCCGTCACGTAGAAGGTCTCGACGAGCCCGCGCTTCCCGGCCAGGCTTCACCGCCAGCTCGATGGAGCGCGCGCGCTGAAGGGCTCGTCCACCGAGGCGATGAGGACCTTCCGGTAGAAGACGCGTGAGGGCCGGTAATCCGGACCACCCGTCCGAGAGACGGGCCGAGAAGCCCAGCAGCGCGGCCAAGCGGCCAGGAGATGCCGGCGGCCAGTCCGATGGCCAGGTACGATCAGGCGTCTCCTTCCTCGCGCCGCGACCGCGGGGTCCTCGCTGATGACGTGCACGTCCACGCTGGTCGAGGCCGGTTCAGCAGCTGAAAGAGCAGGGAGCGGCCGGCCGGCCGCGCCGCGGTGGGCGATCTCCGGCCTGCCCATGAAGACCTGGGTGATGCGCCGCTCGCGCGCCGCGCGGATGATGGCCTCCACCGCGTCCACCGCGTCCACCTCCAGGAACTCCGCCCCCAGGGTCACGCACAGGTCCTCGGAACGCCCGTGACTCTTCTCCTCCTCGTCCTCCACCGGCTTCCGCCCGGACGCCGTCCTCCAGGCGGTCCCCGCTTCAGCGTAGACCACCAGCAGGTCGGCGTTGAGGCGGCGGGACATCCTCCAGCCGCGGCGGATGAGGCGCTGGGCGTTGGTCTCCGGCCGCACGCAGACCATGATGCTTCTCCGCGGATGCCTGCGCGGACGCTTCCTCATCCGAGACGATGGTCTCCTCCACCTCGTCCGCCACCTCGCGCAGGGCCAGTTCCCGCAAGGCGGTGAGGTTGCTCCTCTGGAAGAAGTTGGCCAGGGAGGTCTCGATCTTGCCCGGCGGGTAGACCTTGCCCGCCTTGATGCGCTCGATGAGCGCCTCCGGGCTGATGTCGATGAGGCGGACCTGGTCGGCCCGCTCCAGCATGCGGTCGGGGAAGGTCTCGCGCACCTTGACCCCGGTGAGCTCGAAGACCAGGTCGTTCAGGCTCTCCAGGTGCTGGATGTTGACGGTGGTCCAGACGTCGATGCCGTGGGCGAGGATCTCCTCGATGTCCTCGTAACGCTTGCGGCGCTCGGCGCCGGGCACGTTGGTGTGGGCCATCTCGTCCACCAGCACCAGCCGCGGGCGGGCGTCGATGATGGCCTGGGTGTCCATCTCCTCGAAGCTCCTGCCGCGGTACTCGATGCGGCGCCGCGGGATGACCGGCAGCTCGCCGATCATGAAGGCGGTGTCTTCGCGCCCGTGGGTCTCGATGTATCCCACCTTGACGTCCACGCCGGAGCGGAGCTGCTGGTGCCCTTCGGAGAGCATGGTGTAGGTCTTGCCCACGCCCGCGGCCGAGCCCAGAAAGATGGTCAGCCTGCCCTGTGCCCTCTACTCGCTCACGCGCCCTTCTCCATGATGCGAAAGGCCTCCAGGACGGTGTCCGGCGGCCTGGTCCAGATCGAGATCGCCGGTGTTTACGACCAGGTCGTAGATGAGCGGGTCGTTCCAGTCCGCGTTGAAGAGGTAGTTGTGGTAGGCGCTGCGGGAGTAGTCGCGAATCGAGTACGCGCTGGCGGGCCTCGTCCAGGCCCTTCTGGCCCTTCAGGCCGAACTGCTCCGCGATGCGCTCGATGCGGACGATCGAGGTCGGCCACCAGGTGGACGCGGAAGAGGCGGGGGTCGCTCGGCCATGATCACGCCGGCGCCGCGGCCCAGGATGACCACGTTCGCCCTGTTCCACCATCTCGTGGATGACCGAGCTGACGGCGCTCAGGTACTTGCCCGACTTCTGCTGGAAGTTCAGGCGGTCCTCCAGGCTGACCCGGCGCTCGAAGACCCGCTCTATCTTCTCCTCGTCGAAGCCGGTCTTGCGGGCCGCCTCGGTGACCACCTCCCGGCCGACCATGCGCCAGCCCAGTCTGCTCCGCCATCTGCCCGGCGATCATGCGCCCGCCGCTGCCCATCTGGCGGGATATGGCTATCGACGTCTCTTCACCGGCTCCACCTCCTCCATCATGCGCAGCACCTCCAGGTTGAGCTCGAGCACGTTGACGCGGGGCTGGCCGAAGATGCCCAGGAACCTGCCCGCGCACATGGTTGCTGGACCATGGCCGACGAGGTCCTCCTCCGGGATGCCGGTCGCCGCCGCGATGCGCGGCACCTGGAGCAGCGCGGCCTCCTCGCTGATGTCCGGGTCCAGCCCGGAGGCCGAGGCGGTGACCAGCTCCACCGGCACGTCCTCGGGACTGACGCCCGGGTTCTCCTCGAGGAACTCATCGAGCCGCTCGCGGACTTGCTCCCTCAGCTGCGGGATTGGAGGGGCCCAGGTTGGAAGCGCCGCTGGCCATGGCGTCGTATCCGTCTCCCGCCGCGGAGGGGCGCCCGTGGAAGAACTCGGCGGAGGTGAACTGCTGGCCGATGTCGCGCGCCCCCACCGGCTTGTCCGTCCTCGGTAGACGATGCGCCCGTCCGCTCGGCCGCCGGTGATGCGGGCGACGAGCGATCATGACCAGGGGGTAGGCGCAGCCCCAGCAACAGGACCAGGACGAGCCAGCAGCGCCAGCCATCCTCGCCGCTTCCCGCCCGAGCTTCTTCTTCTTCTTCTTTCTTCATCCCTGAATCCTTCCTTAAGCGAAATGGAACAGGCGCAGGATCAGGTCTATCAGCTTTATGCCGACGAAGGGCGCGATCAGCCCGCCCACGCCGTAGATGAGGATGTTGCGGCGCAGGATGGCGGTGGCCCCGATGGGCCGGTACTTGACGCCCTTGAGGGCCAGGGGCACCAGGGCGATGATGATGATGGCGTTGAAGATCACGGCGGAGAGGATGGCGCTCTGCGGGTTGGCCAGGCGCATGATGTTCAAGGATCGCGAGCGCGGGGATGGACGCCATGAACATGGCCGGGATGATGGCGAAGTACTTGGAGACGTCGTTGGCCACGCTGAAGGTGGTGAGGCTGCCCCGGGTGATGAGCAGCTGCTTGCCGATCTCCACCACCGAGATGAGCTTGGCCGGGTCGGAGTCGAGGTCGACCATGTTGCCGGCCTCCTTGGCCGCCTGGGTGCCCGAGTTCATGGCCAGGCCCACGTCGGCCAGGGCCAGGGCGGGGGCGTCGTTGGTGCCGTCGCCGGTCATGGCCACCAGCTTGCCCTCCGCCTGCTCGGCCCGGATGAGGTCCATCTTGTCCTCCGGCCTGGCCTCGGCCACGAAGTCGTCCACCCCCGCCTCGGCCGCGATGGTCTTGGCGGTGAGGGGGTTGTCCCCGGTGATCATCACGGTGCGGATGCCCATGGCCCGCAGGCGCTCGAAGCGCTCGCTGATGCCCGGCTTGACCACGTCCTTCAGCTCCACCAGGCCGATGACCCTGCCGCGTGCGGCTAACCGCGAGCGGGGTGGAACCCTGCGAGGCGATCATGTCCACCGCCTCTTCGTAGCTCGCCGGCAGCTGGTTGCCCAGGGACATGACGTATCTGGCCACGGCGTCGCTGGCTCCCTTGCGGTAGCTCTCGCCGGCCCAGGTCCATGCCGCTCATGCGCGTCTCGGCGGTGAAGGGGACCACCTCGCCCCCGTCGCCGCCGCTCGACTTCCAGCCCCAGCTTCGCGCCCAGGGTGAGGATGGAGCGGCCCTCCGGCGTCCCGTCGCCCAGCGATGCCAGCATGGCCGCCCGGCCCACCTCTTCCTCGGTGTAGGGCTCGAAGGGGAGGAACTCGTTGGCGAAGCGGTTGCCGAAGGTGATGGTGCCGGTCTTGTCCAGCAGCAGGGTGTTGATGTCTCCCGCCGCCTCCACCGCCCGGCCCGACATGGCCAGCACGTTGTACTGGGTGAGGCGGTTGATGCCGGCGATGCCGATGGCCGACAGCAGGCCGCCGATGGTGGTGGGGATGAGGCAGACCAGCAGGGCCACCAGGGAAGTGGTGGACGGCGCGGCGTCCAGGTAGTCGCTGATGGGGGTGATCACCAGGGTCACCACCACGGAAGATGATGGTCAGGGCGGTGAGCAGGATGGACAGGGCGATCTCGTTGGGGGTCTTCTGGCGCTCCGCCCCTTCCACCAGGGCGATCATCTTGTCCAGGAAGCTCTGGCCGGGGTCGGCGGAGATGCGCACCTTGATCCAGTCGGAGAGCACCTTGGTGCCGCCGGTGACCGAGCTGAAGTCGCCGCCCGACTCCCGGATGACCGGGGCCGACTCGCCGGTGATGGCCGGACTCGTCCACGCTGGCGATGCCCTCGACCACCTCGCCGTCCCCGGGGATGATCTCCCCCGCCTCCACCAGCACCAGGTCGCCCTTGCGCAGCTCGCCGGCGGATATCTCGCTGGTCGCTCCCGTCGTCCTGCGAGCAGCCTGGCGGTGGTCTCCACCCGGGTGCGCCGCAGGGTCTCGGCCTGGGCCCGGCCCCGGCCTTCCGCCAGCGCTTCGGCGAAGTTGGCGAAGAGCACCGTGAACCAGAGCCACAGGGAGACCAGCCCGGTGAAGGCCAGCGGGCCCATCGCCGGTGATGAGGTTCTTGAAGAAGTAGTAGGTGGTGACGACGGAGCCCACCTCCACGATGAACATCACCGGGTTGCGCGCCAGCTTGAGCGGGTTAAGCTTCATAAAGGAATCCAGGACCGCCTGCTTGAGCAGGGCTGTCCAGAACTGCCCTGGTTCTCTCCTTGCTTATCTTGCCTCTGCCTCTCGGTTCATCTATCTCGTCGTCTCTGTCATTCGCGATGTCACAAGCAGCGCGAAATATTCGGCCAGGGGCCCCAGGGCCAGCAGGGGGAAGAAGGTCAGGGCTCCGACGATGACGATTATCCCGACCAGCAGCCCCGCGAAGAGGGGCGTGTCGGTGCGGAAGGTGCCCTCGGACGCGGGCACGGCCTGCTTCTCCGCCAGCGACCCGCCACCGCCAGCATGGGGATGAAGATCGACGTAGCGCCCGATGAGCATGGCCAGGGCGGTGGTCACGTTGAAGTAAGTCGCTGGTCGGCGGCCAGCCCCGCGAAGGCGCTGCCGTTGTTGGCGGTGGCCGAGGTGAAGGCGTAAGCCATCTCGGTGATGCCGTGCGGCCCCTGGTTGAGGATGGCGTCGCGGGCGGAGGGGATGGCCATGGATACCGCGGTAAAGCCGAGGATGCACAGGGGGTGGGCCAGCAGGGCGATGACCGCCAGCTTGACCTCGCGCGACTCGATCTTCTTGCCGGCGAACTCCGGCGTTCGCCCCACCATCAGCCCCGCGATGAAGACGGTGAAGATGACGTACATGAGGATGTTGATCATGCCCGCGCCGCAGGAACCGAAGATGACGTTGAGCATCATGGCCGAGATGAGCATCATCCCCCCCAGGGAGGTATAGGAATCGTGCGCGCTGTAGATGCTGCCCGCTGGTGGCCGAGGTGGTGGCGGTGCCGAAGACGGCCGAGTCGGACGCGCCGAAGCGCGTCTCCTTGCCCTCCAGGTTGCCGGCCGCGTTGTTCACCCCCACGCCCTGGGTCGCGGGGTTGCTGCGTGTCTCGAACCACACCGTGAGGCCCGCGAAGACGATGAAGAGGCCGAGTATCGCCACGAAGATCACCCAGCCCTGGCGGGAGTTGGCGAGGTAGCGGCTGAGGGCATAGATCATGGAGGCGGGCACCAGCAACATCAACAGTATGTAAATAATATTGGTGATCGGGGTGGGGTTCTCGAAGGGGTGCGAGGCGTTGGCGTTGAAGAAGCCGCCCCCGTTGTTGCCGATGTGCTTGATGGACTCCAGGGAAGCCACCGGGCCGCGGGGGATGACCTGCTCCGCCCCTTCCAGGGTGGTCGCCTGCACCGGCCCCTTCATGGTCTGGATCACGCCCAGGGGAACCAGGATGATGGCCCCCACCAGGGCCAGGGGCAGGAGGATACGCAGGATGGCGCGGATGAAGTCGGCGTAGAAGTTGCCGATGCGGGGGTTACCCTTTGCGGGAGAGGCCGCGCATGAAGGCGATGGCCACCACCAGCCCGGAGGCGGCCGAGGTGAACATGCACACCGTCATCACCATCATCTGGGTAAGGTAGGAGGCCTGGGTCTCGCCCGCGTAGGCCTGCCAGTTGGTGTTGGTGCCGAAGCTCACCGCGGTGTTGAAGGCCAGGGCCGGGCTCATGCTCGGCACCTGCGCCGGGTTGAGCGGCAGGTGGCCCTGCAGGCTCAGTACGATGTAGGCGAAGAGGATCATGACGAGCATCCAGGGCCAGGAAGCGCAGGGCGTATCCCTTCCAGTCGTATTCCATCACGCGTGGTCGATGGCCGAGGAGGCGGAAGAGGGCCCGTTCCGGCGGGCCGACCATGCGGTCGAGAAAGGTGGGCTGCTTCTCGAAGACCCTGTATATATAGGAGCCGACGGGCCTGACCAGAAGGGTGATGAGCACGGCGATAACCGCTACCTGCGCCCAGCCTAATGCAGCCATTAAAATCGCTCTCCTTAGAACTTCTCCGGGTTTAACAGGACGTAGAAGAGATAGGCGAGAACCGCCACGGCGATGAACAGAAGGACGTATTCCTCCATGCGTCCTCCTAGAGCTTCGGCAGGCACGTACCAGGAGGGAGAGAGGGAAAAACTGCTCGCTACGTAGATTACGTCCATTCTTACCTGCCTCGCTTCACATAAGATTTGATTATAGTACCGCGGTGGACGAAATCACGCGCCTCGCAGGTTAAATCCGCGTTAAATCTGGCGAGAGGCCGTGATTGCCGGCCTATCCTTCGCGCAGGAAAGTGCGGTGACGTCGGCGGCCACCCGCCGGGGGAACTGGGAGAAGAAGAAGTGTCCCCCTCCCTCGTAGGTGATGAGCCTGGCTGAGGGGATGTTGTCCGCCAGGATGCGCGCGTTCTCCGGAGGGACCAGTTCGTCGGAATCACCGGTGAGCACCAGGGCGGGGGCCTTGATCTCCGGCAGCCTGTCGAAGCTGTCGTACGCCGCGGCCGCCTCCAGCTGCGCGAAGAAGGCGTGGGCGGGCGTGGGGGCGATCATGTAGCGGCGGATGAAGTCCTCCATCATCTCCGGGTTGTCGCGCACGAAAGCGTCCGGGTAGATCAGGGGCAGGCTGGAGCGGGCCACGTCCTCCAGGGTGGCCCCCGGGCGCCGCGCCCCCACCTGGGCGTAGACCTCCGGCGGCGCGGTGACCTGCTCGGAGCCCCCGCAGTTGGTGCAGCAGAGGACCAGGCGGCCCACCAGGCCCGGCTCGGCCAGGGCCAGTTCCTGGGCGATCTTCCCGCCCACCGAGACCCCCAGGACGTCGGCCCGCCCGATGCCCAGGGAGCGCAGCAGCCCGGCCGCGTCGGAGGCCATGCTCTCGACGGAATAACCCTCGCGCGGCTTGTCGGAGCGGCCGGCGCCCCGGTTGTCTAATATTACAATGTGAATATTTTCAGCCAGGAGCGCGAGGAACTCCGGCTCCCACCAGTCGGTGTTGCCGGCCAGCCCCATGATCATCAGCAGCGGGCGCCCCTCGCCCCGCTCCTCGTAGTAGAGCTTTATCCCGTTGACTTCCGCGTAAGCCACGCGCGCCTCCCGCCCCGGACGCTCAGACCTTGTGCCCCAGCAGGTTGGTGAGCACGTCCCGGTTGTTGAGGTTGGTCATGGCCAGGACCTTGTCGCCCGGCGCCAGGACGGTGTCGCCCCGCGGGATCATCATGTTCTCCCCCTTGACCACCGTCACCAGCAGCGTCTCCGGCGGCAGCTCGATCTCCGCCAGGGGCACGTTGAGGATGAGCGAGTCGGGGGGGATCTTGATCTCGATGAGCCCGATGTCCGACGACTGCAGCTTGATCAGGGTGACCACCTCGCCCAGGGTGATCTCCTCCTCGATGATCTTGGCGATGATGTCGGGCGTGCTCACCTCCACGTCCACCCCCCAGCCCTTGTTGAAGAGCCACCTGTTCTTGGGGTTGTTGACCCGCGCGATGACCTTGGGGGCGTCGTACTCGAACTTGGAGAGGTAGGAGATGACCAGGTTGTCCTCGTCGTCCCCGGTGACCGCGAGCACCAGGTCCGCTGTCTCCACGCCGCCGTACTCCAGCACCCACGGCTCGCAGCCGTCCTCGTCGATGATCTTGACCCCCGGGAGCAGCTCGGTCAGCAGGGCGCAGCGCTCGTGGTCCTTGTCGATCACCGCCGTCTCGTTCTTGCCCGAGAGGATCTGCGCCAGGAAGGTCCCGACGATGCCTCCTCCGACTACCAGTACTTTCATCTTAAAGGGCCTCCTCTATCCCTCAGGTCATGAAGAACATCTTTTTGAACTTCGGGCTGCTCGTCCGCAGCACCGACGCGTGCACGATGTCGAACCGCTCGAAGACGGTGCCGGGGGCGGGGATGAAAGCCGAGCCGGCCCGCTCGATGGCGCAGATCTTGATCTCGCCTGTCAGCTCGAAGTCCCGCACCGGCCGGCCGGCCAGGTTCACCGGCAGCTCGAACTCCATCAGCTCCACCTCGCCCGAGCCGAAGGTGTCCCGGGCGAAGGACTGCTGCAGGAAGAGCAGGTCGTTGAACTTGTTGACCTCCCAGGCCACCGGGGCCACCGTGGAGATGCCCGAGCGCCTGTAGATGTTGGCGCGGCGCGGGTCGTAGATGCGCGCCACCACCTTGGGCACGTGGAAGACGTCCTTGGCTATCTTGGAGGAGACGAAGTTGGAGTTGTCCCCGCTGGAGACGGCGATGAAGACGTCGGCCCGCTCCACGCCCGCCTCCACCTGCACGGCCGAATCGAAGCCGATGCCCTCCACCTTGAGCCCCTTGAAGTCCACGTCCAGCAGGTGGAAGGACCGCGGGTCCTTGTCGATCACCGCGACGCTGTGGCCCTGTCTCTCCAGGCGCCGGGCCAGCCGGGACCCGACCCTGCCGCATCCCATGATGACTACATGCATAAGCACCATCCCCCATCGGTCACTGACGTCGATATCATGTACATATCCTTTATCCTCACCCTATGCCGCCTCAGGCAGCGCTTCCCCGGCCTTCTCCACCGGCTCTCCCTTTCGTCTGTCGTTCCACCTGACGAAGAACTTCCTGATCTCGTCGGCGACGAGGCAGGCCGGCATGACCGCCAGCATGAACAGCCAGATCTCCCAGGGCACCGGCTCGAAACCGAAGAGGGCGGGGAAGGGCGGCACGTACAGGAACAGGAACATCACCAGGATCTCGGAAAGGATGCCCCAGAGATAGAAGCGGTTGGTGAAAAAGCCCACCTTGAAGATGGACTCCCGCTCGGTGCGGCAGGCGAACCCGTTGCCTATCTGGGTAGCGACGATGGTGGTGAAGCATGCCGTGGTCGCCATCAGGTATATCGGGAGCTGCTCGTAAGGCTCCGGGGTTATCGCGAGCAGGCCCGATACCCCCGAGCTCATGGTCCAACCGTTCAGATAGTAGACCAGGAAGAATCCCACCAGGCACAGGATGCCTTCCACCATGCCCAGGTATCCGTAGGCCCTGCCGAAAAGCCCCCAGCTCAGCAGGCGGTCATCGCGCGATCTCGGCGGCTTCTCCATTATCCCCGGCTCCGGGTTCTCCGTTCCCAGTGCCAGGGCCGGCACCAGGTCGGTCCCCAGGTCCACCGCCAGGATCTGCATGACCGTCAGCGGCAGGGGCACTTTGAGGATGACGAAGGCCAGGAAGGGGGTGACCTCCGGGATGTTGCTGGCCAGGATGTAGGTGACGAAACGCTTGATGTTGGTGTAGACGGCCCGGCCCTCCTCGATGGCGTTGACGATGGAGGCGAAGTTGTCGTCGGTGAGGATCATCTCCGCGGCGTCCTTGGCCACGTCGGTGCCGGCGATGCCCATGGCCACCCCGATGTCCGCGGCCTTCAGAGCCGGGGCGTCGTTGACCCCGTCCCCGGTCATGGCCACGATCTCCCCCCGCTCTTTCAACACCAGGGCCACGCGCATCTTGTGCTCGGGGGAGACCCGGGCGAAGATGACCTCGGGCTCACTCGAGAGCATCTCCGAGTTCCTCGTCGGACATCTCGTCGATGTCCACGCCGGTGATGACCCTGGCTTGCTTGCCACGCACCAGGCCGATGCGGCGGGCCACCGACTCCGCCGTCACCCCGTAGTCGCCCGGTGATCATGATCACCTTGATGCCGGCGGTGCGGCACTCGATCAAGGCCTGCTCCACCTCGGGCCGGGGCGGGTCCATCATGCCGACCAGCCCCACGAAGGTCAGGTCCCTCTCGATCTCCTCTATGTCATAGTGCTTCTGCGCGGGCAGGTCGTCGCGGTAGGCGAAGCCGATGACCCGCAGCGCCTGCCTCGCGTACTCGTCGTTCTTCTCGGCGGCGAGGCGCCGGTCCTCCTCGGTGATGTCCCGGACCCCCTCCGGTTCCCAGATGCGGGTGCACAGGTTGAGCACCTCGATGGGGGCCCCTTTGACCAGGGCCTCCACTCCGGGTACCACGCGGTGGGTGGTGGTCATGCGCTTGCGGCGGGAGTCGAAGGGAAGCTCGTAGGTGCGCGGCTGCAGCGTCAGCTGCTTCTCGTAATCGAAGTTGAACTTGGTGGCCGACACCAGCAGGGCCGCCTCGGTGGGGTCACCCAGGATGGACCAGCCGGCCTCCTTGCCCTCCCCGTCTTCCCTGGGGGCCACCAGCTTCGAGTTGTTGCAGAAGGAGGCGATGCGCAGCAGCTTCAGGAGCGATTCCCGGTCCTGGTCCCCCAGGGCCTTGCCCTCGATGGCGAACTCGCCTTCCGGCTTATACCCCACGCCCCCGACGGTTACGGAGCGGCCGGCCACCCAGGCCTCGCGCACGGTCATCTCGTTGGTGGTGAGGGTGCCGGTCTTGTCGGTGCAGATGACCGTGGTGCAGCCCAGGGTCTCTACGGAGGAGAGCTTCTTGATGAGGGCGTGGCGCTTGGCCATGCGCTGGGTGCCCATGGCCAGCGACAGGGTGACCGTGGGCAGCAGCCCCTCGGGGACGTTGGCGACGATGATGCCGATGCCGAACATGAAGGAATTGGCGACTCCGATCTTGATGACGAAGTATCCCAGGCAGAAGAAGAGCACCCCCAGGCTGAGGGCGATCAGCGACAGGATCTTGACGATCTTGCTGATCTCCTTCTGCAGTGGGCTCTGCTCTTCCTTTATCTCCTGGGTGAAGCCGGCGATCTTGCCCAGCTCGGTGTCCATGCCGGTGGCGTAGACCACGCCCCGGCCGCTGCCCGCGGTGACGCTGGTCCCGGCGAAGACCAGGTTGGGCAGGTCCGCCAGCACCGCCTTCTCCACGTCCAGCGCCTCGTAGATGCGGCGCTGCGGCTCCGACTCTCCGGTGAGGGCGGAGTTGTTGACGCTCATCTCCCGCGCCTCCACCAGGCGGATGTCGGCTGAGACGCTGTTGCCGGCCTCGAAGACCACCAGGTCGCCGGAGACCAGTTCCTCGGCGTCGATGTCCTGCTCGGTCCCTTCGCGGATAACGCGGACCCGCTTGGGCAGTATCTTCTGCAGGCTCTCGATGGCCTGTTCGGCCCGGAACTCCTGCCAGAAGGTGAAGATGCCGTTGATGACGATGACCGCGATGCAGGCGATGGCCAGTTCGGGCATGTTGGCGATGAAGGAAAGCACCGCGGCGACCCACAGCATGATGGCGAAGAAATGGACGAAGTTGACCAGGAACTTCCGCCAGAGAGGCACCGCGCGCTTCTTCTCCAGGACGTTGCGCCCCTCGCGCTCCAGGCGGGCGGCCGCCTCGGTAGAGGTCAGGCCTTGCGGGTCGCTGCCCAGTAACTCGTAGACCTGCTCTTCGGGGGTGAGGAAGACCTTACTGTCCAAAGCTGTTCTCCGTTATATCCAGATGCATGACAGATGCATGATAGATAATTGTAGCCTATCCACCCGGTCAGCGGGAATCGAGGATGCCGCCCAGGTCGCCGCTCCACACGCCCACGTCCTCGAAGGTGCCGACGTAGGCGGAGGTGGCGGCCGCGTCGACGGCGATGGCCAGGATGGTGTACTCCCCGACCTCTCCCTCGGTGCCCACCCAGAGGCTGCCGTCGTAGGACCAGACGCCGTAGTCGGTGCCCACCAGGAGCAGGCCCAGCTCGTCGTCGTACGCCATGGACCAGGCCGGGTTGTCGAGGGGCCCCTTCTCGAAGAGCCGCCAGGCCTCGCCTGTAAAGCCCCAGACCCCGCTCTCCCGGGTGCCCGCGTAGAGGACGCCGCGGGCCTGGTCGAAGGCCAGGGAGAGGGCCTCCTCGCCCGCCAGGGCGGCGCCCACCCTGTCCCAGGACCCCCCGGCGTATTCCCACACCCCGTGGTCCGTGCCCGCGTAGACGGCGCCGCCGGCGCCGCCCGCGAGGGCGTTGACCCTGACCTCGGGCAAGCCCTCGAGGCGCTTCCAGGCATCTCCGTCGAAGGCCCACACCGCGCGGTTGGTGCCCGCGTAGAGCGTCTCCCCAGCTTCGTCCAGGAGCAGGACGTAAGCCGCTTCGGGCAGCCCGGTATCCGACCATTCCCCCTCTTGTAGAGCCATGCTCCCAGGCCGCCGGCGGCGGCGTAGAGGGCCGAGCCGTCATCCCTCGCCGCGACGGAATAGACCAGCGACTCGTCGAGGGGGCCGGGTAGGAGCCGGGAGGAGGAGCCGTCGTAGCACCAGACGCCCTCGCCGTTGGTGGCGGCGTAGAGCGCCCCTTCCGTCCCGGCATAGCTGAGGCCGTGCACCTCGGCACGGTCAAGGGGGGCCGGCAGGCGCTCCCAGGTCACGGCGCCGGCCGCCTCGCTGCCGCATCCCGCCCCGGCCGGGGCCAGGGCGAGGGCCAGGGCCAGCGCCAGCAGGCAGGCGCGGAGCGGCCGTCTCTTCCTCTTCATGCGGGTATTCATGCCAGATATTCTACCACGCTCCGTCGCGGCGGGGCCCCGTCTTCTCGCGTGCCACCGGGGGCGCGCGCCCGGCCGCCGGGAGCCGCACCGGCGCCGCCGGCCGGTTTCCTTTCAAGAATCGCGGCGCGCTGCCGATAATCCATCCGTAAACGAGCCGCGCCATGCGGCTCACGTACGGGTGGGAAACGAAGAGATCCTTAGGAGGTCATCGCCATGAAGAGACCCAAGGCCAAGGAGATGCGCGCGTTCCTCATCGCCTCGTCCCTGCTGGTGGCCGTGCTGATCGTGGTGATCGTGGGGCTGACCACCTGGAACGCCGTCAAGACCATCGACCAGCAGCAGGACACGGCCAAGCAGCGGGAAGTGGAGTCCCTGGTCAAGCAGGCCACCCAGACCACCGAGTCCCTGGCGGCCGTCTCCAGCGACCCCCGCATGATCCAGTTCATGAACCCGGAGATGCTCAAGAGCCTCCTGAGGCAGCAGGACATCACCCCCTACCTGGACTCCACCATCTTCATCATGCGGGCGGTGGGCTCGGCCGAGTACTCGGCCATCGTCTCGGGGGGCAAGGTGGTGGTCCACGCCGAGGATGACAGGGTCGACTACACCAAGGTCGCCGTGCCGACGACCATGCCCGAGGGCGGCTACCGGATACTCGACGAGCTCGGGGGGAAGAAGGGCATCTTCATCGAGTTCTACCAGCCGGGCAGCTTCCCCACCCTGGCCTCGGACCAGTTCAGCGTGTCGGCGGTGGACCGCACGGCCGAGATGAAGGCCCTGGACGAGTACTACGACGACCAGCGCTCCTCCCTCATCTGGAAGCAGGTGTGGATCGGGCTGATCGGGCTGGCGGTGGCCCTGGTCATCTGCCTGGTGGGCCTGCGCATGCTCACCCGCTACTACATCACCCGTCCCATCGAGGACCTGCAGGTAGGTCTCCCGGCAGCTGATGGACGGCTCCTTCGAGGGCGAGGTGGTGGTGGACGAGAAGAGCGACTTCGCCGACATGCAGCGGCTGCTCCAGGCGGGCAAGCTGGTCCTGGACAAGATGGAGGAAGTCACCAAATAATAGGTGTATGAGTATCCTCGACACCGACCTGTACAAGCTGACCATGCAGCAGGCCGTCTGCTCCCTCTACCCGCGGGCGCAGGCCCGTTACGCCTTCATCAACCGGGGGGGCACCCCCTTCCCGCCCGGGTTCGCCAGCGAGCTGGGCGCCCGGGTCCGGGAGATGGAGGGGCTGCGGCTCACCCCCGGGGAACACGACTGGCTGGCGCGGCGCTGCCCTTACTTCAGCCCGACCTACCTCGACTTCCTGGCCGGCTACAGCTTCGACCCGGACGAGGTGCGGATAGAGCAGGCGGGCGGGGAACTTACCGTCTTCGCCGAGGGCTACTGGTACCGCTCCATCCTCTGGGAAGTGCCGCTGATGGCCGTCATCAGCGAACTCTACTTCGAGATGAGCGGGGAGGCGGGGAAGGCCTGGCCGGAGGAGAAGCGCCGCGAGACCACCCGGGAGAAGGCCCGCGTCTTCCGGGAGAACGGCATCCGTTTCGCCGACTTCGGCACCCGCCGCCGCTTCTCCTATGACCACCACGTACAGGTGGTCGAGGACTTGCGGGAGGCGGGCGAGGGCTTCCTGGGGACCAGCTGCGTCCACCTGGCCCACCGTTACGATATCGCCCCCATCGGCACCCAGGCGCACGAGTGGTTCCAGTACCACGCCGCCGCCTACGGCTTCAAGGACGCCAACCGCCTGGCCCTGGAGCGCTGGGTGGAAGTCTATCGGGGGGACCTGGGCATCGCCCTCACCGACACCTACGGCACCGCCGACTTCCTCCGCTCCTTCGGCCCGCTGCTCGCGCGGGTCTACGACGGGGTGCGCCAGGACTCCGGCGACCCCCTGGAGGTGCTGGAGAAGGTGGTGGCGCACTACCGCGGGCTGGGCATCGACCCCGCCGGCAAGACCCTGGTCTTCTCCGACTCCCTCGACCCGGGAAAGGTACTGGAGATCCACGCCGCCTGCGCCGGCCGGGTGCGGGACATCTACGGCATCGGCACCAACCTCACCAACGACGTGGGGGTCACCCCCCTGAACATGGTGATCAAGCTGGTGGCCTGCCGGCCGGACGCTTCGGTCGAGTGGATACCCGCGGTGAAGCTGTCGGACGACATCGGCAAGCACACCGGGGACCGCGCCATGATCGAGCTGTGCCGGCGCACCCTGGGCGCCGCCTGAGGCCTCACTCCCCTTCCCAGGCCTTCAAGGCCAGGCAGGCGTTGTGCCCGCCGAACCCGAAGGAGTTGCTCAGGGCCGCTCCCACCCGCGCCCGGCGCGCCCGGGCGGGCACGTAATCCAGGTCGCACCCGGGGTCGGGCTCCTCCAGGTTGATGGTGGGCGGCAGCACCCCCAGGTGCAGGGCCAGGGCGGTGGCCACGGCCTCCACCCCGCCGGCCGCTCCCAGCAGGTGGCCGGTCATGGACTTGGTGGAGGAGACGGCCAGGGAGCCGGCGTGCTCGCCGAAGACCTGCTTGATGGCGGAGGTCTCCGCCTGGTCGTTCAGGGGCGTCGAGGTGCCGTGGGCGTTGACGTAACCCACCTCCTCCGGCTCCAGGCCCGCCGTCCGCAAGGCCTCGCGCATGCACCGGGCCGCCCCCTGAGCGTCCGGGTCGGGCGCGGTGATGTGGTAGGCGTCCGCGCTCATCCCGAAGCCCGCGACCTCGGCGTAGATGGTCGCGCCCCGCGCCCGCGCCCCTTCCAGGCTCTCCAGCAGCAGCATGCCGGCGCCCTCGGCCATGACGAAGCCGTCGCGGCGGGCGTCGAAGGGGCGGCTGGCCCGCTGCGGCTCCTCGTTGGCGGTGGAGAGGGCGCGCATGGAGCAGAAGCCGGCCATGGCCAGGGGGGAGATGCTCGCCTCGGCCCCTCCCGCCAGGCACAGGTCGGCCTGGCCGGAGGCGATGAGGCCCGCGGCCGAGCCGATGGCATGGGTGCCGGCCGCGCAGGCGGTCACCGTGGAGAAGTTGGGCCCCTTGAACCCGAAGAGGATGGCCAGCCACCCCGCCGCCATGTTGGGAATGATCATGGGCACCACGTGGGGGCTGACGCGGGAGGGGCCGCGGCCGGCCAGCACCCCCACCTGGGTCTCGAAGGTGGTGATGCCGCCGATGCCCGAGCCCACCACCACGGCCGCCCGCCCCGGCTCCACGCCGCACTCCTCCAGTTCGTTCCCCTCGCTCAGGCCCGCGTCGGCACAGGCCAGCCTGGCGGCGGCCACCGCGAACTGGCAGAAGCGGTCCATGCGCAGCGCTTCCTTACGGTCCATATATGTGGAGGGGTCGAAGCCGGTTATCTCCCCGGCGATGCGGCAGGGGTAGTCCGAGACGTCGAAGGAGGTGATGGCGGAGATGCCCGACCGCCCCCGCTCGAGGGAGTCCCAGAAATCGTCCCTGCCGGTCCCCAGGGAAGTCACGGGGCCCAGCCCGGTTATGGCCACTCTCCGCATCGTCACCATCACCTTTCCCCTCGTCAGTCCAGTACGCTGATGCTGGACTCGACGAACCCCACCACGTCGCCGACGGTCTTGACGTCCACGATGACGTCGTCGGGCACCTTGATCTGGAACTCGTCCTCCAGCATCATGGCCAGCTCCACCATGTCCAGGGAGTCGACCTCCAGGTCCTCCTTGAGCAGGGCGTCCCAGGTGATGGCCTCGGGCGCCACCATGATCCTTGAGAGCATCAGCTCCTTGATCTTCTCGAATATCTCGTTGCGTTCCATCTCCTACCTGCCTTTCCTTTTACGTCCATGGGCCCGCGTGACCGCGCGCCCCCTTTCCTCACGAGTCTCGAACAGCCCCGCTGCGGGCGTGGTCCGCCGCCCGCCTCCCGTCCGGCCCCCGGGGCGTCGCCGGCCAGGAAGCGCAGCAGCCCCGACAGGACCCGCCGCTGGCGGTCGCGCGGGACCACCTGGTCTATGAGCCCGCGCCGCAGGTGCTCCTCCGCCCGGGAGAAGCCCTCGCTCGGGCGCATCCCGGTGGTCTGCTCCACCACCCGGGGCCCGCTGAAGCAGACCAGCGCGCCCGGCTCTGCCAGGATGACGTCGGCCGCGGTGGCGAAGCTGGCGGTCACCCCTCCGCAGGTGGGGTCGCAGAGCAGGGACACGTAGCCGGTGCCCGCCTCCTCCAGCCCCGCCAGGGCCACCATCACCTTGGCCATCTGCAGCAGGGCCGGCGTTCCCTCCTGCATGCGCGCCCCGCCCGAGGCGGTCACCGCCAGCAGCGGCAGGCGCTGCTCGACGCAGGCCTCGCAGGCGCGGCAGAAGGCCTCCCCCACCGCCACCCCCAGGGAGCCGCCGAAGACGGTGAAGTCCATCACCGCGGCCACCAGGGGAGCGCCCTCGATGGAGGCGGTCCCGTAGACCATGGCCTCCCCCCGCAGGCTCCGCACGGCGCGCGCGTAGTCCCCCTCCCCGAAGCCCAGGGGGTCCAGGGAGCGGAGGGACCCGTCCCGCCGGTGGAAACTCCCGGGGTCGAAGAGGTGGGCGACGCGTTCGGCCAGCCCCAGCGGGTGGTGGTGCCCGCAGTGCTCGCAGACCCCCGCGCCGGCGGCCAGCCTGGCCCGCTCCAGCACCAGCCCGCAGCCGGGGCAGCGCAGCCACAGCTCGCGGGCCCTGGCCGTGGACGCGGCGCGCCTCTCCTCAACCGAGCATGCCGCCGTCAACGCAGATCACCTGCCCGGTTATGTACGCCGCGGCGTCGGAGGCGAGGAAGGCCACGGCCTCCGCCACCTCCTCCGGCCGCCCGAACCTGGCCATGGGTATCTTCCCCTTGAGGCCTTGACGGACGTCCTCGTCCAGGCCGGCCGACATGTCCGTCTCGATGAGGCCGGGGGCCACCGCGTTGACGGTGATGGAGCGCCCCGCCACTTCCCGGGCCACCCCGCGGGTGAGCCCCAGCAGCCCGGCCTTGGAAGCGCAGTAGTTGGCCTGCCCCGGGTTGCCGGCCAGGCCCGCCACCGAGGTGATGTTGACCACCCTGCCCCAGCGCGCGCGCAGCATGGGGCGGAGGGCGGCGCGCAGGCAGCTGAAGGCCCCCCCCAGGTTGGTGTCCAGCACCGAGCGCCAGTCGTCGTCGCTCAGGCGCAGGGCCAGGCCGTCCCGGCGGATGCCGGCGTTGTTGACCAGGATGGACATGCCGCCCCAGGCCTCCTCCACCTCGCCGATGAGCCTCTCCGCCTCGCGGGGGTCGGCCACGTCGGCCCGCACCGCCATGGCCTCCACGCCGCGCGCGCGCAGCAGCTCCAGGCACTCCTCCGCCGCGTCGCGGTTGTCGCAGTAGTTGATGGCGATGCGCGGGCAGTCCTCCGCCAGGCGCAGGGCGATGCTGCGGCCGATGCCGCGCGACGCCCCGGTCACCAGGGCCATCCTCTCGCCGGGTTCCTTCATCCCTTCACGTCCTCCTCTCGCTCCTTCTCCAGGTCCGTTCCGCGTACAGGTGAAAAATGTCGATTGTCCGGGGCTGACCCCGGATTCGGCCAGCGCAGCAGGGCGCCGCCCCAGGTCAGCCCGGCCCCGAAACCCACCAGCGCCACCAGGTCCCCTTCCTGAAAGGCTTCCGCCGCCATGGCTTCCTCCAGGGCGATGGGGATGGAGGCGGCGGAGGTGTTGGCGTACCTGTCGATGTTCAGGAAGAAGCGCTCCCGCGGCAGGCCCAGGCGCCGCGCCGCCGCTTCCACGATGCGGGAATTGGCCTGGTGCGGCACGATCATGCTCAACCTGTCCGGCTCGATACCGGCCTCGTCACAGAGCCCGCGCACGGTCTCGCAGATCTTGCCCACCGCGAAACGGAAGACCTCGCTCCCCTCCATGGTCACGAAGGGGTAGAGGCCGCCCCAGCCGCCGGCCAGGAAGGGGAGCGAAGCGGAGAGGCTCCCGGCCCGGCCGTCCAGCCCCCCTCCGAGGGAAGCCATCATGTGCGACCCTCCCCCGTCGGCCTTGATGCAGTAGTCGCTTTCGCCCTGCGCCCCCAGGCGCATGGACATCAACCCTTCCCCGGCCCCGCACGGCTCGAACACAGCGGCGCCCGCCCCGTCTCCGAAGAGCACGCAGGTGGAGCGCTCCCGCCAGTCGACGATGCGGGTGAGGGTCTCCGTCCCCACCAGCAGGGCCCGGCCGGCCAGTCCTTCCTTTAAGAAACCGTTGGCGACGGCCATGGCGTAGAGGAAGCCCGAGCAGCCCGCGTTGACGTCCAGGGCCGGCCCCCTCGCCCCCAGCGCCCCCTGCAGGCTGCAGGCCAGCGAGGGCACCATCCTGTCGGTGGTGGTGGTGGCCACGACTATCAGGTCGATATCGGAGGGCGCGTACCCCGCGCCGGCCAGCGCGGCGCGGCAGGCGGCCAGGGAGAGGCTGAGGTTGTCCTCGTCCGGCCCCGCCACCCGGCGCTCGCTGATGCCGGTGCGGCGTGACGATCCACTCGTGGCTGGTGTCGAGGAAGCCCTCCAGCTCCCGGTTGTGCAGGGTGTGGCGGGGCAGGCCCTTTGCCGCAGGCGGTGATGGCCGCGCTATTCATCTTCCGCCTCCATCGTGGTCCCCGCATCCGTCTCCGGCTCCGCCTCCCGGCGCACCCGCATGACCGCCAGCCGGGGGGAGACCGGGTCGCCCTCCGCGGCCAGGACCTCCTCCACCGTCAGCCTGTACTCCGCGTAGACCTCGTTGATGTGCTTCATCGCCTCGATGCAGAAGAGGGTGTCGCCGCGCTCCTTGAGCTCGCCCGGGGCCGCGTAGGGCTCCTGCCCGGAGCCGGGGCTCAGGCAGAGGATGCCCGCGAGGGGGGCGGTGACGGTCGCGTCTTCTTCGCCCGGGCCTTCCCCGGCGGGCGCCGCGGGGCCGCCGCCGGGGCTCCGCCTCAGGACTATCTCCCGCCCGGCGTCACGTATCTCCAGCTCCAGAAGGCCTTCGCGGCGCATCAGCTCGCCCATCTCGGAAAGAAAATCCATGCCTATCCCCCCAGGATCCCCGCGAGCGAACGCGAGTCGTACTCCCCCGCGCGGAAGGCCTCGCTCGTCACCAGCCGCCGCAGCATGGAGAGGTTGCTCTCCGCGCCGCGCACCTCCGTCTCCTGCAGGGCCCGGCCGATCCTCGAGACCGCCTCGGGGCGGGTGGGGGCCCAGGCGCACACCTTGGCGGCCAGGGAATCGTAGCGGCGCGCCTGCAGGGACACCTCCGACCCCGCCGCGTCCACCCGGATGCCCGGCCCGCCCGGCAACTCCAGCCGCGCCTTCCCTTCCATGCCCCCGCCCAGCAGGTAGAGGCGCGCCTGCACGGCGTGGCCGCGTACCTCCGGCTCCCCGCCCAGGGCCTCGCCCGCGGCCAGGCCCAGCTGTTCCCTCACCAGGTCCCAGCCGGTTATCAGCTCGGTGACGGTGTGCTCCACCTGCAGCCGCGCGTTGACCTCCAGGAAGTAGTGGTCCTCCCCGTCCAGCAGGAACTCCACCGTGGCGATGCCCTCGAGCCCGCAGGCCTCGATGAAGCGGCGGGCGTCCCGGCGCAGCGCCTCCTCCAGGTGAGGGGAGAGGCGGGGCGCCGGCGTCTCTTCCACCCACTTCTGGTAGCGGCGCTGCAGGGAGCAGTCGCGGGGCGGGAAGGTGATGACCCGGCCCGCGGTGTCGCCGGCCACCTGCACCTCCAGGTGACGCGCCCCGCCCAGGTACCGCTCCAGGTAGATACCCTCCCGGCGGCAGGAGGCGGCGGCCTCCAGGTTGGCCTGCCGCCAGGCCTTCGGCAGTTCCTCCGGGACGGCGGCCACGCGGATGCCCCGGCCGCCGCCGCCGCCGACAGGCTTGAGCACCACCGGGTACCCGGCCTCGAGCGCCAGGGCGGCGGCCTCTTCCTCCCCGCCCGCCACGCCCAGGGAAAGCGTGGGTATCCCCGACTCCCGGGCGGTGCGGCAGACCTCGCTCTTGTCGTCCAGCCTCTCCATCACCGCGGGGGAGGGGCCCACGAAGCCCACCCCCATCTCCCCGCAGAGCCGGGCGAAGCCGGCGTCCTCGGAGAGGAAGCCGTAACCCGGGTGGATGGCGTCGGCGCCGCAGGCCGCGGCGGCATTGAGCAACTCGTAGGAGTTGAGGTAGCTCCCCTCGGCCTCCGCCGGGCCGACGCAGATGACCCTGTCGGCCAGGGCGCGGCGGCCGCGCCGCGTCCACCGCGGAACAGGCCAGCACCCCCTCCACCTCCATCTCGCGCAGGGAGCGCAGGATGCGCAGGGCCACCTCCCCCCGGTTCGCCACCATCACCCGCTTGAACAAGTCCCTACCTCCTCCCTTCTCTAGAGCAGGTCGGACGCGTGGCAGATGCGCAGGCGCGGGGTGGTCCCGCTTGGCCATGCGGCTGATGACCTGTCCCGGCCCCACTTCCGCCTGCGACCCCGCTCCCCGCCGTACCAGTCCGGCCTGGAGCTCGCACCAGCGCACCGGGGAGGTCATCCCCTCCGCCAGGCAGCGCGCCGACTTCCGCTCCGCTTTCCACTTCCCCACCCGTATAGCCCGAGAAGAAGGGCACCGCCGGGTCCTTCATCTCCATGCCTCTTAAGTGCTCTTCCACCTTCGCCTGCGCCTCGCGCATGGCCGGGGTGTGGAAGGGCCCGGATACCCCCAGGGGCATGACGCGGACGCCGCGGCGCGCGGCCTCCTCCCTCACCTTCCCGAGCCCCGCCTGGCCGCCGGCCACCACCACCTGGGTGGAGGCGTTGTGGTTGGCGACGCGCGCCTCGCCCTCCTCCACGCAAGCGGCGAGCAGCTCCTCCGCCTCTCGCGGTCCCACGCCCACCAGCGCGAGCATGCCTCCGGGGTTGGCGCGCGAGGCCTCCAGCATGGCCCGGCCGCGCGCCCACACCAGTTCCAGCGCCTGCCGGGTGTCCATGCAGCCCGCCGCCGCGGCCGCGCAGTACTCGCCCAGGGAATGGCCGGCCACCGCGCCGGGCCTGACGCCGCCGCTCGTCCAGCAGGGCCAGCCAGGCCAGGGAGGTGGCGGCCACTCCCAGCTGGCAGAGGTCGGTGCGGGTTATCACGTTCCTGCTCGCCCCGCAGGCACAACTCCAGGACGTCCAGGCCCGACACCTCGGCCGCCTGCTCGAAGACGCGGCCGGCCGCGGGATCGATGCCGGGCAGGTCTCCCGCCATGCCCGCGTACTGGCTCCCCTGCCCGGGAAAGATGAACACCGTTTCCATCTCAGAAGACATTTCAGACGACCTCCCTGAAGAGCGCGAGGGGGTCGCCGAAACCGGCCACCTCCCCTTCCCCGATGATCCACTTCTCCACCCGCCCGGGCCCCGGCGCTTCAAGCCCCTCCTCGCCCAGCAGGGTGGAGATGGTGCCCAGGCGGGCATGCTTGTCGACGACGGTCGCCGCGGCGGCCTCGCGGGCCCGTCGCCAGCGCCCCACGCAGTGCGAGCGCAGCAGCACCAGCCGCGCCGGCCCGGAGGCGGCGCCTGTCCTCTTCTTCACGGCCTCCCCTGCCGGCCGCTTCCTCCGCTGCTTCTCCGCTGTCGTCCCCGCGCAGCACCAGCGAGCCCCGGGACGAGCGGAAGACCACCTCGGCCAGGCCCGGCCTCCCGCGCCGCCTCGACCAGCTCCTCCAGCCCGCCCAGGCAGGCCTGGTATAGGTCCATGCCGCTACACCGCCCCTTCCGAGTAGAAGCCCAGGCCGCGATAGCGCAGGCGCCTGCGTTCCAGCAGGGCGGGCAGGGGCAGGGCCTCCAGCCACCCCAGGTTCTCCACCAGCGCCTCGCGCAGCAGCCGGGCGGCGGCGGGCGGGTCGGCCGAGGCCCCGCCGTGCCGGCTCGGGGACGATCCCGTCCACCAGGTCCAGCTCGCGCAGGTCGGCCGAGGTCATGCGGAGCATGCCGGCGGCGGCGGGCGCGCGGGACGCTTCCCTCCAGAGGATGGAGGCGCAGCCCTCCGGGCTGATCACCGAGAAGGTGGCGTTCTCCAGCATCAGCACCACGTCGCCCATTCCCAGGGCCAGGGCTCCCCCGCTCCCACCCTCGCCGATGTAGGTCACCAGCACCGGCGTGCGCAGGGAAGCCAGGGCGGCCAGGTTGCGGGAGATGGTCCAGGCCTGCCCCTCCTCCTCCGCCTCCATGCCGGGGTAGGCCCCGGGCGTGTCCACCAGCAGCAGCAGGGGCAGGGACAACCGGGCGGCCAGGGAGAAGAGCCGTTGTGATTTGCGAAAGCCCGCCGGCCCGGGCATGCCGAAGTTGCAGCCGGCGCGCCCGGAGGCTCCCTTGCCCTTGTCGTGGGCGGCCACCGCCAGGCGGTAACCCTCCATGGCCGCCAGGCCGGTGACGACGGAGGGGTCGTCCCGGCCGCAGCGGTCGCCGCGCAGCTCGAAGAAGTAGTCGCAGGCGTGCGTGAGGTAGTCGCGTGCGGTGGGGCGCCCGGTAGCCCGCGCCTCCAGTACCCGCCGCCAGGCGGCATCGCTCATGCCGGTCCTCCCTTCCCTGAGTGTTACGTTGAATGATTTCTACCCGCGTTAAGTATTACTAGGGATAACGGGAAGCCCCCGGGGTTGGTTACAATATTTCTCGAATCCCGCCCGTGTTAGCCTCTCGTGCAGGTATAAACGCGGTCCGGAGAGAAAATGGTAGAGACGCGACGGACGCTGTCCAGGTTAGCAGCGGGGAAGGCCTTATGACCGAGGAACACAGGAAGATATCCGAGTACAAGGTGGTCGAGGCCTCCAAGCGCGCCGCCCAGCGGGCGCGCCGGCGCGGGGAGCTCATCGCCTCGCGCATCCCCGGCGCCAGGGCGTGGCTCAAGCCTCCGGCGGAGGGCGCCGTCGCCGACAGGGTGGTGGTCATCAGCGACATGCACCTCGGGGACCCCCACGACTCCCTGGCCGACCCGGGCCGCATCGAAGCCCTGGCGGGAGCGGTGAACGACCTCGGGCAGGTCGACGACCTGGTCATCCTGGGGGACCTCTTCGACTTCTGGCAGGCCCCCTTCGAGGTGGCGCTGGAGCGGGCCCGGCCCCTGATGCACGCGCTGCACATGCTGCCCGACGTGCGCCGCCTGATCTACCTGCCGGGCAACCACGACCACCACGTCTTCCGCATGTACTACGAGGGGCAGGTGATGGACCGCCTGCGCGAGGGCGAACTCACCATGCCGGAACTGACCATGCCCATGACCCGGGACTATCCCGGTGATGAAGGCCCTGGCCCCCCGGGACGCCCTGGTCCCTCTGTTCACCACCTATCCCATCCACCAGGTCACCGTGCAGGGAAAGGTCGCCTTTCTCACCCACGGGCACCTGCTGGGGATGTTCGAGAGGTCCCTGTGGAAGCCCAAGCACTCGCGCATCAGCAGTTACCTGCTCAACAAGAGCTCCAGCCTCGACCTGGGCGACATGGAGCGTTTCATCGCTCCCTACTACGAGATGGCCACGCTCAGCACCTACATCCCCGGCGTGGTGGAGAACCGCTACCGCGTCTACCGCTGGCTCAACAACATGGGCAAGTACTGGGGGATCTCACCCGAGAGCCGCGCCTCCAAGTACCGCGGCACCACCATCGAGGAGAACGCGGCGGAGCTGGAGGCGCTGCTCCAGCACTTCTGCGAGGAGATGCCGGCCTACTTCGTCTACGGGCACACCCACGTGGCGGGGATGATGCGCCTGCCCCTGTCGGGCACGCTGGCGGTCAACACCGGGTGCTGGCTGAACGACCGCAGCCTGCCCGAATCCCGCGACACCCTGGTGGAGATCACCGACCACGCCCGCATCATCCGGGTGGGCTGAGAGCGCGGGAAGCGATCCACCCGCGGTCCCGCACGCGCGGAACGCCCGCTGTGTTAAAACAAGCCGCCGTAAGGGTAGAATAATAACCTACGCGGAAACCGGGGCGCGCCCCGCGAGCTGCGTGCACGCCGTCGACACAGATGCCAGCCTCCAACGAAAGGGGAGAGATCATGAACGAGCCCAAGGATGCCACCGGTTTCACCGAGCAGGCCAACCAGGACGTGCGCGGCCACGCTCACCTGGACTGGGACGACCGGGAGGACTGGGAGAACGCGCAGAAGGGCTTCATCGCCCGCCTCGACCCCCCGCTGATCAAGGACCCCGAGGGCAAGACGGTGTGGGACCTCGAGCCCTATTCCTTCCTGGAGCAGGAGGACGCCCCTCCCTCCGTCAACCCCTCCCTGTGGCGCCAGGCGCGCCTGAACATGTTCCACGGCCTGTTCAAGGTGGTCGACCGCGTCTACCAGGTGCGCGGGTACGACCTCTCGGTGATGAGCATCATCGAGACCGACTCCGGCTACATCGTCATCGACCCGCTCATCTCGGCCGAATGCGCCTCCGCCTGCATGGAGCTGGTCTACGAGCACCTGGGCCGGAAGCCGGTGGTGGCCATGGTCTACACCCACAGCCACATCGACCACTGGGGCGGCGTCAAGGGCGTCATCTCGGAGGAGGACGTCAAGGCGGGTAAGGTGATGGTCATCGCGCCGGAAGGGTTTCACCGAAGCGGCGGTGAGCGAGAACGTGCTGGCCGGCAACGTCATGACCCGCCGGGCCTTCTTCATGTACGGCAGCCTGCTGCCCAAGGGCGCCAGGGGGCAGGTGGACGCCGGGCTGGGCAAGGTCATCTCCACCGGCACCACCACCCTCATCAAGCCCACCGTGATCATCGACACCACCCCCACCGAGATGGACATCGACGGGGTGAAGGTCGTCTTCCAGAACACGCCGGACACCGAGGCGCCGGCGGAGATGCAGTTCTTCTTCCCCCAGTTCCGCGCCCTGTGCATGGCGGAGAACTGCTCCCACAACCTCCACAACCTCTACACCCTGCGCGGCGCCCAGGTGCGGGACGCCCGGAACTGGGCCCACTACATCGACGAAGCCATCGAGCTCTTCGCGGGGGAAACCGACGTGGTCTTCGCCAGCCACCACTGGCCGGTGTGGGGGCACGACCGCTGCCTGGAATTCCTCAAGAAACAGCGCGACATGTACAAGTACCTGCACGACGAGGTCCTGCGGCTGGCCAACCACGGCAAGACCATGCTGGAGATCGCCGAGGTGATCGAGCTGCCCGAGGAACTGAACCGGGAGTGGTACAGCCGCGGCTACTACGGCTCCGTCAACCACGACGCCAAGGCCGTCTACCAGAAGTACCTGGGCTTGTTCGACGGCAACCCCGCCAACCTCCACCCCCTGCCGCCGGAGCAGGCCGCCGCGCGCTACGTCGAGTTCATGGGCGGGGCCGAGGCCGTCATCGACAAGGCGCGGGAGGCCTTCGGGAGAGGCGACTACCGCTGGGTGGCCGAGGTGGTCAACCACCTGGTCTTCGCCGAACCCGGCAACCGGGAGGCGCTGGAGCTGCAGGCCGACGCGCTGGAGCAGCTGGGTTACCAGGCGGAGTCCGGCCCCTGGCGCAACTTCTACCTCACCGGGGCGATGGAGCTGCGCGAGGGGGTCAAACCTATCGGGCAGGCCAAGACCGCCGGCGCCGACGTCATCGCGGCCCTGGGCCTGGGCATGCTCTTCGACTTCATGGCGGTGCGGCTGAACGGCCCCAAGGCCGGGGGGGCCAAGCTGCGCATAAGCCTGGATTTCACCGACATCGGGGAGACCTACCTCCTTACGCTGGAAAACGGGGTGCTGAACTACTCCACCGGCAGTTGGGAGGGGTCCCCGGACGCCGCGCTCACCCTGACCCGGGCAGCCCTCGACCAGGTCCTGCTGGGACAGGCGGCCATGCCGGAGAAGATCGCCGCGGGGGAGATCCGGCTGGAGGGCGACCCGGGCAAACTGGCCGAGCTGTTCGGGCTGATGGACAAGTTCGAGCCCTGGTTCAACATCGTCACCCCGTCGGGCCGGCCGAGCGAGGCCATGGCCTTCGGCCTGCTGGCCGGCTCAAATCGGCGCCGGTATCGGAAATCGAACCTGGACGCGGACGCAACGATGCGCCGGACTTGAGCTGAAGGTGCCAGGCACCGTTCGGCGAGGATCATCTCTTCTGATCAGCACTCGTCCTCGATGGTGATGCTGCCGCCCCTGATGGTCCCCTCCACTTCGCTCTCCATGCCGAAGTAGGAGAGGGTCAGGGTCAGCTCGTCGCCCCTGACCTCGTAGGTGCCCTCGAGTTCGATCTCGCCGGCGTCCATGGTGAAGGTGCCGTCGGCCTTCAGCTCGAGCGGACTGTCGCCGCTCTTGCTGTAATACGTACCGACGACCCCCTCGTCGCCGCCCAGGCTGAGCAGCGCCACCACTGCCACGATCGCGATCAACGTCACCAGCCCGACGATGCCGAGGATGACGAACATCCTGCCGCGCGAAGGTGCGGCCGCCGGCACGGGATAAACCGGGTACGGACCGGGCGATGCAGCGGCGGGAGGTTCAGGGGTTCCGGATACCGGCTGGCCGCAGGACTTGCAGAACTTCGCTCCATCCGGTCTGCTCCACCCCACACGCCGGACAGTACATGAACAATCACCCCTGAAGCGGATATTATACGCCCTTGCGTGCCGAAGCGCTCCTGCAGGCGCTTGAGCCTCTCCCGCTTCTCCGGCGAGACCCTCTCCCAGTCCGGGTCCTTCTCGTCGGTGTACAGGCCGGTGTCGGAGACGCCTGCCGGGTCGAAGGCGGCCGAGATCCTCTTCTGCCACTCGTTGAAGTCGTACGGCCAGGGGCGAGAGGAACTTGCGGGCCACCGGGTCGAAGGCGGCCAGGGGCACGTTGCACTGCTCGATGGCGGCCAGGGTGGTGTCGAAGCCCAGCGGGTCCAGCGCCTCGCGGTGCTTCCGGAGGCGCTGGTCGTAGAAGTAGATGGTCTCGCAGTGGCCGTAGAGGTTGTTCTCGTAATGGATGATGTAGGGGTTCTCGCCCCCGTCGTCGATCATCTGCCCCGAGCGGATGTACGACTCCTTGGGCCCCTGCATGGCGTGGGTCCACTCGTACTGGGAGTCGGTGGCCTCGTTGCCGTCCAGGTTGGTGGCGAACATGTTGCCGAAGCGGAAGACGGTGGCGAAGATGGTGCAGCGCAGCATGTTGTTGCCCATCAGCTTGCGCGCCGGCTCGATCTTGCCCATGTCCATGGCGATGCCCCCCACCGAGTCGACGATCTCGTGCAGCACCGCCTCCTGGTAGTCGATCTCGTCCGCGGAACTGCCCACCAGCATGATCATGAAGGGGTGGGCGACGCAGGCGTTGGCCAGGTCCATGACGGCCTTGCCCTTGCTTGCACCAGGTCTCTGGAAGAGGTGGGGCATGATCAGCAGGATGAACTCGGTGGTGACCATGCGCGTGAAGAGGTAGCCGATCTCCGCCTCCCCTACCTGTAGACGGCGTCGGTGCAGGCTTGCTCGTCGGGAAAGCCGCAGTTGAAGAGGCGGCAGCATTCCGGCAGGGCGTTGGTGGAGTCGAGGATGAGGCCGCCTGCCCTCGATGACCTCCGGCCCCGGCCAGTTGAAGAGCTTCACCGCCGCCTTGGTGAAGACGCCGAACCCCCCGAAGGCGCCCGAGGTGCCGCGCACGATGCCGCGCAGGGAGGGGCCGGGCCCGTCGCCCGAGAACCAGCCGGCGCCGGAACCCAGGGACCCCAGGCGCAGTACTTCCCCGTTGGGCAGGACCCACTCCACCCCCAGCAGGTTGCGGGAGGAGGTGCTCATGTACAGGCTGTCGTTGCCGCAGCCGTGCATGGAGGTGGCGCCGGCCAGGGGGAGCAGTGCGGCCCCGCCCCCACGATGTGGGTGTTGAGCCCGTGCTTCCACGCCTCCGCCTGCAGCTCGCCGCCGCAGACGTAGGGCTCCACCACCGCGTACATGTTCTCGGCGTCTATCTCCAGGATGCGGTTCATGCGCCGCAGGTCGAGCAGGACCACGTCGTCGTAGGTGGGCCCGTTGTGCGCCCCCCAGCCGGTGGAGATGGCCTTGAACTTCAGCCCGTGCGCTGTTGCAGGCGCGCACCACCGCCTGCACCTCTTCGGTGGAAGCGGGCAGCGCCACCGCCACCGGGCGCCTGACCCAGAGGTCTTCGGTCATGTTGAGGAAGGGCTGCCAGGCGTAGCTGTCCAGCATGGCCGGCTCGCGGGTGACGTTGTCCTCGCCCACCGCCTCTTCCAGGGCGCGGTATGCCTCTTCGGTGATCATGCCGGCACCTCCTCTCCGTCCCCGTCTCCCTCGACCGAGCGCAGGACCAGCTCGGCCAGGTCATATATCTTCAGGTTGTAATTATTTTCCCTGACCGCGTCCCGGAAGACCCGCTCGCACCAGGGGCACGCGGTGACCAGGGCCTCCGCCCCGGTGGAGAGGGCCTCCTGCAGCCGCTCGGCCGCGGTCCAGGCGGCGAACTCGGGGAAGGCGTCGATGACGCCGCCCCCCGCCCCGCAGCACCAGGACCACTCGCGGATGCGCTCCATCTCGCGCAGCTCCAGCCCGGGCAGGGCCTTGAGCACGCGGCGCGGCTCTTCGTAGACGCCGCGCTTGCCGGTGCGGCTCTGGCAGCGCAGGCGCTGGCGCTTGTCCCCCTCCCACTCGGGCAGGTACGGCTCGCCCATGCGCCCCAGGTGGCAGGGGTCGTGCCAGGTGACCTTGAGGTCCACGGGGTGGCGGAGGCGCAGCTTCCCCTGCTCGATCAGGCGGTCGAGCAGCTGGACCAGGTGCACCGGCTCCGCCGCGAGCTCGACGCCCATGCGCGGGTAGAGGTGCTGGAAGGCGGCGAACCCGTCGGAGCAGG
This sequence comes from uncultured bacterium, assembly GCA_963814495.1. Lineage (GTDB taxonomy): Bacteria > Actinomycetota > Geothermincolia > Geothermincolales > Geothermincolaceae > CAVXXD01. The sequence goes on from CAWFDJ010000021.1 coordinate 195,009, forward strand.
GGGTGAGCAGCAGCGAGGCGCCGGAGGCCTTCACCCGCGCCTGCAGGTCCTCGGCGAAGTTGCGGGCCTCGCCCCGGTAGCCCAGCTCGTAGGCGCGCCCGCCGCAGCACGACTCCTCCGCCCCGGCGATGCCCACGTCCAGCCCGGCGGCCGTAGCAGCAGCCGCACCGCGCCGCGCAGGGCCGGCCACAGTTCCTTATCGTAGGAGAAGCGGCAGCCCGCGTGGAGCATCACGTCCACCTTCTCGCGGTTGATGTCCTTCAGATCCAGGCCTTCCGCCCAGGCTCCGCGCTCGGCCTTGGGCTCGCCCAGCATGTTGTTCTCCTGTTTGAGGGCGTCGATGGCCGCCATGTGCTCCAGCAGCAGCTGGCCGTCCTCCACGCACTTGCCCCGCAGCTCCAGCAGCACTTCGGTGAGGTCGATGATCTCCCGGTAGGTCTTGCAGGTGACGTCGCAGGCCCCGCAGAGCTGGCAGGAGTAGATGACCTCGCAGACCTTCTCGGTGAGCTCGCTGCGGCCGTCCATGATGGAGAGGCCCATGTTCATGCGGCCCGAGCCGGAGAAGGAGTGGAAGTTGAACCTGTTGATGGAGGGGCAGTTGTGGGAGAAGCGGGAGCTGCGCATCTGGTTGAAGGGCACCCACTTGCAGGAGGAGCAGCGCACGCAGGCGGCCATGTCCTCGCGGTAATCCTCGAGCGCCATCTCACTCACCTCCCCCGGCTGCCGGCGTCGCCTCTCAGCGAAGCAGAGCTTGCCCCGGTTGAGCACGCCGTCGGGGTCGAAGACCTTCTTCAGCTCGCGCAGGGCGTAGACGGTGTCGGGGCAGCGGTCGTAGGCCGGGCCGATCCAGGGCTCGTGGGGACGGGAGAAGAAGGCCCCCGCCTCCGCCATGGCCGCCGCGGCGTCCCGCGCCAGCTCCTCCGCCCGCGCCGTCCCGGCTTTTTCTGACGGGTTGTAGAATATCTGGAACTCCAGGTGGCAGGAACTGCCCCTGCCGGACGGGCTGGACGTACAGGCCCAGGTCCTCCTCCGGGTGGCCGTGCCGCGCGGCCGCCTCCCGCATGGTGGCGATGAAACCGGGGGCGCGGTCCAGGGTGGTGAGGAAGAAGACCTCCCGGCAGCCGCCCTTGAGGCGCGACTTCCACCAGGGCTCATCCGCGGCGGGGTCCGCGCCGGGGCCGTCCAGTTCACCGGCCAGGCGGGCCGCGGTCGATCCCCGGCAGCTCTTTCACCGGGGTGAGCCCGTGCCGGCGGGCGACGGCGCCCAGGTCCTTCTCCTGGTAGGCCACCTTGCGCTCCGGCAGGTACCCGTCTATTCCTGACACTGCGTAAATAAGTGTGAAGGGGGCCTGGCGCGCGGCGCAGGCGGCGATCTCCTCCGGGCTCCCGCCCGCCAGCGCGGCCAGGGCAGCGGGGCCCGAGGACCAGCATCTCGTCGCCCAGCCGGCGCTTGCAGGCCTCGTAGACGAAGCCATTGAGCTCCTCCAGGCTCGCGGCCTGGATGAAGTAGAACTTGCGGATGGCGGGCGCGAGCTCCAGCTTCACCGACGCCCAGGTGACCAGGCCCAGGGTCCCCTGCGACCCCTGCACCAGCTTGCCCAGGTCGGAGGAGGCGGGGCCCATGGGGTTCTTCTGGGCGTTGCCCAGCGCCCACTGGTCCTCCAGCGAGCCCGGGCCGGCGGCCGAGCCGGTGCGGAAGAGGTCGCCGGTGCCGAAGACCACCTCCATGCAGAGCAGGGGGTCGGTGGAGTCCCAGTGGTACTTGGGGATGAGGAAGGGTTCGCGCTCCAGGCAGCTGGCCAGCACCGACTTGCCGGGGCGGGGGGCCAGGGGGGCGAGCACCCGCAGGCCCTGTTTGGCGGCCGCTTCCCGCAGGGCGGGGAAGGTCACCCCCGGCTCCACCAGGGCCACCCGGTTGCGCCGGTCCAGGCGGACGATGCGGTCCATGCGGGAGAAGTCGACGATGACGCCCGGCGCGGCGGGGACGGAGCCGCCCTTGAGGTGGGGGGCGCCGGAGGACACCGGCACCAGGTTGAGGCCCTTCGGCCCGGGCCAGGCCCACCAGCGAGCGCACCTGCTCCACCGCGGACGGGCGGACCACGCAGAGGGGCTCGCCGGCGAGGCCGGGCCAGGCCGCCCGGGCATGCGCCTCGAGGGCCGCGGGGTCGTCGGCGCATGCTTCCTTCCCCACCAGACCTGGCCATCTTCTCCTTGACCTTCTTGCCCAGTGCCTCACTCATCGGCGCACCCCCCCGGCTCGTAGCGGCTGGCGTAGGGGGCCGGCTGCGCGCATCCGGGTTCGTTCGAGAGCATCTTCACCAGGCGCGCCCGTGATCAGCGAGACCAGGCGCCGCCTGACCGCGGGGACGTCCAGCAGCTTCGCCTGCAGGCGGGTCATGGTGCTCGTTGACGGCCAGGCGCAGGGCCAGTCCCGACCACTTCTCCACCGCGCCGTTGATCCGGTCGATGGTGTCCTCGCCCGCCCCGTCCAGGCGCATCAGGACGTCCTCGAAGTCCAGGCCCAGTTCGTCCATGGCCCCCTCCAGGGCCTCGCCCATCAGGGAAGCCGTCTTGTCCAGCAGCCCGTACTTGTAGTTCATGCGCATGAAGGCGAAGGCTCGCCGGGTGTCCAGGCTCATGTCGCGCTCCCTTCCTCCGGCCGGCGGCGGCGCTGCCGGAAATCCTTCAGGTACCTGCGGCCCATGCCGTCCCGCCCGGTGAGCACGTCGGCGGCGAGGATGGACTGGACGATGCCGGGCTCGAGGGGGTTGACGATGGCGGCGGTGAGCCCCGCCTCCACCGCCATGGACAGGAAGGCGGCGTTGAGGATGTCGCGGGTGGGCATGCCGAAGCTGACGTTGGAGGCGCCCAGCACCGTCCCCACCCCCAGCTCCCCCGCCATGCGGATGCACTCCAGGGTGAGGCGGGCGGAACCGGCGTCGGTGGCCACGGGCAGCGTCAGGAAGTCGATGAGGATGCGGGCCGGCTCGATGCCGTGCTTTCCGGCCCTCTCGACGATGCGGCGGGCGATGTCCAGGCGCCCCCGCGCGTCGGCGGGGATGCCGGTGCGGTCCTTGGCCATGCCGATGACCACGGCGCGGCGTTCGGCGGCCACCGGCAGTACCGTCTCCAGGCTGTCGTCGTCCCCCGTGACCGAGTTGACCAGGCTCCCCTCGGGCAGGACGGCCAGGGCCTCCCCCAGGGCGGCCGGGTCGGAGGAGTCGGCGCAGACGGTAAGGCCGGTGGACAGGTGCACCTCCCGGGCGAGCCGCGGCAGCAGCGCCATCTCGTCGACGCCCGGCGCGCCCACGTTGACGTCGATGACGTCCGCGCCCGCTTCGGCCTGGGCCCGGGCCTCGTTCAGCGCCAGGTCGAGGCTCGCCCTCGACCAGCGACGCGGCCAGCCCGGGCCTGCCGGTGGGGTTGATGCGCTCCCCTATGATGATGGTGTGCCCACCCGTCTCCATATCCTACCTCCTTAATTTGGGGTCAGGCCCCAAATTTAGTTACCTGCCGCCACGCACCAGGTGAGAGTCGAAACAACAGGACCGATCTTCGTTATCTAAATTTGGGGTCTGACCCCAAATTTAGGTGTACTGCTCGGCCAGGTGCAGGGCCTCGCCCGGGTCCTTGCCCCAGCCGTCCGCTCCCGCGTAGTCCACCACCTGCTGGTTGACCGGGCCGCCCCCGATGACGATCTTCACCTGGTCCCGCAGGCCGGCGGCCTCGAAGGCCTCCACCGTCTGCTTCATGGAGTCGAAGGCGATGGTCAGCAGGCCCGGACAGGTACACCAGGCGCGAGCGCCGGTCTCCTTGGCCTTGTCCACGAAGACCGCGGGGGCCTGGTCCACTCCGAGGTCGTGCACCTCGTAGCCGTTGCAGCGGAGCATGGTGATGACGATGTTCTTGCCGATGTCGTGCACGTCGCCCTGGACCGTCCCCATGACGATGGTGCCCTTGGACCCCATCGACTCCCCCTTGAGGTGCGGCTCGATCAGGGCCACCGCGCCCTTGAAGATCTCCCCCGACATGATCAGGTCGGGCAGGAAGTATTCCTTCTCTTCGAAGCGCTGCCCCACCACGGCGATGCCCGACTGCAGCCGGGCCAGCAGGTCCAGGGGAGCGGTCCCCCCGTCCAGGCCTTCCTTTACCGCCTTGAGGGTCCCGTCCTCGTCCAGGTCGGCGATCAATGCAGCGATGTCCACGCCCATAATCCCTACTCCTTTCCCGTAAATCCCCTTACGTATCTGACAGCGTCCATGGCGTCGTTGCTCCAGGCGTCCGCCCCCGCGAACTCGCACAGGCGCTCGGAGGCCGCTCCGCCCCCCACCATTATCTTCACCCGCTCGCGCAGGCCGGCCCGCTCGAACTCCTTCACCGTCTCCTGGATGGACTCGTAGGCCACGGTGAGCAGCACGCTGATGCCCACCACGGACGCCCCGCTCTCCTCCACCGCCTCCACGAAGCGCCGGGGGGTGACGTTCACCCCCAGGTCGACCACGCCGAAGCCGGAGCAGAGCAGGAGCATGGAGACGATGTCCTTGCCGATGTCGTGCACGTCGCCCAGGGGCGCCCCCATGGCCACCAGGACCTTCTCCGCCGCGGCCGGCCGGGCACGAAGCAGCCGGCCTCGTCCAGCAGGGCCATCACTTCCTTGAAGATCTCGCCCGACATGATCAGGGCGCTCAGGTAGTACTCCCGGCGCTCGTACTTCTCCCCCACCACCTCCATGCCCTGGCGGCAGACGTCGATGATCCTCAAGGGCTCCACACCCGCGGCGATCATGCGGCGGGCCGTGCTCGAGGACCCGGTCCTCCTCCAGGTCGACCATGGCTTTGAGCAATCCGTCCTCCAGCTGCATCCTCCCTCCCCCTCACATGGTCTTCTTCAGGGAATTGAAACTGAACCGGTCGCCGCGCAGGATCAGCCAGCCCCAGATGACCCTCAAGTCCCTGGCCGCGTAGATCAGCTGCTCCAGGCAGAAGGCGGGGGCCCCCGCCCCGCTCTCCAGCAGCTTCGGCCTCCCGCTGGTCGAGGACGCTGGCGGAGAGGGTCAGGTCGGAGCGGACCGGCGCGTACTTCGGCTGCTGGGAGAAGATCTCCGGGACGGCCTCGTGCCCCAGCTCCGCCTCCAGCAGCGGCTGGGTGTGGTCGTAGAGCATGTACTTCCTGTCGAAGACCAGGGGCTCGCCGTCGCCCTCCAGCACCCGCTCCAGGTAGATGACCCGCTTGCCCCGCTTGATGCCCAGCTTCGGCCGCGGGCACCTTCCCCGCCGGGACCAGCTTGACCCCCAGCAGGCGCACGCGGGAGTCGGCCCCCTGGGCCCGCATCTCCTCGTGGAAGTCGGGGATGAAGAAGAGGCCCCCCTCGGTGCGCGGGTTGATGACGAAGGTGCCGCGCCCCTGCTCGCTGCGGAGCAGGCCGCCGTCGATGAGCAGGGAGATGGCGCGGCGCACGGTCATGCGCGACAGCCCGAAGGCCTCGCCCAGCTCGTGCTCGGAGGGGATGCGCTCGCCCGGCCGCAGGCGGCCCCTGTGAGGATGCCCTCCTCCAGTATCTGGCCCAGCTGGACGTAGGCCGGCGCGAAGGACTCCTCGTCGATGCCACCCAGCTCCTCAAGCGCTGTCCTGGCGGCCCCATTGCCTGCTCTCTCCCATCCGCTCTTCCGGCTCCCTTGTTCCTCCCAGATCGTCTTGACATTTCCCGCTTATTTGTATATATGTATATACAAGTTATAACAACATTTATAGCAACGGGAAGCGCCACTGTCAAGCCGGGGAAAGGAAGGGTGCACATGGCGGTCATGACCTCGAGGGAACGGATCGAAACGGCGATACGGCTGGGCAAGCCCGACCGGGTACCGGTGGCCCCCATGATGGACGTCTTCGCCGCCCGCTATTCCGGGGTGACCCAGCACGACATGATCTTCGACATCCGCCACGCCGACCGGCGCTTTCCTGCAGGTGCACCGAGGAACTGGGGCCCATCGACGGTTTCGGCATGTCCAACGCCGGCCTGGGCGGCCTGGTGCAGCGCCCTGGCCATCGTCCCGCCCATCTCCCCGGGGTGAACGGGGTGGACGAGAACGCCCTCTGGCAGTTCGTGGAGAAGACGGTGATGGACGGCGGACGAGTACCCGGCCCTGGCCGCCAACCCCGACAACTTCATGCGCGACAAGGCCATCGCCAACCGCCCCGACATCAAGGGCAAGGCCGCAGTTCTATTACAACAAGGTGATGGGGCAGCTCGACGTGTTCCGGGTGATGCTGTCCTGCCGGGCCTGGCGCCGCACGCGGCATCGAGCCGATAGTGGGGCCCAACATCGTCCTCTTCCCCCTGGAGCAGATCTCCACCCAGCTCCGCTCCTACACCGACTTCGTCACCGACCTCTACCGCCACGGCCCCGAGGTGAAGAAGGCCGCCCGGGCCATGCTCGAGACCTGGTTCCCCCGCTGCCTGATGGGCCCGAAGGTCTCCGGGGTCAGGCGCACTTTCATCGGGCTCACCCGCACCAGCGCCTCCCTGCTCTCGCCCCGCCAGTTCGAGGAGTTCGCCCTGGAGGACCTGCTCTACCTCTGCAACTACCTCATCGACCACGACATCACCCCCCTGCTCCACTTCGACAACGACTGGACCCCCTTCCTCCATTACTTCAAGGAACTGCCCCGCGGCAAGTGCATCTGCAACCTGGACGTCGACCTCGGACATCTTCAAGGCCAAGGAGATCCTGGGCGACCACATGTGCATCATGGGGGACGTGCCGGCCACCCTGCTCAAGCTGGCCGAGCCGGAAGAGGTGGAGGGGTACTGCGAGAAGCTCATCCGGGAGGTCGGCGCGGACGGCGGGTTCATCCTCTCCTCCGGCTGCGACGTCCCCATCGACGCGAAGCCGGAGAACGTCAAGGCCATGCTGCAGTCCGTCCAGAAGTTCAAACCGTAAAGGAGGGACAGCGCAGGCGGCGATGAATGCCAGGGAGAGGATCGACACCGCCATACGCCTGGGCAGGCCCGACCGCGTCCCGGTGGTGCCCATGATCGACAGCTTCGCGGCCCGCTACGCCGGCGTCACCCAGCACGACATGCTCTTCAGCATCCGCCGCTCGGACCGGGCCTTCCTCCGGGTGCACCGGGAGCTCGGCCCCATCGACGGCTTCAACTATTCCAACGCCGGCCTGGCCCGGCTGATGGACTCGCTCTCCATCGTCCCCCCCATCTGGCCCGGCGTGAACGGGGTGGACGACAACGCCCTCTGGCAGTTCGTGGAGAAGACGGTGATCAAGCCGGAGGAATACGCCGCCCTGGCGGCGCGGCCCGGGGCCTTCATGCGCGACAAGGCCATCGAGCTCCGGTCCGACCTCGAGGGCCTGCGTGATTTCTACATCTATAAGGCGCTGGGCTTTTACGACGGGTTCAAGGTGATGCTCTCCTGCCGTGCCTGGCGCCTCCGCGGCATCGAGCCGATGGTGGGGGCGAACAACGTCCTCTTCCCCCTGGAGCAGATCTCCACCCAGCTCCGGTCCTATTCCGACTTCGTCACCGACCTCTACCGCCACGGGGACGACCTCAAGCGGGCCGCCCATGCGCTGCTCCGGACCTGGTTCCCCCTGTGCCTGGCCGGGCCGTACGTCTCCGGGGTGAGGCGCGCCCTCATCGGGCTGACCCGCACCAGCGCCACCCTGATGTCGCCGCGGCAGTTCGAGGAGTTCGCCCTGCCCGACCTGCTGGAACTGTGCGGCTACCTGCATCAGGCACGGCATCACCCCCGTGCTGCACATGGACAACGACTGGACCGCCTTCTTCCCCTACTTCAAGCGGCTGCCCCGGGCCAAGTGCGTCCTCAACCTGGACGGACTGCTCCGACATCTTCGCCGCCAAGGAGGTGCTGGGCGACCACATGTGCATCATGGGGGACGTGCCGGCCACCCTGCTCAAGCTGTCGGAACCGGAAGAGGTGGAGGCTTACTGCGAGAAGCTGATCAGGGAGGTCGGGGCGGACGGGGGGTTCATCCTCTCCTCCGGCTGCGACGTCCCCATCGACGCCAGGCCGGAGAACGTCAAGGCCATGCTGCAATCCGTCCAGAAGTTCATAACCATAGCGGTAAGGCGTGAGAGAAAGGGGAATGCCGTGTTCTTTCGCAAGACCAAGTGGAGGTTCTTCCTCTACGCGCTGCCCTTCTGGCAGCCCATGACCGACATGTGGGCCACCGTCACCAACTGGCCGGTGGTGGGCAAGGCCTCGCAGTACCTGCACAACGACGAGCACTACGACGTCACCTTCATCCCCATCAACGAGGACATCGAGCAGGACGAGTCCACCGTGCTGCCCCGCCAGGTGGCGGAGGAGATGGTGCGCCGCGCCGCCCACCGGGTCATCCTGCCCATCTGCCTCTGCCGGGTGGGCTGCCGCTGCATGGACTTCCCCATGGAACTGGGCTGCATCTTCCTGGGCGAGAGCGCCAAGCAGATCGACCCCAGCATGGGCCGGGCCGTCTCGGTGGAGGAAGCCGTCGAGCACGTCGACAAGGCCATCCAGGCCGGGCTGGTGCTGCAGATCGGGCGGGTGGACGCCGACCCCTTCATGCTGGGCATCAAGCCCCGCGACCGCGACCGCTTCCTCACCCTCTGCTTCTGCTGCCCCTGCTGCTGCGTGGCCATGCGCAACATGCCCCGCTGGGCGCCGGAGATGAAGGCGCGCATGCACGCCCTGGAGGGCCTGAGCATCGAGGTGACCGACGCCTGCAACGGCTGCGGCCGCTGCGTCGACGCCTGCTTCGCCGGGGCCATCTCCATCGAGGGGGAGCGCGCGGTCATCAGCGACGCCTGCAAGGGGTGCGGCATCTGCGCCTCCACCTGCTCCCGCCACGCCGTCACCGTCCGGGTGGAGGACGGCAACCGCATGCTCCAGGAGGCCTTCCGCCGCATCGAGCGCTACGCCGACGTCACCTGAACCCCGAGCATGTCTTACATGAGGTAATCACCGGGGGAGGCGTTGCGGCATTGTGCCGGTTGCGGGAGAGGCAAGTCGAGGAAAGGGGCGCGACGAGCGGCCTCCGGCCTACTCGTACCTGTTCAACAGTGAAACGACCAGCCTGAACAGCTCTCCGTTCGAGAACCCGGCGATCAGTTCGTTCTCCCCCCTCGTCTCCCCGCACCCGAAGACGAGCAGCCGTTCCCCCTGCACGCCGTCGACCACGCGGGTCGGGTGCCTCCCGCCGCAGTAAGGGCAGCCCACCTCGTCGCCCCCCGCCACGAGCGGGGCGTCCAGGGCGGCGTCTCCGAGGTATTCCGCCACGGTGACGGTGAGGGGGGGCATGCGGTAAGGGTATTTCCAGAACTTCGCGGGCCAGAGCGCGTCTTCGCGCCGCTCCCTTCCCCACTCCTCGTCGGCGTACGGGTACGCCATCCTGGCCCAGCGGCTGCCGGGCGGGGCACCCGGCCGCCAGCACTCGACTTCGCCGTCCTCCCCGAGCTCGAAGCCCATGCTCCAGGGGTCGTCCACCCGCATGACCTTGAAGTCGTAGCCCTCCCCGTCGCAGACCGAGACCCAGGCCGAGTCCTGCGTGGCACCTTCCTCGAGCAGCCTGTCCAGGGCGTCCCGCGCCGCCCGCAGCCCCCTGGCGTTGCCGACCAGGAAGACGTCGTCGTGATAACCCCCCTGCCCGTAAACGTGCAGCAGCCCCGGGTCCTCTGGTACTCCTCCGTCTTTTGGCCGAGTCACTGATGCCCCCTGGTGCTCCTTCATCGCCTAGGTATCATACAGATTATAGAACGATGTCGGGGGTCCGGCTACTTGCGTCGGACCCCCTCTCCCGGATTTATTCCGGTTATCCTTCACGGGCGTCAGGGAGGCGCCCGTGACCTCGCAGGGAAAAAGGGAGGTACCGGCATGCGCATCGAAGACCACTGGACCATGATCAGCTGTGTCTGCAGGAAATCCATGGGGCTTTTCATCTTCGGTACCGTCGATCCGGACGGCACTCCCCGTCTGACCCCCATCGGCTCGCTCATCCCGCGGGACGACTGCACGGCTTTCTACTTCGAACGGTACCCCAGCCTGCTGCCCGAGAACCTGGAGCGGGACGACCGGGTGACGGTACTGGCGGTGGACATGCGCAAGTCCTTCTGGGTGCTCTCTTTCTTTCTCGGGCACTATACTCATCCGCCGGCGGTCCGCCTCTACGGGCAGGTGGACGAATGCCGCCCGGCGACTCCGGAGGAACTCGCTCGTTTCCGCAACCATCCCCTGGTCACGCTGGTACGTATCTTCTGCCGCAAGGGCTACCGGGTAGGCTGGGAGCCCCTGACCCACGTGCGCGACATCCGTTTCGACTCCTTCGAGCCCTGCGACATGGGCGCTATGAGCCGCGGCCACTGGGGCGGCGGCGCCGGGATAGGGAAAGGCAAACAGCTTGAAGGACCGCGGCCGCCCCTTCAGGCAAGCTGTCCGGTCCGGACGCCTCCTGCGTCATAGCCTATATAAGTGACGTGACAACCGGGTTAGCGACGACCGAGGGTGAGGGGATGGAAGACAAGCCCGCTTTCGACCATGAGCGCTTCTCGCGGCGGACGTGGTCGCTCCATCGTCGCCCTGCTCGTGGTGGCGGCGGTGGTCACGGTAGTGTTGGCCTTCGCGCTCGGGGGCGGCAGTGAGGCTCGGCGGCGACGGCGATGGGCAAGGACCGGCCAGGCCGGGGTGAATGCACCGGACCGAACGTCCGGCTGCACGTCCGGCAGCGAACAGGCCGGGACGGGAAGCGCCGGGTCCGCGCAGACCGCTAACCCCCTGAGCGACGCCACCCCTCCCCCGCTGCCCGCGGGCGAGCCCGCCACCCACCAGGGCCAGGCCCGCCTGACCACCGTGGTCAGCGGGCAGACCTTCTCCGTCGACGTGGGCGTCACCGATCAGGCTGGACGAAGCGGGCGGCTTACTCTTCGCCTACGCCGGCACCGGCACCGTCCCGGTGAACATCGGCCCGGGCGTGGCCGTCAACGCGGACTACGCCATCTACGGCGACTTCACCGGCGCCGTCGACGGCGAGGCTTTCACCGGCACCGGCCCCGCCACCATCAAGGCCACCGTGACCGTCCCCGGCATGAGCCCGCAGAGCGGCGGCTCCACCGAGCAGCTGGTCATCCAGGGGACCATGCGCGAGACGGAGGAGGGGCGGCTCGAGGGAGAGTTCGTCGGGGGCTCGTATTCCGGCACCTTCTGGGCCGAGTCGGTGTGAGGCTATATAATGGTATCCAGGCAGGGGCACGAACAGGAAGGGCGGAGGATGGAAGGGCAACAGGCGATCAACCGGACAGTGCGGCAGGAAGAAGGTCAGCGGCAAGAAGGTAGGCCTTGATCTTACTGGTGATCGTGCTCATCCTGCTGCTGCTGGCCGGCGCCGCCATCGGTATCTACGCCTGGCGCTTCGTCAGCGCCTACCAGGACATCACCATCGGGCCCGTCGACCTCGAGCAGTTGCCGGACGGCGTTTACTTCGGCACCTGGAGCGTCTTCCACGTGGAGGTCTCCGTGAGCGTCGCGGTCAAGGACCACCAGATCGTGGCCATCGACGTACTGGACGCGGGGTCGTAGGGCAACGGCGGCGAGGGCAAGGAGAACCTGGACACCCTCATCGGCCGCATCATCGAGGGCCAGGACATCCAGGTGGACACGGTCAGCGGGGCCACCGCCACCCAGAAGGTCTTCCTCAAGTCGGTGGAGGAAGCCCTGACGCACGAGGATTGACGGGCCGGGCCGACCGCCCGGGAAGAGAAGGAGTGAGCCCGATGGAGGGAGCAGTCGTATACTACAGCAAGTACGGAAACTGCAGGCAGGTAGCGGAGAACGTCGCCGGGGGCCTGGCGGAATCGGGCTACGTGGTCACCCTGGTGGACGCGGCCTCGGCCGAGGCGCTCGACCCCGGCCTGGCCTTCCTGGTGGCCGGCTCCCCCACCCGCGCCGGCAAGGCCACGGGCCCCATCCGCAAATTCATCAAGCGCAGGGTGGGCAAGGACTGGGTGGGCAAGCCTTACGCCGCCTTCGGCACGGGCATGAAGGACCGGGGGAGCGAACCGCAGCCCAAGGGCGCGGACCAGGTCGACAAGCTGCTGCGGGACAAGGGGTTGCTGCCCCTGGCCGGCCCCTTCAAGGCCGTGGTGCAGGGGATGAAGGGGCCCCTGGAGGAGGGCGAGCTCGACCGCGCCACGCAGTTCGGGCGGGACCTCGCCGCCGTCCCTGCGCAAGTGAACCCGCCTGGTTACCTTCCCTCATAACCCTACTTCAGAAGGTTTTTCCAGCTCCCCGCTTGACAACCGCCGCGATTGTCATATCATATTGGTAACCGCAAAATTGTCTGACAATCAGACATTTTTACAGTCCGTATATTCAACCAGCTTCGCAGCAACTCGCAGCCGGTCCGCAGCAACGCCCAGCACACATCCACCCGGGAAAGACGCATGGATGGGCGGTGAGAGCGTGATCGTGGAAGACATCTTGCGCATCAGCCGGGGCCCCTCCATGCCCGAGATGGTGTCCGGGCGCATCCGGGACATGATCGCCTCCGGCGCCCTTAAGCCGGGGGACTGCATCCCCCCCCAGACCGCCCTGGCCAGCCAGATGGAGGTGAGCCGCGCCAGTGTGCGCGAGGCGCTCAAGTCCCTGGAGGCGGGGGGGTACATCCAGAAGCTCCCCAACGGCAGGTACCGCGTCACCGCCCTCACCCAGGGCAAGCTGCCCAACCCCCTCATCGTGGTGCTCAAATCCGACCCCTCGCTGGTGTGGGACCTGCTGGAGGCGGCCCGGGTGATGGTGGTGGAGGCGGCCCGCCTGGCGGCCCTGCGGGCCCCGGACGAGGCCGTGGCGGCGGTTGGGCGAAGTGGTGCGGGCAGATGGAGCAGGGCAGCCGCAACCGCCGCTACTTCGTGCGCGAGTTCGTCCGCACCTACATGAACTTCTACGAGACCATGTCCGGGGCCACCGGCAACATCGTCTATCTCCACCTGGGCAACACCTTCCTCGAGGTCCTGGCGGAGGCCCTGCCCTACCCGGACAAGCTCTTCCTGGTGCAGCCGGACATCTCCACGGTCCTCTACCTGCAGCACCTGGCCATCTGGGAGGCCGTCCGCGACCACGACCCCGCAGGCGGCCACGGCCGCCTTCGTGCGGCACCTGGAGTTCGTCGAGGAGAAGCTGCGGATGATATTGGGGGCGGAGAACCTGCCGGGAGTGGATATGAGCCTGAACAAAGGGGGTAAGTGATGGGTTACGCGGATGTCTTTCCGCAATTGATGGCCGGGGTTTCCCAGGCCGACCTGACCCTGGCCCGCGGCCTGCGGGACTGGGGCGAGAACGAACTGGCGGGCAAGCGCCTGGAGCTCCAGGAGGACTACGAGGGGCTGCTCAAGCCGGCCATGCGCAAGCTCTTCTGCGACATCGGCATGCAGAAGATACTCTGGCCGGAGCGGCTCGACGGGGGCGGCCAGGCCACGCCGGACCTGGCCCTGACCATGGCGGTGGCCCTGGAGGAGATCGGCCGCGCCGACACCGGCATCGCCTGCCTGCTGGCCGTCAACTACGCCCTGGGCGGCGCGGTGGCCATGGCCGCAAGCCCGCCCGAGGCCCTGGCCGAGAAGCTGGCCCGGGACTACTGCCAGTCCGGCGAGGTGGTCATCGGCTCGCTGGTGCTCCCGGCCCTGGGCGGGAAGGCGCACGGGGAGCCTGGGCGACTACCGGGGCAAGACCGTCCCCCTGGCCAAGCCGGAGGGCGAGGGCTGGCTCGTCGACGCCGCCGGGCTGCGCCCCTTGAATTCCGGGGCCGACGCCGACTTCTTCTGCGTCCCCTGCTCCACCGGCAACGGCGACTCGCCCCTGCTGCTGCTGGTGCCGGGCGACGACGCCGGCCTCAAGCGGGGGAAGCCCTTCCTCAAGACCGGCCTGGCCGCCAGCCTCAACGCGGACATAAACTTACAGAAAGTAAATATTCCTGCCGGCCAGGTGGTGCTGCGGGGGGAGACCGCCTGGCGGGGCCTGCTCTCCTGGCTTTGCCTGGGGATGAGCGCCGCCTGCACCGGCGCCCTCTTCGCCACCTACGAGATCATCAAGGAGTGGGGTGACACCCGGGTGATCAAGGGCCGCCAGTGCATCTTCAAGGAGAACCCCCTCACCGCCTCGCTGATGGCGGAGATCGCCACTTCCGTCATGGTCGCGCGCCTGCTCACCTACTCGCTGGCCCAGGTGCTGGCGGAGCCGGCCGTCTACGGGGAAGCGGGCTCCGAGAAGAACTGGGTCACCGCCACCGGCGTGTTCAACAGGATCAGCTCCTCCGCGGAGCAGGCCATCGACAACACCATGGAGCTGATGGCCTCGGCCGGCTACGCCAAGGAGTGGCAGCTGGAACGGTACTGGCGGGACGTCAAGACCATCGCGGTGTCCATGGGCAACCGGGAACTGGCCAAGATGGACGTGGCCCGTTTCTTCTACGAGACCAAGACGCTGTAAGGGAGGAGGATGGAGATGAAACTACGCACCATCGACGACATCACCCGGCCGCGGGAGTACCTCTCCCCCCTCGACGAATACCTGGGACGGATCATCCGCAAGTGGGCGGACGAGGAGGTCATCCCCAACCGCCGCCGCTACGACGAGGACTGGAAGGACCACCATCCTCATCGAGCCGGCCTTCGACAAACTGATGGGGGAGATGGGCCTGCAGCGCATGCTCTTCCCCGAGGACCTGGGGGGCTGGGGCATGGGCCACTCCGACTACGTGGGCACCGGCGCCTACCGCATGTTCGAGGAGATCGCCCGGGCCGACTCGGCCATGGCCGTGGCCTTCGGCGTGGTCTTCTGGCCCCTGGTGATGATCTGCAACGAGCCCCACGTCAACCGGCGGCTGTGCGAGGAGTTCGCCCCCATGTTCTGCCTGCACCACCGAGGCGGTCTTCGCCGCCAACGCCATGACCGAGCCGCAGGGCGGGGCGGACATCGAGAACGTGGAGATCCTCGGCGGCTCCACCATCCAGACCACCGCGGTGCTGGACGGGGACGAGTGGGTGATCAACGGCCACAAGCTCTGGCCCACCAACTCGGGCGGCGTCTGCAACCTCTTCTCGGTCATCTGCACCACCGACCCCGGCGTCAACGACCCGGACAACTTCGCCTTCATCTTCGCCCCCGCCTGCACCCCCGGCGTGACCCAGGGCGGCCCCTACGAGAAGGCGGGCATGGCGGCGGACAAGAACGGCGACATCTGGTTCGAGAACGTGCGGGTGCCCTCCTGGTACCGCGCCTTCGGGCCGGGGCTGGACTTCGAATACTTCAAGGAGGTCATCGCCCTGGGCAACATGGGCTCCATCGCCTTCGTCTCCGGCGTCATGATGAACATCTACGAGCGGCTCTACGATTTCGTCACCGAACACACCTTCGGGAAGAAGGCCCTGAAGGAGCACGACGCGGTGGCCGGGGTGCTGGCCGACTTCGCCGCCACCCTGGAGGTCATCCGCATCGTCGGTTACCAGCTGGCGCGGATGATGGACCGCCCGGACATCTACGGGCCGCGCTACGCGGTCGGAGAACGTGGCCAAGGGGCGCGCCTACAAGTACTTCGCCTGCGACCGCGCCGTGACCGAGATCGGCCGGGTGCTCAACCTGATGGAGTCCCTGGGCGCGGACCGCGACTGGGACATCGAGAAGCACTGGCGCGACCTGAAGATCGTCCAGCTGTGGATGGGCGGCAAGCAGCTCTGCCAGATGGAGGTGGCCCGCTGGTTCTTCGAGTGCGAGACCCTCTAGGAGAGGTGAGATGATCATGGAAGAGACGACCAAGCAGGGCCGGCCTGGTGGACGCCGCCAACCGCGTCACCCGCGAGCTGCTCCGGACCCCGCGCTTCAAGGAGGCGTCAAGATCGTGCTCAACTCGCTGGACCCGGAGTCCACGCCGGAACTGGTCAAGACGCTGGTCTGGGAGGACGCGGACATCTTCCTCTCCCTCCTCGCGTCCCTGCCGGAAGTGCTCAACATCGCCTTCATCGCCTTGCGTGAACTGGTGGGGCAGCTGGACAACTTCACCCCGGAGATGCTTTCCGACTTCGTAGGCCAGATGATCGAGAACCTGGAGGGCGAGGCCCTGGGCGAAGCGCTGGGGGGCCTGGCGCTGCTCTTCGCCCGCATGTCGGAGATGCCCGGGGACCGGGTGGCGGCGGCGGGGGCGGACCTCGGCGCTTCCGTGGCCCGGGGCTTCGCGCACGCCCGTTACCCGGGCGAGGAGGTCGAGGGCTTCTCGATGGCCGCGGCGGTGCTGCCGGCCGTGGGCAAGCTGGTAAAGGGCGTGGCCGCGGCGGCGGCCGTCGAGGGCTCGCCCGCCCGCCAGGCCGTCCTGGCCTACGCGGATGACGTCGCCGGGGTCATCCGGGACCACCCCGGGTTGGCGAGGGACGTGGCCGGCCCCGTCCTCGAGGCCTGGCAGGCCGCGGGCAAGGGGGTGGCGTGATGGAGGACACCACACGGGCGACCGGCGTGGAGCAGGCCGGGGCGCTGCCGCGGGTGATGCGGGAGCTCATCCGCACCCCGATGTTCCGGGAACTGCTCAAGCTGAACCTGCAGGAATCGCCTCCCGGCACCGCCGCGGAACTGGCCCGGACCATCCTCTGGGAGGACGTGGACGTCACCCTGAGCCTGCTGGGCTCATCCCCCCAGGCCGTCAACTTCGTCTGCGAGTTCCTGGTGGAAGCGGGCAGGCAGTTCCAGAACTTCCCCGCCGAAGTGCTGCAGATATTCATCCGGCAGATGGGCGAGAAGGTGGACCTGGAGAACCTCCAGGCCCTGCCGGGGGCCGTCTCCCCGGTCATCGACACCCTGGTCTGGAGCGATCCCGCGGCGGTGCAGGGCCTGCGCAACCTGCTGGCGTCGGCGGCCAACGCCTCCCTCTGGGGGGCCTCGGGGGTCCTTGCACCGCCTGGAGGATCCGCCTCCCGCGGCCGGAAAGAGGACTCCGCTGGACGCCGAGGCGGTGGCCGAGTTGATCAATTCGGGTGCCCGTTCCCTGGGCAGGGCGGCCGCTTCGAGGCCCGGTTTCCTCGGGGAAGTGGTCTCCCACATCGACCGCGAGGCGGTGCGCGGGGCGGCCGACGGGGCGCTCAGCGCCCTTCTGAGGGCCGGTATCCCCGTGTTGGCCATGGTCTCCTGGACCATCAAAGCGGCAGGAAAGATGATTAAAGCTAAACTTAAGGGTTAGATATTATGGTGTCGAGAAGCCGGGTTTTCACCGCCCGGGGACCGGAACAGGGATTTAGCGGATCAGGAAGGCAGGTGATGGGATTGGCCGACAAGGACCAGGCCAAGGAGAAGGCCAAGGATTACGGCAAGGAAGTAAAGAAGGAGGTCAAGGAGTTGCTGGACCTCCTCGAGGCGGCCGAGAAGGCCCCGGCGGGGAAGGTCCTGTACGGCGGAAAGGCCAAGTTGGGGCGCGAAGCGCTCCTCGCTTTACCACGGCTCCTCAAGGTTCACCTTCAACTCATGGTTGAGACATCCGACTACCTGACGGGTATGCCGGAGGAGGAATGGGGGTCCTTCCGGGATGCCTACCTGGCCTCGCTGGAGGATATGCCCCTGGGAGACGCCGTCAACGCATATTTCCGCCTCTCGCGCAAGCTGTGGGAGGATGACGCCGAGGCCCTGGCGGCGGCGGAGCTCAAGCTGGCCATCGACACCCTCTCCAAGATCGATTTCGGCAAGGTGCGCAAGGCCATGGAGGTCAAGCTGGAGGGGCGCTACCCCGTATACGAGGGCGCCCTCGTGAAGATGGTGGGCGACCCCATCATCATCGCCAACCTGCTCACCGCGACGCCCGCCTACGCCAACACCCTCATCCGCCTGCTCTCCAAGGCCATCGCCAGCATGGACCTGCCGCCGGAGATCCTGGCCAGCGCGGTGTTCAACCTGCTCGAGGCACTGGATATCGAGGAAATGGGGCGCCTGGTGACGGGCATCTCGGCCACGTTGAACTCCATGCACGAGGGCAACCTGGTGCTGGGACTGAACGAGCCGCGCTTCCGCGAGGTGGCCGGGCGGCTGGCCGAGCGTTTCCTCTCCTCCACCGACTGGCACGCCAACCACGAGGCGCTGGTGGCCCTCTCGGAGGACCTGGAGGTGCTCATCTGCGTCCTGGCGGACGCCGCCGTGTCCCGCCCCGAGATGCTGGCCGACGGGGTCTCCGCCGCCGCCCGCTTCGCCGGGTCCCTGGTGCGCGGCCTCTCCTATTCCGCCCGCCGCCTGGAGGGCATGCCCGACTCCTTCTACGAGGCATGGGGCCGGGTCATCGAGGAGCAGGCCGAGGTGCGGGAGGCCGGCAACCTGCTCAATTCGGTCCTGGTGGTGCACAACCGCCTGATGGATGCCAACCCCGGGCTGCTGGAGGACATGCTGGACCAGGTGTGGAGCGGCATCAACCCGGAAGAGCTGGGCAAGGCGGCGCGGGAAGGCATGCGCCAGGTGTTCGCCTGGATGCTGAAGCAGGACCCCGCCGAGGTGTTCGAGCCGGGCGAGGCCGGGCGGCTGATCAACGACCTCATCGCCGCCTACAACCGCTCTCCGGCCGCCGGGCCGGGCGTGGTACGCGACTACCTGGGCAGCCTGCTGGAACAGCTGGACCCGGTGGAGCTGGGCCGGGCCATGGACTCCACCGCCTCCCAGGTGGTGGAGGCGGTCACCGCCAACCCGGCGTTGGTGAGGGTCATGGCCAAGTCATCGTCAGCATGGTATGGAAGATACTGAAGGGGACCATGGCCGCGTTACTGCCCGGCAAGGGCAACCGGAAGGCGGGTGGTTGAGATGCAGGACCTGATGAACCTGGCGAGCGTGATCGAGAACGATTACGTGAAGAAGGCGAAGGCGGACGGCACCGGGATAATCGGCTACGCCTGCCTGGCCACGCCGCGCGAGATCTTCGACGCGGGCGGCCTGTTCCCCTTCCGCATCAAGGGCATGGCGGTCTCCCGCACGGAGCTGGCCGACGCCTACCTCTCCCGCTTCAACTGCGGCTTCTGCCGCTCCTGCCTGCAGCTGGCCCTGGACGGCAGCTACGACTTCTTCGACGGGCTGATCGAGACCAACGGCTGCGACCACCTGCGCGGCATGTTCGAGAACTGGCAGTACGCCCACCCCCAGGAGTTCTTCCATTACGTCCGGGTCCCCCACCTCACCAACGAGGAGTCCATGGACTGGTTCGTGGAGGAGCTGGGGTTGCTCAAGGACGCGCTGCAGGAACACTTCAAGGTATCCATCACCGACGAGAGCCTGGCCGCCGCCATGGACCTGCAGGCCGAGATAGCCGCGAAGTTCCGGCGCATTTACGAGAGCCGCTGGGGTTCGAGCATCAAGGTCACCGGGGGCGAGATCCTGGCGCTGATGGTGCTGGAGGGCTCCATGCCCGCCGCCGACTTCTCGAAGCTGCTGGACGAGTTCGCCGCGGAGATGGAGACGCGCAAGCCCCTCGAGTACCGGGCGCGCATCTTCGTGGGCGGCAGCGCCACCGACGAGATCGAGCTGCTGACCGAGCTGGAGACCCTGGGCGGGCTGGTGGTGGCGGACTCCTTCTGCTTCGGGGGGCGCATCTTCCGCGACGGCGAAAGCCCGGGGGGCTCGCCCATCGAGCAGCTGGCCTGGCGCTATCTCTATAACCTGATGTGCCCCCGCATGTTCGACGACTACGCGCGGCGCAAGGCCTTCATCGACGACCTGATATCGGGGTCGAAGGCGGACGGGGCCATCTTCTTCCACAACAAGTTCTGCGACGTGCACGGGGTGGAGAACGTCAAGCTGCGCATGGACCTGGAGAAGGAGGGGCTGCCGGTGCTGACCCTGGAGAAGGAGTACGGCGCGGGCGCGGACATCGGGAGGCTCAAGACCAGGGTGCAGGCCTTCCTGGAAAGACTGAGGAAGTGACGGTCATGGCCGAGGTACTGATCAAGGAACACCAGGGCCTCTTCGACCGGGTCTATTCCCTGTTCGGAATAGTAGGCAAGCTG
Source organism: uncultured bacterium (assembly GCA_963814495.1). Classification (GTDB taxonomy): domain Bacteria; phylum Actinomycetota; class Geothermincolia; order Geothermincolales; family Geothermincolaceae; genus CAVXXD01. The sequence continues at coordinate 215,023 of CAWFDJ010000021.1, forward strand.
CGGGAGGACATGAGCGCGGAGGAGGTGGAGGGGGTCTTGCGGGTCCTTCCCCCCGATACTTACAAGGCCTTGCGGTCGTTGCTGCGCCAGGACATCATGCACGCCACCTTCGGCTTCATGGGCATGCTCCAGGCCTGGCTGGAGGAGGCCATGCGGGCCAGGGAGGAGGGCAAGAAGATCATCCTGGTGCCTTTCAACTTCACCCCCGAGCTGCTGCACGCCTTCGCGGGGGCCTTCCCCCTCACCAGCGAGGTGCTCTCCACCCTGGGAGTGGTGGTGCTGGAAGGCCAGGGGGAGCGCTACTGGGACTACGCCATGGGGCTGGGCCTGCCCGACCACATGTGCTCCTCCAACACCATCTCGCTGGGGAGCGTGCTCACCGGGGCCGACTTCGAGCCGGACGCCATCGTCTCCTCCGCCGCGGGCAGCTGCGACGTCAACGCCATGGTCCACGAGTTCGTGGCCCACTTGATAGGCGTCCCCCACATCATGCTGGAGAAGCCGGGGGAAAACGGGCGGCGGGGGCGGGAGCTCTATGGCAAGTATTACCAGCGGATGATCGAACGGCTGGAGGAGCTCACCGGGGAAAAACTCAAGGAAGAGAACCTGCGTGTCGTGGCGGAGAAGTGTAACCGTTGCACCGAGCTCTACTACGACCTGTGGGAGCTGCGCAAGCAAGTCCCCTCGCCGGTGCCGGCCATCTTCGCCCTCTACACCTACGCCACCCGCTTCACCATGTGGGGGCGGGACGAGGGCATCGCGTGCCTGCAGGCCCTGCGTCGACGTGGCCCGCGGCAACCTGGAGAACGGGACCTATCCCACCGAGAACGAAGTGGCGCGCCCCCTGTGGATCTACCTCCCCTACTTCTTCGATTTCTTCGAGTTCTTCGACTGGATGGAGGAGAAGAACATCGCCAACATGGGCGACGTGCTGATGTGCTGCTTCCCTGAAAAGATCGACACTTCCTCGAAGGAGAGCATCCTCGACGGCATGTGCGAGGCGGCCTGGAACATGCCCATGACCCGGCAGATGGGCGGGGACTCCATGTCCCTGCGCTGGCTGAACGACATCGTCTACGCGGTGAAGGAGCTCAACTGCAACTGCGCCATCTACTGCGGCCACCACTCCTGCAAGCAGACCTGGAGCGTCTTCTCCCAGGTGCGCAACGAGATAACCAGGCAGGCGGGGGTGCCCACCCTGTGCCTGCAGGGGGACACCTGGATGAAGCGCACCACCCCCATGAGCGTCATCCAGGAGGAGATAACCGCCTTCGTGGACAACGTGGTGGTGGGGAGCGGCAGGCGCAGGAGGCGGAGCAGAGCTAAAGCCGCGGCCGGCTCGGCCGATGAGACAGTTGGGACGGCGGTCGCCGTTCAAGAAGCGGAATGAGGTGAACAGGTGACAGAGAAAGAGCAAAGGGTCGACTGCGGGCTGTTCAGGCGGTCCGAGAGCCTGGTCAAGGTGGTGATGCGCCTGCCCGACGAAATGAGCGACGAGGAGGTCGAGGGGCTGCTCCGGGCCCTGCCGGCGGACACCGGCCGCAACATCGGAGCCATGCTCAACCCGCGCTTCCGCTCGGTCTCCATCGCCTTCATGAAGATGGTGGGACGGTGGATGTTCGAGGGGAGCCGGGCGGAGGAGGCGGGCAACAAGGCCATCCTCATCCCCTTCAACTTCCCGCCCGAGGTGATCAGCATCTTCAGGAAGGCCCGCCCCCTCACCTGCGAGTTCCTCACCACCGTGGGGGTGGCCATGCTGGAGGGCCAGGGGGAGCGCTACTGGGACTTCGCCATGGGCCTGGGCATCCCCGACTTCCTCTGCTCCTCCTCCACCATCGAGCTGGGCTCCATCCTCTCCGGCTCGGACTTCGAGCCGGACGCCCTGGTGCAGTCGGCGCCCGGAGCCTGCGACGCCAACTCCAAGATCCACGAGTTCGTCTCCCATTACATGGGGGTGCCCCAGTTCATCATCGAGAAGCCGGTGGAGGGCGGGGCGCGCGGCAAGGAGCAGCACCGCCGCAGCTTCCGCCGTTTCATCCGGGAGATGGAGGAGTTCATCGGCGAGGAACTGGACGAGGAGCACATGCGGGGAGTGCTGGACAAGGCCAACCAGGCCGCCGACCTCTACTACGACCTCTACGAGATGCGCAAGGCGGTCCCCTGCCCGGTGCCCAACATCATCTCCCTCTTCACCTACGGGGTCCGCTTCACCACCTGGGGGACGCAGGACGGGGTGGACATGATGCGCATGATGGTGGACCTGTCGCGGGAGCGGCTGGAGAAGGGGGAATACCCGGCGCCGGAGGAGGTCGCCCGCTGCATGTGGCTGTACATCGGCTACTACTACGACTTCATGGGCTTCTTCAACTGGATGGAGGAGAACGGCATCACCTACCTGAACGACGTCCTCTCCCTCAGCCAGCCCATGCGCATCGACACCACCTCCAAGGAGACCATGCTGGACGGCCTGGCCGAGGCGGTCTTCGAATACCCCATGACCCGGCAGATGGGGGCGGACTCCATGTCCCTGCTGTGGATCGAGGACATGTCCCATTTCATCAAGGACCTGGGCGCCAACTGCGCCATGTACTCCGGGCACCACGCCTGCAAGCAGACCCAGAGCGTCATCAGCCAGGTGCGGGGGGAGATCACCAAGCGCACCGGGGTCCCGGTGCTCTGCCTGACCGGGGACTCCTGGATACGGCAGGATGACGCCCACCAGCGTGCTGCAGGAGGAGTTGTCGTCATTCGTGGATAACGTGGTGGTAAAGAAGAAGGCGCGCCGCCGCAGGGCGGCCGGCGACAAGTAGAAAGGAAGCGTGCATGATCATACGGTTCGGCGGCATCGACGTCGGCTCCCTTTCCGCCCAGGCGGTGATCCTGGAGAACGGGTCCATCCGGGCCTACACCAGCATGCCGGTGAAGAACAACCCGCTGGACTCCGCGACCACCGTCCTGTTCATGGCCCTGGAGATGGCGGGGCTGGAAAAGGGCGACCTGAGCTTCACCGTCAGCACCGGCTACGGAAGGGAGCAGATCCAGAAGGAGGGGCTCTCGCAGGCCAACGTGAGCGAGATCTCCGCCCACGGCAAGGGGGCGCACTGGCTGCTGCCCGCGGTGCACACGGTCATCGACATCGGCGGGCAGGACGCCAAGGTGATCCGGGTGGACCAGGCCGGCGAGCTGGTGGACTTCGTCATGAACGACAAGTGCGCGGCGGGGACCGGGCGCTTCCTGGAGGTGATGGCGCGCACCCTGGGCGTCACCCTGGAGGAACTGGGGCCGCTCTCGTTTAAAGCGCACAACCCCATCGAGCTCTCCACCCGCTGCAGCATCTACTGCGAGACGGAGGTCCTCCACTACATGCAGCGCGGGGTGGACTCGGCGGACATCGCCGCCAGCGTCAACCGCACCATGGCCGAGCGGGTGCTGGCCCTGGTGCGCCGGGTGGGGGTGGACAAGGAGGTCACCATGACCGGCGGGGTGGCCAAGAACGTGGCGGTGCGCAAGGAGCTGGAACGCCTCGTCGGCGCGCGCCTGGTCGAATACGACGTAGATTCGCAGATCGTGGGCGCGCTGGGGGCGGCCCTCATCGCCAAGGAGCAAGGGGGTGGCCGATGATCACCATGGGAGTGGACGTAGGCAGCCTCTTCTCCAAGGCGGTGGTCCTGCGCGACGAGGAGATGGTGGCGAGCGAGATCCGCGAGACCACCGGCAACGTGGCGCAGGAGCTCGACGATCTCATCGCCTCGGTCCTGGACCAGGCGGGCCTCAAGCCTGAGGACGTGGAGGTGTGCGTGAGCACCGGCACCGGCGGCGACCTGGTCAAGCCGGCCGAGTTCGACGAGGACGACGTGGCCTGCCTGGCCATGGCCACCCGCCACTTCCTGCCGGAGGTGGCGGTGGTCATCAATATCGGCGGCCAGTCCATCGCCACGGTCCTCTCCGACGACGAGGGCGAGGTGCTCGACTTCATGCGCAACGACAAGTGCGCCTCCGGCTCGGGCCGCTACCTCGAGGTGATGAGCGGGGCATTGGGGGTCAAGGTGGACCAGATCGACGCCACGGCGGAGCGGGCGGAACAGCGCATCTCCATCAGCTCCCAGTGCGGGGTGTTCGCGGAGAGCGAGATAGTGTCCCACGTCAACCAGGGCGAACCGGTGCCGGACATCGTGGCCGGGCTGTGCGACTCGGTGGCCTCCATCGTCATCTCCCAGGCCATGCGCTTCGGGGGCGGCGACGACTACACCATCACCGGCGGGGTGGCCCGCATCAAGAGCGTCGCGGGCATGATGCAGGAGCGGCTGCGCGGCAATTACCACCCCTTCCCCATCGACCCCATGCTGGCCGCCGCCTACGGGGCCGCCATCATCGGCGGCCTGGAAGAGCTGCCGGAGTGACATGGGCCTCTTCGACGAGTCCCTGGCGGAGATGGTGGCCTGGCGCGAGGAGCGCCGTGCCTCCGGGGAACTGCGCGAGTTCCCCTACAACGCCTTCTCCCGCTGGCCGGAGGGGTCTACCCTGGTGCTCAAGGAGGACACCGCCCTGGAACTGGGGGCCACCGGCCGCGCCTCCCTCTCCCTGCTGCTGTGGACGGAGGAGGAGGGCCTGCTGCGGGAGGACACCGTCTGCCTGGTGGGCGGGGAGCTGCCGGAAGGCGGCGGGGGCGCCGTCCCCTTCGGGCAGCTGGTGCTGGTGCGCGGGAGTTTCCCCGACGAGTACGAGGCCTACCGCGACCTGCGCGACGTGGTCTACGACACCCGCCTGCAGGGCGTCTCCTCGCGCATCTGGCCCGACCGCCTGCAGGTCTGGTGCCGGGTGAGCCGGGAGGCGGTGCGCGACGGTTTCTCACTGGTAAAATATGGGACCGCGCTGCTCGGGCGCCTGCGGGAGATCGAGGCGGTGCAAGGCGTGGAGGTCATCCTCATCGCCGGGGAACAGGCCGAGCTGGACCGCTTGCGCCCCGCCGCCGAGAAGACCCAGGACACCGTGGACGCCCTGATCAAGATGTACGAGGAGATGAACTTCGACTGCGAGACCTGCGAGTACGTAGACGTCTGCGAGGAAGTGGTGGAACTCAAGCAGATCCGCGAACGCCTGCGGGAGGAACGGGGCGATATCGTGAGGTCGTTATGGTGAAGGGGCGTCGTCGCCGTCTGCGGCAAGGGCGGGGTGGGCAAGACCTCGCTCTCGGCCATGCTCTCCCGCCTGGTGCTGGAGGACGGGGCCGTGCGCGGGCTGGCGGTGGACGCCGACCCGGCGGGCGGCCTGTGCCTGGCCCTGGACCTGCCGGTGAAGCGCACCGTCAACGACCTGCGGAAGGCGGTCATCGCCGCCACCCGCGAGCGCTCCACCGACTCGTTGAACATGGCCGCATCCATCGACTACCAGCTGCTGGAAGCCCTCACCGAGCACCGCAACCTGGCCTTCCTGGCGGTGGGACGGCCGGAGGAGGAGGGCTGCTACTGCCAGGTCAACACCTTCCTGCGCGAGGCCATCGAGACCCTGTCCGGCCACTTCGAATTCACCGTCATCGACGCGGAGGCGGGGGTGGAGCAGGTCAACCGGCGGGTGATGCGCGAGGTGGACGCGCTGCTGCTGGTCTCCGACCCCACCGCCAAGGGGGTCAGGGTGGCGGAGGCCATCAAGCAGGTGGCGGACGAGGCCATGCATTACGGGCGGGCCGGCCTGATCATCAACCGGGTGCGGGAGGAGGCGAGGCCGCCCGCCTGGCCGAGCGCACCTCCCTGCCCCTGCTGGGCTGGCTGCCGGAGGACGAGTCCATCCGCGCCTTCGACGCCGAGGGGCGCTCCCTGCTGGAGCTGCCCGGCAGACACCCCCGCCCTGGCCGCCGTCCGCCGGCTCATCTCCAGCCTCGCCTGACCGACGCAGGACGTCATCGCGAGCGTCGCTACGCATGACGAGGTCAGGGGAGGGTCTCGAGGATGGTCATGATGCCGGTGACGCCCTCGTAGACGTCGTCCCGGAACTGCGGCAGGCTGAAGGTGCGGACGAGGTAGGTGGTGCCGTCCTTGTCGGTGACCCGGTACTCCAGCGGCTCCAGGTGGCCGGCCATGGTGCGCTCCAGGCTGACCAGCAGCTCGTCCAGGTCGTCCGGGTGGATGAAGCGCAGGAAGGGCTGGCCCAGCAACTCGTCCCGCTTGAAATTGGAGTAGCGCTCGATGGCCTTGTTCATGTAGGTGACGATGCCCGTCGCGTCGATGGTGAAGATGATATCGTCTGACGTTGTCGGCGATGAAACGGAACTTCTCCTCCGCCAGGATCAAGGCGTCACCGGCCTGCTTCAGGCCCTTGAGGCACCTCTCGCTGTCCGCCAGTCGAGCTCGCAGCCGCGCCAGCTCTTCCTCTTCACCCATGGCCCCACTCCTCGTCCTCGCGACTCCGGGAGCATCTTTATTATACCGGAAGGAGAATCGCCGTGTTAAGGAAGGGTGCCGGGAACGCCCCGGGGGCAGACGGAGACGCAGATGCCGCACAGGCTGATGTCCCGTTTGAGCAGGCGGCGGGAGAGCTCGCGGGCCCCTGCGCGGCAGGCGAAGGCGTCGTAGAACTCGTCCCTGTCGGTGCGGATATCCCAGGCGCGTCCGTTGGCGGCGCGGGCCGGGCAGGCCAGCACGCATTCCTCGCAATCCCCGCAGCGGCTTGAGTCGATGGGCGGGCGCAGCGGCTGAAGGGGCCGGTCGGTCAGCACGGTTACCAGGCGCAGGCGCGGGCCGAACTCCTCCGTCACCAGCAGGTCGGTCTTGCCGATCCAGCCCAGGCCGGCGCGGGTGGCCGCCATCTTGTGGGAAAAGGTGGTGCGCAGGGTCTCCAGGTACGAGGGGTTGTCGTTCTCCTCGTCCATGGTGGGGGTGACGGCCAGGGCGCCGGCGCCGCGCTCCTCCAGCTTCTCCGCCACCCTCCCCGCCAGGCCCTCCAGGTAGAGGTTGGTATCCCGGTAGAGCTGGTAGTACTCGCGGGTGGGACCGGAGGCGATGGCGTCGATGATGCCGCCGTCCAGCCTCTTCCCGATGGACACGGCGTATTCGAGGCCGCGGTACCTCTCGTGCAGCAGCCCGGTCAGGTCGGCGAACCCCAGCAGGTGCTCGCCGTCGTCCGGCACCAGGGCGGCGATCTCCTCTTCCAGCCGCATGGTCAGCCTCCTCCCCTCCCCGGCCCTAAGCCGGCTTGCGCGCGGTCACCAGGCTGCGGTAGGCCACCGAAGGCACGTAGCGTACATCTTCGAAGCCCGCCCCGCGCAGCATGTCCTCCATCTCGTCCAGCGAGTAGCACTTGCCCTCGGTCAGGAACATGAACAGCACCGAGTACTGCGCCACCTCCAGGGGCCCGTTCTTCCCCGCGTCGAGGTGGCAGTCGTGGACCACCACGCAACCCCCCGGCTCCAGGGCCTCGAAGGACCGCGCCAGCAGGTCCCGGCAGGACTCCTCCCCCCAGTCGTGCAGGACGTTGGAGAAGAGGTGCATGTCGAAGCCGGGGGGCAGCCCCTCGGCGAACATGTCCCCCGCCGTCACGTCCACCCGCCCGGCGAGCCCGCGTCGCTCCACGGCCCGCCGCGCCACCGCGTCCACCGGGGGACGCTCCAGTACCGAGGCCCGCATGTGGGGGTGGCGTTCCACCACCGCGCAGGCGTAGACGCCGGAGCCGCCGGCGACGTCCAGCAGCCGGGTGAAGCCCTCGCAGTCCAGCCTCTCCGCCAGGTGGGGCGCCAGGTAGGCGCCGCGCGTGTCCATGGCCGCGGTGAAGGAATCGGCGAACTCCTCCCGCAGCATGGCGTCCTGCCACTCCTCCTCGTCCACCTTCCCACCCCAGCTGGCCGGCACGCCGGTGCGCAGCACCTCCAGCATCATCACGCAGGTGGGCCTGTCCTTGAGCGAGGCCAGGTAGGGGCGGAGGTCCCAGGGCGAGCCCTCCACCAGGAACTCCCGGGCCTTGTCGGTGACGGTGAACGCGTTCCCCTCCCGGCTCACCAGGCCCATGGCCGCGCACAGGGTCATGGCCACGTCCGCCGGGTGTTCCTTGAGGCCCAGCCCCGCGCAGATGCCCGCCAGGTCGGAGGGGTGGCGTTCCAGCCAGGTGAAGAGGTCCAGCCACCCCACGGCCGCGATGATCAGGTCGGCGGCGAAGATGTCCTCCCTCAGCTTGATCAGGTCGTAGGGGTCATTCGCCGGGAGCACCCCTACCACCTCAGCGAGTAGATGTAGGCGGTGGGACGCTCCCCCGCCGCCGCGTACTTCTCGGGCATGGAGTACTTGTAGGACCGCAAGGGGAACTCGCGCACCCGCTCGAAGCCGTAGCGCTCGTAGAAGTCCCAGCTCAACTCGGAGTCGGTGCACACCGTGGAATGGCGGTAGTAACGGTCCCGGGTGTCGGCGATCCAGGCGTCCATCATGGCGCGGCCGATGCCTCCCCGGTACTCCTTCTGGGAGGTGAGCAGCAGGGTCTCCGAGGGGGTGAGCTGGTGCAGGTAGAGGAAGGGCAGGTAGCCCCAGAGCACCTGCAGCAGGCACTTGTAGGCCAGGGTGCTCATGTCGTAGCGCTTCGCGGCGAAGCGGGCCATGAAGCTCGAGGCGTTCCACAGCTTGCGCGGGAAGTTGGGGCGGTAGACGAAGCAGCCCACCAGCAGGCCCCGCGCCTCCCCTCCCTCCACCGCCACGAAGGTGTGGTCCCCCGCCCCGTGCATGGCCAGGATGACGTCCTCGACCAGGCGGGGCTCCGCCTCGTCGATGATGGGCCAGAGGATGTGGTGGAACCCGCTGCAGAAGCAGTTGTAGGCCCCCTCGAGGTCGCGCTGCGGATGGAAACGGCGCACCTGGTACCGGTCGTTCATCCCTCTCCCTCCCTTGCTCGAGATGTTTAGTAGATATTAGCAGAAGGCGACGAGCCCGGGTAAGGTCGGAGCCTGGAAATGCCGATGGTTTCTGCGTATGCTTACAGGTGAGACCGGTCTACAGGTACGGGTAAGGAGCGTGTAAGATGTGGTTGCGTTTCGTCCTCATCAAGCCCATCGGGCTGCACATGGCCTACGGGCCGAAGTACAACGTCAAGAGCACCGGCGCCGAGAACGCCCCCGGCCACGGCCCCTTCATCATCGTGTCCAACCACCAGACCGTGGTGGACGTCTTCGCCATCGGCCTGGAGATCCGCAAGACCACTTCCCGCACCCGCATCATCCCCTGGGGCAAGGTGGAGATAGGCAAGGCCAAGGAGGGCTTCCTGGGCTGGCTGCTCTGGAACTGGCTGGGCACCATCTCCATCGCGCGGGGCACCGAGGGGGAGATGCTGGAGGCCATCCGCCTCAGCCTGGAGCACCTGCGCCAGGGCAAGATAATCTTCGTCCACCCCGAGGGCACCCGCTACTCCTACGGTGAGCTGGGGCCCTTCAAGTACGGCCTGGCCAACCTGGCCCGGGCGGCCCCCGCCCCCATCCTGCCGGTGGGCATCTGGCGCCGCCGGGACGACGGCGGCATCCAGGTCAACGTGGGCAAGCCCTTCTTCATGCCCCCGCGCAAGATGCGCTACGAGGTCCTGGAGGAGGCGGAGGAGAAGGCGGAAGAGACCTTCTACCGCCAGGTGGAGACGCTCAAGCAGTGGAGTTCCAGCCTGCCCCACGACAAGAAGGGCATGAAGCTCATCGCCGGCATCATCGACTCGGTGGTGGAGGGCATCTCCCGCCGCAACATCGACTTCGAGCACGTCTGCCGCCAGGCCGAGGCCGAGGACAACGAGTTCCTGCGCGACAAGGTACTCGAGTTGCTCCCCCCGGACTTCCGCAAGGTCGAGGAGCGCGAGTTCTCCAGCCGCGGCAAGTAAACAATTCCGACATGTTACCGAAGCGCGGGATGAGCCGTCGTGATTTCCTGAGACTCTCCGCCCTCGCCGCCGCGGGCCTGGCACTGCCCTATGGTTGTGCCAGGTCCCCGTCTCCAAGCGAGGCCCCACTCGACGACATCCTGCGTCTGGCAATGCCACCCGTGCCTGCCGGCGAGGTAACGGTGGGGGTTGCCAGGCTTGGCGATATCGAGGCCACGGTCCGCCGGGCCATCGAACTGGCGGGCGGCCTTTCCGGCATCCGCAACGGAGACACGGTGGTGATCAAGCCCAACCTGACCACCGGCTACAGCTTGTCCACCCGGGTCACCACGCATCCGGAAGTGCTGCGCTCGGTCATCCGGGCCGTCAAGGACAGGACGGAAGCCAAGTACGTGACCGTGGCGGAAGCTTCCGCCTATACCGACCCGTCCACCCGCTCCGTCGCCGACAAGACCGGTGCTTACGAGGTCATCGAGTCTGAAGGGGTGGGCTTCCTGGCCTGGGAGGAAGAGGGCTACGTCGAAGCCGTCGAGCTTCGCCTTCCGCCACATCAACTTCAACATCCTGGTCCCTCGCTCACTTACGGACGGCAGGTTCAAGCACTTCATCAACGTGCCCATGCTCAAGAACCACGAGGCCATCAACTGGTCTGACGCCCAGTACACCTGCTGCATCAAGAACCACGTCGGCGTGGTGGCAAGGGAAACGAGGACCCGGGGCGGAGGGAAGGGCATCCACCAGGAAGACCTGGGCGAGAAGGTGGCCGAGCTGAACCTGGCGGTGCCCGAACACGCCATGAACGTGGTAGACGCCCTGACGGTGAGTGCTCTCCGGCGGGCCCGCCTCCCTGAAGATGCGCACCGCAGACCCGGGGCTCGTCCTGGCCTGCCCGCCGTTCTGACCGTCTGCCTGCTGCTCTGCGCCGGCTGCGGCACGGGCGGCGGCACCGGTGAGCGACCCGGATGCCGCCGCGACCGACAATGCCTCCGCGAGCTCCCGCGGAGGCCCCGGCCTTCGACACGGCCCGCGCCATGGAGCACATCGACCAGCTGTCGGTGGGTATCGGCCCGCGGGTGAGCGGGACCCCGGAGGAGCACCTGGCCGCCGGGTACATACGCGACTCCTTCACGCGGATGGGCTACCCGGATGTGACGGAGCAGGCCTTCCCCTCGGGCCCCGGCTTCACCAGCTACAACGTCTACGCGGTGGACGAGGGCGCGCGGCCGGAATGGGTGGTGGTGGTCGGCGCCCACTACGACACCGCGGACGCCACCGGCAGCCCGGGGGCCAACGACAACGCCAGCGGGGTGGGGGTGGTGCTCGAGCTGGCCCGGGCCTTCCGCCAACGTGAGAACCTCCCCACGCTGGTCTTCGTGGCCTTCGGCTCGGAGGAGGTGTCCGAGGAATACGACAAGGACGACCTGGAATACGGTTCCGCGTACATGGCCGGCCACCTCGAGGCCGTGAGCGGTGAGGTCATCGGCATGGTCAACCTGGACATGGTGGGCGTGGGGGAGGACGCGTTCGTCTACGCCACCCTCGAGGCCCCGGACACCCTCTCGGACCTCTTCCTCGACTTCGCCGACGAGCAGGGCGAGGAGGTCGACTTCGTGCGCGACCCCGGGGACTGGAGCGACAACGAGGCCTTCGAGGAGGCGGGCGTGTCCTCCTTCACCCTGGAGTGGCAGCTCGACCAGGACTATCACACGCCCCGGGACGTCTACGGCAGCGTCGACCCCGGACCTTATCGGCGAGAGCGGGCAGCTCATAGAGGCCTTCCTGGCGGGCTGGACGCCTTCTCCTGCCGGGCGCTGGAGAGAAGCGGAGCCGACCGGGACAGGTGACCCTCCGGCCCCTGCCGGCCGTCGCGTGCCTCGCTACCCGCCTTCCCCCGCGGCCGGCGCCGCCTTCCTCCTCCGGCGCGAGGTTTTCTTCTTGGAGATGATCTGGTCGACGAAGACCTTCACCTCGTCCTGGAACATGTCCATGGGCAGGTGGCGCTTGTCCATCACGTCCCCCATGAGGATCAGGGTGGGCAGGCCGTTCTGCTTCATCAGCTCCCGGCGGAGGTAGGAGATGGTGCCCAGGGTGTGCTTGCAGGCATGGACCCCGCCGAAGATGCAGGCGTCCGCCCCCAGTTCGCGGGCGGCGTAGCTCGATGTCGTCCAGCCATTTGACGGAGATGGAGCTCGCCCCCATCTGCCGGGTCATGGGGTAATCGAAGGCGATCTCCGCGATCCCCTTGAGCATGCTCTCCCTCGAGGAATAGTCTATCTCCGGGAAATAGTGGATGGCCAGGATGTCCCCCAGGATGGTGATGCCGTTCTTCTCCGCCCAGGTGAAGTAGTTGTTGAAGTCGAAGAGGTAGTAGATGTAGGTGAAGTAGACCCGGGCCAGTTCCTGCGGGGCGGAGTACTCGCCCTTGCGCAGCCTCTCCTTGGAGATGTCCACCATCTTCTGGAGCACCTCCACCGCCTCCTCGCGGCCCCACATCTGGCTGCGCAGCACCAGCAGGGTCATGCCGAAGATGTTGGGCACCGGGCAGGGCCGGGCCTTCTTCAGCTCCCAGTATTCCTTGTAGAGGTCGGCCGCCTGGTACGAGCAGCTCCAGCACCTCGCGCAGCCGCTCCTCCCGCAGTTCCTGCCCGCTCCACTCCTCCAGCTCGGCGATGAGCCGCTTGAAGCCCTCGAAATGGAACTCGCGGCCCCGCGCCGTCTCGTCCACCGGCTTCTCCAGGGTGAACTGGGGGATGCCCAGGTAATCGGCGGCGAAGGCGTGGATCTTGGCGTTGGGGTTGCAGCTGCCGGGGGTGTTGTAGACGATGGCGTCGGGCCTGATGCCCGGCCCCTGGATGAGGGACATCATGCCGATGGTGTTGGCGGAGCAGAGGGAGTCGGGCAGTCCCAGCCCCATGGCGAAGTCCCAGAACCGCTCCCCCTGCCCCGCGCAGATGTTGACGATGGCCCCCGCCACGATCTCGGTGCACAGGGGGAAGATGTTGTCGAAGGCCCAGAAGATCTCCGGCGGGAAGGTGAAGGGGATGAAGATCAGTTTCTTCCCCTCCGCCTGGGCCCGCTGCGCCTCCCGGAAGATGCGCAGCACCCGCCGGAAGAAGAGGACCTCCAGGTCCGCGGGCCGACTCCAGCTCCAGCAGGCCCAGGACGGTGTTGCGCAGGTCCGGGTAGACGAAATCGGCGGCGCCCTCCACGTCGTCGTCGCTCAGCAGATCGGGGAACTTGTTGATCATCTCCAGGATGCCGATGGCGCGCTCGAAGCCGCCCTCGCCTTCCCTCAGGACGAAGCCCTTCTCCATCCGGCTCCACCTCCTATCCTCTCCATGAAAGCCTGTACCCGGGTCTTCACCCTGCCGATGTCAGCGCGGGCGCTGTACTCCTTCTCCAGGACCAGCACCGGGATACCCATCTCCTCCAGGTCCTTGCGTACCAGGGCGGAATCGACCCCGTGCAGGTCGCAGAACTTGTTGTAGAGGTAGATGGCCCCGTCCACCCGGGCCCGGCGCGCCGTCTCCACGATGAGGTCCCGCCGCCGGCCGTACTCCTTGTACATGCGGGGGCAGAAGAGGTTGGCCAGGTAGCCCTCGGCCAGCCGCCGCATCGGCTCGCCCTCGGCCGGTGGTTCCGGCATGAAGGCCCGGCTGCCGAAGCAGAGGTTGTCGGCCACCACCGCCGCCCCCAGCCCCTCCAGTTCCTCGAACCATTCCACCTCGTCGGTTGCGGGACCGCAGAGCAGCAGGCGGGCCGCGGGCTTCCTGCCCTGTTCGTTCTTCCTCTCATCCACAAAATGCCGGAGCAGCCCGGCGAAGTCCCGGCTGAGCATGGAGGAGCCCCGGACCTCCAGGGCTACGGCCTCGCTCCCCGCAACCACCGGTTCGTCCAGCTCCCTCAAGGCCGAGAGCTCCCTCCAGAGCTCCCTCACCTCCGCCCTTTCCCGCATGGCCTCCTCCAGGGCCGTCCCGGTGACCTCCACCGAGAAATGCTCCTGCACGGCCTCCTTCAGCAACTCCAGGCCTCCCTGAAAATACTCCAGCGCATCGTCCCGGTACGAAGTGGGGGGCTTTCAGGTAGAAGAAGAAGGACGGCTCCACCCGGTGCTGCCAGTTCTCGAACATGGCCCGCATGTGGTCGCAGCCGTTGGTCTCGACCACGCCGTCCAGGAAATCGTAGGACCCGTCCAGGCCCAGCTGCAGGCAGGCCCGGCAGAAGGAGCAATTGAAGTTGGACATCTCCGCGTCGGCCATCTCCGTGTTCGAGCTGCCCAGCGCCTTGATGCGGTAGGGCAGCAGGCCCGCCGCCTCTATCAGCTCCACCGGCAGTGATGAGGCAGGAATACCCCAGCACCTTCCCTCCCCCTTCTTTCCAGGCGCGCACGTATTCGTTGTAGAGTTCCTGCTCTCGCCCGAGTATTAAAGACCTCTTCATGCCGTTCACACCTCCCGCCTTCCTCCAGCGGAACCGCCGGCTTCTCAAGTATCCCCTGGCGCTCCCGTAGAGGGCGGAGAGCAGCGCCCCGATGAGCGCCTTGATCACCTCGGGATGGCGGGCCGCCGCCTCCGCGGCCCGGGCCCGGACCGAAGCTGCCATCCGCCCGATCTCCTGCGTGTCCAGGGCGCCCAGGAAATCGTCCAGCCCTTCCGCCACCCATCCCGGGTCGGCGGCCGCCCGCCGGTTGAAGGCCGCGGCTGCCCGGTTGGTCCTGCCGGCCAGGGCCGCGGGAGAGAAGGCGCGTCCCAGGTCCGGGCCGAGGGAGTCGGTGATCTCGGCGCGCAGCCTGGCGTGGAGCCCCGGGTCCGCCGCGGCCATCCTCCGGTGTATGGAGACCAGGGCCGCCAGGGCCCGGCCCAGTTCCCCCGCCTCCAGGTCCTCCGACAGCGCCCGGGCCATCCTCTCGAAGGCCTCCGGGGGCAGGGCGGCTGCCTGCTCCAGGACGGAGGAGGAGACGCGCAAAGCCGAGTTGGCCAACAGCACCGCCGACTCGGCCAGCGGCATCAGCAGGGCCTGGTCGTCCAGGAGGCGGCGGACGAAGGCGACGGCGAAGACCTCACCCTCCTCCCCCAGGCCGGCCAGGGCTTCCGCCAGTGACCTCTCCGTCCAGCCCCCCCAACAGCTCCGAGCTGATGCGGTCGGCCGGTCCCCGTGAATAGGGGCTTCCCTCGCCCAGGATGAGGTTGCCCCGGTGCAGTGTCACCAGTAACGCGGCCGCGCCGTTGACCACCGCCGCGAATTCACGCCAGTCGACGTCCTCCAGGATCTTGAAGAGGGCGTAGGTCATGGCCTCGGCCGGCAGCGCCAGGACGTCGAAGACGGTCTTCAGCACCGCCAGGGCATCGTTGACGATGGGGGCGACCACGCTGAAGAGGTTGACCAGCGCCACCGGGTTCTCGCCCAGCAGCTCCAGTTCCCCGCGGAGCGCGCCCAGGTCCTCTCCCGCCCGGTAGATGATGGCCTTGCGCAGCTTGCCGAAATCCACGCCCTTGATCGCGTCCGAAGCCACCGAGGTCCTGCCGTCCGTGAAGAGCTGCGGGTTCTCCTCGTGCAGCCTGATGATCAGCCGCGTCATGGCGTTGACGGCCTCGGCTATCTCGCCCCCGTCGATCCGGTCATAGGAGGAAGCCGACCAGCTCCGCTCCTTCCTCGGGCGGCATGCCCTCCATGGACTCCGCGAAGGCCTTGACGGCCTGCGCCGCGGCGCTCAACAGCGCCGGACAGGCCCGCACCAGCTCCCGCGTGAAATCGCCGTCGTCCGGAACAGCTCGCGGGCCAGCTCCCCGGGATCGCCGGCGTTGATCCCGCCCGACCAGGCCCCTGACCGCCTCGCGCACCTGCTCCATCTTCAAGGCCTCCGTTCCTTTCCGCGCCGCTCACTTCAATCACTCCCTCATCCCGGACGCGCGACCGCGAGCCTGCGCGCGATGGTCCCGCAGGGCTAGCAGGGCGCACGCCGCCACGGCCAGCGCGGCCAGCGACCGCCCGCGGCCCGGCCGGCCCGGCCCTTTCCCGCGCCCCTGCCGGACGCGCGCGCAGCCGTCACCGCCAGCCTGGCCGACCTGCGCATCACCCGCCGCAGGACGTCGACGTCTAGCTCCTTCAGCATCGCCGCCAGGGAACCGCCCATCTCCGCCCGGTTCTCCTCCAGCTTGAGGGTCATCCGGTCCGCGCCGGCCAGCGCGGCGTTGAGCGCCCCGGCCACCGCGGCCCGCACCTCCTCGGGGCTCGAGCCCTCGCCGACGAGCAGGCGCCGGGCCAGCTGCCCGTAGATCGCGGGGGAACTGGTTCAGCCTCTCCCGGTCCACGCCCGGCCCCGATGCGGCCCAGGATGTCCTTCAAGAGCGGCTCCGGGATGCCGTTCAACTGCCGCCCCAACTCGAGCAGGAGCTCCAGCAGCCAGTTGATGGCGTCCGGCGCGGCCCCGAAGAGGCTCATGGAGATGCCCGGGTCCCCCCAGAGCAGCGTCTTCACCACTCCGGGGGCGGTCTCCGCCTTGACGTCCTTCATCTGCAGCAGGATGATCTCCTTGAGGGCCGGGGTCTCGATTATCTCCTTCATCAAACGCTCCGTCAGTCCCGGCGTGAAGATGCTATCCTCCATGCCCCTCACCCCCCTTGCCCTTCCCGGCCGGCCTGGTCCCGGCCGCCTTGCCGGTTTTGGCGGCTGCCTTCTGCGGTTGCAGCGCCGGGGACAGCAGCGGCTTGAGGACGTGTTCCACGAAATCGGGGTTGTTACGCATGGCCTTGCCCGCCGCCCGGATGAAGGACGCTGGTGGCGGAGTCCTTGTCGCGGGCCTTCTCGGCCATTCCCGCCATCCAGCCGTCCAGCCGGCTGGTGAGGGCGGCCTCGCCCGCACTGGCCGTATAACCCCGGCCGAAGCCCTCCGCCAGTCCGGAGAGGCCCCGCCTGGACGCCTCCTCATCCTCCAGGCTCCAGGGAGAGGGCCATTTTCACCAGTCCGCCCACCGCTTCGCCCGCCGCCTCGCCGTCGATGCCGGAGACGATGCGGCCCAGCAACGTCCCGCAGCAGGGGCGCGGGCATGGAGTTCATCTGTTTCGCCACTTCCGCCAGGGCTTCGCTGCCCGTGTTGATGAAGGCCGGCAGGGACCCCAGTAGGGAGAGCAGCAGCCCGGGGTCCTGCCAGAAGAGGGTGCGCACCAGCCCGCGGGCGGCCGGAGGGTCGACCGCCCTGAGCAGGATGATCACCGTCTCCTTGAACTTGGGGGTGCGGATGAGCTCGCGCGGATGCGGTCCGCCGCGTCGACGAGCCCCCTGGTCTGGATATCTGTTTCGGTAGTCATCCCCTCACCTCAGAGGGTTTCGCATTCGTAGAACCAGCGGGCCACTTCGATCTGGTTGAGCTGCTTGCCGCCCTCCACCAGCTGGTTCATCTTCATGTCCCGCCAGTGCTTCTCCACGTCCCAGTCCCGGTCGGTGCCGTAGGCTTCCATCAGGTTCATCACCCTGCCGATGACCTCGAGGAACAGGTCCACGGCCAGGTAGCGGTGGGCGCGGATCTTGGCCACCAGCTCCGGGTTCCACAGGGGGCCGTAGAGGTCGTGGCGGTCGCACATGCGCGCGCACTGGTAACCGACGATCCTGATGCTCTCGATGGTTGGCCGCGAAGTCGGCCAGGAGCGCCGGCCACCCCGTCGTTCTCCTTCAGCGGCTTCCCGTAGTAGCGCTTGCGGTTGACGAATTCCGTGAAGCCGCTCGTAGATGTTCATCATGGTCCCCGAGAGCGCAGGCGATGATGCCCATGTTGCCGGTGGCCATGATCTCTCCGAAGTACTTGGCGTCGTCGCCGGGGCCGATGGCCCGGTACCACAGGGGGACGCGCACGTTCTCGAACCAGATGTCCCCGTTCACGTCCGCGGCCATGCCCGCCTTCTCGTAGGGGGGGCCCTGGGTCACGCCGGGCGTGTCCGCTTTCACGAAGATGATCGCGATGTCGCTCGGGTCGTCGGAGCCGGGGTTGGTGGTGCACGCCACCGCCATCAGGCTGGCCACGCCGCCGGTGTTGGAGGGCCAGAGCTTGTGGCCGTTGATCACCCATTCGTCCCCGTCGCTGCACCGCGGTGGTCTGGATGGTGGTGCCCTTGAGCGATCTCCACGTTCTCGATGTCCGACCCCCCCTGGGGCTCGGTCATGCACAGGGCCCCGAACACGGCGTCGGTGGTATCGCAGAACATGGGGGCGAACTCCTCCAGCAGGCGGCGGTTCTCGTGGGGCTCCAGCGCGATGAAGAGGAACGGCCAGAAGTGCGCGCCGAAGGCCAGGGCCATCCCGGAATCGGCGCGGGCTATCTCCTCGAACATGCGGAAGGCGGCTATGCACAGGTAGTCGGAGTGGCCCATGCCCCATCCGCCCAGGTCCTCCGGGAAGATGATGCGCTGCAGCCGTACTCGCCCAGCAGCTTCTTGAAGGGCGGCTCCACCAGGAGGTGCTCCCGGTAGTCCTCGTCGAACCGCCTCCGGAAGGGCATGACCTCCTTCTCCGCCCACTCCCGGAAGATGGATCCCAGCAGGCTCGTCCATGGGGCAGACGTATTCCATGGGTCGTGTGATGTCGTCAATGGTCCTCATGCTCATCGCCTCCCTAAAAGGTCCGGCACTGGTAGAACCAGCGCGCGTACTGGTGTCTTGGCCAACTCGGCCGCGCCCAGGCAGCACTGGACGGTCTTGACGTCCCGCCAGTAGCGCTCCAGTTGCGACTCCTTGGCGTAGCCGGCGGAGGCCATCAGTTCCATGATGCGGTGGATGGCCTTTTCCGCCGAGGCGTATACGCTCTGGACGATCATGGTCGAGGACACCAGCACCGCTTCCGAGCCCGCGTCGCCGTATGTGTCCGGCTCGGCCAGGATGCCCGCCAGTTCGTAGGCCAGCAGCCGGGCCAGGGAGATCTCCATGGCCACCTCCCCCATCACCGCCGCCGTGAGGGGGTTCTCCTTGAAAACCTGGCCGCGCCCCTTGATCACCCGGTTGTCCCCCCATTCCTTGATGATCTCGTAGGCGGCCAGCAGGGCCCCCACGCCGGCGGCGGCGGTCCCAAGGTAGCAGCCACGAGAGGAGCCGTCTGGCACCCCTCCTCCCCCCGCCAGGCGCAGTTCGACGGCGGGCACCTTGACGCCGGACAATTCGAGATCGGCATTGCGGCTGGCGGCCAGGCCGGTCTTTAAGAACTCCTTGCCCCGCTTCAGCCCGGGGGCGCCGGCGGGCACCAGGATGAAAGCCGGCTCCTCCTCGCCCTCCACCCAGCACCAGGCCCCGATGAGGTCGGCGTCGGACCCGGAGCAGGTGGGGCGCACGGCCCGCCCGTCCAGCACCCAGCCGTCCGGCCCGCTCTTCGCCTTGACCTGCAGCTGCTTGCCCCTCCATTCCGGGGACGCCCTCCTCCTCGCCGCAGGCGGGCAGGATGAAGGAGACGATCACCGGGCGGTCGCCTTCGCAGAAGGACGGGGCCAGCTCGGCGCACAACTCCTCCTTGCGGCTGCCCTCCAGGGTCAGGGAGGCCTGGAGGGCGAAGCTGTGAGCGGCCAGGAAGGCCAGGCCCACGTCGGCCCTGCCCACCTGTTCCAGGGCGGCGGCCACGGCATAGGAGGCGGCGGGCTGGTTGTACTCATCGCCCCCGTATTTTTCCGGCCAGAACATCTTCTGCAGGCCGATGCCCGACGAGGATCTTCCCGAAGCGAGGGCTTGAGCAGCCCCTCGTAATCCTCCTTCAGCTCCAGCCGTCTTGTCCATTATCTCCTTCTCGACCAGGCCCCGCAGGCTGGAGGCCAGGTCCACGTCGGTGCTTTGCAGCCGGCTCTTCGGGTAGACGAACAGGTCCAGATCGTGCATGTGCTTACCCCCTCTTCCAAGACTCGTGCCATCCGCAGTCGTTCATCCGACAGTCACTCATTCCGCGCCGCTCTCCGCAGGTTCGTGTAACCCTCTCGTAGGTCTCGTTCCGGTGGAACTGGTCGAAATCGTAATAACCGCGGGCCACGTCCAGCCTCGCCATCTGCGCTCCCCCCTCGCTCAGCTGCAGCAGCTTCACGTCCCGCCAGTATTTCTCGATGTGATAATCGGCCACGTAACCGTAGGAGCCCATCAACTCCATGGCCCGGTTGGTGGCGTTGACAGCCGTATCGCAGCAGAAGACCTTGGCCATGGAGGCGCGGGAGAGCATGTGCCGCGAGGTGTTCTCGCCGTAGGTCTCGGGGTGGTCGTAGATGTAGGCGGCGTTGATGTAGTTGTCCCTGGCCGCCTGGAGGCCCACGGCGATGTCCGCCAGGAGCGCGGCGCACACGGTGTGCTGCCTTATGGGCTTGCCCGCGGCGATGCGGTCCGAGGTGAAGGCCAGCGCCTCGTCGAAGGCGCCCTGGGCCGCGCCCACCGCCAGGGCGCCGGTGAGGATGCGCGCGAATACGCAGTTGTCGCGGAGCAGTTCCGCGTCCTGCTCCGGGCCTGCCGCCCTGTATTCCCCGGGTACGCGAATGCCGTCCAACTCGATCCCCCCCATGCGGCAGGCCCGCAGGCCCCCCATCTCCTCGAACCCGGTGAAGCGGAGCCCTTCCGCGCCGCCGTCCACGTAGATCAGGACGATCCCCTCCTCCCCCCGGGAGGGATCGGTGTTGCAGGCCACGCAGTAAACCCCGGCGAGTCCCGCGTTGGTGAGCCACGCCTTGGCCCCATCGAGCACCCACTGCCCGCCGTCCGGCCTGGCCCGGGTGCCGATCCCCCGCCCCATGACGTCCGGGTTCTCGGCATCGCTGCCCCCGGCCGGCTCGCTCAGGGCGAAACATCCCGTGTACGGCTCTTCCTCACTGGAGAACCGGGGGGCGTAGCGCTCGAGCACCGCCCGGTTTCCGGCCTTGACCGCCGGGCGCATGGCCAGGAGGCCGCCCGCCAGGACGCGGAAGAGGGAGGCGTCGCCCCGCCCGTCTCCTCCGCCAGCAGCGCGGTGGTCAGGGCCGAGGTCATGCCCATCCCCCCGAATTCCTCCGGCAGGAAGCCCCCTTGCAGGCCCAGGGGCAGCAGCTTGCGCCTGCACCGCCTCGAACTCCCCGCTGCCGGAACGGGCACTCGCGTCCATCTCCCTGCGCACCGGCATGATCTCGGAATCGACGAACTCCCGCATCGAGCCCAGGAGCAGTTCGTCGGCGGGGCTCAGCAGGCCTGCGGATAAAGCGGTTTGATTTTCTCTCGATGGATACCTGTTCCATGTTCACCGCCCCCCGCGCATGTCCTGGTAGAGCCGGTTGGGATAGAACTGGTCGTAGTCGTAGTAGCCGCGGGCCACGTCCAGCCTGCCCAGCTGCACTCCCCCCTCCCAGAACTGGATGATCTTGTTGTCCCGCCAGAGCTTCTCGACGTTGTAGGCGGTAGCGCCGCCGTGAGCCCCCATCAGTTCCATGGCCTGGTTGGTGACCTTGACCGCCATGTCGCAGCAGAAGACCTTGGTAAGGGTCGAGCGGGAGAGCATCTACCGGGAGGTGCGCGGGCCGTAGGTCTCGGGGTGGTCGAACATGTAGGCGGCGTTGACGTAGGAGTCCCGTCCCACCTGGATACCGATGGCCATGTCGCCCAATATGTCCGCGGCGATGGTGTGCTGCCGCACCGGCTTGCCCGCCACCACGCGGTCCCGCGTGAAGGCCAGGGCCTCGTCGAAGGCGCCCTGGGCGATGCCCACCGCCCAGGCGGCTGAGAAGAGGCGCGCGAAGACCAGGTTGTCGTGGAGGAGCACCGCGTCCGCCCCCGGGCCCGCCGCCCTGTATTCCGCGGGCACGCGCACGTTGTCGAAGTAGAAGTCGCCCTCCCGGCTGGAGCGGAAGCCCGCCTTGTCCTCGAAGCTGCCGAAGCTGAAGCCGGGGGTGGGCACGGGACGTATATCAGCGCGATGCCGTCGTCGCCCAGGGAGGGGTCGGTGTTGCAGACCACGCAGTAGAGGTCGGAGATACCCGAGTTGGTCGGCCAGACCTTGGCGCCGTTGATCACCCACTCGTCCCCGTCCAGCACCGCCCGGGTATGGATGCCCCGGCCGTGCATGTCCAGGTTCTCGATGTTGCACCCGCCGGAGGGCTCGGTCATGGCGAAGCAGGCCACGAAGAGGTCGCTTCCCCGGTGAAGCGGGGAGCGAAGTCCGAGAGCACCGTCTGGTTGCCGGCGAAGATGGCGGGGCGCATGGCCCAGGCCCCACCGGCCGGGGCGGCCGACGCAGGCCGGCTCCCCCCGCCCGAACTCGTCCAGCACCAGGCAGTAGGTGAGGGCGGAGGTCAGGTTCCAGCCCCCGAGCTCCGGGGGAAGAAAGGCGGCCTGGAAGCCCAGTCCCACCAGCTTCCGCTGGACCTCTCGGATCAGCGAGAAATCCCCGCGGGTACTCTCCTCCAGTTCCCGGCGTATGGGCATGACCTCGCGGTCCACGAAGTCCCTGATCAGGTCGAGGAACAACCGGTCCCCCGGACTGACCAGCTCCCACATGTACCTGTTCGTCCTTCATCTCGATGGAAACCGGCTCCATAGTCCCGCCCCCTTCACTCGAACGTCCGGGGCGAAGAACCCCGGTGCCGACATACCGAGACGAAAGACCGTCCCCGCTTCTGCAAGAGACCGTCATTCCGTTCGCGAATCAGGTGCTGCTGGCGGGTGTGGTGGAAATGTGTTCCTACGAATGCTACGGCGAGTAGTAGATAGCCCTCTGCCTTTCACCGACGATTACATGTTTCCAGGTTCCTCCCTGGGAAACTTACTGGAGTAATAGTATGACTGTGGTCATATATAGTCAATCCCTGGCCCTCGCGCCCTTCCACCAGCAGCTCGATGGACGTATCAAAGAGCTCCCTGCATGTCTCTCGAGGTCGACCACCTGCGGGTCCTTGAGCAGCGCCAGTTCGATCAGGCCGGTGGCCATCCTCCAGGCCGCCACGCTCATGCCGTAGGTGTCGAGGTCCTTCCGGAAATCGCCCGTTTCTACCCCCTCTTGCGCCAGCTTGCTCCCGTATTCCAGCCATCCCCGGATGATGCCGTTTATCTCCCCGATGATGTCTTCCGAGATGTTGCGGCGCACCCGCTCGATGAAGGTGTCCTGCAGCACCCGGAACATCATCGGGTCCCTCAGGGACTGATCGATATAGGCCAGGTAGATCGCCCTGACCCGGCTCTTCGACCCGGTCCTCGTGCTCCACGGACTCCTGCAGCCTTCGCCGAATTGCGCCAGGCCCTGGGTGCAGACGGTCAGGTAGAGTTCTTCCTTGCTCTTGAAATAGAGGTATAGAGTGGCCTTGGAGAGCTCGGCCCGCTCGGAGATCTCCTGCATGGTGGCCTCGTCGAAGCCCTTGTCGCGAAGAAGCATGCCTCCGCCGCTTCGATGATGGAGTTGCGCCTCTGCAGCTTCTCGCGTTCCTTGCGGTCCTGGATGGCCATGCGAAATGGCTCCTTACCCTTATTCAGAAACTTACCCTGGTCAAATGGTAACCAGGCAGCGGTAAGAAGTAAAGGATTGTCGACAGCTTTACGCCGGCCCTCCTCGGCCCCCGTCTCTAACTTATACTGCCGCGGGCGCGGGATGCGGTTCGGCAATCAGTGAGGTCACAATCCTAGAAGGTCACGTAGACGGTCCCCCACCTCCAGCATGGTGAGGAAGCCCACGGACCCCAGTCTCCTGGACAACCGCTGCCGGGAGATGGAGCGGAGGTTCTCACACATGGCATAGCTCTTACGCTTGAGCCCACCCTCGGGAGGCGTTATCTCCACGTGCAGCGGCAAGCCCCTGGCTACTGTGGTAAGGGGCACCATCATCATCAACCCGGAAGGTCCGGCGTTAAAGATATCCTGGGAGATGATGAGCACCGGCCTGGTGCCCGACTGTTCATGGCCTCTGGTGGGCCCCAACTCCGCCAGCCAGACCTCTCCCCTCCCGGGGCGCGGCAGCTTATTCATCCTCGAGGCCGTCCGCCAGGGTCACGTCCCATTCCTCGATCTCACGCATGTACTCCTGCCAGGCTTCCGGCTGCTGCCTCAACCGGGCATAGGCGGCATTTACGGAGTGCAGGAAATACTCTCGCCTGTATTTATCGACGGCGTCCTCCAGGATGGACGCCATGGACCTGCCCTCCTGGCCAGACAGTTCGTACAGCTTTTCGTGCGTGGACTTGCCGATGCGCACCATACGGCTCTTATCCTGCTTCACCTCGAGCCTCCCGGGGCCTTCCATGGTATTGTATACATAATTGTATACCATGCCGTTTACGGTTTCAATGGCCGGTGGCCGGTTCTCGAGGCTTACTCGCAGAGCAGGCCCTGGGCCTTGAAGGAGAAGGTGCCGCCCCGCCCCACGATGACGTGGTCGACCACCTCGATGCCCACCAGCCTGCCCACCCGCACCAGGCGCTCGGTGATGGCGGTGTCCTCCCGCGACGGCTCGACCCTTCCCGAAGGGTGGTTGTGCGCCAGGACGATGCCGGCGGCGCGGTCGGATATGGCGTCGCAGAAGACCTCGCGGGGGTGGACGACGGTCTGGTTGAGGGTGCCCTTGAAGACCACGCGCTTCTCGATGAGGCAGCCTCCCCCGTCCAGGGTCAGGGTGAGGAAGTGCTCCTGCGGTCGCTCGATGTACTCGGCCACGATGGCCGCCACCTCGTCCGGGCCGCTCACCTTGATGCCTCCGTCGCCGAAGAAGCGGCGTGCCAGCTCCATGGCGGCCACCAGCCGGCATCCCCCCGCCGCCCCCAGGCCCGGAACGGTGAGCAGCTCCTCCAGCCGGATGGAGTGGCCGGCCAGGTCCAGCATGCCCAGGATGCCGACGGCGGTCTCCGGGGGCACCTTGTGCCCGTTGTTCCTGCCGTTGCCGTTACCCATCACCAGGTCCACCAGTTCCATGCTGGAGAGGGAGCGCGCGCCCTCCTCCGCCATCCGCTCACGCAGACCTGCCCTGCCGCCGTCGATCACTTCCACCTGCATCCTCGCTCCTCCTCTTCATACGCTATCTTATCTATGTTGTATAATACTGTAAACTAATACAACGACGGTTTCAAGGAGGAAGGGTGGAGGTGTATTATTCGAATCTGGAGGCAGTGAGATGAAGGTCCACTACGATAAAGAAGCCGACGCCGTATATATCGAGTTCAATTCGTTGAAGCCCGGTACGGCCGAAAACCGTGAGCTGAGCGAGGACATCATCGCCAACTACGGTCCGGACGGCCGCCTGGCCGGACTGGAGATCCTGGGGGCGCGTACGCTCCTGGGGGAAGCAGTCGAACGGATCAGCGTCTGACTACAGGGAACAGGCGGTGGTCGGCCAGCATGTAGAAGGCCGCCAGCCCGCGCCAGGGCGCGAACGGCTCCAGCACCCGCCGCACCTCGACTGAGCTCATGCGGCTCCCGTCCCCCAGGTAATGCCCCACCAGGGTGCGGATGCCCAGGTCGTCGGCGGGCACCACGTCGGACCGGCCCAACCCGCGCACCAGGATGTACTCGGCCGCCCAGGGGCCGAAGCCGCGCAGGGAGGTGATGGACTCGCGCGCTTCCTCGTCACCCATGGCCTTCAGGGCGTCCAGGTCCACCGAGCCCCCCACCACCTGCCGGGCCAGCCCGATGATGTAGTCCGCCTTCATGCCCGAGAGCCCGCAGGCCTTCAGCTCGTCGACGCTCCTCCCCGCCAGCTCTTCGGGCGTGGGGTACAGGGAATGGCCGTCCACCACGTCCCCGTAGGCCTCGATGAGGCGCTCCCGGATGCGGTAGGCGGCGGCCAGGGAGATCTGCTGCTCGGTCACGGCGATGACCGCCATGTCGAAGAGGGAGGCGGGGCGCGAGGCCTTCAGGCCGTAGAGCCGCCTGGCCATCGGGCCCATCACCGGGTGCCCCTTGACCAGCCGGTAGAAGGGGCGCAGGTCCTGTTCGCGTGAAGAGCACCCAGCTGACCTGCTCCTCGATCTTCTCAAGCGCCCGGGCTCCCCTGACACTCGAAGGAACCTTGACCCGCAGGACGGCGGGGCGCCGGCTCGCCTGGCCCACCTCCACCAGGACCGCGCGCGGGCCCACCCGCAGGGGCAGGCGCAGCACGGAGATATCCTCCGAGGGTTCAGGCGAGAAGGCGGACATGGCCCGGAGTGAGAGTTCCAGGTCGTGAGGTCCACGGCTGGCGACCTCGATCACGGGCACGGGTTGATCATTTCCCTTCCATGGTGCGGGAGAGCCCAAAGGCCGACAGCCAGAAATCGAGGTGCCGGCGCATGATGGCGGCGCGGAAGAAGGGCGTGGTCCAGGCCATGACCGGGTCGTAGATCATCACCCGGTCCTGGTGGTAGCCGCGGTAGATCTTGTCGGCGAGGGCTTCCGGCTCCAGCCAGGGCAGCCAGAAGGGAGGGCGCGCGCCGTCGAACATGCCGGTACGGATGAAGGCGGGGCAGACGATGGTGAACTTCACGCCCCGCTTGCCCGTGCGCTTGACCTCCAGCCGCAGCGCGTCGGTGAAGTGGATGACCGCCGCCTTGCTGGCGCAATAACTGGTCAGCCGGGGGACGTAAGCCATGCCCGCGGCCGAAGCCATGTTGATGATATGCCCCTGGTCGCGCTCCATCATATCGGGGAGAAAGGCCTGTGTGGTCCACATACAGGCGTTGAAGTTGATGTCCATGGTCTGCCGGTGGGCCTCCGGCGACACCTCCAGGAAGCTGCCGGCATGCACCACCCCGGCGTTGTTGACGAGCACGTCCACCCGGCCCACTTCCTCACGCACGCGGTCCGCGGCCTCGCTCACCCGCCGCGGGTCGGAGACGTCTACGGGGTAAGCGTGGGCTTCCCATCCCTTGAGCCGCATCTCCCCGGCGGCCGCGTCCAGGTCGGCCGCGGTGCGTGCCCACAGCACCACCCGGGCCCCGTCGGCGGCGAAGCGCTCCGCCATCAGCCGCCCCATCCCCCGGCTGCCGCCGGTGACCAGCACCACCTTGCCTCGAACGTCCTTGTACTTCTGCTTCATCGCCCGCGTACCTCTCTTCTTGCCGCTGCGCTCGTGCCGCGCCTGCTATTGTTGAAAAACGTATCCCCCGCTTGCCGCCGGCTGGCGGCGGGGCGGGGGATCACGCTGCGCGGTGCCCTCACGGCATCACGCGGTCCCCGTCCGGGGCTTCAGCATATCACACCGATAGCCTCTCCATCTCGGCCCGGACGCGCTGCTCGTGGCCGGCGGCGTCGCGCCCGCCGGTGTAGTAGCTGACGGCGTGGAAGGCCAGTCCGACGCCCCAGGCCAGCATGGGCCAGATGGGCCAGACGTAGTACCAGTTGTCCATCATGGCGGAGGTGATCACCCAGACCGCCCAGCACAACGAGTTGACGATGACGTAGGACGCCACGTGCCAGGTCAGCCCCTTGCGGGCCAGCAGCCGGCGCTCCGCCCTGGCCCGCAGCCTCGCCTCGTCCGCCTCCCGGTACCCCTTGGGCCTTATCTCCCCGTTCAGATCGCTGCCGCACTGCTCGCAGGTGTCCACGTCCCTCACTTCCCTTCCTGGGCCTTATGCGGGCCACGGCCGCCCCGGACCTCGCCGATGATCGAGGTCACCAGGTCGGACACGGAGTCCAGGATGGACCCCACCATGCCGGCCACTCCTCCCAGGATGCCGCCCCCCACCACTGCCGCCTTCTCCGTCTCGCTGCTCGTCTTCTCCATGCTGCTCACCTCTCGTTTCTATCCGCTCTTCCGTCTTTAGAACTTCATCATGCCGGCCAAGGCGATGAAGAGCCCCGACGCCATGGTCATGACCGGCCCCGCTTCCCTGGCGTACCCCTGGAATCCCAGCACCATGGCCGCCGCCGACGCGATGATGATGATGCTGGATGTCAGGAAGTACATCCACCCCGGGCTGCGAGCCAGGCGGGAGTCCGGGTTGACGAACCGGCACCCCAGGGTCACGCCGGCGAACACGAAGCAGATCCCCGCCGCGGCGAACATCACCGCTCCGTAGGGGGTGGAGACCCCCTTGACAGCCGCGCCGCCCGCCGCCTGGAAGAACCCCAGGAAGGTGAAGAGCGCGGCCACCGCCGAAGCGGTCATGGCGATGAAGTCCCCGGGCGGCCCGGCCGCCTCGTCCTTCCCTCTCACGTTCACGTTCATTGCCCTCTGCTCGATCATTTCATCTCTCCCTTCTCGAGCCTGCATTCCCTCGACAAATGCCTACTCAACCTTCTTAGTTGCCTACACGCCGATCCCCGGGTACCAGGGGTCCTTCAAGCGGTCCGGCTCCCCCTCCGAGGCCTCGCAGACCGCCTGCTTCTTCACCTCCAGCTTGCGCAGCGCCCGCTGCGTCTCCGCCGGCTCGATGCCCAGCGCCTCGGCGATCTCCGAGTTGGCCGCCCCCGGGTACTCCTCCAGGAAGGTCCGCACCCGCTCGGCGTTCCTGGTCACCGTCTCCACCATGCTCTCTCCCTTCTCCGTGAGGCCCAGCCTCTTGACCTGCTCCGTCCCCTTCTTCGCCTCCAGGAACTTGTCCAGGTCGCTGCGGGCCACCACGTATTTCCGTCCCAGCCTGGCGGCGGGGAGTTTCCCGGTCTTGATGTAGTGGTAGACCGTCTCCACGTTCAGCTTGAGCATCTTGGCGACCTCCAGGGGCCTCAAGTACTGTTCCTGACTCATCTGTTTCACCTCCTTCACTCCATTTGAGCCTTATCTGTCCTATCTGAGTCGAGTTTAGTCGAGGTAATACCATTTGTCAAGAGTTAATTTATGTTATTACCAAATAAGGCAATCTAGCATGGTTAAAACGCAGAAATCGGGTTTTACAGTGGGGAAGTAGGGTATAATCATTTGAGGAAATTGACAGCCGAATAGAGCCAGATCTTTCTTATCGCATCTCTGATGATTCTGCATCGAAAGATCACCGGATGTGCGGCACGAAAGATCTGGCTTTGTGTTTGCCGGACATGCTTTTAAGGGTGCGTGCCGGAACGAGCAACGAAAGAAGGTCATCGAATTGAAACTGCACTTGATATCCCCCACCAAGAAGGGGGAGACGTATCTGTTCAACAAGGGGCTCCTCACCCCCCTGGGCCTCATGTATCTCGCGGCCTGCACGCCTGAGGATGTGGAGATACGCCTCATCGACGAGAACATCGAGCGCCTCGCCTTCGACGAGGTTCCCGACCTGGTGGGCATCACCACCATGACCGCCACCGCCCCCCGCGCTTACGAGATCGCCTCCAGGTACCGCGAATTGGGCTCCAAGGTGGTGCTGGGCGGAGTGCACGCCTCCATGCTGCCCGAGGAAGCCCTGCAGTACGCCGACTCGGTGGTGGTCGGGGAGGCCGAGGGGACCTGGCCGCAGGTGGTGGCCGACGCGGAGGCCGGCCGCCTGCAACCCCTCTACCGCCAGGATGAGTTCCTCGATTTCTCCCGCCCCATCAAGCCCCGGCGCGACCTCATCGACCCCAAGCGCTACTGGGCCGCCAACAGCGTCCAGGTATCGCGCGGCTGCCCCCACGCCTGCAACTTCTGCTCGGTCACCGCCTTCAACGGGCGCAAGGTGCGCATGCGCGACGTGGACAACGTGCTGGAGGAAGTGGAGACCCTCACCCGCTCCAACCTGTCGCGCCGCAAAGTCGTCGCTTTCGTGGACGACAACATCGCCGGCCGGCCTCCCCAGGCCAAGGAACTCTTCCGCGCCCTCATCCCCCTGAAGATCAGGTGGGGCTCGCAGGCTTCCATCAACATGGCCAGGGACGAGGAACTGGTGGCCCTGGCGGCGGAGAGCGGCTGCCAGTTCCTCTTCATCGGACTGGAGACCACCTCCGCCGCGGCCCTGAAGGAGATGGGCAAGCGCCAGAACAAGGCGGAGGAGTACGAGGACGGCCTGCGCCTGCTGCGCAAGTACGGCATCCACGTGCTGGGGGCCTTCGTCTTCGGCTTCGACTCCGACGACCAGACCGTCTTCGCCGACACCCTCGACTTCGCCATGCGCAACAAGATCCAGGTGGCCCAGTTCGCCGCCCTGGTCCCCTACCCGGGCACCAAGCTCTTCTACCAGCTGCTGGAGGAGGAGCGGATGGAGCCGGGTTACTGGTTCGACGAGTCCTGGGACAGCCGCGTGGTCTTCCAGCCTAACAAGATGAGCGCCCAGCGCCTCAACTTCGAGACCCACCAGGTGCAGCGGCGCTTCTACTCCTACCTCTCCATCGCCAGGCGCATGTACCCGCACCGCGGCTGGAGCTACTGGTTCGCCTTCAACCTGCTCTACCGACAGGCCGTCGTGGGAGACCGCTCCCACGCGGTGGGCGAGGCGGAAACGGGGAGAAGAAAGACGGCCGTCACCGCCTGAGGGAGGCAGGGCGGGCACCTCTCTTTTATGATATCCTTGAGGGGCAGGGAACCAGATCTTCAAGGGAGGTAACGCATGGGAACGCTCGCCCTTCTCGGCATTGCTTTTTTCGTCCCCTTCGTCATGCCGCTGCACATGGGCCACGGCGGGAGTTTCCTCCGCCAGTACATCCCGCGCTTCCTGCTCCGCTACATAACCAAGTACGAGGCCTTCGCCATGCGCTGTGTCCAGTACGCCACCACCCGCACCTGGATCATGCGGCACGAGTGGGCCGCCGGCCTCGTCGCCTGGGTGAGCAGGATGGCCTTGAAATTCGCCAACGGCGAGGTGCTCACCCTGGAGGAATCGCTCGAAGTGGTGACGGGGATAGCCGACCACGGTTACCTGGTCGCGGTGGGCACCTGCCCCTGCCGCCGCGCCCGCAACAAGTTCTCGGACAGCATCCCCTCCAACACCGACATGGTCTTCGGCAAGTGGGCCGAGGAATACCTGCGCAACTACCCCGAATGCTACGAGATCATCGACAAGGAGGAGGCGCTGCGGCTGGTCAGGGAGTTCGACACCCACGGATTCGTCCACAACCTCTACGGCGCGCCGGTCATCGATGACGCGGCTTACGTCATGTGCAACTGCGCCCCGGACGTATGTGTTCCCTTGCGGGTGCACTGCGAGCTGGACTACCCCACCTTCCGGAAGGGAAGGGCCCTGGCGGTAGTGGACGGCGGCGCCTGCGTGGGCATCGAACAGTGCGGCGCCTGCATCCCCCGCTGCCCCTTTGCGGCCCGCGGGGCCGGGGCGGACGGCAAGTCGAGGGTGGACGAGGAACTCTGCCACGGCTGCGGGGTCTGCCGCGAGACCTGCACCGGCCAGGCCACCAGCCTGAAGCGCAAGCCGGGCGCCCGGCTCATCTTCGCCCACAACCTGGTCAGCGACTAGTCAACGGAGGTAAAAGATGAAGCTGCTGAAGATGATGCTCCTGCCGTTGGCGTTCATATCCGCGCTGCCCCTGCACGTGGGCCACGGTGAAGAGAAGCTGCGCCAGCGCCTGCCCCGTCCCGTCATGCTCTTCCTCTCCAAGTACGAGCACGTCATCATGCGCACCATCGACTACCTGGCCACGCGGGAGTGGATCTACAGCCATGACCTGACCAAGCGTTTGGTGGACCGGGTCTCCCACGGCATCCTGGGTTTCATCAACGGGGAGATCCTCAACGTGGAGGAGGCGCGCCGGCTCATCGAAGCCATCGACGACGACGGCTACACCATCGCCCTGGGCACCTGCCCCTGCCGGCGGGCCCGCAACATGCTCTCCGACGAAGTCCCCAACAACACCGACATGGTCTTCGGCCCCTGGGCCGAGGGGTATATCGACAACTACCCCGGCCTCTACACCCGCGTCACCCGTGAGGAGGCGCTGGAGGCGCTGGAGGGCTTCGACCGCCACGGTTTCATCCACCAGGTCTACGGTTCACCCATGTGGGAGGGCGCGGCTTTCGTCCTCTGCAACTGCGCGAAAGACGTGTGCATCCCCCTGCAGGCACAGATGACACGGGGCTACCCCGCCTTCCGCAAGGGCCGGTCGGTGGCGGTGGTGGACGCCGGCGCCTGCGTGGGGGTGGACGAGTGCGGGCTGTGCATCGCCCGCTGCCCCTTCGGGGCGCGCAGCGCCTCCGGCGGCAAGTCCGTGGTGGACCGGGAGAAGTGCCACGGCTGCGGGGTCTGCGTGGTCACCTGCAAGGGGGAGGCCACCAGCCTGGAGCGCAGGCCCGGCGCCCAGCTCGTCTTCGTCCGCCACCTGGTGGACTGAGCCTCAGGTTTTTCCGCCGCGTTGTTTCCCGGGGTTCACACCCCGGGCTACCAGGTGCGCCGGTTCCGGCCGGGTCAGGCGAAGCAGCACGCGTCGAGCAGGCGCGGCAGGCCCGCCGCCTCGAAGTCTTCCACCAGCCGGATGGCCTCCTCCACCTTGTCCTTCGGGCAGTGCGCGGGAGGCCTCGCGCCGGTACTTCTCCCGCACCACCTCCGCCGTCCCCTCGCTGCCCGGCGCCCCCAGCGGGATGTCCACCCGCGCGGTGTCCCGGAACCCGTCGCTTCGTGCGCAGGGTGACCTCGGCCGGGAAGGGGAGGCGCAGCGCGTCCATGTCCACCTTGCCCGAGGTCGTAGGAAGGCCCGCCCGGCTCCTCCCGGCGCAGGGGGTGGAGGGCCTTGCGGCCGAGGACCCCGAGCAGCTCGCGGCGGAGGCCGCCGGGCAGGGCTTCCCGGCGCTCCCGCAGGCCCTTGAGGGTGAGCCCTTCCCCGGTGAAATGCTCGCGCAGGGAGAGTCGCCGTTCGCAATAATTGACGCAGTGTAAATTGGTCGAGCACCTCCGCGAAGCCCAGGGCGTCGTCCAGGGAGCGCACCACCACGCCGGTCATCCCCCAGTCGTGGCGCAGCTCGACGCGGCCCGCCAGCTCCAGGACGCGCGGGCCGTCCTCCCGCAGCCTCTCCCCCGCCAGGCTCTTCCCCGACAGGTAGCCGTCCAGCAGGGTCAGGGCCAGGCTCTTGGGGATGGAGAAGTTGATGTTGATGGGGGCGAGGGGGTCGGCGGCCTCGTACGCGAGGGACAGCTCGTTCATGCGCACGGTGAGCACGCTGGCCCGCACCTCCACCGCCTCCACCCGCTCCGGCGCCAGCGGCTCCCCCCGCTCTTCCGCGTATCGCGCCAGCAGCTGCCGCAGGGCGTCCACGGCCGTGTCTATATAAGCGCATCCCGGGTAGGGCTTGAAGGCCAGGGTGTCGGTGACCCAGGCGCGCCCCCAGCCGGTGAACATGAAGGGCGCCCCGGCGAAGGCGAACTCCTCGAGGAAGCCGCGCGGCCCCTCGATGATGCCCGGCTCCCCCCGCAGGCCCTCGCGCGCCAGGAATGCCGCGCGCACCCCGGAGAGCGCCGGCCAGGCGGCGGTGACCGTCTTGGCCTGCCCGCCCATGAAGCCGGGGAAGAGGGTCAGGTTGGGCTGGTACAGCGCGATTGCCAGCGCCTGTTCGGCCTGGTCGGCGTCCAGCTTCAGCAGGCGGGCCGCGGCGCAGGCCGCCCCGGCGTGGTGTATGTACGACCACATCTGCCCGTTGCGCGGCCCCAGGGCCACCGCCGCGCCCAGGCGCCCCGCCACCTCGTTGGCGATGACCTGCGCGGTGAGCACCTCGGACGCCGGGCTGCCCAGCATCTCCCCCAGCACCAGCGGGACGTTGACAGCGGAGTGGCCGGTGTGGCCGAGGAAGAGGTAGTCGTCGTAGTCGAGGGCCATGGACAGGCAGGCGTCGGCGCAGAGGGCGTCGTAGAGGTGCATGGCCCTGCCGGAGGGGACGGCGCGCACCGGCCCGCCGCTTCCGCTGCTCCCCGCCTCGAGGGAGCGCAGCACCGCCTGGCCTTCCTCCGTGTGGTAGCCGGCATGCAGCGAGGCCAGGACGTTCAGGAGCTGCAGCTTCGCCTTGGCGATGACCCGGTCCGGGACGTCCTCCCGCTTGAGCCCCGTCAGCCAGCCCGCTATCTCCCCCGCTATTCCCATCTCAATCCTCCCCCGTTCCATTGACATCTTCATAAGATCCCCCGGCCTGCGCGAGGGCGCGCGCAAGCAGGGTTGCCCCAGTATGCCCCTCTTCCTCTTTGTTTATTATTCCCTCCAATGAATCTTATTCCCTCCAATGAATCCCTTTGATAAGGTCGGTGCGTGTGATCACACCCACGATGTTCTTGTCCTTGTCTATGACCACCTCAAAGCGTGTCTGGTCCGCGAACATCTTCATGATCGCTCTCTGGATGGTTTCTGTCGATTCAATGACCAGAGGGGGCGAGTACATGATGTCCCCTACAGTTTTATAGGCCCTGGATGCAGGTTCCTTACTGGCGAAGATGGAGATGACGTCGGTGTCCCGCACGATCCCCACCAGCTTCCCTTCCGCATCGATTACCGGGAATCCGTGGAACGAGTATTTCTTGAACAGCTCCACCAGTGCCGCTAATCCCTCTTCTTCCTGAACGACCACGGTACTCTCACTCATCACGTCTTCAACAGTGCCCTTAAGGTACAGATATGCCTTATCCTCTTCCATGCTCAACTCCTTTATACGTTGGCCTCTCCCGCCTTGAACACGGCAATGCGGGTGCAGGGCGGCCCGATCAGCTGGAAGAAGAGGGTGGTAGCGGCAATCACGCTGATGGCCATTGCTCCCAATTCCACTCCGGCATCCCCGAACCTTCCCCCGCCGAACTCGATCATGGTCTGTATGGACAAGCCGATAGCTACTCCGGCCTGCGAGAACAGACAGAGCCCCAGATACTTGCGCACGCTGGAGGGAGCATCCCCGATTATCCCGCCCAGGGAAGCCCCGGCCTGCTTGCCTATGGTCCTCCAATTCCATCAGGTTCAACGCGTATTCTTGCTCTTTTCTAATGAGCTTGTTGTAGAAGAAGTAGAAGAGCACCATTACCGTGATAAGGACCGCCGCTCCTATCACCCAGGCAAACCACAACCATCCGGAACCATAAATGAACAGAAGGATAAGGGCTGACAATAAGAGGGCTTCGTAGGCCCCCTAGGGTCAGCCGGCTCCTCCAACCGGCGAGGCGTTCCAGGCGCCTTGCATGCTCCGGGAGGAAGACCCGGCGGAAATAATCGAGCGTGCCCCGTTCATCCTCAGGTATCCGCATGGTCTTGCTGTTGAAGCGCAGGTACGTTTTGAAGAGGAACGACTCGAGCATGCTCTTCCGCAGGCCCTCCAGGCATTCACCGAACGTCCCTTCCCGCAGCGCCTCCCTCGCCAGCGGCATCGCCTTCCTGGACCTCTCGACCCCGCGGACGAAGCGGCCCGGAATCGCCCATTCGATCCAGAGGATAAGTGCGGTGATCCAGAAGTCAAGCAATTACGCGCTTCCTCGCATGGCTAGATCCAGTCGAGGAAGCCCATGAAGACGACGATGCATACCAGGTCCACCAGCCAGATGCCCGAGACGATGGCGATCTTCTTCTTCATGGAGGCCATGTCGTGGATGGTGAAGGCCAGCACGTAGTAGGGCAGGTAGCCGATGAGGAAGATGAGGTAGAAGTTGGGCCAGTTCCACCAGGAGTAGTTCCAGACCAGCACGCCCCACTGGTTGAGCAGGATCTCCACGAAGACGCAGAAGGCGGAGAAGCCGAGCGCCAGGGCCCAGCGGTTGTTGATGCCGAGGATCTTCATCTTGCGGTCCTCCGGGAGCAGCTTGGCGAAGATCACCCCGGCCACCGCGAACATCATGCTGATCTCGATGGAGAGCCCGATGAGCGGCAGGTAGGCGGTGCTGCCGGGGGTCACCCACACCGCGGAGTAGCCGGAGGCGTGGAACCAGATGGCGTTGATGATCTCGAACAGCCACTCCAGGCCGTAGAAGGCCAGGCCGGCCAGGATGATGTTCCACTTCTTCCGCTCCACCTCCGTCGCGTAGACGTAGATGATGAAGGCGAGGAACGGGATCAGGTACCACGAGAACAGCCCGGTGCTCCTCAGGATCTCCTGGGCTTGCTGCGCCGATTCGGCCATCTTCCACCCCCTTTGACGCGAAGCCCGGGAAGGCCCCGAAGCACGGTTTCCCGTCAAGTCTTCTCCCGCGCCCGGGGCGATTCCTCCCGGCAGAATTTGGGGTCAGGCCCCAAATTTACCAATCCTGGCCGATTGCCTGTTGACCGGGGAAGTAAATTTGGGGCCTGACCCCAAATTTAGAAGCGGTTGTAGCCGGAGATGTTGAGCATGAAGCCGTAGCGGGCCGTCCTGTCGGCGAAGAGCGGCCAGGCCAGCATGGCCAGGCGGGCCGGGTAGTTGAGGAAGATGCGGTTGGGCAGGTGGTCCAGCAGCCGCTTCTGCGCCAGCACCGGCTTGAAGGTGACGTTGAGCCGCTTGAACTCCTTCTCCGCCGCCACCGGGTCGTCCACCGCCAGCGCGGCGATCCTGCCGGAGAGGAAGGCCCCGTGCATGCCGAAGAAGAGGATGGGGTCCATCATGCCCGCGAGCGTCCCCGCCAGGATCATCCCGTCGTGGAAGAGCCGGGGGTTGGAGAACTTGCGCACCGGGGCCGCCGCCGATCTCCAGCGGCATCCATTTTCGGAAGGGGTAGCCGTCCAGCTCGACGGTCTGGTGGGCGAACTTCTCATACTCCCACTGCTCGATCTCGCGGTGCCGGTTGAAGATGAGGGCGAAGCCGATGCCGTTGACCGAACAGGTGAAGGCGTAGTCGGGGGAGTAGTCGTCGAAGTAGATGGTGGTGCGGACGTCGTCCCAGGGCACCCTGCCCTTGGCGAAGTAGCCGTTGAGCTTCTGGTAGGGCACGCCGGCCGCCTCGTAGCCGTCGATGTGCAGGCCGGTGGCCATGATCACCGCGGCGCCGCCCTTCTTCAGCTCGACCAGGTCGGCCCTGGTCTGGATGGGGTGGCTGACCACGATGCGCGCCCCGCGCTCCTGCGCCAGGTCGGCCAGGTAGTGGTCCATGGAGGAGCGGCGCGGCCCCCGCTCGATCATCCAGCAGGGGGCGCCGGTGGGCCAGTCCTTGGGGTAGCGCTTGCCGAAGATGCTCAGGCAGCCCTTGGGCATGGGCTCCATGCCCGGGCGCACGTCGAAGCCGACGTAGGCGCTCATGCGCTCCGGGTCCATGGGGGTGCCGTGGGGGGAGGGGTTGTAGAGGGACATGCCCCCCACCCGGTTGCCCTTCTCGTAGACGGTGACCTCCCTGCCCTGCCTGGCCAGGATGACCGCGGCGGTCAGGCCGGCCAGCCCCGCGCCGATGATATTTACAGGCTGTTTATTATCCATGATTCCCCCTATTATCCGAAAAAGGGGTCTGACCCCAATTTTAGATGCGGTTGTAGCCGGAGACGTTCATCATGAAGGCAGAACGCATGATGTACTCGGACACGTAGGGCAGGAGGGGCAGGGCCGCGCGCATCGGGTATTTCATGAACAGGCCGTGGGGCAGCGTGTCCAGCATCCGCTTGGCCGCCAGCACCGGCTTGAAGGTGGCGCTGAGGCGCTTGAACTCCTTCTCGGCCGCCACCGGGTCGTTAAGCGCCATGGCCGCGACCTTGCCGGAGAGGAACGCGCCGTGCATGCCGAAGAAGAGGATGGGGTCCATCATGCCGGCCAGGGTCCCGGCCAGGACCATGCTGCCGTGGAAGAGCCGCGGGTTGTTGAAGGAAGCTGTGGGCAGGGCCATCCCTTCCAGGGGCATGAACTTGCGGAAGGGGTAGCCGTCCTCCTCCACGGCCTGGTGCGCGAACTTCTCCCACTCCCACCGCTGGAGGGGGCGGTGCCGGTTGAAGATCAGCCCGAAGGCGATGCCGTTGACCGAACAGGTGAAGGCGTAGTCGGTGGTGTAGTCGTCGAAGTACATGGTCACCCTGGCCTCCTGCCAGGGCACCCGGCACTTGGCGAACCAGCCGTAGGTGGGGCTGGCCCGGCACCTGGGCCGCCTCGAAGCCGTCCCCGTGCAGGCCGGTGGCCATGATCACGTTGGACGGGAAGTCGTAGCGCGCCATGCCGGTGGCCTGGTTGAGGTCGGCCACGTCCCCGTCGGTGAGGATGGGGTGGCCCGTTCGATGCGCGCCCCGTGCTCCCGGGCCAGGTCCGCCAGGTAATGGTCCATGGAGGAGCGGCGCGGGCCCCGCTCGATCATCCAGGCGGGCGCGGACTTGGGCCAATCGATGGGATAGCGCTTGCCCCAGCAGCCGATGACGCCCTTGGTCATGGGCACCAGGCCCGGCCGCAGGTCGAACCCCAGGTAAGCGTTCATGCGGTCCACGTCCATGGGCGTGCCGTGGGGGGAAGGGTTGTAGAGGGGCATGCCGCCCACCCGGTTGCCCTTCTCGTAGACGGTCACTTCCCGGCCCTGCTTGGCCAGGATGATGGCGGCTGTCAGGCCGGCCAGCCCCGCCCCGACGATATTTACAGGTTGTTTATTCTTGCTCATGCTACGATCCCCTCTTCGGTCCTCTGCATGGCCTTGACGCGCGGCTCGTATTTCTCCATGCGCTTCTCCATGAGCCGGTAGCCCGGGATCATCAGCTTGAAGCCGTTGATCCCATCAGCTTGCCCATCACCTCGAAGCGGCTGACGTCGGACATGGCCCGGTTGATGAAGAAGCGGCGCACCGGGGTGGGCGAGTAGTTGATGGCGACGCGCCGGCCGAACCACATCGCGTTGAAGCTGCGGTTGCAGTAGTCGAACATCTCCTGGGCCAGGCCCTTGTCCTCCAGGGCGATGGCGGCGATCTTGCCGGAGACCAGCGCCGCCGTGGCAGCCGAAGTAGGTGCCGGGGTCCTGCGCGCCGGCCAGCCCGCCGGTGAGGATCTTGTCGCCGTAGAAGAGGCGGGTGGAGTTGGGGTACTTGGAGGCGAACACCCCCAGCAGCGACTCCGAGAAATTGAAAGTGACCCCCTCGGTCTCCAGGAGCTGCTTGCGCCAGACCTCCAGGTGCTCCTCGCCGATGGGGGTGCGCGAGAAGATCAGCCCGAAGACGATGCCGTTGGCGGAGGCGATGTAGGCGTAGTCCTTGGTGTAATGGTCGAAGTAGGCGGCCAGGATGCGCCGGTCGCTCTTCACCCCGTTCTCCGTGTACTTGCTGCGGATGATGTAGCCGTAGGCGGCCTCGTAGGGGATGCGCAGGGCCCGGAACATCTCGGTGTAGGGGCCGGTGGCGATGATGGTGTCGGGGGGCAGCTCGGCCAGCTCGGCCTGGCTGTGCACCGGCGAGTTCCACTCGATGTTCACCCCCATGTCCCGGGCCACGTCGGCCAGGTACCTGTCGATGCAGGAGGTGCGCGGGCCTCTTTCTACATTGTGTAGATTAAGGTACTCGGGGTGCAGCTCGTACTGGCGGCCGAAGACGTAGATGTGCATGCAGTCGGCCGGGCCCACCTGCGGCTCCCCGATGGGCACGCCCAGCCAGCGCGTGAGCAGGGCCGGGTCCAGCGGCGTGGAATCGACGGTGGGGTGCCCCCCCGGCGCCCCGCCCGCCCGGGCGAACTTCTCCAGGACGCGCACCTCGTAGCCCATGCGCCGAGCGGTGATGGCCGCGGTGAGCCCGGAGATGCCCGCCCCGACGATGGTGACTTCCTTCTTCGCCATCTTCCCCCCTCGTCATTGCGTCATCGAGCGGAGCTTGCTTCGCGGATCGCTTCGTCGCACGCTCCTCGCAATGACATTCTAGTAGCGGCCGTAGCCGGAGATGTTCCCCATGTACGCGTACTTCACGGCCCACTTGTAGTAGAGCGGGAACATCGACAGGGCCATCTGCATGGGATACTTCATCAGGTACGTTGCGCGGGAAGAGCGGGTTGTCGATGAGCTTCTTCGCCGCCAGCACCGGCTTGAAGGTGACGTTGAGGCGCTTGAACTCGCGCTCCGCCGCCACCGGGTCGTCAGGGCCATGGCCGCGATCTTGCCGGAGATGAAGGCCCCGTGCATGCCGAAGAAGAGGATGGGGTCCATCATGCCGGAGAGGGTGCCCGCCAGGACCAGGTCCTCGTGGAAGAGCCTGGGGTTGCTCAGATGCGCCGTGGGGGCCGCCGCCCCCTGCTCCCCGGGCAGGCCCAGGGGCTGCCATTTCTTGAAGGGGTACCCGTCTTCCTCCACGGCCTGCTTGCGGAACTTCTCCGCCTCCCACTCGTCGACGGGGCGGTGGCGGTTGAAGATCAGGCCGAAGGCGATGCCGTTGACCGAGCAGGTGAAGGCGTAGTCGGGCGAGTAGTCGTCGAAGTAGACGGTCACCCGCGCCTCCTGCCAGGGCACCCGGCACTTGGCGAAGACGCCGTAGAGCTTCTGGAAGGGCATGTGGGCCACCTCGAAGCCGTCCTGGTGCAGGCCGGTGGCGACGATGACGTTGCGGGGAAAATGGTTGGCCGCCTCCCCCGCCGGACGGGGCATGCGGCTGATCTCCTCGCGCTCCATGACGGGGTGGCCCACCTCGATCCTGGCCCCGTATTCCTGGGCCAGGTCGGCCAGGTAATGGTCCATGGAGCACTTGCGCGGCCCGCGCTCGATCATGTAGCCCTTGGCGTTCTCGGGGAACTTGATGGGGTAGCGCTTCCCCCAGACGCCGATGAAGCTGTCGTCGGTTATCTCCACCAGCCCCGGCTTGACGTCGAAGCCCAGGTAGCGGTTCATGCGGTCCAGCGTCCATGGGGGTGCCGTGGGGGGAGGGGTTGTAGAGGGGCATGCCGCCCACCCGGTTGCCCTTCTCGTACACGATGACCTCCCGGCCCTGCTTGGCCAGGAGCACCGCCGCGGTCAGGCCGGCCAGGCCCGCCCCGATGATGTGTACCGGCTGGTCCTTCTTGCTCATATCTCTTTCCTCCGTTTCAAAGATCGCTTCGCTGCGCTCGCGATGACACTTCGACTAGAGCCACTTGGAGTAGCGGTCCATGTGCTGCCGCAGCAGCTTGTACCCGGGGATCATGTCCTTGAAGGCCGCCCCGAACTTGTCGGTCAGGGCCGATTGTGCCCGACTGCAGCTGCATGCCCAGGGTCAGCCCGAGCTTGCGGTTCCAGTCCGGCGCGTAGTTGATGGCCACCCGCCTCCCCAGCCACATCACGTTGAAGCTGCGGTTGGTGATCTTGAACATCTCGGCCGCCGCCTCCCGGTCCTCCAGGGCGATGGCCGCGATCTTGCCGGAGACCATGGCCCCGTGGCATCCGAAGTAGGTGCCGGGGTCCTGGGCGCCGGCGATGGTGCCGCAGAGGATCTTGTCGCCCTGGAAGAGCGTGGGCGAGTTGAGACGGCGGGAGCGGAAGGGGCCCTGCTGCGGCTCCTTGTAGCTGAACTCCAGCCCCTCCTGCTCCTTCAACTGCTTCTCCCAGACGTCCATCTCCCGCTCCCCCACCGGTGAGCGCGAGAAGAGCAGGCCGAAGAAGACGCCGTTGGCGGAGGCGATGTAGGCGTAGTCCTTGGTGTAGTTGTCGAAATAGGCGATGCAGATACGCTTGTCCGAACGCT
This sequence comes from uncultured bacterium, assembly GCA_963814495.1. Classification (GTDB taxonomy): domain Bacteria; phylum Actinomycetota; class Geothermincolia; order Geothermincolales; family Geothermincolaceae; genus CAVXXD01. The sequence goes on from CAWFDJ010000021.1 coordinate 256,140, forward strand.
CGCCGTTCTCCTTGTAGACGCCGCGGCAGATGTAGCCGTAGGCCATCTCGTTGGGGATGTCCAGCAGGGTGAACATCTCGGTGTAGGGCCCGGTGGCGATGATGGTGTCGGGGGGCAGTTCGGCCAGTTCCTTCCGGCTCAGGATGGGGTGGTCGAACTCGAAGGTCACCCCCATGTCCACCGCCGTCTGGTAGAGGTAGTTGTCGATGGCGGTGGAGCGGGTCCCCCTCTCGATCAGGTGCAGGCCCATGGCCCGCGGGGTCCAGGTCGAACGCTTGCCGAAGACGTAGACCCGGAACTCCGTCCCCCAGCCCCACGTAGGGCTCGCCGATGGGCATGCCCATCCAGCGGCTCATCAGCGTCGCAGTCGAAGGGGGTGGCGTCCACCGTCGGGTAGGACTCGGGGACGCCGCCTTCGCGTTTGAACATGTTGATGACATTGCACCTCGTAGCCCAGGCGGGCCGCCGACACTGCCGCGGACAGTCCGGCCAGCCCGGCTCCCACCACTACCGCTTTCTTCTTGGCCATCTGCGCCTCCTTGGTGCTATATGATTCGTCCTTATCTATGATTGCTTCGCTCGGCTCGCGATGACATGTCATTCAGATCTTCTGAAACCCGGGGACCGTGTTCAGGGCCACTTCCATCACCGGCCGGTGCGCCTCGGGGAAGCGCACCAGGGCCCCCAGCGCGATGTTCACCGCCGTCCTCCTCATCCAGTGGGGCTGCATGTTGAAGACGGTCCTCGCCATCCAGGAGTACTTGTAAGCGGCGCTCATGGTGCGGAAGAGCTCGTACGCCTCGGCCTTGTCGTCGATGGCGATGCCCGCGATCTTGCCGGAGACCAGCGAGGAGTGCACGCCGAAGAGGCAGAAGGGGTCCTGCATGCACAGGGTGCCGGCCAGGATCTTGTTGCCGGTGAAGAGGCGGGGGTTGGAGATGCTCCTGGTGGCCACCACGCCCTCGTGCACCACCCAGTTGGTGATCTCCACGCCCTCGTCCTCCCGCAGCTGCCTGCCCCACTTCTCCAGCAGCCGTTCGCCCACCGGCTTGCGGTCGAAGCCCAGGGCGAAGACCACCCCGTTGGAGTTGGCCATGTAGTTGTAGTCCCTGGTGTAGTCGTCGAACCAGCCCACCATCACCGGGGGGCCGTCGTAGCGCGCGTTGCCGACGTAGCCGTAGACCGGCTGGTAGGGCAGGTTGAGGGCTTCGAACATCTCCACCTCCAGTCCGGTGGCGATGATGGTGTTGGGCGGCAGCTCGGCGGCGTCGGACTGGGAGCGGATCATGTGGCCGAACTCGAACTTGACCCCGGCTGCCTGGGCCTGCTCGTAGAGGTAGGTCTCGATGGAGGAGGAGCGGCTGCCGCGCTCCACCGACTGCAGGTGGTGGTATTCCGCCGGCCACTCGTGCTTCTTCCCGTAGCAGTAGACGCGGAACACCGAGGGGGGGCTCACGTAGGGCGGCTTGAGCTCGATGCCCAGCCACGGCCCCAGCCGTTCCGGGCGCATGGGGGTCACGTCGATCGGATGGGTGCGTATCCTTGATGCCGCCTATTCCGTCCTGGCGCTCCAGCACCCGCACGTCGTGCCCGGCCCTGGCGCAATGGATGGCCGCCATCAGGCCGCCCAGTCCCGCTCCCACCACGATGACTTCCGCCATTCCGACACCCCCATCTTCCGGACAGAAGAGAAGATAAAGAACTATGTCAAAAGACTTGAGGTCTGATGCTTGATCCCGGTTGCCGTACGACCGTCGTAACCGTCGGCCCCTTAACTGTTGACGCTCGCCACGCCGGCGATTAGGGGTTCCTGCCGGTGCGCCGGGCACCGGCAGGATTTGGTCGACTTTCTTCTATCCTTTTCCAATGATCGAAGGCTCCTCTTCCGAACCGTCGCGAACCGCACATCCGTCCATGTGCCGTGTCGTCTGCTTTCCTCCCTGCGGACCGGGAGCCTTCATTTTTCCCACCGAGCGCATCACCTCCTCTAGCCGTCTCCAGTCATCTGCTTGCTTAGTTTCTCTTCCTTGTTGCCTTCCTTCGGTCAGGTCAACAATCTCCCCGGCAACCTGGGGATCTCCGATATCCACTTGTTCAGGTTGAGGCGCGAGCCTTCCTCCAGCCGGAGGGCGGCGTAGAAGCCGGCGGCGAAACCGCCCAGCGTCAGCAGCGCCTTGACCATCATCTCCCGTTACTCCTCCTCTCGCGGGCCCCGCCTAGAAGACCAGCTTCTTGCACAGGCCGGTATCGTAGTCCCAGCGGCGGGCGGCGATGTTGTTGGGGTCTACGGCCATCTTGAAGTCCCGGAAGGAGTCGGAGATGGCCGCCGCGTTGGGCATGATCATGGGCATAATATCGTCGATGGTGCCGAGGGCGTCGGGGATGGGCAGCGCCATGCCCCTGGTCTGAGCCAGCAGGCCGCAGGCCATGGCCAGGCCGTCCTTGATGAGGGCCTGCATGATCACCCGCATGTAGGTTATGAAGGTGGCCATCACGTCGTCCTTGTCGCCCTGGTTGGAATAGAGGTCGTACTCCATGTAGGCGGAGCGCCCCATGTGATAGGGCTGCAGGTAGGTGGAGGCGTCGTCGGGATTGAGCACGTCGTCGGTGTGGCCCCGCTGGTCGGTGGTGGTGGTGCGCATGGCCCTCTCTATCTCGGGGAACTTGTCCAGCTTGCCGATGAGGGCGCCGATGAGGAAGGAGCCGCGCACCCGCATCACGCGCACGGTGACGTTGAAGAACTTCTGCCAGCGGTCCAGGTTGGCGGAACGCAGCTCGGCCGTCAGGTCGCCCATGGCCTCGGGGGGCATGAACTCGAACTCGGGCTCCACTTCCAGGGTGATCCGCTCGACGATGGCCGCCTTGAGCATCGCCTCCTCCTCGTTCATGCCGCTGACGATGCAGAAGAGGTTGTTGCGGGGCATGCTGTCGGCGATGGCCGAAGCCGACTTGTTGTCCTCGCCGAGGAAGATGCCGTAGAAGGAGTCCTGCATGTGGGCGAGCTCCAGGGTCAGGTTGGCGTTGGCCAACGCGTAGAGGACGTCGACGACCTTGTCCAGCCGGTCGGGCTCGTAGGCGGGGTAGATGGAGTAGATGAAGTCCTGCTCCGGGTAGATGCGCAGGGTCATCTCGGTGACCGTGCCCAGGGTGCCGAAGGCGTACCGGTAGAAGGAGCTGACGTCGGGTCCCGGGCCGGGCACCTGGACCTTGGCGGCGTCGTAGACGTCGGGGCCGGTCTTCATGATGGTGCCGTCCGGCATGACCATGGTCGTATCGATGATGTTGTCGATGCCGAAGCCGTACTTGGAGGCCAGGGTGTTGATGTTGCAGAAGCCGTGGTTGGAGATGATCGCGGCGGTGGCGGCGGTGGAGGGGTTGAGCACCCGGCAGCCCACCTTCTGGGCTTCCACCTGGGCGTGCAGGTAGTTGACCCCGGGCATGATGCGCATGAAGTTGTTGGCGCCGTCCGTTTCCAGCACCTGGTCCATGCGGCGCAGGTCCATGAGGATGCCGCCGTAGAGCGGGATGTGGATGGCCATGGTGGTGAGGCCGGTGCCCATGGGCATCACGTCCACCTTGCATTCGTTGGCGATCTTGTAGACCTGGCTCACTTCCTCGGTGGTGGCGGGCAGGCAGACCAGGTGGGTGTACTGGGCCGGGAAGGGGCTCTGGTCGCGGGAGTAGCCGATGAGGATGTTGAGGTCGTCGGTGACCCATTCGCTGCCCAGGGTCTCCTGCAGCAGCGCCTTGGCCTTCTCGATGTCTTCCGGCTGGTTGTGCAGCGGCTCTTCCTCGAACTGCATGACTACGCCGGATACGCGGCGGTCCCTGATGTTCTTCTCGATGTCTTTTTTCCACATAACCCTACACCTCCTTCCCCAGCGCGAGCATGACCAGTTCGGCCAGGTCGTATACCTTCATGGGGCTCTTCTTGGCCTCGATGGCCTTGTGTGAACATCTGTACGCAGTAGGGGCAGGAGGTGACGATGGCCTCCGCCCCCGTCGACTCCGCCTCGAAGAGGCGTTCCTTGGCGGTCCACAGCGCGAAGTCCGGGAAGGCGTAGGGCACCCCGCCGCCGCCGCCGCAGCAGAGGGCGTTGAAGGTGGCGCGGGGGAACTCCACGCAGCTCCAGCCCGGGGATGGCCTTCAGCACCGAGCGGGGCTTCTTGTACTGGTCGAAGCGGCGGCCCAGCTTGCAGGGGTCGTGGTAGACCGCCTTCATCTTGACGTCGGTGGTGAACTTGAGGGTCTTTTCCTTCCTCACCAGCCGCCACAGGGCTTCTGAGATCTGCAGCACCTCGATGTCCGCGTTGAGGCTCTCCTTGTACTCCTCCTTGAAGACCCAGGCGCAATGGCTGCAGGGCGCGACGATGGTCTTGACGCCCAGCGCGTTGAACTTGTCGATGTTCTCGTAGGCGAAGGTCTCGAAGTAGTCGCGGTCGCCCACCATGCAGCATGGGGGCGCCGCAGCAGAGCTCCTCGGCCCCCAGGGTGCCCACGTCCATCCCGCCTTCCACCAGGGCCGAAGCGGCGGCGCGCACCGGCTTGAGCAGGGCGGGGTCGGCGGCGTAGGTGCAGCCGGCGAAGAAGAGCACTTCCGCCTTCTCCTTGTTGAGGTTCTTCAGCGGCAGGCCCTTGGCCCAGTCGCCGCGCTTCTTCTTGGGCAGGTCCCAGGGGTTGTTGTTCTTCTCCAGGGAATCGGCCAGGGCCTGGTGCTCGGGCATGGGGCCCCAGCCTTCCTGCACGGCCCGCTCGCGCATCAGCTCGAAGACGCGGGTGGGCAGGATCTGCTTGACCTCGTAGCACTGCTCCTGGCAGGAGGAGCAGAGGTTGCACTTGTAGACGATGTCCCGCATGGACTCGTTGGGCTCCAGCTCCTTGGTGTGCAGGCCGCGGGCCAGCTCCATCTTGCCCGAGGCGTAGTAGGCCTCCCAGCGGTAACGGGTGCCGGAGGGGCAGTTGCGCCAGAAGCGGGAGTCGGTGCAGAACTGCACGTGCACGCCCTGGCAGATCTTGCACTTGGTGCAGATGGAGTAGTCGGCCTGGAGCTCCTCCAGGACCTGGCGGGGAGCGGTAATGCGTTTTTTCATGGCTTACACTCCTTCCAACAGTTGCTCGGGATTGAGGATCCCGGAGGGATCGACGATCTTCTTGAAGAGCTTGATGGTGTTCAGGTAGCCCGCGTCCGCCTGGCCGTAGATGTAGTCGGCGACCTTTCCGATGGGCTTGTCGATGAAGGACTTCTTGTCGATGAGCAGCTTGAAGGCGTCCAGGCAGGTCTGGTCGATCTTGTCGGCGTCGGACGGGTCGAAGTAGAGGTCGCTCTCGATGTAGGCGGAGCCTCCATAGTAGACCGGCACGATGATCTGGCCGACTTCCGAGGCGGGATAGCCGTTCTTCTCCGCCACCGCGGCGACGTCTGAGGTCAGCTCCGGGACGCGGGAGTAGAAGTCGTAGCTGAAGACGTGCCGGGTGTCGCCCTTGAAGTAATCGCGATCGGAGATGTACCAGGGCTTGGAGAGCTGCTTGTCGATGAGGTCCACCAGCTCGCCCTCCACCGGCTTGCCGCCCAGCTGCTTGGCGTCTTCCGCCGCGAAGTCCGACCACATGTCCACCAGCTCCTGCTTGTGTTCGTTGGTGACCACGGTCAGCCACGGCGGGAGCTTGGCCATGAGGGCCTCGGCCGCGGCCGCGCTGGAGGAGAGGAGCACCGAGAGGTACCGCGCGTTGGCGGTGAAGGTCTCGAAGCAGTGCTCTTCCCGGGACACCTTGTAGGCCAGTTCCTTGGCCGGCTCCAGGTCGTCGAAGGCGTAGAGCTGCACCTTGCGCACCTCGCGCAGCGGGTAGGTGTAGACGATGCTGTAGAAAGGTATGCCGTAGATGTCCTCCGAGGCCCCGAAGAAGAGGGAGAACTGGGGCGCCTGGTCCTCGCGGAAGTCGCACATGCCCTCGTCGGTCATCTGCTGCGCCCCGGACACCCAGATGCGCCCGTCCGAGAGGACGGCGTGGAAGATGGTCAGCTGCGGCGCGCGGAAACCGCTGCAGCCCATGAGGACGTCGCGGTCCAGGTAGGTGCGGGTCACCTGGTGGCTGGTGCGCCGCCATGGGCAGGAGCAGCTTGCAGTCGTTCTTCAGGCACTCGGGTATCAGCTGCTCGAAGGTGACGCCGGCGCCGATGTTGGCCGTCAGGTTCCTCCGGTCGATCAACTTGATGTTGTCCATGCGGGAGACGTCGATGAGGAGGCCTTCCTTCGCGGCCAGGGCCGGGTCCATCTTGTCGCGGCGCAGGGTGTACATGGGGATGTTCTTCTGGGTGGCCAGGTCGGCCACTTCGGTCAGGTCGTATTCGTCCCGCGGAAGCACCTTGACCAGTTGGGGACGGTCGCCCATGCGCGGGAAGTTCTTCTCCAGGGCCGCCTTGCCCTGCAGGACGTTCTCCTTCCCGACGATCTCGGCGATCTGTTTGATCACGCCTTCAGAAATCATACTCTTCCTCCTTTGAGTCAACGGTGGACAAAAACGGGGCATACGGGACCGCGGGCACGTTTCGGGGTTTTCTTCCGGCCGATAGGTGATGGGTCCCGTTATCACTACTCATCCCTTGCCTTTTCCGTCACTTTGGTTATAATAATCTCGAAGTGAACGACTAGTCAGTCATGTTGACCTAGAACAAAATTATATGCGTAGTTCAAATGACTGTCAAGTAAGTGAGAGCCCGTAATTTTTGCCCTGTTTTACAGGGGATTTGCGGGAAACCGGTCTCTCCGGACCTATCCGATAGGATGTCGGTTCACTTGAGAAGTTAAGGAGGACTAACATGTCTGAGGTAACCATCGTCGGGGCCGGGCTTTCAGGCCTTGTCGCCGCCATCACCCTGGCGAGGCGAGGCCACCAGGTCAAGATCCTCGAGCGCGAATCACGCATCGGCGGCTCCCCCTCTATCACCCCAGCGGACAGGGCACCGCCCTGAGGATCAAGGAACTCAGCGCCTACCTGGGCGTCGACATGAGCCAGGTCCTCGAGCCCATCCGGACCATGCTGGAGATACCGCGCGGTCACGTCTGCGAGATCGACACCAGCATCGTCCCCGTCTGGTTCTTCGAGCGGGGCCCCGCTCCACCTCGGTGGACAGCTACCTCTACGGCATAGCCCGGGAGGAGGGCGTGGAGGTCGAGTTCGACCACCCCGTCAGCTTCCCAGGCCGACCTGGCCGGGCTGCCCGCCAACACCATCGTCGCCACCGGCCTGCACTTCGAGGGGTTCGACATGACCAACACCCCCTACCTCACCTCGCACCACTTCACCTACAAGGGGACCTGCGACCCCGACCTCAACTTCGTGCACATGTGGCACGACGACTTCACCACGGACTACGGCTACACCTCGTGCTTCCGGGGCATCCGCTACTGCCACCTCTTCAACCGCTACCAGCCCCTCTCCAACGCCAACCGGGACAAGTTCGCCGAGATGGTCAGGAAGTACGACGACTTCGACGTGCCGGAGTGGAGCTCGTTCACCTTCCCGGTGCCCGTCGGCAGCATCAGGAACCCGCGCCTGCTCTCCGGCAACAAGATACTGGCCGGGACCCTGGCCGGGGCGATAGACCCCGTCGCCTTCTTCGGGCTGCACGGCGGGCTGGTCTCGGGCAAGATCGCGGCGCTGGCCATCGACGACAAGTACGAGGCCTGGAAGGAGTTCCGCAAGTGCGTGGCCCTCTTCCCGCTCTCCTGGACGCTCAGCCGCGTCGCCGCGGTCCTGCCCAAGCCGGTCATGCAGATGGCATACTACTCCATGTTCAAGGCCTACAGCGCCAACCCCGTAGTCCAGACCGCGCTGATGCAGGGCATGCCCGGCTACATGAACTACTGATCGAGTACCGATCGAGGCCGCCGGCTTGCCGCGGCGGGAATGATATAGAAGAATATAGGAGTCGTCCTGAGAGTAAAGGAGAGGGAGAGAATGGCCAAGGCTAAGAAGGTACTTGTGATCGGGACCGGCCCCGGGGGCTCCGGCATCGCCTCGCTCCTCCAGAAGAAGGGCCTGCAGGTGACCGTGCTGGAGCGCAACCCCTTCGTCGGCGGCAAGTGCTGGACCTTCCAGAAGGAGGGCTTCACCGTCGATTCGGGAGTGCACATGTTCTCCATGGGCAACTCCGGCCAGCACGGCGACATCAACCGGCGGGTGGGCGGCGACCTGGAGTGGCTGACGGCCAACCCCAGCGAGTACTGCCTGATGGGCGGGCAGTACGGCCTGCAGCTCTTCCAGAGCCTCACCGACCCGCGCTTCGCGCTGACCAACGCCAAGTCCGTGCTGGCGCAGACGGTCAACCGCAAGGCCATCCTGGAGCGGGCCCGGCAGGGCCGGGAGCTCAAGGAGATGGAGAAGGAGCTCTACCGCGCCTCCAAGCGCTACGGCCCCTTCGAGCTGGTCAAGCTGGCCGCCGGGCTGGCGCGGCGCAACGAGAGCCTGCTGGCCGAGCTGGACGAGATCACCTTCCAGGAGTTCCTGCACCGCATCACCGACGACTGGTTCGCGCTGCAGGGCATGGCCGCCCTGTCCATGCTGCTCACCGTGACCCCCTGGACCCAGGTGTCCGCCGGCGAGTACCTGTGGTGCTTCCTCCAGGCCTTCCACAAGAAGACCCTGGGCGTGCCGCGCGGCGGCTCCGGCGAGATCACCGGCTCCTTCATCCGCGCCTTCGAGCGCTCAGGCGGGGAGCTGCGCGTCAACTGCGAGGTGGCCCGCATCGTGGTGGAGGGGGAGCGCGTCAAGGGCGTGGAGACCAAGGAGGGCGAGTTCATCGAGGCGGACACGGTCATCTCCAACGCCGGCATCGGCCGCACCGTGGACCTGGCGGGCGAGGGCAGCTTCCCCGCGGAGTACGTGAAATACGTGCGCGGCCTCAAGCAGTCCTGCTCCTACATCACCGTCAAGTACGGCCTGGAGCGCCGGGTCATCGACCTGCCCACCCCCAGCTTCTTCAACATCCCCAACCAGAACCCCGACACCATGTTCGACTACATCTTCGACGGCACGGTGCCGCAGGACCCCTTCCTCTTCACCCCCATGCCCTCGGAGTGGGACCCCTACGCCGCCCCGGTGGGCAAGCAGCTGGTGATAATGGGCGTGCCCGGCCCCATCGACGTCAACCCGGAGACGGTGGCGCACTGCGACCGCATCCTGGACCGCGGGGAGGAGCGCCTCTTCGAGATCTTCCCCCAGATGAAGGACCACATCCAGTGGAGCGTGCGCACCCACATCGCCCACACCGCCAAGATCACCGGCAAGACCACCGGCGAGTGCATCGGGCTGGGGCAGCACGTGGGGCAGACCGGCGTGCACCGTCCCTCCAACCGCACCCCGGTCAAGGGCCTGTGGCTGGTGGGCGCGGACGCGGGCGCCCGCGGCGTGGGCACCGAGATGGCCTCCGGCTCGGCGCTGTACCTCTCGAACTTCATCGACTGATTTATTAGACGTTCTGTAAAATAAAGGAAGGGCGGGACCCCCGCCCTTTTCCTTTATCCGCGCAGTCGTGTAAATCGGTCCGGGGCTGACAAGCGTTACCGGAGGATTCTGAAAGGGGTCGAGTATGGCGGATAAGGACGATGTCACGCACTGATAGCGGCAGCCTGCGCGGGACTCTGGAACCCTGCAGCCAGGTCCTGGGGCGTCAGGCTGGTCTTCCCGAACGCCGCCTGACAGAGAGCAGCGTGGAGCTGGGGAACGATGCGTCGTGGACATCGACCCGGGGCGTGAGGTCGGCAAGATCCTGGTGGTCTACGGCAACGCCTGCGTCTATGACGGCAGCCCGCCGCGATCGAGACGTGGAGGCTGATCGCGGAGACGGGAGCGCGACTACCGCCAGACTCAGGGAACACAGCCAGACCGCGATGATGCTCTCGCCCGAGGAGTCCCTGCGGATCTGCTGGGTGAGGATGGCCGAGGTCGACTGCCTCACCTGCCGGCCTGGATGGATAACCGGGACGAGGTCACTTCGAGTGGGACCTGGTGCAAGCCCAACCGACCTTCCCGCCGAACGCGTGGCCTCGCGGCTGGGCAGCCGGGGATACTTCGCGCATGTGACGGAAGAGAACCCGGCGATGATCCTGCGAGTTCTCGGATCGGATGGGCCTGCCAGGATGCCAGCGACATCATCCTGGACAGGCTTCCGCGAACTGCTGCCGGCGCGCATCCGGAGTGAGATGAGAAGGGGCGCCGGTCTCCCGGCGCCCCGTTATCTTGAAAGACCGTTTCGTCGCTACTCTCCTCGCGATGACGACGTCAGGCCAGCCCGTACTTGGCCAGGGGCTCGGGCAGGGGCCGGCCCTCCTCGTCCAGCTGGGCCAGCTCGTAGTACTCCCTCAGCATCTTCTTTATCTTGGGCACCGAACCCTGGTTGGCGCCCTCCTCGGTGGGGGTGAGGGACTTGGGCGGCAGGACGTCGTCCTGCGCCCCGGAGCCCCAGGCGTTGAGCATCAGGCGCTTCTGGTACCAGATGCGCCAGCCGTTGTCCATCAGCTCCTCCACGGTGTAGTCGTCCCAGCCCGTGGCGGCCTTGATCAGGTCCACGTCGTCCTGCAGGTCGAGCCAGGCCCCGATGAAGTTGCACATCACCAGGGAGTTCATGATCTGCCCGAGGGACATGCACTTCCAGGTGACCTCCGCCTTGCCCTTGGAGACCGTGCCGGTGTAGGGGCCCCTCAACCCTATCTCGGGCCAGCCCCCCATGCCCCCTTCCGCCATCAGGTTGGTGGAGTTGAGGTGGCAGGCGCCGCGGGTGCCCATGGCGTAGGCCAGGCCGAAGCCGTGGAAGCCGCGGGGGTCGTGGGCGGGGAAGTCCAGGCCGCGCACGTGCACGGAGAGCTCGGGCGCGCCCAGTTCCGTCGCCAGCTTGAGGGACCCCTCGGCCATGCGGTCGCCGAAGCCCTCCCGGCCGGCGGTCAGCCGGATGGCCTCCAGGACCGCCTCCATGTTGCCCCAGCGGAAGTCGATCCCGGTATCGGCCGGGTCTATCAGGCCCAGCTCCTGCGCCTCCATCATGGCGGCTATGGTCGCGCCCATGGAGATGGTGTCCACGCCCAGCCGGTTGCAGATGTCGTTGGCCTTGGCCACGCGCCTCCAGGCTCGGGTTGAGGATGTTGGTCCCCATCATGCAGACCGTCTCGTACTCGGGGCCGGCGTGCTCGTGCATCTGATAGGGGCCCTCGTCGATCTTCACCACCCTCTTGCACCGCACCGAGCAGGCGTAGCAGCCGATGATCTTCACCAGGATGCTGTCGTTGTAGTAGAAGGAGTTGAGGGTGTCGAGGGCGTCCATCCACTCCCCTATCTTCCAGTTCTTGGTGGGGACGTCGCCGGAGAGCATGCCGGTGTCGAAGGCGCCGTTGGTGCCCATCTCGTGCATGGAGCCGGCCAGGACGGAGTTCTTCAGCTTCTTGACGCAGTGCTTGGACAGTTCCTTGGCCTTCTCGGCGTCGTGGTACCGGTACTTGCCCCCGCCGCGGATGGCGATGGTCTTCAGCTTCTTGTCGCCGGCCACCGCGCCGATGCCGCAGCGCCCGATGACGCTGCCGATCTCGTTGGTCAGGCAGGCGATCTTGACCAGGTTCTCCCCGGCCGGCCCGATGGACAGGGAGCGCAGGTTCTGGCCGTCGGCCAGGTTGGCCTCCAGCCACTCGTGGGTCTCGTAGCAGTCCTTGCCCCACAGTCCCGAAGCGTCGCGCAGCTCGATGGCGTCTCCCTCGATGTAGAGGTAGACGGGCTTTTCGGACTTGCCCTTGAAGATGATGCCGTCGTAGCCGGCATGCCTGAGGGCGGCCCCGAAGGACCCCCCGCAGTTCCCCTCTCCCCAGAGGTTGGTGAGGGGCGAGCGGGTGGCCATGGAGAAGCGCCCGGTGCCGGGGAAACTCGACCCGGTCAGCAGCCCGTTCATCACGATGAGCAGGTTTTCCGGGTCGTCCCACTCCACCTCGGGCGGCACCCGGTCGTAGTAGATCTTGGAGGCCAGGCCGGCCCCCCCGATGAACTTGCGATAGAGTTCTTCCTCTATCTCATAGAAGCCGATCTCTCCCGTGGCCAGATCCACCTCTATGGTTTTACCAGTGAACCCCGTCATCTCGTCCTCCTTCTAAGCCGTTTTTCCTCCCATGGGGGCCTTGGTGCCCCAGAGATATATGCAGGGAAGGCTGTTGCGGTAGCCGGGGCGGGAGGACTCGTGGTAGAGCCGCTCCGCCACCTGTTCGACCTCCTCCTCCCCTACGCCGAACTTCCTCCAGTACGCGCCGGGGGCCAGGTCGCCCGGGAGAGTTTCCCCCAGTTCCCGCCTGGCCTCGCCGGCGTCCTCGTAGACGCGGGTGGTGTCCGCGTGCCACACGAAACTCTCCAGGCCGGCGAAACCGGCCTCCTCCAGCTGGTCCCTCAGGTCCTTGATGCTGTACCGGAAGGCGGGGTGGCGCATCTGGAGCACCAGGCGCATCTTCCGGTAGGCCGGTTCCGCCTCCCCCCAGTCGAGTTGGTAGGTCTCGTCCGCCATCACCGGCTCGAAGAGGGAGATGCGGCCGCCCGGCTCGAGCACCCGCCAGGCCTCGCGAAAGGCCTGCACGCGCTCCTCGATGTAGGCGAAGACCGACCGGGACAGGACCACGCCCACGCTGGCGTCCTCCAGGGGCAGCGAGCGCAGGTCGGCCCGGGTGAAGGTCAGGTTGGAGAGTCCGCGCGCCACCGCCTCGGCGCGCGCCATCTCCAGTGCCTCCTCGCTGGAATCCAGGCCGGTGACCCGGCCTTCCTCCCCCACCAGGCGGGCCGCCTCCAGGGTCAGGAAGCCCTTGCCGCACCCCAGGTCGGCGACGACGTCCCCTCTCTTCAGATGGGCCTTGTGCAGGACGCGGTCGCGGATCTGGCCGGCCAGCACCTGGCCGCGGGGGTCGTCACCGGCGTGCAGCTGGCGCTCGACGGCGTCCAGCCAACCGGACCATTCCATCTTTCAACAGGTCTATTCGTCGTCGTCTTCGTCCTCGTCCACGATCTTGAGGTCACCGAGGCCGTTGGCGTCGAGCAGCCCGTTGTAGATGGCGTAAGCCGGCTTGATGACCGGGAGCAGCTTGAGCAGGCGGGGCACGGAACCCTCGGACACGATCTGGCCCGAGGACATGGCGCCCAGCAGGTTGAGCTTGCCGCACCAGAAAGCGTGGGCGGTGTCGGTCTCCATGGACAGGATGGCGTCGGGCTCGATGGGCGTCGGGGGCGCGGCCTTGTAGGTGACCACCGAGTCTCCCGAGCAGTCGACCCAGAACTCGCCCTCGGGATCGCGGTACTCGAACTTCACGTTGAGCTTGCTATCCAGGGCTTTCGCGTTGACGGCGGGGTCCTTCATGAGCTCCGTGAAGGTCCCTTCGATCAGGTCGGCGATGACAGTGAAATCGGCGAAATACGGCATTACGTTCCTCCTCCTCCTCCTACTCCATCATATTCACTTTTCCGGGCCCGTGGCGCTTCCGCGCCCGGGCGTCCACACAACTCAACTATTATAAACGGCAGAGTCGCGCGCCGCGAAACATTGTATACCAACTGCGGCTCCCACCATCGCCGCTCTGCTCATACGGTCCTGCTTTCCGCTATAAGGAAGGGGCGGAGAGTCCCGGTATGTTTCCGTCTCAGGAGGGGATTCCTTTTTTTCTGGTTACTCCCGAAATCCCTCCGCCGCCTTGTAAAGGTCTTGCGTCGAGCCCCGCAACGAAGCTCCTCACATATCGACAGCCCGGTGGAAACGCGTGGAAAAGGAAGCCTGCCTCCGCTCGGAGGCCCTTCTTGGCAGACGATATTCACATGGACGGTAGGGACAAGTTAGCATAGACTAACCTAAAAAGCAAGCAGATGGGGTCGAGGTTACGCCTGATCCCATTGCCGGCTGTTACATCCGGCGGCGGTGGGGGTATAACCCGATGTGGAGGTGATGCGCATGGCCAAGGAGAGCAAGGTGCTCAAGGTCGGGGACAAGGCCCCGGATTTCGCGTTGCCGGACGCCGCCACCGGTGAGACGGTGCGGCTGGCCGACCTGCTGGGAAGGCCCCTGTGGCTGTACTTCGGGCGGGGCACCTGGTGACCGCACTGCCGAGAGTATATGGGTCATATACGAGATAAATATCCGGAACTCGAGAAGCGGGGCGTCGGGGCGGCGATCATCCTGGCCCAGAACGCCTCGAAGATAAGGGATTACCTTCAGGACCACGAGTACCCCTTCCCCGTCCTGGCGGACGCCGGGCGCGAGGTGGTGAAGGAGTACGGCGTCTACGTCAGGGCCAACTTCGAGTCCGTCAACATCGCCAGGCCGGCCAACTTCATCCTGTCGGCGGACGGGACGGTCAGGTACATCCACATCGCCAGCATCCAGACGGAATATCCCGATGACGCGGAGATCTTCGCCGTCCTGGACGAGCTGGCCGGAGGAAGGGACTGACGCGGGAGAGGCTGACCGCGGGGCACCGGCATTGTAGAATGGGAGTATCCCGCCGGTGACCACAGGAGGTGGAAGATGGCCTTGAAGATCGACAGTCCCGATGCCTACCTGGAGAGCCTGCGCCGCCTGGACCGCCGCGTCTACGTGCTGGGCGAGCGGGTGAGCGACCCGGTGGACCACCCCCTGGTGCGCCCCTCGGAGAACGCCGTGCGCGAGACCTACGAAACCGGGGGCGGGGCGGAGGCGGAGGACCTGCTCTTCACCACCTCCCACCTCACCGGGGCGAGGATCAGCCGCTTCACCCACATCCACCAGAGCCCTGAAGACCTGGTGAAGAAGGTGGACATGCAGCGCCTGCTGGGCCGGCGCACCGCCACCTGCTTCCAGCGCTGCGTGGGCATGGACGGGTTCAACGCGCTGTACTCGGTCACCTACGAGTGCGACCAGGCGCACGGCACCGGCTACCACCAGCGGTCTGAAGGACTACCTGGCCTGGGTGCAGGAGGAGAACGTGGTGGTGGAGGGGGCCATGACCGACGTCAAGGGCGACCGGGGGAAGCGCCCGGCCGAGCAGGACGACCCGGACATGTTCGTGCGGGTGGTGGACCGGGACTCCCGGGGCATCGTCATCCGCGGGGCCAAGGCCCACCAGACCGGGGCCCTGAACTCCCACGAGATCCTGGTGATGCCCACCGCGGCCATGCGCTCAGACGAGGCGCAGTTCGCCGTGTGCTGCGCCGTGCCGGCCGACGCCCCCGGGGTCAGCTTCATCCTGGGGCGCCAGCCCTCGGATACCCGCAAGCGGGAGGGCGCCCCCGTGGACGTGGGCAACCCCGGCTACGGCAGCCAGGAGGCGCTGGTGGTCTTCGACGACGTGTTCGTGCCGCACGAGCGGGTCTTCATGTGCGGGGAGCACGACCAGAGCGGCAAGGTGGTGGAGCGCTTCGCCGCCTTCCACCGCCAGAGCTACGGCGGCTGCAAGGTGGGGGTGGGCGACGTGCTCATCGGGGCCACCCTGCTGGCCGCGCGCTACGGGGGCGTGGAGAAGGCCAGCCACGTGCGGGACAAGATAACCGAGATGGTCCACCTGAACGAGACCCTCTACGCCTGCGGTATCGCCTGCAGCGCCCTGGGCAAGCCCACCCCCGGCGGCGGTTACCTGGTGGACGTGCTGCTGGCCAACGTGTGCAAGCAGAACGTCACCCGCTTCCCCTTCGAGATAGCCCGCCTGGCCCAGGACATCGCCGGCGGCATGGTGGTGACCATGCCCTCGGAGCGCGATTTCGAGAATACGGAGATCGCCCCGTACCTGGAGAAGTACTTCAAGGGCGACGCCTCGGTGCCCGCCCTGGACCGCATCAGGATCGTCAGGTTCATCGAGAACATGACCATCGGGTGCGGGGCGGCCGCCTACCTCACCGAGAGCCTGCACGGGGCGGGCTCCCCCCAGGCGCAGCGCATCGTCATCTACAGGCAGTCGGGGCTGGAGGAGAAGGCGGACCTGGCCAAGCGGATAGCGGGCATCGACTAACCAGCCTTAATTCACTTTGGGGTCAGACCCCAAAGTGAATTAACCGGAAGCGTCGTTGGTGAGCGCGCGTTTTGACCGAGAGCGGTCTGCGGCCCAGCCGTGGAGCGAGGAGGAGGTGGCATGCATGAGGGAGTTCGCGAAGCCGAAGCTGGTCTCCAGCAAGTGCCTGGAGTTCGAGGCGTGCCGCTACAACGGTGAGAAGATACCCGACCCCTTCGTGCGCAAGCTCATCCCCCTGGCGGATTTCGCGCCGGTCTGCGCCGAGATGGAGATCGGCCTGGGGGTGCCGCGCGATCCCATCCGGGTGGTCTCCACCAAGGGCGGCCTGAGGCTGCTGCAGCCCTCCACCGGGCTGGACTGTACGGATAAGATGGTCTCCTTCGCCCACTCCTTCCTGGACTCCCTGGGTGAGGTGGACGGGTTCATCCTCAAGTCGCGCTCGCCCTCGTGCGGCACCAGGGACGTCAAGATACGCTCGGAGAAGGAGAACACGCCGGCCCTGGGCAAGGGGGCGGGTTTCTTCGGCGAAGCCGTGCTCGAGCGGCATCCCCTGATGCCGGTGGAGGACGAGGGGCGGCTGAACAACTTCCGCATCCGCGAACACTTCCTCACCGGCATCTTCACCCTGGCGGACTTCCGCCGGGTGCGCGCCTCCGGCGCCATGCGCGACCTGGTGGGCTTCCACTCGGACAACAAGCTCCTGCTGATGGCCTACAACCAGTCCGAGCTGAAGGTGATGGGCAACATCGTGGCCAACCGGGACAAGCGGCCGGTGGCGCAGGTGCTCGAGGACTACCGGACGCACCTGCTCCAGGCCCTGGCCAAGCCGCCGCGCTTCACCTCGGGCATCAACGTGCTCATGCATGCCCTGGGCTATTTCAAGGACGGCTTGAGTCCGCGGGAGAAGGCCTTCTTCCTCGACCAGCTGGAGCTGTACAGGGCGGGCAAGGTACCCCTGAGCGCGCCGGTGAGCGTGGTGGACTCCTGGATCGCCCGTTTCGACCAGGAATACCTGGCCCGTCAGACCTTCTTCGCCCCTTACCCGGTGGAACTGGTGGAGATCACCGACTCCGGCAAGGGGAGAACCCATTGAATCTACAGCGTGTAAATATATTGAGTGAAGGCCGCGGGGAGCCCGCGGGCACCGGGCCGGTGGTCTACTGGATGAGCCGGGACCAGCGGGTGCGCGACAACTGGGCCCTGCTGCACGCGCAAGACCTGGCGCTGGAGGCAAAGGTGCCGCTCGAGGTGGTCTTCTGCCTGGTGGGCGGCTTCCTCGGGGCGACCTGGCGACAGTACTCCTTCATGCTCTCAGGCCTGCGCGAGGTGGAGAAGGACCTGGGGCGCCTGGGCATCGGGTTCCGGGTGCTCGAAGGTGAGCCGGTCTCGCGCATACCGCGGCTGGTCAAGGAGGTGAGCGCCCCCGCCCTGGTCACCGACTTCGACCCCCTGCGCATCAAGCGCGGCTGGGTGGAGGGCGTGGCGGGCAAGGTGCGGGTACCCTTTCACCAGGTGGACGCGCACAACATCGTCCCCTGCCGGGTGGCTTCACCCAAGCGGGAGTTCGGCGCCTACACCCTCCGCCCCAAGCTGCGGAGGTTGTTGCCGGAGTTCCTC
Source organism: uncultured bacterium (assembly GCA_963814495.1). Lineage (GTDB taxonomy): Bacteria > Actinomycetota > Geothermincolia > Geothermincolales > Geothermincolaceae > CAVXXD01. The sequence goes on from CAWFDJ010000021.1 coordinate 273,744, forward strand.
ACGGATTTCCCGGAGGTGCGGCGCCACCCCTTCCGCCCGCAGGGTACGCGGGCGAGGACCGACTGGAAGAAACTGGAAGCCGGCCTGCGCGTGGACCGCTCGGTGGCGCCGGTGTGCATGGGCCGGGCCGGGAGAGCGGGCGGCGGCGCGGGCCCTGGAGGAGTACCTGGAGGAACCGGCTGCCGGACTACGCCCGGGCCGGCAACGACCCCGTGGCCGACGTGGTCTCCCACCTCTCCCCCTACCTCCACTTCGGCCAGCTCTCGGCCCAGCGGGTGGCGCTGGAGGCGCAGGGGCACGACCGGGACGTCCCGGCGCAGGAGGCCTTCCTGGAGCAGCTGGTGGTGCGGCGCGAGCTCTCCGACAACTTCTGCTTTTACGAGCCGGCCTACGACGGCTTCGAGGGGTTCCCCGCCTGGGCCCGCGAGACCCTGGACCGCCACCGGCGCGACCCCCGCCCCTACCTCTACGGGCTGGACGAGCTGGAGGAGGCGCGCACCCACGACCCCCTGTGGAACGCCGCGCAGTCCCGGATGGTGGAGACCGGGTACATGCACGGATACATGCGCATGTACTGGGCCAAGAAGATCCTGGAGTGGACGGAGTCGCCGGAGGAGGCCCTGCGCGTAGCGGTGCACCTGAACGACCGCTACCTGCTGGACGGGCGCGACCCCAACGGCTACACCGGCATCGCCTGGAGCATCGGCGGGGTGCACGACCGCGCCTGGGGGGAGCGGCCGGTGTTCGGCAAGGTCCGCTACATGAGCGACGGCGGCGCCCGGCGCAAGTTCGACGTGGCGGCGTACATCGCGTCGGCCGAATGTTGAAGGTTTGGGCCAGGCCCCGATCTTGAATTTTCACGCCACCGATCCCGCCACCCCTTACCTCTCCCTCTCCGCGAGGATGCGCGGCTTCTCGCGGGAACGGCTGGACGAGGCGCTGTTCGAGCGCAAAAGCCTCGGACGCATCCGCTGCATGCGCAACACCGTCTACATCCTGCCGCTCGACCTGCTGCCGGCCGCCTTCGCGGCCACCCGGCGCATGACGGAGTTAAACGCGGAACGCTTCTGCAAATCCCAGGGCGTGACCGTACGGCAGTTCACGGAAATCTCGCGTAAGATCGAGGAGGTGCTCGAGGGCGGGGGTATGACCGTGAAGGAGATCAAGGTCAGGCTGGGCGGCATCGCGCATCTCTCGTCCATCGTCAACCTCATGTGCGACCGGGGCCTGCTGGTGCGGGGACGTCCCGCGGGCGGATGGAGGAGCAACCTCCACACCTATCACCTCTGGGGCGAGTGGTTCCCCGATGTCGACCTCTTCTCCGTGGGCGCAGAGGAAGCGGAAGAGGCCCTGCTGCGCCTGTACCTGAGCGCCCTGGGGCCGGTAACCGTCGATGACGCCGCCTGGTGGACGGGGTTGCCCAAGGGCGTGATCAGGCGCTCGGTGGAGAGGCTCGCGGGCGAGGTCACGACGGCGAGCTTACCGGAAGAACGGGTGAATACCTGATACTGCTGGCCGGATGCGCCGCGCGGCTTGCAGGCGTCGATCATCATCCGGGACAAGGGCCACTTGATGCTGAAGCTGCTGGACATCACCCCCGATCCGCGACCCCTCCATCAAGATAAGGTGGACGACGCGGTGAGCGGCATCGCCATCGCTTCCGGAATCCCCCGCCCCGGGGTTTCGGTGGTCGACGACGTATGCGGCAACGCCTTCACCATCCTCCTGCGCGGCGGGAAGGCCCGTCTGTGCCTGATCTCCGGCCTCATCGAAGCGTTGAGCCGGGAGGAACTGACAGGTGTAGTGGCCCATGAGTACGCCCACATCAGAAACGGCGACCTGGACAGGCTCCACGTCACCCGCCAACTTCTGTTCCGGCTCTTCAACAAACGGCTGCGGGAGCGGAGATGGCTGGGGCTCGTCAGAAGCTAGCTGCTCCCCCTGCTCTGGGTGGCGGCCACGGCCGCGATTATCGCCGCTCTACCGGTGGACAGCCAGGGCGACAACGCCCTGATGCGCCTGCATGACGCCGCTCGCTGCCAGGACCGCCGGGGGCTTCATGTCGACGCTGCGGCCGTAACTCACTATGGTAACTCACTAGGGGTCAGGCCCCAAAGTGAGTTCACGTAAATGCAACTCGGTAACTCAGTTTGGGGCCTGACCCCAAAGTGAGTTAGGCGAGGATCTCCGCCACGACCTCGTTGAGCAGGCGGGAGCGTCCGCGCTGGCCCGCTTCCCGCGCCACCGGCTCCGGCAGCCCGTCCTCCAGCCTGGCCATCAGGCTGCGCCGCGCGGTCGCGGTCCTCCCGGTCGCAGGCGGGGTGGGCGTGGACCAGCGAGACCAGCTCCATGGCCTCCTCGCGCTTCCCCTCCCAGGCCAGCAGGCGGGCGATGCCGCCCAGGACCTCCACCGCCACCGGCAGGGCGGTGGCGCGCATGGACAATTTTAACGCTTCGTAAAAATACTTGCGGGCCTCGGTGAGCTTGCCCATGCCGCAGGCGACGTCCCCCAGGTTGATCAGGGAGGTGGCGATGCCCACCTGCTCCCCGATCTCCCTGTCGATGGCCAGGCTCTCCTGGTAGAGGCGCATGGCCTCCACGTTCTCCCCCAGGTATTCCGCCACCACCCCCAGGTTGTTGAGGGTGGCCGAGATGCCCCGCAGGTTCCCGGTGTCCTGGTAGAGGTCGAGGCTCTCCTGGTAATGCTCGCGGGCCGCCGCGTACTCGCCCCGGGCGTGGGCCACGTTTCCCAGGTCCTTCAGGGCGTCGGCGATGCCCCCCTTGTCCCCCCTCACCCGGAACAGGTGGAGCGACCTGCCGTATTCCTCCTCGGCGCGGCGGTAGTCGCCGCGGGACTCGGCCACGTTGCCCAGCCACAGCAGGGACGAGGCCTCCTCCTGCCGCTCCTCCCGGCCCTCGAAGATGGCCAGGCTCTCCTCCAGCAGGTCCCAGGCGCGGCGGTAATCTCCCAGGCGCCTGTAGAAACGTCCCTGGCGCGCCAGGACCCTGGCCAGCAGCGCGCGGGAGCGCGGCTCCTCCTCACCGCGCAGCGCCTCCGCCGCCCGGCCCAGGGCGTCCAACCCCTCCCGCAGCCAGCCCCGGACGTCGTAGAAGAGATACAGGCTCTGCAGGGCCTTCTCCATCTCCTCGAGCATCCGCCCCTCCACCGCCACGTTCCAGGCCTCGCGGACGTTCTCGATCTCCTCCGCTATCTCGGCCAGGGTCTCCCGCTGCAGCATGCCCTCCAGGAGCGGCTCCCGCCGGTCGAGGAACCCCGCGAAGTAAGCGCAGTGGGCGGCGCGCACCTTCTCCCCCCGGTCGCTGCCGGGGTCCAGCTTCTCCGCGGCGAACTGCCGGACCAGCCCGTGCGCCTCGTACCTGCCGGCGGGGTTGCGGTGCACCAGGGACTTGTCCACCAGGGACGCCAGGCACAGCAGGTTGGCCCCGGCCACCGCCTGCGCCGCCTCCCGGCGGAAGCCCCCCTTGAACACGCTCAACGCGCTGAAGCAGGCCGCCTCGCGCGGCTCCAGCATGCCCCAGGAGTACTCGAAGACAGCGCGCATGCTGCGGTGCCTCTCCGGCACGTCCGCGCGGGTGGTCTGGAGGAAGTCCAGGTCGCGCTCGATCTCCCGGGCGATCTCCGAAAGCGAGAGGACCCTGGCCCAGGAGGAAGCCAGCTCGATGGCCAGGGGCGACCCGCCCAGCAGGTCGCAGATGCGGGCCATCCACGCCTGGTCCCCGGGCGTGAGGTCGAAGACCGGGTTGACCCGCCGGGCCCCCTGCAGGAAGAGCCGTACCGCGTCGAACTCCTCCGGCTCGCCGGCTGCCTCCCGCGCGGGGCAGGCCATGCCCCCTACTTCCATGACCCACTCCCCCTGCAGCCCCAGCCTGGCGCGGGAAGTGGCCAGTATCTTCACCCGCGGAGACGCCGCGAGAACCTCGGAGAGGAGCGCCGCCGCGGGCAGGGCCGCCTCGAAACCGTCCATGATCAGCAGGGCCTCCTTGTCCTGCAGGAAGCCGACGACCTGGCGGAGGTGGTCCTCGGGGCCGTAGAAGGAGAGCCCCAGCGTGTCCGCGATGGAGTCGGCCAGCAGTTCAGGCGTGGCGGACGAGTCGAGGGAGACCATGAAGGCCCCGAAGGAGAAGCCGGGCATGAGCCTGGCCGCGGCCTCCAGGGCCAGCCTGGTCTTGCCCATGCCCCCGGGGCCGGTCAGGGTGAGCAGGCGGCATCCCTCCTCACCCAGCCGCCTCTCCACTTCCTCCAGCTCGCTCTCCCGGCCGACGAAGGGGGTGGCCGGTATGGGCAGGTGGTAAAGGGGGGAGCCCGGACGGCAGGTGGGACAACCTGCCCGCCGCGGACTGGTCCGGCTCATACATGACCGTGCGGTCGCGGCCGGACTCCTCGGCCGCGCGCATGCAGTCACGGGCCATGCCGACCAGCGGCTCCAGGCGGGTGGCGTGGGTGGGGTACACCGCCACCCCGAGGCTGGCGGTCACCTGCAGCCCGAAGAACCCGTAAGAGCGGGCGGTGATGTTGCTCCTGATCCTCTCGGCCAGGCGGAAGGCGCCCATGCCTTCCCTCCCCGGGCTCAGCACCAGGAACTCGGCTTCTCCGTAACGGAAGCAGGCGTCGCCCTCGTGGGCGGCCGCGCACAGGAAGGAAGCCGCGGAGGCCAGTATCTCCGTTCCCGCCTCCCGTCCCAGGCGCTCCTCGAGCAGATCGAAGTAGTCGAGGGAGACGGCCAGGGCGGCGAAGGTCTCGTGCTCGGCGGTGAGCCGCTCGAACTCCCCCTCGAGCCCGTGGGGGTCGTAGAGGCCGGTCCGGCTGTCGAAGGCCAGCCCGGGAGCCAGGGCCTTCCGCCCGGAGACCCACATCTTCAGGTAGTCCGCCAGCTTCTCCCGGAGCTCGCCGGGGTCCACGTCGTCCAGCGCGGCCAGGAACTCCTGCTTCAGGTCGAGGACGGCGGCGCTCTCTTCCTCGCTCATGCGGGAACCCCCTCTTCCCGTCCCTCAACCCAGGAGCAGGTCGGGGTAGCCCCGCCCGTACTCGTCCAGCACCCTGGAGATCTCACCCTTCAGGGCCTTGTTCTTGGTGAGGAAGAAGAAGATGATCTCGTTGTCGGAGACGTGCAGGGGCTCGTCCGAGGTGAGGCCCTTCAGCTCCATGCAGCGGCGGTAGAGGTAGGTGGGGCGGTTCTCGCGCGGCAGGTACTGGAAGATCATCAGCGCCGAGTTGTAGCGCATGCGCCGGTAGAGCTGCTTCACCTCCGCGTACATCAGGTGCTTCTCGTCGGCGTCCTTCACCTCCAGGCCGATGTCCGGGTCGAGCAGGATGAGCGAGGAGTACAGCAGCCTGTCGTCGATGCGGGCGAAGTAGTCGGCCCGGTTGTGCTGGGTGAAGGGGGGCTGCCCGTCGCCGTATACGGAGACCTCCAGGCCGTGGGAGGCGAGGAATCCCTCGATCTCGCGGATGTCCCTGCGCCCGCCCTCCACGCAGGCCTGCAGGTGCTCGAGCAGGTCGCGGTTGCGCGTCCCCGCCCGGGCCCGGAAGTAGTCGGTCCTGCCGCCGTCGGTGCGGGTGTCGTCCGGGGTGAGCATGGGGATGAAGACGAACCTGTTGAGGCGCTTGACGCCCCGCATGATCTCCAGGACCAGGTCGTACTTGAAGAGGTCCCTCACGTCCCCGAAGTACTGGTTCTTCACTTTATCCGTGCCTTCCCGCGTCGTGTCCGTCCGAGTTAGAAGGATATCACTTTCCGCGGGCGCGATGTAGGGGGCGCGGGTCATCCCGCCCGCAGGTGGGCGGCGAGGAAAGCCGCCTCCCGCTCCACGGCCTCTTCGAAGGGCCGGCCCCGGTAGACCTCGAAGTGTCCGAGGGGCAGGCGCAGCAGTTCCCCCGCGGGCAGGCGGGACGCCATCCTCTCCACCGAGGCGGGCGGGATGAGGGAGTCCTGCTCGGCCATGACCACCAGGGCCGGGCAGGCGACCCTGCCGGCTAGGTATGCCGGGAGGTAGAGCGTGGTCAGGATGAGCGCCCGGGCCGGACAGGCGTTGAGGTGGGGGTAGCCCTCGGGCACCAGGGCCTTGTAGCCGGGGTAGGACTCGGGGGTGTTCATCACCCCGAACTCCCCCGGCGGGCTGACCACCGGCACGTAATAAGGCTCCCGGAAGGTGACCACGCGGGACAGGTCGCGCAGGCCGGCGGCCAGGGCCTCCAGGACATACTTCCAGCCCATGAAGAGGGACACGCTGACCCCGTCGGTGAAGGGGACCTGGGAGACCACCGCGCTCACGCCCCCGTCCATGGCGGCGGTGGCGATGACGTGCCCGCCGCTGTAGGAGGAGCCCCACAGCCCGACGCGGGAAGCGTCGATGCCGGGGATGCCGCGCGCGTAGGCCAGGGCGGCCTTCCAGTCGTTGAGGTGGCGCAGGGGGTTGACCAGGTTGCGGGGGTATCCCCGCGAGGCCCCGAAGCCCCGGTAGTCGAAGACGAAGACGGCCATGCCGGCCGCGGCGAAGCGCTCCGCGAAGGGCTCCAGGCCGAAGGCCCGCTCCGCCCCGAAGCCGTGGGCCATCACCACCAGCGGCGGGTCACCGGCGCCGGTGGGCCTGTACAGCCAGGCCGCGCAGCGCACCCCCTTGCTGCGGAAGACGTGGTCTTCTCTGGTGAACTCCATGCATCTATTGTATTAGGTGCCTGGCACCATCACAATTGGCACCATGACAATTCATGTTCATTAAGTACTCTCCGCTCCTTCATTACCTTGAGTGGAGAAGGACGGGAGTGTATCGTGGACCAAGGCATGATGAGAATCCCTGGCAGTATTAGGGGTGGGCCGGTTATACGAGGGACCTGCGATGGCAGCGAATAGTGAAGAGTTGATGAGCTTGCCCTGGATGGTACTGACAGGGATTGCCTTGATCTGTCTGGGGTGCTTCTTCTGGTTCAAGATCAGACCGAACTATCACCGTAGAGACGAAGGGTGGCTGGCGTTATTCTGGTATACGATCGCCTGGTTACCGGTGAAGAACAAGCACCGGGACTGGGTAGGAAGGTACGGCGGGATAGGGCTCGTCGCAACCGAGGATGGGCCTGTTCATGATCTGGATTGCGATCATGAGGTCTCTTGGGGCCGACAAATCTGGCGACAATGCTGTGATCTATGCTCCTTTTGCGATAATGTTCATCTCGGTTCCAGCCTGGTTCATCTATGTATATGCAAGACCTTTTCAGGACTCCGAGACTCCGGTCCAGCAGAAACCGACCCGGTTCTCTTCAAGCCGAAGTGACTATCTCGCCTGCCTGAAGGACCAGGAGTTGATGCTCGAGGACTGCCTGAGATCGGATGACGGGGAGTTGCCGGATAAGGCCATTAATCTCACAACCTCAGCTCCCGTTCCTTTTCCACCCATGGACTACCTGATGGAGGTGAAAGACAAGAAATGGGTCGGCGGCGGCGAGACACCCATGGATGGAAACGATCCTTCCGTTGGCAGCGCCTTCGGTCCCTGGTTGAAGATGCAGCGGTCAGCCGCTTTGTTGCACAAGAAATATGCCGGCTATTATTCGATCATTACCCTCGCGCCCATACTACTTTACGGGGCCGGCGTTTTCCTTATGATATCCATGGGATTTCCGGTCATCATCGGGATGTTCTTCCTGCTCCTCGTGATCCTTTTTACCTACCGCAATATCACCTACGCACTCTTCCATTATAGAAGCTACAGGTCATGCCTGAAAAAATCTGCCCTGTGTTCAACCTTGGCGAAGAGGCTGGCTTCACTGGAACAAACGGTTCCCTGATACCCTTGACCCCCCTGCTTTCCATCCTTCCCGTTGACAATCGGGAGAGAGTCGCCTACCATTCAGTCCATGAAAGGTTATATTCTGATACAGTGCAAGGAAAACAACAACTGGTGGTGGAGCCCCTAGAGGGTTCGCGCCAGGCTGTTTGATTTTCTGAGCCGCGTAACCCTCCAAGGTGACGCGGCTCATGCATTTGTAAGGATATAAGGGCCGCGTCCGGCAGAGGCGCGGCCTTTTTCATTCCAGAAGACCACATGCGGAAAGGAGCTCGAAAGAGATGGAGGAGAACATGGCGACCATGCAGGCGGACGGGGGCGAGAAGCTCTACGGCATGCCCCTGAGGGGGCTCTATTATCCCAACCGGGAGGAATTCCGGGACCTGGCCGCCCGTTACAACCTGGTGACGGTGGTGCGTGAGGTGGAGGCGGACCTGGAGACCCCGGTCTCCGCCTATCTCAAGCTGGCGCGGGGAGACCATTCCTTCCTGCTGGAGAGCGCCGACCAGGGCACCAGCTGGGGCCGTTATTCCATCCTGGGGTGCGAGCCCTCCACGGCCTACTCCTATTCCGGCGGGAGCGCGGAATGCCTGGCCGGCGGCAACATCCTGCACCTCGCATGCTCCCACCCCCTCGAGCACATCTTCGAGACCATGCGGGCCGTCCGCCCCGCCCCGGCGCCCGTCCTGCTCCCCTTCTCGGGGGGAGCGGTGGGCTACTTCGGCTACGACCTGCTCCCTTACATGGAGAAGATCTCCTTCGCCTCGCCGCAGGTGCTGGACCTGCCGGACATGCTGTTCATGCTCACCCGCAGGACGGTGGTCTTCGACCACCTGCTCAGCCGCCTCTACCTGATGATCAACGTGGCGGTGCCGGCGCGCTTCACCCCGGACGACGCGGACAGCCTCTACGACCGCGCCCTGGAGGAACTGGAGGAGATGGCCTCCCGCCTGCGCGGCAAGCTGCCGGCCGCCGCTCCGGAGGTGCTCTTCCTCTCCCCCAACCTCGATCTCTCGGGGGTGGAGTCCAACAAGACCCCGGAGGAGTTCGGGAGGATGGTGGAGCGGGCGGTGGACTACATCCACGCGGGCGACGCCTTCCAGGTGGTGGTGTCCCAGCGCTTCCACTTCGACCTGAGCTGCGACCCCTTCTCCGTCTACCGCTCCCTGCGCATGGAGAACCCCTCCCCCTACATGTTCTACATCAAGTTCGCCGACATCCACCTGGTGGGCTCCTCCCCCGAGCCCATGGTCACGAAGCGGGGCAACACCGCGGTCATCCGCCCCATCGCCGGGACCCGCCGCCGAGGGGAGACCCCGGAGCAGGACCGCGAGCTGGAGCGGGAACTCCTGGCGGACGAGAAGGAGCGGGCCGAGCACATCATGCTGGTGGACCTGGCCCGCAACGACCTGGGGCGGGTATGCCGGCCCGGCTCGGTGCAGGTGCACGGCATGATGGAAGTGGAACGCTACTCCCAGGTCATGCACATCGTCAGCGAGGTGCGAGGAGAGATGGAGGCGGGGCGGGACAACCTCGACCTGCTGCGCGCGTCCTTCCCGGCCGGCACGGTCACCGGCGCCCCCAAGGTCAGGGCCTGCGAGATCGTCGACGAGCTGGAGGGCGAGCGGCGCGGCGTCTACGCCGGGGCGGTGGGTTACCTCGACTACGGGGGGGACATGGACACCTGCATCGCCATCCGCACCCTGGTGGTCAAGGGCCGGGACGCCTGGCTGCAGGCGGGCGCCGGGATAGTGGCGGACTCGCAGCCCGACTTCGAATACTCGGAGAGCGTCAACAAGGCGCGCGCGGTCCTGCGGGCGGTTAAACGGGCCGAAGCGACGAAGGGGGGTGCGGTGAGCATGCGCAAGAAGGTCGTGCTGGTGGACAACTACGATTCCTTCACCTACAACCTGTCCCAGGCCTTCCAGGGCCTGGGGGCGGAGGTCGCGGTCTTCCGCAACGACGCGGTGAGCGTGGATGAGGTGGAGGCGATGTCCTTCACCCACCTGGTCATCTCGCCGGGACCCGGCATCCCCTCCACTTCCGGGATATTGCCGGAGCTGATCCCCCGGATCAAGGGGCGGGCGCCGGTCCTGGGGGTCTGCCTGGGCCACCAGGCCCTGGGCGAGGCCTTCGGGGCGCGCCTGGTGCGGGCCCCCCGCCCGGTGCACGGCAAGACCTCCCGCATCGACCACGACGGCAAGACCATCTACGCCGGGCTGGAGAACCCCTTCACCGCCACCCGTTACCATTCCCTCCTGCTGGAGAGGGAGAGCGTGCCGGACTGCCTGGAGGTGACCGCCCTCTCGGAGGACGGGCTGGTCATGGGCATCCGCCACGTCGACCTGCCCATCGAGGGCGTGCAGTTCCACCCGGAGTCGGTGCTCACGCCCCAGGGGGAGACGCTCATGCGCAATTTCCTGGAAATGGAGGTGGCTTAAATGGTGACGGAGGCACTGCCGAAGCTGGCCGCGGGACGCGGCCTGGGGCGGGAAGAGGCGAGGGAGGTCATGTTGACCCTGATGCGGGGCGAGGCCGGCGACGCCCAGATCGGCGCCCTGCTGATGGGGCTGCGCGTCAAGGGCGAGTCCCCGGAGGAACTGGCCGGCTTCGCCGAGGCCATGCGCGAATCCGCGGTGGAACTGCGGGTGGAGAACGGCCCGGTGGCGGACACCTGCGGCACCGGCGGCGACGGTATGGGCACCTTCAACATCTCGACGGCCGCGGCCTTCATCGCGGCCGGGGCCGGGCTTGCCCGTCGCCAAGCACGGCAACCGGGCGGTCACCTCGGGCTGCGGCAGCGCCGACGTCCTGGAAGCCCTGGGCATCAAGGTGGAGACGGAGACCGCAGCTGGTCAAGGAGTGCATCGAGGACGCGGGCATGGGCTTCCTCTACGCCCCCCGCTTCCATCCCGCCATGCGCCACGTGATGCCGGCCCGCCGGGAGATGGGCATACCCACGGTCTTCAACATGCTGGGCCCGCTGACCAACCCGGCCCACGCTTCCTTCCAGGTGCTGGGGGCCAGTCAACGGCCGAACGGGCCGGCCTGCTCGCGAGCACCCTGGCCAACCTGGGCGTGGAACGCGCTTTCGTGGTGCACGGCTCGGACGGCATGGACGAGTTCACCGTCAGCGGCCCCAGCCAGGTGTGGGAAGTACGCCGGGGAGAAGTGGGGAGTTACCCCGTAGACCCTCAGGACCTGGGCATCCCCCGCGCCTCCCTCCAGGAACTGCGGGGCGGCGGCCCCGCGGACAACGCGGAGATCATCCGCGCGGTGCTCTCCGGGCGGGAGCAAGGCGCCCGCCTCCAGGTCTGCCTGCTCAACGCCGCCGCGGTGCTGGTGGCGGGAGGCCGGGCCGAGGACTTGAGGGAGGGCCTGGGCCTGGCGGAGAAGACGGTGCGGGAGGGCGCCGCCCTCGCGGTGCTGGAGCGGATGGTGACCCTCACCAACCGAGGAGGAGGCAGGCGCCGTTGGATAGCGGGGGATTTCTGGACAAGGCACTGGAAGCGGCGCGCGCCCGGGTCGAGCGTGTCGGAGTCGCTGGTCCCGGCGCGCGACCTGGAGAGGCGCTGCGCGGAGACGGACGCTCCCCCTTCCTTCGCCGCGGCCCTGCGCCGGGGCGCGGGTGAGGGGATCAGGATCATCGCCGAGATCAAGCCGGCCTCCCCTTCCGCGGGAACGCTGCCGGGAGGCGACAGGGTCGAGGAACTCGCCCTCGCCTACGACGCGGGGCGGGGCGGCGGCCTTCTCGGTCCTCACCGACCCGGACTTCTTCTCGGGCGAGCTCGCGTACCTGGAACGGGCGGGCCGGGTGACCTCCCTGCCCCTCCTGCGCAAGGACTTCATCGTCTCCCCCTACCAGGTCCTGGAGGCGCGGGCGAGCGGCGCCGCCTCGGTGCTGCTGCTGGCCGCGGCCCTGGAGGAAGCGGAGTTGCGCGCCCTGGCCTCCCTCTGCCGCGAGCTCTCGATGGAGCCCCTGGTGGAGGTGCACGACCGGGCGGACCTGGAGCGGGCGCTGGAGGCGGGCGCGCTGGTGGTAGGGGTGAACAACCGTGACCTGCGCACCCTGGAGGTCGACCTCGACACGACCCCCAGGCTCAAGGGGCTGGTCCCTCCCGGTCACGTGGTGGTGGGGGCGAGCGGATACTCGGGACGGCCCGAGGTGGCGCGGGTGGATGAGCTGGGGGTGGATGCCCTGCTGGTGGGCGAGGCCCTGATGCGCGCGGCGGACCCCGCCGCCGCCCTGCTCGCCCTGCGGGGCTTGCCGGCGCCGCCCGAAGAACCGCCGCCCGCGCGGACGGGAGGGTCGTGATGTTCATCAAGGTATGCGGCATCACGCGCCTGGAGGACGCCTTGGAAGCGGCCCGGCTGGGGTTCGACGCCATCGGCCTGGTCTTCGCGGAAAGCCCCCGCCGGGTGGACCCGGAGCAGGCCCGTGCCATCTGCGGCTCCGCCCCCGCCGGCCTGGTCAAGGTGGGGGTGTTCGTGAACGAGGAGCGAGCGCGAGGTCGGCGCCTGGCGGATTACTGCGGGCTGGACCTGCTGCAGTTCCACGGGGAAGAGGACGCCTCCTACGTGTCCGCCTTCGCAAAGCGCGCCATCCGTCCTTCGCGCCGGGGCCGGATTTCGAGGACGGGGCCCTCGAGGAGTTCGCGGGCTGCTTCGCCTTCCTGCATCGACGCCCGCGACGCGGAGCGCCGGGGCGGCACGGGCAGGCTGGCGGACTGGAAAACGGCCGCCCGCCTGGCGCGGCGACACCCGGTGATCCTGGCCGGCGGCCTCACCCCTCGCGGGCGGCGGGGGCCATCCGCGTAACGCGCCCCTTCGGCCTGGACGTCTCCAGCGGGGTGGAGAGCCGGCCGGGTATCAAGGACCACGAGATGATGAGATATTTCGCGAGGCGGCCCGGACCGCCTCGCTGGCAATGGAGGTGGAAGCGTGATGGAACGGATGATCCCCGATACCCTGCCGGACTCCCGGGGGCATTACGGGACCTTCGGCGGGAAGTACGTGCCCGAGACCCTGATGCAGCCCCTGGAAGAACTGGAGCTGTCTTACCTGGCGGCGCGGGACGATACCGGGTTCCAGGCGGAGCTGGCCACCTTGCTGGCCGATTACGCCGGCCGACCCACCCCGCTCTACGAGACGCGGCGGCTGGCCGCGAGCCTCGGCGGGGCCAGGATCTTCCTCAAGCGCGAGGACCTCTGCCACACCGGCTCCCACAAGATCAACAACACCCTGGGACAGGCCCTGCTGGCCGCGCGCATGGGCAAGAAGCAGGCTCATCGCGGAGACCGGCGCGGGGCAGCACGGGGTGGCCACCGCCACCGCGGCGGCCCTGCTGGGGCTGGAGTGCGCTGTCTACATGGGCGAGGAGGACGTGCGCCGCCAGGCCCTCAACGTGTGGCGCATGCGCCTGCTGGGGGCGGAGGTCATCGAGGTGGCCTCGGGCTCGCGCACCTTGAAGGACGCCGTCAACGCGGCCCTGCGCGACTGGGCGGCCACCTTCGAGGACACCCATTACTGCATCGGTTCGGTGGTGGGGCCCCATCCCTTCCCCATGCTGGTGCGGGACTTCCAGGGCGTCATCGGCCGGGAGGCGCGCCGCCAGTTCGTGGAGCGCGAGGGGGCCCTGCCCGGCTGCCTGGTGGCCTGCGTGGGGGGAGGAAGCAACTCCATGGGCCTCTTCCACCCCTTCCTCGCCGACAGGGTGCGCATGATCGGGGTGGAGGCGGGAGGCCGCGGCGACGGTGCGGGCCAGCACTCGGCCACCCTCGGGCTGGGGGAACCCGGCGTGCTGCACGGTGCCATGTGCCATCTCCTGCAGGACGCCGACGGGCAGATAGCGTCCACCCATTCCGTCTCCGCCGGGCTTGACTACCCCGGGGTGGGGCCGGAGCATTCCTTCCTCAAGGAGGCGGGCCTGGTGGAATACGTCAGGGTCGGGGACGAAGAGGCGCTGGCGGCGGCGCGGGAACTGTCGCGGCTGGAGGGCATCCTTCCCGCCCTGGAGAGCGCCCACGCCGTGGCCTGGGCCCTGCGCCTGGCCGGGGAGATGCCGCGGGGGTCCTCCATCCTGGTCTGCCTCTCCGGAAGGGGCGACAAGGACGTGGACACCATGCGCGAGACCATGCTGGAGGTGGGAAAGTGAGCCGCATCGACGACGCGTTCAAGGCCTTGCGCGGCCGGCGGGCCGCCCTGGTCGGCTTCGTGACCGGCGGCTACCCCTCGCTGGAGGGGAGCCTGGACCTGGCGCGCACGCTGCTGCGCCACTGCGACCTGCTGGAGATCGGGCTGCCCTTCTCCGACCCGGTGATGGACGGGCCCATCCTGCAGGAGACCTCGCGCGTGGCCCTGGAGCGGGGGTTCCGCGCCACTGACACCTTCGAGATGGCCCGGCGCCTGCGCGGGGAGGGCTGCGACAAGCCCCTGCTGGTGATGACCTATTACAACCCCGTCCTGCGTTTCGGGCCGGCCTCCTTCGCCGAGGAGGCGCGGCGGGCGGGCCTGGACGGCGCCATCATCCCGGACCTCCCACCGGAGGAGGCGGAGGACTGGGTGTCGGCGGCGTGGGCGGTGGGGCTGGACAACGTCCCCTTCGTCGCCCCCAACACCCCGGAGGCGAGGATCGAGAGCAACGCGGCGGCGGGCGGCGGCTTCCTCTACTGCATCGCCTCCCTGGGGACCACCGGGACGCGCGAGCGCCTCAGTGACGGCCTGGAGGACTACGCGCGGCGGGTCAGGGAGCACTCGCGCCTGCCCCTGGTGCTGGGCATCGGCATCTCCACCCCGGAACAGTGCGCCGGGGCGGGCAGGCTGGCCGACGGGGTGGTGGTGGCCAGCGCCTTCCTGCGGGAATACATGCGCACGGGCGGCGACGGGGGCGACCCCCTGGCGGCGGTGGACGGGCTGGCCGCCCGCATGTCCGCCTCCCTCGATTCCCGTTAACTCACTTTGGGGTCAGGCCCCAAAGTGAATTAACTCAAGATGTATGCAACCCGTTCTGGAAAAATCACTTTGGGGCCTGACCCCAAAGTGATTAGCGTTAAGGTCAAGCCTGCCCGGCGGCTGGTATAATAGCTGCGATGAGCAAGGAGAAGAGAGAGAGCGGGATAGTACGAGCCGGCCAGAACCTCTGGGAGAGCTTCAAGTCGGCCTTCATCGCCCTGCGCGTCAACAAGATGCGCTCCGGCCTGACCATGCTGGGTATCGTCATCGGCGTGGGCACGGTGATCATGCTCATCTCCCTCTCCCTCGGCGCCAAGAACAACATCAACAAGGGCATCGAGGACATCGGGACCAACGTGGTCCTGGTGGTGCCGGGTAAGATGGACCTGACGGGAGGCCTGTCGGATAAGCCCTCCGAGCGCAAGGGAGGCTCCTTCGTCCAGGCCAACCGCATCAGCCCGGACATGGCCGACGACATCCAGAAGGAACTGCCGCCCGGCTTCTACTCCACGCCCATCCTCGTCGACACCAGGCCGATAAAATACCGCAGCGGCTCCTACTTCACCCAGTTCGTCGGGGTAGGGGATGAATACCCGGAGGTCCGCGGCCAGACCGTGGTCGAGGGGGAGTTCTTCCAGAAGCGCGACCGCAACCGCAACGTGTGCGTGCTGGGCGACACCGCGGCCAAGGCCATCTTCGAGGACGCCGACCCCCTGGGACAGGAGGTCATCGTGGGCTCGGTGAAGCTGAAGGTCATCGGGGTGCTGGAGAAGAAGGGGCGCTCCTTCCTCATCGACAACGACGACATGGTGCTGGTGCCCTATCCCCTGATGCAGCGGTACTTCGGCAAGAATACGGCCGACTACATCATCGTCAGCGCGCCCTCGGCCGCGGAGGTCGACGAGGCCAAGGACATCGCGGTGAGCGTGATGTCCGAGGAACTCGGGGAAGACGAGTTCACCGCCATCCCCCAGTCGGACATGCTGGGGTTCGCGGGCAGCATCTCCCGCATCATGACCTACCTGGTGGTGGCCATCGCCAGCATCTCCCTGATGGTCGGGGGCATCGGCATCATGAATATCATGCTGGTGTCGGTGACCGAACGCACCCGGGAGATCGGCCTGCGCAAGGCGGTGGGAGCCAAGCCCAGGCACATCCTCTCCCAGTTCATAACGGAGGCGGTGGTGATGAGCTTCACGGGGGGAGCCATGGGCATCGTACTGGCCATTTTCGGCGCCAGGGGCCTGGGGAAGGCCCTGCGCATACCGACGGACACGGCCACCTGGGCCATCATGCTGGCTTTCTTCGTGTCGGTGGGGATCGGGTTGTTCTTCGGGGTCTACCCGGCCTGGAAGGCCGCGCGCATGGAGCCCATCGAAGCCCTGCGGACGGAGTGATGGCCGCCCGGCTACTCGAGGGCTCGCATCACCACTTCCAGGACCTTGCGGGGATTGACAGGCTTGATGATGAAATCCTTCACTCCGGAGTCGATGGCTTCCTTGACGATTATCTGCTCGCCCAGGGCGCTGCACAGCACTATCCTGGCCTCGGGGTCTTCCTTGAGGATCTCCTTGGCCGCTTCCAGCCCGCTCATCTCGGGCATGAGGATGTCCATGATCACCAGGTCGGGCTTCCAGCGGGTGTAAGCCTCCAGCGCCTCCTTGCCGGTCTCCGCCTCCACCACCAGGCGGAACCCGGCCTCGTAGAGGACGTCCCTGATGCGCAGGCGGCTGAAGAGCGCGTCGTCCACGACCATGATCAGCGGGGCCATCTATTCATCACCCCACCCAGGAGTCATCGTCATCTTGCTTCCCCGACTCTACTAGTTGCCGTAAACGGCACGATCGTCTTATTACTTAATGAAATCTACCATATTTCGGACCGGCAGCCATGATTTGAAAACTTAAGCAGAGCAGGCACTTTACGGCTTCCCGTCCCGTCGGAAGGAATAGCGGCGAGGCGGCTAGAAGAAAGGCATGTTACCCGGATGTTCCGCCTGACTGCCCCGGTCACGGGGGCCTTACCTGGATGGATGGTACGATGACCCGAAGGGCCTTGATCTTCACGGCGTTCCTCTTCCTGGCGGCGGCACTGCCCCTCCCGGCGGCCGCGGCGAGCGGCTACACCTGGACCGGCGGCCACACCGAGAGCGGGGTGCGCGAGGCCTCGGGCGACTGGACCCTGGCCGAGGGCTGCACCCGCTCCGGCTTCGACACCTGGCTGTGCCTGGCCAACCCGGGGGACGCGGAAGCCTCGGCGCAGGTGGAGTTCCTGCTCTCGGGGGCCGCCCCGCAGGCGAGGTCCTACGCGGTGCGCTCCGCACTCCCGCGCCACCGTGCTGGTGGACGAAGCGGTGGGAGAGGAGCAGGACCTGGGCTTCCACGTCACCTCGGCGGTGCCGGTGGTGGTGGAGCGCTCCATGTACTTCAACTACCACGGGGCCTGGACCGGCGGCCACACCGAGAGCGGGGTGCGCGAGGCCTCGGGCGACTGGACCCTGGCCGAGGGCTGCACCCGCTCCGGCTTCGACACCTGGCTGTGCCTGGCCAACCCGGGGGACGCGGAAGCCTCGGCGCAGGTGGAGTTCCTGCTCTCGGGGGCCGCCCCGCAGGCGAGGTCCTACGCGGTGCCTCCGCACTCCCGCGCCACCGTGCTGGTGGACGAAGCGGTGGGAGAGGAGCAGGACCTGGGCTTCCACGTCACCTCGGCGGTGCCGGTGGTGGTGGAGCGCTCCATGTACTTCAACTACCACGGGGCCTGGACCGGCGGCCACACCGAGAGCGGGGTGCGCGAGGCCTCGGGCGACTGGACCCTGGCCGAGGGCTGCACCCGCTCCGGCTTCGACACCTGGCTGTGCCTGGCCAACCCGGGGGACGCGGAAGCCTCGGCGCAGGTGGAGTTCCTGCTCTCGGGGGCCGCCCCGCAGGCGAGGTCCTACGCGGTGCCTCCGCACTCCCGCGCCACCGTGCTGGTGGACGAAGCGGTGGGAGAGGAGCAGGACCTGGGCTTCCACGTCACCTCGGCGGTGCCGGTGGTGGTGGAGCGCTCCATGTACTTCAACTACCACGGGGCCTGGACCGGCGGCCACACCGAGAGCGGGGTGCGCGAGGCCTCGGGCGACTGGACCCTGGCCGAGGGCTGCACCCGCTCCGGCTTCGACACCTGGCTGTGCCTGGCCAACCCGGGGGACGCGGAAGCCTCGGCGCAGGTGGAGTTCCTGCTCTCGGGGGCCGCCCCGCAGGCGAGGTCCTACGCGGTGCCTCCGCACTCCCGCGCCACCGTGCTGGTGGACGAAGCGGTGGGAGAGGAGCAGGACCTGGGCTTCCACGTCACCTCGGCGGTGCCGGTGGTGGTGGAGCGCTCCATGTACTTCGACTACGGGCACTTCCCCTCCAGCCTCGAATTCCCGGTGGCCTTCACCCTGGACCGGGGCATCCGCATATCCTCCCCCATCGCCTACCCCGACCTGGTCGGCCTGCTCTTCCACGAGGCCAGCTACTACGATTCCGACAACCGCGTCTCCAACGCCATGGCCATGCAGCCGGTCGGGGGGTGCCTGGCCGACGACAACCCCTCCCATGCCTGTCCCGGCCTGCAGACCCCCGCCAACGGGGACCCCTTCTACTGGATAGAGTCGGGGCGGTCGCGCGGCACCTCTTCCACCACCGCGGTGGACGTGGGGGCGCGGGCGGGGTGCGAGGCGCGCGCGCCGGTCACCGGCACCGTGGTCGAGGCCCGGTACTACCTGCTGTACGGCGCCTACCCCGACAACCGCGTCAAGATCGTCCCCGACGGCCACCCCGACCTGGTGGTGGCGGTGTTCCACCTGGGGTCGACCAGGGTCAGCCCCGGTGACCGGGTGACGGCGGGGGTCACGGTGGTCGGCACCGTCAACGACCTCTCCCGCTACTTCCGCAGCGACCTGGCCGCCTACAACGGCGAGGACGGCAACCACGTGCACGTCCAGGTCAACCGCCCCGAATAGCCCCTGATAAAAACAGGAAAATCGCCGCCCGGCCCGTAATAATCTTATAGTACGTATGTGGGACGTACGTGACGCGTCATGCCGTGAAAGGGGGTAGCCATGCTGGACAGGAAGCTTGCCGGGGTATGCGGGGTCATCTGCACCGAATGCAAATACCTGGGCGATGCCTGCGCGGGTTGCGGAAACGTGGAGGGGAAGCCGTTCTGGACGCAGGAGTTCCAGGTCGAGGTGTGCCCCCTCTACGGTTGCTGTGCCGGGGAGAAGCGGCTGGAGCACTGCGGCATGTGCGGGGATTTCCCCTGCAAGACCTTCAAGGAGCTGCGGGACCCGTCCATGGGCCCGGAGGAAGCGGAAGCCAACATGCTCGCGCGCATGGAGGAGCTGTGGAAGCGCAAGGAAGTGGGCGAAGACGCCTGGTTCGAGGAGAAGGAGTGACGGAGTGAGCGGACTTGCCGGCAAGCGGGTACTGGTGACCGGCGCGGCCTCGGGCATCGGGCGCGAAGTGGCGCGGGGCTGCGCGCGCGCAGGCGCCGTGGTCCTGGCCGCCGACCTCGACGCGGCCGGCCTGAGCTCGCTGCGGGAGGAGCTGGTGCGCGCCGGCTCCGAGTGCCACGTCTTCCAGCTGGACGTGTCCGACCGCGCCGCCGTGGAGGAGACGGCACGCCTGGTGGAGGAGGATTACGGCACGCCCGGACGTCCTGGTCAACGTGGCCGGCGTGTTCTGCTGGGCCTTCCTGGAGGACACCCCTTACGAGGACTGGGAGTGGGTACTGGGCGTGAACCTGTGGGGGCCCATCCACACCGTCTACGCCTTCCTGCCGGGCATGATGGCGCGGCATTCCGGCCACATCGTCAACGTGGCCTCCCTGGGCGGCCTGGCCACCATGCCCGGCCTGGGCACCTACAGCGTGAGCAAGTTCGGGCTGGTGGGGTTCACCGAATCGCTGCAGATGGAGATGCACCGGCATGGCATCAAGGTCACGCTGGTCTGCCCGGGCAGCATCAACACCCCCATCATCGACCACATCCGGGTACGGGGCATGGACTACGACAAACTCAAGAAGCGCGTCTTCCCCCTCGCCAACCGCTACCCGGTGGAGAAGGCCGCGGCTCACATCGTCGAAGGCATCGAGCGCGGCCGGTCCCTTCGTCATCATCACCGCCGAAGCGCGCGTCCTGTACTGGCTGAAACGCCTCTCACCCTCGCTGTACCGGGTCTGCGTAAGGCCCGGCGGGAGGCTCCTGAAGCTGATGCGCTGAGGCCCCTCGAGCTATTCCGCCGCCTTGCGCATACCCTTGCGGTACTTGCGGTAGCCCCCGTAGACTTGCGTCACTTTGCGCGCCGCCACCACGGCCCCCACGGCCGCCCCGGCCATGACGGCCGGCCGCAGGAAGGGCATGAAGCCCGTCTTGGGCGAGTATTCCACGTTGAGCTCGACCTTCTTGCCCAGCTGCTCCTCGGCGATGAGTTCGGCGCACTTGTTGGCCGTCCAGATGGCCGCCTCCATGCCGCCCGAGCTGACGTGGGTCCTGGTGTAGTCCCCGGTGAGATAGAAGTTGCCGTAGGGCGAGCGCTGGAAGGGACGGTGCGACTCCATCCCCGGCAGGGCGCGGTAGACTCCCTGGCGCTCCCGCACCACCTTCCACTTGAGCACCTCGCTCTCCCTCGCCTCGGGGAAGAGGCCCTTGAGCTGCCGGATGGCGGTGTCCGCGATGACCTCGTCCGGCAGCCCCTCCACGTGGTCGGCCGGGCTGATGACCATCTCGAACATGGAGCCGCCCTTGTAGACGTGGGGCAGCACGTTGGACATGTCCGCGTAGGTGTTGAAGATGCAGTCGTAGGAGAAGACGGTCAGGTCGCAGTCGGTGAGCTTGCGGTCGAACCAGACCATGAAGGAGAGGGAGGGGGCCACGCGGAAGTGCTGGAGGTCCTGGAAGTACTCGTAGTAGTAGGCCTCGTTGGGGAGAACGGTGCGGAGGGAGTAGGGGCTGATGGCGGAGACGTAGACGTCGGCGGTGCGCTCCTCGCTGCCGTTGATGGTGACGCTCTTTACTTCCCCGTCCTCGACGTTGATGGCCGTGACGGCCTTCTCCAGCTCCAGCTTGCCGCCCTTGGAACGGATGTAGTCGAGGCAGCTGTCCACCCAGATCTCCCCCATGCCGCCGTTGGCGAAGGCCAGCTTGCAGCTCTTGGGAGCGGCGAAGACCTTGCGCGCCCACCCCAGCATGATCTTGGCGGAGAGCTGGGTCGACGGCGTGAAGGTGAGGCCGTTGGTGCCCGGCTCCATGATGGTCAGGCAGTCCCAGGGAGCGAAGCGGGTGACCCACTGGGCCAGGGTGAGGTCGTCCAGTTTCTCGTATGCTTCATCCGACAGGAGCAGGCCCCATCCCAGGCGCGCTCCCATCAGGGCGTTCTTCCACAGGGACAGGCCCTTGAAATCGCGCAGCATGGCGGGGAGGGCCGGGAGCATGTGCAGGGGCGCCGGGAGGTTCTCGTTGAACCTGGGCTTGACCATGTTCCCCCCTTCCTGCATGAAGTCGAACTCCGAGCGCTTCCAGAGCAGCCGGTCCTCGATGCCCAGCTTCCCGAAGAACTTGAGGAGGTTCACGTAGTAGGGGAAGAAGACGTGCAGCGCGTTGTCCACCAGGTCGCCGTCCTCGTCCAGCCAGGAACTCACCCGGCCCCCGAAGATGGTGTCGGCCTCCACCAGCTCGACTTCCACCCCCATTTCGAGGAGATTGATGGCCGTTGCCAGGCCGGACATGCCGCCTCCCATCACCAGTGCTTTCATGGCGCTCTCCTTTCGGTTCGTAAGTCCCCTCCCGTTCCAGATAATTATGGAGCCGCCCGCCCGGCAAGGCAAGGTAATGTAGGCCGGGCGGGACGGGTGTATTAGAATAACCGTAGCGGATCACCCGTAGAGGAGGAGGAGAGCATGGACGAGGACAGGGTAATCGGGCCCGGCATCCTGACGGCCCGCAACGTCTGCCGCTTCCTGGTGGCCACCGACCTGGTGCTGGGGGGCGCCTCGTTCTTCGCCCCCCGGCTGGTGCTGCGAGCGCTGGCGCCGGGAAGCGAGCCGGAGGGCGAGGCCCTGATGCGGCGCACCGGGGCCCTGTGGCTCTTCTTCCTGGCCGCGCAGGCCTGGGCCGCCTTTCACCCCGACGACCCCCGGGCCCTGCGCGCGGTGGCCGTCCTGCGCCTGCAGGAGGTGCCGGCCGACCCGGTCTGGCTGGCCTGGGGCAGGGGCTTCGGCCTCTTCGGCAAGGTGGGGGTGGCCTCGGCGCCGCTGGTCAACCTGGCTTCCGGCCTCTACCTGTGGAGGGCGGCCGGCAGGTTGGAGAGGGGCTGACCGTTGGGTTACCGGTGGGACGCCGAGGAATACCGCCAGGCTTCCGGCCAGCAGCAGAAGTGGGCGCGCGAGCTCATCGCCGGGCTCGGCCTCGCCGGGAACGAGCGCGTGCTGGACATCGGCTGCGGCGACGGCAAGGTCACCGCGGAGATCGCCGCCCTGCTGCCCGCGGGCTCGGTGACGGGCGTGGACGTCTCCCCCGAGATGATCGAGTTCGCCCGGGCCGCCTTCCCGCCGGAATCCCACCCCAACCTGGCCTGGCTGGTGATGGACGCGCGCGAGCTGACCTTCGTCAGGCGGCTTCGACCTGGTGTTCTCCAACGCCACCCTGCACTGGGTCATCGAACACGGCCCGGTGCTTTCAGGCATCGCGCGGGCACTGGAGCCGGGCGGCCGGGCGGTTCTCTCCATGGGAGGCAGGGGCAACGCGCGCGAAGTGGTGTCCGAACTTGCCGGGCTGCTGTCGCGCGAGGAATGGGGCGGCTATTTCAACGGCATGGGCAATGCCTACGGGTTTTACGGCCCCGAGGAATACCGGGCCTGGCTGGAGGAAGCCGGCCTGGAGCCCCGGCGCGTGGAGCTGGTCCCCAAGGACATGACCCAGCCCGGCCGCGAGGGCCTGGCCGCCTGGGTACGCACCACCTGGCTCCCCTTCACCCAGCGCGTGCCGGAGGGCGAGCGCGAGCGCTTCATCTACGCGCTGACCGACGCGTATCTCGCGAGCCACCCGCTCGACGCGGAGGGCCTGGCCCACGTGGAGATGTTCCGCCTGGAGGTGGAGGCGGCCAAACCCGCCTGACCCCGCCGGCATGACTTCCCGAAAAAATGGAGGGCGGGGGTCCCGCCCTCCTTCTGTCCTTGCGTTACCCTTATTCCGGGGGCGCTTCGGGCGCTGGCGCCGGAGCGACAGGCACGGCCGCGGCCGGTGCCGGCATCGCCGCCGGGGGTACCGCATAGGCCAGCCTCATGTAAGCGAAGCCGTGCGCCACCAGGACGGTGGGGATGGCCCAGAACAGCCCCACGCAGCAGGCGCAGGCGCCGGCCATGGCGATGAGCCGCCGAGAGCAGCCCGAGCCAGAAGACGTTCCACCAGGACCCCCTGGTCATCTCCCCGCTCGTCTTTAAGGGCTTCGACGGGGCCCATGTCCCGGTCCATGATGCAGTATCCGTAGAACTGGTACTTGACCGCCCAGTAGATGCCGGGGACTGATCAGCAGGATGAACCCCACCATCACCAGCAGCCCGTAGAGAAGCGAGCCCACGAAGAATTCCAGGAACCTGGGATAACCCATCCACAGGTCCTCGCATCTCCGCCGTCTCGCCCTTGTTGAAGCGCAGGGAGATGCGGATGATGGCCATCCTGATGAAGGTGGAGACGATCCAGTTGAGCACGGAGAAGATGGGCATCCAGACGTAGTAGGGGTCGAGGCGTACGTAGGAGGGCCAGTTGAAGATGCCCTGCACCACCCAGATGACCAGCACCATCACGACGAAGAAGCCGATGTTGGCCTTGGCCGTCTCCCAGCCGAAGCGTACGGCGTCCCCTATCTCGAACTTCTTATCCGCCATCCCTTCTCCTCTCTCCTCGGGCCTGCCCCCGGAACGCTCCTCGCCTTCCGGGCCTTACTGCGCCGGAGCGGCCGGGGCGGCGGCGGACTGCGCCACCGGGGCCAGCTGTCCGGACAGTTTCATGTAGCCGAATCCGTGCGCCACCAGCGCGGTGGGGACGAACCAGAACAGGCCGATGCCCAGGGTGAACAAGCCGCCGAGGCCGACTCAGGAGCCGCTGCTCGAAGACGAGCACAAAGCAGTCGCCCCAGTGCCCCTTGGTCATCTCGCTGCTCTTCTTGATGGCTTCCATGGCGCGGGCGTCCTCGTCCACGATGCAGAGGCCGAAGAACTGGAACCTGATGGCCAGGTAGATGCCCGGGATGATCAGCAGGAGGAACCCGATGCCGACGATGACGCCGTAGGTGATGCACCCGATCGAGGAACTTGACGGCCTTGCCCGTTCCCGGCCAGAGGCCGCTGAAAGAAGGCTTCTCTCCCTTGTTCACGATCAGGGACAGCTTCAACGACATCAGCCCGAAGCTGAGGCCGAGTACGCACAAGACCAGGTAGGGAAAGGCCGCCAGGGCCTTCAGGCCCCCCTCCAGGAACAGCAGGCCGACGGTGGCGCCCATGAACACGAGAAAGACCAGCCCCCAGGCGATCAGGTACATCGCGAAGAACCAGAACCGGGACTTGGCCTTCTTGCACCCGAAGCCGAGGGCCTCTTCACTTAGAGTCTTCTCTTCTTCCATCTCAGGCTTTCCTTTCTCCTCCACTCCCTGGAAAATCACTCCGGCGGAACGCCGGTTCCGTCTGTCACCTCCATGTCTATACCGTCCGGCGGCAGGGGGCCGGAACCCTGCCTTCGCCGTATCTTCCTCATGCGTTTCAAACGTTTTGGGTTGCTCTACTTGGCCACTGAATCCTCTCATGCCGTAAGGACATAAATGCTTGTACCGCGCCCCCAGCCAGTCCTTGATGCCCGAGGTGTACCAGGAGGAGAAACGCCGGTCGGACGGGCCTCCCGCCAGCACCGAGCGGATGCCTTCCTCCGCGAAGTCCGCCGTGAACTTGAGGGCCGGCGCGTAGGTGGCCACCCGTCCCACGCTCTGGAAGATCTGCCCCTGGGGGATGGTGGCGCGGCAGCCGATGAGCTCGATCTGGCCGTAGTCGAACCCCATCCACCTGGGCAGCCTCCCCCCGAAGAAGATGTTCTTCATGAGGACCTTGCGCCAGCTGTTGTAGGGCACCGCCGAGGCCTCCAGGCTACGGTCCAGCGCCAGCTGGAGCAATTCCAGGCGTTCATGTTCGCCGAACCAGAGGGCGTCCCGCTGGAGCAGCACGTGGTCGAAGTTGCCGTAGAAGTCGTTGAAGATGATGGTCTCGCCCAGCAGGTAGTCCATCACCGGCCGCCCCAGGCCGTCCTCGCCGAAGACCACCATCATCAGCTCGGAGTAGAACCGCTCGAAGAGGGTGGCCGCCATGGATTCGGGGGAGTAGCAGAGGTCCCATTCCCTGAGCAGCTGCCCGTTGTGGGTCTCCGGCAGCAGGGGGCGGAGCAGGGGCATGAAGGCCTCGGCCTGTTTGGAGAAGAGGTCGTAGTGCATGCCGTGGACCATCTCCGCCGTGTAGTCGCTCCGCGAAGCCAGCAGCTCGGAGATGCGGTCGGCCCGGTAGGAGGCCATGCACAGGTTCTGCACCGGCGCCCCGCCGTGCCGGTTGAGGTCCTGGTTGGCGGTGACGATGTAGCCTTCCGGCGGGTTGTAGAGGGAGGGCAGGTCATCCCGGGGCACGTAGCCCTGCCAGTGGAAGGAGGGGTCCCACCCGGGCATGGGCAGCAGGCCGCTGCAACCCTCCGCCCGGACCGGGCAGCGCCCGCTCATCTGGTAGCCGATGTTGCCGGACGAGTCGGCCATCACCCAGTTGAAGGCGGCGAAGTCCAGCCGGGCGAAGTGGGGCATGGCCTCCTCCACCCTGGCGCATCTCATTATCTCCGCCATGGCGTCCAGGGACTCGGCGCCGCAGTCGCGCCCGGCCGACCAGGCGAAGCAGAGGAAGTAGCCGTCCTCGGAAGGGTCTCCCTCCAGTACCCCGTGG
Organism: uncultured bacterium; assembly: GCA_963814495.1. Classification (GTDB taxonomy): domain Bacteria; phylum Actinomycetota; class Geothermincolia; order Geothermincolales; family Geothermincolaceae; genus CAVXXD01. The sequence continues at coordinate 299,484 of CAWFDJ010000021.1, forward strand.
TCGGTCTCGTAGTAGCGGAAGACCAGCTCCTCGCCGCCCTTGCGCTTGATGACCTCGTCGCGCACGTCGAAGTCGCGCCACTCGCTCCCCCGCCGGTAGCGCCCGTCCCTGACCACCTCCACGAAGTAGTCCATCACGTCGGCGAAGGCGTAGGTGGCGGACCAGGCCAGGTCGCGCGTGCGCCCCAGCCCGGGGAAGGGGATGCCGGGGATGGCCACCCCGGCGAAGTAGAAGCCGGCGGTCTCCAGGACCACCTCCTGCCAGATGGCCGGCAGCCGGCTGACGTCCAGGTGGGGGTCGCCCGCCAGGATGGGCCGGCCCGAGGCGGTCCGGCTGCCCGCCACCGCCCAGTTGTTGCTGCACATGGTACGGGGAAGCTGGGCCCAGGCCACCGTCTCGGGGACGATGGGCTCGGTGAACTTGAGGTTGCATATGAGGTTGACGTAGTCGGGGTTGAGGTCCTCGATCATGTAGGGGAAGAGCTCCTTCATGCGCTCCAGGTCGGCGCCTTCGCGGATCATCTGGATGATCAGCTTCTCCGCCCAGCCCTGGGTCTCGGTCATGTCCACCAGGCCGGTGAGCTTGAGGACGGCGATGGAGTCGGCGGCCGTCCACTCCTCCGGCGAGTGCTTGAGCAGGCGGAACTCCAGGGGGCGCCGGCGCTCCCGCACGGCGTGGTTGACCCCGGCGCAATAGGCGTCCACCAGTTCCCTCGTCTCCGGGCGCAGGCACTCCGCCTGGTACTTGGAGTCGCCCCAGATGTTGTAGCGGCGCATGGACTTGTCCAGCTCCACCATCTCCGGGTCGGGCTTGAGGTACTCGGCCGTGACCCCCTTGGCCACCAGGCGGGTCAGCTCCAGCTGGACCCCGCGGTCGATGGCGGTGACCCATCCCAGGCCGAAGAGGAGGTCGGGGAAGGAGCCCGCCCGCACGTGGGGCACCCCGTTCTCGTCCCTCGCGACGGAGATCTCGCCCTGGACGGCGGCTACCCTTACTTCCGAGCCTTTGAGCTTTTCCATCCGTCTCACCCCCCAATAAATCTTAACACACGCATATTAGCAGCCCAAGCTGTTTATTTGCCGGGCCGGGTGAATTAGAATGGACTTATCAGGCTGTCGGCTTAAAGGAGGGGATGGTCCATGGAGGAGAGACTCTGGTACAAGTCCTACGCGCCCGGGGTGCCCCAGCATATCGATTTCGAGCGGGTGACCATCCCGCAGGCGCTGACCCGCACCGCCCGGGAGCACGGGGACAAGGTGGTCCTGTCCTTCCAGGGAAAGCACATCACCTACCGGGAGCTGGACGCGCTGGTCAACAGGTTCGCCCGCGTCCTCACGTCCCTGGGCATCAAGGAAGGGGACAAGGTGGCGGTGATCCTGCCCAACCTGCCCCAGACCTTCATCGTGAACATGGCCGTCTTCCGCATCGGGGCGGTGCTGGTCCTCAACAACCCCCTCTACACAGAGCGCGAGCTCACCTACCAGCTGAGCGACTCCGACTCGGTGCTGGCGGTGACCCTGTCGGTACTGGTGCCGCGCATCCTCTCCATCATGCCGGACACCGGTGTCAAGAAGGTCATCGGCTGCCAGGTCAACACCTACCTGCCCTTCCCCAAGAAGCAGCTCTTCCCCTACGTGCGTAAGGAGCTCTACCGCAAGATCGAGGAGTCGGACCAGGTGCTGGACTTCACCCGGCTGATCAAGTCCCAGCCGCCCGACCCGGTGGAGGACCGCAGCAAGTGGGAGGAGCTCTCCACCCTCATCTACACAGGCGGTACCACCGGGGTGAGCAAGGGGGTGATGCTCTCCCACGCCAACATCAGCTGCAACGTCCAGCAGTTCCGCAACTGGTTCCCCGACCTCGAGGACGGCGCGGAGTCGCTGGTGGGCACCTTCCCCATCTTCCACTCGGCCGGTTTCACCGCGGTGCAGAACTGCGTCATCTGGGCGGGATGGAAGCACTGCGTGCTGCCCCGCCCCGAGCCGGCGGGGGTCATCGAGATACTCAAGCACGACCGCCCCTCCTTCCTGCCCGGCGTGCCCACCATCTTCGTGGGATGCCTGGCGGAGGAGGAGTTCCGCAAGATGGACCTCTCCTTCATCAAGGGGTTCTTCTCGGGCGCGGCGCCCCTGGCGGCGGACACCATCCGCGACCTGAAGGAGCTCACCGGGGCGGACATGTGCGAGGTCTACGGGCTCACCGAGACCTCCCCCATCGTCACCGCCACCCCCTGGGGAGGCGTGATCAAGCCGGGGACGGTAGGGGTGCCCGTGCCCGACACCGACGTGGTCATCGTGGACACCGAGACCGGCGAGCGCGAGCTTCCCCAGGGCGAGATCGGCGAGATCGTGCTGAAGGGCCCGCAGGTGATGATGGGTTATTACAAGAAGCCGGAGGAGACCGCGGCGGTGCTGCGCAACGGCGGGGTGTACACGGGGGACCTGGGCTTCCTGGACCCGGACGGGTACCTGACCATCGTCGACCGCAAGAAGGACATGATCATCGCCGGCGGCTTCAACATCTACCCGGTGGAGATCGACGGCATCCTCTTCGACCACCCCAAGATCCTGGAGGCCTGCACCATCGGGGTTCCCGACCCCTACCGGGGGGAGACGGTCAAGGCCTTCGTGGTGGTCAAGGAGGGCGAGACCCTCACCGAGGAGGAGGTCATCGCCTACGCGAAGGAGAAGATGGCCGCTTACAAGGTGCCCAAGTCGGTGGAGTTCGTGGACAGCCTGCCCAAGTCGGCGGTGGGCAAGATACTCCGTCGGGAGCTGCGCGACCAGGAAATAGCGAAGATGTGAACGGTGCCGGGCACCATCACTTTTTCATCACTTTTTTACGGCGGCCTGGTTGATGAGGCCGGCGAAGTAGCCCGCACCGAAGCCGTTGTCGATGTTGACCACCGCCACTCCCACGGCGCAGGTGTTGAGCATGCCCAGTAACGCGGCCAGCCCGCCGAAGTTCGCGCCGTAGCCGATGGAGGTGGGGACCGCCACCACCGGGCATTCCACCAGGCCCCCCACGATGCTGGCCAGCGCCCCTTCCATGCCGGCGACCACGACGACCGCGTTGGCCCCGTGGAAGACGTCGGTGCGCGCCAGCAGGCGGTGTACTCCGGCCACGCCCACGTCGTAGAGACGCACCACCGCGTTGCCGGTTAGCTCGGCCACGCAGCAGGCCTCCTCCGCCACCGGGATGTCCGCCGTCCCCCCCGTCACCACCACGATGCGCCCGACGGGCTCGCGCTCCTCCCGGCGTATCTCCACCAGGCGCGCTTCCTTCCTGTACACGGCTGCGGGGAAAGCCTCGCGCACTTCCTCGAAGACCTCCTCGGAAGCCCTGGTCAACAGGATGTTCCCGGTGTTCTTCTCGAGCAGGGAGACGACGATGGGGCGGATCATCTCCACCTGCTTGCCCTCGCAGTAGACCACCTCGGGTAAGCCCTTACGCAGTTCACGGTGGTGGTCCAGCATGGCGAAGCCCAGGTCGGTGACGGGCTCGGCGGAGATAAGCGAGACCGCTTCATCCAGCGGCATCTCGCCCGCCTTCACCTTCTCCAGGATGTCCGCCAACTCTTCTTTTTTCATCTTTCCCCCCGGACGGTGCCAGGCACCATCACTTTTTCATCACTTATCATTGTACCTTAAGAAGTTTCCCGCCTTAGATATTTATCAATTGTTTAATGTTATATAACATTGTAATATTATCATGTTATGTCACGACACGGTAGAGAGGATTATCCGAACGCCAGGCATCATGTGACCTCACGGGGCAACAATGGTGACGTGGTCTTCCGTTCCGACTATGACCGGCTGGCTTTCCTGCGTATCCTTGCCAAGACCACTCTGGATTTCCAGTGGGCAATCAATGCATATTGCCTGATGGACAACCATTTTCACCTCATGGTCGAAACGCCCGAGGCCAACCTGTCTTCAGGAATGCGCGTCCTAAAAGGCACCTACACGAGAAACCACAATCGCCTGTACGGCAGAAAGGGCCATCTCTTCCAGGGAAGGTTCTGGTCCAACACCATTGAAGACACTCAACATTTCCTGGAAGTGGCCAGGTATATCGCGTTAAACCCGGTAAGGGCAAACCTCGTCAGCTCGCCCGAGATTTTCCGCTGGAGCAGCTGCCCGGAGACCGCTGGTTGGAGAAAGGAACCGGCTTTTCTACAAACCGAGCCCCTGCTGTCAGTCTTCTCCGAACACACCGCGCTGGCAAGGGAGACATATCTGCGGTTCATCTATCAGGGACTAGAGGAGAGCGATCCCGAAGAAGAGGGCGGGAACCAGTTCTTTCGCTTCCAAGGCATTAGCGAGATCTGCTGGAAAAAGGTACCCGAAGCAATAGACATTAATCGGCCATCGCTTCAAGAGGTATTCTCGGGAGTCGACTCACGGCGCGAAAGGAATCTGCGTGTTCGACTGGCGCACTTACAGTACGGCTATTCTTTAAAGGAAATCAGTGAAAGCATCGACGTGAGGGCTTCCGCCCTGAGCATGATGCTGAAGAGATACCGGGAAAAGTGATGAAAAAGTGATGGTGCCTGGCACCGTCACTCGTACGCCAGCACTTCGCGCACCGTCAACCGCGCCGCCCGGCGCGCCGGCAGCAGGCTGGAGACGGCCGACAACACGATGGCCAGCGCCAGCCAGATGAGCACGCCCCAGAAGGAGAAGCTGTAAGCCAGGGCGGCCTGGAAGAAAGCGTGCCCCACGATGTAACACAGCAGCAGGCTCACCGGCAGGGCTATCAGGCTGGCCAGCACCCAGCTCAAGAAGCCGATGATCACCCCTTCGGTGACGAAGATGAGGCGCACGGTCCCGTTGGTGGCGCCGATGGAGCGCATCACCCCGATCTCCCGCGTCCGCTCCATCACGTTCAGGCCCATGGTGCCCATCAGGCCGAGGCAGCCCACGGCGGCCAGCAGCACCGCCATCACCAGCATGAAGATGATGAGGATGTTGAACTGGTTCTTCGCCCCCGACTGGATCTCCGAGACCGTCTCCACCGAGACCGGCGGCGCGCCCAGCTTGCGGAAGTGGTCCTCCAGGGCCTCGGCCGCCTGCTCCCTCCCCTGCTCGCTGTGGTCTGAGGTCTGCACCATGAGGTAGGCGGACTGCACCAGCCGGTTAAGGCTCTGGTCCAGGTAATCGTAGTTCGTGTATAAGGCGGGGCCGGTGAGGCGGCTCTGGATGACCCCCACCACCTGCCACTGGTTGACCTGCCCGTCGATGTTCAGGTCGATGCTGGAGCCCAGGGTGACTTCCCCTTCATCCTTCGTGAAGTCGGTGTTCACCACCACCTGGTTGGTGTCCCCCTGCTCGATCCAGCGCCCCTCGCGCAGGTCGGGCCGGATCAACTCCGAATCCGCCGGGATGCCGTAGATGATCGTACCGTCGTTCTCGGTCCCGTCCGGCCTCTGGTAGAAGGAGAGCGCCCCGGTCCATATCTCGGCCTGGGTGACCCCCTCCACCTGCTCGGCCTCCGTGACGAAGTCCACGCCCGGCGGCGACGCCAGGAAGGTCATCTGGACGTCGAAGTTCCAGAAGGCCAGCGCCTGGTCCAGGGTCTTCAACATGGAGTCCCGCACGCTGAAGATGGAGACGAAGATGGCCCCCGCCAGCATCAGGGTCATCAGGGTGAGGGCCAGGCGCCCCTTGCGCCGGAAGGTGTTGCGCAGCGACAGCATCAGGGGGCGGGAGAGCCAGCGAAAGCGGTTGAGCAGCCCCTCGAACCAGCCGCCCCGGGTGCCCTCTTCGATGCCGTAGGAGGAGATGGCCTCGCGCACCGACACGCGCGAGCCCGACCACACCGGCCAGAGGGCCGCCAGCAGCGGCACCAGCAGGCCCACCCCCAACTCCAGCAGGAAGACCCATCCCGGCACGCGGGAATTGGTCACGTTGAAGTTGATCATGTCGGCCATCATGTTCACCACTCCCCGGCCGCCCAGTACGGCCAGGGGCACGGCGATGAGGAACGCCAGGACGCCGAAGGCGAGCACCAGCGCTAAGTACATCCGGGTGATCTGCCCGGTGGAGCCGCCGATGGCCTTCATCACCCCGATCTGGCGGACCTGCCCGCTGACGATGGCGTTGATGGTGTTGATGACCAGGAAGGCGCCGAGCAGCAGGGCCAGCACCCCGATGGCCCCCAGGAAGATGGAGAGGGTATTGATGATCGCTGGTCAGGGGATGCTTGCCGGCCGGGTAGACGATCATGGCCTGCACCGCCACCCCGTTGTCCTTGAGCACTCCGTCTCGCAGGTCCACCGCCACCGCGCGTTCCTGGTCCTCGCTGATGGTCTTGTCGAAGATGGCCAGGTCCAGCTGGTTGAAGACCTCGGGTTGCTTGAACTCCTTGAGGGTATTGAAGGTGATGTAGCCGTTGGCGGTATTGGAGAAGTTGGAGGGGATGACGTTCATGTCCTGCACGATGCCGCCCACCCGCATGGAGCGCGGCAGCCCGTCAGGCCCCTGGACGACGATGGTGTCCCCCACCTTGACGTCGACGATCTTCAAGGTGGACTTCTCCAGCAGCAGTTCACCATCGGCGGGCGGATAGGCCCCCTCTACCGGGGTCAGCTTCTTGACGGTGATGTTCTCGTAGTCGGGCAGGGCGTAGATGGTGGTGTTCTTCCACCCCCCGTCCGACTTGATGCGCGCCTGCAGGTAACGGCGCCCCGCCGCCGCGTCCACCTCTCCCGTCGCCAGCACCTTGTCCACCAGTTCCGGTTGCATGCCCTCGGCCAGGAAGGTGATGTCGGCGGGGTTGATGGCCTCGTAGCTGTCGTTCATGTTGCGCGCCAGCAGGCCCTGGGTGGTGGCCACCAGGCCGACGGCGAAGATGCCGGTGGCGATGGACAGCACCACCAGGACGGTGCGGCCCTTGTTGCTCCAGAGGTCCCTTATGACCTTGCGCCAGCGGGGAGGGATCATCTACCCCTGCTCCCCGCCCGCGCCGCGCCGCGTGTCCTCGACGATGCTCCCGTCGGAGATGATCACCGTGCGCTCCACCCGTTTGGCCAGGTCGCGGTCGTGGGTGACGATGATCACCGTCTTGCCCCCCTCCACCAGGTCGTGGAAGAAGCCGAAGACGTCCTCGGCCGTCTTGGAGTCGAGGTTGCCGGTGGGCTCGTCCGCCACCATGATGGGCGGGTCGTTGGACAGGGAACGGGCGATGGCCACCCGCTGCTGCTGGCCGCCGGAGAGGGAGGACGGCAGCTTGTCCGCCTGCTCGGCCACCCCGAACTTCTCGAGCAGGTCGATGGCCCGCTCCCGCCTCTCCTTGCGGGGATAGGTGTTGCAGAAGTCCATGGGGAGCATGACGTTGTCGGCCACCGAGAGGGTGGGCAGCAGCTGGAAGAACTGGAAGACGATGCCCAGGTTGCGCCCGCGCCATGCCGCCAGTTGCCCCTCGTTGAGCTCGTGCACGGCGGTGCCCGCCACCTTGACCGCCCCGGAAGAGGGGTGGTCGATGCCGGTGATCATGTTGAGCAGGGTCGACTTGCCGCTGCCGGACTTGCCGATGATCCCCACGAACTCGCCCCCCTCCACCGTGAGGGAGACGTCGCGCAGGGCTGTGTATCCCTGGTCGCCCATCTGGTAGGTCTTGACCACGTCCGCCAACTCGATGAGGTGTCCGTTCTCGCCCATGTAGATCTCCTCCGTCGATGCCCGGGTCAGTTTTACTCTATTTCTTGAAGTGGCCGAGCAGCAGGTCCATGACCTCGCGGAAGGCCTTGTCCAGGTTGAAGTCTTCCTCGTTCTCCAGCCACTCCAGCTCCAGCCCCTCGGTGATGCCCAGCATCACGTAAGCCCAGTGCCGGGAATCCACCTTCCTGAACTCGCCCTTCCTGACGCCCTCGTCGATCATGGCCTTCAAGGCCTCCAGGAGCTCCCGGTAGTAGGTGGTCACCTTGTCCACGTAATCCGGGGAGAACATGAAGTGGTGATCGGCGCGGAACTTCCACAGCAGGCGGCAGTAGTCCTTCTCTTCCTGGTACAGGGCGGCCAGCCGCTTCGCCAGGCTCTGGAACCTCGCGGTCACCGGGCCGTCGGCGTCCCGCACCTCCTGGACCAGCGCGAGGAAGGCGGAGAGCATGTCGGAGACCAGGGCGAAGGCCAGGTCCTCCTTGGTCTTGAAGTACCAGTAGAGGGTGCCCTTGGCAATGCCCGCCGACTCGGTTATCTCACTGGTGGTGGCGGTGTGGAACCCCTTCTCGGAGAAGAACTTGAGGGCTGCCTGCTTGATCGCCGCCTCTTTTCTGGCCCTGACTTCCGGGGGGTCGGCCTTGCGAGCGCACATGTGACTCCTCCTCGCGTCCGCTGATGTTTATTTGACTGAGAGTCCGGTCTATCAACATTTTACACCGCTACCCCATCGTGTCAACCGGAGCCGCAAGGAGCACGCCGGAGGGTAGCCCTGCCCTCAAGCCATTTCCTTGATCACCAGCACCGGCACCTCGCTGCGGCGCACTACCCTTTCCGTCACGCTGCCCAGCAGGTCCCCCAGGACGCCCCGCTTACCGAAAGCCCCCATGACGATCATGGAAGCGTTGACGTCCTCCACGATCTCCATGATGCGAGTGGCCGGGTCGCCCACCACGACCACGGAATCTACGTTCTCGCAGTACTCCTCCATCGAAGCGAAGTATTCCTGTAGCTTCCCCATCTCCTCGCGCGCCTCCTGTTTGCCCAGGCGCACCGCTGCGTCCCTCCCGGTGCCGGTCCGCCCTTCCTGCACGTGCAGCAGGACGACGGGAGCGCATACCGACCTGGTGAAATCCGCCAGGACCGGCTTGATGTGTTCCGCATATTCCGAGAAGTCGTTGGCGATAAGGACCTTCGACAGGAGCGACGCGCACACGTTCTCCAACGAATAGTCTTCCCCCTCGCCCACTATCCTGCTCTGCTGCACCATGACCGGCCGGTCGGCCAGTTTGAGCACCTTTTCGCTCACGCTCCCCAGGAGAAAGCGGTTGACCAATCCTTTGCCGTGGGCGCCCAGGAAGATCACCGAGGCTTTCTCGGCCCTGGCCGTCTCGAGGATGCGCGTGGCGGGATCCCCGCTCTCGATGACCGTCTTGACGACGTAACCTCTCTTGCTCAGGCCCGATTCGAGAGCCTCCATCTTCTCTTTGGCCGCCTCGAGCATGGACTCGTAAGCGGGGTTGAGGGCCTCGCCGTATTCGGCCTCGCGCTTGGCCTCGATCACGTGCAGCAGGACCATCTCCCGCATGCCCACGTTCACCAGTTCCTCGACGCAACCCATGAGTTTCTCCGTATAAGGCGAGAAGTCCGCGGTGAACAGCAGTCTCTCAAACATACTCTCTCCTTTCTCCCGGAAGGCCGCAGCATATCCGTTATGGCACAGGCCTCCGCGACGTACAGTCCCTCCATCTTCGCCTGCGACGCACAATAGGACCCGTACTTCTGATACCCACTTGACCGTCCGTTTAACCATGACCGCCGGTCCCGCGGTTCCCCTCCGGCCATTGTATATCGCCGTTGTCCGGAAGGCACCTGGTCTAGCTTTCCGAAGCGCAGGAACAGCTTGATGCTCAAGATGGTCTCCTCGGCGGCCTCGCGCACCAATACGTAGTCGTCGTCCAGCGCCGCCGCCAGCGGCGCCTGCGCCCTTTCGTCGTTCAGGGCTCCGAGGGCCTTGACCGCGCTCAAACGCACGTACTTCTTCTCGTCCTGCAAGGCCTCGATCAGCGGTTCCACCGCGGCGGCGTCCCCCAGCGCTCCCAGGGCCTCAGCGGCCTTCCATCTGACGACGATGTCCGGGTCTTCCCGCAAGGCTTTCACCAGGGGCTCGACGGCCCTCGCGTCGCCGATCTGGCCCAGGGCGGCAGCCGTCCTCCACCTTGCCCAGCGTTTGTGCCGCTTTCAGGCGGATGGAGGGGTTTTCTCGGCCAGGGCCTGATGGCCTTTCGGCCCCGCGGTCTCCCGCGTCGCCTCAGTCCCGGACACGCCGCAGCTCGATGCGGACGGCGTTGCTTCTTGTCGATGCACTCCAGCTCGACTAGGTCGGGGTCACCCCAGTTCAAGGGGAAGTTCCCGCCGTACTGGAGCATGACGATGTAGGGAAAGATGTCGTGGTAGAAGAAGCCGCAGAGACCGCCCGAGCTGATCCCGCTCAACTCCAGCTCGTCCCCCGGCCGGTGCCCGGCGTAGCACTCCCCCGCGACGCTCAGGATCCTCCCCACGATGCGGAAGCCCATGTCCTCGTCCGCCATCCCCATCACCTCACTTGAATCCCATGAAGCGCGCGTACCCGGGGATGCCCGCGGGCAGCCCCCGCCGCAGCCCGATGTCGTTCAGGCGCTGCATGTTCTTCAGGCCGATCACGCGGTTCACCCCGTCCAGCAGGGCGACGTGGTGCGGCTGCAGGCGGTAGTAGAACCTGTTCTTGAAGCCGTAGAAAAACTTGAAGCGGCGGTTGAAGCGGCGGAACTCCTCCTCCGCCCGCGCCGGGTCGGTGACCGCCAGGGCCGCCACCCGCCCGCTCATCAGCGAGCCCAGGATGCCGAACCAGCCGAAGGGGTCCATCCACCCGCCCATGGTCCCGCCCAGGATGACCCCGCGGTGGCGCAGCCGGGGGTTGTCCGGCACGGCGATGGGCACCGCTCCGGAGCGCATCTCCCAACCGGCGTGCTCGATGCCCTCCACGCGCTTGAGGAAGTCCTCGTACTTCGCCAGGGCCTCCCGGCTGACCGGGCGGATGGAGAAGAGCAGGTTGAAGTAGAAGTTGTTGACGGTGGAGAGGTAGCCGTACTCGGTGACGCACTCGTCCACCCAGACCACGCTGTAGTCGGAGAAGCCGATGCTGCCCCGCGAGATGTAACCGTACCAGCGCAGGTAGGGCAGGTCCAGCATCTCGTAGGCGGCGGGGTCCAGCCCACAGGCCACGATGGTGTCGGGCGGCAGGCCTGAAAGGTCCTCCCGGCGCAACGGTGAATCGAACTCGAAGCGCACCCCGTGCCGGAGGCACTCGTTGTAGAGGAGGGTGTCCAGGCTGCCCTCCCGGGGGCCCCGCTCGACCGTGTAGAACCCCTGGTTCCACTCGATGCGCTTCTCGCGCAGGTAGACGGCGACGCGGGCCGGGTACAGGGCGGGCGCCAGGTCTATCCCGACGTACTCGGAGACCCGGTCCACCTCGATGGGGGTGGTGTGGGCGGACGGGTTGAAGGCGGGCGAACCGCCGATGCCGCTCTCGCGGTCCCGCACGGTGACCTCGTACCCGGCCCGCGCCAGGTTGACCGCGGCCACCATGCCCGCGTCCCCCGCGCCGTAGATGAGCGCTTCCTTCATCCCCGCGACCTCCTCTCTCCCGCCTGCTTCCCTGACTGTAATCCTAATGCAAAAAATGGAAGCGTGCTATCATTACTTGCTATCATAGAAAAGAGACGACGTTAACGTCACGGAGGGATCGGCAAGGCCCCGGGAACCATGGAAGAAGAGCGCGGAAACGGAACTTACGGGGACGAAGCGGAGGACACAAGGCAGGCGGTGCCGCTCAGGAGCTTCTTCACCAAGCGGCTGGAGGTGAAGATAGAGGAGCGCGGCATGGATCTACCTTACACCTTCATCGCCCTCATGGACGTGCCCTTCGAGAACTTCACGCCCGAGCAGGACGCCTTCTACCAGGCCGAGTTCAAGCTGTACACCTACTTTTTCGTCGAGATAATCATCGACCTCTACGAGGCGCTGGGCTCCCACCGGGAAGGGTGGGAGGACATGCTGGGACGGCTGCCGGACACCCCCATCAAGGAGCTGGTGGCGCAGTCCCTGCACGAAAAGGCGCGGCTGGAGGGCTTCGACGACGGGATGGGGGAAGAGGCCTCTCAGGACCCCTTCGACATGATGGAGATGAGCCAGCCGCTCACCCTCACCGTCGACAAGAAAGTGATCAGGGCCAGCCCGGCCGACGACCAGAAGAAAGGCGGGCGCTGGTGGGAGAAGAAGGTCTTCTGAGCCTTTCTCATCCGGACGGCTGATCAGCCCTCCGCCGTATCGACGCGCTCCAGCATCCCCAGCACCATCTCCAGGCTCACCTCGAGCGACTCCGGCCGCACGTACTCCATGGTGTCGTGGCGGGTGTGGTAGTTGGGGGTGAGGCGCGAGGTGTCGGCGCAGCCCATGCTGACGCAGGGCACGCCGGCCCGGGCGAAGGCGCTGGCGTCGGTGGCGCCCAGGGGGATGACCCCCACCTTCAGGGGATACCCGTGGGCGTCCGCCGTCTCCCGCGCCATCTCCACCAGCACGGGGTCGAGCCTGGCCCCGGTGGATATCTCCCGCCGGTTGACCATGAGGAAGCGCTCGTCGTAGATGCCGTCTAAGAAGATGCCGCGCGTCGGCAGGGCCCGGTGCTCCTCGCGGTGCCGGGAGGCGTAGCGCTTGGCCCCGCGCAGGCCGGCCTCCTCCGAGGACAGGCCCAGCAGCACCACCTCGGTGTGGCGGGGGAAGAAGCCCCCGTCACCGTTGCCGTCGCGGGCGTCGCGGGCTTCGCGCAGGCAGCGCCCCAGGCCCGCCAGCACCGCCACCGCCGTGAGGTCGTCCATGGCCCCCGGCACCAGGTCGCGGGTGTGGAAGAAGACGAAGGGCAGCATCAGCGGCAGCAGGGCCAGGCACACTATCCCCAGCACCGTGAAGGCGCCGCCGCCCCAGCCGGCGTCCGGCCAGGCGATGGTGCGGGCCAGGCTCGCCCCGATGAGGGTGAGCACGCTCACCACGCCCAGGGCCATGTAGGGGACCGCCAGGCCCTTCAGGTAGTACCAGAGCTTGAACTCGTAGGCCGAGTCGAAGTGGCCCGAGACCACCAGCCTCTGCTTCACCTCACCCCGGGGCGAGATGACCCCGGCCACGTTAAGGCCGCGCCGCTTGGGGAAGGCGAAGTCGATGAACTCGTGGTAGTGGAAGACCTCCAGGAAGAGGACGGCAAGCCCCAGGACGCCCAGGGCCAGGGCCAGGGGCGGCAGGAAGAAGTAGGCGGCCAGCCCGGCCGCGTACAGCGCCACCAGGTAAGGGAAGGCCCCCAGGAAGGCGTCGGGGGCGCACTCCATCTCCTCCACCTCCACCCGGTCGCAGAACGGCTCCATCTCGCGGGCGAAGCGGTGCGCCAGTTCGGCCTCCTCGGCGCTGCAGGAGCCGCGCGGGCCGATGTCCGCCAGCGCGGTGTCGGCGAAATGCGTACATGTAGTCACGGTAGCGTCCGGCGCTCATCCCGCCCCTTCCGGCGTCCCGGTCAACAGTATACGGTCAGTTGAAGATGGTGGTGATGTTCGACCCGGCCGTGGGGTCCTCGCCCGCGCTCGTGATTATCATGGTGACCTGGTCGCCGTTCTCCAGGATGAACTTGTAGTGCGCCGCACCTTCGATGATCTCCTTACTGTAGCCGGGCATGTCCCGGAGGTTGGAGTCGTAAAACCTCTGCACGTTCTCGGGGGGACAGGTGGACGAGACCAGGAAGACGGTTCCATGGAAGCTGCCGGCGCCGTCCTTGGTGACGTCCTGTTCGATGGCGTCTTCGGTGGAGGGGTAAACCGGAACCCCGGCCTTCTCCAGTGACTCCTTGGTAAAGGTGACGGGGGTCCCCTGGTTCTGCTGCTCCTGCTCCTGCTGCTGCGCTTCCTCCTCCAGGGTAGCTTCCGGGTTGTTGGGGTTGCACTTCACCCCCATCAGCAGCAGCGGCGCCGCCAGGACCACAACGACCAGAGCCCAGGTCATCCATTGCTTTCGCATCCCCTTGCCTCCTTCTCTCAAACATGCCACCCAACCGCATTCCTCATATTATTTTAGCATGACGGGGCGGCACCTTGCTGGTATCATGGACGTGCTATGGAAACGAGGATGGAACCCCTGGTCATCGAGAGCATCCGGCGCTACCGGCGGCAGGTCTTTGCGCAGAAGCTGGCGCTGCTGGCGCCCATGGCCGCGGCCATCATCGCCTGCCTGGCGGCCCTGGCCGCCCTCACGGCCGCCGGCGCGGGCGACTGGGGACGGGCCCTGCGGGGAGACAACGGGAGCCCCGCCTTCCTGTCGTGGGTCTTCCCCCTGGCCCTGGCCGCCCTGCTCCTGCTGCTGGCGGTGCGGCGCGGCCCGGAGGAGCTGGTGGTGGCGGAGGAGGCGGGGAAAGGCATCTCCGGCCTCTACCGGCAGGCGCTGGAGGGCCTGAGCGCCGCGGCGGGCTTACCCGCGCCCTCTCTTCGCGTCCTCGACGTCCCCACCGCCAACTCCCTCGCTTTTTTCGAGGAAAGGAAGCCGGCCGTGGGGGTCACGCGGGAAGCCCTGCGGCTGGGGCCCAGCCCGCGCCGGGCCGAGGCGATGATGGCGCACGAGCTGGCCCATATCCTCACCGGCGAGCTCTACCCCGCCTCCATGCGCCGCCGCTTCCAGCTGGCCGGCTGGGCCCTGATCTCGCTCTTGCTGGTATTGATGATGCTGGTGATGCTGGTGGCCGGCCTGAGCGCGTGGTTCGTCACCCTGATGGCGGCCGCCGTCTTCTTCCTGCTCTTCTGGGCCGGCTGGCGCAGCCGCTTCATCGGCCGCCACAACGACCTGCTGGCCGACTCCATCGCGGTGAAGCTCACCTACGACCCGGAGGGCTACCGGGATACCCTCACCGAACTGGACCGCCTCTTCCAGGAGAACCGGGAGTTCTTCCCGCTGAAGGCGCGTTATCCCTACTATCTGTTCGTCTACCGGGTGCGCCCGGAGGAGCAGATGGCATGGGCCCGCCATCTCGCCGGCAGGCTGTACTCGGAGGACCAGGACGAGGAATTCACCGAGGACATGGGCAAGTGGATCGAACGGTCGAGCCGCTTCCCCCGCGACACCATGGAGATGCGCCTGCGCAACCTGGAGGCCATCGAACTGGGCCACTGGCCCGCCTTCGAGCGCTAAGGCTAATATTTACAGACTGTCAGACTTTCTCCCACAGGGTGGCGTTGCCGTTGCCGAAGCCGCCGCAGAGGGTGGCCACGCCGCGCTTGGCGTCGGCGAAGTCCGTCTTCATGATGTTGTTCAGGGTGATGACGATGCGGCACCCCGACTCGCCCAGGGGATGGCCCAGCGCCAGCGCCCCGCCCCACACGTTGACATTTTCAAAGGGGGCGTTCTGGGCGATGCCCAGCTCGCGCAGGACCGCCAGGGACTGGGTGCCGAAGGCCTCGTTGAGCTCCCAGACGTCGATGTCGGCGACGGTCAGGCCCGCCCGGCCGAGCAGCTTGCGTACCGCCGACACCGGCCCGATGCCCATCATGGTGGGGTCGCAGCCCTGCATGGCCCCGCCGCCGTACCTCAGGTTGTAGGAGAGACCCAACTCGTCCGCCTTGTCCCGGCTCATGAAGAGGGCGGCGCAGGCGCCGACGGTAGAGGGGGAGCTGGTGGCCGCGGTGACGACGCCGTCCGCCTTGAAGGTCGGCTGCATGCCGGCCATCTGCTCGAGGGAGGGGTTGTCGCGGATCCACTGGTCCTTGTCGATGGTGATCTCGTTGCCATCATCGTCCACCCCCGGGATGGGGACGATCTCGCCCGCGAACTTGCCGGCATCCCGGGCGGCGGCGGCCTTGAGGTGGCTGTGGTAGGCCATCAGCTCGGTGTCGGCCCGCTCGACCTTGTACTCCGCGCCCACCTTCTCGGCGGTGGGGCCCATCAGCAGGTCGCCCGCGTTGTAGTGGTCGGCCAGGCGGGGCGGGAAGTCCATGGCGAAGCCCATGCCCACGTTCATCATGTCCTCCACCCCGGAGGCGATGTAGATGTCGCCCTCGCCGCACATGATGGCGTGGGCGGCGTGCTCGATGGCGGACATGCCCGAGGGGCACTGCTGGCCGATGCCGTTGGTGGCGACGTTCTCGGGCAGGCCCGAGGCCAGCCAGGCGAAGCGGGCGATGTCGTTCTGCATCCCGGCCTGGTTGGCCGTGCCGCAGAAGACGGCCTCGACGGCCTCCGGCTTGACTTCAGGGTTGCGCTTGAAGAGGGCCTCGTAGACGTAGGTGAGCAGCTCGTCCGGCCTCCGGGTGCGGAACCAGCCCTTCTGGGCGTGGGCCCGGCAGTTGGCCGTCCTTACTCCGTCCACCAGAACGCATTCTCTCAGTTCCGCCATGCCGATCTACCTCGCTTTCTCCTGGGCTCGCAGTACCCTTGTTACTCTTCGGTAAAGTTGATTATAGCAGCAGTAGCCCGGGGTGTGAACCCCGGGACCGTGGCGTGGAAGAGGAGAGTAGCCCGGGGTGTGAACCCCGGGACCGTGGCGTGGAAGAGGAGAGTAGCCCGGGGTGTGAACCCCGGGACCGTGGCGTGGAAGAGGAGAGTAGCCCGGGGTGTGAACCCCGGGACCGTGGCGTGGAAGAGGAGAGTAGCCCGGGGTGTGAACCCCGGGACCGTGGCGTGGAAGAGGAGAGTAGCCCGGGGTGTGAACCCCGGGACCGTGGCGTGGAAGAGGAGAGTAGCCCGGGGTGTGAACCCCGGGACCGTGGCGTGGAAGAGGAGAGTAGCCCGGGGTGTGAACCCCGGGACAAAGGGGTAAAAGCGATAGATGTGGTTTCCGATGAGAGGAAAGGAGGTAGGCTGATGCCGAGGGTGGTACATTTCGACATCGACTCGGACGACCCGGATAGGGCCGCTGGTTTCTACACCAGCGTCTTCGGGTGGAAGGTCGAGAAGTGGGAAGGGCCCATGGACGCACTGGCTGATCACCACCGGGCCGGAGGGCGAGCCCGGCATCGACGGCGGCATGGGCAGGCGGGGTGACGGGGGGATGTCCTTCAACACCTACCGCTGCACCGTCGAAGTCCCGGACGCGGACGAGTACGCCGCCCGGGTTAAGGAAAGGGGAGGTCAGGTGGTCCTGGAGAAGACCCTCATACCCGGCGTGGGATGGATCGTCGCCTGCGTGGATACCGAGGGGAACTACTTCAACCTGCTGCAGCCGGAGAGGTAAAGAATCGGGACCCGGCCCCGGGTAAAGGTTTTAGACCCGGATTTTGCATATGAATCCTGAAGGATTCCTTGCTTATGCGCCCACTTGAATCAGCCCTTCTCCCGGTTACCACCCGGCATGAACATGCGTGCAGCGGTCGAGGCATGTCTAAATCAGCAAAGAAGCGGGCTGTTCAGCCTATTTCAAGGGAACCACGAAAGGAGCACGGTGAAGGTGCCACCTAGAGGCGTTGATGCCTTGCTGAATGGTAGAATATTGGCAAGAAGGGGGCATGTGCAAAATGTTCAATGAAGAATGTTCGTTAAAATGTGAGATAACATTGTTATGTAGGAGATGCAAGAAAGATCATTATCATGGGAATAAGAAATAATAACGGAATACTATGGATGGCCATATTCGCCCTTATTCTATGCGTATCAGCGACCATTGGCTGTGGTGGTGGAGATGAAGGGACGACAGACCTTGATGACACGGACCTCAGTTCTATTTCCGAACCGGAGATCATGACCACAGAGGATGGCGTCCAATTTGTACGTACCCCCGATGCTTGCTTCGAAGACCTGCCCGGCTTTCCCTATGAAGCGAAGTATGTGGAGATAGAAGGCCTTCGCCAGGGCTATGTGGATGAAGGTCCCGCCGATGCCGACCCAATCCTCCTGCTGCATGGCGAGCCAAGCTGGTCATACCTGTATCGCAAGATGATACCAGTGCTGGTGGATGGCGGCCACCGGGTGATCGCCATGGATCACATCGGCATGGGAAGGTCTGACAAGCCGATAGATATCGAGTATTACAGCTATATGGAGCACATCAACAGGCTTGAGAAGTTCATAAGATATCTGGATCTCGAAAACATTACTTTATACTGTCAGGATTGGGGTAGCCTGATAGGGCTTCACGTCGCGGGGGAGAACCCAGAATGGTTTGACCGCATCGTTGTCAGCGATGGCACCCTTCCATTTGTTCCCCTTGGAATGCAGCCTTATCCACCAGTCGAAAATCCAGAGGAGATCAATACCGACCTAGTCTTGCCATTTTCCGCTATTCCACCGCAGCAGCCTCCTTTCTACGATGAAGAGGGCAACCGCTTGATCCCCGGTGACCCAAAGACGACTTTCGCGGATTGGATGGTCTATGCGATGACCGCTGAGTCGTTTCACCCGGCAGAAGTGGTCGAGGCCTTGACCTACTTCGAAGTACCATCTGAAGTAGAAGCCGCTTATGATGCTCCGTTCCCTAGCCGGATTTACATGGCAGGGCCACGCGTCTTCCCGTCACTGGTTAATGATCTTTCAGGAGTCAACGGCAAAGCATGGCAAGGTTTGACCGCATATGAAAAGCCCTTCTTGACCATCTGGGCAAGTAACGATCCCGGCACGCTCGGGGATAAGGCAACCCAGGACCGCCTGATAAACAACATTCCGGGTGCCGCAGGACAACCACATGTACGACTCCCCGAGGCGAGTCACTTCATCCAGGAAGACCAGGGCATGGAAGTTGCCAGACGAATAAACGATTTTATTGAGGCCAATCCACGCCAGTATGAGGACTAGTTGGTATCGAATATCGAATATTGAAATGCTCTGAAACATCTATAGCTTGCAGGCACTAGTTCAAATAGTAGTTTAATGCTTTTTACCTATTGATATCTCTATTTATAGAGTTTCAATCCGGCTGCCGGGGGAAATCTACGTTAGAAGGAGCCGAGTTTCTTGTGCCGGTCGACCGGGCGGCCGACGCTGTCCACCGGCTTGGAGGGGTCGTGGAAGCAGCCGCGCGCCTTCTCGCTCTCCTTCACCTGGGGGTAGACCACCGCCTTCAGGAAGGCCAGGGCGGACTCGGCGTCCTCGTCCAGCATGATCCGCTCGAGGTCCATGCGCTCCGGTCTCCCCGAAGGATATCGCCCAGGTCTTAGCCATGCCGCCTCCCGCCTCACGTTTCCTCTCGAATGACGCCAATATATTACCACAGTCACGGCGGTCCCCCGGTGCCTGCTGTATACTCTTGGTGATGGCTTTTCGGTGACAAGGAGGGGAGACATGTTCGGCAGGGCCAACCTGGAACTGACCAAGAACCCCTGGCTGATGCGCCGGGGGCGGGACGGCGTGGACTTCATCTTCCGCCTCTCCCGCCTGCCCCTGCTCAAGCGCTTCCACCCCTGGACCGATCCCGCCACCTCCGACATGCGCTGGCTGCCCATCAACCAGACGATAGAGATGCCCGAGGGCGTCCCCCTGCCCCCCTCCATCCTGGACCGCTGCATCGAGGAGGCCTCGCACCGCGTCGTCATCGACTACTGCGGCTGCCGCAAGGCCTCGGTGTGCGGGCATTACCCGGTGGAGGTGGGCTGCCTGCTGCTGGGGGACACGGCGGTGCGCGCGGCCCGTTCCATCAGCCGCGAGGTGGGGGTGGAAGAGGCGAAGGAACACGCCCGCCGGGCCATGCAGGCGGGGCTGATCCCCGCCCTCGGCACGGCGCGGGTGGACAACCTGGTCTTCAACGTGGAGGACCCCGCGCGCATGCTGACCGTCTGCTTCTGCTGCGAGTGCTGCTGCCTGGGCCGCTACCTGCGCCACGTCCCGCTGGAGGCGCTGGACCAGGTCTACCCCCGGCTCCCGGGCATCAGCGTGCGGGTGACGGACAAGTGCAACGGTTGCGGAACCTGTGTCGAGCACTGCTACATCGAGGCCATCGAGGTGGTCGGACGGGAAGGCGGTGCACGGCGGTTACTGCCGCGCCTGCGGCCGCTGCGCCGCGGTCTGCCCCCGCTCGGCGGTGGAGATAAGCGTCGACGACCCGGGTTTCCTGGAAAAGACCTACGAGCGCATCCGCTCCCACGTGGACCATACCTAGGGCGACGGTCGCCCGGAAGGAGGCCGGCATGAAGAAGTCGAAGGGCATCGCCGCGACGGGCGCCGCCGCCGGGGTACTGGGAGCGGCCGCCTACGCCGCGTACTGCCGCAGCATCCTCAACAAGCCGGTGCCGGCGCGCGCGGAGCTCGAGGAATACCTCCTGGACCTGATGAGGCTGACCGGCCAGCCCGACCTGGAGCCCCTCTACCTCGAGGGCAGGCTCTTCCGCGAGGAAACCCTGCCGGCGGGAGGGCGCGAGCTCCGCCTCTACCTCTTCGAGTCGCGCCCCTCCGACCCGGTGGTGGTCTTCATCCCGGGCACCTCGGTCTACGCCCTGCTCTACGTGGAGCTGCTGCACCGGCTGCGGAAGGAGGGCTTCAACGTCATCGGCTTCGACCCGCGCGGCCACGGCCTGAGCGGCGGCAAGCGCGGGGTCTACACCCTGGGCGGGCTGGTGGAGGACTCCAGGGCGGTCATCTCCTACGCCGTGGAACGCTACGGCGAGAAGGTGGGGATGGCCGGGTCCAGCCAGGGCGGCATGGCCACCTTCTACACCGCGGCCGCGGATGAGCGCCTCAAGGCGGCCGTCTGCCACAACCTCATCGCCCCGGACGAGCCGGACAACTACCGCATGACCCGCTGGCCGTCCTTCTTCCGCGCCCTCACGGCCCTCATGCCCGCTGACCGGCACTGCTCCCGCGGGCCCTGAAGGACCGCCTGATGACCCCGGTCGCCGCCTACCTCGACCTGGCCGCGGAGCCCTCCCGCCTCTACCCGGACGTCAAGGCCTGGATCAAGCGGGACCCGCTGACGGTGAACGGGGTGAGCCTCTCCGCCCTCATCTCCCTGACCTCGGAGCCCATCGCCAGGCGGGTGGAGGAGATCGACACCCCGGTGATGGTCATCCACTCGGGCGAGGACAACATCTTCCCCGAGGACTACGTGCGCCGGGTGTTCGCCCGGCTCACCTGCGACAAGGAGTTCCTCTACCTGCCCGGCCGCCCCCACCTGGTCACCATCGACTACGTGGACGAGCTGCTGCCCGCGGTGGCGGCCTGGTTCTGCAAAGCACCTGCGCTGAGCAGGGTTTTTCCCGGGAAGGTTATATTTACATTTCCAACACCCCCTCTCCATAATGCGTTAACATCCTGCCCCTAGTCTTAGAACTAAGGGATGCGACGTAACAGGTTCGAGAAGACGAAAGGAGGTGGGAACATGGAAGAGAGCCCGACCGGGAGCCCTGTACAGGAAGAGCAGGCGGCCCCGGAGATACCGGCAGACACCACGGCGATCGAGACGGCCCCGGCAGCGCCGTCGGGCGGGAAACAGCCCGCCAAGCGCAACTGGACCTTCATCGCGCTGGTCGCGGTGTCCGTCGTAGCGGTGCTGCTGCTCGCGTCGACCATCACCCTGGCGGTGGTCGGGGACTTCGGCGGCCACGACAGGCCCGGAACGCCCCGCAGGTTACGGCAACCAGCCCATGGGCCCCATGCAGCAGGGCCCCGGCATGGGCAACCAGCAGGGTCGCCCCGGGATGCCTAAAGACCGGGGACAGGACCAGCAGCAGGACCAGGGCGACCAGGAAGCCAGAGCCAGTAACGACTGGCAGCCTTCCTCCCACGAAAGGAGCGGGAACCCCCCCGCTCCTTTCCATTCTTCCATGTCGGCTCGCGGAGCGCGTTTGTTTCCCGGGGCTCACGCCCCGGGCTACCCGTCGAGCATCAGGCGCACTACCTCGCGGCTGGAGCGCCGCGGCTCCAGTCCCAGTTCCGCCCGGGTGAGCTCGTCCGTGACGATGCAGCGGTAGCGCATGAAGTCGATCATGCCGGAAGGCCCCTTCACCAGGGGCAAGCGCAGCTTCCAGAGCAGGTCCACGGCCGGGTAGACCAGGGCGGCGGGCAGCCGCACCTTCCTTTTGCCGGCCATCTCCGCGATCTCCCCCAGGCTGACGACCCCCTCCCCCGCCGCGTGGAAGAACCCCTCCGCCCGCCGCTCGATGACCGCAAGGAAGGTCGCGGCGACGTCGTCCTCGTGCACGAACTGCATGGCGGGGTCGCCCCCTCCGATGTCGGGCACCACCGGAAGGCGCTGCAACAGGAAGGAGAAGTAGTTGTCCACCCCCGGGCCGTACACGGCGCACGGCCGCACCACCGCCGTCTTCACCCCCGGGTTCTCCTCCCGGAAGATGCGGGCGGCCATCTCTATCTCGAACTTGTCCGCGGCGTACGAGAAATTGCGCATCAGGCGGGGGTGGTCCCGCTCCGTCAGCCACTCGGGATTGTCAGGAAAGGCCCCGAAGGCCGAGCTGGACGAGGCGACGACCAGGTGCCCGGCGCCGCAGGCAGCCGCCGCCGCCAGACGTTGCGGGCCCCGTTGACGTTGATGTCGTACATGAGGGCGTCGTCGTGCAGGGGGTTGAGGATGAAGGCCATGTGCACCACGGTGTCCACCCCCTCGTCCCGGAACAGCGCCGCCAGGGAACGGTCGCGGATGTCGCTCCGGTGGAACGAGAGCTTGCCCGACGAGCAGGAACACGCCCGCACGTCCACCCCGACCACCTTCTCCACCGTGGGGCTCTCCTCCAGGAAATCGAGCACCCGGGACCCGATGTACCCCGAACAGCCGGTTACGGCGACCACGCTCATGCTCAATGCCCTCCCACGTAAAAGTAAATGCCCGGCACCTCGCGGTGCCAGGCATTCAATATATCATCTCAACCGAGCAGGTTTGAAACGTAGATGGCGCTGTAGGCCGCCTGCTCGGTGCCGACGCCGCGGGCGCCGGCGTCGCAGCCGACCAGCATGAGGTCCTTGACGGGGGTGACGACCGAGGGCTTCTTCGCCCCGACCTGGCCGGGGTACTGCCCCAGGCCGATGCACTCCCCGGTGGGCCGGCCGGTGACCTTGGCGACGTGGTCGACGGAGTAGCGTTCCTTCCAGACGATGTGCTCCTTGACCTCGGGGTAGAGCTCGTAGACGTAGTTCTCCACGTTGTCCATGATCCGCTCGCAGTGGTCGATGTTCTCCGGCGTGGTCTGGGGGTTGCCCATTCCTCCTATCAGGAGCAGGCAGCGGCCCGGGGGCGCGGTGGAGGGGTCCCAGTCGGAGGGCATGATCATGCACATGGGCGGCTCCTCGGCGATGCCGCCGGTCCGCAGGAAGTCGACCATCTCCTCCCCCCTGGTGTGGGGGACGTACAGCAGGGTCAGCCGGGGCAGGCTGGTGAGCCTGCGGTCCAGGGCCAGCTTGATCATCAGGGCGGCGTAGGACTCCTTCAGGCCCTGGACGTAGGAGACGTACTCGGCGGGGAAGCTCTGCTCCCCGGCCAGCTCCACCGTCCGCTTGATGCCGGCGTTGGAGATGACCACGTCGGCCTTGATGACCTCGCCCTCCTCGGTCTCGACGCCCCGGGCCCTGCCGTCCTCCACGATGATGCGCTTGACGGCCGTCCCCAGGCGCATGTCCCCGTCGAAGGCGATGAACCTGCGCCCGTAGGTCCCGGCGATCTGGCGCACCCCCCCCATGGGGACGCCCATGGTGCCCTTGCGGTAGGAGTGGATGAGGCACCACAGCAGCTCGCCCGCGCTCCCCTCGGTGTAGGGGACCACGAAGGAGATGAGCGAGAGGTTGGCCATGAGGCGGTGGATCTTCTCGTCGTCGGTGAACTTGGAGATGAACTCGTAGAAGGTCATGTCGTCGATGGAGGCGATGAAGGTCTCGTCGACCATGGCGATCTTGATCAGGGTCTCCAGGAACTCCTTGACCCCGAAGTTCTTGAGTACGGTCGACAGGGTCTTGATGATGGAGGGGCGGATGGTCCCCTTCAGGTAGGCCATACCACCGAACGGGCACCGCGGTGAACATCGACTGCGGGATCTGCCAGGAATCCTTTCTGCCGGTGCCCCTGCTCACGCGCGCCGTGGCGAAGGGGTCGTGCACGATCCACTTCAGGTCCCCTCCCACCTTCTCGTTGATCATGCCGTGCGGGCCCTTGCGGCCCTGCGAGAAGACGTGGAAGGCCGCGTCCACCACGAAACCGTCCCGGTCGTAGCTCGAGGCCTTGCCCCCGACGAAGTTGTTCTTCTCCACCACCGTCACCTGGTAACCCCGGGACTGCAGGAGGGCGCCCACGCCCATCCCCCCGATCCCGGCGCCGATCACCACGACGCTCTTCTTCTTGCCGTTACTGCCGTTGCTCATCTCACACCATCCTCTTTCCGAAGCGTGTTACCGTCAGGGCATGTCGGGCGGGCCGTCCGGTCCCCAGGCCAGCTCCTTGGACATCTCCAGGATCTTCTGGAGCAGTTCCGGCCGGAGCGAGACGGACTTCCCGGGGGTGGGCTCGGCCGCGTAGTAGAAGTCGTCCACCACCTGGTTGGGGTTGATGCTGTCGGCCCACATCTTCTGCCACTTCTGGTAGTTGGCGATGGCCGGGCCGAAGAGCACGCGCGAGTCCGGAGCGGTGTTGCCCGGCTCCATGCACCGGCTGACCTGCAGGATGTTGAACTCGGTCTCGATGGGCAGGATGGCCGATGCCTGCTCGTAGACGCGGTGGTCGAACTCGATGGGCTCCTCGTAGTGGCTGCAGGTGCTCTCCTCCATCATGAAGTGGATGCCGGAGTCGGAGCCGTCGTCTAAGATGTTGCCCTCCTCGATGTACTTGCGCTTGATGTCCTCGCCCATGGGGGACATGGCCACCATGGAGTGGTGGGACTCGTCCTGGCCGTAGGCGGTGATGAACATGCCGGCGGGGCGGAAGAAGATGGGGTAGGCCGTGGCCAGCATGAAGGTCCAGAAGGAGAACTCCGCCATGCCCAGGGGGTCCATGTCGATGACGATGCCGTGGTGCTTGGCCACCTCCTCGCGGATGACCGACTCCTGGAAGTCCAGCTCCTCGGGGGAGTCGCAGACCAGTATCTCCATGAAGATGTGGTTGAAGTCGTGGATGAGGGTCTTCAGCCCCTTGGACTTCTTCCAGGACTGCTTGTGCAGGAGGTGGGGGATGGCGATGCCCAGCATGGAGCCCATGCCCGGCTTGAAGGCGTTGTAGCCCACGCCCTCCACCGTGATGGCCTGGGTGGCGTCGGCCAGGGCGTCGCGGTTGGGGAAGAAGAGGGTGAGCACCTTGCAGTTGGGGGGCAGGGGGCACTCCACGTCGTACATGAAGCCGTCCGGGGCGGGCACCGGCTCGCAGGGCCAGTTGTAGAGCTTCAGCGCGCACTTGGTGAAGACGCCGTTGCCGCCCATGGCGCCCAGGCGGCCGCGCAGCACGCCGCGCAGCGAGGGCCCGGGGCCGTCGCCGGAGAACCAGTCGCCGCTCGAGCCCAGGCTGCCCAGCCGCACGATCTCGCCGTCGGGCAGCACCCACTCCACCCCCATCAGGTTGCGGGGGCTCCAGTTCATGTAGGTGCCGTCGGGGGCGGTGCCGCAGAAGGAAGTGGCGCTGGCCAGCGGGCGAGGAGGCGGGCCCGGAGGAGACGATGTGGCAGTGCAGGCCCCGGCGCATGCACTCGGCGATGATCTGGCCGCCGATGGCGTGGGGCTCCACCACGATGTACATGTTCTTCTCGTCGATCTCGATGATCTTGTCCATGCGCCGCAGCTCGATGAGGATCTCGTTCTCCATCTTGCACCCGGCGAACACTCCCCAGCCGGTGGTGAAGGCCTTGTACTTGATGCCCAGCTTGTTGCAGGTCTTCACGATGGCCTGCACCTCTTCGGTGTTGGCGGGCAGCACCACCGCGATGGGGCGGTGGAGGTACATCTCCGGCCCCTTGTTCCACAGGGGCTGCCAGGCGTAGCCGTCCAGCACCGCGGGCTCGCGGGTGATGAACTCGGGGCCGACGATGGCCTCCAGGGCCTGGTAGTGTTCATCGGATATCGGCGGCGAGATGAGGAAGTCCTTGGGGTAATCCACGATCACTCACCTCCCTTTGCAGCGGCGAGGGCTCCGGTGGGCTGTCCCGCCGACTCCATCACCATGTCCAGTATGTCGTAGACCGGGAAGGAGTCCCCGGCTTCGGCCAGGGCCTCCCGGAAGGTGGCGACGCACCAGGGGCAGGAGGTCAGCAGGGCCTCGGCCCCGGTGGCGCGGGCTTCCTCGATGCGCTCCATGGCGGTCCAGTTGCAGAACTCGGGGTCGGACTCGTAGACGCCTCCCCCGGCGCCGCAGCACCAGGACCACTCGCGCCGGCGCTCCATCTCCACCAGGTCCATGCCGGGGATGGCCGCGATCAGTTCGCGGGGCTGGTCGTAGATGCCCTTGCGCCCGGCGCGCTTCATGTCCACGCGGCGCATGACCTTGTCGCCCTTCCAGTCGGGGAGGAAAGGCTCGCTCATGCGGCCCAGGTGGCAGGGGTCGTGCCAGGTCACCAGCATGGGGACCTCGTTCTTCAGCTGCAGCCGGCCTTCCTTCACCAGCTGCATGGCCACCTGGTCGGCGTGGAGCACCTCCACCGGCAGGTCCTTGCCCATGCGCGGGTAGAGGTAGCGGAAGTGCGAGTACCCGTCGGCGCAGGGGGTGACCAGCAGCCTGGCGCCCGAGGCCTTGACCCGGGAGACCATGTCGTCGGCGAAGTTCTCGGCCTCGCCGCGGAAGCCCATCTCGTAGGCGCGCCCGCCGCAGCAGGACTCGCCGACGCCGGCGATGCCCACGTCGTAGCCGGCCCGGGTGAGCATCTCGCACGGTGCCCCGCAGGGTCGGCCAGAGCGACTGGTCGTAGGAGTAGCGGCAGCCGGCGTGGAAGAGCACGTCGCACTGCTCGTTGTCGACGTTCTTGACCTTCAGGCCCTCGGCCCAGTCGCCGCGCTTCTCCTTGGGCTCGCCCAGGGTGTTGTTGTCGCGCTTCAGGGCGTCGATGATCATGATGTGCTCGGGCAGCAGCTTGCCCTGCTCGACGCAGGTGGAGCGGAGCTCCAGCAGCACCTCGGTGAGGTCGATGTCGTCGCGGTAGACCTTGCAGGCCACGTCGCAGGAGCCGCACAGCTGGCACTTGTAGACGATCTCGGCGATGGCGTCGTTGAGCTCGCTGCGGCCCTTGATCATGGACAGGCCCATGAGCATCTTGCCGCCGCCGGAGTAGGCGTGGAGGTCGTAGCGGGTGATGGAGGGGCAGTTCTTGGCCCAGCGCCAGCTCCTCATCTGGGTGAAGGGGACCCACTTGCACGAGGCGCAGCGGGAGCATCCCTCCATATCGCGTTCGTAATCCTTGAGCGACATCTAGCCCACCTCCCCGTAGCATAGTTTCCCCCGGTTCATGACGCCGTTGGGGTCGAACATGTTCTTGAGTATGTTAAGCAGTTTCACCGTATCCGGGCAGCGGGAATAGGCGACGTCGGACCAGGCTCCGTAGGGGCGGGAGAAGAAGGCGCCGGCATCCGCCATGTCCGCGGCGGCCTTGGCCGCGAGGGCGTCCACCGTGGCCATCTCCTTCTGGTCGGCCGGGTCGCAGTAGAGCTGGAACTCCAGGTGGACGTTGCGCCCCTGCTGGATGGGCTGGATGTAGACGCCGATGTCGCCTGAGGAGAACCCGGCGTCGGCGGCCAGCTTCTCCATCTGCGCGATGAACCCGGGGGTCTTGTCCAGGGTGGTGAGGAAGAAGACCTCGCGCGCCCCGCCCTTCTTGCGCAGCTTGTAGTAGGGCTCGGCCGACGGCTTGTCCAGCAGCTCCAGCATGCGCGCCTGGCCGGCTCCCGGGACCTCCTTCTCGAT
This sequence comes from uncultured bacterium, assembly GCA_963814495.1. Classification (GTDB taxonomy): domain Bacteria; phylum Actinomycetota; class Geothermincolia; order Geothermincolales; family Geothermincolaceae; genus CAVXXD01. The sequence continues at coordinate 327,000 of CAWFDJ010000021.1, forward strand.
GCGGACGCCGTAGGTCTGGGCGAACTCCGAGATGCCCTTCTCCTGGTAGAGCATGCGCTTCTCCGGCTGGTGCCAGTAGCCGCAGACGCACCAGATCACGGTGTACTTGCCCTGCTTCTCCTGGAGGCGGGCGATCTCGTCCGGATCGGCGCCCAGGGCGGAAGCGAGGGCCGCGTTGTTGAGGATGAGGAACTCGTCGGCGAACTTGAGCCGGTTGACCCGGTAGGAGAAGTCGATGATGCGGTCCAGCCGGTCATCGCTGGCGGAATAGCAGTGGCGGATCTGGGGCAGCATGCCCAGCTTGACCGAGGACCAGGTGACCACGCCCAGGGTGCCCTGCGCTCCCTGCAGCACGCGGTTGAGGGAGGTCTGGGCCGGGCCCTTCGGGGTTCTTCTGGGCCAGGCCGCAGTCCCACTGCTTCTGCAGGGAACCGGGGCCCGCCGCCGAACCGGTGCGGAAGACCTCGCCGTTACCCCAGACGACCTCGCAGGTGAGCATGGGGTCGCCGATGTCCCAGTGGTACTTGGGGATGGTGACGGGCTCGCGCTCCAGGTAGGAGGCGATCACGGACTTGGAGGCGCGGGGCTGGAAGGGCCGGAACGCCTTGAGCTGCTGCTTCTCCACCTCCGCGTTGAGCTCCTCGAAGGTCACGCCGACCTCGAACATGGCTGACCATGTTGAGCTTGTCGGTGCGGATGATCTTCTTCATGCCCGAGAGGTCGACGATGATGCCCGGCGCGTCCGGCACGGTGTCGCCGCGGAAGCGCGGTTCTCCCGAGGAAGCGGGTATCAGGTTGAGCTTGAGCTCGTTGGCCAGCTTGACCACGGCCTGGACCTCCTTGCGGTCCTTGACCTTGACCACCGCCAGGGGCTCGCCCCGGGCGGCGGAACCGAGGCAGCTCGCGTAGCTGGCGAGCGCCTCCGGCTTGCTGTTCACGGCTTCCTTGCCCAGGATGCCGGAGATCTTATCGAGAGCCGGGTTGTTCGACTTGGCCGCCATGTCACTTCACCCCCAGCGCCGCGAGCTTCTTGGCGTTCGACTTCAGCTGGAACTTGAAGACCACTTGCATGACCCCGGCCATGGTCCACACGGCCAGGCGCTGCACCACCGCGAAGTCGAGCATGCGGGACGCCAGGCCCATCAGCGGCACCATCAGGAACTCCTGCCCGGCCAGGGCGAGCAGCGGGCCGGAGAACCCCAGGAGCTTGTCGAGCAGCTCCACCGACCTGTCCTCGGCCTCGTTCATGGCTTCCATCATCTCAGGCAGGCCGAAACCGGTCTTCTGCCTGGCGATGTTCATCGCTTCCCCGGTAAGCGGCAGGGCTTTGTCGACCACGCCCTCCCGGTAGGCGATCTCCGCTATCTTGAAGACCTGCCCCTGCTTGATTGCCAGATCCATACCTTCACCTCCTGTGAATACGCGATCTATCGAAAAACGTGTCTAGTCCAGCGTTCTAGTGGCTTTGTTTAACCGGATAGAAGATAAAGGGGTGACGTCACGGGGTCTTCTTGAGTCGACCGTTCCCACGCGGTTAAGGTTCATGGCACATCGATGCGATGACGGGCGCATCGATGTCGGAAATATTCTTACACAAGTCAGTTACCGATGCAATATGTATTTCCGTGTCGGGATTTTTAGACTGACAGTCCACGATCAATCAATAGTGTCAGAAAGAAGTAGCCCGGGGCGTGAGCCCCGGGAAACAAGGGCCTTAAGAAAGATGCTCCGGGCCGCTGCTGCCTTCTAGTCCTTGCGGTAGAGGCCCACCACCACGCAACCCCCCAGGCCGATGTTGTGCTGCAGGCCCACCCGGGCCCCCTCCACCTGGCGCACCCCGGCCTCCCCGCGCAGCTGCCAGATCAGTTCGGCGCACTGGGCCAGGCCGGTGGCCCCCAGGGGGTGCCCCTTGGAGAGCAGGCCGCCGGAGGGGTTGGTGACGTACTTGCCCCCGTAGGTGTTGTCCCCGTCCTCGATGAACTTCTCCGCCGTGCCCTCGGGGGTGAGGCCGAGCCCCTCGTAGGTGATGAGCTCGTTGGCGGTGAAGCAGTCGTGCAGCTCGACCACGTCGACGTCCTCGGGGCCGATGCCCGCCTCCTCGTACACCTCTTTAGCGGCGGCGGCGGTCATGTCGTAGCCCACGATGCGCATGGGGCTCTGCCCCTCGAAGCTCGAGGCGAAGTCGGTGAGCAGGGACTGGGCGGCGAGATATACGGGGTTGCTGATGCCGTGCTTGGCGGCGAACTCGTCGGAGCACACCACCGCCGCGGCCGCCCCGCAGGTGGGCGGGCAGCACTGCAGGCGGGTCAGCGGCGGGGCCTGCGGGGGCGAGGCCATGACTTCCTCCACCGTCACCTGGTCCCGGAAGATGGCCCGCTCGTTGTGCTGGGCGTGCTTGCGCGCCTTCACCGATATCTTGGCGAAGGTCTCGTCCCTGGTCCCATACTTCTGCTGGTGCTCCAGCCCCGCCCCGGCGAAGAGCTGGGCGGCGGGCGCGGAGCCGGCGACATGCGGGGTGAACTCGAAGAGCTTCTCGAAGAAGGTGTACATGGGGATGGGGCGGTCGCTGAAGACCACCCCCAGGGCCCCGGGCGACATCTGCTCGAAGCCCAGGGCCAGCGCGCACTCCACCACGCCGGTGGCCACGGCCTGGCGCGCCAGGTAGAGCGCGTTCGACCCGGTGGAGCAGTTGTTGTTGACGTTGAAGACGGGGATGCCGGTCATGCCCATGTCGTAGAGGACCTTCTGGCCGGCGCAGCTGTCGGCGTAGACCCACCCCGTATAGGCGTGCTCGATCTCCTTATAGTCCACCCCGGCGTCCTTCAGGGCGTCCCGGGCAGCCTCCTGTCCCATCTCCGTGTAAGGCCGCAGGGCCTTGGGTGACGTGAACTTGGTCATGCCGACGCCGATGACGTTTACTCTGCGCATTGCCATCCTCCCTTTCTCTCGAGAGAGTCTCAAGGCATCCCCAGCCGACTCTTTACAGTCTAAACCTTTCAGGCGTAAGCGGAAAAGCCCATGCCCAGCAGCTCCCGCCCCACCACCAGCTTCTGTATCTCGCTGGTCCCGTCGGGGATGGTGAGCATGCGGGCGTCCCGGAAGTACCGCTCCAGCGGGTACTCGTCGGACAGCCCCATCCCGCCGTGGACCTGGATGGCGTCGTAGGTCACCTTCACCGCCGAGTCGCAGGCGTAGCCCTTGGCGAGGGACGAGGCCATGCGGGCGTCGGGGCTGCCGCTCAAGGCCAGGCTGAAGGCCCAGTAGCCCAGGAGGCGCGAGGTCACCGTCAGCGCCTGCATGTTGTAGAGCATCTCCTGGATGAGCTGGAACTTCCCGATGGGCCTCCCGAACTGCGACCGCTCCCGGGCGTACTTGATGGAGGCGTCCAGGGCGGCCTGGGAGATGCCCGCCGCCGCCAGGGCCATGCCCGAGCGCAGGAAGGCGAAGATGACGTTCTCCGGGGCCAGCTTGCCCATCATCTGCACCAGCCGGGAGCCCGACAGCTTCGCCGGGTCGAAGCCCTCGCCGAAGAGTTCCTTTCCCCGCTCCGCGGACATGGCCGACGCGGCCATGGCCATCACGTCGTTCTCCTTCGGCACCCGGCAGTTGTCGAAGAAGAGCTCGCCGGTGGGGGCGGCCCTCCAGCCCAGCTTGTGCAGGTCCGAGACCTGGAAGGGCGACACTTCCTTCTCCACCAGCAGGAACATCCGCTTGCCCGCCTCGTCCACGCAGACCAGCATGCACAGGTCGGCCACGGGCCCGTTGGTGATCCAGGTCTTGGCCCCGTTGACCACGTAGTGGTCCCCGTCCGGCACGGCGGTGGTGCGCATGGCCCGGTTGTCCGAACCGGCCTCGGGCTCGGTGATGGCGTAACAGCCGATGAGCTCGTTGGCCCGCAGCCGGGGGAGCAGGCGCTCCCGCATGCCGTCGGGGGCGATGTTGACCAGGGCCGCGGGAAAGGTCAGCCCCACCAGGCCGGCCGCCGCCGGCCATACCCGGAACATCTCCTCCACCATGATGCCGATGGCCATGGGGTCCGAGGCCATGTCCTGGATGCTCTCCCTGTCGAAGCCCATGCCGATCTTGCGGTACCGCCGCAACACGCCCAGGGCGTCCTCCCTGGTCATGGGCCCTTTCTTCTCCTGCTCGTCCACCAGGGGGGCGATCTCGCTGTCCAGGAACTCCCGCAGGCTCTCCCGGAACACCACCTGGCTCTCGGTGAACTCGAAATCCATGCTCCACCTCCTCCTTCTTGCCACACCTGAAGGCTCAGGCGCCGGGACGGTCCTCCCCGCCCAGCCGCTCCGCGGCCATCCGGCGCAGTTCGTTCTTCCTTATCTTGAGCACCTCGGTCAGGGGCATCTCCTCCACGAACACCACCACCCGGGGCACCGCGTACCTGGCCACCCGGCCCTTGAGCCAGGCCAGGAACTCCTCCTCGGTGACCCGGCCCCGGTATCCCTCCCTCAGCTGGACGAAGACCACCACCAGTCTCGCTCCCCGACCGTTCCGGGTCGGGGATGCCGATGGTGGCGGCCAGCTCCGTCGCGGGGTGGTCGTGCAGGACGTCGTCCACCTCCTTGGTGTAGACCTTATAGCCGGAGACGATGATCATGTCCTTGACCCTGTCGATGATGGAGAAGTAGCCGCGCGCGTCCATCCTGACCACGTCCCCGGTGTGCACGAAGCCCCCGGGGCCCAGCCCCTCCCCCGCCTCCGGCCAGTAGCCCAGCATGGTCTGGGGGCCCCGCATGACCAGCTCACCGCTCCGCTCCTCTCGCACCAGCTCATCGAGGCCGATGGGCTCGCCGGTCTCCAGGTCCAGCACCCTGATCTCGACGTCGGGCAGGGGGATGCCGATGGTGGCGTGCCGCTCCACCTTCCTGACGCCGGACATCCTCCGCGTGAGACGGGAGAAGACGCTGACCACCGCCATGAAGACCCGGCCGAAGAACCGCGGGCCGGTCACCCGCGATACCGCCCGCAGCACCGGCGTCCCCAGCGGGCCGAAGAGCGTGGCGTTGAGGAACCGCATGCTGCCGCGCCCCCCCATCACCCGCACCAGGGCGGAGACGTTGAAGTGGGTCACCGCGGTCATCTCGGAGAGGCCGTACCCCTCGGTGACCACCCCGCGCTCCTCCGACTCGAACTGCTTCTGTACGTTGGGGCGCAGGGGGGCGGAGCCCGAGATGCCGATGACCCGCGCCCCCCGCTCCTCCTCGAGCAGCTTCATGAACTGCGTGGGCACGCCCACCTGCATGATGGGGTGGTACCGGCGGATCATCGCCAGCATGCCCCGGTAGTCCCGCGGGTCCGCCAGCAGCAGCAGGTTGAAGCCCATGCCGGTCATGGTGTGGAACATGGCGTGCCCGTAGGCGTGGAAGAAGGGGGTGCCCAGCACCACCGACATGTTCCCTTTGAAGACCCTGCCCACGGGGCCGAAGATGACAGGGCACTGGATGGCGTTGGCCACCACGTTGGCGTGGGTGAGCATGCACCCCTTGGCGGTGCCGGTGGTGCCCCCGGTGAAGAGGAGGGTCTCCAGGTCCTCGAGCGGGTCGATGTCGACAGCCGGGGGGCGCGGGCGCGCCTGCTCCATCAGTCCGGTCAGGCGGGGCGCCGAGGGGATGCCCCGGCCACTGCCCGCGCCGCGCGGGAGGCCGGAGGAGAAATCGTCGAGGGCGGTGGCCACCACGACGAGGGGCTCCCCCAGGTCACGCAGGTACTCGGCATGGTGCAGGTATTCGTCCAGGCAGACCAGGGCGCGGGGCGCGGCCCGGGCGAACTTGCGCGCCAGGTCGTCCCGGGACTCCAGGAAGCTCGCCGGCACGTGGACCGCCCCGGCCCTGGAGATGGCCGTGTCCGCCAGGACGAACTGGACCGAGGTGGGCAGGAGGGTGGCCACGCGGTCGCCCTTGCCCACGCCCAGGGAGGCCAGGGCGTCGGCGAGGCGGTCCGAGAGCTCCTTCAGTTCCGGGTAGGAAAGCTCCAGCCCCAGCTGCACGCACCCCATGCGCGGGTAGAGTTCCGCCGCCCTGTCCAACAGGTAGTGCGAGGGCACCTCGGGATAGGGCTCGAGGGTCCCGGGGATGCCGCACGCGCGGTACTCCTTGAACCAGGGATATTCCATTACAGGGACCTCCGGCCAGCCCGGCCCGCGCCGCTAGAGCAGGTTGACCAGCGACATCAGGAACACCAGGTCGCCCTCGAACTTCACCTTGCCCTGCACGAAGGCCTCGGGCGCGGTGATCTGCCCGAGCATCACCCGGGACATGGCCTCGGCCGAGCCCCGTATGGTGGCCCTGGGCGTGTCGGCGCCGTTGAAGGTCAGGGTGACCGGGAGCATCCAGCCGCCGGGCATGTCCATCTCGACGTCGAGGGTCCCCTTGGCCCCGTTGACCCCGTCGTACTGCTTCCTGCCGGTGAACGCGGCCACCTGGCGGGTGAGGTGGCGGATGACTTCCTCGGACACCTTGACCGAGAGCATGGCGCCGGGCAGGCCCCCGGGGTGGACGGTGATCCGGCTGGCGTCCTCGATGGTGATGCCGAAGGTGAGGGAACTCTCCCCCTCCACGGTGACCTGCAGGGTGAAGGTGGTGCCCTGCATGTCCGGGACGGGCTTCTCCTCGAGGAACTTACCGACCAGGCTCGGGACGTACGAAACCAGGTAATCCTGCATCTCCAGCGCGCTTCCGGGCATGTCCAACAACCCCCCATGATGGCCGTGGTGCGAATGAAGTCCCCTTTACAGCGGTGCTGAGTGTAATGATAGTACGGGTGTTACTCAAGGGTCAAACAAGGAGTAGCCCGGGGCGTAAGCCCCGGGACTACGTCGCGATGATATCAGGATCGCTTCGCTGCGCTCGCGATGACAATGTCAATCGAGCGGGAAGCCCACCACGTCGTGGCCGCCGGTCCAGCCCCGGAAGTTGAAGTACATGGGGCGCTCGACTACGATGTCCGGCCCCGCGGTCACCTCCAGGCGGGCCGAGAGCTGGTAGCCACTGCCGGCGTCGTCGTTGACGAAGACGGTCTGGCGCGCACCCGCCGGCACGGTCACGGTCCTGGTGCGCCAGCGGGCCGGATTCCTGCGTCAGGTAGGTTATCTCCACCGTGGCTTCCTCGGTGCCGGGGTTCTGCAGGCAGATCCACTCGTGGAAGCCGTCGCCGGTGTAACCCTCGGCCAGGAACCAATACGTCGCGGGGTCATTGGCGCCGATGACGCAGTGCCCGCCCGTCCAGACGTTCTGGTAGTTGAAGTACATGGGCCGCTCGGCCAGGAAGGTGTGGGTCGGCGCAGCTGAGCTGGATGCTCACGTCCTTGCCCGCGCCCACCTCGTGCTCCACGAAGACGGTGGCCCGCTCCTGCGCCCCCACCTTGTACTGCCTGGTGACGTTGGCCCCCTGCCCCGCGGCCAGCTGGTAGACGGCGTCGACGGTGATCTCCTCCGCGTTGGGGTTCTGGATGGTCAGCCACTCGTGGAATCCGGCCCGGGTGGTGCCCTCGGCGAAGTAGAAGTCCTGGGCCAGGAAGGGGGAGCCCATGACGCAGTGCCCGCCCGTCCACATGCTCTGGTAGAAGAAGTACATGGGCCGCTCGGCCACCACCGGCTCGTTCGCCTGCCAGATAGAGCGAGGCCTGGTAGTTGGGGCCGAGGACGTCGTTGACCTTGAAGGTGGCCCGGGAGTAGGCCCCCACCGAGTAGCCGTCGCGGACCTGCAGGTCCCGCCTCCTGGGTCTGGAAGTTGAAGGTGAGGTCGGCGTCCTTGTCGCCGGGGTTGAGGACGCAGATGTACTCGTCGAAGCCCGGCCCGGTGTAGCCTTCCGCGAAGTACCACTCCAGGGAGGCCGCCTGGGCCCCCACCACGTCGTGGCCCCCGGTCCATTTGCCCTGGTAGTTGAAGTACACGGGCCGCTCGGCCACGATCTTCTGGTCCGCCACCACCAGGGCGGAGAGGTCCCGGTTCGCGCCGGCCCCGGCGTTGACGTCGATGGTGGTGCGGGAGCCGGAGGGCAGGTACGCGTCCTGCTCCCTGGTGGTGCCGTCCGTGTACAGGTAGACGGCCCGGGTGTGCGTGTCGGCGCCGGCGATGTTGCCCAGGCACAGGTACTCCTGGAAGGAGCCGTGCGCGGTGCACCCCTCGGCGAAGTACCACTGGTCCACCACCGGCAGGTAGTCCACCGAGGAGGTGACGGTCCCGCCGCCGGTGGTGACGGCGACCTTGCCGAAGGCCGCTCCCGCCGGCACCGTGACCGTTATCTGCGTGTCGTTCCAGCCGGTCACGGTGGCGTCTGCCCCTCCGACGGTGACGGTCCCGGTGGTCCCGAAGTCCGTGCCGTTGATGGTGATGGTGTCGCCCGGCGTGCCCGTAGGTGGGGGTAGAAGGTGGGCCCGGTGGGCTCCGGCGACCCGTCCCAGCCGGCGATGCGGGCGAACATCCACCAGGCCGCGTAGGCCTTGCGGTTGCCGTTGAGGGCCTGGCTGTGGGCGGGGCTGCAGGCGTACCAGTCGACGTTCTGGGTGTGGGTGGCCTGCCAGTCCAGGGCCCAGTTCCCGCCCGAGTAGTCGCAGTTGTCGTTGCAGCCCAGCTGCATGTAGTTGACCAGCCCGTCCGGGTCGTAGCTCTCGACGTCGGCGAAGTCGTAGAGGATCTTGTTGTTGGCGGCGCACCAGTTGCGGATCTGCTGGTTGCGCTGGTTGACGTTGCCCGCCTCGCCGGTGCCGTTGAGGTGCCCGGTCATGTAGACGAAGTTGACCCCGGGGTACTCGCTCTCCGAGCTGGTTCATGTTCAGGCAATAGCCGGCGATGTCCGACTCGCTCCCGTCCACCTGCCCGCACCAGGACCACATGATCACGTTGATCTCCGGAACAGAGCTGCCGCGCCCGTCCACGTTGGGCGCGCCCAGGTAGTCGCGGGTGGCCTGCACCCAGGCGGTGCGGTTGGGGTTGCCCAGGTCCTGGGCCCCGTAATCGTTGAGGGCATAGTCCCGCAGGTCCAGGGCGCCGGCCAGGGGCGCCGTTGTTCCAGGGTAGAGGTCGTTGGGGTACCCCAGCCCGTTCATGAAGCCCACCAGGCCGTCCATGCCGGTGGGTATCTGGCTGCCGTGGGAGGTGTGCCCGTAGGCGATGTGCAGGTTGTTCTTGGCCTGGACGATGGCCGACTCGGGCATGGCGTTGATGTCCGTGCACAGGTGGTTGATGGTGAAGCCCCCCGCCGGCCCGGCGGCCGCGGGCTCGCCTTCGCCGGCCCGAAGAACGGGTTGAGCAGAGCGGCGATGACCAGTCCCATTATCGCAAGTGCCAGAGTTCTTCTTGTTCCCGTCATTTCGTACGACACCTCCCGTGGTTGTTTGCTTTGGTGGGCTTCACTTGCATGCCATTTTACCAGTTACTAGTATTTCGGCCCTTGGGAGGTTGTTCTTTATGGGATGGTTCTCCATATATCCCGCCGGTCAATACAGTGCCGTGCCCTGGCAGGCAAGGCAGGACGCCCCATCTCTTGCGGGGTAAGCCTCTCCGCACGCGGGGCAGATGGAGATCTTCCCGCCGCTCTTTTTCCCGATGAACGCGGCTGTTGACCTGGACCCTGGTGACGCCGAGTATCCTGCTCCCCGCCTCGGCTATCTCGCGTATAAGCCTGTCTCCGTCCTGTTCACGCTTGGGCGTGAGCTTCAAGAACCAGTTCTTGATCTCCGCATACTCATCGAGCTTCCCCGCGTCGAGATACACGCGCACCCCCTCGCCCCCCGTCTTCTCAAAAAGGGTCAGCGCGAAGCGCCCGACGTTGACCACCTTGAGCCAGCCGTTGCCATAGGTGCAGGGGGTAAGGATCTGAGCCGCGTCGGGAAGGCAGGCGGCCGTCTCGCATAACACGTCGAAGAACTCTCCCGGGGGGAGGTTGCGCATGGCAGTATCGACCATGAAACCGCCTATGAGCAACCCGGGGGCGAGGTGGCCGTGGAACTCCTTCACCTTGATGACGTATTCGTCGATGGAACAGCCGCAGATCGTCTCCATGTTCAGCCGACCCTCGAGATATTGACCGGCACCCCGTTGAACACCGCGACCCCGGCGCAGGTGTCGATCAATTGATCGTCCGTGATATCGTTGACGCTCACGCCCGGGTTTTTCTGCGCGGTGCGCATGCGTATCCCCGGACGGTCGTGCCCCCAGCCGTGCGGTATGCATACTACCCCGGGCATGATGTCGTCGCTGATCTCGGCTGGAAGCTCGATGGAACCGACGCGGGAACTCACCCTGACCATGCGGCCGTCCTCTATGTCGAGCGTCTTCGCGTCCTCGGGGTGGATCATCGCGGTGCAGCGGTTCTTCCCCTTCATCAGCTTTTTGCAGTTATGCATCCACGAGTTGTTGGTGCGCATGTCGCGGCGGTTGATCAGTTTGAACCTGTATTCCGCGGCGTCATCGCCCTCGTTCGCCATGTCGCGCAGCAGCCGCTCTATCTCCTTGAGGTACAGGCCGGGGAGCAGCTTGATCGTCTTGTCTCTGGTGAAAAGGCGGCCCGGCAGGCACGGTTCCATGGGGCCGAGGTCGATCCCGTGCGGGTGCTCCTTCAGCCGGGCGAGCGACAACCCGTGTACGGTGCTCGCATGTCGGCAGTACGGCCCGATGCTGACGAGCAGGTTGAGAAGATCGCTTTTCTTCAGGAGGCCCCCGATAGCTCCCCTGGTCTTGTCGTACCACTCGAAGACCTGGAGCCGCCTAACAACGAGTCCCAGCAAGGTCCACTTCACTCCCTGCATGCCTTTCGTAACCTTCATCTCGCAGCACCTCCTGAGGAAGAATCGCCTGGGCAGGGGCATAAGTCACTTTTGCGGGTCTGACGTCGATGTATATCAATTACTTGTTTTTCGGCCCTTTCGCGGCCGTTCTGTAGCGGTGTCGACCGGTGTAATATAGGTGATAACGATATTCGGTGTCGCGTAAAGACGGGGGGCTTGATGAAGAAGGCATCACTGATACTGATGGGCGCGGCCGGGCTCGGCGCGGCCGGCGCCGCTGCCCTGATGTTCCGCAGGAGCGAGTACCCGGTGTCCATGCACCCCGACGACTGGCGCGGCATGGAGCTCGAGGACGCCCACCGGAGGTACCGGGGCCTGGGGCAGGCGCTGCATCACTTGAAAGAGGCGGCAGGCCTGGCGGGGCCGACGGCCGAGGTATACCTGCGGCAGGCCATCTCACCGGCCTTCCGCGAGCAGATCATGCTCACCACGGCCGTCTCCAACAACTGCCCCATATGAATCGGGGCCCACAGCGCGTTCGGTCGGAACGCGGGCCTCACCCGGGAGCAGATAGCCGATATCCGCCGGCTTGACCTGGAGAAGTTCGAGCCCCGGGAGTACGCCGCCCTCAACTGGGTGCATCACCTGCTCACCTGCCCCGGCGGGGTGCCGGCCGGGGTCGAAGAGGAGTTCGCGTCCACCTTCACGCCTGAGGAGCAGGCCTGCATCAAGGCCTCCATGAAGTCGATGTTCTGCGTCAACCTCCTGATGAGCACCACCATGCAGGGAAAGCTGGGCAGCCGGCTGATGGGAATGATCGGCGGGGCGCCGGGTCCGCGGCGGGAGCCGCTGCCCGGCGACTTCCCGGACGACGTGCTCTACCACGGGGAGCACATGTGGGCGCGGCAGGACGGCACCATCGGAATATCCCACTACGCCCAGGAGCAGCTCGGCGACATCGTGTTCCTGGAGGTACGCGAGGCCGGTACCTGCATAAAAGCCGGCGAGCCCTTCGGCGCGGTCGAGTCCAACAAGTCGGTATCCGATCTCATCGCCCCGATAAGCGGCACCATCATCGAAGCCAATGTCGAGGCGCTGGAGGCGCCGGAGCTCATCAACCGGGACCCCTACGGCGCCGGATGGATCGCCCGGGTGGAGCTCGCGGACACGGACGAGTTGACGTGCCTCCTCTGCGCCGCCGACTACTTCAAGCTGATCTGCGGGGAATAAGCCCTCCTGACCGAGTATGCGTATTTCATGGAATGAGGCCAGGTCATGCGGATAACTCTCTGATCGACGCGTTCTGCGGGTTGGGGAGGAGCAAGCGGCTGCGTCTCCTACGACTCGGAGATAGCCGCTACTCGAGCAGCCGCTTCATATGAAACCTCCGAGTCACCGCCCAGCATGTAGCGGAGGGGGTTGCCGTCGATTACGACACGGCGGGGAAAATAGCCGGAAGAGATTCTCGACGTTTCCCGTCAGTTCGCGGACAGGGAAGCCCTGCGCGAAGTCGAACTCGACACTTCCAGCCTTTAACTCGAAGGGTGGTGCCCGGGGACCGCGCGAGGCGTTTTCCGGATTGCCGACCGGATTGGGAGGAGCGTCCGACTCTGATCGACGCGTTCTGCGGGTTGGGGAGAAGCAAGCGGCTGCGTCTCCTGCACCATCCCATCGGGACACTCATGCCGCGCCTGACGGGCAGGCTCGACCCCAGGGTCATCTGCAACGTCATCCGCTTCGCGGGAAGGCGGGTAGCCGCGCCCTCCTGCGGTTCTCCCGCCACCCGGCTCAACGGCACCACTTTGCGGGAGAACCTCTGCGACGGCCACCAGATGTTCCGTACCATCGAACTGGCCGTCACCACCTGGCGCATGGACGGGGACTTCACCTTCTCCGACCTGACGGTGGAGCCGGAGGCCTGCGGGTGCCTCATCGAGATGCCCGAGAACTCGCTTCCCTACGTGATCTCCCACCCGGTGATGGAGCCCGGGGACCTGGGACGGCTCGAGGTGCCCGACCCCGCTTCGCAGGGCCGCATGCCCGTCTTCGTGGAATGCGTACGGCGGCTGGCGGAGCGCTTCTCCCTGCTCACCATAGCCGGCGGCTCCGGTCCCTTCACCCTGGCGGGAGAGCTGATGGGGACGGAGAACGCGGCCGCCGCCACCATCGAACGGCCGGAGTTCCTGGAGCAGGTGCTGGAGTACTGCCTGGAGGTCAACCTGCGCTATCTCACCGCCTTGGCCGGGGCGGGAGCCGAGTGCCTGCTGGTGAGCGAGCCGACCGGGGCCATCCTCTCGCCGAAGGCCTTCCGGCGCTTTTCCGGTGAATACATCAGGCGCCTGGTGGAGAAGCTGCCGCGGCCGGTCATCCTGCACGTGTGCGGCGACGCCTCCCATCTCGTCGAGGAGATCGGGACAACCGGGGTACTGGGCGTCAGCCTCGACGGCCCGGTCTCCTTGAGCGAGACTGCCGGCAAGCTTCCCCCCACACCCTGGTCATCGGGAACCTCGACCCGGTGGAGGTCTTTCTCGAGCTCGACGCGGAAGGAGTCCGCCGCCACACTCGCCAGGTGCTGGAAGAGATGCGGGGTTATCCATATTATGTGGCCGCATCCGGTTGCGACCTGAGCCCGATGACCCCGGCCGGGAACATAGAGGCCTTCATCGAAACAGTAAGGCGGTTCAGATAAGGTTCCGATAGCGCGGTAGAAGCCGGGGTGAAAGAGGGAGTTGACATGGGCATCAGAGAAGACCTGCGTCAGGCGATCATCGAGGGGCATATGCGTGATACACCGGAGCTTACCCGGGCCGCCCTGGGCGGAGGCGAGGACGCCGTAGATCTCATGAATGAGGTGCTCATCCCGGCTATGCAAGTGGTGGGAGAGAAGTTCGAGAGCAAGGAATACTTCGTTCCCGAGGTACTGGTGTCCGCCCGCGCGATGCAGGCCAGCCTGGAACTGCTCCGCCCCCTGCTGGCGGCGGTGCAGGACCGGTCGACCATGCGCGCGGCGGTGGGCACGGTCAAGGGGGACGTACACGAGATCGGCAAGAACATCGTATGCATGGTCCTGGAGGGGGCCGGGTTCGAGGTGGTCGACCTGGGAGTGGACGTCGACCCCTCTGCTTTCGTGGAAGCTGCCTCGAACGGGGCCCGGGTCATCGGCATGTCCAGCCTGCTCACCACCTCACGCGGCCAGATGCGCGACACCATTGAAGCCCTGGCCGGGGAGGGACTGCGCGACAGCGTGAAGGTGCTCGTGGGCGGAGCGGCGGTCACCCCCGAATTCGCCAGGGCCATCGGCGCGGATGCGTTCGGGAAGGACGCCAACGAGGCGGTCCGGCTGGTGAAGCGGTTCGAGCAGGAGGGATGAAGCGGTGCGCCTCGCCGACCAGGTGAAAAAAGCCGGAACCCGGCTGGCAGTGCCCCTGATGGGCTCGGTGGGCGCGCGACTGGCCGGGCTGAAGATCGGGGAGTGCCTGCAGGACCCGGGGCTGCACCTGAAAGCCCTGGGCGGCCTGGTAGATGAATTCCGGCCTTCCGCTCTCCTCCCCATCATGGACCTCACGCGCGAAGCCGAAGCCCTGGGCGTCCCCATCACCGTAACGGAGGACGAGCCGCCTTCCGTCGCCGGGCACCCGGTTACCGGTGCGGACAAGCTCAAGGAGCTCCATCCGCTGGATCCCTCCAGGGACGGCCGTCTCCCCGGCTGCCTGGAGGTCGCGGAGAAGATGCGGGAGCTCACCCCGGGCTTGACGGGGTTCTACGCCATAGGCCCCTTCACCCTCGCGGCCGAACTGGCGGGGGCAGAGGAACTGGCCGTGCGCACCATCACCGAACCGTCCTTCGCCGCGGCTGTCATCGACTTTTCCCTGCGTTCCGTCGTCGCGTACGCGGCCCGGCTGGCGGAGAGGGTGGACCTGGTGGTCATACTCGAACCCTCGGCGGTGATGCTCTCTCCCGCCGCCTTCGGCCGTTTCGCCCTGCCCGCCCTGACTGCGCTGATGGAGGAGATAAGGGCCGCGGGAGCCTGCCCGGTCCTGCACGTCTGCGGGGATACCTCGCATCTGATGGAGAGCATGGCGGCCTGCGGAGCCGACGGTTACAGCCTCGATGCGCCGGTGGACCTGAAGGACGCCGCAAGGATAATGGGGAGCGAACGGGTGGTCATGGGCAACATCGACCCGGTGGGCGTGATGCTCGAGGCAGGCACGGACAAAGTGGAGGCCGCTTGCGAAAAGCTGCTGCGCGAAATGGAAGGATCGCCCAACTTCATCCTCGCGCCCGGGTGCGACCTTCCGGCAGATACGCCGGTGGCCAACATCCACAGCTTCCTTGAGAGCACCGGGCCTTAAGCCGGCCACCCCGGGGGCGGCGGCGGGAGATGCCGGGCAGGGACGGAGCAGCTCCGCCAGGTGGTACAATCCTTATGCGGGAAAGTGACCCGCGAGGCGTCCGTCGGATGAAGGGTGAGCATGCAGGAACAGCCAGACGCGCGTGGTAAAGCCGGGAGGGAGCCGGGCGAGCGTTCCCCCCTGTTCTTCAAGACCCTTGACCTGATCATGGTCGGGGCCTTCCACCTCAGCCGCTGGCTGGTGCAGCTGATCCCGCCCAGGGTGGTCTACGCCCTGGCCTACCTGGCCGCGCTGGCCGGGCTGGCGCTGCGGCCGCGCATGCGGCGGAGGCTGCTGGCCTCCATCGCCGAAGCCCTGCCGGAAGCCGGCAGGTGGCGGACCTTCCGCATAGCGCTGGGTTCCGCCTCCATGTTCTTCAAGCCCATGCCGGCGTTCTTCCTCTTCGGCAAGCACAAGGAGCGCTACATGAACGAGCTCCAGGTGGAAGGGCTGCACTACCTGGAGGAGGCGGACGCGCAAGGCAAGGGGGTGCTGATCCTCTGCACCCACGTCGGCCCCTTCGTCCTGCTGCTCCCGACCATGACCAACCTGGGGTTCACCTATACGCCCGTCACCTACAAGGCCGAGTCCACCCCGATGCCGCGCTACCTGACGGCCATGCAATGGTACGGGGCGAGCCTGGGGTGCGATCACGAGCTGCCGGTCATCTTCCCGGGCGACGACACCTCGCGCCAGATAAGGGAGGCCCTGACCCGGGGCAAACGGGTGGGCATCACCGTCGACGCGCCGGGCAGCTGTATAGTGGACCTCTTCGGCCGCCCGGCCGGCCTGGGTACCGGCATGGCCCATTTCGCGCTGGGGAGCGGGGCGCCCATCGTGCCCGCGGTGGTGCTCGACGCCAGGGGGAGCTTCCGGCGCCGCCTGGTCATCTACCCGCCTCTCTCCTACGAACTCACGGGGGACAAACGGACCGACGTCGCCGCCATCATGAGAGCGGTGGCGGCGGCGGGCGAACGGCAGATCCGCGAGGACCCCTCGCAGTGGTTGAGCTGGTTCGGCCTGCTGGGCATGCGGGAGACGGCCGCGAAACTGGCCGCCGAACGCGCCGGGGGCCAGCGGGAAGCCGGAGCTTAAGGGAGCCAGTCCTCGGGGTCGAAGGCGGCCGCGTCCACGACGTTGACCGTGCAGCTTCCCCCGCAGAACGGGCAGATGTACCTGCCGTCACCGCCCTCGACGGTGCCGACCCCATTGCAGAGAGGGCAGGTGACGTACGATGACGACGAAGAGATCAGACCAGTCCCAGTCGTACCAGGACGGCGGGTCGAACCCGGTGCCCGCGTTCACCCCGTACCACCCGCTGGAGCCCCTCTTCATGTAGACCATGGGCCATTCCAGGTCCATGTTGGTGCATTCATACACGCCCACCGCTTCGTCGCCGTTGACCTGCAGGTTCCTCAGCACGAACTCCAGGCCCGACTGGGCGTTGGCCTTCAGGTAAGCGAGCATGGCCGCTTCCAGGGCCGCTTCTCCGCTGGTGGAGGTGTCTGTCGTCGTCGTAGGTGTCGTCGCCGTAATCGTAGTCATCATAGAGGTCCGCGAAGAGGTCGGAAAAGTAGGCGTCGTCGTCGCCGAGGTCGGGGAAGGAGTCCAGGGAGAGGAACCACCCGTTCTTCCCCTTGACCAGTTCGAAGGTGATGGGCTCGTCGGAAGTGGCGATGTCGACGCTGGCCGAGTCCCCGTAATCGTCCTCGTAGGTGACGCGGGCCTTGGTCACCTCGACCTCGGCCTCCTTGCCGTCGATATCCGAATCGTACTTGAGGCCCTTGAACTCGGCGTCCTCCGGCATCCACGAGAAGAAGTAGTCCTTCAAGTCGCTCTTGTAGCTCGAGCCCAGGTCGTCCTGGAGTTCCTCGAGCGAATCGGCGTCGAACAGCTCCATCAGGGCGCTGGTATCCTGTTCCTCCAGGGCTTCGAAGAAACTCTCCACGACGTCCTCGGGGTCGGCGGCCCCACCGTTCTTGTCATCGCCGTCGTTCCCGCACCCGGCCAGGCCCAGCGCCGCCAGCGCCAGCACGGCGGCCAGCGCGAAGGCCAGCATCTTCCGTAATCCGTGGTTTACTCGAGTACTCTCCATGGTCCCATAGCCTCCTTACGACGAGAATCATCCCTTCGAATATTCTATCATGACGCAGTGATGCGGCCCTTACCGCGGGAACGGATTGATTATCGACATGGTGTTGATAAGAGGAAAGCCTTATAATATATGACCATGAAATATACGTTCATGAAAGGAACGAGAGGCCAGGCCCATAGAGGGAGGCGCATGGGCAGATATAGAAACGCCCTCCTCTGCATGTTCCTGGCGTGCATGCTGGGAATACTCCCCCTCAACCTCGCCTACGGCGACTCCTTGAGCGACAAGCAGGAAAAGGCCAAGCAGGTCAAGGCGCAGCTCCAGGCCAACCAGTCGGAGCTCAACCGGCTGACCACCGCCCTGAGCCAGACCGAGTCCCAGCTCTCGGTGGTGGAGGCCAACATCGGCCGCAACCAGGCGGAGCTGGAGGCGGCGCAGGCGGAGCTCGCGCGCTACCAGGGCATCCTCAACCAGCGGGTCAGGGCCATGTACATGGAGGGCAACTCCTCCTCGCTGGAGGTCATGCTGGACTCGACCTCCTTCGACGACTTCCTGAACTCCTACGACTACATGCGCATGATCGGGGATTACGACACCGAGATGATCGACGCCACCCGCAGCCTCACCGCCCAGATAAACGACAAGCGCGCCAGCCTGGAGAGCTCCCGGGCCCAGTACGAGGCCCAGGCCGCCTCGCAGGCCTCCCAGCGCTCGGCCATCCAGGCCAAGCTGGCAGAGCAGCAGTCCATCCTGAGCGGCCTCGATTCGGGATATCTCGGCCATGGTGTCACAGCAGGTCGCCTCCAGTACCCGCAGCAGCGGCGGCGGAGGCTACTGGGACGTGGGGCCGGTGAACGGCCTCTACTTCCCGGTGGCGGGCCCCCACAGCTTCACCAACAGCTGGGGCGCCCCACGCCGCGGACACACCCACCAGGGCTGCGACGTCATGGCCAACTACGGGGTGCCCTGCGTGGCCATCACCAGCGGCAACGTCGTGCAGCGCTCGGGCGGGAGCGCCGGCCTCTACATCTTCCTCTACGGGGACAACGGGCACCTCTACTACTACATGCACCTGCAGGGCTTCGCGGCTTCCGGGCACGTGTCCGCGGGACAGGTCATCGGTTACGTGGGAGACACCGGGAACGCCCGGGGCTGTCCCCACCTGCATTTCGAGTACCACCCCGGCGGCGGTGGGGCGGTGAACCCCTACCCGCTGCTCGCCGCCATCGACTGACGCGGCCGGCTACTTGCCCCGTATCTTTTTCAACGCCTTCCTGGCTTGGGTCCGAACTTCTTTGTCTTGTCGTCTAAGGCTCTTGCTAGAGGCCTGACGGCCCTGGGTCACCTATCCTCCCGAGAGCCCTGGCGGCAACGCTGCGTCTCTGCTTTGTCATCTTCCATCGCCTTGATCAGCGGTTCCACGGATGGGGGCCGATCCGCCGAGAGCATCGGAGGCACGAACAAGACATCGTACGGGTTTGCGCTCAGCGGCAGCCCGGCCAATTCGATCAGCGGCCAACGTCGTGCAGCGCTCGGGCGGTAACGCCGGCCTCTATATCTTCCTCTACGGGGACAACGGGCACCTCTACTACTACATGCACCTGCAGGGCTTCGCGGCTTCCGGCCGCGTGGCCGCCGGGCAGGTCATCGGTTACGTGGGAGACACCGGGAACGCCCGGGGATGTCCCCACCTGCATTTCGAGTTCCACCCCGGCGGCGGTGGGGCGGTGAACCCCTACCCGCTGCTCGCCGCCATCGACTGATACGGCCGGCTACTTGCCCCGTATCTTTTTCAACGCCTTCCTGGCTTGGGTCCTGACCTCTTTGTCCTCGTCCTCCAAGGCTTTTTCAAGAGGCCTGACGGCCCTGGGGTCACCTATCCTCCCGAGAGCCCTGGCGGCGACGCTGCGCCTCTGTTTGTTGTCATCTTCCATCGCCTTGATCAGCGGTTCCACGGATGGGGGCCCGATCCTGCCGAGAGCATCGGAGACGCCGTACAAGACATCGTACGGGTTTGCGCTCAGCGGCAGCCCGGCCAATTCGATCAACGGCCCTACGGCCGGAGCCCCGAAGGCAGCGCATTTATCGAATCTTTTCTCGACAATAGCGTAATACAGGACACTGTCCTCCACGCTCCAGGCGCCCGGCGTACCTGTTTTCTTGAGATCATCGAGTTGCTGCTTTATCTCTTTTACCCTGTATGCTTCCCTGGTGCACCAGTCCGTCCTGCCGTTTGCCGAGACCATCTTCTTGATCTCGTCCAGGAAATGATCCTGCCAGCCGGGAGGCACCTTCACGGGCTTCTTCGGCATTCTTTTCAGGATGCATTCATCGCAACACTCCAGTGAAAGAGGCATGAAGTCCCGCTCGGTCCATCTCATCGTCACGGTATTGGTCAGAACATCCCTGGTCTCTCCCAGGCTTGCGGAGGTATAGGCATAGAAATCGAAGGCTCTTACCGCGCTCGATCTGTTGCAGATATCGCATCTTCCAGGGATATCAGCCGCTGACGCTGAGACATTTGCCGGTTTCCCGCACTGCGCGCAGAATCGTTTGCCTTCAATGATCTCCGTTCCGCAGTATTTACAGTACAAAGCTTCCTCTCCTTCGATTCCCACATCAAGCAACTGTAAAAGACCGGCCGTATCTGAACCTTTTACGATTATGGGGCATCTTACCCTATGGAGTCGACCTGTAGACCAGAGAGATCGTTGAAGGAGGTGAAGTGTATGCCGGCTACGCTGTATTGGCTTTATGTCATTCAGGAAGCGAAGACCGCCAGGGAAAAGGACCTGGAGAAAGAGCGGTCCAAGGCGAAATAAGCCCGCGTTTCAAACCGGATGTAGAGTTCCTTTGGAAGAAGGGGCTTTATTTTTTAGGCGTCTTGCGCCCCCGTCCCGGTAAGCAACCCCGCCACGTTCATCGCGCTGGCGCTGGCCTGCTCGGTGCCTATCCCCCGCGCGCCCGCGTCCGCGCCCACCAGCCACAGCCCCTCTACCGGCGTTTCAGGCGCCGGCTTGAGGTCTCCCGTCTGGCCTACGCACTGAGCGATGCCTATGCATTCACCGGTAGCCTTCCCGGTTATCGCGGCGGTATCCGAGATGTCGGTGCGCATGCTCCAGAGGACCTCCTTCCCGGCCTTGGGAAAGAGCTCGAAGAACCGTTCTTCGGCGCTGTCGAGAATACGCCCGCATTGCTCCAGGCTGGCCGGGTTGACGTCGGAAGGGCCCGGTACCCCCACGATGACCAGCTGGCGGCCGGGCGGGGCGGCACCGGGGTCCCACTCCGTGGGCAGGGGCATGAAGAGGAAGGGGTCCGCGGGCGCGCTCCCGTCGTCCAGGTATCCGAACATCGCGTCCGGGTCCATGAAGGGGATGTTGAAGAAGCCGGCTGACGGGGTCTCCACCACCCTTGAGGCCAGGCCATACTTGATGGTGATGAACGAGAAGGAGTCCTTGAGGCCCCGCACCCGCTCGACGTACTCAGGAGGGAAATGCCCCTCCCCCGCCATCTCGACCGTCCGCTTGATCCCGGCGTTCGAGATAACCGTACGGGCGGGGATCTCCTCGCCCGCCGAGGTCTCGACACCGGTGACCCTCCCCTCCTCCACGCGGATCCGCCGGACTTCGCAGCCTGTACGGAGCTCACCTCCGTCCCGCAGGAAGGCTCGCAGGAAAGAGCCGGGTATCTCGTTCGAGCCGCCGCGGGGAACCCCCAGGGATTTGTCGCCGAAGATGTTCGCCGCGCACCACAGGTACTCCCCCGCCGACGCCCGGTCGTACGGGAGCACCAGCATGAGCATGGAGAGGGCGTTGGCCACCCGCAGCAACGTGGGGTAATCCGTCAATCCCAGCAGGAAGTCCCGCGCGCTCATCCCATCCAACTCGAGAAAGAGGTTGGGGTCGCGCCGCGCGACCCTCCGCGCTGTATCAAGCAGCCCGCGCAGGCCCGATTCCCGCACCGCGTAGCGGAAGGCGTTAAGGAGCGGGGGGCGGAAGGTCCCGTCGCGGTAAGCGCCCGCCCATTCCTTGAGGTTGCGGCGGGAGAGAAGGCGCTGGTAGAGGGAGATGACCCTGCGGTCCTCCACGTACCCGCAAGTCCCGGGGTCTTTCACCAGCCAATCGAGATCCCCGCGCACCATCCCGTCGAGGACCGAGTGAGGCCCTCCGGGGCCCCGCGAGAACATGTGCACCCCGGAGTCGACCAGGAACCCGTCCTTTTCGAAGGTGTGGCACTTGCCACCGGTGAACCCGTTCCGCTCGAGCAGGGTCACCTGGTGCCCCCGTACCTGGAGAAGGGCCGCGACGCCCGCGCCGCCGGGGCCGGAGCCTATGACTATCGTACGTCCGTTCATGGTGCTGATCGGTATACCACCCGCCCCTACTCCAGAGCTATCTCCGAACAGTTCAAGCTATTTTACTCTACAACGAAATTACGGGGAAAAGGACGGGCGCTCTTTTATTCGAGATAGCCCTTGAGTTTCTGGCTGCGCGAGGGGTGGCGCAGCTTGGACAGGGTCTTGGACTCGATCTGGCGGATGCGCTCACGGGTGACCCCGAACTCCCGGCCCACTTCCTCCAGGGTGTGGGGGTGCCCGTCGATCAGCCCGAAGCGCAGGCGGATGATCTGCTTTTCGCGTTCGTTCAGGGTATCCAGCACGCTGTCCAGCTGCTCCTGCAGCAGGACGAAGGAAGCGGCGTCGATGGGCACCACCGCGTCGGAGTCCTCGATGAAGTCGCTCAGGTGGGAATCCCCCTCCTCGCCGATGGGGGTCTCCAGGGAGACCGGGCTCTGAGAGACCTTGAGGACCTCCCGCACCTTCTCCGGGGTGAGTTCCATCTGCTCGGCAATCTCCTCCGGCGAGGGCTCGCGGCCCAGTTCGTGCAGGAGTTGACGCTGCACCCGGATGAGCTTGTTGATGATCTCCACCATGTGCACGGGGATGCGGATGGTGCGCGCCTGGTCGGCGATGGCCCGGGTGATGGCCTGGCGGATCCACCAGGTGGCGTAGGTGGAGAACTTGAAGCCCCTGCGATAATCGAACTTCTCCACGGCCCGGATCAGGCCGAGGTTGCCCTCCTGGATGAGGTCGAGGAAGAGCATGCCCCGCCCCATGTAGCGCTTGGCGATGGACACCACCAGGCGCAGGTTGGCCTCCACCAGCTTGCGCTTGGCCTCCTGCCCGTCCCGCTCCTGGCGCTTCAGCCGGCGCATCTCCTCGCGCGACAGCTCGCCGTCGGGGGCCTCCTCCAGGCGCAAGCCGGCTTCCTCGCCCGCTTCGATGCGCTTGGCCAGTTCCACTTCCCTGGCGGCCGCCAGCAGGGGGACCTTGCCGATCTCCTTCAGGTACATGCGCACCGGGTCGTTGGTGGGCACGCGCATGGCGAGGTCGAAGTCCTCCTCCGCCTCTTCCTCCTCTTCCTCCTCATCCTCGTGTTCGTCGGCCTCCTTCTCCATGGTCCGCAGGGATTCGGCGGAAGGCCCCTCCACGACCTCGATGTCCAGTTCGTTGATGAGAAGATAGAGGCTGTCGATCTGTTCGGGGGAAAGGTCCAGCTCGCCCAGGGCGTCCGCTATCTCTTCCTGGGCGAGGACGCCGCGGCTCTGCCCTTGAGAGAGCAGCTCCTTCACCTCGTCGTAATCAATATCTTTCCAGTCCACCATGGGGGATTCGCCTTCTCCTCGAGTATCCTGACTATTTATCCCGTATCTCTCTTATACCCCTAATACCCTACCCTGCATCAGGATATCACCATTTGGCACCTCGGGGGGCAAGCACGGACAATAATCAGGCGGATTTTCGGCCCGAAAAAGGTAACGGGGGCGATTTGGGCGAAAACATATATACCCTGGGTAGTCGGTGTGCATCTAAAAGGAGGAGAGCATGGGGTCAAGCGTTTACAAGATCATCGAGGTAGTGGGGACCAGTTCGTCCTCCTGGGAAGCAGCGGCCAAAAACGCTGTAGAGATAACGGGGATGAGCGTGAAGGACCTGCGCATCGCGGAGGTGGACAGGCTGGACATGAAGGTGGAGGATGGCAAAGTGGTCGCTTTCCGCGCCCGTGTGATGATCTCCTTCAAGTACCAGGTCTGACCCCGCTCCATTCAAACCGTTCAACTTTCAGTCGACGCTGCCACCCCCGGGCGTCCCGGCGGCTGCCTGGCGGTACTCCTCCCCTACCCCTTCGGGGGAATATTTGGGCTTTTCCCGCGGGATGGCGATTATCTCCCGTATCTCCAGCCCAGCGGCGGGGCAGCCCACGGCGGGATCGCAGAAGGTCAGGCTGGTCGACGGCCTCATCACCATCGCTGTATCCAGGCCCATCGAGGTCCCCGCGGCGACCACCACTTCTTCATCTGCCCGGATGACATTGGCGTCCGCCGCCATCAGCACGGCCTCGACGCAAACTATCGTCCCACCCGAAACCAGGCGCAGGGCTTCGGTGAAGTACTGCTCGTAGTTGAGCCCCTTGAAGCGGCCGGTCAGGGACGTTCCGATCCCGTAGAAGGGTATGGTGCCGCGGACCACGGCCACGCCCCGGCCTCTCAGCCCGTTCTCAGCCTCTTCGTCCATATCCATACGCACCCGCTCCAGGCCGGCCGCGACCCACTCCTCCTTCTGCTGCCTGAACTCCGGGATATCCCTCCACAGGTCGTTGGTGAGCGAATCCACGACCCAGAAAGCTCCCGGGGGGATGGTGACCGCGACGATGCCCAGCCCCGACCCCGCGAATAGTTCCACCGCCAGGGAAGCACTGGCCCCCCGCAGGCTGGCAATGACCACTTTCTTCAGCCCCAGCTCCTGGGCCCTGCGCATGCAGCACTCCAGGGTCTTCCGGGTGTTTGCCGGCCCCGGGCGCTCAAAATAGTGGATCCACTTCTCGATGCCTGTTCCCATGGTTGCCGTCTCCCCTCTCTCGCGGATGCCCACCAATGTCTATTATGGATATAATGATACTGAACTTATAGTGTTGTTCTTTCGTCTACATTGAAGGACTGTATGAAGGCCGCAAGGAATATTTTTAAGGAACGAGGCACCAGACCCATGGAAGGAGGCGGACATGGGCAGATATAGAAACGCCATCCTCTGCGCCCTCCTGGCGTGCATGCTGGGAATACTCCCCCTCAACCTCGCCTACGGCGACTCCTTGAGCGACAAGCAGGAAAAGGCCAAGCAGGTCAAGGCGCAGCTCCAGGCCAACCAGGCGGAGCTCAACCGGCTGACCACCGCCCTGAGCCAGACCGAGTCCCAGCTCTCGGTGGTGGAGGTGTACATCGAACGCAACCAGGCGGAGCTGGAGGCGGCGCAGGCGGAGCTCGCGCGCTACCAGGGCATCCTCAACCAGCGGGTCAGGGCCATGTACATGGAGGGCAACTCCTCCTCGCTGGAGGTCATGCTGGACTCGACCTCCTTCGACGACTTCCTGAACTCCTACGACTACATGCGCATGATCGGGGATTACGACACCGAGATGATCGACGCCACCCGCAGCCTCACCGCCCAGATAAACGACAAGCGCGCCAGCCTGGAGAGCTCCCGGGCCCAGTACGAGGCCCAGGCCGCCTCGCAGGCCTCCCAGCGCTCGGCCATCCAGGCCAAGCTCGCAGAGCAGCAGTCCATCCTGAGCGGCCTCGATTCGGATATCTCGGCCATGGTTTCGCAGCAGGTGGCGGCCAGCCGGGGCAGCAGCGGAGGCGGGCGGCGGGGGCTACTGGGACGTGGGGCCGGTGAACGGGCTCTACTTCCCGGTGGCGGGGCCGCACAGCTTCACCAACAGCTGGCACGCCCCACGCACCGGGCACTTACACCAGGGCTGCGACGTCATGGCCAACTACGGGGTGCCCTGCGTGGCCATCACCAGCGGCAACGTCGTGCAGCGCTCGGGCGGGGGCGCCGGCAACTACATCTTCCTCTACGGGGACAACGGCAACCTCTACTACTACATGCACCTGCAGTCATACGCGGCTTCCGGGCACGTGGCCGCGGGGCAGGTCATCGCTTACGTGGGAGATACGGGCTCCCCGGGCATCCCCCACCTGCATTTCGAGTTCCACCCGGGCGGCGGGGCGGCCGTCAACCCCTACCCCCTGCTCGCGGCCATCGACTGATACGCGAATCGCTACGCCGGGCCGGGTACGCGGCTCACGGTGATGGAGAGCATGTTGTCGTCGCCTAACTGCCAGTCCAGGTCGGATCCCTCCAGCCGGTAGGCCAGTTCCGTCAGGGCCTGCATCATCCCGACGACGCAAAGATGCAGGCAGGCATTTTCGATGATTATGGAGACCCGGTCCCGGTTGCCCTTGAACGAGACCAGTTTTCCCAGCCCGCGCACTGAGAACATCTTCTGGAAGGAGAACGGCGGGCGGCTCCAGGGTTTGAGTTCCCACCCTTCCTTGACGAATCCCTTCATGGCCTCTATCACCGTGGACTGTATGGCCTCCCCCAGTTCGGACTGGAGGTCGTCGAAGATGCCGTCCATGGAAGCCGGGTCGAAGATGGCGATCCTTCTGCCGGTGTCCGGATCGGTGATGGTGCCCCTGTCCGCGTTCCATTGGTGCCGGGCGACGTCCAGGGGGATGCCGCACTCCACGCACCTGTCGAACCGCGATATCCCCGGGCTTGTATTCGGTTCCTTTCTTGCCGCCCTCTCCTGCAGGTCTACCGGGTGTTCCGAGGGATAGACCTCGGCCACGTGCCGTTCCTCATCCGTCTTTCCGTACCTGACCCACATGTCGGCGCCCTCAAAAGCCTCTACCCACCCCAGGTTGTCGGCGGCCTGGAACAACAGGGAATAGGGGTTGCTCAAGTAGAGCTTGCGCCAGGGATAATCGCGTCCTTCGTCCCACAACTCGCCCAGGTGCTGATCCCCGTAGCCGAAGATCCTTCCCCTGTCGACCAACGACTCGGTGATGGCGCGCATGGTGGAGAGCAGCGTCTCCCGTTCCTGTGACGATATGTCGAGTCCTTCGCCTTCCGGACGCCCGCCCTTGCCGTCCAGTATCTTGCGGACCGCCACGGGATAGGTGCGCTGGGTGAGCCGCCGCGTCTCCCGGCTGCGGCTCTCGACGACGATGTGTTCGATGGGCAACCCGATCAGTTCCTCTATGCCCTTGAACAAGCCGTCAATGGGTTCGCACTCGAACATGATCATGCGGTTGGCGGGGGCGGAGGGGATGGATATCACCCCGTTCTTCTCCCAGCGAAGGTCGCGGCTGATCATGAGGGGGGCCCCGCAGCTCTCGCAGAATTCAATGCCGCTCATCGATGGATTCCCCTCCGTTACTTGCCGTGCGAGAAGGGGACTCTCTGCCGGATCTTGCGCACGGCCCCGATCAGCTTGGTGGATTTCATCAGCGTGTGGAACTGCCAGCTGTCGTCGCGGGGCAGGATGCCGGCGACCTGCGTCGTTTCGAAGATATCGTAGGAGGTATCGCCCTCGTACATCAGCCCGTCCTTGTTGAAGTGGTAGCGGTCGATGCCGTGGCTCTGGATGAAGACGCCGGTCCCGTAGAGGGTGGGGGCCTTCTCGTCGTAAGGGTAGAGCCGGAGGGGGCCGGACCAGTGACCGCTGCCGAGGTAGCGGACCACGATACGTACCTCCCCTTCGGGGGTAAGGTCGACGAAGATCTGCCCGGGAAGGGGGTCGTACCGCCAGTCGGGGATGGCAGCGAAGAACGCGAAGTTGTACTTGACGAACTCATCCAGGCCGACTATGGTCCGGCCGAACGATGACACGTCCGTGTATCGGAGGTCCGGCGTGTAGAGCTCGGAGTTCAGGGACATGTCGCGCATCAACCAGCTCCACCAGTACTTCTTGGCCCATTCGAGGGTCCAGCCTATGTCTATGCCGTGGTCGGCGTAGTACTGGATCTTGCGTTCGTAGTCCACGAACCATTGCCTGGTCGTGGCGTTGAGCTCGGGCTCGGTGAGGACGCGGACCTTGCCGCCCCCACGGTTGCCGGGCAGGAACTCCGGTATCGGCTGCCGCAACCTCGGCGTGGCCAGGGCCTTGTCGAACTGCTCTTGATCGAACATGGGGGGCACCCCTCCTCTCCAATAGTCAGGGAAACAGCCTCTAAGCTCCCTTATTATATATCTATTCGGTCAATAGTAGGGCAAGCGCGGGGGGAGGGCAGAACGATGATATAATATTGTGCAGGCCATACATCTGCAAGGGGGACGCTGATGAACGGATCGTCACACTACAGCAGGCTTTTAAGGCCCATATCGGCAGTCGCCGTATGCCTGGCGGTGTTCTGCTCCACGGTGGGTTGCACGTCTGAAAAGGAAGCGGCCGTAAGCCACGCGCCCGCGACCGAGGAGCTCATAGCCCTCGTGGAATCCGACGGGCAGTTCGCGGCGCTGCTCGAGGAATCGATAGCTGAGGCGGCCGAGGCGAACCCCGACAAGGCCACGAACCCGGCGCAGACCCTCGATGAGTATTACGACTTCCTGGACTGGGCAGCGACGTGCATGCCGTGGAATATCCTGCAGGACCAGGCCCGGCCCGGCCTGTACGAGCACATAGACCAGAGCCTCGACTACTTCTACTTTCTCGTGGACCAACCGCTGGAAGGACTCGAGGGGCAGGGCTACTACAACGATTCACTCCAGTACGTCGAGCCGTTCCGCAGCTGGATGAGGGATTTCGTGCAAGGTTGGGGAGAGTATCTCAGCACGGAGGATTCGTGGAGCGACGAATACTACGAGCTCGCCTACGCCGACAGGCGCTTCGGGTTGCAGAACGGCTGGTACGAGGACCCCGCCAACTGGCACAGTTTCAACGACTTCTTCAGCCGCTACCTCTCATCGGACGCCGCGCGCCCCATAGCCTCACCCGACGAC
Organism: uncultured bacterium; assembly: GCA_963814495.1. Lineage (GTDB taxonomy): Bacteria > Actinomycetota > Geothermincolia > Geothermincolales > Geothermincolaceae > CAVXXD01. The sequence continues at coordinate 355,077 of CAWFDJ010000021.1, forward strand.
GATTCCGTGGTGGTATCCCCGGCCGACGCGGTGCCCCAGGGGACGTGGCAGATCGACGAGGACTCCCGGCTGGTCGCGGAGGACGGGGTGCTGATCAAGTCATCGAGGTTCAACTCCATCGCCATGTTGATGGGAGAGGGCGGCGAGTATGGCGGAGCCTTCGCGGGAGGCACGCTCTCCCACACCTTCCTCGACGTGAACGACTATCACCGGTATCACTTCCCCGTGGGCGGCACCATCCTCGAGGCGCGCCAGGTACCGCAGGACGACGCGGTCGGAGGAAGGCAGATCTGGGACGCGGGTAAGGGGAAATACGTCCTGGAGGACCAGGAGCCCGGCTGGCAGATGATAGAGACGCGCGCGTGCGTGATCATCCAGACCGCTGAATACGGCCTCGTCGCCGTGATGCCCATCGGCATGTCGCAGGTTTCCTCGGTCAATCTCGAGGATACGGTGGTGGCCGGGGCAACCGTGGAGAAGGGCGACATGCTCGGGTACTTCCTTTTCGGGGGCTCGGACATAGTCATGCTCTTCCAGAGAAGCGCGGGCTTTGAGCTCACCGCGACGCCTTCCGGCGACGGGTCTTACGAGCATCTCAACATGGGCGAGGCTTACGGCAAGCTCACGGGCGGCTCGCAGTAGGTTCTTCCACCAGTAGATATTATTACAACATGTTGCTTTATCGACTTGTATTTACTATAGTGACATCAATATGGAAAACGATGGCAAGACTATGAACGGCTCAAGACTCTCGAAACGAATGGGCATACGGCGCAAGCAGATATGCGATGTTGCGTCCGGGTTATTCGCTACAGACGGGTATCAAGCGACCACGCTGGAGATGATCGCTGACGAACTGGGCTATTCGAAGCCCAACCTCTACCACTACTTCAAGAACAAGGAGAGCATCATAATCCAGCTCATCGACAACCTGGTGGAGGAGCTTTACAGCGAAGCCAGGAGAATAGTGGAAGAGGGCGCCGGGTCGGACGAAGAGCTGATCCGGCGGTTGATCGTTTCCGGTGTGGAGATACTATGCAGCCATCCGGAAAGCAGGGTGCTGTGGGCATTTGAGGCCGGCCTGCACAACGCAGGCACTGGAAACTCCGAAGGTGCTTTTACGGCTCGGGTCCAGCCTTATTTCAAGTTGATCGAAGCCGTATTCGACAACGGTAAAAGCCGCGGCCGGTTTAAAGACCTGCAGGATCCGGTAGTCTCATCTTTCTTACTTGGCTCGGTCAGTCAGGTCCCCAGGTGGTATGATCCGAAAGGACCACTGAGCCCGAGACAAGTCGGGGAGCAGTTGTCGGACATCATGATGAGCGGCCTGTTGAATAGCTAGTTAACCCCGTAGTAGACCCCCTTTTCGCCATCTTTACGGACTGCTATAGCGTTCTTTGACATTATGTCAACTTCATGGCCGGGCCAGGGAACAGCCGGGACGGCCCCGCTGGAATGTATAATGTTGGTAAGAGGGATGTCATCTAAGGAGTGGGAGGAGCGCGACATGAGCATGGGAACCCCGGAGAACCTCGTGGAGATGTTCGAGAACAGCGTGGCAAAGTACGGCTCGAACAAACTGTTCGGCACCAAGAACGCCGCGGGTGAGTGCACGAGTGGGTCACCTACAACCAGGTGGCGAAACGGGTCGACGACCTCGCGCCGGCCTGGCTGGCGAGGGCATCGCGAAAGGCGACACCGTAGGGCTTATCGCGAACAACCGCGTCGAGTGGGCCGTCGCGGCGTTCGCCGCCTACGGCCTGGGGTGCCGGTTCGTCCCCATGTACGAGGCGGAGCTCGCCAGTACCTGGCAGTACATCATCAACGACAGCGGCATCGTGGCGCTGTTCGTGTCCAGGCAGGAGATCCTGGACAAGGTCAACGCTTTCCGGGACAAGGTGCCCGGCCTGAAGAACACGATCCTCATCGAGGGCGAAGGCGCCGGTTCCATGGCGGCGCTGGAGGCGAGCGGCAGGAAGAACCCGGTCCCCAGTGTCAGGCCCGCGAGCCCGGACGAGATAGCCGTCCTCATCTACACTTCCGGCACCACCGGGGAGCCCAAGGGCGTGCTGCTGTCGCACGGCAACCTCGCCTCGAACGTCGTCGACGCCCACTCGTGCTTTCCGGAATTCAGCAGCGCCGACCGCAGCCTGGCCATCCTGCCGTGGGCGCACTCTTACGGCCTGACTGCCGACCTCAACCATTTCACTTATCTCGGAGGCTCCATCGCCCTGGTGGGAAGCATCGAAACCATAGCGGAGGACCTGAAAAAGGCGCAGCCGACGGCCCTTATCGCCGTGCCCCGCATCTTCAACAGGGTCTACGAGGCCATCTGGGCCAAGGTAGAAGAAGAGGGAGGCCTGCCCCGCAAGTTGTTCATCATGGGTGTCGAGACCGCGAAGAAGAAGCGCGAGCTTGCCGCGCAGGGCCGGAAGAGCTTCGGCGTCGATCTCAAGTTCAAGCTCGTCGACGCCGTCGTCTTCAAGAAGGTCCGCGCCCAGTTCGGGGGCAACCTCAAGGCGGCCATCACCGGAAGCGCCATGATGAATCCCGAGATCGCCCAATTCTTCTTCGATATCGGCATTCCCACCTACGACTGCTACGGGCTCACCGAGACGTCGCCGGCGGTTACCATGAACCGTCCCGGGAAGTCCAAGATCAGCACGGTGGGTGCCGCGATACCCAACTGCAGGATAGTGATCGACACATCCCTGGAGGGAACGGATGAAGAAGACGGCGAGATAATCGTCTACGGCCCCATGGTCATGAAGGGGTACCACAACAAGCCCGAGGCGACGGCGGAGGTCATAACCCCGGACGGGGGCTTCCGCACCGGCGACTGCGGCAGGCTGGACTCGACGGCTTCCTCAAGATCACCGGCAGGATAAAGGAGCAGTACAAGCTGCTCAACGGCAAGTACGTCTTTCCGGCTTCCATGGAGGAAGATATTGGCCTCGACTCGCTGGTCGCCAACGTGATGATCTACGGAGAGGGCAAGGACTTCAACGTCTGCCTGATCGTCCCCGACTTCGAGGCGGTCTGCAAGCTGACCGGCAAGAAAAACGACCCCGTCGGGCTCATCGCGGACCAGGCAGTCACGAAGATGATAGAGGGCCGCGTCGTCGATGCGCTCAAGGGTAAGTACGGCAACTACGAGATACCGAAGAAGTTCATATTCCTGACCGAGGACTTCACCTTAGAGAGCGGGATGCTCACCCAGACCCTGAAGCTGAAGCGCAAGGCCGTGGTCGACAAGTTCAGCAACGATATAGATTCGGCATACAAGTAGGGCCGTTTAAGCCCCTGATTCACCGGGTGCCCGATATCAGCACCTCTCGGGACCAGAACTGGTGGAGCACCGAGTCCGGCAGGTCCTGCATGGTGTCGCAGTTGAAGAGCGGGGTCTGGAATCCCGGCACGAATAGGGTGGGCTCGAGGACCGGCGGCACGAGCTTCACGTCTATGTCGTGCTGGACGACACAGCGGCGGTTGTCCATGTTGGCGAAACAGAGGTCGTGGAAAGCCTTGACTTCATCACCGCTCAGGTCCGGGATGTAGTCGGCCATCTCCGCCACGGTCGGGTCAACCGGTATCCAACCATAGCCGGGGAGGTAGAACTCCGCCCAGAAATGGTCGCCGTAGGTGCCCCTGAGGAATTGCCAACCACCGGTGGTGCGGGCCGGTATGCCCACCGCCCGGCAGAGGGCGGAGAAGTACATGCTCTGGGCGCCGCAATCGCCGCAGCGATGGTCGTGCACGTATACAGCCTCGGGTATTCCCAGCAACGGCAGCGCGGGGTGAGGCACCAGGCTGTACTCGATGTTTTCCAGTATATAATCATAGATCTTTTTCGCCGCCAGGTAGGGGTTGACCTCATCCCCCACCACCCGCCGAGCCGCCTCCTCGATCTCCGGGGTGACCGCGATGTTCGGGCTTGACGCCGTATATTCCTGGTACAGGGAGCTGTAAGTATCGTACGCCCCGACCCGCGCGGGATCTACGGCGAAGCGCTGCTCATAATGGTCGAACTCAAACCGCACGCGTAGCGAGAGGTCCCCCGCCAGCTGGTCCAGGGGAACTTCCATGTATACCACCCCGATGTCGCCGTCGATGGAGGGGGGCTCCACCACGTAAGTATCAGGCTCGATGGAGGTCACCCGGACCGACGGCTGGGGGCCGGTGATCAGGGGCAGGGGGAACCATATCCTCAGCAATCCCTCGCTGGGGAGTTGGTCCCGGGGAATGTCTATGAGGTGGGTGGCCTGGTAGGTGAGGGGATCGGTGTACGGCTGCCAGGATGGGTCGAGCGGCTGGTCCGCCATCCCCTTCAACAGGTTATACACTGTTTCGTGGCCGGCGAGCAGCGAGGCATCCTGCCGGAAGAGGTCCACATCGCGGAACTTGAGGTTGGTGGGCACATCGCTGCAATACATGGGCTCGCCGTCGATGACCAGGCACTCGAGTTGGCCGGAGGCTATCCAGGCCTCGCGCTGATCCTCCGGAACGCCGGGGAAGGCCCCGGCCAGCTTAACGCGCAGCTCCTCCTCGCTCCAGGAGTAGGCCATCCCGATGATGCCGACATTCTGGATGCCGTTCAAGCACTCACGCGCCCCCGCTTCGTCGCCTTCGGAGCTGTAAGCCTCCCCGGCCTGTTCGTAAAGATCGGATGCCAGGGAAAGGTTCCCCTTCTGCATCTCGGTCTTCGCCTGATCCGCGAGTCCGACAGCGGTGGAGGCCGTCTGCGTGGCGCTTCCGTTCCCGCAGCCCGTCATCGCCAGCGGCAGCATTACAAAAACCAGGACAGACGCGATGACGGCCCTTCTTCTCATCCGCTATTCTCACCTGCCCGATATCCGTGCCTCGAGGGAACAGCACTCGTAGAGCACTAGGTCCGGCAGCTCCTGCATGGTATCGCAGTTAAAGACCGGGGCCTGGAAGGCCATCTTGTAGAAGGTGGGCTCGGAGGCCGGAGGCGTGAAAGGCTCGTCCACATCGTGCTGGATGACGCAGCGAAGGTTATCCATGTTTCCGAAGAAGGTGTCATGGAAGACATCCACTTCCTCCCCGCTCAGGCCCGGGATGTAGTCGGCCATCTCCGCCGCTGTCGGGTCAACCGGTATCCAGCCATAGCCGGGGAGGTAGAACTCCGCCCAGAAATGGTCGCCGAAGTGGCCCGAGAAGAGCTGCCAGCCACCGGTGGCGCGGGCCGGGATGCCCACTGCCCGGCAGAGGGCGGAGAAGTAGATGCTCTGGGAACTGCAATCGCCGTAGCGGTTCTCGTGCACGTATACGGATTCGGGTATGCCCAGGGCCGGCAGGGCCTGATGAGGCATCAGGCTGTACTCGATTTTCTCCAGTACGTAGTCGTAGATCTTCCTCGCCGCCAGGTAGGGGTTGGCCTCATCCCCCACCACCCGCCGGGCCGTCTCCTCGATCTCCGGGGTGACCGCGATGTTCGGGCCTGACGCCGTATATTCCTTGTACAGGGCGCTATCGGTGTCGTAAGCCCCGACCCGCGCGGGATCGATTTCGAAACGCTGCGCGTAATGGTCGAACTCGAACCCCACGCGGAGCGAGAGGTCTCCGGTGAGCCCGTCCAGGGGGACTTCCATGTACAGTATCCCGATGTCGCCGTCGATGGAGGGGCTTCCTACCACGTAAGTATCCGGTTCGATGGAGGTCACCCGGACCGACGGCTGGGGACCGGTGGTCAGGGGCAGGGGAAACCATATCTTCAGCAGCCCCTCGGCGGGGAGTTTGTCTCGGGAGATATCCACCACGTGGGCGCCCTGGCAGGTAATGGGGTCGATGTAGGGCTGCCAGGACGGGTCGAGCGGCTGCTCCGCCACCCCCTTCAACAGGTTGTAGCCCATCTCGTAGCCGGCGAGCATCCCGGCATCCTGCTGGAATAGGCCCATGTCGCGGAACTTGATGTTGGTGATCACTACGTTGAGGTACACGGGCTCACCGTCTATGACCGTGTGGTCGAGTTCGCCCGAATCGATCCAGGCCTCACGCTCGGCTTCCGGAACACCGGGGAAGGATTCGGCCATCTGCTCGCGCAACTCGCCCTCGCTCAGGGGATAAAGGGTCTTGATCATGCTGATGTCCTGGATGCCGTTCAGGCACTCCCGCGCTCCCGCTTCGTCGCCTTCGGAGCTGTAAGCCTCCCCGGCCTGCTCGTAGAGGTCGGCCGCCCGGGTCAGATTGCCCTGCTGCGTCTCCGCTTTAGCCTGCTCCAGGAGCCCGGCGGCCGTGGAAGCCGCCTGCGTGGCGCTCCCATCCCCACAACCTGTCATCGCCAGCAGCAGCAAGGCCAGGGTTAGCAAGATAGTAATACTTCTTTTCATGGATTATCCTCTCCCTCTCTTTGCAATCCCGGGCGCTGGTTCCATGTGTTCTTCCAGCAGTTCGAGTATATCACC
>CAWFDJ010000022.1:0-185942 GCA_963814495.1 uncultured bacterium
ACATCCGCGAATACGGCAAGACCGAACTGGAAGTCACCGACCCCGGGCTGCTCCTGGCCGAGCTGCCCATGTCCCAGACGGTGTGGATGAGCCACGGGGACACGTCTGGAGCGCCCGGCAGGCTCCACGGTCATCGCCCGCACCGACCGTCTCCCCGTCGCATCGATGGAGGATACCGCGCGGCGCATTTACGGCGTCCAGTTCCATCCCGAGGTTGGCACACCCCAGGGCAAGGATGTATTGGCACTTTCTCTACACGCGTGTGGCTGCCGCCGACCTGGACCCCGGTCTCGATCAGAGCACGCGATGGAGCAGATCCGGGAGAGGTGGGGGGCAAGGGTCGTGTGCGGACTATCCGGCGGGGTCGACTCGGCCGCCGCGGCGGTGCTGGTCCACAAGGCGATCGGCGACCAGCTCACTTGCGTTTTCGTCGACCACGGTCTGCTGCGCAAGGGCGAGGCCGAGCAGCGTCGGAGGACGCCTTCCGGCGACACTTCAGGATCAAACTCATCCACGTCGATGCCCCGGAGCGCTTTCTGCGCCGCCTCGAGGGCGTCACTGACCCGGAGATCAAGCGCAAGATCATCGGGGAGGAGTTCATCGGGGTCTTCGAGGAGGACGCGGCGAATTGAAAGGCATCGAGTTCCTGGCGCAGGGCACTCTGTATCCAGACGTCATCGAGAGCGGCACCAAGGACGCCGCCGGGATCAAGTCCCACCACAACGTCGGCACCTCCGGATGACATGCAGCTCACACTGGTGGAGCCGCTGCGCGAGCTGTTCAAGGACGAGGTCCGGGAGGTGGGCGAGGAACTGGGCCTGCCGGACGCGATCATCTGGCGGCAGCCCTTCCCCGGGCCGGGCCTGGCGATCCGCATCATCGGCGAGGTCACCCGGGAGCGGGTGGGATCTTGCGCGAGGCCGACGCCATGGTGATCGAGGGAATCAAGACGGGCCGGCCTGTACCGGGAGGTGTGGCAGTCCTTCGCCATGCTCCCCGCTGAAGACGGTGGGAGTGATGGGTGACGAGCGCACCTACGCCGATACGGTCATGCTGCGCGCCGTCACCAGCGAGGACGCCATGACCGCCGACTGGGCACGACTGCCCTACGACGTGCTGGCACGGATCTCCACCCGCATCATCAATGAGGTCCCGGGGGTCAACCGGGTGGTATACGATATATCCTCCAAGCCGCCCGCCACCATCGAGTGGGAATAAGCTTGAAGCAAGTGTCCCAGTGCTTTGCATGTACTCATGCAAGGCCTGGCACTTCCCGCTTCCAGCCCATATGGCAACCAGCAATGTCTGTGATAAACTGATAGGTAACATACCCATCGCTTGGTTGAAAAGGAGGCTGTCATGGGGGACCACCTCGAGCGCGTCGAGCGGGCCTCGCAGACCTGGAACTGGACGAGATAACCCCGCTGCTGACCGAAGCCCTCGACGCCGGAGAGAAGGCTCCCGACCTGCTGGGCGCGATGAGCGCCGGCATGGTCGTGGTGGGCGAGCGCTTCGAGGCGGGCGAATACTTTCTAGCCGACCTGGTGCTGGCGGGCGAGGAGATGAAGGAGGGCGTCGAGGTGCTCGCACCTGTCGCGGGAGACACCGGGGCTAAAGGGACGGCGGTCATCTGCACCGTCAAGGGCGATATCCACGACATCGGCAAGAACCTGGTGGGCACCATGCTCTCAAGCGCCGGGTTCCGCGTGGTGGACCTGGGAGTGGACGTGCCCGCGGAGAAGGTGGTTGACGCGGTGAGGAGCAACTCCGCTTCCGCCATCGGCCTCTCGGTGCTCCTCACCACCATGGTGGGTTCCATCGGCGAGGTGGTGGAGGCCTTGAAGTCCGCCGGGCTGCGCGACTCCGTCAAGATAGCCATCGGGGGAGCATGCACCCACGCCGAACTCGCCGAACGCTATGGAGTGGACGCCCTGGGCCGCGACGCGGTGGAGGCGGTGCGCATCTTCTCCGGCTGGGCACCGGCTTGAGGGGTGGTGGCTGGCATCGCCACCCAACACGACAGGGTCCTGGCGGCGCTGGAGTTGCGCCAGCCCGACCGCGTGCCCGTCTTCGACCTGATGAACGAGTTCCCCGTCTCCAACACCATCCTGGGCAAGGGGCCCAACCCGCTGCACAGGTTGATCACCGGCGAACGCACCTCGAAGTTCTTCGACTTGTTCTTCGACCGCGTGCCGAGCTCGTTCCTGACCGACAGGGAGCTGGAGCAGCTGACCCAGCGGGGAGCCGCCGCCGCGGTGAAGATGGGTTACGACGCCGCCTGGCTGACCTGCTTCCCGGTGCTGCGCTTTCACAGCTCCAAGGTGATGACGGACATCTTCGGCCGGCTGTGCGACGTCTCGGCCGACGCGGCGGGCAATCTCGTCAATCCCATCTACCGTGAAGGCCTGATCAAGGGCCCCGACGACTGGCGCGCCTGGCCCAAGCGGGACATCCTGCGCCTGCCGGAGAAGGTCAACCGCATCTTCCGGGAGGTGCAGCGGGAGTACGGCGACCGCCTGTTCATCTTCGGCTTCGGCAACTACCGCCTCTTCGAGAACACCTGGCAGCCCATGGGCTTCGAGCGCTTCGTGGTGGCGGCGCGCAAGGAGAAGGACTTCCTCAAGCGCATGATCTCCTTCTACGCCGACCTGCACTGCATGCTCATCGAGGCTATGGCCGACGCCGGGGTGCCCGGCTTCGTCCACACCGACGACCTGGCCTACCGTTCCGGGCCCATGCTCAACCCCCGGCTCATCGAGGAGCTCTTCGGGGACCACTACCGCCGCATCGCCGAGACGGCCCACGCCCAAGGGATGAACGCCCTCTTCCACTCCTGCGGCAACACCACCGTCCTGCTCGCCTCCATGGCCGACTGGGGGTTCGACGCGGTGCACCCGCTGGAGCCCACTGCCGGGGTGGACCTGGCGGAGGTCAAGCGTACGGTGGGAGACCGCGTCTGCATCATCGGCAACATCGACGTATCCTACGTGCTGGTGGAGGGGAGCCGCGAGGAAGTGGAGGAGGCGGTGCGCTCAGCCATCCGGGACGCGGGTCAGGGCGGCGGCTTCATCCTCGCCCCCGACCACAGCCTACCCAACATCTCGGTGGACCGCCTGCGCTGGATGACCGAGGCCCACCGCTACGGCACCTACCCCCTCACGGCGTAAATCTAAAAGTGTCCCAGTGCCTGGGTCCTTTAAGGTGCCTGAGTTCCTGGAGTCATCATGACCCCAGCCCTTGGCACTTCCCCGCCCCTAGCGCATGCTGTATCCAGCAATGCCCTTATCGTCACCATGCGCTAGAATGGTCTGATGCGTGATAAGGAGTAAGGAGACATATGTCCACCGACGACAAGATCCTGGCCGGCCTCAACCCGGAGCAGCGCGAGGCGGTCCTGCATACCGAGGGCCCCCTGCTGATCCTGCCGGCGCCGGCAGCGGCAAGACCCGGGTGCTCACCCACCGCCTGGCCGAGCTGGTCCGGGAGGCGCAGGTGCCCGCGCCCAACCTGCTGGCCATCACCTTCACCAACAAGGCGGCGGAGGAGATGCGCCGGCGCCTGCAGCAGCTGGTCGGCAACTACAGCCGGCCCATGGGCCTCCACCTTCCACGCCGCCTGCATGCGCATCCTGCGCCAGGACGCGGAGCGCTGGTCTTCCAGTCGCAACTTCGTCATCTACGACGAAGACGACCAGAAACGCCTGGTCAACCAGCTGATGCGGGACAACCGCTGGACACCAAGCGCTACCCGCCGCGCATGGTGCGCTCGCGCATCTCCACCGCAAGAACGAGATGGTCAGCTGGGAGGACTTCAGCGGGACGCGCGCGACGATTTCGATTCGATCGGTGGGGGAGGTCTACCGCATCTACCAGGACGACGCTGATCCGCAACAACGCCATGGACTTCGACGACATCCTCCTCAACGCCCTGGCCCTGCTGGAGCTGTACCCGGCCATCCTCGGAGGAGTACGAGGAAAATTCCACTACATCAGCGTCGACGAGTACCAGGACACCAACCGCGTCCAGTACAGCTGGGTCAACCTGCTGGCCGCCGGCCGGCGCAACCTCTGCGTGGTGGGCGACGATGACCAGAGCATCTACTCGTGGCGCGGTGCCGACCTGCGCAACATCCTCGACTTCGAGAAGGACTACCCCGACGCCGCGGTCATCCGCCTGGAGCGCAACTACCGCTCCACCCAGGTCATCCTGGAGGCGGCGCACGGCGTGGTCACGGGGATCGAGGGGCGCAAGCCCAAGAAGCTGTGGACCGACCGGGCCGAGGGGTCCCCCATCAAGTACTTCCGCGCCGAGACCAGCATGGAGGAGGCTCTCTTCCTGGTGGAGGAGATCGGCAAGCTCACCTCGGAAGGCGGGTACTCCCTGCGCGACATCGCCGTCTTCTACCGCGTCAACGCGCAGTCGCGCATCTTCGAGGAGATCATGCTCCGCTTCAACCTCCCCTACAGGATCATCGGGGGATACCGCTTCTACGAGCGGCGCGAGGTCAAGGACATCCTGGCCTACCTGAAGGTACTGATCAACCCGGAAGACGGGGTGAGCCTGCGGCGCATCGTCAACGTGCCGCGCCGCGGCATCGGCGACACCTCCCTGGGGCACGTGGAGGCCTACGCTTCCCTGCAGGGCATCTCGCTCCTGGAGGCGCTGGGCCGGGCGGGAGAGGTGCCGCAGCTGGGCCCGGCCGCCCGCAAGAAGATGATCGCCTTCGTCGAACTCATCGCGGAACTGAGCCACGACATGGAGGAACACACCTTGACCGACCTGGTGCGGCGCGTCCAGGTCAAGAGCGGCTACCTGCAGGAACTGCGCGAAGAGAAGACCATCGAGGCCGAGGGGCGGGTCGAGAACCTGGAGGAGTTCGAGCGGGTGGCGGCGGAGTACCAGGCCGCCAATCCCGAGGAAGGCCTGGGGGGGTTCCTCGAGCAGATCTCCCTCCTCTCCGACATAGACCAGTACCACGAGGAGGAGGGCTCGGTCACCCTGATGACCCTGCACAACGCCAAGGGCCTGGAGTTCCCGGTGGTGTTCATGGTGGGCATGGAGGAGGGGGTCTTCCCCCACATCCGCTCGGTCTTCGAGCGCCGGGAGGACGAGGAGCGCCGCCTCTGCTACGTGGGGCTGACCCGCGCCAAGGACCTGCTCTACCTGACCCGGGCCAGTATGCGCTACACCTACGGCCGCGAGGAGTTCTGCCGCGAGTCCCCGTATATCAGGGACATCCCCCCCGGGCTCCTGCAGGAGGTCGGGGCCGAGGAGGTGCGCCAGGCCGCCGTCAAGCGCGAATGCAAGCAGGCGGAAGAGCTGGCGGGCACTTTCCAGGCCGGCGACCGCGTCCTGCACACCAAGTTCGGGGAGGGGCGGGTGACGGAAGTGACGGTCTCCGAGAGCGGCCCCGAGATAACCGTGGAGTTCCCCCAGATCGGCCCCAAGCGGCTCCATCTCCAGTACGCGCCGGTCACCAAGCTGAAAGACTGAAGTCATCGCGCAGCTGTCGAATCTCGAGCGCAGATCGATAGCGATGCTTGTAAGCTGAGAAGATCAAGGTAGCTTCGTCGACTGAGTTCCTCGCAACGACAGGAAGGCGATCAGATCATCTTCATGTTGACGAGGAGCTTCCGCACCGCCAGCCGGCTCGCCTCGGTCATGGCCTGCAGCTGCTGGCTGCCTTCGATGGTGAACTCCTCGGTCACCTGCACGTCCGGCGGCAGCTCGAACTTGACCAGCGAAGCCCCGGTGCCCCGGCTCATGATCTTGTTCTCCCGGTTGTCCAGGAGGAAGGCGCTGATCTGGACGAAGGCGAAACCGGACGCGGTGACCTCGTCCTTGCCGTAGGGGTGGGGGTAGCGGAAGAAGAAGCAGTCCACGTCGGGCAGGAAGAGGAAATCCGGGTCGAGTTCCTGCTGGATGAGGAGGAAGAGCTCGGTGGGCATGTCGCCCGCCGCCTCCGCGATGGCGTCGACGCTGCCGGTATCGGGGACCTGGTAGTACCCGATCTTGTCCAGTTCGCTCTTGACCAGTTCGGGCAGGATCTTGCCGGTGGCGTTGAAGTATTGCTCACGCTGGGTCGAGACCAGCTTGATGCTGTCGATGTCGGAGGAGATGAACATCTGGCACCCGATGCCGTGGGTGAGGGGGAGGGGTCCTTCCTGCTCCACCAGCGGCTGGTATTCCGGGTCTACCCCCGTGTCCTGGCCGCTCTCCACGAAAGGCATGATCACCACGCGCATGAAAGGGGTGAGTTTCCCCCCGCACTTGGAGCAGAACTTGGCCCCGGAAGCTTCTTCGCGGTCGCATTCGGGGCAATACAGGCGAGCCATTCCCTACCTCTCTTTTTTTCCGGTTGTAATTATTATACAACCAACCCGGTGTCCTACCAACTCTACCCTCTCCTTGATGCCAGTGGTATAATGTTTTCGATTTTGCGTCGGATACTGTACGCGGGAGGAGCCCCGGCAACATGGAGATCCCTTACCTGGAAAAGGAACCCTCGGTGGCGGAGGACGCTTACGTCGCTCCCGGGGCCATGCTCATCGGCCCGGTCTCGGTGGGCAGGCGTTCCACCATCTGGTTCAACGCGGTGCTGCGGGCCGACAGGGGGGAGATCATCGTGGGCGAGGAGACCAGCATCCAGGACTGCAGCGTCCTGCACGGCCCGGTCAGCGTGGGTAGCTACGTCACGGTGGGGCACGGCGTCATCCTGCACGGCGCGGTGATCGAGGACAACGTCATCGTGGGCATGAACTCCGTGGTGCTGGACGATGCCAGGATCGGCCACGGCAGTATCGTGGCCGCGGGCGCGGTGGTCCCGGAGAAGATGGACGTCCCGCCCCATTCCCTGGTGGCCGGGGTGCCGGCCAAGATAATCAAGCAGCTCCCGGAAGAGCAGGAACAGGGCTTGCGCGCCATCGCCGTATCTTATTATGCTTTCGCGGAACCACATTTGGAGTCGAAGTAAACGTCGAGGAAAGAGAAGAGGAGGAAAGGTATGGAGATCCTGAACAAGGAGAGAAGGGTATTCGTGTTAGGAGGTGGAATCTCGAAATTCGCGGCCGAGCGGGTCGACGGCAACATGCGCGACTGGATCAACGAGTCGGTGCTGGAGGCGCTGGAGGACTCGGGCACGCGCATCGCCGACATCGAGCATTCGACCACCAGCTATTTCAGCGACCATTTCGATAAGCAGTTGAAGGCCGGGGCCATCTTCCACGACAACATCGGCATGTGCCCCAAGCCCAACGTCCGCGTCGAGGGCGGCGGCGGCACCGGCGGCCTGGCCATCCGCAACGCCTACGCCTACATCAAGTCGGGCCTCTGCGATTCCATGATCGTCTTCGGCTCCGAGAACATGGGCCGCTGCGTCCCCTCGGACGTGGCCCAGCAGTTCATCGCCCTGGCCTCGGACACCGACTGGGAAGTGCAGGTAGCCGGTTTCTACATCGCTTACTACGCCATCATGATGAACGCCCACATGCAGAAGTACGGGACCACGGAAGAGCAGTTCGCCCTGGTCAGCGTGAAGAACCACCGCAACGCCATGTACAACCCCAAGGCCCACTACCCCATGGACATCACCGTGGACGACGTGATGAAGTCCAAGATGATCACCTACCCCTACAAGCGCCTGGACAACTGCCTGCTCTCCGACGGCGCCGCCACCCTCATCTTCGCCACCGAGGAATGGGCCAAGAAGCACTCGCACCACCTGGGAGAAGAAGCCCACCATCGAGCTGACCGGCACCGGCTGCGGCACCGACTTCATGCGCATGGCCGACCGCCCCTACCCCGAGCCGGGCATCCTCCACTTCCGCGGCAAGCAGGAAGGCCGCCAGGCAGGCTTACGCGATGGCCGGCATCAAGAACCCCATGAAGGACTTCGACTGCTTCGAGGTGCACGACGCTTACTCCGGAGTGGAACTGGTCAGCTACGAGGACCTCGGCTTCTGCAAGCCGGGCGAGAGCGGCAAGCTGCATGGAGAAGGGCGTGTTCAACGTCGGCGGCGAGCTCCCCACCAACACCTCCGGCGGGCTCATCGGCTTCGGTCATCCGGTGGGAGCCACGGGGCTCGGCCAGGGCATCGAGGTGCTGCGCCAGCTGCGCCAGGAAGCCCATCCCAAGCGCCAGGTGGAACTGAACTCCAAGCGCGGCGGCATGGACTCCCACGGCGGCACCGGCACCTTCTGTGCCATCAACGTATTCGAGAGGAGGGACTGATATGGGACTCGATCAGATCAACAATCTCATGGAGGTCTTCACCGCCGAGGACCCCATGGCCTTCGCTCATCCCGACGGCGACCCCTGGACGGATTTCCGCGAGATCATGCGCATCGAGTGGAAGATGGACTTCACCTACAAGCACATACTCGGCAAGTACTCCAAGTTCTTCATCGAGCTGGCCAACAAGAAGTTCGTCACCACCGAATGCACCGAACTGCGGCAAGGTCTGGGGCATTCCCGCGCCCGCTGTGCTGCCGACTGCATGAGCATCTGCCAAGTGGAAGGAACTGCCGGGCACCGGCACCCTGGAGAGCTTCTCGGTCTCGCAGTTCGTGCCCTCCTTCATGAAGGTGGAGATCCCCTACGTGCTGGCCATCGTCAAGATGGACGGGGCCGACACCCTCTTCACCCACCAGTTGCAGCAACTACGGCGGCGACACCGACGCGATCAAGACGGGCATGAAGGTCAAGGTGGCCTACACCGACGACAAGGTCGACCACCCCATGCTGCTCATGCACTTCGAGCCCGCCTAGGCACCGTACCGAAACGGGGGAGGGGCATCGCCCCTCCCCTTTTTCTTGCCTATATTTACTATATAATGCCACTGGTTAATCCCGATGGATGACCAGCCAGAGTCGTAATAACAGTCACAGGAGGGGAAAAGGCAGGTGACGCAGCATGTTGTTCGAACTCGATGAAGAAAAACAGATGTTCCGCAGCGCCGTCAGGGAATTCGCCGAGAACGAGATCCGCCCCCGCGCGGAGCAGCTCTGGGAAGAGGGCAAGTTCCCCTACGACATCGTGAAACACATGGGAGAACTGGGCTACCTGGGCATACCCTGGCCCGAGGAGTACGGCGGAGCCGGGGGAGACTACCTGGAATACATCATCGCGGTGGAGGAGCTGGCCCGCCTGGACGGCGCCATCGCCATCACCGTGGAGGCGCATATCTCCCTGGGGTCCAGCAACTTCTACTACTTCGGCACCGAGGAGCAGAAGCAGCAGTGGCTGGTGCCCATGGCCGAGGGGAAGGTGCTGGGGGCCTTCGGGCTGACCGAGCCCGAGGCCGGTTCCGACTCGGGCGGGACCCGCACCACCGCCAAGCTGGTCAACGGCGAATGGGTGATCAACGGCACCAAGTGCTTCATCACCAACGCGGGCACCGACATGACCGCCGGGGTGACCGTGACCGCGGTCACCGGCGTCAGCGACAGCGGCAAGAAGGAGATCTCCACCATCTTCGTGCCCAACGGCACCCCCGGCTACACCATCGCCCCCAAGTACCACAAGATCGGCTGGCACGCCTCCGACACCCGCGAGCTCAGCTTCGACGACTGCAGGGTGCCCGAGGCCAACCTGGTGGGCAAGGTCGGCCAGGGCTTCAAGCAGTTCATGAACATCCTGGACGGCGGGCGCATCGCCATCGCCGCGCTGGCCGTGGGCCAGTCGCAGGGCGCCTTCGAGGAGTCGCTCAAGTACGCCAAGGAGCGCGTGCAGTTCGGCAAGCCCATCGGCAAGTTCCAGGCCGTCTCGTTCAAGCTGGCCGACATGGCCACCGAGATCGAGCTGGCCCGCAACATGACCTACAAGGCCGCCGCCATGCGTGACGCCAAGGTCCCCCATTCCAAGGAGGCCTCCATGGCCAAGCTGTTCGCCTCCGAGATGAACATGCGCAACGTCACCCAGGCCATCCAGATCTTCGGTGGCTACGGTTTCATGAACGAATACGCGGTCTCCCGCTTCTTCCGGGACGCCAAGATCCTGGAGATCGGCGAGGGGACCTCGGAGGTACAGAGGATCGTCATCGCCCGTCACCTCGGGCTGTAACAGCAAGCAGGAGAAGGAGGAAGAACCACATGAAAGACACCGTTATCGTAAGTTCGGCCCGCACCGCCTTCGGGCGCATGCAGGGGTCACTCTCGGGCTTCTCCGCCGTCGACCTCGGCGCCATCGCCATCGCCGAGGCCGTCAAGCGCGCGGGCATCGACCCCGAACTGGTCGACTGCACCATCATGGGCCAGGTGCTCACCGCCGGCTGCGGCCAGGTCCCGGCGCGCCAGGCTTCCATCAAGGGCGGCCTGCCCAAGAAGACCTGGGCCATCAACGTCAACAAGGTCTGCATCTCCTCCATGAGCGCCCTGGAGCAGGCGGACATGATGATCAAGCTCGGCCAGGCCGAGGTCCTGGTGGTCGGGGGGATGGAGTCCATGACCAACGCCCCCTACTCCGTCCCCAAGGCCCGCGGCGGCTACCGCATGGGCAACGGCACGACTGGTGGACCTGATGATCAACGACGGCCTGTGGGACGCCTTCGAGGACATCCACATGGGCAAGGGCACCGACAGGTGGTCGGTGGAGTACGGCGTCAAGCGCGAGCAGATGGACCTTCTGGGCGGCCCGCAGCCATCAGCGTGCGGCGGCGGCGCAGGAGGCCGGCAGGCTGGACGAAGAGATCGTGCCGGTGGAGATCCCCCAGAAGAAGGGCGACCCGGTCATCTTCGCCAAGGACGAGGGCGTGCGCCCCGACACCAGCATCGAGAAGCTGGCGGCCCTGAAGCCGGCCTTCAACAAGGAAGGCGGCGCGGTCACCGCCGGCAACGCTTCCTCCGATCAACGACGGCGCCTGCGCCACCGTGGTGATGAGCGCGGACAAGGCCGCCGAACTGGGCCTGGAGCCCATGTGCACCATCGTCTCCTACGGCTGGACCGCCGGCGAGTTCACCAACCTCTGCAACGTCCCCGCCAACTCCATGCTGGACGCCCTGGCCAAGGCCGACCTCAAGGTCTCCGACATCGACCTGTGGGAGTTCAACGAGGCCTTTGCTTCCGTGTGTCTGGCACTCCTCGGTCATGCTGGGCCTGGACCCGGAGACCGCTGAGAACTGCAACGTCAACGGCGGCGCCATCGCCTTCGGCCATCCCATCGGCGTCAGCGGGGCGCGCATCGTCACCACCCTGGCCCACGAGCTGAAGCGCCGGGGCGGCGGCTACGGCGGCGCGGGCATCTGCGGCGGCGGCGGCCAGGGCGACTCCATGATCATCAAGGTGGGCTAGGCGCAGCATGTCATTGCGAGGAACGCAGTGACGAAGCAATCTTGAAGATCGCTTCGCTCCGCTCGCGATGACAAGGCAAGAGACAGGAGGGGATCATGTACGAACTGAACGAAGAACAGAGGATGCTCCAGCAGACGGTGCGGCAGCTGGCCAAGGACAAGGTCGAGCCCCGCGCGGCCGACATCGACGCCTCGGGCGAGTACCCCTGGGACATGTTCGAGCTGCTGCGCGACAACGAACTGCTGGGCCTGTGCTTTCCCGAGGAGCTGGACGGGTCGGGAGCCGACCTGCTGTCCATCTGCATCGCCATCGAGGAGCTGGCCAAGTTCTGCACCAACACCAGCCTTATCCTGGGCGTGTGCAAGCTGGGGTCGCAGCCCATCATGCTGGCCGCCAACGACGAGCAGCTGAAGAAGTACATCCCCCCGCTGGCGCGGGGCGAGAAGCAGTGCGCCTTCGGCCTGACCGAGCCGGGCGCCGGCTCCGACGCCGCCGCCATGACCACCCGGGCGGTGCTCAAGGGCGACAAGTACATCATCAACGGCCAGAAGTGCTTCATCACCAACGGCGGCATCGCCGACACCTACTCCGTCTTTGCCAAGACCGACGAGGGCTCCGGGGTCAAGGGCATCTCCGCCTTCATCGTGGAGAAGGACTTCCCCGGCTTCGAGATCGGCAAGATCGAGCACAAGATGGGCATCCGCGGCTCCCAGACCTGCGAGCTGGTCTTCACCGACATGGAAGTGCCGGCCGAGAACCTGCTGGGCGAGGAGGGCACCGGCTTCAAGACCGCCATGATGACCCTGGACCGCACCCGCCCCTCCATCGGCGCCCAGGCGCTGGGCATCGCCCAGGGGGCCCTGGACCACGCCGTCTCCTACGCCAAGGAGAGGGTGCAGTTCGGCGCGCCCATCGCCAAGCTGCAGGGCATCCAGTTCATGATCGCCGACATGGCCATTCAGGTCGAAGCGGCGCGCCAGCTGGTCTACTACTCCGCTGCCCTGGTGGAGAGCGCCGGGCGCGAGGCCTCCGCGGTGTCGGCCATGGCCAAGTGCTTCGCCGCCGACACGGCCATGAAGGTCACCGTCGACGCGGTGCAGGTGCTGGGCGGGGTCGGTTACATGACCGAGTACCCGCTGGAGCGGATGATGCGCGACGCCAAGATCACCCAGATCTACGAGGGCACCAACCAGGTGCAGCGGGTGGTCATCGCCCGCCACCTGCTGGGCTAGAGAACGTCAGTTGAGACCGGGCGGGCCCGCGCCCGCCCTTTCCTGCCTTGAAACCTGTCCGGTTTTCGACGGAAACCACACACACTTAACTTTATCCGCAGGTTCTCGACGAACGTACTCTTCATCTTCGCGTGGTGCCGCAGGGGGCGTAACATAAATGCAATATACCAGTATCTATCCGCTCTGAATAGGATCAGCTGGTTAGAAGTAGGTCTTTGTCGTCGTCAGGCGAATCACAAGGACCAAGCCGGCATGTTCGCTGTCCAGGGAGACCGCCTTGATCTCCGCTGGCTTCTCATACGCTGGCCAGGGCAAACTCCTGAAGCCGTTCCTCGTTCATCTGGATGAAGTATTCCATCTGCCCGGTATTCCAGGTATCGGGCAGGTCCGCGAACACTTCGGAGGGTTGCGGGCGGTAACGGGTCATGGCAATACCTCTCTCGAGGCGTTCAGTGAAATAGGCAGAAGTCGGCGTCTTGCCTCGACACCCCTGCTGCTCATCCCGCGTATCCCACTGCCCTAGATCGCTCCTGTCGAAACGTATTCCAGCCGGAGGGGGCGGCGAGGCTCACGTCCTTGAGTTCGGTGACTACCCTGGCGACGAACCACCCGAATGCGAACCTGAGGGCAATACTCACGGCCAAGGTCAGGACGACTATTATCGACGATCTTCATCGGGCTGAGTTTGCGTCGAGGTTTGCCTGAAACCTGGCTCTCCATACTCCATCCTTGATCCGATACGCTTCCATGACCGGATCGTTATCCCCATACACACTCACATGCACTAAGAGTCTACCAGATAGGGCGGACCTGCGAGATTGTCCATTTCCTGCTCGGCCGGCGCACCCTGGCAGATTCACCACGGGGTGGTTAATATTTAACCACTCCGTGGCTGGATTTTCCAGAGCTCGGTCAGCCGGGCGGGTGGCTGGGATTGCCGGTCAGGGGGCCAGGGAGCGGCCCGGCGCGTCGTGGCCGCCGTCCCAGCCGTTGTAGTCGAAGTAGATGGGGCGCTCGGCCGTCACCGGGGGGCCGGAGGTCACGCGCAGCCGGGTGGAGAGCTGGTAACCCGGGCCGGCCAGGTCGTTGGCCCGCGCCGTCACCCGGCTGTTGGCGGGCACGGTGAGGTAGACCGGCGCGAGGGCGCCCGCCTCCTGGGTGAGGAAGGTCACCTCGACGGTGGCCCCGGTGTCCCCGGGGTTCTGCAGGCAGAGCCAGGTGTGGAAGGCGCCGCCGGTGTACCCTTCCGCGAAGAAGAGGTCGGAGGAGGGGGAGGTCGCGCCGATGACGCAGTGCCCGCCGTCCCAGTCCGCCCCGTACCCCCGGTAGCGGAAGTACATGGGGCGCTCGGCCAGGAAGTCCGCGTCGCCGGAGAGGCGCACCGAGACGTCCTTCTCCCCGCCCACCTCGCCGGCCACCCGCACGGTGAAGCGCCGCCCGGCGCCCACCGTGTAACTCCGCCGCACCGGTTCGCCCTGTCCCGGCCCCAGCTGGTAGTCGGCGGTGACGGTGAGTTCGCCGGACCCGGGGTTCTGCAGGGTCAGCCACTCCTCGAAGCCGTCCCGCGTGGTCCCCTCGGCGAAGAAGTACTCGCGGGCGGGCGCGCCCGCCCCCATCACGCAGTGCCCGCCGTCCCAGCCGAAGCCGCCGGTGCCCGGAGTAGTCGAAGTACATGGGCCGCTCCGCCACCACCGGCGCTGAGGCCTCGAGCTTCAAGGAGTCCTGGTAGCCCTCCCCCAGCAGGTCGTTGACCTTGAAGGTGCGGCGGCTGCGCGCCGCCACGCTGCCCCCGTCCCGCACCACCTCTCCCGCCTCCTCGGTCTGGAAGCGGAAGGTCAGCGCGGCCGCGGCGTCCCCCGGGTTGAGCACGCAGACCCACTGGTCGAACCCTTCACCCGTGTAACCCTCGGCGAAGTACCATTCCCGTGAAGGGGCCTCCGCCCCCCACACGTCGTGGCCGCCCGTCCACCCCGCCCCGTAGGAGAAGTACATGGGACGCTCCACCCCGATGGCCTGGTCCGCGTAGACCACCGCCGAGACTTCCCGCCCCGCCCCCACGCCGGCGTTGACGTCCACGGTGGCGCGGGACGCCGCCGGCACCACCAGGTCCCGCGAGGCGCCGGTACCGTCGGAGAAGAAGTATTCGATGTGTACGCCGGCGTCCGAGGCCCCCGGGTTGCCCAGGCAGAGGTACTCCCGGAAGCCCTCGCCCGTGTATCCCTCGGCGAAGTAGTAGCGGTAGGGGTAGTCCAGGTAACCGGCCAGCGCTTCACCCAGCTCGAGGCGCGCCGCCTCCCATTCCGCCGGGTCGTCGCTCCAGGCTCGTGGTCCCGGCCCTCCGCGTCCCCGAAGGCGTAGGGCACCATTCCCTCGACCACCTCGTCCACCAGGCTGCCCCGGCCCCGCTGGTCCAGCAGCCACATGTACTCGTAGTCCTGCGCGCCGCGCCGCCAGTTCTTCATGCGCACCGAGGAGACCGGCCCGGCGATGCCGCGGGGCGTGCCGGGGTAGAAGAGGGTGCCGTCGCCGTTGCCCCAGTCGGGCCAGGTAGTGCCGGCCCGGCGCTGGTCGAAGGTGAGGGGGTCGGTCCACACGTCGTTCCAGTCGCACCCGTTGTAGAGGTCGTGGAAGTAGCAGACGTCCCAGAGCAGCCAGCACTCCACGCCGTACTCCCGCGCGATCCAGCCCCAGGTGCGCAGGGCCGTGCCCGGGGTGTCGATGACCTGGCTGCCCGGCGTAGGGCTCGCCCCCGTTGTAGGTCCAGGCCCGCTCGCCCAGGGCCTGCCGCGCCTGCATGGGACCGGGCCAGGCCTCACCGCCGCAGCACCAGATGTCCACGTAGCCGGCCAGGCTGCCCCAGCTCTCGTCCTGCGGCACCGGCCCCTCGGTTATCATGAAGGGGAATCCGGTGCCGGTCCTGTCGATGAGGTCGCCGTAATAGCGCACCAGGTCGTAGGACTTCCTGGCTGTTGGGCTCGTCCACGATGTACAGGAAGGACCTGTCGAACCAGCCGCGTTCCTGAAAATGGTCGCGGAACTGGGTGAGCATGGCGGTGAAGGTGGCCTCGAACTCGGGGCTGCCCAGGCCCCCGTGCTCGGCCGGGTCGGGGTTGTCCCGCCCGATGGGCAGGGCGTAGAGCTCCGAGCCGCGCCCGTCCCCGAAGATGGTCCCGTCCAGCCAGCGCGAGGCGAACTCGTCGTGCCAGGAGTCCCAGACGATGGTGGTGCCGGCGCCGGTGCCGCTCACCTCCGGGTAGATGGAGGTGGACATGTTCATGCGGTGGGCCCGGGCCATGCGCGCGTACTCCGCCTCGACGGCCATGTATTCGTCCGAGTACTTGCCCACCCCGTGCGCGTCGGCCAGCTGGCCCGGCTGGTACATGAAGAAGGAAGGCAGGTGGGTCTCCTCGGGGAGGGTGAAGCCCCATACCTCGAGGTCAACCGGGATGCGTCACGCCGGCTTCGCCCTCCGCGGTTACGCTGCAAGGTCCCGGTGTAACTACCCGGGGGAGTGTCCGCGGGAACGTATATGTCCACCCAGATGCCCTGGTTGAGCCCGGCCGGCACGTCGCAGGGGAGGCCCCCGTCCGGCGCGTCCGCGGGCACCAGGGGGTCGGGGTACCACCCGGGGCCGGAGGTGGACTGCTCCCCGTACATGGCGGTGGAGGGCTCGGTGACCTCCAGGTAATGCTCACGGAAGAGCATCGACGCCACCCGCGGCGATGGTGCCGCCCGGCCCGGCCAGCGCGCCCAGTGCCGCGTCCACCCCGTGCAGGTCGGCCCCGTCCGCCGTCACCATCAGCTGGAAGGAGACGTACTCGTTGCGCGCGGCACGCAGGCCGACCCTTCCCGCAGCCGCCGACCAGACGGCGGAGGAGTCGCGGGGCGGCTCGTCGCGCAGGACCTTGTCCCCGTCCGAGACCACCCATACCCTCAAAGGGGAGGCCGCGGCCGGCGCGGGCGGCGGAAAGACGGGCAGGCACAGGGTGACGACGGTTGTGAGCAGGACCATTGCGGGCCACCTGTAGAAACGACGCGAACGCATGCGGACCTCCGGGCTTACAGTGGCCGATCTCCTTATCTATTGCATCGGTCCCCCGGGGGGCTGCCTGAAGCGAAAGGAGTATAATCTGGGGTGATGGCTCTAACCGGTTAGCGCGAGGAGGTCGAGATGAAGAAGAGGTCCATTACCGGCGTTGTTCGTGTGCGTATGCGCGGCCCTGGCGCTGTCCTTGTGTCTGACGGCCCTGGCGGGCTGCGGGGAGCAGAAGGAGGAGGAATCGAGCGGCAGCGGCACGTCCACCGGCCACCGGTACCACCGGCACCGTCCCGGGCGATGCCGCCCAGCTGGCCTCCTGCCAGTCCAACCTGCGCATGATCGATTCGGCGGCCCGCATGTACGAGGCCAGCAAGGGAACACAGGCACCGAACATCCAGGCCCTGGTCCCCGAGTTCCTGCCCAAGGTCCCCACCGAGCCCATGGGCGGCACCTACTCCCTGCGCGGGGGCAAGGCGGTCTGTTCCAAGGGGCACACCTACTGATGACGTCCTCCTGAAGGGATGGAACCGGTGGGCATCTTCAAGCGTGACATCAGCGTGGAAGTGGAGGAGGACGGGGAAGGCGCCATCCTCCTGCGCGGGCGCCTGGCCGACCGGCGTTTCGGGGAGGACCTGCACGTCCTGGAGGTGGAGATGCGGGTGTCGGTGCTGGACGGGGCCATCCTCGACATGACCGCCACCATGCCCGCCGTCCCCATGCCGGAATGCCGGGAGGCGCTCGGTTCGGTGCAGGGGCTCGAGGGCGAAGTCATCCAACCCGGCTTCTCCGACAAGGTCAAGGGCCTGGTGGGTTCCAGGTGGGGATGCACCCACCTGGCCAGCCTGATCATGAACATGGGCAACGTCAGCGTGCAGGGGCGCGCCACCTACGCCAGGAAGAACCTGACGGAGGCGCAGGCGGCGCGGCGCATGGAGGAGACCTCCGAGCAGCTCGGCCTGCTGGACAGCTGCGTCTGCTGGCGGGAGGACGGCCCGGTGGTGCGCCGCTGGCGCGAGCAGCAACGGCGGGCCCTGGAGGGCGGCGGGCCGGAGTAGGGCCTCAGCCGGGGATGTCGAAGCCCTGGGCGATCTCCCGCAGTTCCCGGCGCAGGACCTTGCCGGCGGCCGAGGCCGGCAGGGCGTCGACGATCTTCAATACGCGGATCTTCTTGTACCTGGCCAGGCGCCCGTTGGCGTACTCCAGCAGCTCCTCCTCGCTCGCCTGCGCGCCCGGGGCCAGCTGCACGAAGGCGACGGGGATGTCGCCGGCCGCCTCGTCGTACTTGCCCACCACCGCGCACTGCGCCACCGCCTCGTGCTCGTTGATGACGTCCTCCAGGTCGCGCGGGTAGACGTTGTAGCCCTTGTAGATGAGCATGTCCTTCTTGCGGTCGACGATGTACAGGTAGCCGTCCTCGTCGAACTTGCCGATGTCCCCCGAGAGCAGCCAGCCGTCCTGGAGCACCGCGGCTGTCTCCTCCGGCTTGTTCCAGTAGCCCTGCATCACCTGCGGGCCCCGGATGCACACCTCGCCGATCTCGCCCAACGGCATCTCCTTGGAGAAGTCCTCGGCGTCCCTGATACTGATCTCGGTGTCCTGCATGGGCAGGCCCACCGAGCCCAGGCGGAAGCCCTCGCGGCTGGCGGGGTTGGCAGGCGCAGCCCATGGTCACCTCGGAGAGCCCGTAGGCCTCGCAGACCACCCCGCCGATCTTGTCCAGCATGGTCTCGAGCAGGTGCAGGGGGATGGGGGCGGCGCCCGAGGCGATGAAGCGCACCTCGCTCATGTCGATCTCCGGGAAGAGCGGGTGCTCGGTCAGGGGACGAACAGCTGCGGGGCGCCCCCGAAGACGGTGGCGCGGAACTTGGAGATGGCCCGCAGGTACTCCTCGGGGTCGAAGCGGGGGAAGACCACCAGGGTATTGCCGCCCAGCATCTGCATGGCCAGGTAGCCCACCACCCCCATGGCGTGGAACCAGGGCACCACCACCAGCGATATCTCCGAGGCCAGCCGCACCGGGTGGTCCTCCGGCGTCGTCGCCCTCCATGCGCCGTACCACCAGCTTGCCGTCCTCGAGGACGACGTCGCCTCCCCCGAACCAGGTGGCGAACTGGTAGCAATTGGCCATGACGTTGGCGTGGGTGAGCATCACGCCCTTGGGGGTGCCGGTGGTCCCGCCGGTGTAGGCGATGTGGGCCAGGTCCTTGCTGCAGGTCGAAGGTGACCTCCGGCGGCTCGGCGGGGTGGGAGGCCAGCAGACTCGGCCAAGTCGAGCACCCCTTCGTCGAAGGGCATCCGGCCCAGCGCTTTTGCCGGCGCGGTAACCGGGGGATAGACGTCGGCCAGGCTGGTGAGGATGACGTTCTTCACCGGCGTCTTCGCCATGACGTTGCGCGGCGCCCCGTAGAGCATCTCCAGACCCGATGAAGGTCTCGGCCCCGGAGTCGTTCAGCTGGAACTCGAGCTCCCGCTCGGCCAGCAGCGGGCTCAGGGGGACGAAGACCGCTCCCGCCTTGAGCAGCCCGAAGTAGGCGATGGCGAACTGCGGGCAGTTGGGCAGGTGGATGGCCACGCGGTCACCCTTGCGCACCCCCAGCCCGTGCAGAGGCAGTGGGCGAAGCGGTCGGAGAGCTGGTCCAGTTCCAGGTAGGTCATCTCCATGCCGCCGAAGATGATGGCGTTGCGCCACGGCCACTGCCGGGCCGAGGAGCGGGCGATCTCCTGCACCGGCACCTCCGGGTAGCTGAGGTTCCTGAACACCCCCTTGGGCCAGCACTTGAAGTTCTTCTCCATCACGTACCTCCCCCTTCGCTCGGTAGACGGAACGGGACACAAAACATGCGCCGGGATAGTGGGAGAATGCTGCGGCGAAGCTCTGATGGTGGTGAAAACCGCGTGAGACACTTAGAATTATACCCGACCGGAGCAACAAGGAGGTAGGAGATGACTGTCGCCATCGTCAAGGCGGAGGACGCGAGCGGCGTCGGGCGGGCCCTGGAGCTGCTGGGAGGCATGGGCCGGTTCGTCGCGCCGGGGGAGAAGGTCATCGTCAAGCCGAACATCTGCGCGGCCAAGGACTCAGCCTCGGGCACGGTGACCGACCCCGAGATCACGGCTGAGGTCTGCCGCGCCGCCGCAGGCGGCGGGCGGCGAGGTCACCGTGGCGGAATCGCCCATCTATCCCTTCAAGTCGTCCAAGGTCTTCCCCAAGGCCGGTTACGGGGACTTCGAGGCGAAGTACGGCTTCCCCCTGGTGGACATCGACACGGACGAGTGCGTGGAGATCAAGGTGCCGGGCGGGGTGGCGGTGCAGCGGGAGGTGGTGGCGAAGCGGGTGCTGGAGGCCGACCGGGTCATCAACGTCCCGGTGCTCAAGACCCACCTGCAGACGGTGGTCACCGGCGCGCTGAAGAACCTCAAGGGCGTGGTCCCGGCGCGCGAGAAGCACATCATCCACCTGGCCGGCCTGGACGACGGCATCGTGGACATCAACACGGTGGTCCGGACGGACCTGGTGGTGGTGGACGCCATCGACTGCATGGAGGGGACCGGCGGCCCCACCAACGGCAGGCCCCTCCGCGTGGGCCTGGTGATCGCGGGGGACAACCCGGTGGAGGTGGACGCTACCTGCCTGCGCATCATGGGCGTGGACCCGCGCAAGGTGGCGCACGTGCGCAAGGCGGCCGAGCGCGGCCTGGGCAGGCTGGACGGCTTCGAGGTGCTGGGCGAGAGCGTGGAGGAGGTGGCCGTGAGGTTCGCCGTGCCCGCCACGCCCCGGGTCAACCGCTTCTTCATCAGCGGGATCTTCGTGAAGGTAGTGAACGCCCTCGCCAACCCCCTGGCCCGCATGCGGGGGAAGACCCCGGTGACCTCGCGCGGCGTGACCGGCGAGGTCAAGGTGATCGCGGAGAAGTGCAACGCCTGCGCCATATGCGTCAAGGCCTGCCCGGTGGAGGCCATCGCCATGCGGGACAAGCTGCCCGACGTCGACACGGGGAAGTGCATCCTCTGTTTCTGCTGCGCCGAGGCCTGCCCCGAGGGCGCCCTGGAGAAAGGCTGACAAGGAGTTCGCATGAAGCTGAACGACAAGGCCTACGGCGCCATCTACGACTGCGAGGAGGACCACTGGTGGTACCGGGGCCGGCGGATGGTCCTCACCGAAGTGCTGCGCCGGGTCGGACCTCCCGGAGGCGGCCGACGTCCTCGACGTGGGCTGCGGTACCGGCGGCAACCTGGCCTTCCTCAAGGACTACGGCCGGGTCGACGGGTGCGACTACGCCGAGGAGGCCCTGCGCTACTGCGCCATGCGGGGATACGACCACGTCATCCAGGCCGACATCTGCGAGCCTGCCCCACCCTGACGCGTCCTACGACCTGGTGACCAGCCTGGACGTCATCGAGCACGTCCGCCTGGACACCGTGGCCTTCTCCGAGCTGGCGCGGGTGACCCGCCCGGGCGGCCACATCGTGGTCACCCTGCCGGTCAACCCGCGCCTCTACAGCTCCTTCGACTGCCTCTGCGGCCACCTGCGCCGCTACACCTTCGAGGACATCCAGGCCATCGCCGACGCCACCCGCCTGGAGCTGCGCCGCATCAGCTGCTATGCCGCCCTGACCCACTTCGCCACCCGCTACTACATGTACAAGGGCGACATCGTCAAGGGGCTGGGGAAGTTCGAGGGGGGTATGGAGAGCCGCGCTGCCTGGTACCAACGCGGCCCTCACGGCCCTGTTCCGCCTGGAGGCGCGGCTGCTGCGCCACGTCGACCTGCCCTGGGGCTCCTCCCTGGTCGCCCTCTTCCGCAAATCCCCCGCGTGATGTCATTGCGAGGAGCCTGCGACGAAGCAATCATGAAATAGCCCGGGGCGTCAGCCCCGGGCTACTATGTTCGTTCAAAAGGAATACTGGTTCAATCCTGGTACTCACCGCAGCAATACAAGCGAATGTGAGAGCATCGGCTTTCCTTTTTCCGAATATACTCTGTTGCTTGTCACAAGATTCGTCTTAATCGCTGTCATCGACGTAGTAAGGCAGAGAAGGACTTGAAGCAATGAGAGAGGGGCATCGGGAATCTGACCAGGTTTAGATCAAGTATGAAGCCCTATTGATCGGAGAAGTTCATAGCCAATCTGATTGAATGGAAGAAAGAATCCGAATTTGATTTTGGGCTGGACTTAACGGCTAAAGGGTTTGCGGGAATGAGAAAGAAGGGAAGCACTTCTACCGCAGGATTTGCTTTGTTCAGAAGAAACAGAATGATTCAGGGCAGTGGCGATGAAGGATATAGTTTCCTTTAAGGACTCTTAGTCCAGAGGAACTACTATCTTGTCTTTTCCTTCAGGCTCGTAGCGGAAATATAGGTCGCTTCCGAACCTGTATATTACGTCGAAGACCAAGTAGCCCACTACCGTTTCGTTCGGCTCGACCACCCCCTCAACCAGCTTTGGCACCTTGGGATAATCGACGAGGTATTCGATGGGGTGGTAATCGTAATCCTCACCGCTAGAGCTTCTTTCTATGTATATATCTTTGTAAGATAGGTTCTTGCCCACGCCCTTGTTATTAGTGAAACTTAATTCCAGCACTAGGTAGTCGTGTCCTTCCATCAGGCGAACATCTTTGCCTTCTACCAGAAACTTCATATTCTCCACGGTGACCGTCAGGTTATCCCCGCAAGTAACTGGCTCACCTATTGAGGCACGGTGATAATGCCCGATATTGAAGAACAGGGTGAGAAAGAACACCATGTATGCCAGCATCAGGATTGCCCAGACGATTCCCACAATCGCCAGAACCTTGGCTATCTTTAGTTGGGTGCCAGCATCCTTGCTCTCGAAGACCCGCCCCGCCTTCATCTCCTTCTTGCTCTTGTGGACCAAATACAAGGCTACGATGGGAAGCACCAGTGGGGGGAAGGGGTAGACGATGCCGATGGCACTCAGGATAAGTGCTATGAGCGGTGGCTCCGTGCTGGTCTTTTTCGGGGGTGGTGGGTAGTAAGCCTGCGGGTAGGCAGGCGGTTGACCGTAATCCTGTATCGGGGGTGAAACGGGTGGCAGGTTCATCGGCGGTTGTTGCTCGGTCATGTCGTTTCCTCCTACTCAACCCATAGCTGAGAACATCAGACGAACATTCTGCATATACCCTCCTGCCAACATTATATCGTCAAGCAGGACAGGCTTCGAAGAAATGGTGGATTTTCAGCTTGCGATGCTCAGTATGGGGATGCCATAGCCCTGCCCTAGCTCCACAAGCCTGGTTCTAACATCGTCCACGGTGTGACCCCAGGGTATGCAAAGATGGTGCTGGGATCCTCATCACACAGGACGTGACCTTAAACCACTCCGGGTTTATTCCATGGCTACGATCCGAGGTTGGCGATGGCAATCGTCACCTTACTGTCTCCTGCCGTCACCTGGACAGTGCTGGCGTCGTATCCCCCGGATGAACCATCAGGCATCCAGATGGTATCTTTACTATCGGCGGCGAAGGGAGCGCCGAGCTTATCGGTATACCACCCCACCACTTTACTGTAGCTGTCGGTGGTCGTGAACTCACCACTGGACATGGTGGATGTTTCCCCACCAGTTGTCGTGGTCAAGGTTCCGCCGCTATCCTTCACATACTTGGCGCCCGGGTAAATGGGAGCACCCAGTTCGTCTTCGGTCGGAGCTCCTCATCGGCTGAATATGTCATTTCTCCATCGTCACCAGTAATCGTCACCGAACCATTATCGTCATCCTCGGACACCGTCACGTTTCCCCCCGGTGTGGAAACAGTGGTCTTTTTCTCTCCACAACCGACTGCCGCGAAAACGGAAACCATCAGGACGAGTAGAACGAGCAGCGTCATTCCTCTTCTTCATGTCGTACCTCCTTCTAGGGATCTGCTGTCTGAATATCATTATAGCCTACGGTGAGACCACAGGTGGGAAAGATCGCTTCGCTGCGTCGCGATGACAGGAGGAGCTGCGCTCGCGATGACACGGGGGCTGCGCTAGCGATTACGGGTCAGTGGGAGAGGGGGTGGCCGGTCTCAGCGGTGCCGCCGTCGAAGGAGCCGGTGCCGAAGTAGACCGACCTCTCCACCACCAGCGGCTGGCCGTTGGCCGAGTCCACCACCACCGAGAACTCCCGGCCGGGAACCACGTCGTCCGCCTTCAGGCTGTAGCGCGAGTGCGCGGGGATGTTGCAGGTGTACATGGAATGGGAACCGTCGGGGTTGAGGAAGTAGAAGGCGGTGGACGAGGTGGCGTCCCCCAGGTTCTCCACCAGCACCCAGGTGTCGTAGCCCGGGCCGCTGTAGCCTTCCGCCAGGCCCCAGGTGGTGGAGGTGGAGGTGGAGCCGAGGTCCCCGTGGCCGCCGCCCCACTTTCCCTGGTAGAGGAAGTACATGGCCCGCTCGGCCAGGATGGGGAAGTCCCCCGGGGTGGTGACGCGCATGGCCACGTCCTGCCCGTCCACGATGTCGTTGATCTTGAAGGTGTTGCGGGAGGCGGGGGGCAGCTCGTAGGTGCGGCTGAAGGAGGAGCCGGAGTTGAGGAAGAAGTCGATGCTCACGCTGACCGTGTAGGAGTAGTAGGGATTGAGCAGCAGCAGCCACTCGTCGAAGCCGTCGCCGGTGTAGCCTTCCGCGAAGTACCAGACGGAAGAGAGCTCCGCGCAACCCATGCTGGCGTGCCCGTCGCTCACGCCGGAGTAGTCGAAGTACATGGCGCGCTCCGCCACCACCGGGTAGTCGGTGATGAGGTGGGCCGAGAGCTCCTGGTTGGGCACCAGGTCGTTCAGGTGGATGGTGGTCCGCGAAAGCGACGGCAGGTCGAAGTCGTACTCCAGGATATCCCCCGAGCCGGTGAGCACGCGCAGCATGCCGGTCTGGTCGAAGGACTGCGGGTTGAACACCAGGATCCACTCGTCGAAGTCGGGCCCGGTGTAGCCCTCGGCGAAATACCAGGAGGCGGAGGCGGCGGTGGCGCCGGCCACGCAGTGCCCGCCCTCGTAGGAGCCGTTGTTGAAGTACATGGAGCGCTCCACCAGGATGCCCACGCCGTTGTTGCTCCCCACGTAGGTGGAGATCTCCCGGTCCGGCCAGATGTCGTTCATGTTCAGGGTGGTGCGGGAGTGCGCCGGAAGTTCGAGGTCCAGGGAGTCGTACTCGCCCAGCGAGGTCACCATCTCCACGGTCACCGACGCTGCCTGCGTGTTGGGGTTCTCCAGCAGCACGTAGGTGTCGAAGCCGGGCCCGGTGTAGCCCTCGGCCAGGTACCAGCTGGTCGAGCCGCCGCTGATCTCGTCGAGCTCGTCGCCGGGCGGCGGCGGGTCGGGGTCGGGGTCGGGGTCGGGCGGCGTCACGCTGCCCCCCACGGCCGCGTTGAGGTTGAGCTTGCCGTACCCGTAGCCGGTGTCGAAGCCGGGGGTGCCCATGTCCGTGGCGGTGGAGGTGAGCTTGGCGGCGACGTCGTCCGGCTTCCCCGCGTAATCCGGGAACGCCGCCAGCACCATGCAGGCCGCGCCCGCCACGATGGGGGAGGCCATGGAGGTGCCGCTCATCTTCTGGTAGGCGCCGTTGGCGTAGGTGGAGAGCACGCTGACCCCCGGCGCCATCAGGTCGAGCTTGGAGCCGTAGTTGGAGAAGTCGGCCCGGCTGCCGCTGGAGTCGATGGCCCCCACCGCGATGACCCCGCTGTAGGCGGCGGGGTAGGAGACGCTGGAGGTGCCGTCGTTGCCGGCCGCCGCCACGATGGTGACTCCCTTGCCGTAGGCGTAGGTCACCGCGCTCAACAGGGTGTAGGAGGAAGAGGAGGAGCCCAGGCTCATGTTGATGACCTCGGCCCCGCTGTCCGCCGCGTAGCGGATGGCGGAGGCGATGTCCGAATCGTAGCCCGAGCCCGAGGAGTCCAGCACCTTCAGGGGGAGGATGCGCGCGGACCAGTCCACCCCGGCCACGCCCACGCCGTTGTCGGTCATGGCCGCCGCCAGCCCCGCCACGTGGGTGCCGTGGCCGTTGTCGTCGTAGGGGTCGTAGGAGCCGTCCACGTAGTTCCTGCCCGAAAGGACCTTGCCGCTCAGGTCGGGGTGGTCGTAGTCGATGCCGGTGTCGATGACGGCGATGGTCACCGAGCCGGAGCCGTGGGTCACGTCCCAGCCCCCTTCCGCCGAGATGGCCCCGTACTGCCACTGCTGGCCGTAGTAGGGGTCGTTGGGCTGGTCGTAGGCCCGGCGCACCTCGTCCACCTCGGCGTAGGCCGCGAGGCCGGTGGCCCGGATGAGGTCCAGGACCCTGTCCGTCTCCAGGGGCACCGGGAGGCGCAGCCTGGCCACCTGGTCGAAGAGGACCTCCGGCCCGGGCCAGTCCGTCCCCGCCGGGAGCAGGGCTTCCACCGCCTGCCCCAGACGTTCCAGCCGTTCCGCCAGGTCGGCACAGTCGAACCCGACGATGAACGACGCGGAAGTGACGGCGGCCGCTCCCGCCCCGGGCTCCACGGCGACCGCCGGCGGGGGCGCCAGCGCCAGCGCCGCCAGGCACAATAGCAAGGCGAGGGTCAACGGCCCACTTACGCTCCCTTTCCCGAACATGGCTACCCTCCCGGATCCTGCAAGAGGATTCCTGCTTCGTGGGCCTGACTCTCGCCTTCTCTAGATGAATCGGCGCGGGGAGAGGGATCCTTGACGGACCCCGCCCCCCGCGTGACCGACGGCTAGCGTAAACTCATCACCAGTTCGGCACGTAGGTGATCTTCCACTCGCCGTCCTCCTTGCGCAACTGGAAGTCCTCGTCGTATTCGTAGCCGTCCTTATCGGTGAAGGTGACCGTCACCTCGGCCTTGTCGTTATTGATGCTGGAAGCGTAGGCGAAGTGACTCTTGGTGGAGTTCCGGTGCTCATCGACGAAGTCCTCGAGCTTGGCCTTGGTGGTCGTGCCCGGCGCCAGCAGGTCGTAGGCGGTGTCGACGTCACCGGCGTTGACGGCGTTGATGAACTCGTTGGTCCTGTCGATGGGCTCGGTGATCTCACCGACGAGCAAAGATGCCTCCACGACCGCCGCGATGGCCACCAAGATACCCAGGATGCCCACGATTATGCCGGCCGTAGCCAGACCGTTGCCCTCCAGCTGTCCGTCCCGATTTCTTTATCTGCGACTTGGCCGACGAAACCAAGAGGATGATGGGCCGAGGGGGCCACAACAGAGAATCGACACCACCAGGGAGGCGATGGCCAGTGCCGCTGGTCTTCTTCTTGGCCATGACCGGGGCCGGCCAGGCCGGACCGGGCTGGCCCATGCCCATGGGGGGCACGGCGCCGGGCGGCGGAGGCGCGAACGCCTGACCGGGCGGCGGAGGCGCCATGGGGGGAGGAGCCATGGGCGGCGGGGGGGCGGCCGGTGGTGGAGCCGTATCCGCTGCCGGCGGCGCGGGGGGCGCCGCGGACAGCCGCCTGGTCGATGCCCTTGCCGCAGCTCGGACAAGTCTCGGCATCGGGGCTCATCTGGTTTCCGCAATCGGGGCAAAAAGCCATGACAACCTCCCTTTCACGCACGGACACCCTTGCCTGTCATCACCATTATACGCCGTCGGTTACACATCGTTAAGTCTTCTTGGCCCGACGTTTAACGGGGGTGGCCCACGGAATCGTGGGCCCAGGCGCGGTTGTCCCCGTACATGGCCCGCTCGCAGATGACCTCACCCGAGGCCTCCACCCTGGTGGAGACGTCCCACTCGGTGATGAAGGCTCCCAGGTTGAAGCTGCGGCGGGAGCCGGCCGGGACCGGCTGGTCCTGCAGGCCCTCGGGCTTCCGCTCTCCCGCCCCGGTCTGGAGCGCCAGGCTCACCGTGACGTCTTCGGTGCCGGGGTTCTGGATCAGCACCCAGGTCTCCATGCCTCCCGCGGTGCACCCTTCCGCCAGGTACCAGGTGGACGCGGGCATGGCCACCCCCACGGAATCGTGGGCCCAGGCGCGGTTGTCCCCGTACATGGCCCGCTCGCAGATGACCTCACCCGAGGCCTCCACCCTGGTGGAGACGTCCCACTCGGTGATGAAGGCTCCCAGGTTGAAGCTGCGGCGGGAGCCGGCCGGGACCGGCTGGTCCTGCAGGCCCTCGGGCTTCCGCTCTCCCGCCCCGGTCTGGAGCGCCAGGCTCACCGTGACGTCTTCGGTGCCGGGGTTCTGGATCAGCACCCAGGTCTCCATGCCTCCCGCGGTGCACCCTTCCGCCAGGTACCAGGTGGACGCGGGCATGGCCACCCCCACGGAATCGTGGGCCCAGGCGCGGTTGTCCCCGTACATGGCCCGCTCGCAGATGACCTCACCCGAGGCCTCCACCCTGGTGGAGACGTCCCACTCGGTGATGAAGGCTCCCAGGTTGAAGCTGCGGCGGGAGCCGGCCGGGACCGGCTGGTCCTGCAGGCCCTCGGGCTTCCGCTCTCCCGCCCCGGTCTGGAGCGCCAGGCTCACCGTGACGTCTTCGGTGCCGGGGTTCTGGATCAGCACCCAGGTCTCCATGCCTCCCGCGGTGCACCCTTCCGCCAGGTACCAGGTGGACGCGGGCATGGCCACCCCCACGGAATCGTGGGCCCAGGCGCGGTTGTCCCCGTACATGGCCCGCTCGCAGATGACCTCACCCGAGGCCTCCACCCTGGTGGAGACGTCCCACTCGGTGATGAAGGCTCCCAGGTTGAAGCTGCGGCGGGAGCCGGCCGGGACCGGCTGGTCCTGCAGGCCCTCGGGCTTCCGCTCTCCCGCCCCGGTCTGGAGCGCCAGGCTCACCGTGACGTCTTCGGTGCCGGGGTTCTGGATCAGCACCCAGGTCTCCATGCCTCCCGCGGTGCACCCTTCCGCCAGGTACCAGGTGGACGCGGGCGATCCCGGCTCGGCGGCCCGGCTCGGGCTCCTCGGTCCCGATATCCGGAACTCCAGGATGACGGGCAGCTTGCCGACAGCCAGGCCTTCCACGCGAATATTGCCGTTTACGTCCCGGGAGACCCCCGCGCTCAGAGCGGTCCTTGCCCCCGTCGTCAGGTCCACTATCGCCGGGTCGAGACAGTCCCGGCCTTCCACCGTCAGGCTGAGCGAGTCCGGGACGTCGTCGATCTTCCAGGCGGCCAGGGCCAGGGTCCCGTCGCCCGGCTCGAAGGCATGCGCTTCCAGGGCCTGAGGGTTGTCGCAGTCGTAGATGATGCCGGCGCTCGATTCCCTGCCCGCTTCCCCGAAGACCTCCATGAAACGCTGGTAGTAGAAGTAGGCGGGCTTGGGCGTGAAGTCGTTGCGCAGCATGCCGTAGCAGAAGTCGGGCCACCAGGGCAGGTTGTAGTCGTCCCAGTTCTTGTAATAGAAGACCTTGTCGACGTCGGTGCCCGCGTAGGTGATGAGGGTCCTCAGCATGTAAGCGCCTTGAGTCGCCTCGTCCACCCCGGGCGGGATCATGGTGCTGGTGGTCCAGCCCAGTTCCGTGAGCCAGATCTCCAGGGGCCGGGCGGAATGGTCCGCGATCATCCGGCGGGCGTTTTGCAGAACGGTCTTGGCGGAAGCCTCCTGCGGCGTGTAGTTGAAGGGGATGAACCCCTCGGGATAAGGGTGGTAGGCTATGGCGTCCACGTAGTCGCCGGCGCCCGCCGTCAGGCAGTTATGCAGCCAGTCCGGATCGGTGCCGGCCACCCCGCCCATGACGATCTTCGCCGACGGATCGACCTCGCGGATCACCCTCGAGGTCTCCACCAGCAGGGCCATGTACGCGTTGAAGTCGGGGCTCGGCCAGAAGGCCTCGATGTTTTCCTCGTTCCATACCTCCCAGGCCGCGACCCTTCCCCGGTACCTCGTAGCCACCCTGCGGACGTAATCCTTCCAGGCCGCCATGTCGGTGGGCGGAGAGTTCCAGGCCGCGTCCCCGTTGGCCCAACCGGGCGAGGTCAGCAGGATGCCCAGTATGTTCACCCCGTGAGCGGCTGCCATGTCGACGTAGTTGTCGAACCTGGCGAAGTCCCAGACCCCCTGCTGAGTCTCCAGGTCGACCCACGCGAAGACGCTGCGGGCCCAGCCTATGCCCGCCGATTGCAGCGGGTCGAGGTTCTTCTCGAGGGTGGGAGCGTCGTAGAGTGGGAGGTGGCTGTGGGCCACCCCGAAACGCTCCTCCACCGGAAGGGCGGTCGTTTCCGCCGCCGCTTGCGGTGCGCCTGACGCCGCCCGCGGCATTGACGCCAGCGCCATGACCGACAGGACCAGTGCCAGGAACAGCGCCAGGGCTTTCCCTGCGATGGTCTTGAAGGCTTTCTTTGCGGAAATCTTGCGGGATATCTTTGCAGGCTCGATTGCGGATTCGGGACTCATCTTCGACTCCCCGGCCTGCTCGTGCGTACCAATTACTGGTACTTATCGTCAGCCGGGGCCATTTGGATTAGCAATGAAACCATAGCGAGCATCGGTCGACCGGTTCTGGTACGAGGCCATCCTTCGCCTGATCAGATGATCATGCCTTCAACTTGTCGATGGGGACCAGTTCGCGGTAGTCCACCAGCGACACCATGGCCTTGCTCTCGGTGGCGATGCCCGCCTCCTCCACCGCCGCGATGGGGTTGAGGCCTCCCGCCACCACCAGGCCCAGGCGCCCCCGCCCCACCGGCACCTGCAGGAAGGCCCGGCTGGGCTTGCCCCAGTGGATGAAGCCGCCCAGGTGGTATTCCCGCATGGCCTCGAAGGTCTCCGCGACCAGCGCGTCGGCGTCGGAGGGGACTTCGCGGAAGGAGGCGCAGACGACGCCGTCGCCCCCGTCCGCCGCCTCTCCCACGCTGGTCATGCCGCCCTTGATGAAGATCTCGATGGGGTCGAGGGTGCTCCCCTCGTAGCTGATTATCTCCAGGAAGCGGGAGGGTTTGCCCCCGGCTACCTCCAGCAGGCCCCCGAAGCGGGAGACCACCGGGACCGACCGCTTGAGCAGGATGGCGTTGAGGCTGACGCTGCACACGGTGCCGATGCCGGCCTGTCCCGCGGGCACGGTCACGTCGCCCATGCGCTCCCCCTCGTCCTTCAGTATGGCCAGTTCGGAGAGGCAGAAGCCGGCGTCGACGACCTTGCGCATGATCGCGAGCGCCCCGTCCAGGTCGGCGCGGGGGATGAGGGAGAAGTTGACCACCAGCTCGCCCGAGCCCTTCTCCAGGTCGAAGGTGGTCTTGAAGGCCAGCGAGTCGATGCGCGAACTGACGAAGCCGATCCTGTCGGAGGCCCGCGACCTCTCCAGTTCCTTCAGGCCCCGCTCGGTGGGCACCCGGCCGCGCTCCCCCTCCATGCGGGTGAGGCCGCGCTCGTCCATGAGCAGCAGGTGGTAGCCGATGGTGCGCTCGTTCAGCTCGATGCCCCGCCCCGCCAGTTTCTGGGAGAGGAGGCGCGCGCCCAGGGGCCGCCCCGCCTCGCGCAGGACGTCCAGGATCTCCAGTTCCTTGGTCTCCAGTAATCTCTTCATAACCCTAGTATATAGTAAATAGTTTCTAACACAGGTTGTCCAGCATTTCTTTTATCCGACCTGCGGGCATATTAATATGGACAAAGAATATCAGCAAGATATGTCCGAAATCATATTGAAACATTTGAAATAAGGCTATATAATAAGCAATAGGTTACCGATTACTTATATGAGGAGTCCGGAAGCGGAGGATAGGAAAAGAGGAGCTGAGATGAAGAGGATCTACCCCAGGGAGGAGTACTGCATGGGTTGCCGGCTCTGCGAGATCCACTGCATGGTCGAGCATTCCCAGTCCCGCGACATCATCAAGGCCTTCAAGCGCGAGGAGCGTCCCGCCAAGCGGGTGGAGGTGGAGGAGTCGGGCAACGTCTCCTTCGCCCTGCAGTGCCGCCACTGCGACGACGCCCCCTGCGTGGACGCCTGCCTCTCGGGGGCCATGCGCAGGGACGAGGCCACCGGGGCCATCGTCAACGACTCGGACAAGTGCATCGGCTGCTGGACCTGCATCCTGGTCTGCCCCTTCGGGGCGGTGCGCCGGGACCCGGTCGAGCACAAGGTGGTGGCCAAGTGCGACCTCTGCCCCCACCTGGAGACGCCGGCCTGCGTGGCCGCCTGCCCCAACGAGGCCCTGGTCATGGAGGAGGTGTAGAGGCATGGCGCCCAGGAAATACGATTACGTCATCGTGGGAAACTCCGCCGCCGGGGTCAACGCGGCCCAGGCCATCCGCGAGGTCGACCTGGCCGGGAGCCTGGCCATCTTCTCCCGGGAGGGCCTGCACACCTACTCGCGGCCGATGATCTCCTACCTGGTGGCGGGCGACCACCGACCTGCGCCGCATGTATTACCGCCCCAGGAACTTCTACGACAACAACCGCATCGACTTCCTCCAGGGGATCGGGGTCAACTCGGTGGACATGGGGGCGCGCAAGCTCAAGACCACCGACAAGCGCACCATCTCCTGGGGCAAGCTGCTGCTGGCCACCGGCTCGGTCCCCTTCATCCCGCCCATCCCCGGCCTGGACAAGGTGGCCTACCAGACCTTCATCGACTACGACGACGCCCAGTCGCTGATCCGGGCCACCCGCCGGGAAGGGCGGAGGGTGCTGGTCATCGGGGCGGGCCTCATCGGCATGAAGGCGGCCGAGGCGGCCCACGCCCGCGCCGCCCGGGTCACCGTGGTGGAGAAGATGGACCGCATCCTCCCCGCCGCCCTCGACGGCCCCGTATCCGCCATGGTGCACCAGCGCTGCAGCGCCCACGGCCTCGAGGTGGTCACCGGCCAGGGCGTGGCCGAGCTGGTACCCGCGGGCAAGACGCGGCGGGCACGGCGGTGCTGGAGCAGGGCGGCGAGGTGGAGTTCGACACCCTGGTGGTGGCCGTCGGCGTCACCCCCCAGGTGGAACTGGCGCGCGCGTGCGGCCTCGAGCTGAACCGGGGCATCCTGGTGGACGAGCACCTGGAGACCAGCCACCCCGGCATCTACGCCGCGGGGGACGTGGCGGAGGCCTGGGACCTGGTGTGGGAGGAGCCGCGGGTCAACGCGCTGTGGCCCAACGCCACCCTGCAGGGCAAGTACGCCGGGTGGAACATGGCCGGCGAGCCCTGCGAATACCCCGGCTCGCAGGGGCTGAACTCGGTGGAGTTCTTCGGCCTGCCGGTGGTCTCGGCCGGCGTGGTCAACACGCCGGACGCCACCTACGAGGAGATGACCGCGCGCCTGCCGGGCGGCGGCTACAAGAAGGTCGTGGTCAAGGACGACATCCTGGTGGGGATGATCATCGCCGGCGAGGTGGAACGGGCCGGCATCCTCACCTCCCTGATCCAGGAGCACACCCGCCTGCGCCGGATCAAGGGACAACTGCTGAACGAATCCTTCGGGCACATCTACCTGCCCCGGGCGGTGCGCGACTCCCGCGTGCTGGCCGGCAGGGCCGGGCTCGCGGCGAGAAAGGAGGCATGAGCCATGATGAGGAACGTGATCTTCCGCGACGACAAGGACTTCTCGGGCTGCTCCATCTTCGGCATGATCAACCTGCGCGGGGAGAAGACCGACGGTTCCCCCATCATCAGGGCCGTCGCCAACATGCACGACCGCTCCAACGGGCTGGGCGGCGGGTTCGCCGTCCACGGCATCTACCCCGAGCTGGCCGAGCTCTACGCCCTGCACGTGATGTTCGACGACGAGGCCGCGCGCCTGCGAGACCGAGGAGTTCATCCGGGAAGGCTTCGACGTCGAGCGGGCCGAGCCCATCCCCTGCCGCCCCCTGCCCGCCATCGGCGACGCCCCCCTGCTGTGGAGGTACTTCATCCTGCCGCGGGCCGGCCGGGTCGAGGGCCCGGAGGGGGACGACGATTTCATGGTGCGCGCGGTGATGCATATCAACTCGGCCGCATCGACGGCGCCTTCGTCTTCTCCAGCGGCAAGAACATGGGCGTCTTCAAGGGCGTGGGCTACCCGGAGGACATCGGCCGCTTCTTCCGCCTGGACGAGTACGAGGGCTACATCTGGGTGGCGCACGGCCGCTTCCCCACCAACACCCAGGGCTGGTGGGGCGGGGCGCACCCCTTCAACCTGCTGGACATGTCGGTGGTGCACAACGGGGAGATCTCCTCCTACGGCATCAACCGCCGCTTCCTGGAGATGTACGGCTACGACTGCACCCTGCACACCGACACCGAGGTGCTGGCCTACGGGGTGGACCTGCTGATGCGCCGGCACGGCCTCTCCATCGACGACGTGGCCGACGGTCTTCTCGCCGCCGATGTGGGATGAGATCGACAGGATGCCGCGCGGGGGAGCGGGAGCGCGCCACGGCCCTGCGCCAGGTCTATCCCAGCCTGCTGATGAACGGGCCCTTCAGCATCATCATCTCCTCGGCCGACAGGATGATCGGGCTGACCGACAGGATCCGCCTGCGGCCGCTGGTGGCCGGCCGGGCCGGCGACATGATGTACATAAGCTCCGAGGAAGCCCCCATGCACCTCATCGACGACGGCCTGGAGGACACCTGGACGCCGTCGGGCGGCGAGCCCATCGTGGCCGAGCTGGGGGCGGTGGAGCCAGAGCGCGAACTGGTGATGACATGAAGACCTTCATACTCCCCGAGTTCGTCATAGACCGCGACGACTACCGCTGCATCCGCTGCGAGGTCTGCGCCCGGCAGTGCGCCTTCGACGTGCACCGCTACGACGAGGACGAGGACCAGGTCTTCGCGGACGAGAGCCAGTGCTGCGGCTGCCACCGCTGCGTGACCTGTGCCCCACCCGGGCGCTGACGGTGCGGCGCAACCCCACCCAGACGCCGGACAACGCCAACTGGACCATGGGCCAGCTGATGGACGCCTACAAGCAGGCCGAGACCGGCGGCGTGCTGCTCAGCGGCATGGGCTGCGACCGCGACCTCCCCATCTACTGGGACCACATGGTGCTGAACGCCAGCCAGGTGACCAACCCGTCCATCGACCCGCTGCGCGAGCCGATGGAGCTGCGCACCTACCTGGGCGCCAAGCCGGACCAGCTGCGAGCCGGAGGACGGACGGCCGGCTGCGACGAGCATGGGGCCGCAGCTCGCAGCTGGAGATCCCGATCATGTTCTCGGCCATGTCCTACGGCTCGATCAGCTTCAACGTCAGCCGAGTCCCTGGCCCGCGCCGCCCAGGAGCTCGGCACCTACTGCAACACCGGCGAGGGCGGCCTGCCCCGGGAGCTCTACCAGTACGCCGACAACACCATCGTGCCAGGTGGCCTCGGGCCGCTTCGGCGTGCACCCCGACTACCTGAAGGCGGCGGCGGCGCTGGAGATCAAGATCGGCCAGGGCGCCAAGCCGGGCATCGGCGGCCACCTGCCCGGCGAGAAGGTCAGCGCGGAGATCTCGCGCGACCCGCATGATCCCCAAGGGCACCGACGCCATCTCGCCGGCGCCGCACCACGACATCTACTCCATCGAGGACCTGCCCCAGCTCATCTACGCCCTCAAGGAGGCCACCGACTACGGCAAGCCGGTCTCGGTGAAGATCGCCGCGGTGCACAACATCGCCGCCATCGCCACCGGCATCGTGCGCGCCGGGGCGGACATCGTGGCCATCGACGGCTTCCGCGGCGGCACCGGCGCGGCCCCCAGCCGCATCCGCGACAACGTGGGCATCCCCATCGAGCTGGCCCTGGCCGCGGTGGACGAGCGCCTGCGCGAGGAGGGCATCCGCAACCGGGCCTCGCTGGTGGCGGCGGGCGGCATCCGCAACAGCGCCGACGTCGTCAAGGCCATCGCCCTGGGCGCGGACGCGGTCTACATCGGCACGTCGGCGCTGGTGGCCATGGGCTGCCACCTCTGCCAGCAAGTGCTACACCGGCAAGTGCAACTGGGGCATCGCCACCCAGGACCCCTACCTGACCAAGCGGCTCAACCCGGACATCGGCCGCGCGGCGGCTGGTCAACCTGCTCCGCGCCTGGTCCCACGAGATCAAGGAGATGCTGGGCGGCATGGGCATCAACGCCATCGAGAGCCTGCGCGGCAACCGCCTGCACCTGCGCGGGGTGGGGCTGGACCGGAACATCCTGGACATCCTGGGCATCAGACATGCCGGGGAGTAAAGCCCGGATAAGCGCCCGGAAAAGGAAAAGGGGCCGCCGGGTGGTAAGATGTGTAAATTGTGGCGAAAAAGGTAAGGCGGCGTGAAGGGGAAATTTACGACCCGTCGAAATATTGGTTGAGAAGGGAAACCGGATCCGGGAGCGCGGGAGATGAAGGACCGAGATAAGGAACGAGGAGGTAGATCGCAAAGTGTACCACAGGGACAACGGGCACGTGCGCATCAACGCACAGGAGCTCCACTATCGCGAGTTGAACGCCATGGTCAAGCAGGCGGCGATGGAAGGGCGCCTCCGAGGTGGAGATCGACAACGTCTACGGGCAGCGCTACATCGGCTCGGGCGTGCGCAAGCCCGTGCACATCGAGGTCTTCGGCGTGCCCGGGAACGACCTCGGCGCCTTCATGGACGGCCCGGAGATCGTGGTCCATCGCAACGCCCAGGACGGCGTGGGCAACACCATGAACAGCGGGGACATCGTGGTGCACGGCCGCGCCGGCGACATCGTGGGGATGGGCATGCGGGGCGGCAACATCTACATCAAGGGCAGCGTGGGCTACCGCGCCGCCATCCACATGAAGGAGTACATGCGCCACAAGCCGGTGCTGGTGATCGGGGGGTCCTGCCAGGACTTCCTGGGCGAGTACATGGCCGGCGGCGTGGTGGTGGTCCTGGGCCTGGAGCCCGGGAAGAAGAAGAGCCGCCCGCCCCGGTACGTGGGCACCGGCATGCACGGCGGGGTCATCTACGTGCGCGGCGAGGTGGAGCCGGAGCAGTTGGGCTCGGGGGTGAGCCCGGCGGAGATGGACGCGGACGACCAGACCACCCTGAAGGAGTGCGTGGACCGTTACGTGGAGAACTTCGGCGGCGACGCCGGCGAGATCAT
This sequence comes from uncultured bacterium, assembly GCA_963814495.1. Classification (GTDB taxonomy): domain Bacteria; phylum Actinomycetota; class Geothermincolia; order Geothermincolales; family Geothermincolaceae; genus CAVXXD01. Next base: position 36,486 of record CAWFDJ010000022.1, read on the forward strand.
GGACGACAAGTTCACCAAGCTGCAGGCGGTCTCCCACCGGCCTTACGCCGCCCTTTACGCCCACTGAGAGGTCAAGTCAGGGCAAATCGAGCATCTCCGTAACTGGGATCGCTTCGTGGATCGCTCCTCGCGATGACATCTCAGGTTGAATAACCCGACAGCCTGATATGTTAATCTAACATCATGGTAATACTGGTAATTGCAGGTAAAGAAGAGCAGGAACTGTCTCCTCGGAGCTCTCCGGGAGCTGGCAGCTGCGCCTGGTGGACGAGGAGGGCACCTCGGAAGAGGAGCACCTGGCCGGAGACCTGGCGGTGGTCTCGCTCGCCCACGGCGAAGGCGACCTGGACCGGGAGATCCGCAGGCTGGTGCGGAAGCTGAGGGAGAACACGCCGGTGCTGGCGATCCTCGAGCCCGGTTACGCCTGGGACTTCTCCAACCCGCCCCTCTTCGAGGACTTCATCTACGCGGGCTGGACGACCGGGGAGCTGAAGGCGCGGGTCTGGCAGCTCCTCTTCCATCACCAGTTGATCACCAGCGAAGAACGTCCTGCAGGTGCGGGACCTCCTCTTCGACTTCGACAGGTACGAGGTGAGGTTCAAGGGGCACCCCCTCGAGCTGACCTTCAAGGAATACGAGCTCCTGCGCTTCCTGGCCACCCATCCGGGCAAGGTCTTCACCCGCGAGGTCCTGCTGGAGCAGGTGTGGGGCTACGGCTACTACGGCGGCTCGCGCACGGTGGACGTGCACATCCGCCGCATCCGCTCCAAGATCGACTCCCCCGGGCACGTCTACATCAGCACGGTGCGCGGCGCCGGCTACCTCTTCGAAGCCTGATCCCGGCTCCCATCCGAGAGCCGGTCGATGGCTTGTGTTACTTTTGTTAACACGCATTTAACAATGGTGAAAACTGGGGGAAATAATCGTGCTCCATAATGGGATTATAAGTAGTTGAACGCGGCGATCGAAGGAGGAGAGAGACATGGAAAAGGACAAGGCATACGTGTTGCAGCAGGCCAAGGAGAACGACGTGCGGTTCATCCGCCTGTGGTTCACCGACATCCTGGGGATGCTCAAGAGCTTCGCCATCACCATCGACGAGCTGGAGCTGGCCCTGGAGGACGGGATGGGCTTCGACGGCTCCTCCATCGAGGGTTACGCCCGCATCGACGAGAGCGACATGATGGCCATGCCCGACCCCTCCACCTTCTGCATCCTGCCCTGGCGCCCCAAGGAGCACAACGCGGTGGGCCGGATGTTCTGCGACATCATCCGCCCGGAGGGGCAGCCCTACGAAGGTGACCCCCGCTACATCCTCAAGCGGAACCTGGCCCGTGCCGCGGAGATGGGCTACAACTTCTACGTCGGCCCCGAACTGGAGTTCTTCTATTTCAAGGACCCCTACTCCACGGAGGTGCTCGATCACGGCGGGTACTTCGACCTGACCCCGCTGGACGCCGCCTTCGACCTGCGCCGCGACACCGTGCTGGCCCTGGAGTCCATGGGCATCGGCATCGAGTACAGCCACCACGAGGTGGCCCCCAGCCAGCACGAGATCGACATGCGCTACACCGACGCCCTGACCATGGCGGACAACGCCATGACCTTCCGCCTGGTGGTCAAGGAGGTGGCCATGAGCTACGGCTGCCACGCCACCTTCATGCCCAAGCCCCTGCAGGGCGAGAACGGCAGCGGCATGCACACCCACATGTCCCTCTTCCAGGGCGACAAGAACGCCTTCTTCGACCCCGCCGACGAGCAGCACCTCTCCGACACGGCCCGGATGTTCATCGCCGGCCTGCTCAAGCACGCGCCGGAGATCTGCATCGTCTGCAGCCAGTGGGTCAACTCCTACAAGCGCCTGGTGCCGGGCTACGAAGCTCCCGTCTACCTCACCTGGGCCATGCGCAACCGCTCCGACCTCATCCGGGTGCCGGGCTACAAGCCGGGCAAGGAGAAGTCCACGCGCGTCGAGTTCCGCTCCCCCGACCCCGCCTGCAACCCCTACCTGGCCTTCTCCGCCCTGCTGGCCGCGGGCCTGGAGGGCATCGAGAAGGGCTACGAGCTGCAGCCGGCCACCGAGCGCAACGTCTACACCATGACCGAGGCCGAGCGGAAGGAAAAGGGCATCGGCATGCTGCCCGAGGACCTCTGGGAAGCGGTGCAGCTGGCGGAGGAGAGCGAACTGCTCCGGCGCTGCCTGGGGGACTCCACCTTCGAGAAGTTCATCGAGAACAAGAAGGTGGAGTGGGAAAAATACCGCGCCATAGTCACCCCCTGGGAGCTGGAGAACTACCTTCCCATCCTCTAACGGTATATACTTAAGTGACATAACGTAAGTTATTCACTTAAGAGGAGAGGAATGGGCAGGCTGCGCATCGGTATCGCCCAGCAGAACTGCACGGTAGGCGACCTGGAAGGCAACTTCGCAAGGATCGCCGAGGTGATGGAGCTCGCGGAGGCGCAAGGAGTACGGCTCCTGTGCTTCCCCGAGCTCTCCCTTACAGGCTACCCGGCGGAGGACCTCGCCCTGAACATGGACTTCGTCGCCCACAACCTGGAGTACCTCGAAAAGCTGGGCGCGCTGGCCCGCGAGACGGTGTCCGTGGTGGGCTTCATCGACCGGGACGAGGACTGCTTCAACGCGGCGGCGGTGCTTCACCGCGGCGGGGTGGCGGGCGTCTACCACAAGTCCTTCCTTCCCAACTACGGGGTCTTCGACGAGAACCGCTACTTCAGCCCGGGGCGGGGCAACCTGGTCCTCAAGCTCGACGGGGTGCGGGTGGGCCTGACCGTCTGCGAGGACATCTGGAGCCCCGGCGGCCCCCTGGAGGAGGAGATCGCCTACGGCGGCGCGGAGGTCATCGTGAACATCTCGGCGTCGCCCTTCAACCGGGGCAAGCAGCCGGTGCGGGAGAGGACGGTGCAGTCGCGGGCCCAGGACGGGCAGGTCATCCTGGTGTACGCCAACGCGGTGGGCGGCCAGGACGAGCTGGTCTTCGACGGGCGCTCCTTCGTCTACCACCCGGATAAGGGGATCATCCTGCGCGGCCCGGCCTTCGAGGAAGCCCTGCTCACGGTGGAGGTGGACACCGACTGCCTGCAGGCCCGCCGGTTCCTGCGCCCCATCCACCGGTACATGCGGCAGGGGGCGCCCATACGGCCCACCGAGGTCCTGGAGATACCGGGCCAGCGGGAGGCGGTGACGGCGTCCGAGGGCCCACCCGAGGGGGCGTCCGGGAGCGGGGCGGCGACGGTACCCGACGAGGACCCGCGGGAGGAGATCTACCAGGGCCCTGATCCTGGGCCTCAAGGACTACTTCCGCAAGAACGGCTTCTCCGACGCGCTGCTCGGCCTCTCCGGCGGCATCGACTCCGCCCTGGTGGCGGCGCTGGCGGTGGACGCGCTGGGAAGCGAGAAGGTGCACGCCATCTTCATGCCTTCCGCCTACACCTCCCGGCTCTCCTTCGACTGCGCGGAGAAGCTGGCGGCCAACCTCGGCATCGACATGCGCACCCACCACATCGACGAGACTGGTGCGCGCCCTACCAGGTCGACGCGCCCTTCCTGGCCGAGGGGGGGACGGCGGCGGAGAACCTGCAGGCGCGCATCCGCGGCAACCTGCTGATGGCCTACTCCAACCGGTACGGCTGGCTGGTGCTGGCCACCGGCAACAAGAGCGAGCTCTCCATGGGCTACTGCACCCTCTACGGGGACATGGTGGGGGGCTTCGCCCTCATCAAGGACCTGCTCAAGCGGGACGTCTACGCGCTCTCGCGCTACGTCAACGAACTGAGCGGCCGGGAAGTCATCCCCTCGGAGATCATCGAGCGCCCCCCCTCGGCCGAGCTCCGGCCCGACCAGCTGGACACCGACTCGCTGCCCCCCTACGACGTGCTCGACTCCATCCTGGAGGACTACATCGAGCTGGGCCGGCGGGTGGAGGAGATCGTGCGCGAGGGCTACGACCGCGAGCTGGTGCTCTCGGTCATCCGCAAGGTGGAGGCGAGCGAGTACAAGCGCCGCCAGGGGCCGGTGGGCATCAAGCTCACCTCGCGCGCCTTCGGCAAGGACTGGCGCATGCCCATCTCCAACCCCTTCATCAAGTACCTCATGGACTGACCACGCGGTTTTTCCGGTTTTACGTCGGTTTAACCGGCAGGGTATTCCCGCCGTCCGGACGGTCCCACGATGATTTAACTTACGCGAAACAATAACGAAACCGTGAGGAAATATTCGCTTCCTATACTCGACTTAAGTTGATGAGTCGAGGAAGGGAGTGATGCTTCTTGAAAAGTATATCAACGGGCAGGAAGATCGTTATCATCCTGGTCGCCGCCGGCCTGCTCATGGCCCTGATGGCGGGGACGGCCCTGGCGCAGGAAGAGGAGGCCGCCCCGGGCGGTCTGGCGGAGGTGGCCGTCAACCTCGACGCCACCTGGGTGCTGATCGCGGCGGCCCTGGTCTTCTTCATGCAGGCGGGCTTCTTCTTCCTCGAGGGAGGCCTGACCCGCTCCAAGAACGTCTCCAACGCCATGATGAAAGGGGCCATGGACTTCTGCTTCGGAGCCCTGGTCTACTGGGCCATCGGCTACGCCATCATGTTCGGCACCTCCCGGGGGGGCTTCACCGGGTCGAGCGGGTTCTTCCTCAACATGTCCAACGCCCTGACCCCGGACAAAGGCAACATCTACGCTTTCCTGCTCTTCCAGATCGCCTTCGCCGGGGCGGCGGCAACCATCCTGGCCGGCGGGGTGGCGGAGCGCTTCAAGTTCAGCGCCTACATCATCGCCACCATCGCCATCACCGGCCTTATCTACCCCTTCGTGGGGCACTGGATCTGGGGCGGCGGCTGGCTGTCCGACCTGGGCTTCGTGGACTTCGCCGGCTCTACCGTGGTCCACTCGGTGGGAGGCTGGTGCGCCCTGGTGGGGGCCTTCCTGGTGGGGCCGCGCCTCGGCAAGTACCGGAAGGACGGCAAGCCCAACGCCATCCCCGGCCATTCCATACCCATGGCGGCCCTGGGGACCTTCATCCTCTGGCTGGGGTGGTTCGGGTTCAACCCCGGCAGCACCTTGAAGGCCATACCCGCGGCGGCGATCATCGCCGTCAACACCACCCTGGCGGGGGCGGCCGGGGGCGTGGTCAACACCTTCGTCACCTGGAAGCGCTACGGCAAGCCCGACGTGAGCATGGCCATGAACGGCATCCTGGCCGGCCTGGTGGCGGTGACCGCCGGTTGTGCCGTGGTGAGCCCGGCCATCGCGGTGGCCATCGGCACGGTAGCCGGGGTGCTGGTGGTCTTCTCGGTGGAGTTCATCGACAAGGTCCTGAAGGTGGACGACCCGGTGGGGGCCATCTCCGTACACGCGGCCAACGGTATCTGGGGCACCATCGCGGTAGGCCTGTTCGCGCAGTCCTCTTTCGCTGAGGCCAGCGGGCTGGCGCCGGTGGACGGCCTCTTCTTCGGCGGCGGGTTCAAGCAGCTGGGCATACAGCTGCTGGGCGTGGTCGCCGTGGGGGCCTGGGCCGTGTTGACCTCGGGCACGCTCTTCCTGATCATGAAGAAGACCATGGGCATCCGCGTCACCGACAAGATGCAGCTGGACGGCCTGGACATAGCGGAGCACAACGTGGAGGCTTATCCCGAGTTCCTGATCTCGGCGGAAGGGGGTGTGGCACTTGAAGAAGGTTGAGGCGGTAATCAGGCCGGAGCGCCTGGACAGCGTACTGGAGAAGCTGCGCGAGTTGAGGTATCCCGGCATCACCATCACCGAGGTGAAGGGTCACGGCAAACAGAAGGGCGTCACCCACATGTGGCGCGGGGCGGAGTACACGGTGGAGTTCCTGCCCAAGATCAAGCTGGAAGTGGTGGTGCTGGACGAGGACCTGGGGAACGTGGCGGCGGCCGTCATGCGGGCGGGGCGTACCGGGGCCATCGGGGACGGCAAGATCTTCATCTACGACGTGGAGGACTGCATCCGCATCCGCACGGGCGAGAGCGGGTTCGACGCCATCTAGAGCGTACGGGTGGGGACAGGAACGGGGCGGGGATCCTCGCCCCGTTCGCCTTTCCGGCCTAGAACTTCTTCTTCACGTAGGCGGCCACCTTCTCCGAGGCGCGAGGGCCGACGATCTTTCCGTGGCCGGGGTACATGTAGTCCAGGTCCAGCCCGGCCAGGCGGCGCATGGAGGCCTCGATCTCCTCAAGGCTGTAGCTGGCCGAGTAGGTGGGCCCGCCGGTGCGTCCGAAGTAGTTGGAGACGAGGTCGCCGACGAAGGCGCGGTGGTTGGCGCGGTCCAGCAGGCCGATGCCCCCGGGGGTATGCCCGGGCAGGGCGATGACCTCCAGGCCCAGGTCGGCGAGGACGTCGCCGTCGGAGAGGGGCAGGTCCACCGTGACCGTCTCGAACTTCTGGTAGCCTTCCACCAGCGACCTGGGCAGCTTGCGCAGGAGGCGGCCCAGGCGGTTGAGGTCCGAGCCCAGTTCCTGCGGCTTGTCCCCCTGGATGTAGGGCACGTCCGCGGCGCCCGCCGCGACCAGCGCGCCGCTCTGCGCGCTTGAGTTCGGCCAGGTTGCCGGTGTGGTCGGCGTGGTAGTGGGTGATGAAGATGTGGGTCAGGTCGGACGGCTTGACCCTCTCCGCCTCGAAGGCCTGGTCTATCTTCTTCCTGGTCATCGTAGTGGCCGCGTCCACCAGGTAGCAGTGGTCGCCCGCGACCAGGTAACAGTTCTCGATCCGCCCCGCCACACGTACCACTCTGTCCATCTCACCCCTCCTAACGGTGCCAGGTTTCCGATATTCCCATTATAATCCCATGGCTTTATGGTGAGCGAGAGGTTAAAAAGTGAACGGAAGAAAGTGAAGGTGCCTGACCCTGCACCGTTGCAGGCGAGGGTGGCGTGGAGCCAGTGGGAGAGGGCGAGCTCGGCGGCGGCCAGCGGGAGGGCGGCGGCGGCGAAGCAGGCCAGCAGGCGCGGCGGCAGGTCGTGGTCGGTGGCCGACCACACCGAGGCGAGCAGCGCGAAGTTGAGGTAGCACAGGGTGCCCGCGAAGCAGGCGAGCAGCAGCACCTGGGCCGGCCGGAACAGCCAGGCGGGGTGGGGGAGGAACACGGCGCAGGCGCCGGCCAGCGCCAGGGCCAGCGCCACCGCCTGGGCGCGGGAGCCGAGCAGGCGCGCTTCCCGGGGGGCGTCCCAGGCCAGGCGGTTGACCAGGGGCCCGATGAGCAGGGCCGCCGTCGCTCCCATCAGCAGGCCGCTGGTGAAACGGAAGACGTCGTTGCCGGCCCGCCAGCCCAGGGTGGAGGTGAGGGCATCGACCGCGAAGTAGAGGAAGCAGGCGAGCATGCCGGCCTGCCAGGGGCGCGAGGGGAAGCCCCCGCGCTCGCGGCGCCAGGGGAGCACCACCGCCGCCAGGACCAGGAAGAAACCGGCGTAGAGCCCGGCATCCCGCGCGCAGACGAAGAGGGGCTGGCTGCCGAAGTGGATGGTGCGCTCGGGCATCTGGTGGCAGACGGCGTAGCCCAGCCAGTCCAGGAAGCCGTCCCACCAGCCGTCCATCAGGTCGCGGCCTCTCCTGCCTCCCCGTCCCCCTCGCCCTCATCACCCGTCCGCCTCGACGGCGGAGCTTGCCGCCACCGGCTGTCCCTCCGAGAGGTACAGCACGACGAAGACCAGCCCCAGGAGGAAGAGGAACCCGCCGGACCCCAGCAGGCCGTCGCGGACGTAGCCCTCGACGTCCGGGGAGGCGCTCCACAACAGGACCCACAGGCCCGAGACCAGGTAGAGCGAGCCCGCGTAGAGCCGCAGGTTCCTCCGCCCGGCGAAGACGGTGAGGTAGACCGGCACCGCCGCGGCCGGAAGGAGGGTCAGCGCGAAGAGGATCGCCCAGCCGTAGCGGTGGGTGGCGGTGGCGTAGATGACGCAGGGGGTCAACCCCCCCGCCAGCATCGCCCCGAAACAGGCCCAGGTCGCGGCGGCGCTCCAGGCGTTGTCGTCCCTGGGGGAAAAGATTGCTTCGCTTCGCTCGCGATGACACGGCGCTTCGCTCGCAATGACACGGCGCTCCGCTCGCGGCATCTCAGTCCTCTTCAAGCGTAACGGCGAGGCCGTATCCCTCCTGGTGCGGGATGTCCTCCAGCTCTTCCTCGATGAAGTCCACCGCGCTGGTGTAGGCGACGATGCTGCGGTTGATGAGGGAGCGCGCCGCTTTGAGCCTCTCCAGCACCAGGGGGTCCTCCACCGCCGCGCTGAGCTGGCGCAGCACGTCCAGCACCTGCTTCATGGAGCGGACGAAGTCGCCGGCCGAGAACTGGGGGTGGGTGTCGATGATGTACTCGAGGTCGCAGCCGTCCGCCCAGTCGTAGACCACCTGCACGAAGCCCGGGTCGATGGCGCGCGTCAATTCCATCCGCTCGTCCCGCTCCACCTGCTGGATACGCGCCTGGTGTTCCAGCGCGGTGTCGATGGCCTGGCGCAGGTTCTCCGTGGGTATCTGCACCTCGGGCGGGGCGGAGCTCTGACCGCCCCGCCCTCCCCCGGAACGTTCCCGCGATTCGTAGACGAAACAGGATATGAAAGCGCCGATCTCCAGCGGTTCCAGCCAGGCGAAGATGTTCTCATACAGCAGCTCGGCCAGGAGCAGGTCGCATTCGTTGTAGATGCGGCTGAGCACGTGCCCCTTCTCGGTGAGCTCCTCACCTTCCAGGTAGCCCAGGCGCTCCAGGGTTTTGCAGATGTATTGCAGCTTGCGCGAGACGATGTCGGCCCGCGCGTCCATCTGCAGGCGCAGGTTGTCGATCTCCCCCTCCAGCTGCAGGGCCTTGCGCGCCACGCCGATGCAGGTGTCCTTCTTGGCGCAGCGGTGGCAGTGGCTCTTCTCCAGCTCGAGCCGGAGTTCCTTCACTTCCCCCCGCACCTTTCCGGGGTGCGTTACGTCCTCCCACGGCTCGGGGGGCGGCACCTCGAAGCGGGCCAGCCACTCGCGTATCTCCTTCCCGCGGCGCTTGCTGATGCCCTGGGAGAGGTCCCCCTCGTAGTGCCCCAGCACCTGCGGCAGGGCGTTGAAGTTGTGGTAGTCGGCGTGGTAGTGGCGGCCCCGCTCGTCCGAGACGTGCAGGCGGGGGTTGCCGCGGGCGTCCTCGTCCACCGACAGCACCATGCAGCGGTGCTTCTCCCCCTTGCGCTGGATGACCAACACGTCGCCGGTGGCCAGCTCCACCAGCTCGTGGTTGATGAGCTGGGTGCGGTTGCGCCGCCGCTCCTGCGCCGACTCCTTCTCCAGGCGGGAGATCTCCCCCCGCAGGCGCATGTAGGCCTCGGCGTCCCCCTTTTCGCAGGTCATCTCGGCGCGCAGCTGGTCGATGATGCGCTGGTGCTTCTGCTGGGTCTTCTCCAGCTTGACCACGTCACGGTCGGCGGCGTACTGGGCGAAGGAGGAGTTGATGATCTTGGTGGACTCCTCCAGCGTGTAGTTCTGCAGCAGGTTCAGGGCCATGTTGTAGGAGAGGGCGAAGCTGGAGACCAGCGGCAGGCTCTCCTTGCGGGCCAGGCGCTGCACCTGGGCCAGGGTGACCATGGGATGGAAGAGGACCACCCCGTTGCCCACCGGGTCGATGCCGCGCCGTCCCGCCCTCCCGGTGAGCTGGGTGTACTCGGTGGAGGTGAGCAGCTCGTGGCTCTCCCCGTTGAACTTGAAGAGGCTCTCGATGACCACCGTCTTGGCCGGCATGTTGATGCCCAGCGAGAGCGTCTCGGTGGCGAAGACCACCTTGATCAGCCCCTGGGCGAAGAGGTCCTCCACGATCTCCTTGAAGAGGGGGAGCATCCCGGCGTGGTGCGAGGAGATGCCCATCTTCAGCGCCTCCAGCCACTGCTCGTACCCGAAGATCTTCAGGTCTTCCTCGGGCAGGCGGGCCAGTTCGGCCAGGGCCTGCTCCTCTATCTCGATCTTCTCCTCGGGGGTGGTGAGGTCCATCCCGTCCTCCAGGCAGTGGATGACCGCGGCGTAGCAGCCGGCCCGGCTGAAGATGAAGTAGATGGCCGGGAGCATCCCCGACTTGTGCAGCTGTCCCACCACCCGGGAGCGGCGGGGGATGAGGTTGCGGGAGCGCCCCGGGCGGCCCTTCTCCTTCTCGCGGGTGAGCATCTTCTGGTAATCGGAGACCACTCGCGCGGCCTTGTCGGAGAAGAGGTTGGTCATGGTGCGGCCGATGAAGTAGTAATGGCGCAGGGGGACCGGGCGTTCGCTGGTGATGACGATGCTGACGTCGCCGCGGAGCGCGTTGAGCCACCCGCCGAAGTCGCGGTAGTTGGAGACGGTGGCGGACAGCCCCACGATCTTCACGCTGGGCGGCAGGTGGATGAAGATCTCCTCCCACACCGGCCCGCGGAAGGGGTCCATCAGGTAATGGCACTCGTCCAGCACGGCGTAGCGCAGGCCGGCCAGGGTGTCGGAGCGCTCGTAGATCATGTTGCGCAGCACCTCGGTGGTCATCACCACGATGGGCGCCTCCGAGTTGATGCTGTTGTCCCCGGTGAGCAGGCCCACCTTGTCCATGCCGAACCAGGAGGAGAGGTCGCGGAACTTCTGGTTGGACAGCGCCTTGATGGGGGTGGTGTAGAAGGTCTTCATCCCCTCCTCCATGCCCCGCAGGATGGCGTACTCGGCGATTACCGTCTTTCCCGCGCCGGTGGGGGCCACCACCAGGGTGGATTTATCCTGGTACAGGCATTCGATGGCCTCCTTTTGAAAGTCATCGAGGGGGAAGTCGTACTTGGCGTAGAAGGCCTCCGGGCTCGTTATACTCATGAACCGTATTGTACCAACATCCGCTACGTTATGTAAAAGGCAGGCGGCGCGGAGGAGGTAAGGGCTCCTGGTTCATTCCGGTCGTCTCACGCGAATGCGGTGCTCCTCGACGTTGACCGCTGCATCCTTCCAGGTCTCTCAGGCTTGTCGATTCTCCGTAACGATACCTCTCGACAGCACTGGGAATCCGCCAGGAAGCTCTGCCGCTTGAGCCGGATTACGATAATGGCCCTTGTGCGTACCGGGTTGGTATGCCTTGATGTTGGCGAAATCCGTATCGAGAGTCACGATCGCGAGATCTTCGCCCTGGCAGCTTTCGAAGAGTTCCTGGTACGTGAGGAAGCCAAGGAAGCGTCCTTCGAGAAACGACGGATTTCAGAATGGTGGTCGTTGTCATCAGGAAGACCAGATTTGCTCTCACGTTAAGGCTCGAAGTAGCGACGGACTTCGTCGAGTCACTTAAATCGGACATTCGCTGCTATGCCTCATTCCCAGCGGAGGCAACGTCGACATGTTGCGAAGGCTTGTCGAGGATGTCGCTCCGCTGCAAGTTCGGGTAATCGAGGCTTCCTGATGACGAGGACATGCCGTGAGCGAGGCATGTCATGAAGCCGACGGCCACCAGTAGCATGTATCGCAGTTAACACGGAGGCGATGAGCCGATGGTGACTAGCCAGAGTCGGCGCTGCTGTAGAACTTGACGCCTGTCTGATCACGCCCAGGATCATCCAGTTGTCGGACTCTTCCCTGATCAGGAGAAGCGCCGTTTTGCCAAGGTCATTACCGGCTGCGGCATGGATACATTTCCCACCCCAGCGATGACGGACCTGGGGTACTCTGGGGGAGACGGTGATCAGAACAGCTTACACGTGCAGGAAGTGCTTGAACGGCTTATCCTTGGGCGCCACGCCGCGGCGCCTGTCGAAGACCATGTACTCGATGATGGTCTCGCCCCCGAGCTCCACCTTCTCCCCGCCGAAGTCGATCTCCCCCGCGTAGTCGCAGAGCAGCCGGAAGTAGCATGGTTGGGCGATGTACTTCCCGAGAGGTCCCCGCAACTTCTCCGGTGTCCCCGTCAGGTCGAAGAAGTCGGTCACCTCCATCTCCTGCTTGGGGCGGAACTCGACGCGGCCGGAGACGTCCCGCTCCGCGAAGGAGAAGGAGATGTCGCGCGCGTACGACTGGAGGCCGGTGGAGTCGAGGGCGTAGCCGGAGTACTCCCACTCCATCTCGTAGGTCTCCAGGGCCAGGCGGTCGCCGCGGGCGATGATCATGGTGGGGAAGCGTACCCCGCCGTAGAGAGCGTTGGTGACCACGTCCGCGAAGACCATGGTCAGGTCCTCGGTGATGATGCGCCCCCAGTGCCAGCGGCTCATGCGCAGGGGCATGGAGAAGTCCCCCCAGTTGTGGTCGTGGTACCCCTCGCCCTCCACCTCGAAGGTCTTCCCGTCGTAGGAGATGGTCCCCTGGACCGAGGCGCGGGGCTGGGCCACCAGCCAGCCGAACTTCAAAGGCCGCCGGATGCCGGCGAAGACCAGGTCGCCGTCGCCGCGCGTCCAGCCCGGGGTGTGGCTGGTGAAGGTGAGGTGGGCCTCCGCCGCGGGGGAGTCCGCGGCCTCCGCGTTGGCCACGTCCACCCGCCATTCCGGGTAGCCGCCCCGCATGGTGCTGCCCGCGACCTCGACGTCGCAGCCTTCCGTCGAGGCCCGGAAGGCGCTCAAGGGGTGGTTGCGCTTGATGTCCAGGACCTCTCCCGAGGGCGTGTTGATGTGCATGCTCACCAGGCACTGGTCGGGGTGGTTGCCGAAGATGTCCGGCGTCACCATCACGCAGACGATGTCGTGCCCGTCGGAGAAATGGGCGTCGAAGTACCACCACTCGAAGGCGGAGCGGCTGTCCGAGGGGTGGGCCCCGTCGTATTCGGGCGGGAAGCCCCGGTTCAGGTCCTCCGGGTGCCTCGCCTGGACCACGCTGTAAGGGAACAGCGGCAGCTTGACCCTCTTCGCGAGCCAGCCCATCCCGGCCAGCAGCAGTCCGTTCGAGAGCAGCAGCAACTTAGTGGCGCGCGTCATCTTTCCTCCTAAGGATATCGCTCGACGGCGTGAGACGATGGAGAGTATAACAAGCCGGGGGAGCGGACAAGCCGGACAAGCCGGTCATTGTAGCCGGAGAGGTCGTGGCAATATAATTGAACCCGTCGTCGAGCGGAAAGGGGAGAGATTGATGGAGGAAGCTGTCAAGCGGTTCTTCAAGATGCACGGCAACGACGGGCTGGAGCATTTCATCCACGGCTACATGTACGGGCGTTACTTCAACGATTACGTCTACCGCATGAGTACCCTGCTCAACATCGCGGAGAAGGAGCCGGATACGGGCGAGCGCGTCCCCGAGGGGATGAGCGACGTCCTCGACGCGCTGGTGGGCAAGGTGGCGCGCGAGAGCATCTCCGCCGAGACCAGCACCTACCACGGCAAGGTGGTCAAGGTGGAGGAGGCGCAGGCGCTGGTGCGGGTGAAGGAGGACGTGGCCCTGCGCGGCCTGGAGCACATCATCCCCTACAAGGTGGCCAACGACATCGTGCTGGAGCACCCCGACCACATCGGGGTGGTGGACTGCCCCTGCCGCGCCACCATGAAGAGCCCCTGCCTGCCCCTGGACGTCTGCATCGCCGTGGGCGAGCCCTTCGTGGGCCTGCTGGAGCAGTTCGGCACCGGCAACTTCCGGCGCGTCGACGCCGAGGAGGCCGCGCGCATCCTGCGCCAGGAGCACGAGCGCGGGCACGTGCAGGCCGCCTACTTCAAGGACGCGGTGGGCGGGCGCTTCTACCACATCTGCAACTGCTGCTCCTGCTGCTGCGTGGGCATGAAGGCGCACAACGCCTACCACGTGCCCCTGCTGGCTTCCTCGGGATACGTGGCGCGGGTGGACGCGGAGGAGTGCAACGGCTGCGGCGCCTGCGAGGAGGCCTGCCCCTTCAACGCGGTGGCGGTGGGGGACGAGCAGGTGGCGGTGGTGGACGCCGCGCTGTGCATGGGCTGCGGGGTGTGCGAGCCCCGCTGCGACGCGGAGGCCATCCGGCTGGAGGTCGACCCGTCGCGTCCGGCGCCCCTGGACATCGAGGCGCTCATCCGCGAAAAGAAGGCTCAGGGTTGAGGAAGGGGGAGAAGAGAGATGGGATGTTCATGTGAGGACTGCACCGGGGTGCGTCGACTGCGCCGGGAGCCGCCGACCGAGCCCCTGGCCCCGCGGCACCGCTTACGTGACCACGGCGTTCTTCGGCATCCCCGTGTCCATGGGGGCGTACGCGCTGCTCCGCAAGGCGCCGCGGCGCATCCCCCTCTTCGCCGCCATGTGGGTGGCCATCTCCACGGCGGTGCGCCAGGTGGTCTGCTGCCGCTGCGAGTACTACGGGCAGGAATGCTCCACCCTGATGGGCAAGTGGACGGCCATGATCCTCGAGCCGGACCCGGAGAACCCCCTGACCGCCGAGGCCTTCTACCTCGATTTCGGGTTGATCGGGGCGAGCCTGCTCTACCCCCTGCCCCAGGTGTTCAAGATGGGCAAGCGCTACCTGGGGGTGTACGCGCTGGCCATCGTGGCGGGGGGCCTGGGCGTCCGGCTGCTGGCCTGCTCGCGCTGCCCCAACACCGTGTGCTTCATGAACCCCCGCCACAAGGAAGGAGCGTAAGGGCGCCGCTTACTTGAGGCCGGCGATGAACTCGTCGATGTTCAGGCAGGGGTGGGTCTCGATGCGCACCGTGCCGCGCGAGGCCAGCTGGACGGAGATCTTGGCGATGGTGGCGTTGTCCGGCGCCTCCACCACGTTGATGAAGTCGAAGGGCCCGAGCACCACGTACTGGGCGACGACCTTGCCCCCCATGGACTCCACGTCCGCGTTGACCTCCTTGATGCGGTCGGGGTTCTTGGTCAGGGTCGCGCACCCCTCGTCGGTCAGGCGGCTGATGAGTACGTAAGTTGCCATCTTCCCTCTCCTTTCCCTGGTCCTGTGACTACTTGGTCATCTCGGAGACCGTTCCGGTCTGCTTGTCTACGCGGAACCGGCCGAAGTCGGCCTGGTGCTCGGGCGAGTTCCCCTCGGCCGGGACGACCGAGTAGAGGCGGACGACGTAGTAAGAGCCCCAGTCCGTCGCCTCGTAGCGCGGGTCGTCCACCGCCCAGTACCAGTCGAGCGCCTCCGTCGAAGCCCCCATCACCGCGAGGCGAGCCTCTTCGCCCGACTCGATGGGCGGGTCCGCTACGGTCACGGGCTCCCGGACGTTGCTTCCCGGAGTGACCTGGCCGCCGCCCTGTCCGGTGCCCTGTTCCTGGCCCGCGCCGGCGCCGGTATCGGTGGAGCCGCCGCCCGTGCCGCCCTGCCCCGCGGCGCTATCCTGGTTCTGCTGGGACTGCGTGGGGGTGACGTCTCCGGCGCTCGAACTCTCCGTCTTTTGCTCGTCGTCCTTGAACACCGTCAGGTAGAGGACGGCCGCGGCGGCCACCAGCAGTATCAGCACCAGGACCACCCAGGCCGCGGCGGAACCGCGTTGCGAGTGAAACATCCCTTACCTCCCGGAAAACAGCATGCGTTACAAGGTTTATTGTATCGCAAAACCAGGGGGTATATGTCATTGCGAGGAGCGCAGCGACGCGGCAATCTTAAGATCGCTTCGCTTCGCTCGCGATGACAGGCGTGCGCTCCGATGACGTTATCGGGTGGCGTAGGCGTTCCAGTGCCAGGGGTAGCGGCGGAGCAGGGGGAGGCGGGCGAGGAGCCCGTCGGCCGGGATGAACAGGCGTTCCAGGAAGAAGAGGCGCAGGGGGCGGCCGGCCAGCTCGGAGGCCTCGGTGGTGGCGAAGAACACCGCGGCTGAGAGGTAGCCGGCCGGCTCCAGTTCCACGCCGCCGAACCCCGCCCGCTCCAGCAGGCCGCGCAGCTGCCGCCCGGAGAAGCCCTCGGTCAGCTTGTCCGCCTCGGAGACGTGGTCGGGGCGTTCCTCCCACTTGCCCAGCAGGCGCAGCACCAGGTGGAGCAGGAACTTGCCCGCCGGATAGATGGTGTAGCCCTGCCAGTTGTTGGGCTCGGTGCCCAGCACCAGCAGGCCGCCCGGCTTGAGCACGCGGCGCGCCTCGGCCAGGGCGCGCGCCGGGTCGGGCAGGTGGTGCAGGGCCGCCACCAGCAGCACCCCGTCGAAGACGCCGTCGGCGAAGGGCAGGCTCTCCGCGTCCACCAGCAGGTGGGTGGAGTCGTCACCGAAACCGTTCTCACAGTGCAGGCGGCGCGCCTCGGCCAGGGAGCCCGGCGCGATGTCCGTCGCCGCCACCTTCAGGCCGGCGCTCAGCATCTCCAGGCCGTCGTGGCCCAGCCCGCAGCCCAGCTCCAGCACGCGGGCCCCGCGCCCCAGCGCCTTGAGGCGCGAAAGGAAGGCGCCGTGATAGTGACGGTAGAAGGGGCTCGAGCTCCAGGCGGCGTGCATGCCCAGGTAGTAGTCGATCTGTTCGGTGTAGTGCTCGCGCTCGGAGAGCTTCAGGGCCTCCGAGCCCGGCGGGATCAGGTCGGGCAGCTCCTCCACGTAAGGGACCGGGTAGTTACAGGTGGAACAGCGCCAGCCGCCGTTCTCCCGCGCCAGGGGGGCGTGGCAGGCGGGGCAGAGCACGGCCCAGTCGTCCAGCGGCATCAGGCCTTCACCCCCCCGGCCTCCCGGCCCTTTTCCCACATCTGGCGCAGCCCGAACCAGGACAGCCACTGCCCGGGGTCTTCGCGGATCTGCCGCTCGGCCGCCGCGGCCGCTTCGCGCACGATCGCCGCCACGTCGCTTCCCCTCTCCCCCGTGAGCTCGTAGGAGAGAGGAGGGTAGAAGACCAGCCGGCGCCGGAAGGTGTCCGGGGTGTCCAGCAGGGCCGCGGGGACGACGGGCGCCCCGGAGTCCAGGGCGAAGTGGGCGATGCCCGAGCCCAGGCCGGCCGGCCGGCCGAAGAACTCCACCACGCTGGAGCCGGGCGCGTCCACGGTGATGCCCACCCGCCTGCCCCGCGCCAGGAGCTCGAGCACCTGCCCGGAGGCGTGCTCCCCCGCGAAGATGGCCGGGGTCTCGGGGTCGCAGCCCAGCTTCATGCCGTACTCCTGCATGACGTCCAGGTAGCGGGGGAGCGGGGTGGACTCCGCGGTTAAGGTGATGGGCGTGAAGGGCTTGCCGATGTTGGCCATCAGCTGCACCAGCAGGGAGAAGGCGCCAAGGTGGGTGTAGAGCACCAGCACGCCCCGGCCCCGGGCATCCGCCTCCTCCAGGTGCTCCATGCCCTCCACCTCGAGCTCCCGCAGGTAGCGCTGCTGGTGCTTGCCGTACAGGAAGAACATGGGCATGGGCAGGAAGAAGCTGGCGGAAGCCCCTCGCGCGACGGACTCGGCCTCGCCCTCGCCGATGCCGGGAAGCGCCCCGGCGATGGACTCCCTCACCCGCCGGTGCATGCCCGGGCGGACAGCCAGGCCGGCGCGTCCCAGCAGGCCGGCGAAGGCGTAGACGGCGCGGGGCGGGAAGACGCTCACCAGGGCGCGGCTCAGGTGGAAGATGCCGACCATGGCCAGGTCGAGGGCCTGGAAGAAAACCCTGGGCCGTTCGCTCATTGCGGGACCAGGTTCTGCCAGGAGGCGTTGGCCTGGTCCAGGTACTGCTGGGCCTGGTCCAGGTAGGCGGGGTCCATGTAGGCCATGTAGTTGAGGTAGCTGTCGACGGCCGCGATGTACAGGTCGAAGATGGCCACGCTCTGGGCCTGTACCGCCGCGAACTGCGGCGGCATGTTCATGGCCGCCACCTGGTTGCGGTAACTCACCAGGAGGTTGCGTGACTCGTTGAGCTGGTTGACCATGTCCAGTCCCGTGAGCAGGTCCTGGCCCATGGCCACCAGGTTCTTCTGCAGGGTCTGCAGGTTGGCCAGGTCCTGTTCGGTCATCACCCCGGAGACCGCTTCGTAGCCGGTGGACTCGGCCAGCCGCTGGGCCTCCGCCGCCTTGGCCGCCTCCTCCGCCTCCTTGATGGCCGCGTGCTCGGGGCTGAGGACCTCGATGCGGGTCACCCCGTAGTTGCCCGCCTCCTTCTCCTCGACCATGAGGGTGACGGTGTTGTCCTCCCAGACGTGGCCGTCCACCGGGTCGTAGACGATGGTGCCGTCACGCACTTCCACCATGCGCGTCTTGAACAGGGTGAAGTAGAGGACCACCGCTATCATGACCAGGGCCAGGCAGACGCCCAGGGCCGAGATGCCGATGCGCGTGCCGCGGCTCAACCCCCGGTACCACAGGGATAAACGGTACATCTAGGACCTCACCTCCGTCGTCTCCAGCCTGCTCTCGTCGTCCAGCAGCCAGCCCACGTATTCCCGCAGGGGTTCGCGGTAGTGGCGGGCGGGCGGGAAACCGGCCAGGCGCAGCCGCAGGTTGTCCAGGGGGGAATAGGGGGGGCGGGGGCAGGGCAGCCCCAGGTCGGCGTAGGTGATGGGTTCCACCGGCACGTCGCCCGCCCAGCCCGCGGCCTCCAGGATCTCCCGGGCGAAGTCGAAGCGGGAACAGACCCCGGCGTTGGTGGCGTGGTAGAGACCGAACCGCCCCGAGGACGGAGACGCGCGCGATGATCTCCGCCAGGTCGCGCGCCCCGGTGGGGGTGCCCACCTCGTCGGTGACCACCCGCAGGCTCCCCTGCGTCCTGGCGTTGCGCAGGATGCTCTTGACGAAGTTGCGCCTGCCGTAGCGCCCGAACAGCCACTGGGTACGGAAGATGTAGTAGCCGGGCGCCACGCCCGGGATGTAGCGCTCCGCCGCCAGCTTGGCCCGCGCGTAGACCCCCCGCGGGTTGGGCTGGTCGAACTCGTTGTAGGCCGTCCCCTTGCTCCCGTCGAACACGTAGTCGGAGCTCAAGAAGACCAGGGGGCAGCCGGCTTCCCGCGCCGCCAGGGCCAGGTTCTCGACGCCCGTGAAGTTGACCCGGAGCGAGGGCTCGGGGTCGTTCTCCGCCGCGTCCGCGTCGAGGTCGGCGGCGGCGTTCACCAGCAGGCCGGGCCGGAGGCCGGGTACCCTCCCCATCACCGCGTCGTAGTCGGTGATGTCCAGGTCCAGGTCGAAGCCCGAGACTTCGTCCCCCCGCTCCTCGAAGACCTCCGCAAGCTCCGAGCCCAGTTGCCCGGACGCTCCGCATATGACTACGCGCATCCTTCCCTCCAGGTCCTGCCGGTCATCAAACCTCCACTATTTATACGCTACCACACTTCCACGGGTTCCAAGGCGGGCTGGTCTTCCTCCCGCTTGAATATATTGTACAGGCAGGCTCCCATGCCGATGAAGAACCAGAACATGGTGAACATGGGGATGGCGAAGATGAGCCAGGCCCCGAACATGCTGGAGATGGCGACGCCCACTATCCCCAGGATCAGCGCTTCGCTGTTGTAACGCAGGAAGGGGTCGTCCTTCGACCCGGACCTGACGAAGAAGAGCATGCCCCAGAACATCACCCAGATCAGCAGGAACAGGGCCAGGCCGAAGAGGCCGTGGGAGACGAGCAGGGTGAGGTAGACGTTCTCCACCGCCGCCCATTGCGAGCGGATGTTGTTGGTCTCGATGCGCTCCCCCTCCATGCCCATGCCGATGCCGAAGATGGGGCTCTCCATGAAGAAGTCGACGGCCAGCTTGTATTGGGACATCCGCGCCTTGGCCGCCTCCTGGGCGGAGAAGGACACGGTGCGTTTCTTGATGAAGTCGGGCGGGCTGATGAGGAAGAAGAGCATCATCACCACCATCAGGATGGTCACCGCCAGCAGGATCAAGCGCCCGTCGAAGAGGGAGAAGACGGAGTAGATGATGGCGATCACCCCCAGGGCGATCCAGGCCGCCCGCGAGCCGGTGAGATAGAGACAGCCCAGGTTGAGGCAGAGCGCGGCCAGGAGCAGCAGGCGCTGCCAGCCGCGCCTGTAGACCCACATCAGGCTGACCAGGAAGGGCAGGGCCATGACCATGTAGGCCCCCAGGACGTTGGGGTGGAGGAAGGTGGAGTTGATGCGGTAGGCCTGCTCGTCGCTGGCCCCGGCCACGTAGTTGACGTCCTCGGGGACGCCCACCTTGGCCAGGTATTTCTGGGCGATCTTCTCCGTGGTCGCCTGGCCCACCAGCTTCTGGAAGACGCCGAAGCCCGCCACCAGGGTGGAGCAGATTATCAGGATCAGGATGAGCGTCTGGAACTGTTTTCGGGTGATCACGTTGTTGATGAGGACGAAGACGATGTAGACGAAGAAGACGGTGCGCACGAAGCGGAAGATCATGATCAGGCTGGAGGCGTCGTTGATGACCCCGATGAAGCAGGCCAGGATGTTGGAGAGCACGTAGGCGATGATGGGCAGGATCAGCGGGCTGCGGTTCCTGATGGTGGACTTGCCCTGCATGATGCGGATGACCCAGGCCACCAGGACCATGGTCATGACGATCTCGTGGATGTTGAAGTGGAGGCCGCGCGTCTCCCCCACCGCCGCCACCTGCATGCCCAGGTCCAGGGAGGGGCCGGCCTGGGGCAGGGTCAGGTTGAAGACGAGGTAGAGGCAGATGCCGAAGTAGAGGTTGCGGTAGATGAGGATGAACACGGCCGTGCCCCCCATCAGCGCGAAGGCGATCTTCAGGGGCATGCGGGTGGAGGCCAGCCCCACGATGATACCCAGCACCCCCAGGACCGCCAGGAAGATGATCTGCCAGGTGGTGGAGTCCCAGCGGGAGTGGAAACGCCGGCGGACGGCGGTGGCGTTAATGCCCCCCACCCCCTTCCCCCAGGGCTTCCTCGTAGAGGCCCAGGACCAGGCCGGCGGCGCGGTCCCAGGAGAAGGCGGCGGCGCGCTCGAGCCCGCGGGCGGAGAGGCGCTTCCGCAGACCCGCCGTCGGCGGCCAGGTCCGCGAGCCCCCGGCCGATGGCGGCCGGGTCCAGGGGGTCGACGAGCAGCGCGGCGTCTCCCACCACCTCGGGGATGGAGGAGTTGGCGGCCGCCAGCACCGGCGTGCCGCAGGCCATGGCCTCCAGCAGGGGCAGGCCGAAGCCCTCGTAGAGGGAGGGGAAGGCGAAGGCCAGGGCGCCCCCGTAGAGCAGGGGCAGGTCCTCCGCCGCCACGAAGCCCGGCAGGACCACCTCGCGCTCCAGCCCCAGCTCTATTATTTCATCATGTAAATATTCTTCGAAGCCGCCGGCGTCCCCGGCCAGCACCAGCTGCAGGCCGCCCGCCCCGCCCCGCAGGGCGCGCTTGAAGCCCAGCAGCAGGTTGTGCAGGTTCTTGCGCGGGTCGAACCCGCCCACGTAGAGGAAGTACGGCCGGAATATGCCCAGGCGCGCCAGGGAGGCGTGGACCTCCTCGAGGTCGGCCGGCGGCCGGAAGCGTCCCTCCACCCCCTCGTGGACCACCGCGATGCGCTCGCCGGGTATGCCCCAGACGCGTTCCAAGTCCCGGCGGGTGGACTCGGAGACGGCGATGACCTTGCGCGCCCGCCGGGCCGCCGTCCGGTGGCTGCGCATCCACAGCCAGGCGGTGGGCCCGAGGTAGGGGCCGCGCAGCACCTCGAGGATGAGGTCGTGCACGGTCACCAGGGTGGGCACGGGCAGCCAGGGGGAGAGGTTGTGGTCGATGGCGTGGAAGAGGTCCAGGCGGGCCCCTCCCACCGCCCGCGCCATCAGCAGGTGCTCGAGGGGCAGGGTGAGGGTGGAGGAGCGCCGCGGCCGGGGCAGCTCCCGCCACTCCAGCGCCTCCGCCAGGTCCGGCCGGGAGGTTGTCCTCCGCCCGCCCGTAACCCAGCATGACCAGCCGGTGGCCGGGGTTGCCCTCCACCAGGCCGGAGACCATCCGCAGGGTGTACTGGCCGATGCCGCGGGTGCGGTTGATGTTGCCGAGCCCGCGGCCGTCCAGCCCGACGCGCGCCGCGCTCACCGCCTCCCGCCTCCCCCGGCGGGCTTCGCCGCCTCGAGGAAGAGCAGCCGTCCCCGCTTGCGGAACCAGGGCAGGCGCTCGAAGCGCAGGCTGAAGGAGAGGTCGCCCCGGTAGAAGAGGGGCAGGCGCAGGTCGGGCACCAGGGTGCTCA
Source organism: uncultured bacterium (assembly GCA_963814495.1). GTDB lineage: Bacteria > Actinomycetota > Geothermincolia > Geothermincolales > Geothermincolaceae > CAVXXD01. The sequence goes on from CAWFDJ010000022.1 coordinate 58,393, forward strand.
ACCTTTCCACCGTCAGGCCCGCGTCCTCCACCAGCTTCCTCAGGTCGCCGGCGTGGAGGATGCGCGCGGGGCGGGAGCGCGGCCAGCGGTCGGCCGAGCGGAAGAGGGGGTTGCGCACCAGCAGCACCAGGCGCCCGCCCTCCGGGAGCAGCCGGGCGTACTCGCGCACCGTGCTGCACCGGGTCGTCCACGTACTCCAGGGTGAACTGCGCGCCCACCCTGTCGAAGGAGGCGTCGGGGAAGGGCAGGACGGCCGGGGAACCCCCGCCGCCGCCCGTCGCCGGGTCCTCCCAGGTGACCTCGGTGTCCGCCAGGGCGGAGAGGCGCTGAGCGAGCATGCCCTCGGCTTCCCCGTGCAGCAGGACGCGGGAGCCGCGGGGCGGGGCCAGCAGCCCGGCCATGCGCCCGGTGCGCAGTTCCGCCTCGCGCCCGCCCTGGCGCGGCTCGGCCACCGCCAGCAGGCTGGTGCAGAAGATGTTCCCCTGCGGCCGGGCGAAGAGCAGCCGCATGGCCGCCCGCTCCCAGGGCGAGGGGTCTATGCCCGAGAAGAAGCTGCGCGGCCGCACCCGGGCGGCGAAGCCGGCCGCCTCCAGCCCGCGCCTCAGGGAGCGCGGGTTCTGCTCGTTGACGTGCATGAGGTGGTCGTATTCGCCCCGCAGGTCCTCGGGGAAATCCCGCTTGAGCAGGTGGCGCCCCAGCCAGCGCACCGGCGGGTAACCGTAGCTGTAGAACCAGGTGTTGGGCCCGGTGTGCACCAGCAGGCGCCCGCCCGGGCGGAGCACCCGGAGCGCCTCCGACAGTGTCGAATCCAGCTCGTAGGGGTGGAGGTGTTCGTACACGTCCACCAGGCAGACCACGTCGAAGGAGGCGCCGGGGAAGGGAAACTCCTTGGCGTCGGAGCGGACCAGGCTCACCCGCTCGCGCACCCCGGCGGGCAGGGCGTCGCGGCGCTCCTCCGCCAGTTGCAGGGCCGCTTCCGCGTAGTCCAGGCCCACCGCCGCGGCGCCCCGCGCCGCCGCCTCGCAGACCAGCTCGCCCCGGCCGCAGCCCACGTCCAGCAGCCGCCGGCCCCGCAGGTCGCCGGCTGAGTCCAGCGTCTCGGCGATGCGCGCGGGCACGTCCCGGCCCTCCGCCCGCCAGAGGTCGTACCCCTCGCAGTCGGTGGTGAAATATTCCCGGGTGAAGAGCTCGGACGGCACCGGTTCCGGCTGCCCGCCCCCGCTCCGCGGCCCTTCCTGCTCCCTTGCCACAGGCCTCCCGCCTCTCAGACGTACTTGTCGAACCAGGCGAACATGAGGTCCCACACCTCGGCGCGGCCGGCGGGGGCGTTCACGCAATGCGCCTCGTCCGGATAGATCTTTATGACCACCGTGGTGCCGGCGTCGAGCAGCGCCTGGTACATGCGCTCCGCCTGCCGCACCGGGATGAGCGGGTCTTTAGCCCCGTGGATTATCAGCGTGGGCGCGTCGAGGTCTGAGGCGTGGAGGATGGCCGAGCGGACCTCGTACTCCTCCGGCACCTCGGCCGGCCCGCCGCCCGCCACGGGCCTGACCTCGTCGATGAGGGAGCGGATGTTGGGGTCGGGGTTGTTCACCACGTTGTAGTAGAGGTCGGTGGCGTCGGTGAAACCGGCCTCCGCCACCACCGCCTTGACGTCGTGGTAGCGCTCGGCCGTCAGCATGGCCACGGCGGCGCCGTGGCTCTGGCCGTAGAGGCCGATGCGGGAGCCCTCCACCAGCCCCATCCCCCTTACGTAATCGATGCCCGCGATGGCGTCGTCCACCTCTCCCTTGGCGAGTTCGTTGCGGCCCTCGGACTCGCCGCTGCCCCGGTAGTCGGGGTTGAAGACCAGGTAACCGTGGTCGCGGATCATCAGGGCCACGTCGGAGAAGTCGGCCGCCGTGCCGAAGCCGGCGTGGTTGACCACGATGAGGGGCCAGGGCCCCTCGCCCGCTGGCGGGCTTGAAGATCAGGCCGGAGACGCGGGTCCCGTCGGCGCTTTCGTAGTAGATCCGTTCGGCCACCAGCTCGAGGTCGGTGAGGAGGGCGTAGGCCTCGTCGATGAGGCGGTTACAGGTGCGGTAGTCACCCCGGTTGTAGGCGTCCAGGGCCTCCAGCCACTTGGCCCGGGCCTCGCGCACGTCGTATCCCTCGGCCGCCTTGTCGTTGACGTCCTGGGCCGCCTGGATGCCCCGGGCGGTGACCGCCCCCTTGTCGATGAGCCGCTTCAGGGCGCACTGGCAGCTGCTCAGGCTGACCGCCGTCAGCAGCAGCACCAGCAGCAGCACGGTGACGCGCCGCCGCAGCCGCGCCGCCCGCATGATCTCAGAAGTCCCGCTCATCCTCAGGCCTCGCTCTCGCTTCCGCTCTCGCTCTCCACGATCTTCTCGCTCTTTTCGTCGGTAGCTTCCTCGTCCACCTGTAATAACGAGTTTAGCCGTTGCAGGCCGTTCCGGTCTATCGCCCTCGACACCCAGGCCATGCAGACGTAGAGGACCAGCACCACCAGGGTGATGACGGCGGCGTATCCCAGCGAGCCCAGGAACTCGTGGGCGAAGACCTTTCCCGAGACCAGGGCCTTCTGGAGCACCAGGGAGACGGCGTACATCGCCCCCAGGGCCAGGGCGGGAAAGGCGAAGAAGCGGACCAGGTCGATGCGGTGGCCCAGCTCCCGCCGCAGGCCCAGGTAGTACAGGGTGAACATGACCACCTCGCTGACCACCAGGCAGATGCCCGAGCCCTCGTAGCCCCACAGGGGGATGAGCACCAGGTTGAGTCGCCACCTTCAGGGCCAGCCCGACGAAGATGATGCGGGTGAGGGCCCTCTGCCTGTTGATGACCACGAAGAAGGGGAAGCTCACCGCGGTCATGAAGGTGAAGACCATGGCCACCATGGACAGCCACACCACCGGCCAGGCCTGCACGTACTGCCACTCGTCCGTACCCTGCATGATGAGCACCGGCCTCGCCAGCAGGGGCACCACCACCGCCATCGGCAGCACCAGGACCATGGCGTAGCGCATCAGGCGCTCCCACACCTCCCCCAGCCGCTCCCGGGCGCCTTCCCCCATCCGGGACAGGGCCGGCAGCAGGGCCATGTTCACCGCCAGGGTGAGGAAGACGAAGGCCTTGGCGTACATGGCCGCGGCGCTGTACAGGCCCACGTCCTCGTTCCCCCGGATCCAGGAGAGCAGGGGGATGTCCAGCCCGGCGTAGATGGTGATGCCCACCGCCGCCAGGGCCAGGGGCCAGGCGCTGCGCAGCAGGTAGCGCTGGAGCTCCCGCCCGCCGGTGATCACCTTTGCCGCCCCCACGGACCTCCGCCGGCTGCTCCAGCTTGGGGAGGGGCGCCACGCCCAGGTCGTCCGGCGCTTCCGCCAGGGCCACCTCCGCCACCTCGGCGGCCTCCGCGGCCTCCCGCCCGGGCGGGGCGGCGCCGCCGGAGTCCCAGGCGGGCGTGAAGCCCTCCACCTGCTCCGGCGCCTCCCGCTTCAGCCACCGCCTGTACAGCAGGTAGAAATGGAAGATGGTGTAGACCACCGACACCAGGTAGACCAGCATCAGCAGCACCAGGGCCGGCGAGTCGCCCCGCAGGATGACCACCGAGGAGAGGGCCACCCGCAGCGCCCCCATGACCAGGTAGACCAGGGCGATGACCGTCAGCCGCTGCAGGGCGATGAAGTTCTCCGCCAGGGAGTTGGAGAAGGGCTGCTCCAGCAGGAGGCAGAAGCTCAGGGCGAAGACCGCCCAGAACTTCTCGCCCGCGTAGGGGTCGCCGTGCTGCAGGGCCCAGGTGGCCAGGTTGGTCAGCATCAGCAGGGCCAGCGCCGCCAGCCCCAGCAGCAGGCGCAGGGAGACGATGTTGGTGAAGAAGAAGCGCATGCGCCCGAGGTTCGCGAGACGTCGCGCACGCTGATGTTGCCGATGCCGAAGTCCGGGATGACCTGGAAGATGGTGTAGAGGACGAAGGCGTAGGTGTAGATGCCCGCCCGCTCGGGGCCCAGTTCCCGGTTGATCAGGATGGCCAGCAGGAAGACCAGTCCGGAGGAGATGACCTTGGCGGCCACCAGGACGGTGGTGTTCTTCGATATCCTGCGTACCTCTTCCAAACCCTCTCCCAGCTCCTCAGGCAGTAAGAAGAACGGTGCGTGCGCGGAAAAGCTGACAGTGGGGGCGGGCGGGCTAGAACTGGGAAATGCCGCCGGTCTGGGGGCTCTTGGCGCCCGCCTTCACCAGCATCTGCTTGAAGCGCTCGTTGATCTCCACCTTGCTCATGCCGGCATATTCGCCCTCGCGGCGGGTCATGCGCAGGATCTCGTCCGCCATCTTCCTGGCCTGCTGTGGGTCTATCCCGTAACGGTCCAGGGCGGCTTCGTAGTAGGCGTAGAAGGCCGCCTCCACCTGTTCCTTCTCACCCGGCTGGTCCGAGATGAGCGACGTCAGCCAGTTGACGGGCAGGGGCGATCCCGCCCGGCCCAGCCGCACCGCTTCGGCCAGCGGACCGATGCCGTCTTCACCGTCGCCCCCGTCCCCCGCGGCCTCGTCCGTGACGATGGAGGCCCGGGCGGAGACCAGTTCCGGCTGCGCGGCCCGGGTGGGCATGGACGGGGCGGCTTCATCCGGCTGGGGCTTGACCCAGCCCTTGGGCATGGAGCGCAGCATGCGCTCGCGCCCCTTGAGCTTCACGCCGGTGAGGATGATCCCGGTGGGCTCGATGTTCAGCAGGCGCAGGCTGTCCAGGGCCTGGTTGGCCAGGGAACGGGTGCAGCTCTGGTAGTCGATGACCACCAGGGGAGAGGAGACCACCGAGGCCGCCAGGGCCGCGTCCACCGAGGTGCCCAGGATGGGCGCGTCCAGCAGGACCTGGTCGTACTTCCACTCCAGGCTGCGCAGCAGCTCGGCGAAGGAGGAGAGGGAGAGCAGGTCGGTGGGGTCTCCCTTGGCCTTGCCGGCGGGCAGCAGGTAGAGGTTCTTGGACTTGGTGGGGACGATGGAGGTGAAGGCGTCCTTCCCACCCTCGAGTATCTCCGCCAGCCCCGGCTTGCCCTCCGCCCCCAGCAGCCGGGAGGCCCGGGGGTCGCGCATGTCGCAGTCGATGAGCAGGATGCGCCGGCCGGTGGAGGCGATGGAGGCGGCCAGGTTGACGCTGACGTGGGGGCCGCGCGGCATGGGCATGACCGGCGTGACCACCATGGAGTTGCCCTTCCGGCCCGCCGCCTGAAGCTCTTCCTCGTGCGAGAAGATGAGGTTGGTGCGCAGCTCGGAGTAGGCCTGGTAGGTGAGGGTACTGGACTTGATGCGGGAGAGCAGGTCGTCCTCGTCGACGCCCCGCTCCCGGGGGATGGCCCCCAGCACCGGCAGGTTCATCATCACCGCGGCCTCCTCCACCGAGCGGAAGTGGGGGTTGAAGTACTCCAGCCCGATGGCCAGGCCGAAGCCCAGCACCAGGCCGACGAAGATGGCCAGCCCCAGGTAGACCAGGGGCTTGGGCTGGGTGGGCTTGGAGGGCGGCACCGCCCGGTTGGTGAAGTTGATGGTGCCCTGCATGGTCACCTGCGAGCCGCTCAGCTCCTGGACCACCGCCTCGCCGTAGATGTTGGCGATGTCGGCGACCTGCGTGGGGCTGGAATCGGTCACGGTTATCTTGATGTTTGAGGACTGGGGCACCGGGTCGGAGCTGACCTTGCCCAGCACCTGCGACGGCGTCAGTTCGATGCCGTTCTCGGCCAGGCGCTCGCTGGCCGCCTCGGCCACGTCCAGGCTCTCGGCCGCCGCGGCGATGGCGTGCATGGAAGCGATGTAAGTGGCGGAGATGGTGGCGTCCGGCGTCTTGGTGGTGGGGTTGTTGGGGGGCACGGCGGACATGATGATCTCCACCTTGTAGACGGGGCTCTGGACCTCGCTGATGATCACCGACACCCCGGCGCACAGCAGCACCACCAGGGCGATGACCCAGGCCCGCTTCCTGATGGCTACCCAGAGTTCCTGTGATTTCATCCGTCCCACTCTTCTCTCGATACCGGTTACCGACCGTTGTCACCCGCTCTTGTGAGCCAATAGATTATAACACCGCGTAGTATTATTAGAAAGGATGAACGCCCCCCTGGTTCCACGCTGTATGTGTCTTTTCTGTAACAACTCCGGCACCTTTATTGACCCCTTCTACCTGCGATGATACATTATCGACAAGGACGTTCAGTAACGTCCGGGAACGTTTTGACACAAAGAGCGCTGGCGAGCCCCGGGAGGGGCGCCTTCTCTGGAAGGGGAAGCGTGGATCCGCGGTCCGTAACTGGTCACCTGGGCCGCGGGGAGCTAGTGGTGAAACCGGCCCGATATCCTGTTACAGGATCTGGGCCTTTTTGTTCGCCGAAGAAGCCTGCAGACGTAGGGACGATGGCAAAAGCTCACTAAGGGTGATTGCGGCAGCAGCAGCGCAGGGGAGCGAAGAGGATGGACATAAGGATAGCGCTGGTTCACGACTGGTTGACTAACCTGGCTGGATCGGAAAGAGTCTTACTGGCCCTGCACGAGTTGTTCCCCGACGCCCCCATCTACACCTCGGTCTACCGCCCTGAAGCGTTTCCGCAGCTCAAGGGGGCGGATGTGCGCACTTCCTTCCTCATGAAGGTCCCCGGCGCCGTCAGCCGGCACCAGGCCTTCCCCTGGCTGCGCACGGTGGCCTTCGAGCGCTTCGACCTCTCCGGCTACGACGTGGTCCTCTCCAGCTGCCACGCCGAGTGCAAGGGCGTGCTCACCGGCCCGGAGACCCTGCACGTCTGCTACTGCTACACCCCCATCCGCTATTACTGGAGCGGGTACGCCCACTACCTGGACAACCCGCGCTTCGGCCCGCTCAACCCGCTGGTCAAGGTGTTCATGCCCTACATGGTCAACTACCTGAGGGTCTGGGACCGCTGCGCGGCGGACCGGGTGGACAGGTTCGTGGCCATCAGCGACTACGTGGCGGGGCGCATCCGCAAGTACTACCGCCGGGAGGCCTCGGTCATCCACCCGCCGGTGGACGCCTCCGCCTTTGCCCCGGTTCCCGACCCCGACGATTACTTCCTGATGGTGGGGAGGCTCATCCCCTACAAGCGCGCCGACCTGGTGGTGGAGGCCTTCAACCGGCTGGGGCTCAAGCTCAAGATAGTGGGAGAGGGCTCCGAGCTGGAGAGCCTCAAGCGCCTGGCCCGGCCGAACGTCGAGTTCCTGGGGAGGGTGCCCGACAGCGAGCTGGGCGAGGTCTACGCGCGCTGCCAGGCCTTCGTCTTCCCCCAGGAGGAGGACTTCGGCATCACCCCCCTGGAGGCCATGGCGTCGGGGCGCCCGGTCATCGCCTACCGCGCCGGCGGCGCCCTGGAGACGGTGGTGGAGGGGGAGACGGGCGTCTTCTTCGACAGCCAGGACGCCTCCTCGCTGGAGCGGGCGGTGCGGGGCTTCGACGCCTCGCGTTTCGACCCGGAGAAGCTGCGCGGGCACGCGGAAGGATTCGACCTGCCGGTGTTCAAACGGAAGGTGGGCGACCTGGTCGCCGCGGCCTGGGAGGAGTACTCGGGCGGGCTTCACAAAGTATCCGGCGATGCCGATAATATCTTGAGACATGAGGAGGAGCACGAATATGGGCGCAATGCTGGTTGACGAGGGCATTGACGCGAAGCTGGGCATAGTGCCCCTGCAGGGCGTGGTAGCCGCCCCGGGCGCTGCCGTGCCGGGCGTGGTGGCGGTCCCCGGCAGGCAGAGCGCTACCCTCAAGAGGACGCTGCTGATAACCACGCGGGTGGCCAGCGACGTAGTGGCGCTCACCGCGGCGGTGTGGTTCTCCTACTGGATACGTTTCGAGAACGAGCAGGTGGTCCAGGCTTTCAAACCCCAGTTCATCCCGGACCTCGGCAACATGGTCCTGGCCTTCCTGCTGGGCGCGCCCATCCTCCTGCTCTTCCTGCGCTTCTTCGGGCTGTACGACGTCTACCGCCACAACCGCCTGCTGGAGGAGCTCCCCCGCATCGTGGGAGCCGTCAACGCCTACATCATCACCATGCTGGTGATCACCTTCGTGCTCAACTCGGAGGAGATAACCCGCGGCTACCTCATCTTCTTCTGGCTGGCCTGCATCATCTTCCTGTTCGCGGGCAGGGCCGTCCTCCAGATCATCCTTCACTTCTCCGGGGTGCGCAACGTGGTCATGCGCAACGCCCTGATCATCGGGTCGGGAGAGGTGGGCAAGCACCTGGCCCTCAAGCTGAAGAAGCACCAGTCCTTCGGCCTCAACCCGGTGGGCTTCCTGGACGACGACCCCCTCTACGCCGGCTTCGAGGAGAAGGAGCTGGTCGACCTGCACGTGCTCGGCGGCTTCGATGACGTGGAACGCGTCATCCGCGACCAGCGGGTGGGCAAGGTCATCGTGGCCTTCTCGGGGGTCTCCCACGAGCAGCTGCTCAACCTCTCGGCCACCTGCTCCAACCTGGGGGTGGAATGCTCCATCGTGCCGCGCATGTTCGAGGTCATCACCGACGACGTCAAGATAACCGAGGTGGGGGGCATCCCCCTCATCCGCCTGCGCAAGAAGAGCATCTCCCGGTTCTCCCGCTTCCTCAAGGCGGTGGAGGACTACTGGCTGGCCCTGACCGCCCTCCTGTTCGTCTGGCCCATCATGCTGGCCACCGCCATCGCCATCAAGCTCGACACCCCGGGGCCGGTGCTCTTCCGGCACAAGCGCATCGGGCGCAACGGCGTCCCCTTCGACTGCTTCAAGTTCCGTTCCATGGTCTGCAACGCCGAGGAGATGCAGGCGCAGCTGGTGGAGGAGGACGAGGACTCCGAGGACTGGCTGTGCTGGAAGTTGAAGGACGACCCCCGCGTCACCAAGGTGGGCAGGTTCATCCGCCGCTTCTCCATCGACGAGCTGCCGCAGATCTTCAACGTGCTGGCCGGCCAGATGAGCATGGTGGGGCCGCGCCCGCACATCCAGGAAGAGGTGGACAGCTACAAGGAGTGGCACACCCTGCGCCTCAACGTCAAGCCGGGCATCACCGGCATCTGGCAGGTGAGCGGCCGCAGCGACCTGCCTTTTGACGAGATGGTCAAGCTCGACCTATACTACATAGAACGCTGGTCACTCTGGCAGGACTGCAAGATCGTGCTGCGCACCATCGCCGCGGTGCTGCGCCGCGACGGCGCCTACTAGCCGGGCGACCCGGCGTAGTAGCGCGGCTCGGCCGACCGTTCAAGGGGAGGGACATTCCGCCATGGATATCAAGAAAGCTACCTTATTGGCGCGGGCCTATTTCTTCGTGGCCCGCAGCATCGTCGCGGGCAAGGTCATCAACAAGCTGCTGGAGTTCGCCGCCTGGCTGGACTACCGGCTGCTGATCGTCCTCTCCTCCTGGCACCCGGACATGGACACCCGCATCAAGCTGCTGCGCAGGCGGGGCGTGCAGGTGGGCGAGCACGTCTGGGTCGACCTGGGGGTGTGGATCGAGGTCACCACCCCCCAGGCGGTGGTCATCGAGGACTACGTCAAGCTGGCCTACGGCGTGGTCATCTACGCCCACGACGCCGCGGTGAACACCGTGGCCGACCTGCCCATGCGGGTGCAGGAGACGCGCATCGGCTACAACTCGGCCATCGGGGCGCGCACCATCATCATGCCCGGGACCATCATCGGCAAGCACTGCGGGTGCATGCCCGGCTCGGTGGTGATGGGCGTGGTGCCGGACATGACCGTGGTGGGCGGCCACCCCGCCCGCCAGTACTTCACGGACGAGGAACTGCTGACGGCCTGGCAGGTTGACGTGAAGGCCCGCCCCCACCTCTTCTACGACCATCCCAATCCCAACCGGGCGCCCTCCACCCCCCTGGACCACCTCCTCGAGTGGCGCCAGTACAAGGACAAGGTCCACGACCACACCGAGCTGCGCACCGGCACCCTCTTCGACCACATCCTCGACGCCAAGGCCGAGAAACGGAAGCAATAGCCTTGTACGACGAGGGGTACTACCGCTACCGGGAATCCACCCGGGACTTCTCCATCGAGGCGGGGCTGGTGGTGCGCATGCTGGAGGCGGCGCCCGGCGCGCGCGTCCTGGAGGTGGGGTGCGGAGGCGGCGCCCTCCTCTCCTTCATGCGGGAGCGGGGCCTCGACCCCACCGGCTCCGACCTGCTTCCGGAGGCGGTGCGCCTGGCCCGCGAGGCGGCGCCCGGCTGCGAGGTGCTCGAGGCCGACGCCGCCGCGCTCCCCTTCGCGGACGCCTCCTTCGACAGGCTGGCCAGCCACCACCTGGTGGAGCACCTGCCGGACCCGGGGGCCGCGCTGGCCGAGTGGCGGCGGGTGCTGGCCCCGGGCGGGGTGATGGTCATCTGCACCCCCAACCGGCTCTACGCCAGCCCGCGCATCTTCTCAGACCCTTCGCACCTGCACATCTTCGAGCGGCGGGAACTGGTGGGAGTGGTGGAGAAGGCGGGCTTTGAGGTGGAGGAGTCGATGACCGTCTTCCCCCACCTGCTGCGCGACCGCGTCAGCGTCAAGGTGGGGGTGCCGCTGTGGAAGCTCTTCTACAGGCTGCCCCGGTTCAGGGAGCGGGGGCGCACCCTGCTGGTGAAGGCGCGCCGCCCCTGACCCCGATCTCGTTGCGGGTAGCCCGGGGTGTAGAACCCCGGGAACGAAGAAGCAACGATCTGGTTCGGGCTCCGCCCCGGGCTACTCGCGGCGGCAGGGCTGCACGCGGGTCGTGAGGTACAATTGAGACATGCCTTATAAGATGCTCATCGTCAACCACGCGGTGGAACTGGGAGGGGCGGAGCGGGTGCTCCTGCGCAACCTGGACGCCCTGGACCGCTCCCTCTTCACCCCCGCCCTGGCCTGCCCCTCGGACGGGCCGCTGGCCCGCGAGGCGGAGCGGCGGGGCCTCCGGGTCCACCTGGGCCACCCCTCGCCCCGGCTGCTCAACATCCGCCGGCGCTCGCTGGGGGGGAGCCTGGCGGTGCTGCCCCTCTACGCCTGGGACATGGCCGCGTCGGTGGTCCGCCTGGCCGGGCTGGTCCGGCGGGAGGGCTTCGACCTGGTCTACACCAACAGCGCCAAGGCGGACATCTACGGCAGCCTGGCCGGCCGGGCCGCGCGACGCCCGGTGGTGTGGCGCCTGCACGACATCGTGGACCCCCAGGCCTTCAACGGCTTGAACCGCTTCCTCTTCCGGGCCTGCGCCACCCTCTTCTGCGCGCGGGTGCTGGCCGTCTCCGATGCGGTGCGCCGCGCCCTGGTCGAGCAGGGCGTGAGCGCCGGCAAGGTGGTGACCGTCTACAACGGCTTCGACCTCGCGGAGGCGGAGGCGGCGCCGGACGGCCGCGAAGCCAGGGAGGGGCTGGGCATCGACCCCGGCGCCCCGGTGGCCGCCTTCGTCGGCCGCCTGGTGGACTGGAAGGGCGCCGACTACTTCCTGCGGGCGGCGGCGCTGGCCGCCCGCGACCTGCCGGCGGCCCGCTTCCTGGTGGTGGGCGACGCGGTGCTGGGCGAGCAGGGTTACGCGGATTCCCTCAAGGGCCTGGCGCGCGAGCTGGGCCTGGAGGATAAAGTCATCTTCACGGGGTGGCGCGAGGACATCCCCGCCCTGATCAGGGCGGCGGACGTGCTGGTGCACTCATCGATACTGCCCGAGCCGCTGGCCACGGTGATCATCGAGGCCATGGCCCTGGGCCGCCCGGTGGTGGCGGCGCGGGACGGCGGGGTGCCCGAGATGGTGGTGGAAGGGGAGACGGGCCTGATGGTGCCGCCCCGCGACGCCGGGGCCCTGGCCTCCGCCGTCACCGCCGTCCTCTCCGACCCCGCCCTGGCGGAGAGGATGGGCGAGGCCGGGCAGCGCCGCGCGGCCGGGCTGTTCGAGCTGGGCGCCAACACCCGCCGGCTGGAGGAGGAGCTGCTGGCGGTGCTGGAGGAGAACGGGCGCGGAGGACGCGCCGGGGGGGCGGGAGCATGAGGATAGGGGTGGAGGGACGGACCCTGCAGGGGATGCGCCACGGGGTGGCCAGGTACCTCACCAACCTGCTCGAGAACCTCGCGGCCTTGGACGAGGTGAACGAATACGTGGTCTACCTCTCGGAGCCCATCGAGCCGCTGGGCTACTCCTCCCCCCGCATGGACTTCCGGGTGCTGCACATGCGGCCTTCCCTGGCCTGGCGCCACCTGCGCCTGCCCCTGGCCATGCGCGCCGACCGGGTGGACCTGCACTTCTCGCCCTCCTATTTCCTGCCGCTGCTCAAGCTGTGCCCCGGCGTGGTGGTGGTGCACGACATCTCCTTCCGCACCCACCCGGAGTGGTTCGCGGAGGACCTGCGCTTCCGCTTCGACTCCGTCTTCTGGCGGGAGGTGCGCCGGGCGGAGCGGGTCATCACCGTCAGCGAGTTCTCCCGCGGCGAGATCGCCCGCTCCCTGGACCTGGACCCCGCGGGCATCACGGTCATCCCCCTGGCGGCGGACGAGGCCTTCCGCCCCCTCGCCGACGAGGCTTTGCAGGAGGAGGCGCGCGCGCGCCTCGGCCTGTCCGAGGGCTTCGTCTTCACGGTGGGGGCGGTGCACACCCGGCGCAACCTGGAGAGGCTCATCGAGGCGCTGGGCACGGCCGGGCGGGAGCGGGGCGCCCGGCCCGAGCTGCTCATCGTGGGCGCCCCGGCTCCCTTCAGCCCGCCGGTGGACATCGAGGGCGCGGCCCGCCGGGCGGGCCTGGCCGGGCGGGTGCGCCACCTGGAATACGTGAGCGAGGAGGACCTGGTGGCCCTGTACAACGCCTGCGGCCTCTTCGTCTACCCCTCGCTCTACGAGGGCTTCGGCCTGCCGGCGCTGGAGGCGCTGGCCTGCGGCGCCCCGGTGGCCTGCTCCAACGCCTCCTCGCTGCCGGAGGTGGTGGGCGACGCCGCCGTCCTCTTCGACCCGGGCGACGTAGAGGAGATGACCAGGGTCATCGGGGAGCTGCTCTCCGACGAGGGCGCCCGCCGCCGCCTGCGGGAGGGGGGGCCGCGCCGCGCCGCCTCCTTCTCCTGGGAACTGACGGCCGCCAGGACCCTGGAGTTGTTCAACGGCATAAGATTGTGAGAGTCTAGAGGCACGGTATCTTTTAAGAGTGGCGAGGTGAGTCCATTGCCGGAAGCGAGCGCGGGCGGGGAATACCGCCCCACGGTCAGCGCGGTCATCCCCAACTGGAACCGCGTGGCGGACCTTAAGGAGGCCATCCGGGCCATCCAGGCCCAGACCTACCCCATCTCCGAGATCATCGTGGTGGACAACAACTCCTCCGACGGGACGCGGGAGATGATGGAGGAGGAGTTCCCGGAGGTGATGTTCATCCAGTCCGCCCACAACATCGTCATCCAGGCCTTGAACATCGGGGCCAAGACGGCGCGGGGCGACATCATCCTCCACCAGGACAACGACGGGGTGCTGGAACCGCGGGCGGTGGAGAAGATGATCGGGGTCTTCGCCTCCGACCCGTCCATCGCCGTGGTCCACTGCCGGAACCTCTACTACGACTCGGGCGAGACCTTCGACCCCTTCCGCTGGTTCACGGCGGCCGAGCACGCCTCGGACGGCGTCTTCGACGTCCCCAGCTTCCACGGCAACGGGGCGATGATGCGCCGGGACGTGCTGGAGGAGGTCGGCTACATCGAGCCGGAGATAGCGCTGTACCAGTTCGAGCGGAACATCAGCGCCAAGGCCATCGACCGGGGCTACCGCATCGTCTACTACCCGGCGGCCACCATCCGGCACAAGATCTCGCCGGAGGTGCGCAACCGGGGGCACCGCCTCTGGCTCACCATGACCGGCGGCTGGTGGTTCCTGGCCCGCTTCTACCCGGCGGGCAAGGCCTTCAAGAAGGCCTCGCAGTACATGTTGTTCTTCTTCCTCTACTCCATCAAGCACCGCACCTGGCGCGATTTTCGCAAGGGGATCTTCGACACCCTGCTGGGCCTGCCCGAGGTGCTGCGGGGGCGGCGGGTCGTCTCGCCCGCGGCGGTGAAGGCGCTGGAGAGCAAGCCCTACGAGACTTCCCTGTCTAAAATACGGTACGTGGGATACGGTGAAAGGGTGGCTTAAGTCACGGAGGTAAGAAAAGGATGGAAGCACAGGCTGGCAATCATTTCCTGGCGGACCTGAGACTGGCCCTGAAGCGCAAGGGGACGGGCGGGCTGGTGCGGGACATCTTCCTGCACCCCGGCAACCAGGCCATCGCGCTGTACAGGGTCTACCGCTGGCTGTACCTGAAGGGCCACCTCAACCTGGCCTTCCTGGGGTACCGGCTCAACTACTTCCTCTGCGGGGTGGAGCTCAACCCCGACGCCGACATCGGCCCCGACTTCCACCTCGACCACCCCCTGGCCGTGCTCGTCGGCAGGCGCACCCGCGTCGGCCGGGGGGTGCGCATCTACTCCCACGTGGCGCTGGGGGCGCTGGGCCTGCCCGGCACCGACCCCTTCATGGACGTCCACGACTACGTGCAGATCTACCACGGCGCCATGGTCGGCGGGAACTGCGTCATCGGGGAGTACGCGGAGATCGGCCTGAACGCGGTGGTCCTGCACCGCGACATCCCGCCCTACGCGTCGGTGGTGGGCAACGGCCTGGTGGTCAAGATAGACGGCGAGCGGGTCAACCCCGACGACTACAAGAACTACGTCTACGACCCCGCCGACTTCCACGGACCGCCCAAGGCCCACCTCATCACCGAATAGGGTCAGGTCTTAATCTTGAATTTCCTTCCAGTTTATGGTAATCGAGCAAGGCGGCGTTACTGGGAAATAATGGAAGGAAATTCAAGATCAGAGACCTGACCCCGCGGGGTCAGACGGGGATCGCGAAGGACCGGGGCAAGACCTCTACGAAGAGGTCGCCTTCATCCGTAAGTTCCCACTCCACGCTGGACTCCACGTCGAGGACCAGCTCGAAGAGGCCTTGGGCTATCCCCACCATCAAAAGATGCCCCGCGGCGTTGTCGATACGCAGGCGCAGGCTGCTTCTGCCCATGCTCATCTCCCGCAGATTGCCCAGGCCCCTGAGCGCGATCTGGGTGCGGAAGTCCGCCTGGTCGCTGACTTCCTCGATGGAATAGAAGCCGGTGCGGGCGAAGCGCCGCTGCGCTTCCACCACCACTCCGGGGATGGTCTCGCCCAGTTCCTCCTCCAGCGCCCTGAAGAGGATGTCCAGCAGCTCCGGGCCCAGTATGGCCAGGCGTCGCCCCGAGAACCGGTTGACGATCAGCCCCTTGTCCGTGAACCAGTCGCAATGCGCCAGCGCCGCGGGGAGGCCGCAGGACTTGCACCTCTCCAGTTCCAGATCCCCTTCCCGTGAATGGTAGGGAGAAGTCTGCAGCTTCTCCTTGCGAACCTCCGGGTACTCGGTCCAACGTGTGGTGAACTCGTATACACCGGGCGAGACCATCTCGTAAAACACGGAGTGTTCCCCTCCCACCAGGGCCGCCGCGACGCCGGCGATGCAGCCGGCGGCTTCCGGCACCGAGAAGGGGGCTTCGATGCGGATGATGGAATAATCCCCGGCATCCCTTTCGTAACGGGAGTCTACGTACTCGTATCTCCCGAAACCGATGACGTGGCAGAAGTCCATGACCGAACCGAGGAACACGGTGGGGTCCAGTTCCCCGGCCTGGACCAGTTCCTTGACCTGTTTGGGGATGAGGTTGTTCATGTAGATCTCGGTCCCCCGCGCGGTCATGGTGACGATCAGGTCGTCGATGGGCCTGCCGATGATGTCCCCGATGTTCTTGAAGAGAGGGTCCAGGTTCTCGCACTCGATGAAGCCGAGGCGAGCTTCGGGGTTCCCGTTCTGGACGATGTCCCCGTTGTTGAGCCAGAGGTGGCCCTGGCTCATCGGTTCGGGCACTCTACACTGCGGACAGATTTCGAAGTCCATGGGGCACACCCTCTTTCGCCAGCCAGCCTGATATGTTCGCCTCGTTCCTGCCTGAGAACAGCTCACAGCTCGCGTGCATACATTATCGGGTTCTTCGGACCCGGGCTTGACCGGGGACTGAACAGGTTCAACGGGGGTAGTCTTCAAGGTTTGGGCCTGGCCCCGATCTTGAATCAGCGGGGGTAGTCGACGGGGTGGTAACCCTCCTTCAGCAGGTGGTCGCGCATGGCGGTGTAGTTGTCGGTGATGATGCCGTCGATGCCGTGCCCCAGCAGCCGGTCCAGCTCCAGGGCGTGGTTGACCGTCCAGACGATGACCTTCATGCCCTTCTCGTGGGCGTACTCCACCAGGTGGCGGGTGGCCATCAGCTCGAAGGGGAGGAGCACCTCGAACCCCCGGGAAGCGGCGAAGTCCACCGCTTCGGAGTTCTTGAAGAGGTGGTTGACCAGCAGACCCACCTCCAGGCCCGGGGAGAGGCCGCGCAGCCCTTCGACGATGTCCACGTTGAAGGAGGAGAAGAGGATGCTCGAGAGGCCGTAGGGCTCGAGGGTCTCGAGCAGCACCGCGGGGTCCGCCTGCTTGATCTCCAGGTTGAAGCGGCAGCGGCCCGCCGCCAGGTCCATGTACTCGACCAGCGAGGGGATGCCGGGGCTCACCGACCGCAGCTCGGAGAAGGCGGTCCGGTCTATCTCCAGGTGGTCCACTTCGGGGTTGTGGTAGATTACCGGCACGCCGTCTGCGGTCTGCCGGACGTCCGTCTCGATGCAGGTGACGCCGTGCTCCAGGGCACTGGCCAGCGTCTCCAGGGTGTTCTCCGGGCCGAACTCCACGCCTCCCCGGTGTCCGATGAGGATGAACTCCATGCCGCTCACCGCCCTTCCTCTCGTCTCCAGCAGTATTGTCGGCCGGAAGGCATGGAGTTCTTTATACCCGCCTTGCTCACACCGCCATGGGAGACGGCCGCATGGCGGGGGGCCATGGTGAAACGGATGGTGTTCTCGTCCAGGTAGTCCCATTCCACCCCGGCGGGCTGCTTCTCCCCCAGCTCGTACATGGCGGCCAGGTGCCCGGCCAGCAGGTGCGCGTTGAAGGGGTTCTCCACGGTGACCATGAGGCGGTCCCCCGCGTACAGGTAGCCCGAGGGGTTGCCCAGCCCGCGCAGGGCCACCGTCTCCAGGACGTTGTCGTAGAGGTACTGCTTGTTGCGGAAGAGCACCGGGTCCCGCCCGGCCAGGAACTGCCGCCGGATGTGCCGCAGGGAGTAGGAGCGCTGGGCCTCCACCACCAGGGGGTAGATGGTGTCCCCCAGCTCGCTGGCGAGTTCCCGGATGACCACCGAGGGCGTGTAGCAGTCCAGCAGGACCATGCGCTCCTTCAGGCGGCGGTCGACGATCTTCCCCTCGTCGAGCAGCCACTCCAGGTCCTCCAGCCGGGCCGGGACGCCGCAGCGGGGGCAGCGCTGAAAGGCCCGGTCCCCCTTGATGGGAGGGGGAGTGGTGAAGGCCATGCGCTCCACCAGCTCGGGCCGGGAAGGCTCCGGCTTGACGGTGATGATGTCCCCCCTGTCGGTCTCCCTCCAGGTGTGGCCGAAGGGCTTGCGTTCCAGGCCGTCGAAGATGCCCACGATCACCGCGGCCATCAGGTCCCGGTCGAAGGGGTTGAGCACCAGGGCCTCCCCGTACTTGCCCCCCTTGTAGGCCACCACCCGCGCGCAGCTCTGACCGGTGAAGCTGGCCACCCGGCAGAGCAGGCGCACCGAGACCTGCTTGAAGGGCCCGTAGCGCGCGAAGGAGAAGGGGCCCCGGATGTTGGCCTCCGCCACCTCCCGGGCGGCGTTGCGCTGGGCCGCGAAGACGATGTGCCGGATGGAGAAGCCCATGCTCACCTCGATGTGCTCGAACAGCTCGTTGAGGAAGTCGGCCTCGATGAGCACGGCCCGGAAGTCCCGGCGCAGCCACAAGGTTATGGTGCCGTTGTCGTTCCACTTCATCATGCGGGAGATGGCTTGAGGAAAGCCGCACGACCTGCACTTCTTCGCCAGCATGACCCGTACCCCCTTCGCTTCGGGCCGGCTTCGTGGGCGTCTTTGCGGGCGCTTGCGCGTGGGCTTCTCGTTTGTGGGCGTAATACAGCTCCTCTTTTCTATCGGCAGAAAGGTGAGCTTGCATGAGGAGGGGAGGGCCTTGTGGGCTGGCGGGCAGTTCTGGGACCGCGCGGAAGACGGTGGTCAGGTAGCGGGCTGCGGCTCTACGGCCCCGCCCCCTTCTTCCTCGTCGCTGGCTGACCGGGCTTGCGCTTGCGCCGGAAGGACCAGGTGAGGTAGGTGACCACCCCCAGCGGCAGGGGCATCAGGTAGGTGAGTCCGCGGAAGAGCAGCACCCCCGTCGTCGCCAGCACCGTCTGGGCGTCGTTGAGGCTGCCCGCCGCCACCAGGAAGCCGATGTAGGACATCTCCGCGATGCCCAGGCTGCCCGGGGTGATGGGGATGGACGAGACCAGGCGGGCGAAGGTGAACACCGCGAACATCTCGACGGTGGAGATGACGTCGGAAGGGATGCCGGCGTACCTGACGCAGAGGAGGAACAGCCAGAAGGTGGCCAGCTGGCCGGCCATGGCGCAGACGGACAGCTGGATCCAGCGGTGCCGGGTCACGCTGACGGTCTGGTCGCGGAATTCCACCATGGAGTCGCCCCAGCCGGTCACCGGCCCGCGCTTGAAGAGGCGCAGGACCCACGAGACCGCCCCCTGCGCGATCTCCCCGCAGCGCCGGGCCAGCGCCGGCTTCCAGAGGACCATCGCCAGCGCGCCGATGGCCAGGGCCAGCACCCCCAGGCCGATGAGCGCCAGGACCAGCAGCCGGCCTTCACTGTCACCCGAGAACGCCAGGATGGCCACCGACACCACCGGCAGGCCCAGCTTGGAGAAGGTGTTCCAGATGCCCGAGACCCCCAGGGCCAGGGCCAGGTCGGAGGCGTCGAAGCCGTAGGAGACGATGATCTCGTAGCCCAGGGCCAGGGAGAGCGGGGCGCCCGCCGGCAGGGTGCTGGCGATGAGGTTGGAGGTCAGGCTGAACTCGGCGGCCTGCCAGAACCCCAGGTAGGGCAGGGAGAGCCAGTACATCATCCAGGCCAGGACGATGCACCCCAGGCCGATGCCCACCAGCAGCAGGACCTGTCCGGTGTCCAGGTCCCCGAGGGTCTTGAAGACCTCCGAGTAACTGCCGAGGCGGGGGATGAGGAAGCCGAACACCAGGGCGAGGACGGCCAGGGTGATGACGGTGGAGACGACCTTCTTGCCGCGGGAGACCTTCTTCGCCCCCGGCGGGCGCTGGTACTTCGGGCCCTCCGCCATCCTCGTCCTCCGCTGTCGCTGAGAAGGGTTACTACGTTCCGGGAATATTATAACCGCTCCGCTCGCTTGACATTAAGTACCTTAATATGGGTACTATAGTACCCATAATGGGGACATCAAAGGAAATAACACAGTCGGGCCTGGCATCGGCCCTCTTCGGCAGGACGCGCCTGTCCATCCTGTCTCTGCTCTTCGTCAACGACGGCGAGTCCTTCTACCTGCGGGAGATCATCCGCGCACTCGGCCTGGGAAGGGGTTCCGTGCAGAGGGAACTGGCCCGGCTGACTGACGCCGGGTTGATCGTGCGCACAGCGCGGGGAAACCAGGTCTTCTACAGGGCCAACCGGGAGTCACCGGTTTTTACGGAACTCAGGTCGCTGCTGGTGAAGACCGCCGGGATAGCCGACGTCGTCCGGGCGTCGTTGTCGGACCTCGGGGATAAGATAAAAGTGGCCTTCATCTACGGCTCCTTCGCGGACGGGACGGACCGGGCCGGAAGCGACATCGACCTCTTCGTGATCGGCGAAGCGACGCTGCGGGAGGTGGTCGCAAGCCTGCAGGCCGCCCAGGAGTCGACGGGCCGGGAGATAAACCCCTCCGTCTGCGGCGCGGAGGAGTTCCGCGAGAGATTCCTTGCGGAGCATCATTTCACGAGATCGGTCTACGGCGCCGTCGAAGATATTCATCGTGGGGAGCGCGGATGAGCTTGAAAGACTGGCTGAAAAGGGGGTGGCTGGTTGAGCACGCCACCAGCCCCGCTGGTCGCCTGAAAACCTCGCTTTACTTCCGGCGCCAACCTTCCGAATCTATGAATGAGGGTTGGTCTGGTCTGCCGTGGTAAGAGGCGGGGATGGGAAAATCTAGAGGAATGAAGGTGCTCCTCTGGGGGCTGGGCATCATCCTGGTGCTAGGGCGCCGCTGCAGCCGGAGCGTTTCTCGTCGCCGATGCCATGACGCCGGCCCTCAGTAGCGGTGAATGGAATGTCTGTTACGACGACCTCTTGACCATCGACGCTTCCGTAGCGATCTATAACGTCAATAATGGGAGGTTCCCAAGTAACATCGAGGAACTGGTCCCAAATTACCTTCGAGAACCGCTACAATGCCCGCACAGAAGAGAGGCTGTTTATACACTGGATATATCGATGTCGGTACCAATTGCGAGGTGTTCCGTCCACGGCACGGTTGTTGATTATTACCCGGAACCGAAAGAGGAAAGGAGCGATTGGCCACCCCTCTCATTGAAGATACTAGTAATCCGAGCTATTCCTGTGTGGAGCTATCATCTTACTCATTGTTGCCGGCAAGAAGAGACCTGAATCGTCTTGGAAGAAGTACTGCGTCCCGGCAATCATGTGGTCTGGAGGGATATTAATACTCGCTAGTATGCTTGTTCCTATCTGGGGTGAATACGAGGGCAGTATTTGGATCTGGGGATTTGACTGGGCTACGGGGGTTGCCTTGATGGCCATCGCCCTTTTCTCCATCGTGGTAGGCTTTGTTCGAGCATCCGGAAGAAGAAGTAGAGTAATTTGTGTGATAGGGATAATAATCTTTCTCTTTGGCAACACTCATCATTGCTCAAGCCATTGTCCTTGCGGAGGCCGAATCGAATAAGGCACCGTATTCAGACGAGGTCGCAATTGTCAGCGTTGGATTTGGGCTATACATCCTGGCGAGTGGGGCCTTGGTGTCGCTGCTGGGATTCATAGCGGCCTTACTGGAGAAAAGGAAAAGAGAACAAGCCCGTTCCCGTCCTCGCGGCTGGCAGTGAGCCAGCCGCCGCATCCGCCGTCGCTACTGGATGCGCCCGTTCTCGCTGAGCCAGGCGATGGTGTCCGCCAGGCCGTCCCGCGCGTCGGCGTACTTGAACTCGAACCCCAGGGCGCGCAGCTTGCGGTTGCTGACCCAGATGCCCATGGTCAGGTAGGTGAGCTGCCCCATGTCCATCACCCGGCTCCGCGTGTACTGCGGGTACTTCTTCTCCAGCCACAGGTTGATCAGGCCTATCCGCTGCACCAGGAACTGCCAGAGGGACATGGGCATGCCCGGGATGAAGTGGCAGCGCCGCCCCAGCAGGCGGCAGGCGAACTCGATGGCCTCGCGGTGGGTGAACAGGCAGCCGTCGGCCACGTTGTAGTCCTCGCCGACGGTCTCCGGCCGCTCCGAGAGGAAGACCACCGCCCGCGCCAGGTCCAGGGCGTGCACGTTTCCCCCGAAGAGGAGCCACTTGGAGCCGGCGGGGTAGACCGGCAGCAGGCCCTCGGAGAGCTCGATCATCAGCCCGGTGGCCCCGTACTCGGAGCCCGGCCCGTAGATGGGGGCGGGGCGCACCACCGTCACCGGCAGGCCCCGCTCGCGGTGGCAGCGCCAGACCATCTGCTCCTGGATCCACTTGGAGCGGGAGTACTCGTTGGAGAAGTAAGTGCCTTCGGGGGTGTCGCCCGGGGTGTTCTTGGGGTTGGAGCGTTCCTCGGTCATGGGCTGGTTGTTGGGGTGGCGCGCCGGCCGCTTGAAGGAGCCGTCCGCCTGCCACGGCCGCACCAGCATGTTCCAGAGCATCTCCTGGACCGGACGCCAGGGGCGCCCCTCCTGGTAGGAGCCGTTGAAGTAGCTGTGCCCGAAGACGCCGCAGGTGGACCAGTGGATCATCCGCTCGATACTCGCCGGCCAGCGCCGCGTCCAGCAGGTTGTCGATGCCCCGGATGTTGACCTTCTCCAGGGCCTCCCAGGGGGCGGAGTAGTCGTAGAGCGACGCTGTGTGGAAGAGGCAGCCCACCTCCCCCTCGAACAGCGCGTCCAGGGTCTCGCGGCGGGTGACGTCGGTGGGCACCCACTCCACCCCGTCGCGCTCGTAGTCGATGTCGAGGATCCTGCGCAGCTCCGCCGCCTTGGGGCTGTCGTACGCCCCCTCCAGGTCGGTGGCGCGCACCTTGCGCCCGTTCCGCAAGAGCTCCTTGATCACGTAACTGCCGGAGAAACCGCACGCGCCGGTAACCACGTCTACCTTCAACGGAAGCCTCCTCTCACGCGCACAACCAATACCGCCGGGTTTTCACCACCAGTATTGTATGCGCCAGGCCTGGCGCCTGGCAAGAGTTGGTTCAACCATTGGACCAATAATGCTTGGGATGAGCCCGTTCGGCTGCCCCGGTGCAGGGAGGCGATCCAGGGCACCTTGCCGTAGAGCCAGATCCCCAGGGGCATGGTGATGATCAGGCAGCACAGCAGCCAGGCCGCCAGGATGGTGATGAGGCTGAAGATGAGCCCGAAGGGATAGTAGATGATGCGCAGCAGCAGGTTGTGCTGTTGCAAGCTCTCCTGCTTGACGGTGGTGCCGTCGGCGCCGGTCTCCACCCTGATCTCTTTCTGCCTCGCCTTGAGGGAGATGAGGCCGGGGACCCTGTTCATCATGTGCGCCCCCACCGGAGCGAGGATCACCGTGGCGTACACCAGCCAGGAGAGCAGGGACCAGGCCAGCCCCAGCCACCAGCCGATGAAGATGAAGTACAGGGCCCGGATGATGAACCCGTACGACTTGACCTCGACCACCACCGGCAGGGAGACGGGAGTCTGCGACTCGGTCATGTCAGTCCTCGTCTCCCTCGGCTTCGAGGTTGCGGAAGTTCGGCGGGTATCTCCGCCTCGGCGGTGCCCGCCGTGCACTCGGGGATGGCCAGGATGAGGTTGTGCATGCGCTCGTAGGGGACGGTGAGGAAGACCACGTCCGGCGCGAACTTCTGCATGTGGCGGGCGGTCCAGTCCCCCAGGTTGAGGTTGGTGTTCCCGGTCACCAGGGGGTAGGAGATGGTCATGTGGCAGAGGGCGCCGACCAGCTCGGTGCGGGGCTGCATCCCGTCCCAGTAGGTGTCGAGGGCAGACCAGGCGGCAGGCCTGCTCGGCGTCGCACTGGAAGACCACCAGGTCGGGGCGGATCTCCGCCTTCTCCAGCGGGGTGAAGACGATGCGGTCGGCCAGGCCGGTGGGCGGGGGCGACGCCCAGGGTCTCATGCGCTCGAAGGTGACGATGGTGGCGGTGAGCTTCTCGCCCCGGGTGAGGAACCACTGCAGCTCCCGCTGGGCTCGCCCGGACATCGGCCCGCTGAAGCCGCAGTGCCAGGTACCGCCCGCCGCAGGCCGAGCGTTCCACGTCGATGACGTAGACTGCGCCCCGGGCCGCCTGTCTTCAGGGCCTGGCATATCCGCACCTTGCCGTTGCCGGGGTCGGCCACCTCGTCGTTGGTGAAGGTCACCGCCACCGGCTCCCGGGTGCAGCCCCAGCACGCTCTTGAGTTCCGCTGCCTGCGCCGCGTAATCCATCGCCTCCTCCTCTAATCTGGGGTCATGCCGGCCGAGAGTTTCGCATTCTTTAATCTGCCGCTGACACCATATACTCTTACAGGCGCCCGACGAACTCCTCGGCCAGCTCGCGGTAGGCCCGGGAGACGTCGTGCGAGGGCGACAGCGACAGCAGCGACTTGCCGTACATGGGCGCCTCCGCCACCCGCACGCTCTTGCGGATCACCGTGTCGAAGACCTGCTCGCCGAACTGCTCCTGCAGCCGCTCGATGACCAGGCGGGCGATGTTGGTGCCGGTCTCCGCCGCGGTGGCCAGCACCCCCAGCACCTCCAGGTCCTCGTTGTAAGCGTCGCGGATGTCCTCGATGGTGGAGGCGAGGCTCGCCAGGCCCTGCAGCGAGTAGAAGTAGCACTGCACCGGGACCACCACGCCGTCCGCCGCCGTGAGCGCGTTCACCGTCAGCAGGTTGAAGGCGGGCGGACAGTCGATGAAGACCAGGTCGTAGTCGTCCACGACCTCCGCCAGCCTCTCCGCCAGGATGCGCTCCCGGCCGCGCTGGCTGGCCACGTTGATGTCGAACTTGGCCAGCTCGATGTTGGAGGGGGCCAGGGTCACCTCCGGGATGCCGCACTCCACCAGCACGTCGCCCCAGCCGATGCGCCGGGAGAGCAGCAGGTCGCCCAGGGCGTATTCCAGCTCGCCCGGATCCACCCCGAGGCCCGCCGTCAGGTTGGCCTGGGGGTCCAGGTCGACCAGGAGGATGGTCCAGTCCAGTTCGGCCAGGGCGGCGGCCAGGTTGATCACCGTGGTGGTCTTGCCCACCCCGCCCTTCTGGTTGGCGAACGCCACGATGCTGCCCATCATCGTCCCCTTTCATCCGTAAACACGTTAGATCTGGTAGAGCTCTTCGTCGGAGAGGGTGCGCAGGCCGGTCGAGCGCAGCACCTCCTCCGCTTCGGGGATCTTCTCCACCTCCACCACCAGCAGGGCCGTCTTTGGAGTCCTGCATGACGAAGCCGTAGGCGTCCTCGATGTTGATGCCCTGCCCGTCCAGGGCCTGGCAGATCTCGTGCAGGCCGCCCGGCCGGTCGTTCATGATGATGGCGATGACCTCCTTCGAGAAGGCGGTGAAGCCCTCCTCGGTCAGGGAACTCGTAGGCCCTCTCCGGGTCGTCCACCAGCAGCTTGATCGCCCCGAACTCCTCCTGCCCCGCCAGGGTGATGGCCCGGATGTTCACCCCCGACTCCTTGAGCACCCGGGTGAGGTGCTCCAGCCGGCCCGGCTTGTTCTGAGCGAAGACGTTGATCTGTTGCGCCATGTCTCAACCCCCGTCCGTCGGTGAGCGGTCAGCGACCGGTCATTGGTTCTCCCGCGTGTCGACCACCCGTACCGCCTTGCCCTCGGTCTGGGGCAGGGCGCCGGGCTCCACCAGTTCCACCAGCGGCGACACCAGTATCTCCGAGCGCAGCTCCTCCCGGATGCGCTTCTGCAGGTCCTTGAGCTCGTGCACGTTGCCGTGCCAGATGTCCCCGGTGACCTCGACCATCACCCGCATGTCGTCCCGGTCCCCCTCCCGCTCCAGGTGGATGCGGTAGTTGGAGCCCACGCCCAGCAGCCGCAGCAGCACCTGCTCGACCTGGATGGGGAAGATGTTGACCCCCTTGACGATGAACATGTCGTCGGTGCGCCCCTTGAGGCGGGCGATGCGGCGGTGGGAGCGGCCGCAGGCGCAGGTCCCGGGGATGACGTGGGTGAGGTCGCGGGTGCGGTAGCGCAGCAGGGGCATACCCGTGCGGTGCAGGGCGGTGAGCACCAGTTCGCCCTCCTCGCCCTCGGGCACCGGCTCCAGGGTGGCCGGGTCGACGATCTCCATGATGAAGCTGTCCTCCCAGACGTGCATGCCGTCCTTGGCCGGGCACTCGAAGGCCACCCCCGGCCCGCTCATCTCGGTGAGGCCGTAGGAGTTGAAGGCGTCCACCCCGTAGGCCTCCTCGATGCGCAGGCGCATGTCCTCGGAATGCGGCTCCGCGCCGATGAAGGCGATGCGCAGGCTGCGTGTCGGAGCGGGGGTCCAGGCCCATCTCCTCGAAGACGCTCACCAGGTAGAGGGCGTAGGAGGGGATGATGTGCACGGCGGTGGTGGAGAAGTCCTGCATCAGCTGGATGTGGCGGCGGCTGTTGCCCGCGCCGGCGGGGATGGTCAGGGCGCCGATGAGCTCCGCGCCGTAATGGAAGCCGAGGCCGCCGGTGAAGAGCCCGTAGCCCATCATGTTCTGGAAGACGTCGGAGCGGCGCACCCCGGCCATGTACATGCAGCGGGCCACCAGCTCCGCCCAGGCCGCGATGTCCTCCCGGGTGTGGTAGATGACCACCGCCTGCCCGGTGGTGCCGGAGGTGGAATGGATGCGCACGATGTCCTCCATGGGGACGGTGAGGAAATCGGCGTCGGGGGAGTCCCGCAGGGTCTGCTTGACCAGGAAGGGGACGCGGCGCAGGTCGTCGAGGCCGCGGAAGGCCTCCGGGTCGATGCCCTCCCGCTTGAACAGGGACGCGTAATAGGGGCCGCCGGCGCAGCTCTCGACCACCTCGCGGAGCCTGCGCGACTGCAGGGCCTCGATCTCGTCGAACGCGAGAGGCGCTTCGACTGCCGGGTTCCAGAAATCGCCTTCCAATCTCCCGTTACCTCCGTTTCGTTTGCCAACATTATATCAAGTGCGGGAAGGGGGGCGCCGCGCGCCCGCTACTTTTCCGTCCCGGGTGACTGTGCAAGAATGTTGGCATGGAAGAGCGGTCGGATTACGTGGAACTGGTCTACCCGGGCGAGGAGAAGCGCGCCGTCGAGTACCTGTGGGGCGACGGCTACCGCAACATCTGGACCATTGCCACCTTACGGAAGTACGGCGCTTTCAACCTGGGCCTGCCGGAGCAGGGCAGCTTCTACGGGTACTTCGCGGACCTCGAGCACCTCGAGGGGCCTGCTCTTCTGCAACAACCTGGGTTTCTGGAGGTTCCACGCCGGGGAGGCGGAGGTCCTCGCGGCCCTCGTCGGGGCGGCGCTGGAGGACGGCCGGGAGCCCGTCTCTCTCACCGGTGACCCCGTGGTGCTGGAGGGGGCCGTCGAGTCGCTGGGGGGAGCGTTGCCGGTGGCGGAGCGGGAGCGGGAGCTGATCCTGGTCCTGCGCGGGGAGGACTTCACGCCCGCCCCCACCGGGGCGGCCCGCATCTCCACCGCCTCCGACCTCTCCGAGATGGTCGACCTGGAGAAGGGGCTGCAGGTGCACCTGCTGGGCCGGGCGGCGGACAACTCCTTCCTGCGCCAGCGCGTCCTGGAGGTGGCCGAGAAGGGCCGGGCGGCGGTCCTGCCCGACGGCAGGCACCTGGCCGCCAAGGCCGAGCTGGAGGTGGAGACGGACTCCCTCTCTCAGCTCTCGGGGGTGTTCACCCGGCCCGGGGCGCGCCGCCGGGGCGCCGCGGCGGCGGTCTGCAGCCTCCTCTGCGCCGTGGCACTGGGGGAGGGGAGGGAGGTCTGCCTGGAGACCCAGGTGGACAACCGGGCGGCCCTGGCTCTCTACGACAAGCTGGGGTTTCGCGCGCACGCCGACTCCCTCATCGCTCGCATGAAGGGAGGCTGAACGCCGCCCGGGCATCGTTTTCCAAGGAATATGTCTGTCCGTTGAAGAAACTATCCATTAGAATGTAGGTAAGAGTCTGTTTTCGAGAGATGAGGAGGTGCCGGAGTATGAAGAGATTCGGAGTGCTGTTGTTGGTGCTGGTCATGGCCCTGGCCGTCGTGGCGGCTAGCGGGGTGCGGGAGCGAGAACAAGAACAAGGCCACGGCCAAGGAGTACATGAACACCGGGGACGCCTTCTACACCGAGGGAGTCACCGCCTACGAGCGAGATGAACAAGCTGATGCCCAAGCTGATGACCGCCACGGGAGACGAGATGACCGCCCTCATCGGCTCCATGACCGCCGCCGGCCAGGCAGTGGAGGCCGCCATGACCTCGGCCAAGGCTGAGTACGACAAGATCCTCCCCCTCACCGGCGTCGAGGATTACGTGACCTACGCCAACATGCAGAACGACGTCATCGCCATGTACAACTCGCTGCTGGAGGCGGGCAGCGCCATGATCGAGAAGTACCTGCCGGAGATCACCGCGGGTACCCTGGACCTCACCGCCCTGCTGTCCGGGCCCCGAGTACCAGCAGATCCAGCAGATCGGCAAGGACATCGAGATCCAGGACCAGAAGAACCAGGACTTCAAGTCGGAGAAGAAGCTCGGTCAGTAAGCAAAGCGAACGACGAAGGAGGGCCCCATCGCGGGCCCTCCTTTTCGTATGCGTAAAAAAATGGTCGGGGTGAGAGGATTTGAACCTCCGACCTCGGCGTCCCGAACGCCGCGCGCTAACCAAGCTGCGCTACACCCCGACGTAACTCATCTAGGATAGCAAACGGGTCAGCCCCTGACAATCGTCGGGGGAACTGATCCGGGATCAGCTCCAGATTCCTTCAGGAAAGGCGCTCGGTGGCCAGGGCGATGTGGTCGCTCTCGATCTCGATGAGGGCCTCGAAGACCTCGCGCACCCGCGCGTCGGTGGCCTTCTCCAGGGCTTCCCGGTAGTGCTTGACGGCTCGCTGCTCCCGCCGCAGCGAGTCCTTGACGTTCTCGGCGTTGGTGGGGAAGGCCTCCTGGGAGATGGCGTTGATGTCGGGCTTGGCCACGCCCAGCATCTTGGCGACGGTGGAGGCGTGCTCCGCCTCGATCTTCGACAGCGCCTTGAAGAGCATCTGCCCGTCCAGGCCGTCCGCCGCCGCCGAGGCCGACCTGTAGAAGGTGGCGTTGTCGATCTCCAGCTCCAGGGTGTCCTCCAGTTCCTGCCGCTCGACCTCGGAGAGCTCGCCGACGGGGTTGTCCACCCACTCGCTGAGCAGCACGATGTACTGCTGGTGCGCTCCGCAGAACGGGCAGTTCGCGGGCGCCGCCGCGCCGATGTAGGGATCGCCGCAGATCTTGCACCTGAAGACCTTCATCGTCCACCTCCATGTCTCGTCAAGGGAATTGCCGTATCCAGTATATCAAGGCGGCTGTCAGCGCTCCACCAGCTCTATCTCGTAGAGCCGGGGCCAGCATTTGCCGGTCACGACGAGGTGCCCGCTGTCCGGGTCCCAGGCGATGCCGTTGAGGACGTACTCGGCCGCGTCCCTGCCGGTGTAAGGGTTCAGGCCGGTCAGGTCGATCCAGGCCTTCACCCGCCCGTCGCCCGGGGATATCACCGCGATGCGGTCCTGCTTCCAGACGTTGGCGTAGATGACGCCGTCCACGTATTCCAGCTCGTTGAGGTCCCGCACGGGACCGGCCTGATCCGCCACCGCCACCGTCCTCTCCACCTCCAGGCTCTCCGGGTCGAGGAAACGCAGGGCGGCCGAGCCGTCGCTCATGATCAGGCTCTTCCCGTCGGTGGTCAGGCCCCAGCCCTCGGTGGGGTAGGTGAAGGTCCTCTCCGGCGCGAGATCGTCTTTGTCGTAGACGAACCCGGCGTTGTTCTGCCAGGTGAGCTGGAAGACCTCATCCCCCAGGATGGTCACGCCCTCGCCGAAGTACTCCGGGCCCAGGTCGGTGGAGAGGAGGGGCCGCCCGGTGGCCGGGTCTATCCGCATCAGTTTCGACTCGCCGTAGAGCCCGGTGCCTTCGTAGAAGAAGCCCTCGTCCAGCAGGAGCCCCTCGGTGAAGGAATCCCGGGAGTGGGGGTACTCCCGCACCACCCTGTATCCGTACTCGCGCGCGTCCCCGGACCGGCCGGTGCCGCACCCGGGCAACGCGGCGAAGGCCAGCGCGAAGGCCAGCGCGGCGGCCAGCAGGGGAGCGGGACGTTTGAACATGGCACCATTATAGGGCTTCGGGCACGCCCCGCATATTGACAGGCGAGGTAGTGTTCAAATAAGGTTGGGCGTATAAATAGTTTGACTCACGAAATAACCTGGAAGGGGTGGGTTGGATGCGCAGCGGAAGTTGGAGAAAACGGCTTGCCGGCCTGGCCTGCGGGACATTCGTACTGGCACTGCTGATGGCGGCGTTCCCCCCCGCGGCCATGGCGCAACCGTCCATCGAGGCCCTGAAGGCGGCCGTGGACCTGAACGGCGGCAGCATCAAGAACGGCGACATCATCAACTACCTGGTGACCATCACCAACACCGGCGACGCCGTCCAGGTCAACGACGCGGCCCTGCACGAACTGGTCGACCCCCTGCCCGCCAACACCTTTTACATACCCGGCTCGGCCACCAACGGCGCCGTCTACAACGCCGGCCTCAACCGCATCGAGTGGGACGGGGTGATCAACCCCGGCCTGGCCAACTCGGTGCTTGTCGGGTTCTCGGTGGTCATCTTCGGCGCCTCCGGCGGCGCGGCCATCTCCAACCAGGGCTCGGTCAACTGGGACGCCAACGGCAACGGGGTCTCCGAGTCGGTGGAGCCCACCGACGACCCCACCACCCTCCTGGCAGTGAACGACCCCACCGTGCTGGTGGTGGGGGACAGCCAGGCGGTACAGGCGGCCAAGACGGTGACCGACACCTCGGGCGGCCGCCTGGTGCCCGGCGACACCCTGCAGTACAACATCATCCTGACCAATACCGGCCCGGCCGCCCTGGCGGACAACGCCGGGCACGAGCTGACCGACGCCATCCCCGCCCACACCACCTACGTGGAGGGCTCGGCCTCGTCCAGCGCCGGCACGGTCGTCTACAACCCGACGGGTGACGACATCACCTGGGACGGCATCGTCCCCTCCTTCGGGGTGGTCAACGTCAGCTTCCAGGTGACGGTGGACCCCTTCACCCCTGACAACACGGTCATCGCCAACCAGGGCACCCACTACTTCGACTCGGGCGGCACCAACACCAACGACGCCTCCCAGCCGACGGACGACCCGGTCACCCCGGCGGCGGGCGACCCCACCAGCATCACCGTGTCCATCCTCGACGTCACCGCCACCAAGACGGTGACCGATCTTAACGGGGGCAACCTGGTGGACGGGGACGCCGTCCGGTACGACATAACCCTCCGCGACGGAGAGTCCTTCGCCCTTCCCGACAACACCGGCAACGAGTTCACCGACGCCATCCCCACCGACACCACCTACGTCGACACCTCGGTCACCGCCACCGCGGGAACGGCGGCCTACAACGGCACGCTCGACCGCATCGAGTGGAACGGCGTGGTGCCGGCGGGCGGCCAGGTCGGCCTGAGCTTCTCAGCGACGGTGGACGAAGGGACGGCCGCGGACACCCTCGTCTCCAACCAGGGGGCCTTCAGCTTCGACTCCGACAGCAACGGCACCAACGACTCCCTCCTGCTCACCGACGACCCCGCCCGGCCCGGCACCGCCGACGCCACCACCATCACCGCCAACCCCACCGTCACCAACCGCTGGTACCTGGCGGAGGGGTGCACCGCCGGCGGCTTCGAGACCTGGGTGCTGGTGCAGAACCCCGGGGTCACCGCGGTCCACGTCAACCTGCTCTTCCTGACCGACCAGGGAGAGGTGGCCTTCCCGGACCTGCAGAACGTGGAGGTCGCGGCGGAGAGCCGCGTCTCTTTCCCGGTACACAGCTACCTCCAGGCCTACGACGTCTCCACCGTGGTGGAGTCCAGTGACGGGGAGGTCGTCTGCGAACGCTCGGTCTACTGGGGCGACCGCACCGGCGGCCACGACTCCATCGGGGTCGACCGACACGGCGAGTCACCTGGTACCTGGCGGAGGGCTGCACCGAGGGCGGCTTCGAGACCTACGTGCTGGTGCAGAACCCGGGAGCCGACGCGGTCAACGTGAGCCTGACCCTCCAGACCGACCAGGGGCTGCGGATGCCCCTGGGCCTGCAGAACCAGGAGATACCGGCCCGCGGCCGGCGCACCTTCTCCATCCACGACTTCGTCCAGACCTACGACGTCTCCACTACGGTGACCACCGTGCAGCCGGGGGCCGAGGTGGTGTGCGAGCGCGCCGTGTACTGGAACGGGCGCAAGGCCGGCCACGACTCCATCGGGGTCACCGCCACCGCGGCCGACTGGTACCTGGCCGAGGGCGCCACCGCCGGCGGCTTCGAGACCTGGGTGCTGGTGCAGAACCCCGGGCTCACCGCGGTCACCGTCAACCTGCTGCTCCAGACGGACACGGGCGAGATGGCCCCCACCGGCCTGCAGGGCCAGCAGATACCGGCGCAGGGTCGCCGCTCCTTCGCCATCCACGATTACGCGCAGGGCTATCGACGTCTCCACCTACGTGCAGTGTGAGGACGGGGAGGTCATCTGCGAGCGCGCCATGTACTGGAACGACCGCAATGGCGGCCACGACTCCATCGGGGTCACCGCCACCGCGCCCGCCTGGTACCTGGCCGAGGGGTGCACCGCCGGCGGCTTCCAGACCTGGGTGCTGGTGCAGAACCCGGGGGCCGCGGACGTGCACGTCGACATCAGCCTCCAGACCGGCGAGGGAGAGATCGCGCCCGCCATGCTGCAGGACGTGACCATCCCCGCCAAGGGCAGGGCCACCTTCCCCGTCCACTTCTTCGTCCAGACCTACGACGTCTCCACCTACGTGGAGTGCACGGACGGGGAGGTCATAGCGGAGCGCGCCGTTTACTGGGACTTCATGGTCGAGGGGACGGACTGCGTCGGCGTCCCCGGCCCCTAGTCAGACCCCGTTTGACGGCGAGGCGCTTCCAACCAGATAATGGTGGTAAGCAGGCTCGGCAGGAGGGGAAACGATGGGCGTCACCAGCAGGTGCAGGATATGTGGTGTCCCGCGTGGGGTCACCAGGAACCATGAGTGGATGCCCAACGGCACCATCGCCTTCACCCGCAACCGCTCCCACCGCATGGTCATGCTGGAGAGCGACAACCTGGACGGCCTCTTCGCCAACCTGGAGACGCTGCTGGAGAAGCCCATCGAGGAGACGGTCATCGAGTGCAAGAGCCAGGCTACCCGGGACTTCCTCCAGTTCCTGGTAAAGGGGCGGGCCGGCGCGATAACCTACCTCATTTCCTACTTTCCCGCCAGGAAGCTCATCACCGACCTGTGCAAGGTCATGGGTTACGGGAGGGTCGACCTGAGGGAAGTGTCCCCGCGCTTCCGCCGCGCGGAACGTATGACCATGCGGGTGAGTGACGTCTACAGCCTCCCCCTGCTCTGCGGCGACTTCAAGGGCTCGGCGGAGCTGGTGGAGAGGGGCACCTCCTCCGTGGATTACCTCCTGGAGAGCGGAGGGTCCTATCGCGTGACCGCCTTCCGGGTCAGCGACGAGCTGCCCGGGCCGCCAGCCAACCCCGTCCTCTATACCGACAAGCCGGGGGATATCGAGTGGGACCGCTGCCCGTCCTGCTCCGTGCCCATGGAGGTGGCCAGGTTCAACTGGAACCTGGACCGGGGCGTCATCACCGACCAGGCTTCCGGGCGCCGCCTGGCCATCTACGGGCCGGCCGGGCTGGACATGATCTTCGCCGGGCTGGAGCGGGAAGCGGGACACCCCCTCGACGACCTGATCATCGAGGCCCAGCGGCGCCACGCCCTCACCATGCTCAGGCCCGAGGAGGCGGTGCCGGAGGCGTCCTTCGTCAGGCGCCTGATGGCCGTGCGGGGATTGGGGAACCTGGTCGGCATGGAAGCGGGCAAGGCCGGCGTGGAGATGCGCATCGAGAACCCCTGCCTGGTCCCCATCCTCATCGGGGTGCTCAAGGCCGCCTTCGAGATCGCCACCGGCGTGGAGGCCGCGGCCACCTGGGAGACCACCCCCGGCGGCGACCTGCTGCTGCAGTTGACCCCATGAGAGAGGCGGCCCCGGAGGGCCGCCTCGTTTTGCGTTACTCGTATCCGCGCCGCGCGCGGGCTACATCATTCCGGGCATGCCGCCCATTCCCGGGGGCATTCCGCCGCCCATCATGCCGCCCTCCTCGGGCACTTCGGCCACCACGGCCTCGGTGGTGAGGATGAGGCTGGCGATGGAAGCCGCGTTCTGCAGGGCCGACCTGGTCACCTTGGCGGGATCGATGATGCCCTCCTTGACCATGTCGATATACTCGCCGTTGATGGCGTTGAAGCCCATGCCCTTGTCGAGGTTCTTGACCTTCTCGACAACCACGGAACCCTCGGCTCCGGCGTTGGCGGCGATCTGGCGGATGGGCTCCTCCAGCGCGCGCTTGACGATCTCGGCGCCGGTCTTGATGTCGCCTTCCAGGATGTCGGTGTTCACCGCGGGGATGGCGTTGACCAGCACCACGCCGCCGCCGGGCACGATGCCCTCTTCCACGGCTGCCTTGGTGGCGGAAAGCGCGTCCTCGATGCGGTGCTTCTTCTCCTTCAGCTCCACCTCGGTGGCGGCGCCGACCTTGATGACGGCCACGCCGCCGGACAGCTTGGCCAGGCGCTCCTGCAGCTTCTCGCGGTCGAAGTCGGAGTCGGAGCGGTCGATCTCGGCCTTGATCTGGTTGATGCGGCCCTTGATCTCGTCTGAGGAGCCGGCTCCCTCGATGACGACGGTGTCTTCCTTGGTCACCTTGAGCTGGCGGGCGCGGCCCAGCATGTCCAGGGTGGTGTTCTCCAGCTTGATGCCGACTTCCTCGCTGATGACCTCGCCGCCGGTGACGATGGCGATGTCCTGCATCATGGCCTTGCGGCGGTCGCCGAACCCGGGGGCCTTGACCGCCACGGACTGGAAGGTGCCGCGGATCTTGTTGACCACCAGGGTGGCCAGGGCTTCGCCCTCGACGTCCTCGGCGATGATCAGCAGCGGGCGCCCCGCCTGCATGACCTTCTCCAGCACGGGCAGCAGGTCGGCCACCGAGCTGATCTTCTGGTTGGCGATGAGGATAACGGGCTCGTCCAGTACGGCCTCCATCCTCTCGGCGTCGGTGACCATGTAGGGGGAGAGGTAGCCCTTGTCGAACTGCAGGCCCTCGACGATCTCAAGGTCCATCCCGAAGGTCTGGGACTCCTCGACGGTGATGACGCCGTCCTTGCCGACCTTCTCCATGGCCTCGGCGATGATGTCGCCGACCTCGTCGTTGTCGGCGGAGATGGCGGCCACGCGGGCGATCTCGTCCTTGCCCTCGATATCCTTGGAAGCTCCCTTGATCTCCTCGACCACCATGGCCACGGCCTTCTCCACGCCGCGCTTGAGCAGCATGGGGTTGGCGCCGGCCGCCACGTTGCGCATGCCCTCGCGCACCATGGCCTGGGCCAGCACGGTGGCGGTGGTGGTGCCGTCGCCGGCTACGTCGTTGGTCTTGGTGGCGACTTCCTTGGCCAGCTGCACGCCGCAGTTCTCGTAGAC
The DNA here is from genome assembly GCA_963814495.1 of uncultured bacterium. Classification (GTDB taxonomy): domain Bacteria; phylum Actinomycetota; class Geothermincolia; order Geothermincolales; family Geothermincolaceae; genus CAVXXD01. Next base: position 93,291 of record CAWFDJ010000022.1, read on the forward strand.
GTCCTCTACCTCGATCTCGCGGGCGATGGTGACGCCGTCATTGGTGATGGTCGGCGCGCCGAACTTCTTCTCGAGCACGACGTTGCGCCCCTTGGGGCCCAGGGTGACCTTGACCGCGTCGGCCAGCTTGTTCACACCCTGTTCGAGCAGACGCCGCGCGTCCTCATCGAACTTGATCTCTTTAGCCATAACAACCTCCTTAAAGGTATATAGATTCTCGAGCCGCGTCCGCTACTTCTCGACGATGGCGAGGATGTCCCGCTCGCTCAGGATGAGGTAGTCTTCGCCGCTGACCTTGACCTCGGTCCCGCCGTACTTGGAATAGATGACCTTGTCGCCCACCTTGACCTCCATGGGCACGTGCTTGCCGTCCTCGTACTTGCCGGGCCCTACCGCCAGGACCTCGCCCTCCTGGGGCTTCTCCTTGGCGGTGTCGGGGATGACCAGTCCGCTGGCGGTCTTCTCCTCCCCCTCGCTGGCCTTCACGATCACGCGATCGCCTAAAGGCTTCAGGTTCATTACACATCCCTCCTTCTTCCGTCCACTGACTTATTTCCTCGGGTGGCACTCCGATATGCCGGGCTGATAGCACTCGGTCCTTCGGAGTGTTAGCACTCTCTACCATAGAGTGCCAACAAAAGTAAATGTTAGCGCCTGTTCACGGAAAAATCAAGAGCCCGTGCCGACGAAAATTTTCCCGGGCCGCATAACTGTTCCATGCCGGGCCGCCCGAAGTGGTAGACTTGAGGGAGCGTATTTCCGTATGAAATCCCCAGAGCTCCCGTATATGTGTTGCGGTGGTGGAACGCTCCGCAGCGGAGAAACGGATGCAGCAGGGTATGGAAGCGGGATTCGACAGCGCAGATCATACGGGCCTGACCGGCGAGGAAGCGGCCCGCCGCCTGGAGGAAGAGGGCTACAACGATATCAGCGAGACCAGGCGCGCCCAGGTGCTCCAGACGCTCCTCGCGGTACTGCGCGAGCCCATGTTCCTGCTGCTGATCGCGGGCGGGGTCATCTACCTGCTGCTGGGGGAACGCCAGGAGGCCGCCATCCTCTTGAGCTTCGTCTTCGTGATCATCGGCATCACCTTCTACCAGGAGCGCAAGACGGAGCGGGCGCTGGACGCCCTGCGCGACCTCTCCAGCCCGCGGGCCCTGGTCATCCGGGACGGCCGGCAGGTGCGCATCGCCGGGCGCGACGTGGTGCGCGGGGACATCCTGGTGATGGCCGAGGGCGACCGCGTCCCGGCGGACGGGGTGCTCCTGGACTGCGCCCACATGAGCGTGGAGGAGTCGCTGCTCACCGGGGAGTCGGTGCCGGTGCGCAAGTTCTGCCGCGAGAGCCATCCCCACGGAGATGGGGAGGCCGGGAGGGGACGACCTCCCCTTCGTCTTCTCCGGCACCCTGGTGGTCAGCGGGCACGGCATCGCGGAGGTCATGGCCACCGGGGCCCGGACCGAGATGGGCAAGATCGGGACGGCGCTTACGGAGATCGAGACCGAGCGCACCCCCCTGCAGAGGGAGACGGACCACCTGGTCCGCCTCATCGCCATCTTCGCCATCGCCCTCTGCGCGGTGGTGGTGATCGTCTACGCCGCCAGCAACGGCATCGACACCAGGGACGCCTGGCTGGAAGGCCTGCTGGTCGGGGTGGCGCTCTCCATGGCCATGCTGCCGGAGGAGTTCCCGGTGGTGCTGACCATCTTCCTCACCCTGGGGGCCTGGCGCATGTCCAAGCGGAACGTGCTCACCCGCCAGACCCCGGCGGTGGAGACCCTGGGCTCGGCCAGCGTGCTCTGCGTGGACAAGACCGGCACCCTCACCCTCAACCACATGACCGTCGACACCCTCTTCGCCACCGGCGAGTACCTGGCGCTGGGGGAGCACGGGCAGGAGGAACTGCCGGAGAGGTTCCACGAGCTGGTGGAGTTCAGCATCCTGGCCAGCCAGCGGGAGCCCTTCGACCCGGTGGACAAGGCCTTCCAGCAGCTGGGGGACCTGGCCCTGGCCCGCACCGAGCACCTGCATCACGACTGGGTGCTGGAGCGCGAGTACCCGCTCTCGCAGAAACTGCTGGCCCTGTCCCACGTGTGGAGGTCCCCCGACAGCCGGGATTACGTCATCGCCGCCAAGGGGGCCCCGGAGGCGATGGCCGACCTCTGTCACTTCAGCGAAGTGGAGCGGCAGGTGCTCTCGGCCCACATCAGACCCTGGCCGACCAGGGCCTGCGGGTGCTGGGGGTGGCCAAGGCGTCCTTCGAGCGCCCTTCACTCCCACTGGACCAGCACGACTTCCGCTTCGAGTTCCTGGGCATGGTGGGATTGGCCGACCCGGTGCGCCCCACCGTCCCGGCGGCCCTGAAGGAATGCTACGCGGCGGGCATCCGGGTGGTGATGATCACCGGCGACTACCCGGGAACGGCCCTGAACATCGCGTACCCGATCGGCCTCAAGGCCGACGGCGGGTACATCACCGGCCCGGAACTGGACGCCATGAGCGACGAGGAGCTGCAGGAGCGCATCCGCACGGTGAACATCTTCGCCCGGGTGGTGCCGGAGCAGAAGCTGCGGCTGGTCAAGGCGCTCAAGGCCAACGGGGAGATCACCGCCATGACCGGCGACGGGGTCAACGACGCGCCCGCCCTGAAGGCGGCGAACATCGGCATCGCCATGGGGGAGCGGGGCACCGACGTGGCCCGCGAGGCCGCCGCCCTGGTCCTGCTGGACGACGACTTCTCCTCCATCGAGGGGGCGGTGAAGATGGGGCGGCGCATCTTCGACAACCTCAAGAAGGCCATGGCCTACATCGTGGCCGTGCACGTGCCCATCGCCGGGATGTCCCTGATACCCGTCCTGCTCAAGATGGACCTGGTGCTGATGCCGGTGCACATCGCCTTCCTGGAGCTGATCATCGACCCGGCCTGCTCGGTGGTCTTCGAGGCCGAGCCGGAGGAGGACGACGTGATGCGCCGTCCGCCCCGGAGCCCGGAGGAACCCCTCTTCGGCCGGCGCACCCTGCTCATCTCGCTGCTGCAGGGGTTGAGCGTCCTGATCTTCGTGGGCCTGGTCTTCGGCTTCTCCCACTGGCGCGGCCAGAGCGACGCCGAGGCGCGGGCCCTGGCCTTCACCACCCTGGTCATCTCCAACCTCGCCCTCATCCTGACCAACCGTTCCTGGCACCGGCACCATCCGCGACACCCTGCGCGTGCGCAACGCCGCCCTGTGGTGGGTCATCGGGGGCACCCTGGTCTTCCTGGGCCTGGCCCTCTACGTGCCCTGGCTGCAGGGAGCTCTTCCAGTTCGACATGCTCAGCCCGGTGGACCTGGCCATCTGCCTGGGGGCGGGGGTGCTGGGGGTCCTCTGGTTCGAGCTGTTCAAGATCGTCACCCGCCGCCGCGCCCGAAATTAGGGTCAGACCCCAAATTGCGCGCTCAACGTTGAATCAGCTCCGATCTCGTTGACGATTCCGTAATCAGGGGTCTGACCCCGATTACGGGGCGGGTATGATGTGGGTGATTGTGCTGGCGCCGGGAGTCCGTCTATCATAAGATTGTTGAGAGACAGACCATGAAAGGCAGGCGTTGAAGATGCCCTTTTACGAATACAAGTGCGGCGGATGCGGGGAGGTCTTCGAGTACTTCGCCCGCAATACCCAGGACGGAGCCTCGTCCTGCCCGGGATGCGGCTGCGAGGACATCAAGAAGCTCTTCTCCGTCTTCGGCTTCAAGAGCGGGTCAGCCTCGGGCGGCGACTTCACCTCCTCGGCCGGCGGGTCGGGATGCGGCAGTTGCACCTCCTCGAGCTGCTCCTCGTGCATGCATTGAAGCGGGAGCGACGATGACGCAGGGCGGGAGGAAACGTGGGCGATTGGGAGAACGCGGGCAGCCTCTCCGAGCTGTACGAGGCCACTTGCGACTGTGAACGCTGCGAACTCGGGCGCACCCGCAACCGGTACGTCTTCGGGGTGGGCAGTGAGCGGGCGGACATCATGTTCGTGGGGGAAGGGCCCGGCCACCACGAGGACCAGCAGGGCATCCCCTTCGTGGGGCAGGCGGGGCAACTTCCTCGACCAGCTGCTGGCCTCCATCGGCCTCTCCCGTCCCGACATCTACATAGCCAACTGTATCAAGTGCCGCCCCCCGGGAAACCGCGACCCCCTTCCCGAGGAGCTCGCCGCCTGCACCCCCTATCTCTTCAAGCAGGTGGAGCTGATCAACCCCCGCCTCATCTGCACCCTGGGCAATTTCGCCACCAAGACCCTGCTCAAGACCACCAGCGGCATCACTTCCCTGCACGGCAGGCGCTACGACATCGACGGGCTGGTCTACGTGCCCCTCTTCCACCCCGCCGCGGCGCTGCACAAGCCGCCCCTCAAGTCCACGCTGATCGAGGACTTCCAGAGGCTCCAGGCGTACCTGGACCAGGACCTCGGGAAGGAGGCCGCCGCCGCGGAGCCCGCCGCCGCCGAGGAGCCGCGGCAGCCGCCCGGGCAGGAGCAGCTCGGCCTCTTCTAGGGGCCGGGTACCGACACGTCCCACGACCGGAGGCCCACGAGGACACGGTTGAAAGGAGCTCGAGCATGAGCAAGCAGGAGACCGCGCGAGAGCGCGCCAGGGACAACTACCTGAGCGGGCTCAACTGCGCGCAATCGGTGATGGACGCCCTCGGGCAGGCAGAGGGCATGGACGCGGAGCCGCTGGTGCGCATGGTCACCGGCCTGGGAGGGGGCATCGCCCGGCAGGGGGAGGCCTGCGGCGCGCTGGTGGCGGGCACCCTCTGGCTGGGTATAGCCTCCGGCACGGCTACGGCGTCGGAGCCCCGGGCCGAGGCCTACCGCGTGGTGGGCAGGCTGGTGGAGGCGTTCCGGGAGCACGCGGGCGCCCTCACCTGCGCGGCCATCAACGGCACGGAGGACTTCACCTCCGAGGAGCACCGGGAGCGCTGTTCGGGGATATGCGCCTTCACGGCCGGGGAGGTGCTGTCCATACTCGAGGCGGAGCGCGGGTGACGCGGGGCCGCCCGAGGTTTATACAGGGGCCTGATGTGTCGATAATGGTATAGCCAGTACGGTTTCACAGGTTCCACGGCGGCGCGACGGAGGTCTACGGTGAAGATCAAGAGATGCAGGAGATGCGGGTTCTCGCTGGCCCTGTCCAGGATCGTCAGGTTCAGGGACAACGGCACCATCGTGGGCCGGATGGACGAGAACTTCCGGCTGGCCCTCATCGAGGCCGACTTCTTCACCGAGGTCTTCCAGCGCATCGAGGAGGAACTGGGCCTGCCCATCCAGCACCTGGTCTTCGAGGCGCAGCGCAACGCCTCCACCGAGGTGATCGACGTCTTCCTCAAGGGCCTGGCGGGAACGGTGCGCTGGACCCCCCTGGGCAAGAAGACCGTCGTGAACATGTTCTGCCACCTGGCCATCTGGACCGGCCAGGGTTATGCCAAGGCCATCTCCTACAAGTCGGGTAAGACCGGAGAGGCCATCGTGCGCAACCCCTTCAACCGGGAACTGTTCGCGGCGGTGATCGTGGGGGCCTTCGAGTCGCTGGAGCGCAAGCCCTACGGCTACGAGTGGAAGAAGCTCGACGGGGAAGACCTCATCTCCATCCACCCGGAGCCCTCCCGCCCGGAGATCGCCGAGCGCCTGACCTTCACCAAGGCGCCCATGAAGCCCGGCTGGCGCGAGTACGACCGCTGCCCCCGGTGCAAGGTGCCCCGGGCCCTCGACTTCGAGTGGCGGGAGGACGAGGGCATCGTCCTGGACAAGCGCCACAACGTGCGCATGGTCTTCCTCGACCATTACACCCCCGGGGTGGTCTTCCGCGAGCTGGCGAGGGAACTGGGCGCCGAGATCTACCCCATCATCGTCGACGCGCAGCGCGACTTCTCCCTGCGCCACCTGCGCCAGGAATTCCCGGTCAGCGAGAGGATCGGGGGAGAAGACGAGAGGGAGGGCTTCTACCCCTCCGTCCTGGAGACCCTGGCCCTGCGCGGGCAGGGCAACCCGGTCGAGTCGCTCTTCAAGGAAGGAACCCTGCGGGTGATCATCGAGAACCCCTTCGACCCCCACCTCCTGGCCGGCCACCTCTCCGCCGTCTACGAACTGGGGGAAGGCCGGCCGGCCGCGGTGACCTGGGAGGAGATGGACCCCTCGTCCCTGGAGTTCATCCTCACCCCGGCCTGAACCGCGCGGGGACCTCGGGGTGACTGCTCGTGTCGGATTTCGCCGGCTTTATTCCGCCGGCGCGCGTGGTTATAATACTGGAAACGCGGACTCAACAGGGAACTGGGACCGAAGGACACAGGAGGGTGTGGTATGAACATCGTCACCTGCAGGAAATGCGGCTTCTCCCTGGCGCTCTCCACCTTCCTGAGCTTCAACAACAACGGCACCATCACCCTGCGCCTGGCCCGCGACTTCCGGGCCTCCCTCATCGAGGCGGACTTCCTTACGGAGATCATCGCGGCCATCGAGAAGGAACTGGGCGTCCCCATCTCGCACATCGCCTTCGAGGCGCAGCGCAACGCCTCCTTCGAGACCATCGACCGCAACCTCTGGGGGCCTCTCAAGGTGGCGCGCTTGATCGGTCTGACCAAGCGGCTGGCCGTCAACATCCTCTGCCGTATCGCCGTCTGGACCGGGCAGAGTTACGCCAAGACCGTGGTCTACAAGCCGGGCTGGCTGGGCGAGGCCATCGTGCGCAACCCCTTCGACAAGGAACTGTTCGCGGCGATAGTCGTGGGGGCCTTCGAGGCCCTGGAGCTCAGGCCCTTCAGCCACACCTGGCTCAAGATGGGCCCGGACGACGTCGTCTCCATCCGGCCCGAGCTGTCCCGCCCGGAGGTGGCCGAGCGCCTCACCTTCACCACCACCAAGCCCAGGCGCGGTGACCGCAAGTACCCCCGCTGCCCCATGTGCAGGGTTCCCGAGGTACTCAGCCTGGCCTGGAACAAGGAGGGGGGCACGGTCATCGACACCCGCCGCAACGTGCGCATGGCCTTCCTCGACGCTTACACGCCCAAGGTGATCTTCCGCGAGTTGGCCAAGGAACTGGGCGAGGAGATCTACCCCATCATCATCAACGCGCAGCGCGGCTTCTCCCTGCGCCACCTGCGCGAGGAGTTCCTGGCGGGAGGAGAGACGGGAGACGCCGTCGACGCCGACACCTTCTACCTGGCCGCCCTGGACACCCTGGCCCTGCGCGGTCACGGCAACCCGGTGGACTACGGGCCCGCGGGTTCCGGCATGCGGGTGGTGATCGAGAACCCCTTCGAGGAGCACGTGCTGGCCGGCTACCTGGCCGCCATGTACGAGCTGGGCGAGAAGCGGCGGGCCGAGGTGAGCTGGAAGGAGACGGACGCCCAGACCCTCGAGTTCACCCTGACCCCCGCCTGATCCCGGCCGCGGAACGGCCGAAGCTGGCCTCTTCCACCCGCGGCAAGCCCTGCTTTATCTTCTGTCCTTGCTCGGCTATAATATTTATGATCATGCCACTGGTGCGGACGATGGGCTATGCTCGGAAGGGGGAGGAAACGCCGTGAAGATCAGGACCTGCAAGAAATGCGGCTTCTCCTTCGTGCTCTCCAAGATGGTGCGCTTCCGGGACAACGGCACCATCATCCAGATACTGACCCGCGGCTTCCGCGTGGTGCTCATCGAGGCCAACTTCCTCACAGAGATCTTCAAGCGCATCGAGGACGAACTGGGAGTGCCCATCCAGCACCTGGTCTTCGAGGCGCAGCGCAGCGCCTCCATCGACACCATCAACAACGGCCTGCGGGGGCCGCAGACACTGGTGCGCTGGACCGGCTTCACCAAGAAAGCTCACCGTCAACGTCTTCTGCCGGCTGGCGGTATGGACGGGCCAGAGCTACGCCAGGACCATCATCTACAAGCCGCGCAAGCTGGGCGAGGCCATCGTGCGCAACCCCTTCAACCGCGAGCTGATGGCGGCGATCATCGTGGGGGCCTTCGAGTCGCTGGAGCGCCAGCCCTTCGGCCACGCCTGGAAGAACGTCGACGGCACCGACATCATCAGCATCCGGCCGGAGCCCTCCCGCCCCGAGATCGCCGAGCGGATGACCCTGGCCCCCCGCCCCCCCAAGAAGGGCACGCGCTCCTATCCCCGCTGCCCCCGGTGCGGCGTCCCGCAGAACCTCAACCTGGAGTGGTTCCCGGACGACGGCAGGATCATGGACACCCGCCGCAACGTGCGCATGGCCTTCCTCGACGCCTACACCGCCGGGGTGGTCTTCCGCGAACTGGCCAAGGAACTGGGCGACGAGGTCTACCCCATCATCATCGACGCGCAGCGGGCCTTCTCCCTGCGCCACCTGCGCGAGGAGTTCCTGGGCGGGGGGGACGTCGGCGACATCGTGGACAAGGACACCTTCTACATCTCGGTCCTGGACACCCTGGCCCTGCGCGGGCAGGGCAACCCCGTCGACTACAGCTCCGAGGGCGGCGTCCTCGACGTGGTCATCGAGAACCCCTTCGAGGAGCACTGCCTGGCCGGGATGCTCTCCGCCATGTACATGCTGGGGGAAGGCCGGCCGGCCGCGGTCTCCTGGCAGGAGCTGGACCCCTCGACCCTGCAGTTCTTCCTCAAGCCCAAGGCCTAGGATCCCCGCGGGCTGGGCTTCTACCCGCGGCAACCGCGGTCAGGCCCAGGAGGTGCCGTCGTAGGGGTGGGCGTAACGCGGCGGCTCCCGGAAGAAATACACCACGGCCCGGACCCGCTTCCCGGACTCGGTGAAGACCTCGCGCACGCCCTTCTCGAAGCCGGCCTCCCCCTCGATGACGTCGATGGTGCGGATCATCTCGTCGTACAGCTCGTCCGCCGCGACGATGAGCACTCCGCTGATGAGCGGACAGGTCTCGACGCCCGCGTCGACCAGCAGGGGGTAGCCGAAGGGGGTGTCGTAGAGCACGCCGCAGATGGCGGCGGGTATCATCTCCCGCACCGCGTGGCGGATGTGGTGGAACAGGCGCCCCTCCGGCTTCAGGGTGCCGTAGACGAAGACGGGCAGCCGCTCGGCGCCACCGGCTTCCATGCAGACCCTCCTAGTCTCCGTAGATGAGGTTGCGGATGTTGTCCTTGTCCTCCAGGCCGGCCCCCAGGGCGCCCACCAGCAGCGCGACGTTGGAGACCAGCAGGGAGGCCCGCACGTAATTGGTGAATCCCACGTTCTCCAGCAGCAGCCACTTGTTGAGGACCTTGCGGGGGAAGAGGATCAGGGTGAGCAGGAGGTCCGCCGAGAAGATGGTGATGATAGAGCAGGGTGAAGCCCAGGATGACGGTGATGATGGTGGACAGGTTGAACACGGCCAGCTGCTCGTTGAACTGGCCCGGCTTGGGACGCACCATGAGGTGGTGCTTCCAGATCACGTAGACCGACGTCAGGCAGATGACGCCGACGCCGAGCAGGATGGTCCGGTAGGGCCTCTGCCCCAGGGCCAGGTCCCAGAACTCCATGGTCACGATGGAGAGCAGCACGGTGGCCAGGGCGCCGAAGATGATGCGGGTGGAGCGGGCGACCATGCGCCAGGGGTGGTTCGAGCCCACCGACCGCAGCACCTTCCAGGGGTGGCGCAGCAGCACCCAGAGGTAGGCGAAGAAGCGGGACACCTCCTTCAGCCTCTCCTGGGGCAGCACCCTGGCCACTTCGGCGAGGCGGCTCCGCAGGTGGTCCCGCTCCTCCGGGGACAGCTTCCTCTCCCCGCCCTCCAGCAGGGCCGTATCGAAGCCGGCCTTGCGCAGGCCGTTCAGCCTGAGGAACCCCTCGATGAACAGGCCCGTGAAGGCCGACTCAGCCAGGCTGCCCTCTTTCGACAGAGGTTCCAGCGGCTCCAGGGACATCACCCCGGCGGCGTGGGCGGGGGATACCTTCAAGGGCTCCGAACGGCTCTGGGACGACTCCAGCCTCTGCTTGACGGCCACGAAGCAGAAGTCCCACTTCTCCTCGAGCATCATGACGTAAGCCCGGTCCAGCAGGCCCAGGGAGTTGACGGGCTCCGGCAGTTCCTCCGGCTTGTGCACCTGCTCCAGCTCCCATTCGAACTCGGGGAGTTCGCGCTTGAGGAAGGCGCGGATGCCGGGCAGGGCCTTCTCCGCCAGGGAGCGCGAGTACTCGTCGTGGGTGAGGAAGCAGATGTTGACGGGGTCGGTCCCCAGCAGCCGCTTGACGCCGGTCTTGGCCATCGACCTCTACCCCGGGATGACCTTTCCGGGGTTCATGATCCCCGTGGGGTCCAGGGCGTCCTTCATGGCCTTGAGCGCCCGCAGGCCTTCCTCGCCGACCTCGTCCTTCATCCAGGGGGCGTGCTCGTAGCCGACGCCGTGGTGGTGGGTGATGGTGCCGCCGTACGCGCAGATGGTATCGGTGGCCGCGCGCTTGATGCGCTCCCACTGCGCGATCTCGTTGCCCTCATCCATGGGGGCGAGGAAGAAGTAGTACAGCGAGGCGCCGTGCTTGTAGGAGTGGGAGACGTGGCAGGCGACGATGCCGGCGTCCCCGCTCTCCTTGATGGCGTCCTTGATGGCCCGCCGCACCTCACCGTAGAGGTGGAGCAGGTTGTCCCAGGTGGTGGCGGTCTCCAGGGTGTCCACCAGGAAGCCCGCGTTGATCAGGGGGTCGCGCAGGTAGGCGGTGTCGTAGCGGCCCTTGTACCACTGCCGGCCCGGGCCGGCGCCCAGGTGGAACCCGCCCAGCTTGCGGCAGATGGAGAGGGCCTCCGCGCGGACCTCGTCCACCCGGGCCATCTCCCCCTCGAAGCCGATGACCATGAAGGCGCCGTCGGAAAAGGAGAAACCGCGGGTCCCCAGCAGCTTCAGGGCCAGGTCCTCCGCGCTCCTCTTCAGCTTGCTGCCCCCGGTGGAGCGGATGGATTGGGCCAGGGCGGTCTCCGCCCTGTCGGAGAGGCGGACGCAGGTGGGCACGATGTCCCGCTGCAGCATCTCCCGGATGGCGGAGACGCCGGCCGGGAAGTTGCGGAAGATCACCCCGTGGTAGTCGAAGACGTCCGGGTAGGGCTGGACGCGCATGGTGGCTTCGGTGATGACGCCCATGGTCCCCTCCGAGCCGATGCACGCCTCGAGGATGGACGGGCCGGCGGCGGTGTGCGGGGTGCGGCGGGTGGCGATGACGCCTGAGGGCGTGACCATCTTCAGGGAGATGACCATGTCCTCGATCTTGCCGTAGCCGGTGGACTGGCGTCCGGCCGAGCGGGTGGCGATCCAGCCGCCCAGGGCGGAGAAGTGGAAGCTCTCCGGGAAGTGCCCCAGGGTATATCCCTGGGAGTTCAGGGCCTCTTCCAGCTCCGGCCCCTGCATGCCCGCCTGGGCCACGGCGAGGAGCGAGGTGGGGTCCACCTTGAGCAGGCGGTTCATGCGCGCCAGGTCCAGGCTGACCACGCCCGCGTACCTCTCCGCCCCCAGGGGTTCCAGGCCCCCGGTGACGCTGGACCCTCCCCCGATGGGGATGACCGCCAGGTTGAGGCGGACGGCCAGTTTGAGCACCTCGGCCACCTCCCGCTCCTCCCGCGGCCAGACCACCACGTCCACCGGGTGCTCCAGGCGGCGCAGGCGCAGGCGCAGGACGTCGCGGTAGCTCTTGCCCTGGGAGTGGCTGATGCGGTGGAAGCGGCCTGTCGAGATGTTCTCCTTGCCGACGATCTTCTCCAGCCCGGTCAGGGCTTCGGCGGGGATGCGGGGCTCGGGCAGCTCGATCTCCTCCAGGGAAGGGTCGGTGAAGCGCTTCTTCTCGGGGTCGAAGTCCAGCTTCTCCTTGAGGTAGGGCGGCAGGCCGGCCCGCTCCTCCATGTCGAAGGTCTTTTCCAGGTCGCCCCAGCCGAACCAGCGGGACTTCCCCTCCTCGTAGTCAGACATGCCGCACCTCCTGACACACTGTAAACACGCTGCAGGTTAAAGATAGCATAACGCGGCGGCCGGCCGCCACAGAGGCGCGGCTTCCCCGGCCGGGTTTCACAAAACGTCGGGCCGTGTCTTATACTGTGGGCATGAGGGTATGTGAGACCTGCGGGCTTCCACTGATCATCGGCCGGGCCATGCACTGGAGCGGAGACGGCAACATCTTCGCCGAGGACGTGGCGCGGACGCAGCTGGTCTTCATCAAGGCGGACGAGGTCAACAACATCCTGCGCGGCGTGTCGGCCGGCATCGGTATGGACATCGGCGGCATCGTCGCGCGGTCCGAGACCCACCTGGGGCGCCGCCTGAGCAAGGCCTACTACGCCGAGTACCTCTCGCACATCCCGGGCGGGCGGCTGACCAAGCCCTCCTTCCTGATGAAGGGCTTCTACGAGCGCATCTTCAAGGTCTTCTCCATCCTGGGGTTCGGGACCCTCTCCATGGTCGAGTACCACCCGCGCAAGTCGGTGGTGATACGGGCCCGCAAGCCCCACAACCGCGACCTGGTGGCCGGCCTGTGCCGGGGCTTCTTCGAGCAGACCGAGGGCACCGGCTTCGAGATCTCCTACGACCCGGCCGACGCCGAGCTGGTCCGCTACACGGCGGCAAAGGAGAGGGACTACGACGAGGATAAGGAGAGGTTCCGCTACGAGGAGAGGGACGCCATCCCCGGCAACGTCCAGCACCGCACCTGCGGCACCTGCGGGGTGCCGGTGCGCATCTCGCAGACCTTCTACTGGGACGCCGGCGAGGGGCTGGTGGGCAACCAGCGCCATCACATGCGCGAGGTGGTCTTCCCGGTGGACGGCATCAACGCGCTCATCCGCGGGCTCACGCCTGGAGCTGGGGGAGGAGATCAACCGGACCATCGTGGACATCCAGAGGGAATACAAGCGGGACACCTTCATCCAGCCGGACATCCTGGAACGCAAGAACTACCTGGGCCTGCTGCGCCAGCAGATGGTCAAGGGGCTGGGCAACTTCACGGAGGTCGCCCGGGAGGGAGATACCTTGCGGGTCACGGTGGAGAACCCCTTCAACGTGCCCCTGCTGGCGGGAAGGGTGGCCGGATACTACGAGGCCATGGAGGACCGCCCGGCGGCGGTGGAATGGGAAGCGGACAACCCGCGCATTCTGAGGATAATCGTCAACCCCGCCTGACCGCGCCTAGTTGAGCAGCGGCTCCACGTAGTTCTTGACCTTGATCTTGATGCGGCACAGCGCGTTGTCCACTACCTTGGTGTCCCGCTCGATCTCGTCGGCGATCTCCTTGTAGCTCTTGCCCTCGAGATAGGAGAGGAGCACCTGCCACTCCAGCCCCGAGAGCTTCTCCTTCAGCACCGACACGATGCGGGAGAGCTCGTCCTCGAAGATGAACAGCTCCAGCGGGTCGCGCTCCTTGGCGTGGATCTCGTTGTAGGGATAGGAGCCGCCCTCACCGCTGTCGTCGAAGACCTGGGTCTCCAGGGAGCGGTAGCAGGACAGCGGGTTGTGCTTCTTGCGGGTGTGGGTCTTGACGGCGGTGATGATCTGGCGGGTGATGCAGAGGACGGCGAAGGAGCGGAAGGAGCAGGCGTCGTTGACCTTGAAGTCCCTGATCGCCTTGTACAGACCGATCAGCCCTTCCTGGATGGTGTCGTCGTGCTCCGCCCCCTCCAGGAAATACGACTTGGCCTTGACGTGCACGAGGTACTGGTACTTGTTGATGAGGTAGGCTTCGGACTTGATGTCCCCCTGGTGCGACAGCTCGACCAGGTCGTCGTCCGAGAGCATGTTGTAATCTATTACGGCTACCGACGGGCGTCCCTTCGTTTTTACCGGCAAATACAACCCCCTCCTTTGACGCACCCACCTTGCACCCACATCTAGTATTATTTACTCATGATAATAACATATATATTGGGGTTGTCAATATGTTGGGGTGAAAAAAATGGCTTAGTTACTACATGTTGGGGGTTTTGCCAGTATTTTCCATGTAAATTCTGTTAAAACAGCTTAAACATGTGTCCCATGAAGCACTAAAAACCACCGGTCTTACCAGCCCCCGACTGCCCGTGCCGGCCCGTGCGGCCCGACTCACCCGACGCCCGCGGGCCGGGAAAGGGGAGGCCGCGGTGGTATAATCATCCTGGCTGTCCGGGGACGTTTCAAGCGATGAAAGGGGAGGCGCATGAAGGTGATCGTGGTCGGCTCGGGGGCGGCGGGACTGGTGGCCGCCCGCTCACTGCACGGCGCGGGTTTCGACGTGACGGTGCTGGAGAAGGAGGGCGTGCCCGGGGGGAGGACGGCCGGCGCGGAGAGGGAGGGCTTCCTGCTCGACCTGGGCGCGCAGTTCTTCACCCGCTACTACGACACCACCTTCGAGGTATGCCGCGAAGCCGGGCTGGGCGGCGAGATGCTCGACTACCACCTGCGCTCCCTGGCCTGGCGCAACCAGCGCATGTACCCGCTGGAGATGAGCCGCGACCCCCGCGTCGCGCTGCGCGGGCGGGGCTACCAGTGCGGCGGCATGCGCGAGCGCCTGGGCCTGGCCCGGCTGCTCGCCTGGCTGTCCCGGCACCACCGGGAGATCGCCTTCGCCGACATGGGGGCGCTGGGCGAGCTGGACCGGCAGAGCCTTTCGGAGTTCGCCCTGCGCAGGTTCGGCTCGGACGTGCTGGAGTACTACCTGCAGCCGTCCGCCTCCAGCCTCTCCTGCGCCCAGCCCGAGGACATGTGCGCGGCCAACGGCATCTCCCTCGCCTGGCACATCATCAGCGGCCTGTTCAAGGGCTTCGTGACCCTCGAGCGCGGCCTGGGCAGCCTGGTGGAGGCGCTGGCCCGCGACTGCGGGGGGCACGTCGAGTGCTCAACCCCGGCGCGCCGCGTGGTCATCGAGGGCGGCGCGGTGAAGGGGGTGGAGACGGACGGCGGCTTTGAGGCAGGCGGACGCGGTGGTCTGCGCCGTCCCGGCCACCACCGCCCTCGAGCTGATGCCGGGGCTGCCCGACCAGCTGCGCCAGCCGCTCCGCAAGGTCCGCTACAGCGCGTGCTGCCACGTCATGTTCGCGCTCGAGGGGAAGCTCGCGCCCGAGGGCACCTACGCGGTGAGCATCCCGCGCCGCTCGGGCTCGCCCGTCGTCTCGGTCGGCCTCGACTCCGCCAAGTCGCCGCGCTACGCTCCCCCCGGTTGCGAGCTGGCCCACTGCTTCACCTTCGGCGCGGCCGCCTTCGAGTTGAACGGCCTGCCCGACGACGAGGTGGTCTCCCGCCTGGAGGCGGAGATGCGCGTCTTCTTCCCGGACTTCCCCGCCCGCCCGCTGTTCACCGAGATATACAGGTGGCGCGAAGCGCTCTGCTTCTACCCACCGGGCATGGCCACGGCCATCGCGCCGCATGGAGGAGCGCGATTACCGCGCGGTGAAGGGGCTCTACCTCTGTGGAGAATACATGCGCCTGCCCGGCACGGTGGAGGGGGCTCTGCGCAGCGGCCTCAAGGCGGCCGCAGGCCGCAACCGCCGACCTCGCCTGACCCGCCCCCGCGCGGCGGGGCCTGGTGCAGCTCAGCTCTTATCGCGGAAGGCCCGCCGCACCTTTTCGCGCACGCCCTCCACGATCCACTCGGGGGTGGACGCGCCTCCCAGGATGGCCAGGCTGCCAACGTCGGCGAGGACGTCCAGGTCCAGTTCCTCCGGCGTCTCCAGCTGCAGGGTGGGGGTCCCCGAGAGCAGGCTGATCTTGCGCAGGAAATTGGTGTTGGAGCTGTTGCGCCCGCCCAGCACCAGCACGAAGTCGGAGGCGAGGGCCAGGCGCCGCGCCTCCTGCTGCCGCGCCGTGGTGGAGTGGCAGAGGGTGTCCATCACCTTCAGCTCGGGCACCCGCCCCACCAGCTGGTCCACCAGGTTGCGGAAGAGCATGAAGTCGATGGTGGTCTGGGCGATGATCCCCACCTTGCGGTGCTTACGGCCGCCCTGGCGCCACCATTCCGCCAGCTCGTCCTGGTCCTTGATGACCACCGCGTCGCCGTCCACGCACCCCAGGATGGCGCGGACCTCCGGGTGGTCGGCCGTGCCGATGATCACCAGCCGGTAGCCCTCGTCCACCAGGTTGCGCGCCGCCTTCTGGGCCTTCTTGACGATGGGGCAGGTGGCGTCGACCACCGTCGCGCCCCGGGAGCGCAACTCCTCCAGTACCGGCGGGGGCACGCCGTGCGAGCGGATGACCACCGGCACGCCCTCCCGCGCGGCGCGCTCGAAGGCGCCGGGGTCTTCCGGCAGGGCCTTGACCCCCTTGCGCTCCAGGAACTCGACCACCTGGGGGTTGTGGATGATGGGCCCGAGAGTGTACACGGGACCGTTGTTCTTCTCCAGGGTGCGTTCGGCCATGTTGATGGCCCGCTTGACCCCCGGGCAGAACCCTATGTACCTCGCGACCTTGATATCCATGGAGACCTCCGATCCGCTCGTCTACTTCAATTATAGACGAATACAAGGTGGAAACGGCGGGCGCTAGAAAATATAATTGAGTCAGGCTCGGCGAAGGGAAAGGGGCAGGTCACTTGGAGACGTTGAGGAAGATACGGCAGCAAGTACTACGTATTGTTCCGGATCAGGGTCATGATCATCTACATCTTCCCGATGACCCTGGGGTTCGCCTGCGCGGCGGAATATTCCACCGGCGTTGCGGGCTGGCGCATCGCCTGCGCCTACCTGGGTTTCCTGGCCGGCTCCTTCTTCTCCTCCACCCTGAACTTCTATGCGGACGTCGAGTCCGACCGGCATCACAACGACATGTACAAGGACCAGCCCATCTCGCACCAGCCCTTCGTCACCGGGGAGATGGGCAGGCTGGAGACGCATCCTGGTCTTCGCCATCACCGGCCTCGTCCTGCGTGGTCTTCAGCCTGCTGGCCGGCTGGTGGTTCGCCGTCTTCATGTTCGCCTCCGTCTATCGTCCTGGGCATCCTCTATTCCCATCCCTGGTTCCGCTTCAAGGAGAAGCCGGTGCTGGACGTGGTGACCAACGCATCCACATCGGTGATGCTGCTCATCGCCGGGTGGAAGCTGGCCGCCCCCGCCGACGTCTGGCCGCCGGTGCTGCCCCTGGTCTTCGGGTTCATCTTCTCGGGAACCCTCTACCTGCCCAGCGTGGCCAACGACATCCCCTTCGACGAGGCGGCGGGCTTCCGCACCTCCGGGGTGGTCTTCGGGGCCAAGCGCCTGCTGGACGCGATGTCGCCCCTCTGCGCGCTGATGACCGTGGTGGGCGTCCTGGTCCTCATCGGCCCCTTCGAGTGGCCGTTCAAGCTGTTCATCGCCGGAGCCATGCCCGGGGCCTGGGTCTTCACCTGGGGCATGCACCTGCTCTTCAAGCCCCCGCACATCCGCTTCAATGCCGGCCTGCTCATCTACCCCATCAGCGCCATGCTGCTCTTCTACTTCGTCTACGCCGTCAACACGGTCCTCGGCCTGTAGCCTTACCGCCGCGTTGCTTCAGTCAAGGTTAGGGCCAGGCCCAAACCTTGAACGACCTGGGCTACCAGAAACCCCTGCATAACAGCTTATTCCTTTGCCTTGAAAATAGCTGGAATTATCTGTGTCAAAACACTTGACAACATTGTTATCAAGACATATAGTATTAATAGAATCAAGTAAAAGCAAGAGGTTTACCCCGTCAACGATACGGGGTTGCCGTAGAAAGAAAAAGGAGGAAGTGAGAAATGGCTAAGACGATCGGGATCGATCTAGGAACGACCAACTCGTGCGTCGCCGTGCTGGAAGGCGGCGAGCCGACGGTCATCCCCAACAGCGAGGGCGGCAGGACCACCCCCTCGGTGGTGGCCATGTCCAAGACCGGGGAGCGCCTGGTGGGGCAGGTCGCCAAGCGGCAGGCCATCACCAACCCGGAGAACACCATCTCGTCCATCAAGCGGAAGATGGGGACCACCGACAAGGTGCACATGGGCGACAAGGACTACACGCCCCAGGAGATCTCCGCCATGATCCTGCAGAAGCTGAAGCGGGACGCCGAGGAGTACCTGGGCGAGAAGGTCAACGACGTGGTCGTCACCGTGCCGGCCTACTTCGACGACTCCCAGCGGCAGGCCACCAAGGACGCCGGCAAGATCGCCGGCCTCAACGTGCTGCGCATCATCAACGAGCCCACCGCGGCGGCCCTGGCCTACGGCATGGACAAGGAGCACGACCACACCATCCTCGTCTTCGACCTGGGCGGCGGCACCTTCGACGTCTCCATCCTGGACATCGGCGAAGGCGTGTTCGAGGTGAAGTCCACCGCCGGCAACACCCACCTGGGAGGCGACGACTGGGACCAGCGCGTCATCGACTGGATGGCCGACGACTTCAAGGCGAAGAACGGCGTCGACCTGCGTGACGACAAGATGGCCCTGCAGCGGCTGAAGGAAGCGGCCGAGAAGGCCAAGGTGGAGCTGTCCACCACCACGACCACCAACATCAACCTGCCCTTCATCACCGCCACGGCGGACGGGCCGCTGCACCTGGACATGAACCTCACGCGCACCGAGTTCGAGAAGATGACCGCGGACCTGCTGGAGAAGTGCGTGGGCCCCTTCAAGCGCGCCCTCAACGACGCCAAGCTGGAGCCCAAGGACATCGAGCACGTCATCCTGGTGGGCGGCTCCACCCGCATGCCCATGGTGCAGGACCTGGTGAAGAAGCTCACCGCCGGCAAGGAGCCCCACAAGGGCGTCAACCCGGACGAGGTAGTGGCGGTGGGAGCGGCCATCCAGGGCGGGGTGCTCAAGGGCGAGGTCAAGGACATCCTGCTGCTCGACGTGACCCCGCTGTCGCTGGGCATCGAGACCCTGGGCGGCGTCTTCACCAAGCTCATCGAGCGCAACACCACCATCCCCACCCGCCGCTCGGAGATCTTCACCACCGCGGCGGACGGGCAGCCCAGCGTGGACATCAAGGTGTTCCAGGGCGAGCGGGAGATGGCCGCCTACAACAAGCTCATCGGCAACTTCCAGCTCATCGGCCTCCCGCCGGCGCCGCGCGGCGTGCCCCAGATCGAGGTGGCCTTCGACATCGACGCCGACGGCATCCTGCACGTGACCGCCAAGGACCTGGCCACCGGCAACGAGCAGAAGATCACCATCACCGCCACCGGCGGACTGTCCTCGGACGAGATCGACAAGATGGTCAAGGACGGGGAGGCCCACGCCGAGGAGGACCGCGCCAAGCGCGAGGAGGCGGAGGTGCGCAACAACGCCGACACCCTGGTCTACAGCACCGAGAAGTCCCTGCGCGAGTTGGGGGACAAGGTGACCCCGGAAGACCGCCGGGCCATCGAGACGGCCCTGGAGGACGTGAAGGAAGCGCTGAAGGGCAACGATACCGACGACATCCGGCGCAAGACCGACATCCTGGTGCAGGCCTCCTACAAGCTGGCCGAGCACATGTACGCCAACGCTTCGGAGACGGGCGCGCCGCCCCCGCCGGAAGGCGACGGCAGCTACGGCGCCACCGAGGAAGCGGAGGGCGAGGTCATCGACGCGGATTACGAGACGAGTTGAGGCGCGCGGGCGGGGACCTGCCGGTAGGTGGGTGAGCTCGCGACAACCATAGGAAAGGAGGTGTTTTCCATGGCTATTGTCAGATGGGATCCGTTCCGGGGAATGATGGCCCTGCAGGACGAGATGAACCGCTTCTTCGAGAACAACCTGTTCGGGGAGATGGCCGGTTCCTCGCGGGGAGGCAGGTCCATCGTCTGGGCGCCGCCCATAGACGTGGTGGAGTCCTCAGACAAGGTCATCGTCAACGCCGAGCTTCCCGGCATGAAGGTGGAGGAAGTCGAGCTGAGCGTGGACGACGGCGTCCTCACCCTGAAGGGAGAGCGGAGTTTCTCGGAAGAGGTCAAGGAGGAGAACCTGCACCGCATCGAGCGGGCCTACGGCTACTTCGAGCGGCGCATCGCTCTCCCCAAGACCATCGATCCGGACAAGATAACGGCGTCTTACACGGACGGGGTGCTCCGCATCGAACTGCCCAAGGCGGAGGAGACCAGGCCCAAGCAGATCAGCATCCGGGTGGAGGCCCCCAAGGTCATCGAATCCGGGGCCGAGCCGGAAGCCGGGAGCGATGAGGAGTGACCCGTCCGGCGGGTGACGCGGCGAGAGTGAGAACGAGATCGGACCGGGCCTTAAAAACCCGGTCCGATCGAAAGAGCGGCCTGAAGAGGGACCGCGCGGAAGAAGGCGGAGAGATGGAAGATAAGGACAAGCAGGCCAGGAGCAAGGACAAGAAAAAGGAAGATACGGGGAAGCCCGCGGAGGGGGCGGAGAAGCAAGGCCCGCGCCGGCGCATCCCCTGAGGAGTTGGCGAGTGAAGTGAAGGAACTCACGGAGAAGCTGCAGGCGGCGGAGGGCCGGGCCGGGGAATACCTGGACGACCTGAAGCGGCTGAAGGCCGAATTCGATAACTACAGGAAGCGCATGATCAGGGAACAGACCTCGATCATCGAGCTGGCCAACCAGGGGCTGGTCTCCAAGCTGCTCCCGGTCATCGACAACCTGGAGCGGGCCATCGCTTCGGCCGAGGCAGGAGCCCCGGAGGGTCTGACCGAGGGAGTGCAGATGGTCCGCGACCAGCTGGTGGACGTGCTCGAGGGAGAAGGCCTGGAAGAGGTCAATCCCCACGGGCACCCCTTCGACCCCCACGTGTGCGAAGCTGTCAACGACCGTGCTGACCGACGACCACGAGGACGAGACGGTGGTGGAGGTGCACCAGAAGGGCTACAAGTGGAAGGACCGGCTCCTGCGCCCGGCCATGGCCACGGTGAGCAAGTGCTCGAGCGAGGGCGGCAAGGAATAATCAACGACAGGGGCTGAGGCAGTGAACGGCAAGGACTACTATAAGACCCTGGGCGTGAGCAAGGGGGCTTCCGACAAGGAGATCAAGAACGCCTACCGCAAGATAGCCCGGGAGAACCACCCCGACGCCAAGCCGGGGGACAAGGCGGCCGAGGAGAAGTTCAAGGAAGCCGCCGAGGCCTACGAGGTCCTCTCCGATACCGAGAAACGCAAGCAGTACGACTCGGGGGGGATGTTCGGAGGCGCGGGCGGCCCCGGAGGCCCCGGCCGGTCCCGGCTCCGGGGGCTTCAGGGACTTCGGCGGAGGAGGCAGGTCGTACAACTTCCGGGCGGAGGACCTGGGCGACCTGGGCGACATCTTCAACCTCTTCGGGGGCATGGGGCGGGCGGCCCGCAGGCGGGCGCCGGCAGGAGAAGGGCCCCGCGCAAGGGCGCCGACACCCAGGCCAACACGCAGATCTCCTTCGAGGACTCCCTGCGCGGCGTGAGCCTGCCGCTGAACATGGCCGGGCGGGTACCCTGCTCGTCCTGCAAGGGCAGCGGCGCCAAGCCCGGCACCCTGCCCCGCACCTGCAAGACCTGCCAGGGCCGGGGCACCGTCTCGCAGGACCAGGGCCCCTTCGCCTTTTCGCGGGCCTGCCCGGAGTGCGGCGGACGGGGGACCGTCATCGACGAACCCTGCCCCACCTGCCGGGGCTCCGGGTCGGTGCAGGAGTCCAGGAAGATAACGGTGAAGGTACCGGCGGGGGTGAAGGACGGGGCGAGCATCCGCTTCGCGGGGCGCGGCGAGATGGGGCCGCCGGGCGGCGCGCCCGGGGACCTCTACGTCAAGGTCAAGGTGACGCCGCACAAGTTCTTCCACCGGGACGGCAACGACATCAGGATGGACCTGCCCCTCACCCTGGCCGAGGCGGCCCTGGGTACCACGGTGGAGCTTCCCACGCCGCTGGACGGCAAGGTCAAGCTGAAGGTACCCGCGGGCACCCAGGAGGGCAGGAAGTTCAGGTTCAAGGCGATGGGGGCGCCGCTGGCCAAGGGAAAGGGCCGGGGCAACCTCTACGCGGTGGCCCGGGTGATGGTGCCCAAGAAGCTCTCTTCCGAGGAGAAGGGGCTGCTGGAGAAACTGCGGGAACTGGAGAAGGACAACCCACGTAGCTATCTCGAGGGATAGGTGAGCGAGGATGGAAGAGGACAAGAAGCCGGATGCCGGGGACGGGGCGGTCTACATCATCAGCGTGGCCGCGCGCCTGGCCGACGTGCATCCCCAGACCCTGCGTATCTACGAGCGCAAGGGCCTCCTGAAGCCGGACCGGGTCTCAAACCGGCGCCATTACTCGGAGGCCGACATCGAGCGCTGCCGCCTCATCCAGGAACTGACCCGGGACATGGGGGTGAACCTGGCCGGGGTCAAGATGATCCTGGAGATGCGGGACCGGCTCGATTCCCTGAGCGAGGAGATGCGCCGGGCCGAGGAGCGCATCGACGCGATGCGGCGCGAGGCGGAGCGGCAGCTGGACGAGGTCCGGCGCAGCTTCCGCAACGAGCTGGTGCCGGTGAAGAGCGGGGGGCTGATGCCGGCCGCGCAGGCCAACCCCTTCCGCCGGATAAAGAAATATTAAAGGGTCAGATCTTGCGTTTTGACTTATTTAACATAACGTTAATATTACACTACGTAACAAAAGTCAAAACGCAAGATCTGACCCTCGAGGAGGAGACATCATGATCAAACCGGATAAGTTGACGGTAAAAGCACAGGAGGCGCTGGTGGACGCCCAGGGCATCGCGGGCGAGCTCGACCAGCAGCAGGTGGAGGTGGAGCACCTCTTCCTGGCCCTGCTGCGCCAGGAGGGCGGCACCGTGCCCTCCCTCATGAACAAGCTCGGCGCCGACTCGGAGATCATGACGGACGAAACGGAGAAGGCCCTGGAGAAGCTGCCCCGGGTACACGGGGCGGGCGGCCAGGTCTACATATCGAACGGGCTGAGCGGCCTGCTGGACGCGGCGCTGGCGGAAGCCGACGCCATGAAGGACTCCTACGTCTCCACCGAGCACCTGCTGCTGGCGGTGGCCGGGGAGAAGCAGGGGGACGCGGCGGTCATCCTCAAGGCCCACGGCATCACCCGCGAGCGCGTGCTCAAGGCGCTGGCGGAGGTGCGGGGCTCGCAGCGGGTCACCGACCCGGAGCCGGAGGGGCGCTACCAGGCGCTGGAGCGCTTCGGCCGCGACCTCACCGACCTGGCCCGCCGGGGCAAGCTCGACCCGGTCATCGGCCGGGACGAGGAGATCCGCCGGGTCATCCAGGTGCTGTCCCGCCGCACCAAGAACAACCCGGTGCTCATCGGCGAGCCGGGCGTGGGCAAGACCGCCATCGTGGAGGGCCTGGCCCAGCGCATCGTGGACGGCGACGTGCCCGAGGGGCTGAAGAACAAGCGGGTGGTCGCCCTGGACCTGGGCGCCCTGGTGGCCGGGGCCAAGTACCGCGGCGAGTTCGAGGACCGGCTCAAGGCGGTGCTCAAGGAGATCACCGGCTCGCGAAGGGGAGATCATCCTCTTCATCGACGAGCTGCACACCCTGGTGGGCGCGGGCGCGGCGGAGGGGGCCATGGACGCCTCCAACATGCTCAAGCCGGCCCTGGCCCGGGGCGAGCTGCACTCCATCGGCGCCACCACGCTGGACGAGTACCGCAAGCACATCGAGAAGGACGCCGCCCTGGAGCGGCGCTTCCAGCCGGTGCTGGTGGGCGAGCCGGCCGTGGAGGACACCATCGCCATCCTGCGCGGCCTGAAGGAGCGCTACGAGGTGCACCACGGGGTGCGCATCCAGGACGCGGCCCTGGTGGCGGCGGCCGTCCTCTCCGACCGCTACATCAGCGACCGCTTCCTGCCGGACAAGGCCATCGACCTGGTGGACGAGGCGGCCTCGCGGCTGCGCATCGAGATCGACTCCATGCCCACCGAGATCGACGAGGTGGAGCGGCGCATCATGCAGCTGGAGATCGAGCGGCAGGCCCTGAAGAAGGAGAAGGACCAGGCCTCGCGGGAGCGCCTGGAGAAGCTGGAGGCGGAACTGGCCGACTCGAGCGAGCGCGCCTCGGAGATGAAGGCCCACTGGCAGGCGGAGAAGGAGTCCATCGACCGCATCCGCCAGCTCAAGGAGCAGCTGGAGCAGGCGCGCTACGAGGAGGGCAAGGCGGAGCGCCTGGGCGACCTGGAGAAGGCGGCCCGCCTGCGCTACGCGGAGATCGTCGAGCTGGAGCGCCGGCTGGAGGAGGAGAACGCCAAGCTCGCCGCCCTGCAGAAGGACCGGGCCATGCTCAAGGAGGAGGTGGACGACGAGGACGTGGCCGAGGTGGTCTCCGCCTGGACCGGCATCCCCGTGTCCCGGCTGCTGGAGGGCGAGGTGGAGAAGCTCCTCCACATGGAGGAGCGCCTGCGCCAGCGGGTGGTGGGGCAGGAGGAGGCGCTGGAGGCGGTCTCCAACGCCATCCGCCGCGCCCGGGCCGGCCTGCAGGACCCCAACCGCCCCATCGGCTCCTTCATCTTCCTGGGGCCCACCGGCGTGGGCAAGACCGAGCTGGCCCGCGCCCTGGCCGAGTTCCTCTTCGACGACGAGCGCGCCATGGTGCGCCTCGACATGAGCGAGTACATGGAGAAGCACACCGTCAGCCGCCTCATCGGCGCGCCCCCCGGCTACGTCGGTTACGACGAGGGCGGGCAGCTCACCGAGGCGGTGCGCCGCCAGCCCTACGCGGTGATCCTGTTCGACGAGATCGAGAAGGCGCACCCCGACGTCTTCAACGTGCTGCTGCAGATCCTGGACGACGGCCGCCTCACCGACGGCCACGGGCGCACCGTGGACTTCAAGAACACGGTGATCATCATGACCTCCAACGTGGGCAGCCAGTACCTGCAGGACCTGGCGGGCCAAGGGCGCGGAGGAGATCCGCGGCATGGTCATGGAGGCGCTGCGGCTGAGCTTCCGCCCCGAGTTCCTCAACCGCCTGGACGAGGTGGTCATCTTCAACCAGCTGGGCCTGGAGGAGATCAAGCGCATCGTGGACATCCAGGTGGACTACCTGCGCGAGCGCCTGGCCGACCGCAAGCTGGACATCAGCTGACCGACCGCGCCAAGGAGGTCATCGCCTCGGAGGGCTTCGACCCGGACTACGGGGCCCGGCCGCTCAAGCGGGTCATCCAGCGCGAGGTGCAGGACCGGCTGGCGCGGCGGCTGCTCTCCGGCGAGTTCGGCGAGGGCGACACCATCCTGGTCGACGTGGACCCCGACGGCATCTTCACCTTCACCCCCGCTTAACTCACTTTGGGGTCAGGCCCCAAAGTGAGTTAACGCAGCAGCCCGCACGCCAGGAAAATTCAATTTGGGGTCTGACCCCAAATTCGGAGTTATGCGCTATATTGATAGGTATGGATCTTTGCAAAGATAGGCATTCGTTGCATCGTCTTCGACCTGGACGGCACGCTGGTGGACACCACCGAACTTATCCTGCACTCCTTCCGCGAGACCTTCCGGGCCGGCGGGACTCCCCGCGCCCTCCGATAAGGAATTCCTGGCCCAGATCGGCCGCCCCCTCACCCGGCAGATGGCCGACTTCGACCCGGGGCGCACGGACGAGCTGGTGCCCTCTACCAGAGGGCCTACGAGAGGTCCCACGACGAGCTGGCCCGCTCCTTCCCCGGGGTCAGGGAGGCACTCGAGGAACTGGCGGCGCGGGGTACGCGCTGGGCATCGCCACCTCCAAGCGCGACTTCACCACCCGGCAGGCCCTGGAGTTCTTCGAGCTGACGCCCTTCTTCTCCGCGGTGATCACGGCGAGCGACACCGACCAGGCACAAGCCCGACCCCGACCCCCTGCTACGAAGCGATGCGCCGCCTGGGGGCGAAGCCGGCCGAGACCACTTACATCGGGGACAGTCCCCACGACATCAAGTGCGCCCACGCCGCCGGGGTGAGCGCGGGCGCGGTGGGCTGGAGCCCCTTCGATCGCGAGGTCGCTGGAGGCGGAGAAGCCCGACTACTGGATAGACGAGCCGGCTTCCTTGCTGGAGCTCTTCCCGGGGCCGCCGTCGGGAGAGGGGGAGTGACGCACATGAGCGCAGGCGATGACCGGGGCATGGATGAGGGCAGTTGCCTTGCTCGTGATCCTCCTGCTGGCGGCCGGCGGCTGCGGCGGCGGGACGAAACAGCCGGCGTCGGGAGGAGAGCGACGAGGACGTCTACCTCTTCACCCAGACCGCCGATGGCGGGACCCTGCAGGCCGACCCCGCGGAGGAGGGGTCCTACCTGCTCACCCTCACCGGCGTGTCCCCCGTCACCACCTACTTCTCCGAGCGCCCCCAGAGGAATGCCGGCACCGTGCAGACGGGGGAGTTCGTGAGCGGGTGGAGGCGAGCCTTCTGCGACGACCCCCCCAACGCGGCCCTGGTCTTCACCGAGGCGGGGCGGCCCGGAGAGGAGGCGGCCGTCTGCGTCCTCTCCGACCCCTTCTACGACGGCGGAGGCGGGACCATCACCTACCGGGCGAGGGAGACTCCGTACTTCGGAGAGGACGACGGAAGACTGGCAGGGAGAGCCCGCTCGACGTCGCTGCCCGCGAGTTTCGGGATGGCCAGCCTGTTCATCGACGCTTCCGACTCCGTCCCGGGCGGCGGCCCGGCGAAGAAGACGCATTACGGGTTGTGCCTGGGCCTGTGGGCCCAGCCGCACCAGCCCTGGAGCGCCGACGCCGCGTGGATAGAGAAGTGCGTCTCCACCATAGCCCCCTACACCGAGTGGGTCACCACCTACGATTGCAGCAAGGTCAAAGGGACCTACAACGTCCCGGCCGCCGCCCACAAGCACGGACTGAAGGTGGCGGCGACCGCGTACATCACCGCCAACGCGGACGAGAACGGCCAGGAGATCGCCAACCTCATCGAGTTGGGGAAGCAGAAGCTCATCGACCTGGCCGTGGTGGGCAACGAGCCCCTGGCCCAGCCCGGGGTCACCGTGGGCATGATGGTGGGATACATCAACCAGGTCAAGGACGCGCTCAAGGGTACGGGCATCAAGGTGGGCACCCGCGAGGAGTGGGGCATCGTCTGCGGGCCGCAGCACCGGCCCGTCGTGGACGCGTGCGAGTTCATCCAGATCACCGCCTACCCCTCCACCGACGGCAAGCCCTTGAACGACGCCGCGCGCATGCTCCTGGCCGACCCCACCCAGTACTACGGGCGGGTGCTGGAGGTACTCAAGGGCTATTACGGGGCCAACCTCGGGGGCCGGGAGGTCCAGGTGGGCGAGACCGGGTGGCCCTCGCACGGGAGCGAGGACCCCTCCCGGTACACCCTGCAGAACGCCGCGGCCTACCACCGCCAGGTGGTGGACCTGGCCAGGCAGAAGGGGATCAAGCTCTTCTACTTCGAGGCCTTCGACGAGGACTGGAAGGCCAACGGCTACAACCACGAACTGCTGCGACGCCAACTGGGGCATCTGGTACTGGGAGGGCGACGCCAGGAGCGGGAAGTTCGTGGCCAAGCAGGGCATGCTCAACTGAGCGCCGCATCTTTTCCGACACTCCAGGTCAGGTATTGCGCCCGCCTGACGGATGGGTTTACACTGGTATCAATGGAAGGTGACTGACTGTCCAGTCATGTATTTCCGACAGGCTATCGTGAGGAGGTTTTTGATGTTCCCGAGCAGGAAGTTCCTACAGCGAGGATCCAGGATGTTGAGGTTCAACGACCAGGCCATGAAGATGTCCAACCTGCCCGGCTTCAAGCAGCTGGGGGCCGCGGTGCTGGACGCCAGGCACATCAAGCTCTCCTACATCCCCATCGCGGCCGACATCGAGGTGCCGCCCAACACTCCGCTGCCCTCCACCATCGTCGAGGAGTTCATCAACCGGGCCAGCCACCACTTCTCCCTCGACTTCTGCCCGTGCCGCACCGGCCGCGAGTGCGACGACTACCCCCGCGACTTCGGCTGCACCTTCCTGGGCGAGGCGGTGCTGGGCATCAACCCCGAACTGGGCAAGCTGATAAGCAGGGAGGAGGCCCTCGAGAAGTACCACAAGGCCAACGAGCTCGGGCTGATAACCTGCGCGGGGAAGTTCAAGGGGGACGCCCTGGCCCTCGGCGTGGGGAAGAACCACCATAAGCTGATGACCGTCTGCCACTGCTGCCCCTGCCACTGCATCAGCAACGGCATCCACTACGCGCCCAAGGACCTGCGGGACACCATGTCCAGGCTGGACGGCCTGACGGTGGAGGTGACCGACGACTGCATCGGCTGCGGCAAGTGCGTGGACATCTGCATCTTCAAGGCCATGACCATGAACGGCAAGACGGCAGTGGTCAACCTCGACGAGTGCAAGGGCTGCGGCCGCTGCGCCATGGTCTGCAAGAAGGACGCCGTCCGCATCATCATCGACAACCCCGATTACATCCGGGATTACGTCAACCAGGTAAGCGCCCTCTGCGACTTGACCTAGCGCCGTTATCTCAAGGGCACCCTACACCTGGTCCATGGACCGCAGCAGTTCCTGCGCCCGCACGCAGCAGCCGCTGGATGTCGGCGAAGGAGCTCTTCTCGTCCACCACGATCTCCGACGTCCAGGTCGCCCTCGATGAGCCTCTCGGAGACGGCGTCCAGCTCCAGGATGGGCCTGGTGATGTAGTGCATGGTGGCCCAGGCCATGGCCAGGGGCGAGAGCACCAGGCAGAGCGCCAGGAAGATCAGGCTGAGCCACAGCTGGCTCGTGAGCAGGCTCGAGCTGCCGCTCTGGTAGAGGTCCTCCAGCACGTCGCGCCTGCGGGGTCACGTCCACCACGTAGTAGGCGAACTGGCCGTCACCCATCCCCGGATATACGGACGTGTTCATCAGCACCATCACCAGGTCGCCGTCCTCGTAGTAACCCTCGTAGATGTTGATGGGTTCCCCCATGCCGTCCAGCAGCGGCTCCTTGAGTTCCACGCCCTCCTTGACGAAGGTGATGTACTCGCCCTCGCCGTCCGGCTCGATGTAGGCCACGGACGCGTCGCAGTTGAAGGAGTACCTGACCATCTCCACCAGGCGCTCGATGGTGGCCTCGCGGTCGATGTCGGACTCCGGGTTCCACAGCTCGCTCCCGATGTAGACGGTCGGGTGCGACCAGGCGTACTCGGTGATGGTGTCGTAGGCGCCGCTCCAGTAGTCGGCCATCTCCTGGTCGATCGTTGTTCAGGATGGCCTCGGTCTTCTGGTTGGTCAGGGAGATCGAGGTGACCAGCATGATAATGGTCCCCGCCAGGAACAGCAGGGTGGTCACCACCGCCCACACCGCGATGACCTTGTTGGTCTCCCTCTTCTCGGAGGGCCCCTCCACCGCCGCTCCCGCGTCCGCGGCCGTCTCCTTTCCGCCCTTGCCGAGGACGACGCGGCCGCTGTTGAGCAGCCGCTGCAGGTTGGCGAAGATGCTGCCCTCCCGCACCTCCTCGCCGGACGTGGGACTGCCGCTGACGATGTCCCTGGCCTCCTTGCTCAGGCGTGAGATGGGCCTCTCCAGCAGCCGGGTGATGGAGAAATGGATGATGGCCAGGGAGATGATGAGCAACAGCAGGAAGATGACGGCCACCCAGATGACCTGCATCTTGACGTCATGGGACTTCTCCTCCTCGTAGGCCTGCTTGATGGTCTCGATCTGCGCGGTGTTGTCGATGACGAAGATGGCCTCGTCGCCGGGGAGGATGCCGTCCTTGTCCAGCACCAGGAAGGTGCCCTCCCTCCCCCCGACCTGGTTGAGGATGACGTACTCCTCGCCACCCGCGACGCCCTTGGGGATGTCGGGCACCGCCATGCCCTCGTCCCTGGCCGTGGAGATCACCCGGCCGTCCGCGGCGTGGTAGATGACGAAATCGGCGTCGTAGGCCTTCTGGAAGGCGGTGGTGTAGAAGTTGATGGCCTCGGTGTTGGACGGGTCCCTCAAGGTGGAGCCGAAGCCGATCCCCATGCTCTTGAGGTAGACGTCCATGCTGGCGTAGCAGCTCTGGAGGTGCTCGGCGATCTGCTGGGCCATGGCCAGCTTCATCTGCCGGGTCTGATCGCGCAGGTTGTTGCGGGAGCTGATCATCAGGTAGAGCGAGACCGATACGATCAACAGCACGCAGCAGAGCGTGCTCACCAGGACCAGCTTCTTTATCTCGATTCCTTTGAACATCTCGCACCCCTTTCGCAGGCCGTTCGGCAAATCGAATCACATTTTAGCCATAGAGGCAATCGTGCCCGGGCTATCGTCGATTGTCGACAATAGCCGTCGCTAAGTGGTTATTCGGCAGGGGTGACGATTACTTTACACTTTGCCGGGAAACGGCGGCATCAGGCCTCTTCGCCCATGGACTTGAGCAGGTCCCGCGCCCTGACCAGCAGGCGCTGGATGTCGGCGAAGGAGCTCTTCTCGTCCACCTCGATCTCCACGCCCAGGTCGCCCTCGATGAGTCTCTCGGAGATGGCGTCCAGCTCCAGGATGGGCCGGGTGATGTAGTGCATGGTGGCCCAGGCCATGGCCAGGGGCGAGAGCACCAGGCAGAGCACCAGGAAGATCAGGCTGAGCCACAGCTGGCTTGAGAGCAGGCTCGAGCTGCCGCTCTCGGTAGAGGTCCTCCAGCACGTCCGCCTGCGGGGTCACGTCCACCACGTAGTAAGCGAACTGCTCTCCGTACCCGGGGTAAGAGGTCCTGTTCATCATCACCATAACCAGGTCGCCGTCCTCGTAGTACCCCTCGTGGATGGTGACGGGGTCGCCCATGCTGTCCGGCTTCTCCTTCAGTCCCGCGCCCTCCTCCAGAGAGGTAAAGTGCCTGCCGCCCTCCGCCGTCTCCACGTAGCTGACGGCGGCGTCGCAGTTGAAGGCGTACCTCAATAACTCGGTAAGCCGCTCGATGGACTCCTCGCGGTTTCCCGCGTAATCCGCGTTCCAGATGTCGCCCCCGACGTAGACGCCCACGTTGCTCTTGGCGTAGCCGGTGATGGAGTCGTAGGCGGTGGAGTAGTAGTCGGCCATCTCCCTGTCCACGTTGGTCAGGATGGCGTCGGCCTTCGAGTTCATCAGGGATATCGAGGTGACCAGCATGATAACCGTGCCCGCCAGGAACAGCAGGGTGGTGACGGCGGCCCAGACCAGGATGACCATGTTGACCTCCCGTTTGGAGACGGGGCTCTCCTGCGCGCTCGCCGCGCGCCGTCAGCCGCGGGCTCCGCCCCGCCCCGGGACAGCAGGACGCGGCCGCTGTTGAGCAGCCGCTGCAGGTTGGCGAAGATGCTGCCCTCCCGCACCTCCTCCTCCACCTTCACCGGCCCGCCCCTGACTATCTCCCGGGCCTCCTCGCTCAAGCGGGACATGGGCCGTCCCAGCAACCGGGTGATGGAGAAGTGGATGACCACCAGGGAGAGTGCCAGCAGCAGCAGGAAGAGGATGGCCACCACGACGGCCTGCTGCCGGGTCTGGCGGCTCTTCTCGTCCTGGAAGGCCTGATGGATGGAGTCGACCTGCTCGGTGTTGTCGATGACGTAGACGACCTCGTCGCCGGGGAGGATGCCCGGCTTGCGGAAGAGGAAGAAGGTGCCCTCCCGGCCGCCCAGCTCGCTGAGGATGACGTACTCCCCCTCTGCTTCCGCGGCGCCGGCGGGGAGGTCGGGCGCGTTCGTCCCGGGTCTGACGGCGGTTACGGACCTGCCGTCGTAGGTGTTGTAGGTGACGAAGTCCGCGTCGAAGGTCCCCAGGATGGAGCTGTTGAAGAAGTCGATGAGCGCGGCCGGGTCACCGCCCAGCAGGTTGCTCACATCGAACTTGATCCCGGTGTCGCTGCGGAGGAAATCGGTCATGCTGGCGTAACATTCCTGGAGGTGGCCGGCGATCTCTTCCGCCATGGCCATCTTCATCCCGTCTGTCTGCTCGCGCAGGTTGTTGCGGGAACTCACCATGAGATAGAGCGAGACGGAGGCGATCAACAGCACGCAGCAGAGGGTGCTCACCAGCACCAGCTTCTTTATCTCGGTCCCCTTGAACAACCGGTCGCCCCTTCTGTCCTGCGTTGCCGCTACTCCATCAAGGCCATGGACTTGAGCAGGTCCCGCGCCTTTACCAGCAGGCGCTGGATGTCGGCGAAGGAGCTCTTCTCGTCCACCTCGATCTCCATGTCCAGGTCGCCCTCCATCAGCTTCTCGGAGACGGCGTCCAGCTCCAGGATGGGCCGGGTGATGTAGTGCATGGTGGCCCAGGCCATGGCCAGGGGCGAGAGGGCCAGGCAGAGCGACCAGGAAGAGCAGGCTCAGCCAGAACTGGCCGGACAGCAGGCTGCGAGCTGCCGCTCTCGTAGAGTTCCTCCAGCACGTCGGCCTGCGGGGTCACGTTGACGACGAAATAGGCGAACTGGTTGTCGTATCCGGGGTAGTCGGAGACGTTCGTCAATCACCATCACCAGGTCCCCTTCTTTGTAGTAATCCTCGTGGATGGTGATGGACTCGCCCATGCTCTCCGAGCAGCGGTTGCTTGAGTTCCGCGCCCTCCTTCACCGAGGTGAAGTACTTCCCCTCCCCGCTCTTCTCGATGTAGGTAACCGCCGCGTCGCAGTCGAAGACGGCCTGTACCAGGTTGGTGAGGCGCTCGATGGTGGCTTCCCTGTCGATGGTCGCATCAGTGTCCCACAGCTCGCTCCCCACGTAGACGCTGGGGTTGGAAAGGGTGTATTCGATGATGGAGTCGTAGCTGCGCGTGTAGTAGGCGGCCATCTCCCGGTCGACGTCGTCGAGGATGGCCTCCGCCTTGGAGTTCATCATGGCTATGGAAGTGACCAGCAGGATCACCGCGCTGGCCAGGAAGATGAGGGTGGTGACGCCCGCCCACACCGCCATGACCTTGTTGGCCGCGCTCTGCTCGACGGGCTTGTCGACGGTTGCGGTGGTGCCGGCGGCTCCGTCCCCGGCTTCGCCCTTACCCAGGATGACGCGGCCGCTGTTGAGCAGCCTCTGCAGGTTGGCGAAGATGCTGTCCCTCCTTCACCTGTTCCTCCACCGTGGAACGGCCGCCGACGATCTCCCGGGCCTCCTCGTTCAAGCGCGCCATGGGCCTCCCCAGCCACCTTCTTATGGCGAGGTAGATCACCACCAGGGAAAGGGCCAGCAGCAGCAGGAAGAGGATGGCCACCCCGATGACCTGCTGCCTGATGGCGCGGGACTTCTCCTCCTCGTAAGCCTGCTTGATGGTCTCGATCTGCGCGGTGTTGTCGATGGCGAAGACGGCGTCGTCCCCCGGGAGGATGCCGGGGCGGCTGACCACCAGGAAGGTGCCCTGCCTCCCGCCCAGTTCGTTGACGATGACGTACGGCTGGCCCCCGGCGATGTCCGGGCGCAGCTCTTCGGGGAACTCGAGTGCCCGGCTTGGTGGCCGACGCCACCATCTCGTCGCCCGAGTAGAGCGCGACGAAGTCGGCGTCGTAGGAGCGGATGATGGAGGTGGTGAAGAAGTCGTAGACGGCCCCGGTGTCCCGCAGCATCTCGGTCATGCTCGCGCCGAACTCGATGCCCTCGTCGCTCTTGAGGAAATCGGACATGCTCGATGTAGGCGCCCTGCAGGTGGCCGGCGATCTCCTCGGCCATGGCCGTCTTCATCTGGTCTGTCTGCTTGCGGAGGCTGCTGCGGGAGCTCAGGATGAGGTAGATGGAGAGGGAGGCGATCAGCAGGACGCAACAGAGGGTGCTCACCAGCACCAGTTTCTTGGTCTCGGTCCCCTTGAACACAGGCTTCTCCTTTCAACGGTCGACGTGTTCGATGCGAAACCGAGTCCGTGTGCATTGAAGAAGCTGCTCGATGGATAACCGTCCCGCACCCGATTAAATTATAGAGCATCCCCGCTCACATAAGAAGTATGTCGGCCCCCCGCGGGAACGCTTTGACACGGTTCCGGCGAACGGCGCATATCGCCCGGTTACTGCTCGTCCTGGGTGCGGAAGAGGAACAGGGTGTTGACCCCGAAGGCGATGAGGTTCCCCTCTTCGTCGCGGATCTCCCCCTCGGAGACGGCGGTCTTGCGGCCCTTGTGGATGGTCCTGCCCCGCCCGTAGAGGGTGCCCTGTTTGAGGTTGCCGATGTAGTTGATGCGCTGGTCCAGGGTGTAGGAGAACTCCCCCGGCTCCAGCAGGCTGGCCACGGCGATGGAGCAGGTGGAGTCGAGGATGGTGGCGATGACCCCGCCGTGCAGGATGCCGTAGAGGTTCTTGTGGTCCTCGGTGACGGTGAGGCGGAAGGAGGACTGCCCGTCCCCGGCGTCGAGGGCTTCCATGCGCATGTACCTGTAGAAGGGCGAGTTGTTGAGGAGGTCCAGCAACTGCTGCTTCTGCCCCGGCGTCAGCTTCTCGCGTTCTTCATCTCCCATGCGGCCCTCCTCTCTTACTCGATTGTAAGGCATACGGGTCCGTATATGATAACCGTTATCCCGGGGCGGGGGGCGTGTGGCGGACGGCCGGCGGGTATAATATTAAGGCCATGGAAAAGGAAGACGGACTTCTACCGGACCCTGCTGGACAATCTGTACGACGCGGTCTACGCGGTCGACCGCGAGCGGCGCATCACCTACTGGAACCGGAGCGCGGAGCGGCTGACGGGCTTCGCGGCGTCCGAGGTGATGGGGAGGCACTGCCGGGACAACATCCTGGTGCACGTGGACGACGAAGGCGTCAACCTCTGCGAGACCGCCTGCCCCCTTTCCCGGGCCATGGAGGAGGAGGCCCCCGGGCGAGGTGGGCATCTACCTCCACCACCGGGAGGGGCACCGCATCCCGGTGACCGTCCGCTGCTCCCCCATCCGCGACGCCTCCGGGCGGGTCACCGGGGCCATCGAGGTCTTCCGGGACGACTCGCCGCGCCTGGAGCTGGAGGAGAGGATGGAGGAACTGCGGCAGCAGGCCCTCCTGGACCCCCTCACCGGCGTGGGCAACCGGCGTTACGCCGAGATGGAGATTGGCCAACCGGCTGGAGGAGATGCGCCGGCACGGCTGGCCCTTCGGCCTGGCCTTCATGGACATCGACAGCTTCAAGGAGGTCAACGACCGTCACGGCCACGATGCCGGGGACAGGGTGCTGGAGATGGTGGCCCGCACCATCGTCAACAGCCTGAGGCCCTTCGATTTCCTAGGGCGCTGGGGCGGGGAGGAGTTCGTCGCCATCATCTCCCATCCCGAGGAGGAACGCCTGCGCGCCACCGCCGAGCGCATCCGCGCCCTGGTGGCGCAGTCGGCGCTTCCCCTGGAGGGGGGCCAGCTGCGGGTGACCGTCTCCGTCGGGGCCACCCTGGCCGTGCCCTCGGACACCCCGGAGATCGCTGGTGAAGCGGGCGGACGAACTGATGTACGCCAGCAAGCAGGCCGGCCGCAACCTCGTCACCCTCGGCTGAGCTGGGGAATCGAACATCGAAGGAGTGACCCCTGGATGCAGGCTCAACAGGCCACAACCCGCCGTCGACGCCGCCCGCCTCGAGGTCGCACTCCTCCCGCAGCCCGGGCGGCGTCTCCCCCGATATCACCGCCACCGCCAGGGCGGAGAAGCCCTCCCCTTCCATGGCGTGCAGGGCGCGGAAGGCCTCCAGGTCGGTGAGGTCGTCCCCCGCGTAGAGGGCCCGCTCGTACCCGTGCCGCTCCACCATGGCCGCCACCGCCACGCCCTTGTCGAAGGCCAGGGGCGGGCGCAGCTCCACCACCTGCCTCCCGCGGTGCAGGCCCAACCGGAACCGCTCCGCCGCCTCGCCGGCCATCCTCTCCACCCCCGGCCCGCTCTCGGGGCGGGCGCGGAAGTGCAGGGCGAGGATGAGGCCCTTGTCCTCCAGCGCCGCGCCGGGCAGGGCTTCGAGCCCCCGTCCCTCGAGGAACTCACGCGCCGACCGCATCACCTCGAGGTAAGGCCCGGCCCCCGGAAAGGTGCCGCTCTCCTCTCCCTCCCGCCACTCCAGGCCGTGCAGCCCGACCAGGGACAGACCCTCGAGGCCGAGGAGCGCGCCCAGTTCGCCGGCGGGCCGGCCGGACACCACGCACACGGGGAAGGCGCGGGCCAGCCTCTCCAGTTCGCGGCGGGCCTCCGGGTGGAGCCGGGCCCCTTCCGGGGTGGGGGCGATCTCGCTCAAGGTGCCGTCGAAGTCGAGGAAGACCGCGGAGGAGGCGGGGTGGGCCCGGAAGGCCTCGAGGAACGCCGCGGCGTCACGCTCTCTCACGGCAGCCCCGGCCGCTTCGTCCGCCCGCGCGCCCCTCCCGGCGGCAGGTCCTCCAGGGGCTCGCCCTCCAGGACGCGGCGCGGGTTCTCCTCGAAGAGCAGGCGGGCCGCCTCTTCCCCCAGGCGCCCGGCCACCAGGGCACGGACCCGCTTGAGGTCCAGCCCCGGGCTGGAAGGGGAGTGGCCGTCCGAGGCGACCAGGTGCGGGAGGCCTCTCTCCAGTATCTTCCAGCCGGTCCGCCTGATCTTCCGCCCGTACTGGCCGGCGAGGCTGCCGGCGTTGACCTGCAGGGCCACTCCGCGCCCCACCAGCCGGGACAACGTCTCGAAGTGCCCGTGGATGAAGTGGTTGCGCTCGGGGTGGGCCAGCACCGGGGCGTATCCGGCCAGCTGCAGCTGGAAGAAGACCTCCTCGGAAGCGAGGGGATAGTCGATCATGGGCAGGTCGACCAGCAGGTGCTTCCCCCTGCGGTTGAGGGTGAGGTCGTCGAGGCCGCAGGGCAGCTCCTGCGGCTTGAGCAG
This sequence comes from uncultured bacterium, assembly GCA_963814495.1. Lineage (GTDB taxonomy): Bacteria > Actinomycetota > Geothermincolia > Geothermincolales > Geothermincolaceae > CAVXXD01. The sequence continues at coordinate 129,810 of CAWFDJ010000022.1, forward strand.
GACGGCGCTCATGCGCAGTTCCGCGCCGGCGTGCAGGGTCAAGGCCACCCCGTCCCGCCTCAGCCTCTCGTTGACCTCCTCGAGTGAACGCGTGACGGCCGCCAGGTCGGGCGCGGTGCCTTCCAGGTCCAGGTGGGGGGTGGCGATGACCTCGGTGATGCCGCCCCGGCTGGCCGCGCGGGCCATGGACAGGCATTCCTCCAGGCTCCTCGCCCCGTCGTCGAGCCCCGGGAGCATGTGCGAATGGACGTCGACGAACCCCATGCGGACCTCCAGGCCGGTCGTGGCGGACGTTTCAGGCAGGATCCCTGAACGGGCGTCCCGGGCTACTTCTTCAGGTGCTCCTCGTACCAGCGCGCCGTCAGCTCGAGGCCTCTCCTGATATCGGTGGCGGGGGACCATTGCAGCAGCTTCGCCGCCTTGCCCGCGTTCAGGGCGATCCTCTCCAGCTCCCCGGCGCGCTGCCGGCGCGTACTCGGGCTCCGCCTCGAAATCGCAGATGTCCGCCAGGTGGCGGTAGAGCTGGTTGACGCTGGTCTCCTCCCCGGTGCCGATGTTGAACAGTTCCCCGTCCCCGGCCCCCAGGGAGAGGCGGAAGGCGTTGACCACGTCGTCCACGTAGACGAAATCACGGGTCTGCTCCCCGTCGCCGAAGATGACCGGGGTCTCGCCCTTGAGGATCCTGCCCAGGAACATCGCCACCACCCCCGCTTCGCCGAAGGGGTTCTGCCGGGGCCCGTAGACGTTGGCCAGGGCCAGGGTGGTGTAGGCCATCCCGTACTCCTCGCGGTAGTAGCGGAGGTACCCCTCGACCACGTTCTTGCTCACCCCGTAGGGACAGGCGGCGTTGCGCGGGGCCGTCCTCGTCGACCGGCAGCGCGGCCGGCTCCCCGTAGATGCACCCGCCCGAACTGGTGAAGATGAACTTCTTGACGCCCGACTCCACCGCCATCTGGAGCAGGTTGATGGTGCCCAGGATGTTGTGGTCGGCGTCCTCCACCGGGTACTTGACCGAGTAGCGCACGTCGGCCTGGGCGGCCAGGTGCATGACCACGTCCGGGTTCTGTCCCTTGAAGGCGACCACCGCCCCGCTGTCGCGGATGTCCATCTGGTGGAAGGCGAAGCGGTTCTGCCTGGCGGCGTCCTTGACCCTGTAGAGGTTCTCGAACTTCCCCGTACTCAGGTTGTCGATGACCTGGACGGTGTGGCCGTCCTCGAGCAGCGCATCCACCAGGTTCGAGCCGATGAACCCGGCGCCCCCGGTTACCACGATCTTCAAGTAGCCCACCTCCTCCTCGGTTCAGCCCCGTTCGACCCTACTCCGCCTGCACCGTCCGGAAGGTGCCCACGACCACCATGTAGTCGGGCAGGGTCTCGTTCCATATGTCCGTGGGAGAGCTGCCCCGCAACTCGTAGAGCAGCTCGTTGGAGACGATGAAATAATACATGACGGTGGTCCGCCGCTTGTCCACGTCCACCTCGGCCTTGTAGCTGTAGGCGTCCTGGCCGTTGAGGTTGAGGGAGAGCATGTCCCGGGATATCTCCTCGACGCCGGGAGGCGGCTCGGAAGGGACGGTGCGGGTGGCGGCGAGGTCCCGGGCGATGAGGTCGACCACGTAGTCGCGGATGTCCATCATGCCCCCGATGAGCAGGTCGGGGTCCATCCTCTCGGAGGTTATGTCGATGTTCTTCTCGGTGGTCAGCTGGAGGCGCAGGTCCAGGTGGTCCGAGGCGGTGCTCGACTCGCGCAGGTCCCACAGGCGGGGATAGGAGAAGGAGGCCAGCCCGTCCGGCGTCTCGTACTCTGACCACGTCCTCGTCGGTGACCTCGACCAGGGTGCCCTCGGGGGCGCGCTCGGTGCGGGTGATGTAGTAGATGAGGTAGGCCAGGCCCGCCACCATGAGCAGGATGAGCAGCACGCTGAGGACGATGGTCAGGTAGAAGCGGAAACCGCGCCGGCCCGGCAGCTCGATCTCGCCCTCGCCCTCGCCCTCGCTCGACTCGGCGTTCAGGAGGAACTGGGAGATGTGGCCGTCGGTGGTCAGGGGCACCCCGCAGATGCCGCAGAACTTGATGCCGTCCGGCTGGTAACTCCCACATTCAGAGCAGATCAAGATGAATCACTCTCCCAACAACTTATTCTTCCTGTCCCGGCCATGACCTTGTGGCCGGGGTACGGCCGGACGCCCGGCGGCCCGGCCCCCGCTAACGCAGGATGCAGAAATAGACAGAACGTTCCGCCACGACGGGCACGTCCGAAGTGACGATGGTGGAGAACTCGATGCCCTCGAACCCCTCTATCTCGTCCGCGTGCACGGTGACCCGGCTGCGGGGCGGCACGGTCAGCGAGTAATTCGTGGGGCCGATGCCGGGGGGCACCAGGGCCAGGTTCACGTGGGCCACCAGCACCGGGTCGGGGTTTTCCAGCAGGATGTAGGAGTCGAAGCTGGCCGCGGTGTAACCTTCCGCGAAGTACCAGGTGGTGGAGGGGGACTGCGCCCCGATGCTGCAGTGGCCGCCGTCCCTGTATTCCTGGTCGAAGTACATGGCCCGCTCCACCATCAGGGGAGTGGCGCCCCCGTCCACCTGCACCGACACCGAGGTCGAGTCGCAGCCGGGGACGTCGTCCACCTTGATGGTGAAACGCGAGTAGGGCAGGAGCTGGTAGGTCCGGTCGATCACCTCTCCGCCCTCCTTTAAGAACTTCACGGCGGCGGTGCCGGCCGTGGCCCCGGGGTTCTGGATGAGCACGAACTCGTCGAAGCCGCCTCCCGTGTACCCCTCGGCCAGTTCCCAGCGGGTGTTGAGGACGGTGGAGCCCATGGTGCAGCTGCCGCCGGGGCCGATGCCGTTGTAATCGAAGTACATGGCCCGCTCGGCCACGAAGCCCCGGCCGGCCGTGAGGGTGACCGAGTTGTTGGCGTCCTCCAGCCCGGAGATGTCGTCCACCTTGACGGTCCTGCGGGAATGCGCGGACACCAGGCGCTGGACGTCGATGGTGGAGCCGTCGTCCTTGTGGAAGGACAGGTTGACCATGGTGTCGAAGTCGCCCGGGTTGAGCAGGCACAGGTACTCGTCGAAGGACTGCCCGGTGTAGCCTTCCGCGAAGTACCAGGTGGTGGAGGTGTCGGGAGCGCCGACGGCGGCATGCCCGCCCTCGGCCCCGTGGTAGTCGAAGTACACGGCCCGCTCGGCCACCACCGGGTAGTCCGAGGTCACCCTGCACGAGACGTCGGTGGCCTCCAGGCCGGGTATCTCGTCCAGGTGGACGGTGAAGCGGGACATGGGGGCGACCGGGTAGACGCCCTGCAGGGTGCTCCCGTCCGGCAGCATGTAGTCGATGGTCACCGTGGCCGCGACGGGCTGGGGGTTGAGGATGGGCAGGTAGACGTCGAAGGACTCGCCCGTGTAGCCTTCCGCGAAGTACCAGGTGGTCGAGGGGGCCACGGCCCCCAGGGAGTCGGTCCCGTCCGAGATGGGCTTGGGCGGCTCGACGTAACTGCCGGAGATGATGGTCACCGGGATGCCGTCGGGGGCCCAGTAGAAGACGATGGGCGCTTCGTTCGGCAGCATCCGCACGCAGCCGTGGGACGCGGGCTGGCCGATGGCGCTGGTGTCGCCGGTCACCCCGTTGTTGGTGGGCCAGCCGTGGATGCCGTAGTCGGGCGCGAAGCCCATCCAGTAGTAGCAGACGCACCCCGGGTACCTGGCGATGGGCATGGCCTCGGCGTGGTAGAGCACCGAGTAGTTGCCCGGCGGGGTGGCGTTCTCCCCGGCGCCTGTCGAGACGCGGAAGACCATGGCCGTCTGGTTGTTCTCGATGCAGTAGAGCCTCTGCTGGGCCAGGGAGATGACGATCTTCTTGTCGACCTGGAAGGCCTCCCGGAAGAGCTCGCGGGACGGCTCCGCCGAGACCACCGGCGTGGGTCGCTCTCCACCCCCCGCGCGTCCACCGCGGTGACCCTGTAGAAATAGGTCCGGCCGTTCTCCAGACCGGTGTCGATCCAGCCGAGGTAGTTGACGGAGCTCTCGGTGGAGCGCTCGCCCACGAAGGCGTAGGGGCCTTCCGCGGCGTCGGCCCTGTAGACGCGGTAGTAGAGGATGTCCGGTGAGGGGGAAGGCTCCCAGGAGAGCTCGACCAGGCCCCCGTCGTCGTTGGGCCGGTCCCAGGCCTGAAGGCCGGAGGGGGATTGTACGCCGTCGGCCCCGCCGGCCAGCGCGCCACTGGCGGGCGCGATCAGCAGGAGCAGGCAGAGGGCGATGAATATCCTGGCCGGAATGCTCATATTTCCGCGTCTTACTGGCATTTCCGCTGTTACCTCCCATCTTGAGGGTCTCGGGTCATCAATATATTACCATACAACCCTGAGACGCACCTTGAGGGCTCAAAGGTGCCCCGATGCTTGTTAAGGCCGGGGGGGCAAATGCCGATTTTATACATGTCATGGGCATGAAATGGGTATTTTTTTACAGGAGCGCGCGTAGAGGATGAGAGGCGAGAGTATATTGGTGGACATACAGGGACAAGAGGAGAGCTATCCGGAGCTCTCCCGGCTCAAACTGGAGCTGATAGTCTTCTTCAAAGAGAACCCCGGGGCCATCGACAGCGCGCAGATGATCGCCACCCGCCTGGGCCGGAGCCCCGTGGAGGTGGAACGGGCCCTGGACGAACTGGCCGGCAAGGACATCTGCATCAAGGTCTCGCAGGACATCACCTCGCCCGTGTACGCCTACCGGGCGTCCACCGAGTTCCTCCGCAAGATCAACGAGGTCGCCCCGGACCTGCGTCACAGTTCGCGCATGGAGCTGCTCAACCTGCTCTTCGCCCGCGATCACGACTGAGCGTAAAGCCCGCGGGCGGATAAGCGTAAAGCCCCCGTCCGGGGGCTTTCTGAGTTTGGCTGGGGTGGCAGGATTCGAACCTGCGATGGCGGCTCCAAAGGCCGCTGCCTTACCGCTTGGCGACACCCCACTATGAAATGGAATTCGGAGAGAAGGTCTCTTCCTCCTTCTCCTCCTCCTTCATCTTGAAGAAGGCGCGGAGTACCGCTTCCTGGATGATCTCCCTGGTATCGGAGTTGAGTGGGTGGGCGATGTCCTTGAAGTCGCCGTTGGGGAGCTTGCGCGAGGGCATGGCCACGAAATACCCGCGGTCGCCGTCCACCACCCGGAGCTCGTGCACCACGAAGCAGTCATCGATCACGATGCTGGCCAATCCCTTGACCATGTTCATGTCGATCTCGCGAACCGTAACCTTGGTTATCTCCACCGTTCCCTCCGTAAGCTCCGGGCTGTCTCGCAAGCTGCCAATACGACCGATTAAGCTCATTAATTATATGTCAATACGACAATATTATCTACTATTTACCCACTTTTCGGGCTCTTCATTCAGGGCGTCGCGGGGCCGTCCAGCGCGGTCTTGAGCTGGGCGAAGTCCTCCAGGGAGAGTTCCTCCGGCCTGAGCCTGCGGTCCCAGCCCAGCCCCTCCACCACCGTCTCCAGGAAAGCCTTGCCCCCCTCGGGCCGGAAATGCGGCGCCAGGGAGTTGACCAGGGTCTTGCGTCTCTGGGAGAAGGCCGCGTCGACCAGGCGGAAGAAACCGTCCGTGTCGGCCGGCAGCCCGGGACCGGCAGGCCGGCGCTCCAGGCGCAGCAGGGTCGAGTCGACCCTGGGGGGAGGCAGGAAGACCGAGGGGGGCACCTGCGCCACCCGGCTGATGTCGCAGAAGTAGTTGAGCTTGAGGGTGGGTATGCCGTAGTCGCGGTTGCCGGGGCGGGCCAGGTACCGCTGGGCCATTTCCCGCTGGACCAGCACCACCATCAGGCCGAGGCGGGGGAGTTCGCGCAGGGCCTTGAGCATCACCGCCGTGGCGACGTTGTAAGGCAGGTTGGACACCATCTTCAGGGGCCGGTCCCCGGGCAGCACGGCGGCCAGGTCCAGGTCGAGGGCGTCGGCGTGGACCAGCGTGAGGTTGGCGGCGTCGTGGAAGTATTCCTGGAGGAGGGAGGCGAAGCGGGGGTCCTGTTCCACCGCCCAGACGTGCCCGGCCCGGGCGCACAGCTCCTCGGTGAGGGTGCCGGCGCCGGCACCTATCTCCAGGACGGCGTCGTCCGGCCGCAGGTCGGCGGCCTTGACGATGCGCGCCAGCACGTTGCCGTCGATGAGGAAGTGCTGCCCGTAGCGGCGGGAGAGCCCGATGCCCCTCTCCCGCAGCAGGCCGGTGATCACCGACGGCTTCGCCAGTTCTCCCACGCCCCTCCTTCCATCGACGGCACTTGGTCACACAAAGTGTCCAGTGTCTTGAGTTTCCCTCCCCACCAGCGCTGCCTGCCCATGCTCGGAAATTCAAGACCTGGCACTTCCCCAATACAGCGTTTAACACAACTGGCTATAATCTTACTATGAAAGTGATCGTGGAAGCGCCCGCCAAGGTCAACCTGTTCCTGCAGGTGGGCCCGGCGCGGGACGACGGCTATCACCCGGTGCGCACGGTGATGCAGTGCGTCGAGTGGCACGACTTCGTCCAGCTCGAACTGGTGGAAGGCGCGGGCTCGTTCCAGGTGAGGCCCGACGCGGTGGAAGCCAGGCTCCCCGGCCCCGAGGGCAACCTGGCCTGGAAGGCGTGGGAATCGATGGCCCGGGAACTGGGCCTGCGCGGCCGGGGCCTGGACCTGAAGCTCACCAAGCTGATCCCCATGTCCGCCGGCCTGGGCGGGGGGAGCGCCGACGCCGCCGCCGTCCTGCTGGGGCTCGACCGCCTGCTCGGCCATCCCCTGGAAGAGGACCGGCTCTCGGCCCTCGCGGCGCAGCTGGGGAGCGACGTCCCCTTCTTCCTCGCCGGCGGGACCGCCCTGGCGGAAGGCAGGGGGGAAGTGATCACCCCCCTGGTCCACGCCCCGGCCATGCACCTGGTGCTGGCCAACCCCGGCCTGCCGCTGTCCACCGCCTCCGTCTACCGGCGCTTCGACACCTCCGGGCCAGCCGGCTTCGAGCGGGAAGACCTCGACGGGTTCCTGGAGGCCCTGCGCTCCGGCTCTCCCACCGGGATCATCGGCGCGCTCCGCAACGACCTCGAGGCGAGCTGCCTGGAGCTGGTGCCGGACGCGGCCCGCCTGCTGGAAGAATCACGGACCGTCCTGCGCGGGCTGGGGATACCCGAGGGCGAGGGGGCGGCCATGGTCAGCGGGAGCGGCCCCACGGTCTTCATCCTCCTGGCGGCGGAAGAGGCCGCCAAGGCCGTTGCGAATGCCATGGCGGGACGCGCCCCGGTGGTGCGCAGAGCGCGCTTCCGCCCGCGCGGGTGCCGCATCCTGGACGCGTGGATCGAGTGGAGAGAAGAGGGAAGGTCTAGAGTTTCTTCCTGGCCTCGTTGGCGCACTTCTGGCAGACCTGCTTGCCCATGCAGGTCTTCAGCTTGTCGTGGGTCCCGCAGAAGACGCAGCTGTCGCCGAACTTGGTGAGGACTATCCTCTCTTCCTCCAGGCTGATCTGAACGGAGTCGCGGGACCTCAGGTCGAGGGTGTTGCGGATCTCCATGGGGATGACTATCCTGCCCAGCTCGTCGATCTTCCTCACGATGCCGTTGGCCTTCAAGTTCTCCCCCCATTTCCGTATCTTCGCGGCTAAAAAACAAGGCTCAAGCCGGTTACTTGACAATTGAGCAATAGCAATTATATGTTGGGATAGTTAGCGTGTCAACTTGACGGTATACATGTCGAAAACTAGTAGAAATCGGCGGTTTTAAAGCCTATGGGAAGTATTTTCTATGTCACCACACCTATCTATTACGTCAACGATCATCCCCACATCGGCACCGCCTACACCACCGTGGCGGCCGACGTCCTGGCCCGCTATCACCGCCTCAAGGGAGAGGACGTCTTCTTCCTGACAGGCACCGACGAGCACGGGCAGCACGTGCAGCGCGCGGCGGAGCGCAACGGCGTCACGCCCCAGGAGTGGGCCGACCGCATGGTGGTCCACTTCACCGACGTGTGCGAGGCCCTGAACATCTCCAACGACTTCTTCATCCGCACCACCGCGCCCCGCCACATGGAGGTGGCGCGCGACTTCATCGGCAAGCTCTTCGAGCAGGGCGACATCTACAAGAACGTCTACGAGGGTTGGTACTGCGTGCCGGACGAGTCCTTCTGGCTCCCCTCCCAACTGGTCGACGGCAAGTGCCCGCAGTGCGGGCGGGAAGTGGAGATGCTCTCGGAGGAGAACTACTTCTTCCGGCTGTCCGCCTACGCGGAGCGGCTGCTCGAGCACATCGAGGCCAACCCCGGCTTCGTCCAGCCGGAGATGCGCCGCAACGAGGTGTTGAGCTTCATCCGGCAGGGCCTGGAGGACCAGTCCATCAGCCGCAAGACCATCACCTGGGGCATCCCCCTTCCCTTCGACGAGGACCAGGTGATGTACGTCTGGTTCGACGCGCTGCTCAACTACATCTCCGCCATCGATTACGACATCGACCAGGCCCGGTTCGAAGCCACCTGGCCGGCCGACTTCCACCTGGTGGGCAAGGAGATACTCCGTTTCCACGCCATCATCTGGCCGGCCATGCTCATGGCGGCGGGGCTGCCGCTCCCGCGTGTGCGTCTTCGCCCACGGCTGGCTGACGGTGGAGGGGGAGAAGATGTCCAAGTCCAAGGGGAACGCCATCAGCCCCTACGAGCTCATCGACGAGTACGGCGTGGACGCCTACCGCTACTACTTCATGCGCGAGTTCTCCTTCGGCTACGACGGCAACTTCTCGCGCGAGAACATGACCGGCCGCTACAACTCCGAGCTCGCCAACGACTTCGGCAACCTGGTCAGCCGGGTCCTGGCCATGGTGCACAAGTACCGCGACGGCGTCATCCCCTCACCGGGTCCGGAGGAGGGCACCGACGCCGACCTCAAGGCCGCCGCCGCGCTGGCCTTCGAGGAGATGGACCGCCACCTCGGGCACCTGGCCTTCAACGAGGCCCTGCAGTCCGTGTGGTCCTGGCTGCGCGTGGCCAACCGCTACGTGGACGAGAGCGCTCCCTGGGACCTCAACAAGGACCCGGCGCTGGCCGGCCGGCTGGACACCGTCCTCTACAACCTGCTGGAGTCCCTGCGCCTGACGGCCCTGATGATGCAGCCCTTCGTGCCGGAGACGGCCGGGCGCATCCGGGAGTGGCTGGGCGGCGAGGGCGCCCCGGGCGAGCAGCGCCTGCCCGCGGCGGCCGCGTGGGGAGCGCTCGTCCCCGGCGGCGCGACGCAGCGGGGCACCGCCCTCTTCCCGCGCATCGAGCGATAAGCGGGGGCGGGTCATGGGACTCGTCGACACCCACGCTCACCTGGACATGCTCGAGGGGGACCTGGAAGAGCACCTCGACGCGGCGCGCTCCGCCGGCCTGGTGCAGGTGGCGGCGGTGGGCATCGACCTCGAATCCAGCCGCAAGGCACTCGGTTACGCGCATGCCCACGCCATGGTCAAGGCCATCGTGGGCGTCCACCCCCACGACGCCTCGCTGGTGGACGAGGCGGTGGTGGAAGGCCTGCGCGCCCTGGCCTCCGACGCCGAGGTGGTGGGCATCGGCGAGACCGGCCTCGACTTCTACCGCAACCTCTCGCCCCGCCCCGCGCAGGAGGCCTCCTTCCGGCGGCACCTGGGACTGGCCCGGGAGCTGGGCAAGCCGGTGGTGGTGCACGACCGTGAGGCGCACTCGGAGACCATGGGCATCCTGGCGGAGTACGCTCCCTTCGAGGCCGGCCTGGTCCTGCACTGCTTCTCGGGAGACGTCGCCATGGCTCAGGAATGCGTGGCCATGGGGGGATACATCTCCATCGCCGGGCCGGTGACCTTCTCCAACGCGGGGACCCTGCGGGAGGTAGCGGCGGCGGTCCCGCTCGACCGCCTTCTCCTGGAGACGGACAGCCCCTTCCTCACCCCCCACCCCCACCGCGGCAAGCCCAACACCCCGGCCCGGGTGGCGCTGACGGCTCAAACGGTGGCGGAGCTCCGGGGGATGTCCCCGGGGGAGCTGGCCGCGGCCACCACCGCCAACTGGTACCGCCTCACCGGCCAGGCGCCCTGAGCTATAATCGACTTATGAAAGGCCAAGGAACGCTGGTGCTGGTGGGAACGCCCATCGGCAATCTGGAGGACATCACCCTGCGCGCCCTGCGGGAGCTGCGGGAGGCGGACGTCATCGCGGCGGAGGACACCCGCACCACGCGCAAGCTCCTCTCCCGCTACGACATCCACGTCCCCCTGGTCAGCTACTGCGGCGAGCGGGAGCGGGAAAGATCTCAACATATTGTAAAAATGTTGGAGGAGGGCAAGCGGGTGGCCCTGGTCTCGGAGTCCGGCATGCCCGGCGTCTCCGACCCGGGATGGATGGCCGTGCGGGCCTGCCGCGAGGCCGGTTTCCGGGTCGAGGTGGTCCCGGGACCCAGCGCCCTCACCGCCGCCCTGTCCCTGGCCGGGCTGCCCCCCGGCGGCTTCTACTTCGGGGGGTTCCTGCCCGCGCGCTCATCCGCCCGCCGCAAGGCGCTGGAGGAACTGTCCCGCCGGAGCGAGGCGCAGGTCTTCTACGAGGCGCCCCACCGGGTCAGGGCGACGCTTGAGGACCTGGCCGGGTTGTACGGCGGGCGGCGGGTGATCCTGGCCCGCGAGCTCACCAAGCTGCACGAGGAGGTGCGCTCGGGCACCGCCGCCGAGCTGCTGGAGGAGATGGGCGAGGAGCGGCCGCGCGGGGAGATGGTGCTGCTGGTGGAGGCCCTGACGGCGGACGGGGACGCGGAGGAAGGGCCCGACTGGGAGCTGCTCATCGGGCTGGTGGGGGAGGAGACTGACCATGGGTTCCTCGGCCGGCGACGCCTGCCGCACCGTCGCCACCCTGCGGGGGGTCTCCCGCCGCGAGCTCTACAACCGCTACCTCGCCTCCCGCTAAAAAATGACGGCTGCATAAGATATCATATTGGGCGTCGGTACGTGTCGCGTTGAAGGAGTCGAAGTGAAGAAAAGACGGGTAACGGCACTGGTGCTCGCGGCCGGTGAAGGCACGCGCATGAAGTCCTCCCTGCCCAAGGTGCTGCACCCCCTCTGCGGGAAGCCCCTGCTGCTGGTGCTCCTGGACACCCTCAAGGAGTTCAAGGCGGAGCGCGTGCTGGTGGTGGTGGGCCATCAGTCCGGCCAGGTGCGCCAGGCCCTGGGGTCCGGCGTCGAGGTGGTGCTGCAGGAGGAACAGCTGGGCACCGGGCACGCGGTGATGGCCGCCGGGCCGTCCCTGGGGCCCGCGGACGAGAACGTCCTGGTACTGGCGGGGGACACCCCCCTGGTCACCACGGCCACCCTCAAGGCCCTGTCCGACCAGTTCTTCAGCGCGGGGGCCGGGGCGTCCGTCCTCACCATGCAGCTGGATAACCCCACCGGCTACGGCCGGGTGGTGCGGGGCCCCGACGGCCAGGTCGCCAAGATCGTGGAGGAGCGGGACGCGTCCGGGGCCGAGAGGCTCATAACCGAGGTCAACACCTCCATCTACCTGTTCAAGCGGCAGGAGCTCTTCGACTGCCTGGAGCAGGTGGGGAACGACAACCGCAAGAAGGAATATTACCTGACCGACGTGGTCGAGAGGATGCTGGAGCGCGGCGAGCAGGTCACCGCCCTGCAGGTGGACGAGGCCTCGGAGGCCATGGGCATCAACACCCGCGCCCAGCTGGCCGAAGCCGACCGCATCATGCGGGAGAGGGTCAACGCCCACTGGATGGACGAGGGGGTCACGGTGGTGGACCCGCGTCAGACCTACATCGAACTGGGAGTCTCCATAGGCCGGGACACGGTGGTCCACCCCTTCACCTTCCTCACCGGGGCCACCCGCGTCGGCAGGGAATGCAGCATCGGGCCCTTCACCCGCATCGCCGACTCCACCCTGGGCGACCGGGTGACGGTGACGGAGTCGGTGGTGCGCGAGGCCTCCATCGAGGAAGGGGCCAGCGTGGGCCCTTACGCCAGCCTGCGCCCCGGCACCCGCATCTCCTCAGGAGCCAAGGCCGGCACCTTCGTGGAGATCAAGAACAGCGTGGTGGGCAGGAAGAGCAAGGTGCCCCACCTCAGTTACATGGGGGACGCCGTCATCGGCGAGGAGGTCAACATCGGGGCGGGCTCCATCACCTGCAACTACGACGGCAGCCAGAAGCACGCCACCACCATCGAGGACGGCGCCTTCATCGGCTCGGACACCATGTTCATCGCCCCGGTCCGCGTCGGCAAGGGGGCCGTCACCGGGGCGGGCTCCGCCATCAGCAAGGACGTGCCCGCCGCGGCCCTGGGCGTGGAGCGGTCCCAGCAGAAGAACATCGAGAACTGGAAGAAACCCAAGGCGACCAGCACCAAGCGGATCAGGAAACCGGGCGCCGGGGAAAGCAGGCGAAGAGTAAGGTCGGATAGAAGGAGGCTCACTTGAAGGAGATTACGCGCAAGAGGCTGATGATCTTTTCGGGCCGGTCCTGCCCCGAGCTGGGCCGGGAGATGGCCGGGCACCTCGGGCTCTCACTGGGCGAGGTGGAGCTGAAGACCTTCTCCAACGGCGAGCTCTACGTCCGTTTCGAGGAGAGCGTGCGCGGCGTAGACGCCTTCGTGGTCCAGACCAGCTCGAGCCCCATCAACCGCAACATCATGGAGATGCTGCTGATGATCGACGCCCTCAAGCGCGCCTCGGCCAAGCGCATCTCGGCGGTGATCCCCTACTACGGCTATTCCCGCCAGGACAAGAAGACGGTGGCGCGCGAGCCCATCAGCGCCAAGCTCATGGCCGACCTGCTGACCACGGCCGGCGCGGACCGCATCCTCACCATGGACCTGCACGCCGGGCAGATCCAGGGGTTTTTCAACGGCCCGGTGGACCACCTCACCGCCGTGCCCCTGCTGGCCTCCTACATCTCACGCAACTACTTCGACGACCTGGTCATCGTCTCCCCCGACGCCGGCCGGGTGAAGATGGCCAAGAAGTACTCCGACTACCTCTCCGTCCCCATGGCCATCCTGCACAAGCGGCGCCCCGGCCACAACGTGGCCGAGATCATGCACGTCATCGGCGACGTGGAAGGGAAGAAGGCGGTGCTGGTGGACGACATGATCGACACCGCCGGCACCCTGACCAGCTCGGCCGCCGCCCTCGAGGAGAAGGGCGCGGCGGAGATCTACGCCTGCGCCACCCACGGCATCTTCTCCGGCGGCGCCTGGGAGAAGATCGACGCCTCGCCCATCAAGGAAGTGACCGTCACCAACACCCTTCCCATCCCCGAGGAGGGCCGGAGCCCCAAGGCCAAGGTGATCTCCATCGCCTCCATCTTCGCCAACACCATCGCCAGCGTCTTCAAGGACGAGTCGGTGAGCGAGCTCTTCGGGGGCGACAACCAGCCCTGACCCTTGCCCTGCACCCTTGCCCGGCACCCTGTGCTTGAAATAGCACCGGCAGTTTGGTTTATCATATTGCCTTGCGTCAAGATAAGGACGGAATATTCATAATATATAGAGGTGAGTGAAGATGCAGACGACGATCAACGCGACCCTGAGGGAAGAAACGGGCAAGGAAGCGGCGAGGAGGCTCCGCAAGGAAAGCCGGATACCCGCCGTGCTCTACGGGCACGAATTAGAGCCCGTCATGATCACGCTGGACAGCCACGACCTGATGGTCCTGCTCCGCCGGGAGCAGGGCATCCACGGCCTGGTCGACCTGAAGATAGAGGGCAAGAAGGGCGGTAAGCACACCGTGGTGGTGAAGGAGATGCAGCGCCACCCCATCAAGGACACCGTCCTGCACGTGGACTTCCAGAGGGTCAAGGAGACCGAGACGCTCCAGACCGAGGTCCCCGTCCTCTACCACGGTGAGCCGGAGGGCGTCAAGGCGGGAGGCCTGCTCCAGCACTACATCTACGGCGTGAAGGTGGAGACCCTGCCCAAGGACCTCCCCGACCGCATCGACCTGGACATCAATGACCTCGAGCTGGGGCAGAGCTTGAAGGTGTCCGACCTCCCCGAACTGCCCGGGGTGACCTACCTCAACAGCCCGGAGGAGATCATGGTCGCGGTCATCACCCGCAGGGTCCAGGTGGCTCTGACCGAGGAAGAGGAAGAGGCGGAGGCGGCGGCGGAGGCCGCTGCCGCGGCCGAGGCCGCCGGTACGCCGGAGGGCGCGGAACAGCCCGAAGCCTCCGAATAGCCGGCCCGCAAGGCCCAGCCTTACCGTTCCCTACCACCGGCCGCGCTTTCGCTGTATGATTACGGAGTGTAGATAATACCCGAGCGCGGGGGTGAGCAGTTGAAAGGATCGGACAAGGAAGCCATCTCGCTGGTGGTGGGCCTGGGAAACCCCGGCAGCCGCTACGCCCACACCCGGCACAACGCCGGCTTCATGACCCTGGAGGAACTGGCCGGGCGCCGGGGGGCCTCCTTCAAGAAATACCGCGGCATCGACACGGGCAGCTTCGCCTGCGGCGGCAGGGACGTCAAGCTGGCACGGCCCCTCGACTTCATGAACCGGAGTGGTGAGGCCGTGAAACAGCTGCGCCGGCGTTTCCGGCTGGACCCCCGGGAGATCCTGGTGATCTACGACGACATCGACCTGGCCGCGGGAACCGTGCGCATCCGCCGGGGCGGTTCCTCCGGGGGCCACCTGGGCATCCAGTCCATCATCGACCACCTGGGCAGCGACGCCTTCGCGCGGGTCCGCATCGGGGTGGGGAGGCCGCCCACCCCCGAGGAGGCTGCCGACTACGTCCTGGAGCAGCTGTCGGGAGAGGTGCTGGAGGCGCTGCGCGAGAGCGCGCGGCGGGGGGCGGACGCGGTGGAAGCGGTGCTGGACGAGGGCATCGGCGCGGCCATGAACAGGTTCAACTGAAGCCGGGCGGCGGAGCGCCACCCGCGACAGGTGAGTGCCGCAAAGGACAAGCGGGCCGTCTAATTGAAAGTAGTCCCGGAAGACGGATGGCAGAGGAAACGGACCGGGCCGGGGGAGGTCGAGTTGATGAAGGAAACGGGTAAGGCCGCGGCGGCGCTGGCGGCCGTGATCCTGGCGGCGGCGCTGGTCGCCGGTCTCCTCGCGGGGTGCGGGAACGAAGGCGGACAGGCCAGGCTGATGGTGGACGAAGGCCTGCAGGAGATGGAGGAGGCCCGCCCCATCCTGCAGGACCTCTTCGACCTGAACTCCAAGATGGCCCAGCTGGGTGAGCGATACAACAACCTGCAGGACACCGTGACCGAAGGCATGTCGCTGGTCCGGCTGGTCTCCGAGGACCTCGACAGGCTGGAAGGGCTCCTGGTGGGGGCGAAGGGGATCTTCCGGGAGGCCGCGTCCACCAGCGGCGGCGGCGACTACGCTGCCTATGCCGCCATGGCCGAGGCGGCGGTGCAGGCACAGCTGGAAGCCCTTCAGACCAACCGCGGCCTGGTCTCCAACCTGGCGGACCTGCTCTCGCTGGTCGAGCTGGCCGAGAGCGAGGAACAGCTGCAGTACTACGTGGACGAGCTGGACCGCCTGGCCCGCCAGCTGGAGCAGGAGTTCCTGGAGGCGTCCCGCCTGGCCGCCGAGGCCGACGCCTTCTACGAGGAGAAGAACCTGTGAGACTAGACCCGGCGGGTGCGCGCCGCCCGCGACCCCCCGGCTGGAGACTCGTGACCCTCGCCCTCCTGTGCCTGGCGCTCCCGCTGAGCGCCGCGTGCCGGGGAGACGACGGCTCCCACGAGCAGGCGGACGCGGCCCGCGCGCAATACCAGGAGATAAGCTCGCGCGTCGCCGGCCTGGAGGAGTTCTTCCCGCAGATGGAGGAGAGGCTGAGCCAGGACCAGGGCGAGGCCCTGAAGAAGTCGGCCGGCAAGCTGGTCGAGGAGGGACGCCGCTCCTACGACGCCTTTCTCAAGAGCGCCGCCGCCGCGCGGGCGGCCCTCGAGGAGCTCAAGTCCCTGGGCGGCAAGGACGAGGAATACGCCGACAGCCTGCTGGCGTTGCTCGACGCCAACCAGGCGGAGGCGATGCTGGTGGCCGAGGCCATGCTGCAGGTGGACGAGTTCGTCCGGCAGCTGCCGCTGGCCGGCCCGGCCGAGTTCCCGCCCTTCTCACGGAGGCTGGACGAACTGGCCGCGGGCATCCTGGAGTCGCGTGACGCCATCCGGGGCATGGAGACCGCGGCCGAAGATATATACCAAGGCCTCTAACACCTTTTCCGCTTCCCCGCAATTGACGTAAGTCGTATATAGCAATGCCCTCTTACGCTACAATTAATCTAACAAGAAGGAGGGGATGTCATGCGCAGGTTCAAGATGATTCTGGCACTGGCCGCGCTGCTCATGCTGGCGGCCGTGGCCCTGTTCTCGAACGGGTGCGAGCTGGGAGGCACGTGAGGCTCGGACGATGAAGCCCCGGTCGGGGTGGCCTTCGACCAAGACGAGGAGAGCGGCAGCCTTTCCGGAGGTGCCTTCCTTACGGGTGATTCCGTCCAGATGTGCGGCCGCTCGGTGATGGGCGGCTGGTTCAGCCACTGGGGCTGGGACTGGGACCCCGACGAGCCCGTCTCCTTCGCGGGATGGGGCCTTTACTATCACGAGATGGATTCCCCGCCGGAGATCGTCGATTCGGCCAGGCGGGTCATCCGCCAGGCGGGAGAGGACGGCGTGGTCTTCTTCAAGCTCTGCTTCGCCGACTTCGCGGGCGGGGACCAGGCCACGGCGGAGGAGAACCTGGAAAACAACAAGGACATCGTCGACGCGGTGGTCAAGGCGTCCCAGGGGCAGCCCGGCCAGGTGCTGCTGCTGGGCAACGCCCTGCCGGTGGTGGAGAACGACTGCGACCAGTGGATGGTTGAGAACCAGAGGGCCTACAACGAGTACCTGGAGAGCCTGACCGCCATGTCCTCCATCCGCGTCGTCGTCGTCGACCTCTACGGCGCGCTGGCCGCCCCGGACGGGTACCTGAAACCGGCCTACGCGTCGGACCCCTACGACTCCCACCCCAACGAGGCCGGCTACGACGCCCTCGACCCCGTCCTGCGGTCCGCGCTCGAGTCCCTTTGAGCGGGAGGAGGAGGAGATGAGCGGAAGATCGTCCACCAATCTGCTGGGCCACGCCCTCCTGGGCCTGATGGCGGCGAACTTCAACCACCGCCCGGCCATGCGGGAATACCTCAAGGGCAACGGGGGGTGGATGGACTCCACCATCGGCTTCAAGACCCCGGACGGCAGCGTCGAGCAGGCCATCAGCTTTCACCGGCGGCAAGGCGCAGGGTGCTGAAGGCCATCCCCGCCGACGCCGACGTGACCATGGTCTTCGCCTCCGACACCCAGGTGAGGGAGATGCTGCGGGCCACCCCGGCGGAACTCCTCAACATGCTGCTCAAGAGCAAGATGATGCTGGACGGCAACCTCACCTACGCCAACCTCTTCAACTTCTACATCTCCCTGCTCATGGGCAAGCAGCACCGCAAGATGATGGATAAGCAGAAGCGCCGCGACCGCGAGGAGCGCCTGCGGGAGCGCCCCGCCTCCGACCCCGGGCTGGTCCGGGAGCTGAAGGAGCGCCGGCGCGAGCGCCTGCGGGGCGAGAAGACGGACCCCGGGGTCGAAGTACCTCACCGACCCCTACCTCTCCGCCTACGCCCTGGAGGACTTCCCCCGCCTGAAGCGTTTCCTGGACATCCACTTCGAGACCAGGCCGCAGCTCTGCCACGAGCGCCCCCTGCTCCTCACCCAGTGGTTCGAGGCCCACGGCTTCGAGACGGACGAGCAGGGAGAGCCCTGGGTGCCGGAACTGCGCCAGGCCCACGCCTTCAAGCACCTGATGGAGAACCGCAAGCCCATCATCCGCTCCGGCGACCTCATCGCCGGCACCACCACCACCCGCGAGATCGGCGTGGTCATCTACCCCGACACCCACGGCACCATGATCTGGGGCGAGCTCCACTCGGTGCCCGACCGGCTGCTCAATCCCTACGACGTCTCGGAGGAGACCGTCGGAGCCCTGCACCGCCAGGTCTTCCCCTTCTGGACCAGGCGCAACATGCGCGAGTGGGTGCGGGACAACTACGACTACCCCCTGAGCCAGCGCATGGACGAGCGCTTCGCCGTCTACTTCCTGTGGAAGACCGCCGCGCTCTCCCACACCATCGCCGACTTCCCCAAGCTGCTGCGCCTGGGCACCTCGGGCCTCATCACCGAGATCGAGGAGGAACTGGCGCGGGACACCGGCGCGGACCAGGCGCAAGAAGGACACCCTCGAGGCCATGGTCATCTGCCTGGAGGGGCTGGCCGCCTACGCGCGCAACCTGTCGGCGCAGGCCGCGAAGGAGGCGGAGGCCGAGGCGGACCCGGCCCGCAAGGCCGAGCTGGAGCGGCTGGCCGAGATCTGCGCGAAGGTGCCGGAGGGCCCGGCGGAGACGCTGGACGAGGCGCTCAACGCCATCTGGATCGGCTGGGTGGGCCTGCACATGGAGAGCACCAACGCCGGCCTGTCCATCGGCCGCATGGACCAGTGGCTGCAGCCCTTCTTCGCGGCGGACCTGGAGAAGCTCGCAACGGAGGAGGAGAGGGAGGCGTACATCAAGCGCGCCGTCGAGCTGGTGGGCTGCTTCTACATGCGCTGCACCGACCACCTGCCGCTGGTCCCGGACATCGGCAACCACCTCTTCGGGGGCAGCTCTTCCGACCAGGCCATCACCCTGGGCGGCGTCACCCCGGAAGGGGAGGACGCCGTCAACGACATGACCTACATCTTCCTCAAGGTCACCGAGATGCTGGGCATCCGCGACCCCAACGTCAACGCCCGTTTCCACCCGGGCATCAACTCGGACACCTACCTCAAGCGGCTGTGCGAGGTCAACCTGATCACCGCGGCCACCCCTTCCCTGCACAACGACTCGGCCGTGATGGAGTCGCTCGCCGAGTTCGGCTACCCGCCGGAGGACTTGCGGGACTGGTCCGCCACCGGTTGCGTGGAGCCCACGCTCTCCGGCAAGCACATCGGGCACACCAACTGCATGATGATGAACATGGTGGCCGCCCTGGAGATGGCCATGAACAACGGGCGCCACCCCCTGATGGACTGGGAGGTGGGCCCGAAGACCGGGAGCGTCGAGGCGGGCGACTTCCCGACCTTCGAGGACTTCTATACCGCCTTCACCACCCAGTTCAAGTTCCTGATCGACCAGTCGGTCGAGTACAACAACTACCTGGGGGAGGCCCACAGCGTCCTGCGCCCCACGCCGCTGCTGTCGTCGCTCATCAGGCGACTCCATCACCAAGGGAAGGGACGTCACCAAGGGCGGGGCGAAGCACAACTCCTCCGGCTCGGCCTGCATCGGCCTGGCCGACGTCACCGATTCCCTGATGGCGATCAAGAAGCTGGTCTACGACGAGAGGCAAGGTCACCTTCGCCGAGCTGAAGCGCGCCGTCGACGACGACTTCGAGGGCCACGCCGCCCTGCACGCCATGGTCACGCACAAGGTGCCCCTCTTCGGCTCGGGCATCGGACGAGGCGGTGGCCATGGCCCAGCGGGTGGCCACGCTTCGCCCACGACACCTACGGCGCCCACCGCAACTTCCGGGGAGGCCCCTACACCGCCGGCTTCTGGTCCATGTCCAACCACGTGGCCTTCGGCACCCTCTCCGGGCGCCCTGCCCTCGGGCAAGCTGAAGGGCAAGGCCTTCACGCCGGGGCTCACCCCCGAGCCCAACGCCTCGCGCAACCTGCTGGACAACATCCGCGACGTGGCCCGGCTGGACCCCCACACCATGAACAACAACATCGCCTTCAACGTCAAGGTGGTGCCGTCGGCGCGAGGACAGCCACGCCCAGGTGGTCGACCACATGTTCTCCTACGTCAAGACCTACTTCGACCTGGGCGGCATGCAGATGCAGATGAACGTGGTCACCTCGGAGATGCTCAGGGACGCCATGGCCCACCCCGAGGACTACCGCAACCTGCTGGTGCGCATCTCCGGCTACAACGCCTACTTCGTCACCCTCAACCGCGACATGCAGATCGAGCTGATCGAGCGGGCCGAGTATGGCATCTGATGCACGGACGCCGCTCATCGTCGAGGTCAAGGGCAACTCCCTGGACGACGGCCCGGGCATCCGCACGGTGGTCTTCTTCAAGGGCTGCCCCCTCTCCTGCGTCTGGTGCCACAACCCCGAGTGCATGCGGCCCGGCCTGGAGCTGGCCTTCGACGCCCGGGAGTGCGTGGGCTGCGACACCTGCGTCGGCGTCTGCCCGCTGCGCGCCTTGAGCCGCGACAACCCCGGCTTCGTCGACCGCGGACAAGTGCAACCTCTGCCTGGTCTGCGCGGACGCCTGCCCCTCCGGGGCGCTGGCCCGGGTGGGACGGGCCATGACCGTCGAGGAGGTCGTCGCGGCGGCCCTGAAGGACATGCCCTTCTTCCAGACCTCGGGCGGCGGGGTCACCCTCTCGGGCGGGGAGCCCACCATGTTCATGGACTTCTCCTCCCGCCTGCTCCGGGAGCTGAGGAAGGAGGGCGTCAACACCCTGCTGGAGACCTGCGGGCAGTTCGACCACGCCCGCTTCGTGAAGGAGCTCTACCCCCACCTCGACCTGATCTACTTCGACCTCAAGCTGCACGACCCGGGGGAGCACCGCAAGTACTGCGGCGTCTCCAACGACCGCATCCTGGACAACTTCGCCAAGCTCCAGCAGGCCGCGCTGGACGGCGGGGTGCCGGTGCTGCCGCGCATCCCCCTGGTCCCCGGCATCACCGCCAAGCCGCGCAACCTGGAGGCGCTGGCCCGCTTCCTGACCGAGCACGGGGCGCGCCGGGTGGCCCTGATGGAGTACAACCCGCTGTGGGTGGAGAAGGGGGCCAAGGTGGGCACGGACAACCCGCACGCCCGGGACGAGACCATGCGCACCTGGATGGACCGGGGCGAACTGGCCCGCTGCCGCGCCGCCTTCTCCTCCTTCGACCTCTCTTAACGGGGTCAGCCCGATAATCGATTAATGTCGAGCTACGTTAACGATGGCTGCTTAACAATGGGGGTCTGACCTCCAATTGAGTTACAATAAATGCAGACAACTGAATAACAGACGTGCGAGGCCTGGGTCGGAAGATCGAGGCCCTTAAGGCTTTGCCTGAGACCAGGAGGAGAGAAGCGAAGATGGAACTGGCGGCTTACCTGGCCGGAGCGCTCAAGCAGGACCCCGCCTTCGACCGGGTGGTGGAGACCCTGGCGCAAGGCAGGGGGCCCCTTACCCTGCGCATGGCCGAGAGCCTGGCCGCGCCCCTGCTGGCGGCCCTGCCCGCCGCGACGGGAGGGCTGGTGGCGGCGGTGGCCCCCGGGGTGGAGGCGGCCGAGCGGCTGCTGGAGGAACTGGCGGGGCTGCTCGAGCCCGGGCGGCTCCTCTACTTCCCCGTGCGCGAGCTGCCGCTGCCCGGGCGGGAGGTGGTGGACCTGGAGGGGAGCGCCACCCGCGCCCGCGCCCTGCACCTGCTGCGGGACTTCCGGGACGGCGGCGGCAAGGCCGCGCCCCTGCTGGTGATGCCGGCCGCGGCGCTGGCCCACGGGGCGGAGTCCGGGCCGGACGCCCCGCGGCCCCTGCTCCTCAAGCGGGGCGTCAAGGCGGACCTGGGACAGCTGGAAGACAGGCTGGCCGCCTTCGGCTACCGGAGGCAGTACCTGGTGGAGGCGCCGGGCGAGTTCAGCGTGCGCGGGGGCATCCTCGACGTCTACGACCCCACCCACGCCTTCCCCATCCGCCTCGAGCTCGACGGGGACATGGTGGACCGCCTGCGCCCCTTCAACCCGGCGGACCAGCGCTCGCACCAGGACGCGCGGGAGGTGCTGGTCTTCCCCCTGGACTGGGAGGGGAGTGGGGAAGATGGAGAGGAGAGCAAGGACGAAAAGCGCGAGACGCCCGCCCTCTTCACCCCGGACGACGCCGTGGTCCTGCTGGAGCCCCGCCTGGCCCGCGAGCGCCTGGACGGGCTGGAGGAAGGACCCGCGGCGCGCGATGCCTACGACGGGCTGTGCCCGGCACCCCCGCTCGCTGGCGATCGACCCCTGGTCGGGGGAGGCCATGCTGGAGCTGGAGTCGCGCCAGGCCACCGGTTACCGCGGGGACCTGGAACTGCTGACCAGGGATATCAGGAAGTGGCGCGGCGCGAGCTGGCGCGTGCTCGTGACCTTCGATACCAGGGGGCGCCGGGAACGCGTGGCCGAGGTCCTGGCCGAGGCCGGGCTGCAGGCGCGGGACGCCCTCACCGCCCGGGCCGGGCTGGTCCTTACGGAGGGGAGCCTTCACCACGGCTTCCAGCTCCCCCCGGCCAGGCTGGCGGTCCTCACCGAGGAGGACCTCTTCGGCGCCCTGCCCCGCCGCCGCCACGAGACGGAAGCCACCGCCGGGCGGCCGGTGGAGGGCCTGGGGGACTTGGAGGAGGGGGACTACGTGGTCCACCTCCACCACGGCATCGGGGTCTTCTCCGGGCTGACCGTGCGCGAGGTCAAGGGGGTCAGCCGGGAGTATATAATACTGCGCTACGCCGAGGGCGACGCGCTCTACCTGCCCACCGACCGCATCGGCCTCATCCACCGCTACGTGGGCGCGGAGAACCCGCCCCTCTACCGCCTCTCCAGCGCCCAGTGGCGCAAGACCCGCAAGCGGGCGCGGGCGGCGGTGCGGGACGTCGCCGCCGACCTGCTGCGCCTCTACGCCGGGCGCCAGGCCGCCGGGGGCTTCTCCTTCTCCCCCGACGTCCCCTGGCAGCAGGAGCTGGAGAGCTCCTTCCCCTACCGGGAGACCCTCGACCAGATGCAGGCCATCGAGGACGTCAAGGCGGACATGGAGCGCCCGATGCCCATGGACCGCCTGGTCTACGGGGACGTGGGGTACGGCAAGACCGAGGTGGCCCTGCGCGCCGCCTTCAAGGCGGTGATGGACTCAAAACAGGTGGCGGTGCTGGTGCCCACCACCGTCCTGGCCCTGCAGCACGGCGAGACCTTCCGCCAGCGTTTCCTGCCCTGGCCGGTGCGGGTGGAGACCCTCTCCCGCTTCCAGACCCCGCGGGAGCGCAAGGCCATCCTGGAGGGGCTGGCCGCGGGCACGGTGGACGTGGTCATCGGCACCCACGGCCTCCTCCAGAAGAAGGTGGCCTTCTCCGACCTGGGCCTGGTGGTGGTGGACGAGGAGCACCGCTTCGGGGTCATGCACAAGGAGCGGCTGAAGGAACTCCGCCGCGAGGTGGACGTGCTCACCCTCACCGCCACCCCCATCCCCCGCACCCTGCAGATGTCCCTCTCCGGCCTGCGGGACATGAGCACCATCGACACCCCCATCGAGGACCGCTACGCCGTGGTGACCACCGTGGGGGTCTACGACGAGGGACTGGTGCGGGAGAGCGTCGAGCGGGAACTGGAGCGCGAGGGCCAGGTCTACTACGTCTACAACCGGGTGGAGGGCATCGAGACGGCGGCGGAACGCCTGCGCCGCCTGGTGCCCCGGGCGCGGGTGGGGGTGGGGCACGGCCAGATGGGCGAGCGCGAGCTGGAGCAGGTCATGCACGACTTCGTGGAGGGCCGCCTGGACGTGCTCTGCTGCACCACCATCGTCGAGTCGGGCCTGGACATCCCCAACGCCAACACCCTCATCGTGGACGGGGCGGAGCGCCTGGGCCTGGCCCAGCTCTACCACCTGCGGGGACGCATCGGCCGCAGCCACCGCCAGGCCTACGCCTTCTTCCTCTTCCGGGAGGGGAGCCGCCTCACCGACACCGCCTCCCAGCGCCTGCGGGTCATCCGCGACTTCTCCGAGCTGGGCTCAGGCTTGCGGGTGGCCCTGAAGGACCTGGAGATCCGGGGGGCCGGGAACATGCTGGGGGCCGAGCAGCACGGTCACGTGGAGGCGGTGGGCTTCGAGCTCTACTGCCGCATGCTGGCCGAGGCGGTGGAGGCGCTGAAGGGCGAGACCCACCGGCGCATGCCCCTGATCACCATCGACCTGCCGCTGCCGGCCTTCCTGCCGGATGAATACATAGAACGCGCCGCGCGCCGCATGGAGATCTACCGCCGCATGGTGGAGGCGCGCGAGGCGGGGGAGCTGGACGGGCTCGAGGCCGAGGTGCGCGACCGTTACGGCCCCCCACCCCCGCCCGTGGTCAACCTCTTCGGCATCGCCCGCCTCCGCCTGGCCTGCGTGGAACCGGGGCTGCGGGAGATGATCTGGTCGCGCGGCAGCCTGACCATACGCTTCCGCCGCGGTGCCGTGGAGTTCCACGAGAAGCTGCGTACCCTGAACCTTAAGAAGCTGCTGGGCAGGGAGGCCGGCGCCCCGCGCTACAACACCGCCACCCGGGAGCTGGAGCTGCCGCTGGACGCGGCCTTCTGGAAGAGGGAAGACGCCCTGCGCGCCTGCACGGATCTGCTGTGACATTGGAGGAGCCCGGCGACGAAGCAATCTCTCCGGGGTAAATCAGATAAGGGAAAGATCCCGGGGTTACGCTCCGCGACTGACGCCCGGAGTTTCGGTTACTGGACGGAGCCTTCGGCGAAGTACCAGGTGTGGGAGGGGACCTCCGAGCCGATGGAATCGTGCCCGCCGTCCTTGCCGTTGTAGGAGAAGTACATGGCCCGCTCCGCCACCACCGGCAGGTCCGAGATGACCTGGGTGGAGACGTTGCAGCAGTCCAGGCCGGCCACCGCGTCCACCTTGACCGAGTAGCGCGCCTTGGCCGCGATGGTCACCTGGTAGGGCACCACCCTGCCGTCGTCCAGCATGAACTGGAGGGTGACGGTGGTGGGGCTGGGATTGGGGTTCTGCAGCAGCACCCAGGTGTCGAACTCGCCGCCGGTGTACCCTTCCGCGAAGTACCAGTTGCTGGAGGGCTGGGTGATCCCGATGGAGTCGTGGCCGTCGTCCTTGCCCTCGTAGTTGAAGTACATGGCCCGCTCCGCCACGATGGGCTTGTCGCAGGTGACCTGGGTGGAGACGCTGCAGTTGTCCAGGCCGGGAACCGCGTCCACGGGCACCGTGTAGCGGGCCTTGGCCGGGATGCTGACCTGGTAAGGCACCACCCTGCCGTCGTCCACCATGAAGTTGAGGGTGGCGGTGACGGCTGAGGAGTTGGGGTTCTGCAGCAGCACCCAGGTGTCGAAGCTGCCGCCGGTGTACCCTTCCGCGAAGTACCAGTTGGGGGAGGGCTGGGTGACCCCGATGGAGTTGTGGCCGCCGGCCTTGCCGTTGTAGTTGAAGTACATGGAGCGCTCCGCCACCACCGGCTGGCTGCAGGTCACCTGGGTGGATACGTTGCAGTCGCTGAGGCCGGGGACGTCGTCCACGTGCACGCTCTGGCGGCCGCCCGCCGGGATGCTGACCTGGTAAGGCACCACCCTGCCGTCGTCGAGCATGAAGTTGATGGTGGCGGTGACGGCTGAGGAGTTGGGGTTCATCACCAGTACCCAGGTGTCGAAGCTGCCGCCGGTGTACCCTTCCGCGAAGTACCAGTCGGTGGCGGCCTGCGAGGCTCCGATGGAGTCGTGGCCGCCGGTGCGCCCGTTGCTGTCGAAGTACATGGCCCGCTCCGCCAGCACCGGGACGTTGCTCTTGATGGTGGTGGCGAAGGAACCCGTCGCGCCCAGGGTCTCCCGCGCCGGGATGGTGTAGCGGCTGTGGGCGCCCACCGTGTAGTGGAAGACCTGCTGGTTGCCTGCGTCGTCCTGGAAGACCGCGTCCACGGCGGCGGCCGAGGAGTTGGGGTTCATCACCAGGATGTAGGTGTCGTAGAGTTGCGCCGGGGCCTGGCCGGGCGCGTCGGCGGTGGCCGGGATCTCGGCGAAGTTCATGAACTCCTGGGTGATGACCAGCCCGTTGGGGCCCTGCAGGATGCCGATGCCGGTGCAGTTGTAGTCGGGCTTGAGGATGTTGTCCCGGTGACCGGGGCTGTTCATGAAGGCGGCGAAAGCCGACTCGACGGTGGGCGACTTGGCGATGTTCTCGCCGGCCAGCAGCCACCCGCCGATGCCGTGGGCGGCAACGCGGGCCTGCAGGTCGCCGGAGACGGGGGAGACGTGGCCGAAGAAGTCGTACTGGATCATCTCCGCGCTGTAATCGCGGGCCATGTTGGTGAGCTGCTGCTCGGCGTAGAGAGGAGCGAGGCCGGCGTCGGCCCGGGCCTGGTTGACGAGCTGCAGCAGCTGCTGCTCCTGGGAGGTCTGGTCGACAGCCGCCGCGGCCCCCACCGGAACCGCCAGGGAAAGCGCGAGGACCGCGAGGGTGATCACCATCGCCAGCCCCGTCCTCGCTCCGCCGCTCCACCGTGCCATCTTGCTCTTCCTTGCCTTCCCTCGCGGGTCTTGAGCTTTCGGCTTGAGGGCGGCTCCTCCGGCAGGCGGTCCTTTTCAAACGAAAACCCTTTCCATTTGATCTGGAAAGGGCTCTTTGTGACCTTCTGAGGCGGCAGCCTGGCTATCTTGGCCGCTTAGCGGCTTTAGACCCTTGGCTTTGCGTCCTCTCCTTTCGGAAGAGTTTGCCCTTTTCACCTTGCTCAATTTTCAATTACGTTACATTCATCGGTCCTCTATATAGAAAACTTTAGCTTTTTCGAAAAAAATAGAAAAATTATTTTCCTGGGATTTTAAGGAAGAAAGTCAAATTATTAGGGACGGGCCTCAACCCGTCCCTGACTGTCAAAACGGCTATCAAGTTTTCGGACCGGCACGCCGATACATCTAGAGCCGAACTCTGAATGCCGATCGAGTTTCGGTCGTTACCGGGAAGGCTGCCCCCTTCCCGGTCTTTTTTTCAATCAGACCCACTTATCGAACCGGCACCTGTCCGAGACCGGCGTGGTGTAAGTACCGTCGCCGCCCGGCACCGGCCGCCGGTTGCGGAAGAGCCCCAGCATGACCAGGAGCATGCCCGCCAGCGCCAGCAGGGCGGCGGCCAGGTAATAGGCGAACTGGTTCATGCCCGTGAGGGGCAGGTGGCCTTCCTCGGTGGTGGAGGACGGGTTGTCCGGCACGATGATATCGCCTCCCACCGTGACGTTGAGGAAGGTCAGGACGGCCTGCTCACCCGGCTCGAGGGTGACCGTGATGCTCAGGGGGGTGGTGTTGCGCGACCCCGTCGGCAGGGTCTCGGTGACGGTGTAGGTGCCGGCCTCCAGCTTGCCGAAGGAGAAGGCGCCTGAGGAATCGGTGACCGCCTGCACGTCCGGGTAGCCGTCGCGGGAAAGGGTGATGGTCACGCCGGGTACCGGCGCTTCGTCCGAGGTATGCACCCCGTCGCTGTCGGGATCGTCCCACTTGTTACCGGTGATGGACGCGTAGGGGGCGTTGAGGAAGTCGACGCCGGTCCGGTCCTCGCCGTCCGTCAGGGTAACGGGGATGCTGGTGGTGGAAGTGGCGTAGCGGTCCTGCGGCATCACTTCCATGACTATGTAGTCGCCGGCCGGCAGGTCCTCGAAGGCGTAGGTGCCGTCGGCCGCGCTGACGCGCGTGTCCTTGACCTCGACGCCCACCCACAGCTGGATGGTCACGCCCGACAGGCCGGCCTCGCCGTTGTCCACCTTACCGTTGCCGTTGCGGTCGTCCCACTTGGTGCCGGCGATGGAGCCCAGCAGGCTGGCGTTGAGGAAGTCCACCTGGTGGGAGCCGCCGGAATCGAGGGTGAACTCCACCAGGTAGGGAGAGGTGGGGAAGTAACCGTCGGGCACTATCTCGTTGACCCTGTATGCCCCCGCCAGCAGGCCCGTGAACTCGTAGTAGCCGTCCTCACCGGTGGTGGTGGAAGCGGCGAAGCCGCCGCCCAGGCTGGCCAGCTGGATGGTCACGCCCTCCATGGCGGGTTCGCCCTCATCGAGCACGCCGTCGGCGTCGAGGTCCAGCCACTTGTAGCCGAAGACCTTGCCGCGCCGGGCGTTGAGGAACTCCACCTGCTCCGGTCTCACCCGGCTCGAGCAGCACCTCGTACCTCCACCGGCGAGGTGTTGTAGTACCCGCCGGGCACGACCTCCTGTACCGCGTAGAGGCCGGCCTTGAGCGTGTCGAACTCGAAGGAGCCGGAGGCGTTGGTGACGGTGGTGGCCACGATCTCCCCGTTCACCAGGAGGTTGATGGTGACCCCCTCCAGCGGGGGCTCACCGGCGTCGAGGCTGCCGTTGCCGTTGGAGTCCTCGTACTTGTGACCGGTTATCTTGCCGTAGAGGGCGTTGCCGAAGAAGACCGTCTCGGTCTCGAGGGGAGACAGCCCCACGGCGTACTGCCCGGGAGTGGTCAGGTAGTAGGCGGCCGGGTCATTGACCAGCTCGACCAGGTAGTCGCCGGGCTTCAGCTGGTCGAAGCGGAAGTGCCCGAAGCTGTCGGTGACCGTCTGGACCGGGTCGATGCCGTTGCCCGACAGCCTCACGGTGATCCCGGGCAGGCCGGGATCGGAGCCGTCCATCACGCCGTCGGCATCCAGGTCGAGGAACTTGTAGCCCTCGATGGACCCGTAGACCTCTTCCTCGTCGGGAGCGTTGCCGAAGCAGACCGTCTCGGTCTCGCCCGGCGCCAGGTCCACGGCGACACTGGTGGGGGTGGTCGGGAAATGGTCGGGGCAGGTGGCAGGGTCCTCACTCACCGTGTAGCTCCCGGCCTTGAGGTTGTTGAAGTAGAACCAGCCGTCGGCCCCGCTGACGGTGGTCTCCCAGACGTCGGGGCCGGTGAGGGTGATGGAGACGCCGGGCAGGCCCGGCTCCCCGGGGTCCTGTACGCCGTTCTTGTTCAGGTCCTCGAACTTGTATCCCTGGATGTTGGCGTAACGGGCGTTGCCGAAGTTGATGCTCCCCTTGTCCCACCAGCCGACGGTGACGACGCCGGCGACCGGCGTGGTGGGGTAGTAGCCGTCGAGCCCGTGCTCCTTGACCAGCCAGGAGCCGGCGATGCACCACGGGAAGGAGAAGAACCCGTCGGCGCCGGAGACCGCGGTGTGCTCGAGCTTCAGCCACTCGCTGGCGTAGGTGCAGGTGATGGTCACGCCGGGCAGTCCCGGCTCGCCCGGGTCCATGACGCCGTTGCCGTTGAGGTCCTCGAACTTGTAGCCGGAGATGATGGAGAACCCGTCGTAGGCGGCGTCGTCCCGGCTCTTCCTCGGCGGCGGCAGGCTGCTTGGCGGTGGTCTTGCCGGCGGCGGGCTCGGGGGCCTTCGGCACCTCCACCACCGGGGCGGCCTCGCTCGGGGCGGGTGCCGCGGGGGTGGCCTCGCTGCCGCCCGCCGGCGCCTCCGTGCCGGTCCCCGACGGCTGCTGGCCGGATTTGACCTCATAGGCCGATGAAGAGAGGAGCCCGATGGCGACGATGTTCACGAGAAGTAGCGCGAAGAGGGAGAGGAGGGTTACCATTCTCCTTGTCTTATGCATTTGCTCATACCTCCTGGATCTAGCGTGTCAGTACGTCTTAGCGGGATGAGATCTTATTCCCAGTCTCCTGTACATACCTCCAATAAAAAACCGACCATGTAACGGACATGATCGGGTCGGTTTCACCATTGGCTCCTCGCAACCCAGGTGACCAACAACGGGTTGCGGATCTTTGCCTCCATCGATCCTTGCTATTCAGTTTTCGCACCTTACCTGCTACATATTATACCTTGCGGTAACGGAGCAGCAGAACAATAAGGCTGTAACATTAGTGTTACATATGGTGTTACGAAACTGTTACGTTTTCAGGGAAGCAAAGAGGGGCTCCGGGTGGAGCCCCTCCGTACAGTGCGTTCGTCGCCTTTAGCGGCGGCTGCGCGCCAGGCCCAGGGCCAGGCTGAGCAGCCCGAGCATCATCAGAAGCCCGGCCGCGAGTATCCAGGGCAGCAGGTCGAAACCGGTCAGGGGCAACTGGGCGCCTCCCGTGGTCGTCTCCGCCGTGGGGGTGGGGGTGACCGGGGGAGTGATGATCTCGCCCGCCACCGTCAGGTTGAGGAAGTCGACTCCGGTGACCGCCTGACCGGCGGCCACCACCACCGTCACCTTGATGGGGGTGGTGTTGGTCGACCCGGACGGGAGCGTCTCCGTGACGTCGTAGGTACCCGCCTCCAGGTCGCCGAAGCTGTAGGTCCCGTTGGCGGAGGTCTTCACGGTCGCGATGACCGTGCCTTCCTGGCTCAGGGTGATGGTGACGTTGGGCACCCCGACCTCGTCCGGCTGGTGCACGCCGTCGCCGTTGGGGTCGTCCCACTTGGTGCCGGCGATGGAGCCGTAGCGGGCGTTGAGGAAGTCCACCCCGGTGAGGTCCTCATCCGGGTCCAGGGAGACGTCGATGCTCTCGGGGGAAGTGGCGTAGCTGCCCTCCGGCACGACCTCCACGACCGTATAGTCGCCCGGCTCCAGGTCCTCGAAGAGGTAGGAGCCGTCGACCCCGGTCACGGTCTCGTCGAGCATCTCGTCGCCCGCCCACAGCTGGATGGTGACCCCGGCGAGCCCGAGCTCGCCCTCATCGGCTATCCCGTCGGCGTCCGCGTCGTTCCACTTGGTGCCGGCGATGGAGCAGTGGATGGGGGCGTTGAGGAAGTCGGCCGTCTCGGCGTCGCCCGAGGTAAGGGTGAGGCCCACGGTCACCGGGGTGACGGCGTAGGAGCCGTCCGGCAGGACCTCCTCCACGGTGTAGTCGCCGGGGACCAGGCCCGAGAACCCGTAGGAGCCGTCGGCCGCGGTGGCGGTGGTGGCCACCAGCACGGCGCCCTTCCACAGCTTGATGGTGACGCCCTCCACCGGGGCGTCGCCCGCGCTGATGGTCCCGGAGTCGTCGGTGTCCTCGTACTTGGTACCCGCCGATCTTGGCCGTAGCGGCAGTTGCCGAAGATGACCCGGCCGCCTCCGCCGCAGCCCAGCTCGACCTCGACCGTGGCGGGCGTGGTCGCGAACCAGCCCTCGCGGGCCTCTTCGCTCACCAGCGTAGGTGCCGCAGGTCAGCTTGTCGAACTCGAAGTAGCCGGAAGCGTCGGTCTTGACGGTGGCCTCGCCGTCCAGGGTGATCTCCCAGCCCTCGATGGCCGGCTCGTCCGTGGTCCCAGACGCCGTCGCCGTCCAGAGTCCTCGAACTTGTAGCCCGAGATCGTGCCGTAGCGGCAGTTGAGGAAGTCGGCCGTCTTGGCGTCGCCCGAGGTAAGGGTGAGGCCCACGGTGACCGGGGTGACGGCGTAAGTGCCGTCCGGCAGGACCTCCTCCACGGTGTAGTCGCCGGGGACCAGGCCCGAGAACCCGTAGGAGCCGTCGGCCGCGGTGGCGGTGGTGGCCACCAGCACGGCGCCCTTCCACAGCTTGATGGTGACGCCCGCCACCGGGGCGTCGCCCGCGCTGATGGTGCCGGAGTCAGTCGGTATCCTCATACTTGAAGCCGCAGATCTTGGCCGTAGCGGCAGTTGCCGAAGATGACCCGTCCCGCCTCCGCCGCAGCCCAGCTCGACCTCGACCGTGGCGGGCGTGGTCGAGAACCAGCCCTCGCGGGCCTCTTCACTCACCACGTAGGTGCCGCAGGTCCAGCTTGTCGAACTCGAAGTAGCCGGAAGCGTCGGTCTTGACGGTGGTCTCGCCGTCCAGGGTGATCTCCCAGCCCTCGATGGCCGGCTCGTCCGTGGTCCCAGACGCCGTCGCCGTCCAGAGTCCTCGAACTTGTAGCCCGAGATCGTGCCGTAGCGGCAGTTGAGGAAGTCGGCCGTCTTGGCGTCGCCCGAGGTAAGGGTGAGGCCCACGGTGACCGGGGTGATGGCGTAGGTGCCGTCCGGCAGGACCTCCTCCACGGTGTAGTCGCCGGGGACCAGGCCCGAGAACCCGTAGGAGCCGTCGGCCGCGGTGGCGGTGGTGGCCACCAGCACGGCGCCCTTCCACAGCTTGATGGTGACGTCCGCGACCGGGGCGTCGCCCGCGGTGATGGTGCCGGAGTCATCGGTATCCTCGTACTTGTAGCCGCAGATCTTGGCCGTAGCGGCAGTTGCCGAAGATGACCCGGCCGCCTCCGCCGCAGCCCAGCTCGACCTCGACCGTGGCAGGCGTGGTCGAGAACCAGCCCTCGCGGGCCTCTTCGCTCACCACGTAGGTGCCGCAGGTCCAGCTTGTCGAACTCGAAGTAGCCGGAAGCGTCGGTCTTGACGGTGGTCTCGCCGTCCAGGGTGATCTCCCAGCCCTCGATGGCCGGCTCGCCGTTGTCCCAGTCGCCGTCGCCGTCCGAGTCCTCGAACTTGTAGCCCGAGATCGTGCCGTAGCGGCAGTTGAGGAAGTCGGCCGTCTTGGCGTCGCCCGAGGTAAGGGTGAGGCCCACGGTCACCGGGGTGATGGCGTAGGAGCCGTCCGGCAGGACCTCCTCCACGGTGTAGTCGCCGGGGACCAGGCCCGAGAACCCGTAGGAGCCGTCGGCCGCGGTGGCGGTGGTGGCCACCAGCACGGCGCCCT
Source organism: uncultured bacterium (assembly GCA_963814495.1). Taxonomy (GTDB): domain Bacteria; phylum Actinomycetota; class Geothermincolia; order Geothermincolales; family Geothermincolaceae; genus CAVXXD01. Next base: position 162,196 of record CAWFDJ010000022.1, read on the forward strand.
TCCACAGCTTGATGGTGACGCCCGCGACCGGGGCGTCGCCCGCGGTGATGGTGCCGGAGTCATCTGTATCCTCATACTTGGTAGCCGCGAGATCTTGGCCGTAGCGGCAGTTGCCGAAGATGACCCGGCCGCCTCCGCCGCAGCCCAGCTCGACCTCGACCTTGGCGGGCGTGGTCGAGAACCAGCCCTCGCGGGCCTCTTCGCTCACCACGTAGGTGCCGCAGGTCCAGCTTGTCGAACTCGAAGTAGCCGGAAGAGTCGGTCTTGACGGTGGTCTCGCCGTCCAGGGTGATCTCCCAGCCCTCGATGGCCGGCTCGTTCTGGTCCCAGTCGCCGTCGCCGTCCAGGTCGTCGTACTTGTAGCCGCTGATGGAGCCGTAGGGCGCGTTGCCGAACTCGACGGTCTTGGCGTCGCCCCAGCAGAGGTCCAAGAAGGCGAAGGGGCTGGTGGAGGGATAGTACCCCGCGGCCCCCATCTCCATGACCTTGTAATGGCCAGGGCACAGGCCGGTGAACTCGAAGTAGCCGTCCGCGTTGGACAACTGCGATCCGACGGGCACAAGGTCCTTCCATAGCACGATGAGCACGCCGGACAGGCCGGGCTCGCCCGGGTCCCGCACACCGTCGCAATCGAGGTCGACGTACTTGATGCCGCAGATCTTGCCGAGCGGCCGCTCCTTCACCAGGATCTCCACGTCGACGTCGTCGCAGAGGTCGCCGATGCGGGCCTTGTTGTTAAGGAGATAGAGGCCCGCCAGGTCACCCGTCACGGTCTGGTTGATGACCACCTTGAAGGGCGCCTTGGTCAGGTCCAGCGACCAGGGCCCGGTGGTGGACACGGGAGACCCGTTGATGGTCACGGAGTTGGTGACGTAGCTCAGACCGGTGGAGGGCGTGACCTTCTCGATGTCCGAAAGCGACACCGTGGTGGAACCGCCGCCCGTGGGCTTGGAGAAGTCCTTCCTGTATTTGAAGGTGTGCGTCCCGTCGTTGGGATGGTTGCTGATGGTTATCTGGATGTAGTTGCTCAGCGCGGTGACGCTGCTCATGGGGACGGGCAGGGTGAAGGTGCCGGTGTAAGTGTAAGTGTGCCATCCCGTGGAGATGGCATTGTTGCCCGTCGGGACGGTGGTGGTGACGCTGAGGAGGAGGCCGCCAGCCAGGTAGCCCCCCCGGCCTTGTACCAGATGGTGTCCGAGACCGCCGTCACGTCGGCCGGCCAGCTCCCGGTGTTATGCACGTAGATCTTGCCGGAGACGTTGTAGGAGTTGCTCGAGGCGGCTCCCACGTCGATGGTGAAGGTGACCGGGGCGCTCTCGCCCTTCCACATCTCTATGTAGGAAGTGGAGGCCTGCTTGTCCAGGCTCAGTTTGTAGCCCGGGTCGGTTACCGGGTTGACGTCCTTGCATATGTCCAGGCTGGTGTTCTGCTCCTCGCAGTCATACGTTTTCCCCGCCTCGGGCGTCTGGGTAGCCGGGGCCTTCTTCGCGTTGCCCCCGGTGGAAGGCGCCGGCGCTTCGTCTGCGGCCGGTGCCACGGGCGCGGCCGGCTGCACGGCGTCGGCGCCCTGGCCGCCGCCCCCCTGGTTCTGCACCTGGTAGGCAAGGGAACCCCCCATGCCGGCCAGCTGGGAGAGGACCAGCAGGGCAGCGACGAATAGATACGACCAACGATTTCTTTAATCTTTCCAAAACCTTACCTCCTTTGCCTCACGCGAATCGGATCTCGTCGACAAGGCCTATCACCTCCTTGAGCGCGCGAGATCGCCGGATCAGCCCGTAGGCACGAAGCAAAGGAGTGCGGCAACAGCCGTTGCCCGCTTAACTTGGATAATGAAGATGGGGTTATGAATGTGGAATTGCCGCCATCCTTGTGCCGATCGAGTCCCTTGCCGTCACCGGAGACCTGCCCGCCTCCTTCTGCCTTGTATCACCTCCGTCAGTCTTCCTTGTCAGATTTATGCCCAACGATTTATGCCCAACAAAAAACCCGATCAAGCTGTTTGATCGGGTCGGTTTCACCATTGGCTCCCCGCAGCCCCGGTGACCATTTACTGGACTGCGGATCCCAGCTCTCCCTCACATATTTCGTCGTTTGTATGATCTCGTGGGGATTATTCGTTTGCGTACTTGTAGAGTTCTATTTCAAATTCCGCTAACTAATTATATACCGGATAATCCCGAAAAATAAACCACTTTCCTCTCAGTCCCCCTTTTCCGCAGTTGACAGGGGCTCCGCTCCCTATAAAGAGGGCCACCATCACGATGCGGTTGGAGGCCCTGAACTCGGGGTGGCAGCTGGTGAGGGTGAGCCGCGTCTCGCCGGCCTGGTCCAGCACGCTCAGGTCGGTGGGGACGACCACCAGGGTCTCGGACACCGCGTAGTCGAACCTGCCGGAGGCGGTGTAGATGAATATCTCGTCCCCGGGCTCCAGCTCGTCGATGCGGTTGAAGGGGGCGCCGTAGGTGGTGCGGTGGCCGGATATGACCATGTTGCCCGGCTCTCCCGGCCAGGCGGTGCCCGGGATGTGGCCGGGCCCCTTGTTCAGGTTCTCCAGGTCGTCCAGCCCGGCCAGTTCCACCACGATGGAGTCCACCTCGATACGGGGGATGACGATGCGCACGGCCGGCTCGCCCACGGGCGGGACTGCTTCCCTGGAAGGGTCGGCCGGGTCCTGTTCCCACTGCCGGGAAAGGTCCTCCTGGGCCCGGGAGGCGGTCCGGTTGGTGTTCCAGACGTAGATCCTCACCCCCGCCAACAGGAGCAGCCCGGCCACGATCAGGGAGACGCCCCCGATGATCAGGACGCGGTTGAGCAGCTTGTGCTTATGGGTTCGGCCTTCCATAGATCGATTATAAAGCAACACGGCGATGACATTCACGTTGGCAAACCGGGGTCACGGGAGGCTAGAATGGATGGATGGATAGTGAAAAGGACCACCCGTTCATCCACGTCGTCGGGCTGGGCCCGGCCGGGGCCTCCCTGATCACCGGCGAGACCATGTCCCTGCTTGAGAGCGGCAGGCCGGTGTTCCTGCGCACCGGCCGCCACCCCGCGGCGGAGGACCTCGCCGCCCGGGGCGTCCCTTCGACACCTTCGACGCCCTCTACGAGGAGTACGGGGAGCCGGAGGAGCTCTATTCCGCCATCGCGGGCAGGTTGACGGAGGAAGCCGGCCGCCAGGGCGAGATAATCTATGCCGTGCCGGGAAACCCCCTGGTGGCGGAGCGATCGGTGGCCCTGCTGCTGGAAATGTATAAAGATAAAGTAAAGGTATATTCTTCCGTCAGTTTTCTGGACGCTTTATTCCCCGCCCTGGGGATAGACCCTGTTCAGGGGGTATTTCTGGCCGACGCGGCCGAGGTGGCCTACCAGGGCCTCCGCCGGATACAGCCGAGGCAGGGCCTGGTGCTGATGCAGGCGCATTCGCGCATGATGGCCTCCGACATCAAGCTCTCCCTGCTGGAGGCCTACCCGCCCGAGCACCCCGTCTTCATATGTTCAGGGCTGGGCGGGCCCGGGGAGCGGGTGGACCGGGTGGAGCTGGCCGAACTCGACCACCGGGAGGGCTTCGACCACCTGACCACGCTGTACCTGCCGCCCGTCCCGGACTCGAATATCTTCGACTTCCAGCGGCTGATGGAGATAACCGGGGTGCTGATGGGGCCGGAGGGGTGCCCCTGGGACCGCCAGCAGACCCACGCCAGCCTGGCCCGCCACATGATCGAGGAGTCGCACGAGGCCATCGAGTCCATCCGCGCGGAGGACTGGGAGCACCTGGCCGAGGAGCTGGGGGACGTCCTGCTGCAGGTGGCCCTCCACGCCCAGCTGGGCCGGCAGGAAGGGTTCTTCGAGATCTCGGACTCCCTCCGCTCCATCGAGGAGAAGCTCATCCGCCGCCACCCCCACGTCTTCGGCGACGTCTCGGTGGAGACGGCGGAGGAGGTCACCGCCAACTGGGAGCGCATCAAGACGGAGGAGGGAGGACACGCTTCGCTGCTGGACGGGGTGGCGGCCGACCTGCCCGCCCTCCTCTACGCCTACAAGCTGCAGACCCGGGCGGCCCGGGTGGGGTTCGACTGGGACGCCGCCGCCGACGCCCTGCACAAGCTGGAGGAGGAGATGGACGAGGTCAGGCACATCGTCGCCGCGGGCGAAGGTGACCTGGAGATGGAGATGGGCGACCTCCTCTTCTCGGTGGTGAACATCTGCCGGCACATCCAGCTGGACCCGGAGGTGGCCCTGCACCGCAGCTCCCTCAAGTTCAAGCGCCGCTTCCGGGTGATGGAGGAGCTCTGCGGGCGGGAGGGGACGAGCATGGAGGAGCTCTCCCTGGCCGAGCTGGACCGTCTGTGGGAGCGGGCCAAGCGGGAAGGTGATTCCCGTTCCCGGTAGCCCTCGCTAAACACGCCCGGATTCCTATAGAATTTTAACCAGGGTCGGCATCGGGTCATGGCGCGCTTTCGGTGGGGGAGATGGCGGACAAGGACAGGTCCGAAAGCGAGCAGAGATACTGGGAACTCTTCGAGGAAGCCCCCATCTCCCTGTGGGAGGAGGACTTCTCTCAGGTCAAGGCATACCTGGACCGGCTTCGGGAAGAGGGCGTCAGCGATTTCGACGCGATCACTTCAGGGAGAACCCGCAGGCCTTCGTCGAATGCGCCCGCCTGGTCAGGGTGATCGACGTCAACCGCCATACCCTGAGGCTGTACGGGGCCGGGAGCAAGCAGGAACTCTTCGACAACCTGGGACAGACTGTCCCCCGCGGAGGCGCACGCCTTCTTCCGCGAGCAGCTCGAGGCCATCGCCGAACGGCAGGACTACCTTCCAGGGAGAGACGGTCAACCTGGACCCTGCGGGGCGAGAGGCTGCACCTCTTCCTCAAGTGGACGGTATCCCCGGAGAGCCGCGCCGACTATTCCAGGGTCCTGGTGACCGTCGTCGACGAGACCGAGCGCGTGACGCGGAGGAGAAGTTGAAGGTCGCGGCGGCGGAATGGCGGAACACCTTCGATGCGGCGCGGGACCTCGTCTTCATCCTCGACAGCGACTTCCGGGTGGTCCGCGCCAACGCGGCGGCGGAGCGGTTCTTCCGCTTGCCCGGCGGGAGATGGCCGGCCGTCACTGCTACGACCTGATGCACGGAACGCGAGAGCCCGTGGAGGGGTGCCCGCTGGCCGCCATGGACCATACGGGCGAGCACCAGGAAGCGGAGCTGTACCTGGCCAACCACGGGATCTGGGCGCAGATAACGGTGGACCCCATCTACGGCAAGGACGGAAGCCTCTCGGGGGTCGTCCACATCGTCAAGGACGTGACGGCGCGCAAGCGCGCGGAGGAGAAGCTGAAGGAGAGCGAGAAGCTCTATCGCATGCTGGCGGACAACGCCCAGGACCTCATCTGCATGTGCGATGCGGATTTCGTCCGCCGCTACGTCAGCCCGTCCTACAAGACCGTCCTGGGCTACGAGCCCGTGGAACTGCTGGGCGTGAGCCTCTTCAGCCAGGTGCCGCCCGATCAGCTGGAGGCGAAGAAGAAGGAGTTCGTCGAGACGGTGGTCGAAGGTTTTTCAGGCATGGTGCGGCAGCCCGTCCGCCACAAGGACGGCCATGACGTCTGGGTCGACTCGAGGGGCACGCTGCTCAGCGGCGAAAGGGTGAGGTCCTGGGATGGCTCATCGTCAGCCGCGACGTGACCGAGAAGATGGAGGCGGAGGAGAAGCTGAAGGAGAGCGAGCGGCTCTACCGCATGCTGGCCGACAACGCCCAGGACCTCATCTGCATGTGCGACCCCCAGTGCGTCCGCCGCTACGTCAGCCCTTCCTACAAGACGGTCCTGGGTATGAACCGGAGGAGCTGCTGGGCGAAAGCTTTTCAGCCGACTGCCGCCGAGGAAGCCGGGGCAAGGGAGGAGGAGTTCGCCAGGATGTCCGAGGGCTGGTCCCCGGCACCGTGCGCCGGCGCATCCTCCACAAGGACGGACGCACACATGACGACCAGGTCGACGACGAGAACGGGACTGGGTGGCTGGTGGTGAGCCGGGACGTCACCGAGAAGGCGGCGGCGGAGGAGGTGCTGAAACAGGAGAGGGAGCAGCTCCTGTCCATCTTCGACAGCATCAACCAGATCATCTACGTGTCCGACCCGGCCACCTACGAGGTCCTCGTACGTCAACCAGTCCATGCGGGAGGCCTTCGGCATGGACCTGGTGGGGGGGCTCTGCTACCGGGAGTTCCAGGGCCTCGAGGAGCCGTGCGGGTTCTGCACCAACCCCATCATCCTGGGCAACAAGGGCGAGCCCTACGTCTGGGAATACCACAATCCCGTCACCGACCGCGACTACCTGCTGGTGGACAGGATCATCGGCTGGCCGCCCGACGGGCGGGACGCGCGGTTCGAGCTGGCCGTCGACATCACCGAGCGCAAGCAGGCCGAGGAGGCCCTGATGGAGACCAACGAGCAGCTCAAGGGGTTCCTCTCGGTGGCCGCGCACGAGCTGCGCCACCCCATCAACCTGGTGCAGGGCTACGTGGGGACCTTGAACGACTTCCGCGGGGATTCGTCCCCGGAGATGCTGGAGGAGATCTACTCGGGCATCAGGCGCGCCTCCAACCGGCTGGTCCGCCTGGTGGAGGAGCTGCTGGAGGTCTCCCGCATCGAGCAGGAGCGCTTCGCCTTCGCGCTCGAGCCGGCGCGTCCGCGGGACTGGTGGAGGAAGCGGTGGGGGAGCTGAAGGTGGGGGTGGAAACGCGTTCGAGGTCAGGACTGGAGACATGCCGGAGACCTGGCCCCTGGACCGGGACCGGTTCTGCCAGCTGATGGTGATCCTGCTGGAGAACGCGGTGAACTATTCCCCCGCCGGCTCGCCGGTGGAGGTGGAGCTGGAGGCCGGCGAGGGAGGCCTGGCGGTGTCCGTCCTGGACCGCGGGCGCGGGGTCGAGGAGGAGGACCGGGAACTCGTCTTCCAGCGCTTCTACCAGGTGGAGGACCCCGACACCACTCCGTGCCCGGCCTGGGGATGGGCCTCTACGTGGCCCGCGAGATAGTGGAGAGGCACGGGGGCGAGATACGTCACGAGCCCCGTCCGGGCGGCGGCTCCATCTTCCGCGTCACCCTCCCCGGCACCGCGTTATGATAGAATCTACAGCATGGAACTTAAAGGACTGATACTGAGCGGCGGGGCGGGCACCCGCCTGCGGCCCATCACCCACACCAGCGCCAAGCAGCTGGTGCCGGTGGCCAACAAGCCCATCCTCTTCTACGGCATCGAGGCCCTCAAGGGGGCCGGCATCACCGACATCGGCATCATCGTGGGCGACACCGAGGAGGAGATCCGCGCCGCTTGCGGCGACGGCTCCACCTGGGGCGTGCGCATCACCTATATCAGGCAGGAGGCCCCCCTGGGCCTGGCCCACGCGGTGCTGACAGCCGCCGACTTCCTGGGAGACTCCCCCTTCGTCATGTACCTGGGCGACAACCTCATCAAGGAGGGCATCGTCCCCCTGGTGGAGCGCTTCCTCTCCTCCGATGCCGACACCCTCATCCTCCTGGCCCACGTGCTGGAGCCGCAGCGCTTCGGGGTGGCGCGGCTGGAAGGGGAACGGGTGGTCGAGCTGATCGAGAAGCCCGAGGACCCCCCCAGCGACCTGGCCCTGGTGGGGGTGTACATGTTCCGCCCGGTGATCCTGGAGGCCGCCCGCTCCATCCAGCCGTCCTGGCGCGGCGAGCTGGAGATAACCGACGCCATCCAGTTCCTCATCGAGAGGGGAGACCGGGTGGAGTCCCACATCATCGACGGGTGGTGGAAGGACACCGGTAAGCTGGAGGACCTGCTGGAGGCCAACCGCATGGTGCTGGAGGGCATCGAGCCGAGCTGCAAGGGCTTCGTGGACGCCTCCTCCCAGGTGTTCGGGAGGGTGGAGATCGAGGAAGGGGCGGAGGTCATCAACAGCGTCATCCGCGGTCCGGCGGTCATCGGCCGGCAGGCCCGCATCGTCAACTCCTTCGTCGGCCCCTTCACCTCCATCTACTACGAGGTGGTGCTGGAGAACTCGGAGATCGAGCACTCCATCGTGATGGAGAAGAGCCGCATCCGCGACGTGGGGCGGCGCATCGAGGACAGCCTCATCGGCAAGGACGTGGAGATAACCCGCTCGCCCCTGCGCCCCGAGGCCCTCCGCCTGGTGCTGGGCGACAACTCCGTGGTCGGACTGGTCTAGGGGCTAGGGGCGGACATGATCGACGGGCTGTTGGTCGAGAAGCTCAAGGTGGTCCCGCGGGTCGAGGGGGAGCTGGTGGAGGTCCTGGCCCCGGAGGCACGACTCGGACACCGGCATCCGCAACATCCACGTTTCCACCATCTACCCCGGCGAGATCAAGGCCTGGCATTATCCACCCGGGCAAGCGGGAGACCCTGGTATGCCTGGCGGGCATGCTCAAGCTGGTCTTCTACGACGACCGGGAGGCCTCGCCGACGCGCGGGGAGTTGCGGGAGGTCTTCACGGGCGAACTCAACTACTGCCGGGTGAGCATACCGCCCGGCCTCAAGCACGCGGCCCGGGCCTACGGCGGGGAGAGGGTGAGGGTGCTGGTGCTGTCGGATAAGCCCTTCGACCCGGACGTGTCCGACAAGACCGTGGTCGAGCCGCCCGTAGACTACGACTGGGCCATCAAGATCAACCTGAATCCCCTCTACTCGTCTCCCCCCTTCCCCCGGCGCACTCCCCGTCTTCCCCGGGGCTCACGCCCCGGGCTACCATCTGCAACATACGTCACTGGCGATGGTGTAAAATGTCATAAGCGATTTTTCAGGAAAGGAAACGTGATTACGTGCGCATACTGGTGACGGGAGGCTGCGGGTTCATCGGCAGCAACTTCATCCGCTACACGCTCGAGCATCACCCGGAGAGACGAAGTGGTCAACCTGGACAAGCTGACCTACGCGGGCAACCCGGAGAACCTGCGGGACGTGGAGGGCGGCGGGGGCTACTCCTTCATCCACGGGGACGTCTGCGACCGGCGCAGCGTGGACGAGGCCTTCTCGCGCGGCCCCGAGATGGTGGTCAACTTCGCGGCGGAGACCCACGTGGACCGCTCCATCCTGGAGCCGGAGGCCTTCCTGCAGACCGACATCTACGGCACCTTCCAGCTGCTGGAGGCGGTGCGCCGCCACGACACGCCGCGCTACCTGCAGATCTCCACCGACGAGGTCTACGGCAGCATCGAGTCGGGCTCCTTCACCGAGTCAAGCCCCATCGTCCCCTCCAGCCCCTACTCGGCCTCCAAGGCCGGGGCCGACCTGCTGGTCCGCTCCTACGTCCACACCTACGGGACCCCCGCCATGATCGTCCGCTCCTCCAACAACTTCGGGCCCTACCAGTACCCGGAGAAGGTCATCCCCCTCTTCATCACCAACCTGCTGGAGGGCCGCAAGGTGCCCCTCTACGGGGACGGCCTCAACGTGCGCGACTGGCTCTACGTCGAGGACAACTGCGCCGCCATCGACGCGGTGCTGCGCCGCGGTCGTCCGGCGAGGTCTACAACGTGGGCGGCGGCAGGGAGGTCACCAACCTGGAGCTCACCCGCAGCCTGCTGGAGCTGCTGGGCAAGGACGATTCCAGCATCGAGTACGTGCCGGACCGCCCCGGCCACGACCGCCGCTACTCCATCAGCCGCGACAAGGTCGAGGCCCTGGGATGGAAGCCGGCGCGGGATTTCCCCGAGGCCCTGCGCGCCACCGTGGAGTGGTACCGGGACAACCGGGAGTGGTGGGAGCGGGTCCGCAGCGGGGAGTTCCGCGACTACTACCTGAAACAATACGGGAGCGGTGAGTGACCAGATGAGCTTCAAGGAGAGGCTGATCGAACTGGGCAGGTACCGGGAGCTGCTGCTCAACCTGACCCGCAAGGAGATCAAGGTCAAGTACAAGAACTCCTTCTTCGGCTTCCTGTGGTCCCTCATCAACCCCCTGGCCATGCTGGTCATCTTCTACGTGGCCTTCGGCGTCATCTTCAAGATGCGGGCGGCGGGCATGCAGTATTACGCCTTCTTCCTGATGTCCGGCATCCTGGCCTGGAACTTCCTGGCCAACTCCCTGGCCCAGGCGGTGGGCTCCATCGTCAACAACGGGGTGCTGGTGAAGAAGGTCTACTTCCCGCGCGAGGTGCTGCCCCTCTCCTACATCGGCTCGTCCGGCTTCCACTTCCTCCTGCAGGAGATGGTGCTGCTGGTCTTCCTGATCATCTTCCAGGTCCCGCTCACGCCCTGGATCTTCGCCTTCCCCCTGGTGCTGGCGCTGCAGGTGCTGTTCATCACCGGGGTGGTGCTGTGGCTGTCGGCCTTGAACGTCTTCTTCCGGGACATCTCGCATTTCACCGAGATACTGCTGATGGGCTGGTTCTGGATGACCCCCATCGTCTACCCCATCAACCAGATGCTCAACAGCCTGCCGACCTGGGCGGAGAAGATCTACCTGCTCAACCCCATGGCCCACATCATCCTGCTCTACCAGTACATCGTGTACAACTCGGCTCACAACGCCCCGGAAGCTGTCTATATATCCTACTGGGCCATCGCCGGGGTCTTCGTCGGTCTCGCTGGTCCTGGTGGTCACCGGTTACATCTATCTCACCCGGCGTGAAGGAAAGTTCGCGGAGTTCATCTGATGAAGGTATCCGAGATCGGCAGGGATTTCTCGCAGGCCGAGGTGGCCGTGGAGGTGCGCGGCGTCTCCAAGAGCTTCCGCCGTTACCACGACCTCAACCAGAGCCTCAAGGAGAAGCTGATCAACTGGCGCAAGCGGGGCTACGATCTCTTCTGGGCCCTCGAGGACATCGACCTGGACGTGCACGCCGGCGAGACCATCTCCATCATCGGGCCCAACGGCTCGGGCAAGTCCACCCTGCTGCGCCTGATGACCCGCATCATGGTTCCCGACCAGGGCACCATCAAGGCCAACGGCAAGATCGCCGCCCTGCTGGACCTGGGGGCGGGCTTCCACCCCGACCTCACCGGGCGGGAGAACATCTACCTCAACGCCTCCATCCTCGGCTTCAGCAAGAAGGAAGTGGACGCCATCTACGACCAGATCGTCGACTTCTCGGGCCTGGGCGACTTCATCGACAACCAGGTGAAGAACTACTCCAGCGGCATGTACGTGCGCCTGGGCTTCTCGGTGGCCATCAACGTGCGGCCGGACATCCTGCTGGTCGACGAGGTGCTGGCGGTGGGGGACGAGACCTTCCAGGCCAAGTGCCTGGACAAGATCAGCGAGTTCCAGGACTCCGGCAAGACCATCGTGCTGGTCACCCACAACTCCGACCTGGCCGCCCAGATCTCCAACCGCATCCTCTGGCTGGAGTACGGCAAGGTGAAGATGCTGGGCGACCCGCGGGAAGTGGTCAACGCAGTACCACGCGGCCATGCGCGTCAACCCCCTGGGGGAGGAGTTCGGCAACCGGCTGATCACGCTTCACGCGACGTGAAGGTCACGGACGACACGGGCAAGGTGCGGCCCCTCTTCGAGACGGGCGAGAGCATCACCGTGCGCATGGAATACGAGGCGCCGAGGCGGTGGACGACCCCATCTTCGGCATCGGCATCTACGACCACCAGGGCATGATGGTCTACGGCACCAACAACAAGCTGCGCGACCTGCCCATCGCGCGGGTGACCGGGCCCGGAGCGGTGGAGTTCCGCATACCTCACCTGGCCATGACCGGACGGCCGCTACTTCCTCTCGGTGTCGGCGGGCACACCGGGACTACAAGACCGACTACCATTGGATGGACAAGTTCTACTTCTTCGACGTCGAGTCCCCCGGCCACGACGCCGGGTACCTCACCATGGACTGCGATATCACCATGGTCGCGACAATCCATCTAGATTGCCGGCGGCTCAGCCGGCATCGCCTTTGCGAGGAAGAATATCCCTGGCGTGGTATAAGATTGTAGGGATAAGACCGCCTTCGAGCAGGAGGATGATACATGCCGGAAGAATCAAGCGAGATCATCAAGATGGACCCGGACGGGGTGGACGTCAAGGAGGTCATGAAGCGGATCGACCAGCGCATCGCCGGCCGCCGCGACGCGCCCGAATACGTCGAGGAGACCATCGAGGAACTGGAGCGGCGGGGCCTGGAGGTGGACCGCGGCAAGGTCATCGCCGACCCGCTGCAGGAGCTGACCACGGACATCCAGTTCGCCAAGGCCTACGCGGACGTCTCCAGCGACTACCCCACGGGTTCCAACCGCAAGGTCATCGGCCCCATCATCGTGCTGATGAAGAAGGTCACCCGCAAGCTGATGAGGCCTACATCAACGCCGTCTTCGAGCAGCAGCGGGAGTTCAACCGGCAGATGCTGCAGATCATCGAGAACCTGCACGAGCTGATCCTGCGCGACCGCGCCCGCAGCCACCCCGGCCGGGTGGACCGCCTGGCTTTCATCGAGCGCTGGGGCCCGGACTTCGACGACCCGGTGGAACAGCTCCGGCCGGTCGCCGCCCTCTTCGAGGGGGCGGAGTGGGTGGTGGAACTGGGCGCGGCACGCGGCATGTTCCTGCGGGCCGCCCTGGACGCCGGCCTGGAAGTGGTGGGGGTGGAGGAGGACGCCTCCCTGGCGGCGGACTGCCAGGAGCGGGGCCTGCCGGTGCTCTGCATCGACCCGCTGGTCTACCTGGAGCAGGTACGCCCGGCCTCCGTCCCGGCCGTCTTCGCCTGCGGCCTGGGGGAGCGCTGCGCCCCCCACGAACTGCACTACCTGGTCAACCAGCTGGCTGACCGCCTGGCCAAGGGAGGCAAGGCCGTCTTCCTCAACCACCGGCCCGTCTCGTTCTTCGGCGGGGAAGCGGCCTTCCGCGATCCCACCGTGGAGCGCCTGGTCCACCCCGAGACCCTCTCCTTCCTGCTGGAGAAGGCGGGGTTCGGCGAGGTGAAGAGCTACCCCTTCTCCCTGGACCCGGAGGAAAGCGGGCCGAGCCAGGCCGAGGCGGTGCGCAAGACCCTGAAGAAGCTGGAAAAGGAGACCCCGGGCATCGCCGCCGCCTGGGAGGACTTCGTGGCGCCGCCCTACTACATCGTCGAAGCTCGGAGGTAAGCGAGTGAGTCCGGAGACCATCGCCTTCGTGCCCCTGCGCTACGGCGACGAGGTGGTGGGGGGAGCGGAGACCCTCACCCGCAGCCTGGCGGAGGAGCTGAAGCGGCGGGGCCGGCCGGTGGAGATCCTCACCACCTGCGCGCTGGACCCCTTCACCTGGGCCGACCACTACCCCCCGGGCGAGGAGTACATCCGCGGCATCAAGGTGACGCGCTTCCCGGTGCGGGGCAGGATGCGCACCAGGCGCAAGGTCTTCAAGCTGGACGAGAAGATCTACGACGGGAAGAAGGTCTCGCGCAAGCAGCAGGAGTACTGGATCCGCAACGTCACCTTCTCGGAGGGGCTCTACGCCTACCTCGAGAAGCACCGCCAGGACTACCGCTGCTTCATCTTCACCCCCTACCTCTTCGGCACCACCTACGTGGGCTCGAGCATCGTCAAGGACCGGGCCCTGCTCATCCCCTGCCTGCACGACGAGGCCTACGCCCGCATCCAGATCTTCCGCGAGATGATGCGGTCGGTGAAGGGCATCCTCTTCAACTCCGAGCCGGAGATGGAGCTGGCCAAGCGCATCTACGGGTACGACCTCCCCGGCCGGGTGGTGGGGATGGGCTTCGACGACCTGGTGAGTGACGGCGGCCGCTTCCGGGCCAAGTACGGCATCTCAGGCGACATGGTGCTCTACTGCGGCCGGCGGGAGGAGGCCAAGAACACCCCCCTGCTCCTCGAATATTTCTGCAATTACCTGAGCCACACCGGCCGCGACCTCAAGCTGGTGATGACCGGCGCGGGGCAGGTCAAGATCCCCCACACCTTCCAGCGCAACATCCTGGACCTGGGGTTCGTGAGCGACCGGGACAAGCTGGACGCCTACGCGGCGGCCTCCCTGCTCTGCCACCCCTCGGTGAACGAGAGCTTCTCCATCATGATCCTGGAGGCCTGGCTGGCGGGGACCCCCTGCCTGGTGCACGCGGATTGCGAGGTGACCCGCTACCACGCCGAGCTGTCGCGCGGCGGGCTGTGGTTCAAGGACAACCCCCAGTTCTACGAGTGCCTCGAGCTGATGCTCGATGACCGGGAGGCGGCCCGGGCGATGGGCGCGTCCGGGCGGAGCTACGTCCTGGAGAACTACTCCTGGGACCGGGTGATCGACGGTTTCGACCAGGCCTTGAAGGAGTTCGGACTGTAGATGGCCGTACACCAGCTGCTGCCAAATTTCGTCATGGGTGACGCCGTGAGCAGCCACGCCATGGACATCCAGGAGGTGCTGCGCGAGCGCGGGGTCGAGGCGCACATCTACGCCCCGGAGGCGGACGCCTACGGCCGGCACCACGGCCGGCCCGACGAGGAGTACCGGGCCTACCTGGACCGCGAAGGCGACCTGCTCATCTTCCACTACCTCATCTACTGCGACAACCACCGGATGTACCTGGAGAGCCGCAACCGCAAGGTGCTCATCTACCACAACATCACCCCGCCCGAGTTCTACGCGGGGTTCGACCCGGTGACCGAGGCCTTCTGCCGCCAGGGGCGGGACCTGCTGCCCAGCCTGGCCGGCTGCGACCTGGCCCTGGGCGACTCCGACTTCAACCGGCGGGAGCTGGTGGAGATGGGCTTCCCCGAGGAGAGGACCGGGGTGCTGCCCATCAGCCCCGTCTTCGGGCGCTTCGCGGGCTCGCCGCTCAACCAGCCCCTGCGGGAGAGGCTGGACGACGGCCGGCTCAACCTGCTCTTCGTGGGGAGGGTGGTGCCCAACAAGCGGGTGGAGGACCTGCTGCGTCTCATCCGCCAGTACAGCCAGGGGGTCAACGCCGCCGTCCGCCTCATCGTGGTGGGCGCGCTCAACAGCTACATGTACTCGGACTACGTGCTGGACCTGGCGCGTGAACTGAGCCTGGACGAGCACATCCTCTTCCTGGGCAAGGTGGACGACGCCACCCTGAAGACCTGTTACCAGTGCTCCCATTTCTACCTGTCCATGAGCGAGCACGAGGGCTTCTGCGTCCCCCTGCTGGAGGCCTTCGACTCAGGCCTGCCGGTGCTGGCCTACACCGCCGGGGCGGTGCCCGAGACCATGGGGGACGCCGGGGTGCTCTTCAGCGAGAAGGACTATCCCCTGCTGGCCGAGCTCCTGGACAACCTGCGCCGCGACCCCCTGCAGCGCGAGCGCATCGTCGCCGCCCAGCGCGAGCGGCTGCGCCACTTCGACAGGGAGAGCTTCCTGGCCAGGTTCGACGAGACCATCGGCACGATGCTGGGAGGCCCCAATTGAGAGTCCACCAGATCCTGCCCAGGTTCGACGCCGGGGACGCGGTGAGCAACCACGCCCTGGCCATCCAGGAGGTGCTGCGCGAGCGCGGTCACGAGTGCCGCATCTACGCCCACGGCATGGACGAGTTCGGGGTGGCCAACGGCCTCCCGGAGGCCGAGTACCGGGCTTACCTCGACAGTGAGGACGACCTGCTCATCTACCACTACCTGCTCTTCTGCGAGAACTTCGAGCTGTACCTGGCCAGCCGCAACCGCAAGGTGCTCATCTACCACAACATCACCCCGCCCGAGTTCTACGAGGAGTTCGAGCCGGACACGGCGGCCTTCTGCCGCATGGGGCGGGACCTGCTGCCCCGCCTGGCCGTCTGCGACCTGGCCCTGGGCGTGTCCGACTTCAACCGGCGCGGGCTGGTGGAGATGGGCTTCCCCGAGGAGAAGACAGGGGTGCTGCCCATCAACCCCCCGCCCGACAGGCTCACGGGCTCGCCGCTCAACCAGCCCCTGCGGGAGAGGCTGGACGACGGCCGGCTCAACCTGCTCTTCGTGGGGAGGGTGGTGCCCAACAAGCGGGTGGAGGACCTCATCGAGTTGTTCCGCCTCTACCACTCGGCCGTCAACGCGGCCAGCCGCCTCATCGTGGTGGGCTCGATGTCCAGCGCCTACGCCAACCGGCTGCTCTACCTGACGGAGAGGCTCGGGTTGGAGGAGAAGGCCCTCTTCCTGGGCAAGGTGGACGACGCCACCCTGAAGACCTGTTACCAGTGCTCCCATTTCTACCTGTCCATGAGCGAGCACGAGGGCTTCTGCGTCCCCCTGCTGGAGGCCTTCGACTTCGACCTGCCGGTGCTGGCCTACACCGCCGGCGCGGTGCCCGAGACCATGGGGGACGCCGGGGTGCTCTTCAGCGAGAAGGACTATCCCCTGCTGGCCGAGCTCCTGGACAACCTGCGCCGCGACCCCCTGCAGCGCGAGCGCATCGTCGCCGCCCAGCGCGAGCGGCTGCGCCACTTCGACAGGGAGAGCTTCCTGGCCAGGTTCGACGAGACCATCGGCACGATGCTGGGAGGCCCCAATTGAGAGTCCACCAGATGCTGGTCCGCCTGGACGCCGGGGACGCTGTGAGCAACCAGGTCCTGGCCATCCACCGCATCCTCGAGGAGCGGGGGATCGAGTCCCACATCTTCGCCAACGGCTTCGACGAGTTCGGGGCGCGCTACGCCAGGCTGGACGCGGCTTACGCCCCCTTCCGCTCGGACCCGGACGACCTGCTCATCTACCACTACTCCATCCACAGCGACAGTTATCGCGACTATCTCGCCAGCCGCAACCGCAAGGTACTCATCTATCACAACATCACCCCGGCCGAGTGGTTCATGCCCTACGACGAGGGCATCGCCTCCCTCTGCTCGAAGGGGCGGGAGCTGCTCTCCCAGATGTCGGAGGGTGACCTGTCCCTGGGCGACTCCGACTTCAACCGGCGGGAGCTGGTGGAGATGGGCTTCCCCGAGGAGAAGACCGGGGTGCTGCCCATCAACCCGCCCCTGGAGCGCCTGCGGGAAGGGGGGCTGGACCCGGACATCCAGCGCCGGCTGGCGGACGGGCTGACCAACCTGCTCTTCGTGGGGAGGATCGTCCCCAACAAGTGCGTGGAGGACCTCATCGAGTTGTTCCACTTCTACCACCGGGCCGTCAACGCCAATTCGCGGCTGGTGCTGGTGGGGCTGTTCTACACCCCCTACGCCAGGCGCCTGTGGAAGCTGGTGGAGGAACTGGACCTGGAGGAGCGGGTGCACTTCCTGGGCAAGCTGGACGACCGCGGGCTGCGCACCTGTTACCAGCAGTCCCACTTCTACCTATCCATGAGTGAGCACGAGGGGTTCTGCGTGCCCCTGCTGGAGGCCTTCTCCTGCGGGCTGCCCGTCTTCGCCTACGCGGCGGGGGCGGTGCCGGAGACCATGGGCCCCGCGGGGGTCACCTTCGACGAGAAGTCGTACCCGCTCATCTGCGAGCTGCTGGAGAGCGTGCGCGGCGACCGCCTGCAGCGCGAGCGCATCGTGCAGGCCCAGTACCGCCGGCTCGATGATTTCAGTGACGAGGCCTTCGTGAACAGGTTCGATGAAACGGTGGGCCCCCTCATAGGCCACGTAAAAGGAGGTACCTGAGGTGATCAAGATCAACGGCAGGGAGATCAACCTGGACAGCCTGCGGGTCAAGGTCGAGCGGCGGCGCGCGCGCGGCCTGCTCTGGGACGAGGACGAAGCGGCGCCGGGCGGCCTCGAGCAGCTGCCGGACCTCGACGTCAGGAGTTACTTCGGCATCCAGTACCGCCTCCACGACTCGCTGGCCAAGCACGGGGCCAAGCTGGAGCCGTCCCTCGATTACGGCAGGCGGGAGCGGGGGGAGAGCCGCTACGTCTCCCGGGCGCTGCGGCCCTGGCGCAAGGTCAAGCGCAAGCTGATCACCGCGCCCAACGAGGGGTACCTGCAGCAGCAGGAGCTCTTCAACACCTACGCGGTGAAGAGCCTGGACGCGGCGGCGCGCCTCTACCATGCCATGAAGTGGGAGGGGCAGGGGATGGACAGGGACGAGGCCCCGGCCGCCCAGGAGACGCCCGAGCTGCTGGGCCCCGACGCCCTGGACGGCCTGCTCTCCGGCACCGGCGGCAAACTGGCCTTCGTCGGGCTGCCCGGCCCCACCTGCCTGGAGCGGGTGCTGGAGCGGGGGAGGCTCCTGGTGGGCGTGGACCCGGACGACCGCAAGGTGGCCTACTACCAGTCGCTGTTCCTGCCGGCCTTCTGGCAGCACCCCCTCACCCTCCCGCGCGGCCAGGACTTCTCCGGCTGCGGCGCCCTGGTGGTGACCGACCCCGACACCATCTCGGCCCAGGGCCTGGACTCGATCCTGGGGGAAGCGCGTGCGAGGTTGAGCCGCGGAGGCGGAGGTGCTGCTGCGGGTGAGCCCGGACGGGTGGCTCAGCCCGCGGGGGATACGCCCGGGCCGCCGCTTCCCGGGGGGAAGCCCGCTGGACGGCGGAGCTCCTCTCCTGGCTGCTGGAGCGGCACGGTTACCGGGTCAAGCCCGAGCAGTGGGGCGACGCCTTCTTCCTGCGCGGCACGGAGGCGGCGGCGGAGAGTGGCGGAAGAGGCGCGGAGGACGTGCCGGGGGACGTGGAGGAGAAGCGGCGCCGGAAGAGACGGCGGTCCGGAGGGCGCGGAGGGCGCGGAGGAGTGATGCGGGTCCACCAGGTATGCGCCCGGCTCCAGTTCGGGGACGCGGTCACCAACCACGTCCTGCGCATCGACGAGCTGCTCAAGGCGCGGGGCATCGAGAGCCACGTCTACGCCCACGACTCGGACGCCGCCTGCGCGCCGGCTCAACGAGGGGGAGGGGCGCTACCGCCGCTCCTTCAAGAGGAAGCGCGAGGACCTGCTCATCTACCACTACTCCGTCTACAACGACAACTTCCGGCTGTACATGGGCTCAAGCAACCGCAAGGTGTTCGTCTACCACAACATCACCCCGCCGGAGTTCTTCGAGGGCTACAGCCGGGACATCGCTACAGTATGTAGAAAAGGACGGGAGCTCCTGCCCGAGCTGAAGGAGTGCGACCTGGCCCTGGGCGACTCCGACTTCAACCGGCGCGAACTGGTGGCGGCCGGGTTCGTCGGAGAGGCGCAGCGGGGTGCTGCCCATCCTCCTCTCGCAGGAGAAGCTCGAGACGCGGACGACCCCGCGCTCACGGAGCGGCTGCGCTCGCTCCCCGGGAGGCGCTTCCTCTTCATCGGCCGGATGGTGCCCAACAAGCGGGTGGAGGACCTGCTGGGGTTCTTCGCCTTCTACCGGCGGGAGGCTGGACCTGCGCGCGCGCCTCTGGGTGGTGGGCTCCTCCTGGTCGCGGGAGTACAACCGGCTGCTCTACTCGGCCGTCCGCTCGCTCGGGCTCACCGGGTGGGTGGACTTCCCCGGCGGCTCCGGCGGGGTGACCGACGCCGAGCTCACCTCCTACCTGCGCGCGGCCGACGCCTTCGTCACCATGAGCGAGCACGAGGGTTTCTGCGTGCCCCTGGTCGAGTCCATGTACCACGGGGTGCCCGCCTTCGCCTACGCGGCCGCCGCCGTCCCGGACACCCTGGCCGGCAGCGGGGTCATGTTCACCCGCAAGGACTGGCCGGCGCTGGCGGCGGCGGTGGAGGAGGTCCTGGGCGACCGGGAGCTGGGGGCCGCCATCGTGGCGGGCCAGCGGCGCCGCTGGGAGGAGCTGTCCCCCGCCCGGACGGAGGAGACGCTCTTCCGCACCTCGCGCCCTTCCTGTAAGCGGCGCGCTTTCGCCGTCCCCTCGCCCGTCCCGGCCATGGTCCGCGCCCCGGGGCACCGGCCCGGATATACAGGACTATGTTAAACTAGCGTCTAATATTTTCAGAGAGGCCCATGCCGTGCGGGTGCGTGGAGAGGTAAAGAATCGGGACCCGACCCGGGGTAAAGGTTTGGAGGTTGCCGGCAGGTGAAGAAGAGCACTGAATACGTACTGGTCCTGGTGGTGTTCATCCTGCTCACGGCGGCCCTGACCTGGCCGCTGGCCATCCACCCGGGCTCCGGCGTGCTCTCGGACTACGGCGACCCCCTGCTCAACACCTGGATACTCGCCCACGACGCGCGCTCCATCGGCTCGATGAGCGGTTTCATGCAGGGCAACATCATCTACCCGGCGCGGGACATCATCACCTACTCGGAGCACCAGTACTCCTCGGCGCTGCTGGTGGCCCCGGTGTACTGGCTCACCGGCAACCCGGTCCTCTCCTACAATTTCCTGATGTTCTTCGGCTTCGTCTTCACCGCCTTCGGCATGTACCTGCTCCTGCGCTACCTGACCGGCAACCGCTGGGCGGCGCTGGCGGCGGGGGTGTTCTTCGCCTTCGTGCCCTACAAGTTCAGCCAGGTGGCCCACCTGCAGATCTGCTTCTCCGCCTTCCTCCCCTTCACCCTGCTGTACCTGCACAAGTTCCTGGACGGGGGGAGGACCAGGCACCTGGTGGCCTTCGGCCTCTTCTTCCTGGCGCAATGCCTGGCCAGCTGGCACTACCTGCTGTACGCGGCCCTGGCCGTGCTGCTGGTCGTCGCCGGGAAGGCCTTCCTCGACTGGAAGCGCACAGGCTGGGGGAAGCTGGTCAAGCTGGCGGCCGCCGGGCTGGTCTGCGTGCTGCTGGTGGTCCCCTTCGTCCTGCCCTACGCGCGCACCCAGCAGCGCTTCGACGACTTCGAGCGGCCCCTGTAGGAGACGCTGCTCTACAACGCCCGCATCGGCGACTACAACACCGTCCTGCCCCAGAACGTCCTGTACGGCAGCGGCAACCGCCTCTTCGACATGCCCAACGACGGGGGCGAGCGCGTCCTCTTCCCCGGCATCTGCATCCTCTTCCTGGCGGTGATGGGGGTGGCCCTGCGCCGCCGGGACTACCTGGGGTGGACACGGTCAGAGGAGGGGGCGGCCGCGGTGGAGGCGGAAGGCCCGCCCGGGGACGCGGAAGCGCTGTCGCGGGGGGAGCACGCTCCCGTCGACCTGGAGGGTCCTCCCCCGGAGCGGACCGGCTGGCCGGTGCTCGCCCCCTACCTGGCGCTGGCGGCCGTCTCCTTCCTGCTGGCCTTCGGCCCGGAGATCGGCGGCCGCGAGAACTACTTCTACACCTTCCTCTACGACGTGGGACTGCTCAAGGTGACCCGCGTCCCCGCCCGCTTCTTCATCCCCATGTCCCTGGGGCTGGCGGTGCTGGGCGGCGTCGGCCTGGACAGGCTGATGCGCCGGGTCAAGGGCCTGCGCATGCCGGTGCTGGACACGCGGGCGCTGGTGGGCGCTGGCCTTCTGCCTCTTCATCCTGCTGGAGGTGGCCGTGTACAAGCTGCCCTACCCGCGGGTGCTCACCGGCGGCGACGTCCCGCAGGTCTACCACTGGCTGGCGGAACAGGGGGACGTGCGCATCATCGAGCTGCCCACCGAGGAACTGGGGCCGGTGAGCGTCTACGACCGCGACGTGCCCATCAGCCCGGTGAACGCCGGCGCCTTCTTCAGCCGGGAGGGATATCTGATCTATTTCAGCACCGTGCACTGGAAGGACATGGTCAACGGCTACAGCGGTTATTTCCCCTTCAGCTACCGGCGCACGGTCACCGAGATGCAGGCCTTCCCGGCCCAGCGCCCCCTCAACCTTCTGCAGGGCCTCAACGTCGACTACGTCATCTGGCACGAGGACTGGGTGCCCGAGGAAGGAGCAGGCCTACGCCGAGAGGCAGTTCGCGGCGCTGGCCGGCCAGCTGGAGCTGGTGGAGGACTTCGGGGACCAGCAGGCCTGGCGGGTGGTGGACGCCGGGGAGAAGGCCGACCCCGGGGACCTGGCCACCGAACTGGCCTGCCCCTACCAACTGCCTGCCGGGAAGCCGTGGAACCCGGGCATCTACGTCACCAACGACTCCGGACTGCCCTTCGTCTCCACCGACGAGGAGTTCCATACGGTGAAGCTGGCCTGGAGCGGCGAGGGGGGTGAGCGTTTCGAACAGGAAGCGCAGTTCCACACGCCCTTCTTCGTGGACGCGGGGGAGACCTGGACCGTCGCCCTGGAGCTGCCGGACACGCCGCCGCCGGGCGAGTGGCGCCTGGACGCGCGCATCGAGGGCGGGGAGCTGGACGGACGGGAGCTCGCGGCCGGCGTCGCGGTGCGCGAGGGCATGCCCGATTCCAGCTCGCCGGAGGTGCCGCTCGAGGACCTGGACGCGCGGCTGGAGGGCCTGGAGGCGCTGGACGCTGTCCGTCGAGCAGGTCGACGGGCTCTACCCCGCGCGCCTCACGGTCACCAACACCGGGTACGCCCAGTGGCTGGCGGACTCCGCAGGACCGGCAGAAGACCGGCGTGGTCCGGCTGGCCCTCCGTTTCCAGCAGGGGGACGACATCGTCATGGAGCAGCGCTGCACCTTACCCTGCGACGTCTCGCCCGGCCAGACCGTGCTGCTGCCGGTGCTGCTGCGCCTGCCGTCCGAGGCGGGGCGCTACCACCTCTTCGTGGGGATGACCGACGAGGGTTACGGGTGGTTCGGCCCGGCATTCGAGGTCTACCTGAGCGTGGGGGAGGTGGAGCTTGAGCCGTAGGCGGAAGCCCTCGCGCATCAGGGAGAAGGGGGAACTGCGCCGGGCCGTCCTCAGCCCGGCGGGCCTGGCGCTGCTGTTCATCTTCGCCGTCGCGCTGTGGATGCGCTGGCGCTACTCCGTGCGCACCGGCATCTACACCTACGACAGCTACTACTACCTGACCCTGGGGCGCAACCTGGCCGAGCACTTCACCTATTCCGTCCGCGGGGTGGCCCACTTCAAGTTCCTGCCGCTCTACCCGGCGCTCCTCGGGTTCGTCTCCTGGTTCACGGGGGACGTGGACCAGGCCGGCAACCTGGTCAACGTGGTCTGCTTCTCCTGCGCTGGTCTTCCCCATCTACGGCATCGGCAGGCGCTGCTTCGGCCGGAAGTCGGTGGGGCTGCTGGCGGCCTTCCTCTTCGCCCTCGAGCCGCTCACGGTGACCTGGGCCTCCCTGCCCATGTCCGAGGGGCTGTACACCCTGCTCATCTGCTTGAGCGTCTACCTGCTGGTCCGCTGGTGGCAGGACGGGCGGGACGGCTGGCTGTGGGGCTGCGCCGCGCTGGGCGGCCTGACGGCGGTGACCCGCTGGGAGGGCCTGGTGATGCTGGCCATCCTGGGCCTGCCGGTGCTCTGGCGCATGCACCAGCGGGGCTTCGCCTGGAAGAAACTGGTAATAGCCGTCTGCATCTTCCTGCTCCCCTTCGCCCTGTGGAGCCTGCGCAACCTCATCGTGCTGGGCAACCCCTTCCAGACCGCCTATTCGAAGGAGGTCACCGCCCACCCCACGTCGTGGGAGGGCCTCACCACCTGGGTGCGCTTCAAGCGCTACGCCATGTTCTCCGACTACGCGCCCATCCGCTACACCACCCACCTCTACAACTACGGGCTGCTGGTGATGGGCTACGCCGGTTTCGCGGCCATGGCGGCGGTCCGCCGCTGGCGCCGCTGGCTGGTGCTCTTCGTGCCCTGGATCTTCCTGCTCGGCCCCTTCCACTTCCTCTGGTACTACACCTCGTCGCGCTTCCTGGTGGGCGCGGTGCCCGCCCTCTGCCTGGGCGCGGGCCTGACCCTCTCCCTGCCCCTGGTGCTGGCCGGGCGGCTGGACGCGAAGCTGCCGGTCAAGGCGGGCCTGGTCCTGATCACCCTGGTGCTGGCCGCGGCCATCGGGGCCGGCTCCTTCCCCATCGCCCGGGACCTGCACGAGCACTACGTCCTGGGCCTGGAGGGGGACATCGCCGGAATAGCCGTCCGGCAGGCATCGGGGTGGA
>CAWFDJ010000023.1:0-153760 GCA_963814495.1 uncultured bacterium
CGTCGGCTCTCCTTGTAGCGGCGGATGAGCGCTTCGTCGCTGGCCTCGAGGAAGATGATGCGGTGGGGCGTGCCCCCCTCCTCCAGGTAGCGCAGTTCCGTCTCCAGTTCCTTGAAGAAGGTCCTGCCGCGGATGTCGATGACGATGCCCACCCGGTCCAGTTTGTTCTCGGAGAGCGAGCTCAGCTCGACCATCTTGGCGAGCAGGTTGACAGGCAGGTTGTCGATGCAGAAGAAGCCCATGTCCTCCAGGTTCTTGATGGCGATGGACTTCCCGGCCCCGGAAAGCCCGGTGATGATGATTATCTCCATGTGGCGGCGCCCGACCCCCTTCGCTCCGTCCTGCCGGCCTCGCATTCTATATTAGCATAACGGCCGGGGCCGCCCGCCTCACTCCCCGCCGTGCAGCGCCTCGTAGAGGTTGTCGGAGGAGCGCCGGTCCATGAAGGGGAGGGACGCGAACTCCTCGCGGGTCACCCCGGCCATCCTGGCCACGCTGCCGTAGCGTTCCATCAGCCTGGCCTTGCGGGTCTTGCCGATCCCGGCGATGCCGTCCAGGGCCGAGCCGCGCGCCTTGCTCTCGCGCAGGGAGCGGTGGTAGTTGATGGCGAAGCGGTGGGCCTCGTCCCTGATCCGCTGCAGCAGGTAGAGGGAGCGGGAGTCGGCGGGGAGGATGATGGGCTGGCTCAGGCCCGGGCGGAAGACGCATTCCAGGCGCTTGGCCAGGGAAGCCACCTCCACCTCCTCCAGCCCCCGTTCCTCCAGGGCCCGCACCGCGGCGTTGAGCTGCCCCCGGCCCCCGTCGATGAGGATCAGGTCGGGCGCCTTGGCGAAGGAGGTCAGCCGGGAGGCCGCGGGCCCCCCCTCGCCGCCGGCGCTGCCCGGCGGGGGCGTCACCAGCCTGCGCAGCCGGCGCTCGAGCACCTCGGACATGCGCGCGGTGTCGTCGGCGCCGCCGCTCCTGATGAGGAACTTGCGGTAGTCGCGCCGCAGGGGCAGCCCCCCCTCGAAGACCACCATGGCCCCCACCACTTCCTCCGCCCCCAGGTTGGAGATGTCGTAACACTCGATCCGGTAGGGCAGGCGCTGGAGGAGCAGGTCGCGCATGAGGGTGGAGGTCACCTCGGAGAGCCACTTCAGGTCGGAGGCGCGCTTCAGCTTGACCATCTCCAGGTAGCTGGAGGCGTTCTCCCCCGCCTTGCGCACCAGGTCGCGCTTGCGGCCCCTCTGCGGGCAGGTCACCCTGACCTTCCGTTCGCGCCTGTCCCCGAGCCAGCCGGCCAGCAGCCCGGCCCGCTCCTCCCCCAGGTCCAGGGGGGTGAGCACCTCCGCGGGGACGTAGGGGGCGGTCTCGTAGTACTGCTCCAGGAAGGACTCCAGCACGCTCTCCATCTCGGCCTCCGGGGGGCGGGAGAAGACGAACTCGCGCTTGCCGGTGAGGAGGCCGGAGCGGACGAAGAGCACGGTGACGCAGGCGTCCAGTTCGTCGGCGGTCAGCCCGAAGACGTCCTGGTCGACGTCGCGCATGGAATAGACGGTCTGTCTCTCCAGGATGCGCTCCAGCGCCTGCAGGGCGTCCCGGGTGCGGGCGGCCTTCTCGAATTCCTGGCGCTCCGCTTCCCCCTTCATCTTGGCGCGCAGGTCGGAGAGGACCCGGTCCTGCCTGCCGCCCAGGAACTCGCGCACGCTGGCGATGGACGCCGCGTATTCCTCCGGGTCCACTCCGCCCCGGCACGGTCCGGGGCAGAGGTTGATGTGGTAGTCGAGACAGGGGCTTCCCCGGCGGCGGCCGGGCCGCGGTCCCGGGCAGGTACGGAAGGGGAAGACCTTGCGCAGCGCCTCCAGGGTCTCCCGCGCCGATCCCGCGTGCCAGAAGGGCCCGTAGTAGACGGTGTCGCGGCGTCGTTCGCCGCGGAAGAAGAAGGCCCGCGGGTACTCCTCGGAGACGGTGATGCCGATGTAGGGATAGGACTTGTCGTCCATGAGCATGATGTTGTAGTCGGGCCGGTGCTGCTTGATCAGGGTGCTCTCCAGCAGGAGGGCCTCGGCCTGGTTGGCGGTGATGATGTAGTCGATGCCGCGCACCCCGGCCCGCAGCTGCGCCAGGCGGGGGTTGGCCGGCTCGGATCCGGTGAAGTAGCTCTTCACCCGCTTGCGCAGCGATCCCGCCTTACCCACGTAGATGATGCGCCCGCCCTCGCCGGTGAAGAGGTAGACCCCCGGGGCCTCGGGCAGGGTGTCCGCGTCGTCGCGTCCCAGGCTGAACTTCCTGTACCCGCCGCCGCTATCCCCGGCCACGCCTCATCGCCCTTTCGCCGCGCCCCGCAGCTTGCGACGTTCCTGGAGGTGGGCCCGGAGGAAACGCCCGGTGTACGACCCGGGCACCCGCATGACCTCTTCGGGATTGCCGCAGGCCACCAGGCTCCCCCCGGCGTCGCCACCCTCCGGCCCCAGGTCGATGATCCAGTCGGCGCACATGATCACGTCCAGGTTGTGTTCGATGATGATGACCGTGTTGCCCGTGTCCACCAGCTTCTGCAGCATCTCCAGCAGCGTCTTGATGTCGTCGAAATGCAGCCCGGTGGTGGGCTCGTCCAGCAGGTAGAGGGTCTTGCCGGTGGGGCGCTTGATCAGCTCCGAGGCCAGCTTGACCCGCTGCGCCTCGCCGCCGGAGAGGGTGGTGGCCGGCTGGCCCAGCTTGACGTAGCCCAGGCCCACCTCGTCCAGCACCTTGAGGTGCCGGTGGATGACCGGGATGTTCTCGAAGAACCCCACCGCCGACTCCACCGACAGGCCCAGCACCTCGGCGATGTTCAGGCCCTTGTAGGTCACCTCCAGGGTCTCGGTGTTGTAGCGCTTGCCCTTGCAGACGTCGCAGGGGATGTAGACGTCCGGCAGGAAGTGCATCTCGATCTTGATGGTGCCGTCGCCCGCGCAGAACTCGCAGCGCCCCCCCTTGACGTTGAAGCTGAAGCGGCCGGGCTTGTAGCCGCGCGCCCGCGCCTCCATGGTCCCGGCGAAGGTCTTGCGGATGTGGTCGAAGAGGCCGATGTAGGTGGCGGGGTTGGAGCGCGGCGTCCGGCCGATGGGGGCCTGGTCGATGTTGATGACCTTGTCGATGTGCTCGAACCCCTCGATGCGCAGGTGCCGCCCCGGCGGGATGCGGGAGCGATGCAGCCGCCGCATCAGCCCGCTGTAGAGGATCTCGTGCACCAGGGTGCTCTTGCCGGAGCCGGATACGCCGGTCACGCAGATGAACGAGTTGAGCGGGAACTCCACGTCGATACCCCGCAGGTTGTGCTCTTCCGCCCCCACCACCTTGAGGGAATTGGCGCCCGGCGATCGCCGGGAGGCCGGCATCGCGATCTCCTTCTCCCCCTTCAGGTAGGAGGCGGTGACGCTCGAGGGCGTCTCGAGCACGTCCTCCAGGGTGCCGGCCGCCACGATCTCGCCGCCCCTCTCCCCCGCCCCCGGCCCGATGTCCACTACGTAGTCGGCGGAACGGATGGTGGCTTCGTCGTGCTCGACCACGATGAGGGTGTTGCCCAGGTCGCGCAGTTCCTCCAGGGTGGCCAGCAGCCGGCGGTTGTCCCGCTGGTGCAGGCCGATGGAAGGCTCGTCGAGGATGTACAGGACCCCGGTCAGGCCCGAGCCGATCTGGGTGGCCAGGCGGATGCGCTGCGCCTCACCGCCCGCCAGGCTGGCGGCGGCGCGGTTGATGGTCAGGTAGTCAAGGCCCACGTCGATCAGGAACTTGAGGCGGGCGTTGATCTCCTTGAGGATGCGTCCGGCGATGGCGGTGTCCCGCCGGTCCAGGTCCAGACCGCGGAAGAACTCCGCGGCGTCCTTGATGGACTTCCCGGCGACCTGGTTGATGTTCAGGTCCCCCACCCGCACCATCAGGCTCTCCCGCTTCAGGCGGGCCCCCCCGCAGTCCGGGCAGGGGCGCTCGTTCATGTACTGGGAGATGCGGGTGCGTGAATACTCCGATTCGGTCTCCTCGTAACGGCGCTGCAGGTTGCTGACCACCCCCTCGTAGTGGGTGAAGTAACTGCGGAGCCTGCCGTAGCGGTTGCGGTAGCGGACATATACCTTCTCCTTGCCGGACCCGTAGAGGATGGTCTCGCGCACCGAGTCGGGGAGGTCCTGCCAGGGCGTGTCCAGGCTGAACTCGTACTTCTCGGACAGGGAGCCCACTTGCTGGTGGTAGTATTCCGAGGTGCTCGACCAGGGCGCGATGGCCCCTTGGGAGATGCTCAGGCAGGGGTCCGGGACCACCAGTTCGGGATCGATCTCCTGGTGGTAGCCCAGGCCCGAGCAGGTGGGGCAGGCGCCGAAGGGACTGTTGAAGGAGAAGATACGCGGCTCCACCTCCGGGAAGGAGATGCCGCAGGACGGGCAGGCGAAGTTCTCGGAGAAGGTCGTTTCCGAGCCCTCCTCGTCCTCGAGCACCAGCGTCCCCCCGCTCAGGCGCAGCGCGGTCTCCACCGAATCCGCCAGGCGCCGCTTCACCCCGGGCTTGACGGCCAGCCGGTCCACCACCACCTCGATGTCGTGCTTCCTGGTCTTGGCCATCCTGATGTCCTCATCCAGGTCGTGGATGACCCCGTCCACCCGGACGCGGGAGAAGCCCTGGCGCCGGGTCTCCTCCAGCAGCTGCAGGTACTCACCCTTCCTCCCCTTGACCAGCGGGGAGAGCAGGACCAGCCGCGAACCTTCCGGCATCTCCAGGATGCGCTCGATGATCTGCTGGGGGGTCTGGCGCTGGATCCTCGCCTTCGCACCCCGGGCAGTAGACCACCCCGATGCGCGCGTAGAGCAATCGCAGGTAGTCGTAGACCTCGGTGATGGTGCCGACGGTGGAGCGGGGGTTGCGGGTGGTGCTCTTCTGGTCGATGGAGATGGCCGGCGAGAGGCCGTCGATGTGGTCCACGTCGGGCTTGTCCATCTGGCCCAGGAACTGGCGGGCGTAGGAGGAGAGCGACTCCACGTAGCGGCGCTGCCCCTCGGCGTAGATGGTGTCGAAGGCCAGGGAGGACTTGCCGCTTCCGCTGATGCCGGTGAAGACGATGAGGCGCCCGCGCGGCAGGCGCAGGTCGACGTTCTTCAGGTTGTGCTCGCGCGCGCCCCGGATGACCAGCCACTCGTTGTTCACTTCACACCCCGGTCACGTCTCGCGTACCCTCAAGGTCTTCCGCAATTCCCCGATCTCGTCCCGCAGGCGGGCGGCGTACTCAAAGCGCAGGTCATCCGACGCCACCCGCATCTCCTCCTCCAGCCCGGCGATGAGCATCTCGATCTCCTCCTGCGGCATCTCCTGTTTGGCGGCCCGCCTGTCCCCACCCGGTAACCCGCTCCTCCGGCAGCAGGACCAGGTCCATGATGTCGGAGATCTTTTTGCGGATGGTCTCGGGCTCGATGCCGTGCTCCCGGTTGAACTCCATCTGCAGGTCGCGGCGGCGCGCCGTCTCGTCCAGGGCCCGGCGCATGGAATCGGTGACGTTGGCGGCGTACATGATGACCTGTCCGTGGACGTTGCGCGAGGCCCGGCCGATGGTCTGGATGAGGGAGCGCTCGTTGCGCAGGAAGCCCTCCTTGTCCGCGTCGAGGATGGCCACCAGCGACACTTCGGGAAGGTCCAGCCCCTCGCGCAGCAGGTTGATGCCCACCAGTACGTCGAACTCTCCCATCCTCAGGTCCCGGATGATCTCGATGCGCTCCAGGGTCTCGATCTCGGAATGGAGATAGCGGACCCGCAGCCCCATCTCCAGCAGGTAGTCGGTGAGGTTCTCGGCCATGCGCTTGGTCAGGGTGGTCACCAGTACCCGTCTCTTCCTTCTCCACCCGCCGGCGGATCTCCTCGATGAGGTCGTCGATCTGCCCCTCGGCCGGCCGCACCTCCAGCGCGGGGTCGACCAGGCCGGTGGGCCGGATGATCTGCTCGACCACGCGGGCCGAGTAGCCCGTCTCCCAGGGGCCGGGAGTGGCGCTCACCAGCACCAGGCGGCCGACCCGCTCGATGAACTCGTCGAACTTCAGAGGGCGGTTGTCCATGGCGGAGGGCAGGCGGAAGCCGTATTCCACCAGGGTGAGCTTGCGGGAGCGGTCCCCCTCGTACATGCCGTGCAACTGGGGCACGGTGATGTGCGACTCGTCTATGAAGACCAGGTAGTCATCGGGGAAGAAATCGAGCAGGGTGTAGGGTGGCTGCCCCGGCTCCCGGCCGTCCAGGTGGTGGGAGTAGTTCTCGATGCCCTGGCAGTACCCCAGCTCGGAGAGCATCTCCAGGTCGTGCAGGGTGCGCATGCGCAGGCGGTGGGCCTCCAGGGGCTTCCCCGCCGCGTCCAGCTCCTTGATCCTCTCGTCCAGTTCCCGGCGGATGGACAGCTTCGCCGACTCCAGGCGCTCCTCCGGCATCAGGTAGTGGGTGGCGGGAAAGAGCGAGAGGTGCTCCGGCCGCTCCAGCACCTCTCCGGTGACCGGGTCCAGTACCGTCAGACGCTCGATCTCGTCGCCGAAGAGCTCTACGCGCAGCACCGACTCCCCGTAACTGGGGTAGACCTCAGCTCACGTCCCCCTTGACCCTGAACTTTCCCCGGGACAGCTCGTAGTCGTTCCGCTCGTACCCCACCTCCACCAGGTGGCGGAGGAAGGCCGGGAGGTCCAGGGTCCCGTTCAGCTTCAGGAGGTACACGCGCTTCAGGTACTCCGCCGGGCTCCCCAACCCGTAGATGCAGGAGACCGAGGCTACGATGATGACGTCGGAGCGCGCCAGCAGCGAGCTGGTGGCGCGGTGGCGCAGGCGGTCGATGTCGTCGTTGATGGAGGTGTCCTTCTCGATGTAGGTGTCGGTCCGCGGAATGTACGCTTCTGGCTGGTAGTAGTCGTAGTAGCTGACGAAGTACTCGACGGCGTTCAGGGGGAAGAGCTCCCGGAACTCGGTGCAGAGCTGGGCCGCCAGGGTCTTGTTGGGCGCGATGACCAGGGTGGGCAGTTGCGTACGCTCGATGACGTGGGCCATGGTGAAGGTCTTGCCGGAGCCGGTGACCCCCAGCAGGGTCTGGGCGCGGTCGCCGGACCGGACCCCCGCCGCCAGCTCCTCGATGGCGTGGGGCTGGTCCCCCCGGGGGTGGAGGTCGGTGACCATCTCGAAGCGGTCCATCAGCCGGAAGCCTCCCCGCCCGCGAGCACCCCGGCCAGTTCGCGCAGGTCGGCCAGGCGGAGGCAGTCGGCCCGCGGATACCGGCCCAGCCTGTCGATGAGCACCGGGGTGATGCCGGCCGCGCGGGCCCCCTCTACGTCGGAGGGTATGGAGTCGCCGACGTGCAGCGCCTGACCCGGCTCCACCCCGGCGTCCTCCAGGGCCATCTCGAAGATGCGGCGCCCCGGCTTCTCCGTCCCCACCTGACCGGAGATGACCAGGTGCCGGAAGAAACCCAGTACCCCCAGGCGCTCGAGCAGACCTTCCAGCCACGCCTCGAAATTGGATATGAGGCCTATGCGGATGCCCATCCTCTCGACTTCCTCCAGGGTCTCGAGGACGTCGTCGTAGAGGACGTAGTTGGCGGGGTCGGAGAAGGTCCGGTAGAGGTGGAGGGGAAGGTCGCTCATCGCCGGCCGTGCCCAGTCCCTCGAGCAGGCGTGCGTAGAAGTCCAGCCAGAAGGCGCGCGAGACCTCGGTGGAAGTGGAGAAGGTGAAGCCCGTTCGCTGCCGGAGGTCCAGCTCCGAGAGGAGCTCGCCGGCGACCTCGGGAAGCGAGCGGGTGTCCACCGCGGCCCCCCGCTCGGCGCAGGCCGTCTCGAACAGTTCCATAAAGGAGGGATACGGGTGGAGCAGGGTCTCCCCCGCGTCGAAGAAGACCACCCTGATGTCCACCAGGCCTCCCGTCACGTCCTCGCGCATCTCGTCGTCCTCCTAGGGCTGATTATATCCGATTAATTGGGGTTAGCTCCTGACAATCGACGGATACAAGTACATCGCCGTTCGAACGGGGTCGATTGTCAGGGCTGCTGGACTCCATGTGCTAGAATACTTCACATGAACAGATGCGCCAAGCTCAAGGAGTGCCCGGCCAGCCAGTACCTCAAGTGCGAGGCCTGGCTGGAAGGTATGGACTGCTGGGAGATGCCGTCCCCGCGGTGTTCTTCCGGCCTGCACCTCTGCCTGCAGTACGGGTGCCCCGTATACGAGAAGTACCCCGTGGAGATCGAGGCCAGGCTCAAGTCGCGCGCCATGGAACCCCTGCACACCTCCCGGGAGGACGAGGAGGCGCCGGCCTGAGGCAGCGGCTCAAGCCCCGCCGTCGCCCCCCGCTTTGCGGGCGGCGAGGAGGGATATCTCTTCCCACAACGCGTCCACCTCGTCAGCCAGGTCTTCGAGGGTGCCCTCGTTCACTATGACCCTGTCGGCCAGGGCCAGCTTCTCCTCCAGGCTCATCTGGGAGTCGATGCGGCGCCGCGCTTCGTCCTCGGGCATGGAGCGGTCCCGTTCCAGCCGTTCCACCTGAACGGCCGGGTCGGCGGCGACCACCACCAGCAGGTCCAGGAGGTCGCGCGGCCCGGACTCGATGAGCAGCGCGGCGTCGAGCACCACCACCGCGCCCTCACCCTTCTCCGCGCGGTATCGCTCCATGCGCCTGAAGATCTCCTGCCCGATGAGGGGGTGGGTGATGGAGTTGAGCAGGGCCACCTTGTCGGGGTCCCCGAAGACCACGGCCGCCAGCGCGGGGCGGCTTATCTCGCCGTCCTCGCCGAGGATCCCCTCGCCGAAGGCCTCCAGCAGGCGCCGGTAGCCCTCGGTGCCCGTCAGGATGACCTCGTGGCCGAGCCTGTCGGCGTCGATGACGCCGGCGCCCTTCTGCCGGAGCAGTTCCGATACCGTCGATTTTCCGGAGGCTATGCCTCCCGTCAGCCCGACTATGTACAATTCCGTTCGCCTCCTCATGCAGAAGCCCCCAAATCGATGATTCGGGGGCAGGTCACGTATTTTCAGGGATGATCGAGACCGGTCGGGTAGCCTAGGAAGCCCCCCGTTTCATGTCCTCGATGATGTCCTCGAGGCTGCCGGACACGACTTTCCTGTCTTCGCCGGCATCGGGAAGGTCGGCGGCCGAAGAGAGGACTTTCTCTTCAACCGGCTCGGGCTCGGGCCGGTCCGGCTCGGGCTCGACGACGGCTTCGTCGGCTCGGGCTCGGGCTCGCACCACGGCTTCCGGCTCGGGCTCCGGCTCGGGCTCGACTACCACGGCTTCCGGCTCGGGCTCCGGCTCGGGCTCGACGAGCTCGACCACGGCTTCCGGCTCGGGCTCCGGCTCGGGCTCGACACCACGGCTTCCGGCTCCGGCTCGGGCTCGGCGGCCTCCTCGGCTACGGGCTCGGGCTCCGGCTCGGTGCTCGACCGCCACGGCTTCCGGCTCGGGCTCGGCGGCCTCCTCGGCCACGGGCTCGGCTCCGGCTCGGCGAAGGCCACGGGCTCATCCAGTGCGCTCCATGTTGCCCTGGCCCTCCACCTGTCGCAGGCTCAGGCTGATACGCCGCCGGTCGACGTCGATGTCTATCACCTTGACCTGTACGGACTGGCCGATGCTGACTATCTCCTCCGGCAGCTCGATATGGCGGTTGGACAGCTCGGAGATGTGGATGAGGCCTTCGATGCCCGGCGCCACCTGGACGAAAGCACCGAAGGGCACCAGCTTGGTGATGGTACCGGTGATGACGTCGCCGGCGATGACCGTCTTGGCCAGCTGCTCCCACGGGTCGGCCATGCAGGCCTTGAGGCTGAGGGAGATGCGTTCCCGCTCGCGGTCGATGTCGAGTATCTCCACCTCCACCTCGTCCCCCACCGAGACGATCTCGGAGGGCTTCTCCACGTGGCACCAGGAGAGCTCGGAGATGTGGACCAGGCCGTCGATGCCGCCCAGGTTGACGAAGGCGCCGAAGCTGACGATGCTCGAGACCTTGCCGCTTACCCGCGCGCCCTTCTGCAGCTTGTCCAGGAGGATCTTGCGGCGCTCGCTGACCGAGTCCTCGAGGAAGGCGCGGCGCGAGAGGACCACGTTGTTGCGGTTGCGGTCCATCTCGATGATCTTGCACTCCAGGTCGGTGCGGAGGTAGGGCTGGAGTTCCTTGACCCGCTGCACGTCCACCAGGGACGCCGGCAGGAAGCCGCGCAGCCCGATGTCGAGGATGAGCCCGCCCTTGACGATCTCGATGACCTCTCCCGTCACGGTGTTGCCGCTGACCATGTTGTCCTCGAGAGAGCACCAGGCCCGCTCGTACTGGGCCCGCTTCTTGGAGAGGATCAGCCGGCCGTCCTTGTCCTCCTTCTGGAGGACCAGGGCCTCGATATCGTCACCCACCGAGACCACTTCCTCCGGCTTGACGTCGTAACGGATGGACAGCTCACGGATGGGGATGACCCCCTCGGACTTGTAGCCGATGTCGATGAGCACCTCGTCCTTGTCGACCTTGACCACCTTGCCGTCGACGATGTCGCCCTCGGAGAAGATCTTGATGGTCCCGTCGTAATCGGGTACCTCGGTCTCCGAGAAGTCGAAGTTGGTGAGCGGCGTGCAGAAATCTGATGGCCTTGTTCTCCCTGTTCCCCTGCCTGTTCTCTCCTGCCTGGTCTTGCATCTACTACGTTCCTCCAGTACTTTTTATTTCCTTGTCCTGACACAAGGCTTCCAAATAGAAGATTCTAACACCCTTTGCCGCATTTGAGAAGAACAACAGGGCGCCGGGCGGGGCGGGGGTCAGGGCTTGGCTTCCTTCCAGTTCCTGCCGGAGGACAGTTCCACGCGCAGGGGGACGGACAGGTCGACGGCGCCCTCCATCTTCTCCCGCACCGAGCTCGCTGACCTGCTGGAGCTCCTCCTCCGCCGTCTCGACCAGGAGCTCGTCGTGGACCTGGAGGATGAGACGGGAGCGCATCTCCCCTGCCCGCAGGGCCTTGTCCAGGCCGAGCATGGCCAGCTTGATGACGTCGGCGGCTGAGCCCTGGATGGGCGAGTTTCTGGCCAGCCGCTCCCCCAGGCTCTTCAGGCGGGCCCCGGGGGAGAGGATCTCGGGCAGGTTGCGGCGCCGTTTCAGGATGGTCTCGACGTATCCCAGGCGGGAAGCCTCTGCGACCTGGCCGTCCAGGTACTCCTTCACCCGTGGATACCTCTCGAAGTAGGTGTCGATGTACTTCCGGGCCTCTTCCTCGCTGACGTTGATCTGGCGGGACAGGGAATGACTGCCCATGCCGTAGAGCAGGCCGAAGTTGATGGCCTTGGCGCGCCGGCGGTGCTCGGCGGTGACCAGCTCCAGCGGCACGCCGAAGACCTCCGAGGCGGTGGCGGCGTGGATGTCCACGTCTCGCGAGAAAGCGTCGATGAGGCCGGGGTCGCCCGAGAGGTGGGCCAGGATGCGCAGCTCGATCTGGGAGTAGTCGGCGGCTACCAGGCGGTCCCCCTCGCGGCCGGGGACGAAGGCCTCGCGTATCCTGGCGCCGACGGGGGTGCGTACCGGGATGTTCTGGAGGTTGGGGTTGGAGGAGGAGAGGCGGCCGGTGGCGGCCACCGTCTGGTTGAAGGAGGTGTGCAGGCGGCCGGTGGCGGGGTCGACCAGCCGGGGCAGGGCGTCCAGGTAGGTCCCCTTGAGCTTGGTGAGCTCCCGGCTCTCGAGGATGAGCGGGATGACCGGATGGAGCTCCGCCAGGGTCTCCAGCACCTCCACGTCGGTGGAGTAGCCGGTCTTGGTCTTCTTGACCACCGGCAGCTCGAGCACCTCGAAGAGGATGCGGCTCAGCTGCTGGGGTGAGTTGATGTTGAAGGGTTCGCCCGCCAGCCCGAAGATGGCCTCCTGCAGCTCCTCCAGCCGGGCCCCGGCCTCGGCGGACAGGGAACGCAGCAGGGACGTGTCCACGCCGATGCCGGCGCTCTCCATCCGCGCCAGCACCAGCTGCAGGGGCAGTTCCAGGTCGGAGTTGAGCCCGTCCATCCCCAGCTCCGCCAGGCGCGGCGACAGCTGCTCCCGCAGGCCTCGCAGGCTGCGTGCCCGGCGTGCCGCTTCGTCCGCCCCCGCGGCCGGCGGCGCCTCCAGGGAGAGCTGCCCGCCGCCCCCCTCGTCCAGCTCCACCCGGAGGAAGTCGCGGGCCAGCCTCTCGATGCTGTGATCGAGCGTGGCGGGGTCGAGCAGGTAGGCGGCCAGTTCCGTGTCGAAGGAGAAGCGGGGCGCCTCACCCACCGTCTTCAGCATCTGGACCTGGGTCTCCTTGGCGGAGTGGCCCACCCACGCGGCCCCGCTGGCGAGCAGCGCTCGCAGGCACTGGCCCAGGAGGCCGTCCTCGTCGTCAGTCGACGAAGAAGCAGGTCTCGCCGGCGAGGACGGCCAGGCTCCGCAGGCGGCCGCCGGTGAACCCGGAACCCTCCATGACCGCGTAGATGTAGACGGTGCCGGCCACGCGGGCCGCTTCGCGCAGCAATTCCACGCCCGCCTCGTCCCGGATCTCCACGTCGACGGCGCTCGGGGAGGGGATTTCCGCCGCGGCCTCCCGGCCCTCCGGCGGGGAGTCCGGGAAGAGCCGGTCCCTCAGCCCCTCCAGGCGCTCCAGCAGGGTGCGGAACTCCAGCTGCTCGAAGAGGTCCCGGGCAGCTTCCCGGTCCCACTCCCTGAAGACGAAGGCGCCGGGGTCGAGTTCCACCGGGAGGTCGGTGACCAGTCGGGCCAGGTCCCGGCTGAGGAAGGCGTCCTCCCTCCCCTCGCGCAGGAGCCGCCTGGTCTTCTCGCTCTTGATCTCCTCCAGGTGCGTGTAGATGTCGTCGAGACCCCCGTAGGCGTCGATGAGGGTGGTGGCGGTCTTGTCGCCGATGCCGGTCACGCCGGGGATATTGTCGCTGGCGTCACCCTTGAGGGCCAGGAAGTCGACCATGTGTTCCGGGGGCACCCCGTAACGCTCGATGACCTGGTCGCGGTCGTAGATGACGATGTCGGTAAGGCCTTTCCGGTTGGAGACCACCTTGACGTTGTCGTCCACCAGCTGGAGGATGTCCTTGTCGGAGGTGACGATGAAGGCCTCGCATCCGGTGCGGTCCAGCCCGGCGGCCAGGGTGGCCAGGAGGTCGTCCGCCTCGTAGCCCTCCATCTCCAGGCGGGCGATGCCCAGCACGTCCAGCAGGCCCTTGATGATGTCTATCTGTTCCCTCAGGGTGTCCGGCATGGGCGGGCGGTGGGCCTTGTAGTCGGCGTAACGTTCCAGGCGGTAGGCCGGCCTGCCCTTGTCGAAGGCGACCACCAGGCTGTCCGGGCTGAAGTCGCCCAGCAGCTTGATGAGCATGGAGACGAAGCCGTAGACGGCGTTGGTGACCTGGCCCGTGGAGGTGGCCAGGTCGGTGGGTAGCGCGTAGAAAGCCCGGTAGGCCAGGCTGTGGGCGTCGATGAGGATGAAACGTCGTTTATCCATGATCTTCCCATGATATCCGCGCGGGGTGATAATTTCTCGAACGGTCCGGGAGACGCAGGGCGGGCGGCCAGTGGCCGCCCGCCGCGTTATGCTCTGTTGAGGATGGGCCGGGTCAGCGCCCCAGGATGCCCCCCAGGAGGCCGCCGGCCGGTCCGGCTCCGCCGCCGCCGCCGGCGGGCTGCTGCAGGGAGCTCGCGACCACTTCCTCGCTGGGCTGTACGATGACGTAGCCGTTTCCCTGGAAGGCCAGCTGGAACAGCTCGCCGTGGCGGGAGCCCAGGAGGCCCTTGATGCTGGTGAGGTTGGCGTCCATGTGGATGCCGGGGGTGAGGCCCTCCGACCAGGCCACGGTGGCGTTGGGGTCGGTGAAGGTGGGCTGGTCGGGAGATACCTGCAGGGTCAGGG
Organism: uncultured bacterium; assembly: GCA_963814495.1. GTDB lineage: Bacteria > Actinomycetota > Geothermincolia > Geothermincolales > Geothermincolaceae > CAVXXD01. The sequence goes on from CAWFDJ010000023.1 coordinate 13,849, forward strand.
GCTCGCCCTTGCAGATGAGCGCCAGGTACCCGCTCCCCTGCAGCTGCACCGTCCACATGCCCGAACCTGTCATCATGCCCGAGCCGCCCTTGATCATGACGATGTCGTAGTCGAGGCTGGGGGAGAAGGCCAGCAGGTTGAGCGACTCGACCTGCAGGGACTCGTTGTTCAGGTAGAGCAGGATGATGTCGTTGGCCGCGTCCGCCAGGAAGAGGTCGCCGGAGCCGTTGACCACCATCAGGTCGAACTGCTCACCGGAGATCTTCTTCTTGATCCATTTGTCCACTCCGCTGCTGGCGCGGCTGAAGGCCATCTGCCCCTGGTACGCGATCATGGCCCCGTTCTTCGCCATCACCTGTCCCCCGCTGGCGGCCATGTTCACTTTGAGCAGTTTCTTGTGCTGCAGCACGAAGGCGTCGGGTATGTCGGTCTCCTTCGATTCCGCGACCAGGGCGGCCAGGCTGGTGGCCCGGTGCTCGGAGATGTCCCCTGCCGGAGCGGCCTGGGCCGCGGGGGCGGCCGCCGGTGCCGCAGGTGCCGCGGCAGGTGCCGACGCCTGCATCGGGGCGCCGCAGGACATGCAGAACTTGGTGCCTTCCGGGGAATCCTTTCCGCACTGAGAACAGACCATGTCTACCTCCTTAAGATCGCCGCTGAGCCTTGTTCATTATTCTATCCCTAAAGTTAGAGCGGTGCCAGGTCTTGCATGGAACGCTCGCCGGCGTTCACGTTCCACGCAAGACGCTGGCACGCGCTTAGGGGATGGCCCCGTTCACCGCCGAGCTCAGGCTGGAGAGCTGGGAGGCGAAGCCGTTGACGATGGAGGTGACCTGGGAAGTGAGTTGCTGCTCGAGGGAGGTGACGCTCCGAGGTGAGCTGCCCGGCATATGAAGCGAACGCCTGCCGGTCTCCTGCGGCCAGGGCCTGGGCCATCTGCCGGGTAAGGCCTTCGATCTGCCCTGTCAGCGAGGAGAGGCTCGCCGGAGAACTGGTCCAGCGACGCGGGTGCCGGCATGGTCCCCTGGTACGATACGCCGGCCCCCTGGGCGCGTTCGATCAATTGCGACGACAGCTCGTTCACTCTGAGGGCTTTTGGCGGGAAGCTTGTCCAGCTTTTCCACCAGGTTCTCCAGTTGCTGGAGCTCCTCCAGGGTGGGAGCGACGGACTGCAGGTACTGGATCTGCGCCATGGCCTGGCCGTACATCCCCTCCAGGTAGTCATAATAAGCCAGCATCTCATGGTACAGGGCCTCGTAATCCTCACTGGTCTCCGAGACCTGGCCGGCCGCGTTCTCCGTTGCCCGGGCCGCCTCGTCCAGGTCCTGGTAGAGCTGGTCCATGGCCGCGTACGCCTCGTCGAGCTCCTGTTCGTAAGCTGCCGCGTCCTCCGCGGCCTGCTGGGACTCCAGGTCCTGCATCTGCCTCGATGGCCTCATCCGCCTCACTCTTGATCTCTTCGTACTGCTCGACCAGACTCTTCCTGACTGGTCGAGCCGGCGCTGCCGCCCCCTTCGTCACTCTTCCCCAGGGTGACCGCCAGGACCACCGCTGCCGCGATGATCGCGATGCACACGGGGACCACCACCGCCAGCACCTTTCCCGTCCCCCAGACTCTTCTTCTCGTCCTTGCCGTCATCGCCTCCTCCTTTCGCCGCTATACCATAGTAAACTATTACGTGCCTACAGTTTCCATGCTAGGCAGCCTTCCGGGAGGTGTCAATATCGCGGACCAGGACTTAACATCCTTAACATTCTTTTAACAACGCCGGCCCGGAAGAAGGAAGAAGGGGCGCGTCTCCGCGCCCCTTCGGGGTCATACGGGAAGTCCGTTCTCAGCCCATGGCTCCCTTGGCGATCAGCTCGTCGGCTTCCGCTTCGCTCTTGCCGAGCATCTCCATCAGGGCCCACTTGTTGTTCTCGCCCAGGGTCGGGGTGTGCTGGTAGGACTGGATCAGGTGGTTGCGGGTCTTGATGGGGATGGGGTAGATCTTGAGGTGCTCCATCTTGCCGGTGACCGGGCTCAGCTGCTCCATGTCCTGGATCATGCCGCGGGCCGCGGTGTGGGGATGGTCCAGGGCCTCGGAGACCTCCTTGATGGGGGCGATGGGGCAGCCCTCCTTCTCGAAGGCCTCGATGACCTCGGCCATGGTGCGCTGCTTGGTCCAGCCCTCGATGATGGCCTTGAGCTCAACGTGGTTGGCCAGGCGGGTCATCATGTTGTTGAAGCGCTCGTCCTGGTTCAGTTCTGGCTGGCCGATGGCCCGGCAGCAGGCTGGCGAAGGTGGCGTCGGAGGCGGCGCAGATGAGCACGTCGTGGTCCTTGGTCTCGTGGGAGTCGAAGGGGGCCAGGTGGGGGTAGCGGTTGCCGGTGCGCACGGTGTCCTGGCCGAGGATGGAGTACTGGAGGAACTTGGCTTCCAGCAGGGTCAGCAGGGTGTCGTACATGGCCAGGTCGATGTACTCGCCCATGCCGGTCTTCTCCCGCGCGAACAGCGAGGCGCAGATGGCGATGGTGCCGGCCATGGCCGTGCCGATGTCGCCCACCAGCACGCCGATGCGCGTGGGGTGCTCCTTGCCGGTGGTGGCCATCATGCCGGTCATGGCCTGGATGATGCCGTCGTAGGCGGGGGCGTTGGCGAGCGGGCCGGTCTGGCCGTAGCCGGACATCTCGCACATGACCAGGCGGGGGTTGATCTTGCTGAGCACGTCGTAGCCGACGCCCATGCGGTCCATGGTGCCGCCGGCGAAGTTGGACACCAGCACGTCCGACACGGCCACCATGTCCTTGAAGACCTGCAGGCCCTCGGGGGTCTTGAGGTTGACGGTGACGCTCTTCTTCCCGTGGTTCATCTGCACGAAAGTGGCGGAGATGCCCTCCATGTACGGCGGGTACAGGCGGGCCATGTCCCCGATGCCGGGCTTCTCGACGTGGATGACCTCGGCTCCCATCTCGCACAGGTAGAAGCCGCAGAACGGCCCCGCCACCGTGTTGGTGAAGTCCAGTACGCGGATACCATCAAGCATTTTTGGTTTCGACACAGCACATTCCTCCTTCTCCTGCGAAAAAAGTGGACACTAACCACAACATTTTATCCGATTCGATGTCGGTGTCAAGAAAGACCAAGCAGAAACAACAGGTTGGAGGGGGGCTGTTAAAGATTGGTGCCGAAGGCCGGACTCGAACCGGCACGGGGTCTCCCCCACTGGTTTTTGAGACCAGCGCGTCTACCTCTTCCGCCACTCCGGCACGCGCAGTAAAGTTTAATACCTTTCGGGGGCGTTGTTAAGGGAGCGGTGCGGGAAAGTCCTCGCGGATGCGGTCGCGCAGGCCCTCCAGCAGTTCCTGGTAGGTGGCCGCCTCCAGCCCGAGCAGGTCCGCGTCCTCCCTCACCTGCAGGGCGAAGAGGTCCAGCTCGTCCAGGAGCTGCTGCGCCCGCCTCTCCCAGGCCAGCCTGGTCTGTTCCTTGTAGTCACGGTAGTAAGTCTCACTCCACCCCATGCCGAACCCTCCCCGTCACGGAAAGATCTTGACCCTGGTGAGGTCGACGTACCAGTGGCCTTCGCGGTTCTCGAGGCCTACGTAGAGCTTGCTGTCGGCGGTTATCTGGACGTCCAGGCTGGCCCCGCCGGGGGACCAGGCGCCCCCTGTCAGGTTGACGGTGGCCACATAGAAGTCCTGCTCGGAGGAGGAATAGGCGAGGTCCCGGAAAGACCCTTCGTCGCCCATGCGCCTGATCAGCTCGTCGGCCCGCGCTTCATTGCCGGTGCCTTCCGGCGAATAGACGTAACCCAGCATGGCCTGCTTGTCCCTGGCGTTCAACGCGGACATGAACCCCCCGGCCACCTCGTCGGGCATGTCGTTTCCCCAGACCGTCACGGAGAGCACCAGGGCTACGGCCAGGACCAGTACGATACCCCCGTAGACCAGCCACTCCACCATGATGTGGTGTGACTTCTGCTGGACCTTCCTGGTGAGGTCCTCGCGGTGCACGGCGCTCCTGCCCCTCCACTCCGAGGGGGCCTGCTGCTGGACCACGGGATACCCTCCCGACCCCATGACCAGGTTGGCCAGGCACTTGGAGCAATACTTGGCTCCGTCCGGATTCTCCTGTCCGCATTCAGGGCATACCATCTATGGGCTCCCGCTTCTATTTGCATAGATTTCGACTTACGGGCCGCAATACCCTTGCTTCACCCGCCGGGGCTTGTGTCCGGGGCACGCGCCCCCGGCCTCAGTCGCCTTCGTCCGGGACCTTGACGCCCTCCACGCGGCTGAAGAAGCAGCTCCTCTCGCCCGTATGGCAGGCCGGGCCCACCTGCTTCACCTTCACCAGCAGGGTGTCGGCGTCGCAGTCGTAGTACATCTCCCTGATGTACTGGCGGTTTCCCGAGGTCTCACCCTTGCACCAGAACTCGCCGCGGCTCCGGCTCCAGAACCAGGTCCTGCCGGTCTGGACGCTGCGCTCGAAGGACTCCCTGTTCATGTAGGCCAGCATGAGCACCTCGCCTGAGTCGGCATCCTGGATGATGGCGGGGACCAGCCCCTTATCGTCGAACTTTATCTCGATCATCTTACTCCCCCAGGTAGATCTCCTTGATGGAATCGTCCTTCATCAGGTCCCTGGCCGGGCCTTCCAGCACCAGCTTGCCGTTGCGCAGGATATATCCGTAATCGGCCACCGAGAGCGCCAGCTGAACATCCTGTTCCACCAGGAGGATGGTGATGCCCCGCTCGTGCAGCTGCTGCAGGCAGGAGAAGATGTCCCGGATGACCTTGGGCGCGAGGCCCATGGAGGGCTCGTCCAGCAGCAGCAGGTTGGGCTTGGACATCAGGGCGCGGCCGATGGCCAGCATCTGCTGCTCTCCCCCGGAGAGGGTGCCGCCCTCCTGGTCCTGCCGCTCCCGGAGGATGGGAAAGAGGTCGTATACGTATTCCAGGTCGCCGCGGATGGCGGAACCCGACTCCTTCCTGTAACGGAGGTATGCCCCCATCTCCAGGTTGTCCCGGACGCGCATGCTCCCGAAGATCTGACGGCCCTCCGGCACCTGGCAGATGCCCAGCTTGACCAGCTTGTCGGGGCTGAGGTTGGTTATCTCCTTGCCCACGTAGTAGATGTGGCCGTAGCGGGCCGGGATGAGGCCGGAGATGACCCGCAGCAGGGTGCTCTTCCCCGCGCCGTTCGCTCCCACCAGGGTGGCGATCTGGCCGGTGGTGATCTCCAGGTCGAGGGCGCGCAGGGCCTCGATATGGCCGTAGAACGCCGAGAGTTGCTCTATCTTCAGCATCTCAGGCCCCTCCCCCATCCCCGCCCGGCTGGACTTCCACTCCCAGGTAGGCTTCGATGACCCTGGGGTCATCGCGCACCTGCTCGGGGGCGCCCTCCGCGATGACCTGGCCGTAGTCGAGGACCAGGACCTCGTCGGAGACCCGCATGACCAGTCCCATGTTGTGCTCGACCAGGAGCACGGTGACGCCCATGTCCCGTATCTTGAAGATGAGGTCGCGCAACTCGTCTATCTCGTAGGTGTTGAGGCCGGCAGCCGGCTCGTCCAGCATGATCAGCTTGGGACTGGTGGCCAGGGCCCGGGACAGCTCCAGCAGGCGCTGCTGACCGAAGGGCATGGTGTCCGCGAGCTTTTCCGCCTGCAGCCCCAGCCCGACCAGGTCCAGGTCCTGGAGGGCCTGTTCCCTGATCTCGCGCTCCTCCCGCAGACAACCGGGCAGCCTCAGGCTGGACCTGGCGAAGCCGCAGCGGGTCCGGACGTGGCGGCCCACCATGACGTTCTGCAGCACGGTGAGGTTGGCGAAGAGCTGGATGGTCTGGAAGGTGCGGGCGATGCCCAGGGCGCTGATGCGGTGGGGCTTCAGCCCCGTTATCTCGCTCTCCTCGAACCAGATGCGGCCGGCCGTCGCCGGCTGGATCCCGGTGAGCAGGTCGAAGAGGGTGGTCTTGCCCGCGCCGTTGGGCCCGATGATCGCCTTGATGCTGCCGCGTTCGACGGCGAAGCTGACCTCGTTGACGGCCGCCAGGCCGCCGAAGACCTTGGACAGGCCGTCCGCCCTGAGCAGTGTGTCCATCTCAGAACCCCCCATCCCGCTTGAAGGGGTTATTGAAGGGGTTGCGCCGGTACCGGAAGAAGTCGGAGATGCCCCGCGTGAGGCCGGAGGGCATCAGGATCATCACCAGGATGAGCGAGGCGCCGAAGACGATCCCCTCGATGTTGGCCCCGAACTCGCTCCTCCCCATCCAGTGCGGTATGGCCGTGTTGATCAGCTCGGGCAGGAAGACCACGAAGGCGGCGCCGGCCAGGGCGCCCCATACGCTGGCCATCCCGCCGATGACCACCATCACCAGCAGGTTGACCGAGAGGGTCAGGGTGAAGTCGGAGGGGGCCAGGGCGTTGTAGGCGTGGGCGAAGACGGCCCCGGCCAGCCCGGCGACGGCCGCCGAGAGGGCGAAGACCTTGATCTTGTAGAGGCTGGTGTTGATCCCCAGGGTCTCCGCCGCCACCTCGGAGTGGTGGAGGGCCTGCAGGGCGCGCCCGGGGCGCGACTCCACCAGGTTGCGTACCAGCAGGAGCACCAGGAACACCAGTACCCAGATGATGTAGTACTCCCATCTCCACAGCTTGGCGGTCTTGAACTCCGCCAGGTTGACGAAGGGCAACGGGAGGTTGGGGATGCCCTGCATGCCGGAATTCCCGCCCGTCAGCCCCTCCAACTGCCTGATCATGACGCTGACGAAAGCCCCGAAGCCCAGGGTGGCCAGGGCCAGGTAGTGCCCCTTGAGGCGCAGCACCGGGGCGATGAGCAGGGCGACCCCGGCGGTGATGAGCACCGCCAGGGGGATGGACAGGTAGACCGAGAGGTGGAGGCCGAATACCCCCCTGGTAGAGAGGATGGCCGAGGCGTAAGCCCCGATACCCATGAAAGCCGCGTGGCCCAGCGATATCTGCCCGGCGTAACCGATGAGCAGGTTGAGCCCCAGCGCCACTATGACCAGTATGCCCATCTTCCTCATCTGCAGCAGGAAGTTGATGCCGGTCAGGTCCTTCATGGTCTCCATCCACAGGGGAAAGGTCAGGATGAAGACGATGACCGCCGCCGGCAGGGCCGCGCGCCTCAGCGGCGCGGCCGGCTTGGCAGTCCCGGTCCTGGCCGCTTCGGGGTTCCTGCCGCCGCGGGCCATCAGACCCTCACCTTCTCCCTGCCGCCCAGGATGCCCTGCGGCCGGACCAGCAGCACCAGGATGAGCAGCGCCGGGATGATGGCCTCGGTGTAGCCCGAAGACACGTTCAGGACCACCTGGAGGAAGCCCGCGGTCACGCTCATGACCACGCCGAGGATGAACCCTCCCAGCACCGCGCCGAAGGTACTGCCCAGGCCCCCCAGCACCGCCGCCGTGAAGCCGCTGATGCCCAGGGTCAGCCCCATGCCGTAATTGGCGAAGGAGGCGTCGAGCAGGCCGGCCATGGCCGCCAGCGCGGCGGACATGGCGAAGGCGTACATGGACATGCGCGAGACGTTGATGCCCACCAGGCCGGCCGCCTGCCGGTTGATGGAGCAGGCCTTCATGGCCTTGCCCGCGCGGGTGCGCTGGAAGAAGAACCAGACCAGGAAGATGGCCAGCGCCGTCAGCGACAGCACCCACAGGTCCTGCCAGTCCAGGTTGACCCGGAGGAAGTGAAAACTGCCCTCGGTCAGCGCCGGCACCCTGTAGATGTCCTCCGGCCAGAACAGCCGGCCGATGGCCTTGAACAGGATGGAAGCGCCGATGGTCCCGATGATCATGTTGATCACCGGCGACTGCCGCAGGGGATAGATGACCACCCTCTCCATGCCGGCCCCGATCAGCGCGGTGGCGATGACCGCGGCTATGGCGGCCAGGGCCACCGGGAGGCCCAGGGCCGAGGAGAAGGTGTAGGTGAGCAGCGCCCCGAACATGGCGAACTCGCCCTGGGCGAAGTTGATCACCCCGGTGGAGCTGTAGATGACGTTGAACCCCATGGCGATGAGGGCATAGTAACAGCCGGCGATGATGCCGTTGGCTATGTACTGCGGCAGGTTGCCGATGAAGTCTCCCACGCTCTCCCGCTCTTTCCTCTCCCGAAAAATATACGCTATATATCATAAAGGGATAAAAAGGCCATAACAAGGCGGCATGAGACGGAACTGCTCCCATGAAAAAGACCGGGGCGCCATTGGCGCGCCCCGGCCCGTCGTACGTCAGTTCGTCCCGGTATCTCCGGGGATATCAGGGATTGGCCATGGTGAACTTGCCGTTGTCGATCTTGACCATGGTCAGGTCCGCCGGGACCAGGCCGTTATGGTTCTCGGGCGAGAAGTTGAAGGTGCCGGCGGTGCCCACCAGGCCCCTGGTCTCCTCGATGGCGTCGCGCAGGGAGGCGGCGTCCACGCCGTCGCCCGCCCGCTTCAGGGAGTCCTCCAGGATGAGGAAGGCGTCCCAGCCGTGCCCGGCGAAGGTGGAGGGGTCGTTGCCGGTCTTGGCCTTGTAGGCCTCGGCGAACTCCTTGACCAGCTTGTACTGGGCGCTGGCGGGGTCGAGGGCCTGCTGCCAGACCAGCATCTTGCCGGCGGGCAGGACCACGCCGTTGGCGGCGTCTCCCGCCGCGTCGATGAAGGCCTGGTTGGCGATGCCGTGGCTGCCCACGTAGGGGATGGTCATGCCCTTGGCCTGCATGCGCTTGGCGGCCATGGCCGGGGCCTTGCCGGTGCCCCAGCAGATGAGCACCTCGGGGTTGGAGCTCTGGATGTTGGTGAGGTGGGTGTCCATCTGGTCCTCGGTGTCGTTGCTGTTGTAGGACTCGGAGGCCACTATGGTGACGTTGTACTTGGGCGCGAGGTTGTTCATGACCGTGTTGCCGTCGGTGCCGAAACTGTTGCTGTCGTAGAGGATGGCGACGTTGGCCTTCTTGAGCACGTCGCGGATGTAGGTCAGGGCGCGCTCCGCCGCCATGGCGTCGGTGGGCGGGGTGCGGAAGATCCAGGTGTGGTCGCCCTCGGTGACGCTGTTGCCGGCGGCCATGGCCACCTGGGGGATCTCCGCCTTGGCGGTGACGTCCTTCATCTTCAGGGTGGGCCCGGTACCGCTCGAACCCACCACTGCCAGCACCTCGTCGGCGACGAACTCGTTGGTCTTCTCCAGCGCGATGCTGGGATCGGAGGCGTCGTCCTTGATGGTCACTTCCAGCAGGTGGCCGTCGATGCCGCCGGCTTCGTTGACCTGGTCCACGAAGAGCTGGATGGCGGCCTTCTCCGCCTTGCCCAGGCTCTCGTTGTTGCCGCTCTCGGAGAGCACCACGCCGATCTTGTAGGGATCCTTGTTCCCGCTGTCGCTGTTGCCGCAGCCCGCCAGGAAGGGCACGCACAACGCGATCGCCAGAACGATCGACAGCCCGATGATCATCTTTTTCCCGTTCAATCCGTTCACCCTTTCGCTAGATACCGATACTTCTCTGTCACGGAACACCGTAAGACGATAGAAGACTACCACCTCCCTGCCAGTATGCGTCAGCCACATCAAAAGCCGCGTGAAATATGTGCCGGTTATGACAATTTAGTATATGTCGTTTTTGTAATTATGCAAGCCCGGCGTCAGGAACGCATGGTCACGCCGTGCTCCACCAGGTAGCGCTTGGCCTCGGCGATGCGGTATTCACCGTAGTGGAAGATGGAGGCGGCGAGGACCGCGTCGGCGCCGGCCTGCTCGATCACGTCCAGGAGGTGCTCGAGGGTGCCGGCCCCGCCCGAGGCGATGACCGGGAGGTTGACGGCATCGCAGATGGCGCGGGTGAGGGGGATGTCGTAGCCGTCCCTGGTGCCGTCCCGGTCCATGCTGGTGAGGAGGATCTCCCCCGCCCCCAGGCGCTCCACCTTGCGGGCCCACTCCACGGCGTCGAGGCCGGTGGGGGTCCTCCCGCCGTTCACGTAGACCTCCCAGGCACCCTCCCCCCGCGACTTGGCGTCGATGGCGATGACCATGCACTGGGCCCCGAAGGCGCGGGCGCCCTCGGTTATCAGGCCGGGGTCGGATACGGCCGCCGTGTTCAGGGAGACCTTGTCCGCCCCGGTGGCGATCATCCGCCGGATGTCGTCCAGGTTCCGGATGCCTCCCCCCACGGTATAGGGGATGAAGACCTTCTCGGCCACGTGCCTGGCCATCTCGAAGACCAGGTCGCGCCCTTCGTGGGAGGCGGTGATGTCCAGGAATACCAGCTCGTCGGCGCCCTCCGCGTCGTACAGGGCGCCCATCTCCACCGGGTCGCCGGCGTCCTGCAGGTCGATGAAGTTGACCCCCTTGACCACCCGTGCCCTTGTCCACGTCCAGGCACGGGATTATCCGTTTGGCGAGCATACTCTCACCTCATTCCACCTCCAGCTCCATGGCCCGGGACAACTCGATGTCCCCGTTATAAAGGGCCTTTCCGACGATGGCCCCGACGATGCCCCTGTCGGCCAGGCCGCGCAGGCGCTCGAGGTCCGCCAGGGTCGCCACCCCTCCCGAGGCTATCACCTCCAGGCCGCTTGAGGCCGCGTATCCCAGCAGGCCGCCGGGGTCGACGCCCTCCAGGGTCCCGTCCCGGCTGACGTCCGTGACCACCACCCGCTCCAGGCCCAGGCCTCGCCACTCGACCAGCAGGTCGAGCACGTCCCTGTCGTCGTGGGTGACCCAGCCCTCCAGCGCCGCCTTTCCCCCCTTGAGGTCCAGTCCGGCCAGCACCCTGCCGGGGTAACGCCGCAGCGCCTCCCCCAGCAGCCCCGGCTCGGTCACCGCCTTGGTGCCCAGGACCACCCAGGCCACCCCCATGTCCAGGTAAGCCCCTATGGTATCGAGGTCCCTGATGCCTCCCCCGCACTGGACGGGGATGTCCATCTCCCCGGCGATCCCCGCGATGATGCCCGAGTTCACCGGGGCGCCCGTGCGGGCCCCGTCGAGGTCCACCACGTGCAACCGCCTCGCGCCCTGTGACCTCCAGCGGCGGGCCGCCTCCAGCGGGTCCGCGTGGTACACCGTCTCCTGCGCGAAATCGCCGCGCACCAGGCGTACGCAACGGCCTCCCTGGATGTCGATGGCGGGGTAGATGTGGAAGGCGCTCACCGGGCGGGCTCCCCCGCCAACCGGGCGAACTCGCGCAGGATGGACAGGCCGGCCCGGGAGCTCTTCTCCGGGTGGAACTGGAAACCGAGCAGGTTGCCCGACTGTACCCCGGAGGCGAAGGGGGCTCCGTAATCGGTCTGGGTGAGCACCACCGAGGGGTCCTGCGGGTCCACGTAGTAGGAGTGCACGAAGTAGAAGTACGCCCCCTCCAGGCCGCGTCCCAGGACGGGGCTGTCCCGCCTGACGTGGAGGGCATTCCAGCCCATGTGCGGCACCTTCAGGCCGTCCCGACTGAACCGCTTCACCGACCCCTTGAGCACCCCCAGCCCCGGCTGCTGCCCCCCTTCCTCGCTCGACTCGAAGAGGACCTGGTACCCCAGGCAGATGCCCATGAAGGGCAGGCCCGAGGCGATGCTGTCGCACGATGAAGGAGTCGAGCCCGGCGGTCCGCAGCGCGAGCATGGCGTCGTCGAAGGCGCCCACGCCCGGCAGCACCAGGGCCCGGCAGCCCTTGAGGACGGAGAGTTCGGGGGTGGCCGTGGCCTCTATCCCCAGGTAGTGGAAGGCCTTTTCCACGCTGCGCAGGTTGCCCCGGCCGTAGTCGATTATCCCGATCACGGCGCCCCCTATTCCAGGGTGCCCTTGGTGGAGGGCGGTTCGCCCGCGCCCTCGATGACCTCCAGGGAAGCGCGCAGCGCCAGGCCCGCGCCCTTGAACACCGACTCCAGGATGTGGTGCGGGTTGTCCCCGGCCAGCACGTCGACGTGGAGGTTCAGCCCGGCCTGGTTGGCCAGTGCCTGAAAGAACTCCCTGGCGCACAGGGGATCGAACCCGTTGATGGACTCCACCGGCAGGACCACTCTCCAGCCCAGGTAGGGGCGGCCGCTGAAGTCCAGGGCCACCTGCGCCAGGGATTCGTCCATGGGGGTGAGGGACCAGCCGTAGCGGCGTATGCCGCGCTTCTCCCCCGCCGCCTGCTTGAGGGCATCCCCCAGGCAGAGGCCGACGTCCTCCACCGTGTGGTGCTGGTCGACCTCGAGGTCGCCGCGCGCCTCCAGGCGCATCGTCAGGTTGCCGTGGAAGGCGAAGAGGGTGAGCATGTGGTCGAAGAAGGGGATGCCCGTGGACACGGCGTTATCCCCCCGGCCGTCCAGCCCCAGCTCCAGCTTGATCCGGGTCTCCCTGGTGTTCCTCTCGATCTCCGCTCTTCTCATGTGTTTACCTTCCTCAGTCCCTCGGCGGGTTGATGCGCCTGGACAGGCTCAGCCAGTGCATCGGCAGGCCCTCGGCCCCCGCCACCGTCTCGATGGGCCCCTCCAGCTTCCGGTTGGCGCGGTAGTTGGAGAAGACCATGTTGGTGAACTTGATGAAATCGTAGGCCCCCAGGGGCGACGAGTAGCGCGCGCTGCCGCCCGTGGGGAGGATGTGGTTGGTCCCGACGACGTAGTCCCCGAGGCACACCGGAGACTCCCCGCCGAGGAACACCGCCCCGGCGTTGCGGATCAGGTTGACCTGCCTGGTGAAGTCCTCGGTGAACAGCTCCACGTGCTCCGGGGCCAGCAGGTTGATGAGCTCGATGGCCTGCTCGGGCCGGTCCACCTTGACGCCCAGGCAGTTCTCTACGGCCATCCGCTCACGTTCGGGGCTGGCGAAGGCCTCCCGGGCCTGGCGGTCCACCTCGGCCGAGACCTTCTCCAGCAGCCCCGCGGAGTCGCTGAAGATCATGGCTCGCGCTCCCGAGCCGTGCTCGGCCTGGGCCAGCAGGTCCAGGGCCAGGATATCCGGCCGGGCCCGCTCGTCCGCCAGGATGGCCACCTCGGAGGGGCCGGCGAAGAAGTCCACGCCCACCCTGCCGAACAGCTCCATCTTGGCCAGCGAGACGTAGATGTTGCCGGGGCCGACGATCTTGTCGACGGCCTTGATGGTCTCCGTCCCGTATGCCATGGCCCCCACCGCCTGCGCGCCGCCCACCCGGTAGACCTCGGTCACCTTGAGCAGGTTCAGCACGTAGAGCAGGTGCGGGTCCAGGCGGCCCTCCCTGTCGGGGGGAGAGCAGACGGCTATCTCGTGCACCCCGGCTACGCGGGCCGGCACCACCGCCATGATGGCGGTGGAGGGGTAGACGGCGACGCCCCCGGGCACGTACGCGCCCACCCGCTGCAGCGGTTTGGCCACCTGCCCCACCCTGGCCCCGTCCTCGGTATCGATGAACCAGGACTCGGGGACCTGTTTGCGGTGGAAGGAGGTGACGTTCTTGATCATCAGGCGGACGGCGGCGGTGAAATCCCGGCTGACCCGGCCCTCCGCCTCCTCCAGTTCCCGGGCGGATACCCTCAGCCCGGACTCCGACAGGTCGGCGTGGTCGAACTCGCGCGTCAGGCGGAGCAGGGCGTCGTCGCCCTCGCCGCGCACGGCGGCCAGGATGGCGCGCACCCTCTCGCGAGCCTCGCTGTAGTCGTCTTCGCCGGCGGCGAGCTCGCGGTAGAGGGCCTTGATGTCGCCGTAGTCCTCGATTGAGTATACGAGCAAGGCACTCATCCTCCCCTTGTCAAAACGTAAGGATAGTATAAGGCATGGGGCGTCCGCGTGTTAACCCGCCGCGGCGCCCGGGAGACGCGGCGCGCGGCTTACTGGAGGGTGACGTTGGTCTCGCCGAGCAGGGAACGCAACTCGGCGAAGAGGCTGGAGGACGTCTCCACCCGGTAAGCCGTCCTTGAGGTCGAGCACCGTGACCTTCTCCCGGCCCATGATGCGTATCAGCACCTGGTTGGGGCCGGGGTGGGACTTGATCACCGTCTTCAGCTCCTCCAGGATGTCGTCGTCGTCCCGGGGATACGGGATGACCAGGGTGAGCACCTTGTCCTCCTGGTTCTTCAGGTTGGGCGAGAGGACCTCCAGGGCCGTCAGCTTGGTGAGGGACTTCATCCTGGCCTGGTCCTCCTGCCGCTCCACCTTCCCCTTGACGCAGAGGATGACGTCCTCTCCGACGAGGTCCTTGAACTTGGTGTAGATGGCGGGGAACGCGGTTACCTCCACCTCCCCGGTGAGGTCCTCCAGCAGGAAGCGGATGTAGATGTCCCCTTTCTTGGTGACCTTCTTGGATATCTGGTTGATGATGCCCCCCACCCACTTGATGGTGCCGTCCGGCTGCTCGGAGAGCTGCTCGATGTCGCACTCGACGTACTTGCGCAGGGCCTCGCGCACCTGCATCACCGGGTGGTCGGAGACGTACAGTCCCAGCATCTCCTTTTCGTAGGAGAGGAGCACGTCGCGCGGCAGCTCTTCGGTGATCTCCTCGCCCAGGCCCAGGTCGCCCAGTTCCACGGATTCCTCGCCGAAGAGGGAGAACTGGCCCGCCTCGCGCTGCCGCCGGCGCTCCAGGGACATGTCCGCCACCGCGTCGTACACCTTCAGCAGGTAGTTGCGGGTGTGGCCGAAGGAGTCGAAGGCGCCGCTCTTGATCAGGCTCTCCAGGGCCTTCTTGTTGAGCACCGAGGCGTCGGACCTCAGGCAGAAATCGAGGAAGGTGCGGTAGGGGCCCTCGGCCTGGCGCTCCCGGATGACCGACTCCACCGGGTTGGCCCCGATGTTGCGGATGGCCGTCAGGCCGAAGCGGATCCCCTGCCTGACCGGGGTGAAGTCGCTGGCGCTCTCGTTGATGTCCGGCGGCAGCACCGCCAGGCCCATGCGCCGGCACTCGCCGGTGAAGCGGCGCACCTTGTCCTTGTTGTCGGAGATGGACGAGAGCAGCGCGGCCATGAACTCGGCCGGGTAATGGGCCTTGAGGTAGGCCGTCTGGTAGGAGATGACCGCGTAGGCGGTGGAGTGCGACTTGTTGAAGCCGTAGTTGCCGAAGCCCTCGACCAGGTCGAAGACCTGCACGGCCAGCTTTTCGGGATAGCCCTTGGCTACGGCCCCCTCGACGAACTTCTGGCGCTCCGCCGCCACCTTGTCGGCCTTGCTCTTGGCGATGGCGCCCCGCAGGCCGTCGGCTTCCGCCATGGAGTACCCGGCCATGTCCACCGCCAGGCGCATCACCTGTTCCTGGTAGAGGAAGATGCCGTAGGTCTCCTTGAGGATGGGCTCCAGGTCGGGGTGGGGGTACTCGATCTTCAGCTTGCCGTTCTTGCGCTTGCAGAAGTCCTGCACCATGCCGCTGCCGAGGGGGCCGGGCCGGTACAGGGCCAGCAGGGCGATGATGTCCTCGAAGCAGGAGGGCTTGAGCTCCTCGATGAGGCCGCGCATGCCCGTGCTCTCCAGCTGGAAGACGCCGATGGTCTCGGCCCGGCGCAGCAGCTCGAAGGTCTCCGCGTCGTCCAGGGGGATGGGTTCCAGGTCGACGGCCTCCCCGGTGGTGGCCTTGATGTTGTCCAGGGCGTCGCTGATGACCGTGAGCGTGCGCAGGCCCAGGAAGTCCATCTTGAGCAGGCCGATCTTCTGGATGGCGTCCATGTCGAACTGGGTGAGGATCTCCTTGGCTTTCCGCTGCACCGGGGTGTAGTTGGAGAGCTCGTCGTCGGCGATGACCACCCCGGCGGCGTGGATGGAGTCCTGGCGGGTCAGTCCCTCCAGCTTCAGCGCCATGTCGATGACCTCGTGGATGGTGTCGTCGGTCTCGTAGGCCTGGCGCAGGTCGGGCGAGGTGGCCAGGGCCTTCTCGATGGTGATGCCGAGCTCCTCCGGCACCATCTTGGCCAGCTTGTCCATCTTCCCGTATTCCACGTTGAAGGCGCGCCCGGAGTCCTTGATGGCGGCCCGCGCCGCCATGGTGGAGAAGGTGATGATCTGGGCCACCCTGTCGGAGCCGTACTTCTCGGTGACGTATTCGATGACCTCGGGGCGCCGCCGGTAGCAGAAGTCGATGTCGATGTCGGGCATGGTGCGGCGGTCTGGGTTGAGGAAACGCTCGAAGAGCAGGTCGTACTTGAGCGGGTCGATGGCGGTGATGCCCAGGGCGAAAGCCACCACGCTGCCGGCCGCCGAGCCGCGGCCGGGCCCGACCATGATCCCCTTCTCCTTGGCCTTGTGGACGAAGTCCCAGACGATGAGGAAGTATCCGGAGAAGTCCATGTCGCGGATGACCGACAGCTCGTAGTCGAAACGCTCGCGGACCTCCGGGGTGACCTCCGGGTAGACCCTGCGCAGGCCTTCCTCGGCCAGTTTCTCCAGGTAGGTGTTGATGTCGTGGCCCTCCGGGACCTGGTAGCGCGGGATCAGGTATCTGTCGAACTCCAGGTTGACCTCGCAGCGGGAGGCGATGACGCCCGAGTTGGATATCGCTTCGGGGGCCCAGGCGAAGAGCGCCCCCATCTCCTCGGCGCTCTTCAGGTAGAACTGGTCGGAAGAGAACTTGAGGCGGTCCGGCTGGTCGAGGGTGGCGTTGGTCTGGATGCACAGGAGCACGTCCTGGGCCAGCCAGTCCTCCGGCAGGGTGTAGTGGACGTCGTTGGTGGCCACCAGGGGCAGCCCCAGGCGGCCGCCGATGTCGGCCAGCCCCTCGTTGATCTTGCGCTGGCCCTCGATGCCCTGGTCCTGCACCTCCAGGTAGAGGTGGTCCTCGCCGAAGATGTCGCGGTACTCGCGGGCCAGCCGTTCGGCCTTCTCCGGGTCGTCGCGGAGCAGGCACTGGGGGATCTCCCCCTTGAGGCAGGCGGTGAGGGCGATGAGCCCGTCCCGGTGCTCCAGCAGGACCTCCCGGTCTATGCGCGGCTTGTAGTAGTAGCCGTCGATGTAGCTGCGGGTGACCAGCTTCATCAGGTTGCGGTAGCCGGTGTCGTTCTCGGCCAGGAGCAGCAGGTGATAGTTGATGTCGTCCTTGGCGGGGGTGCGGTCGAAGCGGGAGCGGGTGGTGAGGTAGAACTCCACGCCCACCACCGGCTTGATGCCCGCTTGGCGCGCCTCCTGCACGAAGGGCACCACCCCGTACATGGCGCCGTGGTCGGTGATGGCCAGCGATTCCATGCCCAGGGACCCGGCGCGCTCCAGGAGTTTGTCGATGCGGGAGGCCCCGTCCAGCAGGGAGTATTCGGTGTGGACGTGCAGGTGCGTGAACGCTCTCTCTCCCATCCCGATGACACCCCTTTCCTCTTCACCTTTATATCACAACGGCGATTCTGCCATAATGGTGAATATAGACGATTTTAAGGAGAAGTGATGACAAATTCCAAGGGATCCCCGAGGCTGAGCTACAGCTCCATCCAGCACCTACGAGAAGTGCCCGCTCCAGTACAAGTACCGCTATCGTCGACAGGCTGGAGTACGAAGCCAAGCCCGGCTCTCTCCTTCGGCAGCAGCCTGCACGCGGCCCTGGAATGGTTCTACTCCGTCAAGACCCCCCACCCGCCGGACCTCCCCTCCCTCCTCGCCCGGCTGGACGGAGGACTGGGTGAGCGAAGGTTACGCCGACGAGTCCGAGGAGAGCCGGTACCGGGAGCATGCGCGTGGAGGTGCTCACCACTTTCTACCATGCGCAACCTGCGAGGACTTCCGCCTGCCGGCCTCCCTGGAGGAGTACTTCGAGCTGGACCTGGAGGACTTCGTGCTGACCGGCAAGATCGACCGGATCGACCGCCACCCCGACGGCACCTACGAGATAATCGACTACAAGACCAACCGCAAGCTGCCCCCGCCGGGACCGGCTCGCCTCCGACCTGCAACTTCCCATCTACCAGTACGCGGCCTCGCGGGCGTTCGGCATCACGGCCGTCCAAGCTGACCTTCTACTACCTCCTGCCCGACCAGAGGTTCTCCACCCGGCCCTGGGACGAGGAACGCCTCTTGAGGATGCTGGAGGAGCTGCGCGGCGTGGCCCGCGCCGTCCGGCTCGGGCGAGTTCGGGCCCACCCCCAACCACCTCTGCCCCTGGTGCGACTTCAAGGAGCTCTGCCCGTGCCCGCCCCCCTCCGAGGCGGAGCGGGGCCTGGCCAGGCTGGTGGACAGGTACGCCGACCTGGAGAGGCGCCGGCTGGTCCTCGAGGGGATGATGGAGGGGCTCTCGGACGAACTGGAGGAGACCTGGCCGGAGGGTGACGAGGTCTTCCATTCAAAGAAGAACGCCCTGCGCCGGCGCCCGGGCGGAGAGGGCCCCCGGTTCAGCCTGGAGCCCTAGTCCTCCCCGATCAGCGACGCGACGAGGTAGGCCAGGGCTTTCTCGGGTCCTGCCAGCCGTCGCTCACCACGACCTTGCTCTCCAGGCGCTTGTAGGTAGGAAGAAGTTCTCGATCTCCGAGAAGGTGCGGCGGCAGGTGATGGATGTCGACCACGTGCCCCCAGCGCGGGTCGTTGACCGGGACCGCCAGCACCTTGTGGTCGATGCCCTTGTCGTCGCGCATGAGCAGCATCCCCACCGGGCGGGCCTCGATGAGGCACCCGGGGAAGGTGGGCTCCTCGATGAGCACCAGCACGTCGACCTCGTCCCCGTCCTCGGCCAGGGTCCCCTCGATGTACCCGTAATCGGCGGGGTAATGGACCGCGCTGAACAGGACCCGGTCCAGCTTGATGCGGCCACTCTCCCGGTCCAGCTCGTACTTGTTCCTCGAGCCCTTGGGCACCTCCACGATGACCGGGACGGTCTCCGGAAAAGCGATTATCTCCAAGGCGGCCTCCTTCCCTCTACAGTCCGATCATTAAATGATGTGGCCGGGCGGCCCGCGTGTCAACTGCTTAAAGTCGCGCGGCACATGCGTTAGAATGGTTGGGAGCCGCTGAAGCGAGGAAAGGAGAACCCTTGAGGCACGGGATACTTTCGCTGACAGCCGTCACGGCCGCGCTGGCCCTGGCGGTGCTCGCCGTCACCGCCGGCTGCGGCAGCCAGGGCCCGGCGCAGGGCGCGGAGGGCCTGGAGCTCTATGCGGCCGCGCAGGACTACGTGATGGAAGCGGCGTCGTTCCGCCTGACGGGCTCCTCGGACATGTCCGTCACCATGGGGGCGGCAGCCTCCGGGTCGCCCCAGACCGTGCGCATGCCCATGGTGGAGGAGGTCGAACAGGACGGCTCCCTGCGCATCAAGGCCAGCATCGACACCACCGAGATGCTCAGGGCCATGGGCCTGGGGGAAGGCGGCGGGGGCGTCGCCGTCACCTACCTGGTCGATGAACGTCTATACCTGGAGATCGAGGGCACGTGGTACTACCAGGACTACGTCTCGACGGTGGCCGGCGTGGGGCTCGGCAGCGAGCAGATGATCACCCCCGAGGGCATCGTCCAGACCATGGCCGCGGCGGAGTCGGTGGAGCTGGTGGACGAGACCGACGCCTGGGCCAAGTTCCACGGGGTCCTGAGCGAGGATTTCTTCGGCCCCATAGTGGAGGGCCTCAAGCAGAGCATGGCGGGTTCCGGCGAGGACCAGCTGGCCGCGCTCTCCAGCGCGTTCTCGGGCGAACTGGAAGTCATCGTGGACAAGGCGAGCGGCGCGGTCATCCGCTTCGAGCGGACCACCCGGGGCTCAGACATCGACCTGGGCCAGGGCACCACCATGACCCTGGAGACCCGCGAGGGCTTCGAGTTCAGCGACTACGGAGCGGTCTTCGACATCCAGCTGCCGGAGGGCGCGCGCGACGCCCGTCCCATCATCGAGGGCAGCCGGGGGGAACAGCCGGGCTAAGGGGCCGTAACGCGGTTGCGCAGCGTCCCGATGCCCCCGATCTCCACTTCCACCTCGTCCCCCACCGTCAACTCCCCCACCCCGGGCGGGGTGCCGGTGAGGATGACGTCGCCCGCCTCCAGGGTCATGATGCCCGAGATGAAACTGACCAGCTCCGCCGGAGCGAAGATCATGGCGGAGGTGGAGGAGGACTGGCGGGTCTCTCCGTTGAGCCGCAGGGATATCTCCAGGGCGCCGGGGTCGAGGCCCAGCGCCAGCCACGGACCGAGGGGGCAGAAGGTGTCGAAGCTCTTGGCGCGGGTCCACTGGCCGTCCCTCACCTGGAGGTCGCGGGCGGTGACGTCGTTGGCGCAGCAGCAGCCCAGGATGTAACCGGGCGCCTCCCGCGCCGTGAGGCCGCGGCACTTCTCCCTGATGACCAGCGCCAGCTCCCCCTCGTAGTCGACCCTGGCTCGAGGAGGCGGGGTAGATTATATCGCCCCCCGGGGGGAGCAGTGCGCTCACGGGCTTCATGAACAGTACCGGTTCCTCGGGCAGGGGAAGCCCCAGTTCCTCGGCGTGGTCGCGGTAGTTCAGGCCGACGGCCACGACCTTGGTGGGCCTGCAGGGCGGGAGCAGGGATGCTTCACTGCAGCTTGCGCGTGACCCCGGTGGGTTCGATGCCCTCGAACGGCGTCCCCTCGAGTTCCCGCAGCGTATCGCCGTCGACGACGCCCCAGTGTTCGCGCCCGCCGCTCAGGATACCTGGCCACCAGCATCTAGACGTCTTCCTCGCTCTCGGCCTTCTTGTGCAGGAGGCCGAATTCCACGGCGTCCTGCAGGGCCTGCCAGCTGGCCTCGATGATGTTCTCGGAGACGCCGATGGTGCCCCAGGTCTTCTCGCCGTCGCCGGTCTCGATGAGCACGCGGGTAACCGCCGCGGTGCTCTTCTTCTCGTCCAGCACCCGCACCTTGAAGTCCGTCAGCTCGATCCGCTCGAGTTCCGGGTAGGCCTTGCCGATGGCCAGGCGCAGGGCCTTGTCCAGGGCGTTGACGGGGCCGTTGCCCTCCCCGGTGGCGACGATGCGCTCTCCCTTGACGTGTATCTTGATGGTGGCTTCGGTGGCCACCCTCCCGTCTTCGCGCTTCTCCATGATCACCCGGAAGCTCTCCAGGCGGAAGAAGACCTTGCCCATGTTCAGGTTGCGGCGCATCAGCAGCTCGAAGGAGCCGTCCGCCGCCTCGAAGTGGTATCCCACGTGCTCCAGGCCCTTCACCGTGTCCAGGATCTCCTGCACCTTGTCGGGGTGCTGGGACAGGTCCTTGCCCAGTTCGGGGCCTTGATGATGATGGTGCTCTTCCCGCTCAGCTCGGAGACCTTGACCCGCTGCAGGTTGCCCACCGCTTCCGGCGGGACGTGTTCGTAGGTGTCGGAGCGGCGGGAGACCCCGCTCACGTGGATCCCTCCCTTGTGGGCGAAGGCGTTCTGCCCCACGTAGGGCTGGTGGGCGTCGGGGTTGATGTTGCAGATCTCCGCCACGTAGTGGGAGAGCTCGGTCAGGTGGGTCAGGCGCTCGTCGTCGACCACCTTGACCCCCTTCTTCAGCACCAGGGCGGGGATGATGGAGATGAGGTTGGCGTTGCCGCAACGCTCCCCGTAGCCGTTGATGGTGCCCTGCACCATCACCGCGCCCTCGTCCACCGCTATGAGCGTGTTGGCCACCGCGCACTCGCAGTCGTTATGGGTGTGGATGCCCAGGGGCGTGTCGATCTTCTCGCGCACGGCTCGCACGGTGGCCGCCAGCTCCCCCGGCATGGTGCCGCCGTTGGTGTCGCAGAGGCAGATGAAGTCGGCCCCCGCCTCCACCGCCGCCTTGATGGACTGCATGGCGTAATGGGGGTTGTCCCGGTAGCCGTCGAAGAAGTGCTCGGCGTCGTAGATGACCTCCAGGTCGTGCTTCTTCAGGTAGTCGACGGAGTCGGCGATCATCCAGAGGTTCTCGTCCAGGGAGGTCTTCAAGCGCCGACTTGACGTGCATCTCCCAGGTCTTGCCCATCAGGCAGACCGCGGAGGTCTCCGCCCGCAGCAGCGATTCCAGCTCCCGGTCCTTCTCGGTGGAGATGAGGGCGCGGCGGGTGAAGCCGAAGGCCACCGGGATGGAGTTGTAGAGCCGGGCCTGCCGGAGCTGGGTGAAGAACTCGGCCTCCTTGGGGTTGGAGGCGGGAAAGCCGCACTCGATGTAACGGATGCCGAAGTCGTCCAGGCGGTGCATGATCTTCAGCTTGTCCTCCACCGAGAGGGACATGCCTTCCCGCTGCGCCCCGTCCCGCAGGGTGGTGTCGTAGAGAATGACCTCGGAACCCATGCCGCTCGACTCTCCCCTCGCTCGTTTCCCGCCTCAGCTCACGTACTCGAGCCAGCGGGCGTACTTGGCGTCTTCCCCGTGGATGATCTCGAAGAACTTCTCCTGCAGCTGCAGGGTGATGGGGCCCGGCTCCCCGATGACGCGGTCGTCCACCATGTTGATGGGGACCACTTCCGCCGCCGTCCCGGTGAAGAAGGCCTCGTCCGCCAGGTAGAGGTCGGTGCGGACCAGGTCCTTCTCCTTGAAGGGTATCTCCATGTCCTCGGCGATGCGGATGATGGAGTCGCGGGTGATGCCCTCCAGCGCCCCCGACGAGGTGGGCGGGGTGGCCAGCACGCCGTTGCGCACCACGAAGATGTTCTCGCCCGAGCCGTCGGCTACGAAACCGTTCCCGTTGAGCAGGATGGCTTCGTCGTAGCCGGCCTCGGTCACCTCGACCTTGGCCAGGATGGAATTGAGGTACTGGCCGCAGGCCTTGGCGGCCGGCGGGATGTGGTTGGCGTCGTTGCGCCGGAACGAGGATATCTTGGCGTGCACTCCGTGCTTGATGCCCTCATCGCCCAGGTACGAGCCCCAGGGCCATACGGCGATGGCCACTTCGACCGAGGCCTGCAGGGGGTTGAGCCCCATCTCCCCGTAACCGCGGAAGACGATGGGCCGGATGTAGCAGCTGGAGAGCCCGTTGGCCCTGATCACCAGCTTGGTGGCCTCCACCAGTTGTTCCAGGTATAGGGGATCTCCTTGCGGTAGATGAAGGCCGACTGGAACAGCCGCCTGATGTGGTCGGTCAGGCGGAAGACGGCGCTGCCGCGCGGGGTCTCGTAGGCGCGGATGCCCTCGAATACCCCCGAACCGTAGTGCAGGGCGTGGGTGAGTACGTGTATCTTGGCGTCCGCCCAGTCCACCAGGTCGCCGTCCATCCAGATCTTTTCGACTTCGGTTATCGGCATGTTTATCCCTCCAGTTTCCCTCCAGGAATCAAAGACTATCACAGCTCCCCGTCGACCTCCTCCAGGTGGCGCGCCACCAGGTCGCCCACCTGGCTGGTGGAGTAACCCATCTTCCCGGCGCTCATGGACTTCAGGTCGCGCGAGCAGGTGAGCATCACCGCCCTTTCCAGGCGGCGCGCGGCCCCGGCCTCACCCAGGTGGTCCAGCATCATCTGGACAGCCATGATGGCGGCGACGGGGTTGATGACGTCCAGCCCCGTGTACTTGGGCGCGGAACCCCCGATGGGCTCGAACATGGAGGTGCCCCCGGGATTGATGTTGCCGCCGGCCGCGACTCCCATGCCGCCCTGGACCATCGCTCCCAGGTCGGTGATGATGTCGCCGAACATGTTGTCGGTGACGATGACGTCGAACCACTCCGGGTTCTTCACCATCCACATGCAGATGGCGTCGACGTGGGCGTAGTCCGTCTCGATCTCCGGGGTACTCCGGCGCCAGCTGCTCGAAGGTGCGTTCCCAGAGGTCCCAGGCGATAGGTCAGGACGTTGGTCTTGCCGCAGAGGGTCAGTTTCTGAGCGCCGGTCGCGGGCGGCCGGCGTACTCGTAGGCGTATCTCAGGCAGCGCTCCACTCCCCTGCGGGTGTTCACGCTCTCCTGCACGGCCACCTCCTCGGGGGTGTCCTTGCGCAGGAAGCCCCCGGTACCGGCGTAGAGGCCCTCGGTGTTCTCGCGCACCACCACGAAGTCGATCTCCTCCGGGTCCCTTGTCCTTGAGAGGGGTCTCGACGCCGGGGTAGAGCTTGACCGGCCTCAGGTTGATGTACTGGTCCATTTCGAAGCGGAGCCGCAGCAGGAGCCCCTGCTCCAGGATGCCCGGCCTGACGTCCGGGTGGCCCGACCGCGCCGAGGAAGATTGCGTCGAACGCCTTGAGTTCCTCCACCGCCCCCTCGGGCAGGACCTCTCCCGTCTCCAGGTAGCGGTCACCGCCGAAATCGAAGGCCTGGTCCTGATAGTCGAAGCCTTCCAGCTCCGCCAGGCGCTCGAGGACCTTGAGGCCCTCCCGCACTACCTCGGGGCCGGTTCCGTCTCCCGGTATGACCGCTATCTTGTACATCGTCCGTTTCTGTTCCTCGCGTGTGCATATAGACTACAGGTTATTGATTACAGGGCTTGATGGTCGCGTATTCCGGATTTTCCCGGCCGGGCGCGGTCCCTATGGCCTGATAGGAACCGCTCTTGAGGCGGGCCTTCACGTAGGGGACCAGGCCGCCGTGCTCGATCAGCTCGCGCATGGACTCCGGAAAGGGCGCGGCCTGGTAGAGCTCGCCGCTTCGTCAGGTTCTCCACCGTGCCCTCTCCAGGTCCACGCGGAGGCGGTCACCGGTGCGGATACCCGCCACGGCCTCCGGGCACTCCATGATGGGCAGGCCGACGTTGATGGCGTTCCTGTAGAAGATGCGCGCGAAGGACGAGGCGATGACGCAGGAGATGCCGGTGCCCTTGATGGCCACCGGGGCGTGCTCGCGGCTGGAGCCCGAACCGAAGTTCTCCTCCGCCACGATCATGTCTCCCGGTTCCATGCTTTCACGGAACCCGGGGTCCAGGTCCTCCAGGCAGTGGGCCGCCAGCTCCTTCTCCCCGTCAGGGTGAGGTAGCGGGCCGGGATGATCACGTCGGTGTCGACGTTCGCCCCGTACCGCCACGCGTTTCCTTCCAGTTTCGCCTTCACCGTGCACGCTCCTTGAATATAGCTATACAGCCGTGTCCGTTACCGTCTTATGTGTCGATGTCCTCCGGCGAGACGATCCTGCCCGCTACCGCCGAGGCCGCGGCCACCGCCGGGCCGGCCAGGTAGACCTCGCTGCCCGGGTGCCCCATGCTGCCCACGAAGTTCCGGTTGGTGGTGGCCAGGGCCCGCTCCCCCTTCGCCAGGATGCCCATGTGCCCGCCCAGGCAGGGCCCGCAGGTGGGCGGGCTGACCAGCGCCCCGGCACGCAGGAAGGTCTCCAACCAGCCCTGCTCCAGCGCGTGCAGCAGCACGGCCGGCGTGCCGGGGAAGACGATGCAGCGCAGGCCCTTGCGTACCTCGCGGCCCTTCAGCAGCTCCGCCGCGATGCGCAGGTCCTCCTCCCGCCCGTTGGTGCAGGAGCCGATGACCACCTGGTCCAGCCGGACCTCGCCCACCTCGGAGACCGGCCGGACGTTGGAGGGGAGGTGAGGCAGGGCCACCTGGGGCTCCAGGCCGCTGACGTCGAGATGGACGACCTCGTCGTAGGAAGCGTCCTCGTCGCTCGCGTAGACCACCGGCTCCCGCGCCGAGCGCCCCGCGACGTAGTCGAGGGTCTTGGCGTCCACCTGGAAGATGCCGTTCTTGCCCCCCGCCTCGATGGCCATGTTGGCCATGGTGAAGCGGCCGTCCATGGAGAGCTCGTCGACGGCCTCCCCCCGGAACTCCATGGCCCGGTACAGCGCCCCGTCCACCCCGATCCGGCCGATGGTGTGGAGGATGAGGTCCTTCCCGCCGATCCAGGCGGGCAGCTTACCGTCGTAGACGAAGCAGATGGTCGGCGGGACCTTCAGCCAGGTCTCCCCCAGGGCCATCGCCCCCGCCAGGTCGGTGGAGCCCATCCCGGTGGAAAAGGCTCCCAGCGCCCCGTAGGTGCAGGTGTGGGAGTCGGCCCCGACCACCAGGTCTCCCGGTATGACCAGGCCCTTTTCCGGCAGCAGCACGTGCTCGATACCCACCTCGCCTACCTCGAAATAATTGGTGAGGCCCTGTTCGAGCGCGAACTCCCGCATGAAGGCGCACTGCTCGGCCGCCTCGATGTCCTTGTTGGGCGTGAAGTGGTCGGGGGTGAGCACGACGCGGTCCCTGTCGAACACCCGTCCCGCGCTCCATGAACCGGAAGGCCTGGATGGCCAGGGGCGCGGTGATGTCGTTGGCCAGGGCCAGGTCCACCCGGACGCTGACCAACTGGCCCGGCGAACACGGTTTCCAGCCCGGCGTGGGCGGCTATGATCTTCTCGGTGATGGTATGTCCCATGGCGTCGAGCCCACTCCCGTCTACTTCTTGGCTTTGGAGGCGCGGCTTGGTCTTGCGGCCTTCAGGGCCAGTTTCTTCTTCTCGAGGATGCCCTTCTGGATGCCCCGGTTAAGGGCGTTGATGTAGGCGCGCGCGCTGGCCTCGATGATATCGGGGCTGACCCCGCGGCCCACCACCTCCACTCCTTCGATATCCAGCTTGATGGTGACGTCCCCCATGGCGTCGAGGCCCTTGGTGATGGCCTGGACCTGGTAGGAGACCAGTTTGCTCTTGATCTTGGAGGCCTTCTGGATGGACTTGCACACCGCGTCCACCTGTCCGTCACCGGTGGCGGTGGCCTCGTAGGTCTTGCCTTCGCGGGACAGGATGATGGCGGCGATGGGGATGGCCCCGCTGCCCGAGGAGGACTGCATGTATTCGAGCTGGAACAGCTCCTCCAGGGTGCGGATCTCGTCCAGGGCGATGGCCTCGAGGTCCTTCACGGCGACCTCCTTCTTCTTGTCGGCCAGTTCCTTGAAGCGGATGAAAGCTCGCTCCAGGCCCTTGTCGTCCAGGTAGAAGCCCATCTCCTCCAGCTTGGACTTGAGGGCGTGGCGGCCGGAATGCTTGCCCAGGTAGATCTCGCTCTCCACCAGGCCTATGTCCTCCGGGTTCATGATCTCGTAGGTGGGGCGGTGCTTGAGCACGCCGTCCTGGTGGATGCCGGACTCGTGGGAGAAGGCGTTCTCGCCCACCACGGCCTTGTTGGGCTGCACGGGGTAGCCGGTGAGCATGCTCACCAGGCGGGAAGCCTGGTAGATCTCCTTGGAGTTGACCCCGGTGAAGAGCTGGATGTAGTCCTTGCGGGTGTTCAGGGTCATCACCACCTCTTCCAGGGAGCAGTTGCCCGCCCGCTCGCCCAGGCCGTTGATGGTGCACTCGATCTGGCCCGCCCCACGCTCGGCCGCGGCCAGCGAGTTGGCCACCGCCAGGCCCAGGTCGTTGTGGCAGTGCACGCTGACCACCACGTTCTCGATGCCCGGCACGTTATCCATGATCCCCTTGACCAGGGCCGAGAACTCATCGGGAAGCGAGTAGCCCACGGTGTCCGGGATGTTGATGGTCGAGGCGCCGGCCTTGATGGCGGCCGCGTAGACCTGGTAGAGGAACTCGGGGTCGGAGCGGGTGGCGTCCATGGCGGAGAACTCCACGTTCTCCACGTACTTCTTGGCGTAGGCCACGGCGTCGACGGTGAGCTCCAGGACCTGCTTGGGGCTCTTCTTCAACTGGTGCTTCATGTGCTGCTCGGAGGTGGAGATGAAGGTGTGGATGCGCGGCCGCTCGGCGAACATGATGGACTCCCAGGCCCAGTCGATGTCGTGACGGTCGGCCCGGGCCAGGGCGCAGATGACCGGCCCCTTCACCGTCTTGGCGATGGCCTTGACGGCCTCGAAGTCGCCGGGGGAGGAGACCGGGAAACCGGCCTCGATGCCGTCCACTTCCATGCGGGCCAGCTGCTCGGCGATCTCCACCTTCTCCCGCACGTTGAGGCTGATCCCGGGGGACTGTTCCCCGTCCCTCAGGGTGGTGTCGAAGATGAATATCCTCCTGGCCATCTGAAGCCCTCCTTATCTTTTCCGATATCACCAGAGGGTGATGAACTTGCCGTCCGATACCCCTTTGATCTGGCGTATTTTCTTCATTACAGCATCTTCGATGGGGACGTCGACGTTGAGCCCCATGACCGCCTCGCCGCCGATCTTCTTCCGGCCCACCTGCATGTGGGCGATGTTGATCCCGGCGTTGCCCAGGATGGTGCCGATCCTGCCGATCATGCCCGGCACGTCCCCGTAGCGGAAGAAGGCCATGTACTGGGAGGGGCCCAGGTCGATGTCGTACTCGTACACGTGGACGAAGCGTTCGGCGTTGTTCAGGCCCACCAGGGTGCCGCCCACCGCGACCTGGCCCCCCTCCAGCTTGCCCCGCACCGTGACCAGGTTGAGGTAGTCGTGGGTGGTCTCGGACTTGCTCTCCCGCACCGAGATGCCCCGTTCCCTGGCGAAGATGGGCGCGTTGACGTAGGTCACCGGCTCCTCCACCACCTTCCCGAAGAACCCTTTGAGCACCGCCACGGTGAGGATGTCCGACTCGCAGGTCGCCAGCCCCCCGAGGTACTCCACCTCGATCTCGTCCACCGACCCCTCCACCAGGAAGGTCAGCAGGCGCCCCAGCTTCTCCGCCAGCGGCAGGAAGAGGCGCACCTCTTCGGACATCTCGGCGGGAAGCCGCAGGTTGACGACGTTGTTGACGAATTCCCCCCGCAGGGCCGCCGCCACCTGTTCGGCGATCATCACGCCGGCCCGGTCCTGGGCTTCCCGGGTGGAAGCGCCGAGGTGCGGGGTGACGATGACGTTCTTCATGCGCAGGAGGGGGCTGTCCTCCGGACAGGGGCTCCTTCTCGAACACGTCGAGGCCGGCCCCGGCCAGCTTGCCGGACTCCAGCGCCTCGACCAGCGCCTCCTCGTCGATGATCCCCCCGCGCGCCACGTTGAAGATGAACGCGCCGGGCTTCATCTTGGCGAATTCGGCCGCCCCGATCATGTGATGGGTCTCCGGGTTCTTGGGCAGGTGGACGGTGATGAAGTCGGCCTCCGCCAGGAACTCGTCCAGGTTCTCCTTGATCTCCACCCCCAGCTTCTGGGCCCTGTCGGTGGAGATGTAGGGGTCGTAGGCGATGACCCGCATGCCGAAGGCGGAGCAGCGCCCGGCCACCAGCATGCCGATGCGGCCCAGGCCCAGGATGCCCATGGTCTTGTGGAACAGTTCCACTCCCTCGAAGCTCTTGCGGTCCCAGCGCCCCTGGCGCAGTCGTATCGACGGCGTCGGGGATGTGCCGGCAGAGGCTCATGATCAGGGTCATGGTGTGCTCGGCCGCCGAGATGATGTTGCTCTGGGGCGCGTTGATGACCATGATGCCGCGCTTGGTGGCCGGCTCGACTTCTATGTTGTCGACGCCCACGCCGGCGCGGCCGATCACCTGCAGGCTCTTACCGGCCTGGATCACCTCCGCGTCGACCTTGGTGGCGCTGCGCACGATCAGGGCATGGCAGTCGGAGATGGCCTCGAGCATCTCCTCGCGGCTCATCTCGGGCGCGAAGACCACCTCGAACTCCTTTTTCAGGTTCTCCACTCCCTGGTCGGAGATCTTCTCCTTGACCAGGATCTTCTTCTTCTCCGCCATGTACCCTCCCAGGTTATGAGCTGAGATCGTTGAAATACACGCGCTCCGCCGCCGCCACCCCCGCGCCCAGGTCGAGCGGGTGACCCAGTTCCTTCAGGGTCAGCTCCAGGGCTGAAAGGGCGACCACGATGTCGAAGAAGTTGTAGTAGCCGATGTGGCCGATGCGGAAGATCTTCCCTTTCAGCTGGGACTGGCCGCCGGCGATGATCACCCCGTGCTTGCTGTTCATGATGCCGGTGATATCCGAGCCCTTGATCCCTTCGGGCACCTTGACCGAGGTCACCGCGTAGGCCCGCTCCAGGTCGCGGGGGAACAACTCCAGCCCCATGGCCTCCACCGCCGCGCGCGTGGCCATGGCCAGCTGGCGGTGGCGCTCCCAGACCTCCTCCAGGCCTTCCTGCATGATCAGCTCGACGGCGCGGCAGAGGGCCTTGGTCAGGCTGATGGCCGGGGTGAACGCGGTCTGCGGCATCTTGTCGGCCAGGCCCTTGCGGGCCTTGGCGAAGCTGAAGTAATACTTGGGCAGGGTGCTCCGCTCGACCAGGTCCCAGGCCTTGGGGCTGACCGCCACCGCCGCCAGCCCGGGCGGGGTCATCAGGGCTTTCTGCGACCCGCTGACCAGGATGTCCACCCCCCAGTCGTCGGTGCGCATCTCCAGGGCGCCCACCCCGCTGATGGAGTCGACGATGAGGATGGCGGGCGTGGCCGATACGGCCTTGCCGATGGCGGCGACGTCGTTCACCACGCCGGTGGAGGTCTCGCTGTGCGTCACCAGCACCCCCTTGATGCCCGGGTCCTTCGCCAGGCTGCTCCGCGATGACCGCGGGGTCGGCGCTGTCGCCCCACTCGTAGGCGTACTCCAGGACTTCCAGGCCGTACTCCCGGCCGATGTCCCGGAAGCGCTCGCCGAACTTGCCGCCGTGCGCCACCAGTATCTTCTCACCCGGGCTGAAGGAGTTGACCACCGCCGCCTCCATGGCCCCGGTGCCGGAGGAGGCGAACATCAGGATGTCGTTTCCCGTCAGGAAGATGTCCTTGAGGCCCTGCATGGCCTCGACGAAGATGTCGGCGTACCCCGGGGTGCGGTGGTGCATCATCGGCTCCGCCTGGGTCAGCAGGACTTCCGCCGGCAGCGGCGTGGGCCCCGGCGTCATCAAGAACTCCTTCCTGATCATGGTCCCTCCCGTTTCTATCTTCGGTAGACTACTTCTTCAACCAGCTCATCATGGAGCGGAGCTCCTTGCCGACCTTCTCGATGAGGTGCTCGGCGCCCCGGCGCTTCAGGGCGTTGTAGACGGGCCGCCCGGCCTGGTTCTCCAGGATCCATTCGCGGGCGAACTCTCCCGACTGGATCTCCTCGAGGATCATCTTCATCTCCTCGCGGGTCTCCTCGGTGATGATGCGCTCTCCCCGGGTGATGTCGCCGTACTCGGCGGTGTCGCTGATGGAATAGCGCATGAAGGAGATGCCGCCCTCGTAGATCAGGTCGACGATGAGCTTCAGCTCGTGCAGGCACTCGAAGTAGGCGATCTCCGGCTGGTAGCCCGCCTCCACCAGGGTGTCGAAACCCGCCCTGATCAGTTCGGAGACACCGCCGCAGAGCACGCACTGCTCGCCGAAGAGGTCGGTCTCGGTCTCCTCGGCGAAGGTGGTCTCGATGACCCCGGCGCGGGTGGTGCCCAGCCCGGAAGCGTAGGCCAGCCCGATATCCAGCGCCTTGCCGGAGTGGTCCTGGAAGACGGCGACTATGGCGGGGGTCCCGCCGCCCTCTTCGTAGAGCCGGCGTACCATGTGGCCGGGGCTCTTGGGCGCCACCATGATCACGTCGACGAACTCCGGGGGAACGATCTGGTTGAAGTGGATGTTGAAGCCGTGGGCGAAGAAGAGGGCGTTCCCTTCGCTCAGGTTGGCGGCGATGTCGGAGTCGTAGACGGCCTTCTGGTGCTGGTCGGGGATGAGCATGATGATGACGTCGCCCCGGGCCGCCGCCTCGGCGAAGGACAGCACCTCGAAGCCGGCCGCCAGCGGGTCCTTGCTCCACTCCTCGCCCTCCGGCACCCCCACCACGACCTTGAGGCCGGAGTCTCGCAGGTTGAGGGCGTGGGCGTGGCCCTGGCTCCCGTAGCCGATGACCGCTATGGTCTTGTCTTTCAACAGGGACAGGTCGGCGTCTTTCTCGTAGAACATGCGTGCCATTCCAATCATCCTCTCTCTCTATTTCTCGGGTCCGCGCGGCAGGGCTACCTTGCCGGTGCGGGCCAGTTCCTTGATGCCGTAGTGGCGTACCAGGTCCTCGAAGGCCGCGAGCTTCGAGGCGTTCCCGGTGACCTCGACGATGATGGAGTCGCGGCTGACGTCGATGATCTTGCCGCGGAAGATGTCCACCACCCCGATGACCTCGGAGCGGTTTTCCTTCCCCGCCTTCACCTTCAACAGCATGAGCTCCCGGTCCACCGAGCGCTCCGGGTCCAGGTCGTTTATCTCGATGACGTTGATCAGCTTGTGCAGCTGCTTGCGCACCTGCTCCAGGGACTTGTCCGCCACGTCCACCACGATGGTCATGCGCGAGATGTCCGGCCTGTCGGTGGTCCCCACCGCCAGGCTCTCGATGTTGAAGCCGCGCCGGGCGAAGAGTTCGGCCACCCTCGCCAGGACGCCCGGTTTGTTCTCGACCAATACGGAAAGCGTATGTCGCATCTGACGGACCTCCTAGAGGAAGGGTTCTTCGGCCTTCTCGGGATGGACTTTCTCCACCGGGTAGAGAATATCACCAATCATATCATAAAGGGGGGCGCCCGGCGCCACCATCGGGAAGACGTTTTCCTCCTCGTCTACCTGGAAATCCATGAGCACCGGCCCGTCGTAGGCGAGGGCCTCCTTGATGACCGGCGCCACCTCGTCGGGGCTGTGTCGCCCGCAGCCCGAGCAGGCCGTAGGCCTCCGCCAGCTTGACGAAGTCGGGGCTGTCCCCCCGGCGCAGGCACGAGCCGGAATAGCGCTTCTGGTAGAAGAGCTGCTGCCACTGGCGCACCATCCCCAGGTAGCCGTTGTTGAGGATGGCCATCTTGACCGGCGTGCACTCCAGGAAGGCGGTGGCCAGTTCCTGGGAGTTCATCTGGATGCTCCCGTCGCCGGCGATGTCGATGACCGTCTCGCCGGGTTTGCCCGACGCTGGCGCCGATGGCGGCCGGCAGCCCGAAGCCCATGGTCCCCAGGCCGCCCGAGCTGATGAAGCGGCGCGGGTAGTCGGACTTGATAATACTGGGCCGCCCACATCTGGTTCTGGCCCACCTCGGTGCTGATGATGGCCTTGCCCTTGGTCAGCTCGTAGAGCTTGCTCCACCACGTACTGCGGCTTGATCTTGTCCCCCATCTCGTACCGCAGGGGGTACTTGTCCTTCCATTCCTCGATCTGGCGTGCCAGGGGGCCAGGTCGGGGCCGCCGCTCTCCTGTCTTCAGTTCGGCCAGGGCCGTGTTGAGCTCCTTCAGGACCAGCTTGAGGTCGCCGACAACGGGGATGTCCACGCCCGACGTTCTTGCCGATCTCCGCCGGGTCGATGTCGATGTGGATCACCTTGGCCTGCGGCGCGAACTCCGAGAGCTTGCCGGTGATGCGGTCGTCGAAGCGGGCCCCCAGCGCGATGATCAGGTCGGTCTCGCAGACGGCGTAGTTGGCGTAGCGGGTGCCGTGCATGCCCAGCATGCCCAGGGAGAGGCGCGTGCGTCTCGGGGAAGGCGCCCTTGCCCATGAGGGTGTTGGTCACCGGCAGGCCGTTGTCCACGGCCAGCTTCTTCAGCTCCGGGCGAGGCCGAGCAGGTGATGGCGCCGCCTCCCACGTAGAGCAGGGGCTTGGGCGAGCGGAGGATGAGCGCGGCCGCCTCGCGTATCTGCTTCTTGTGTCCCTTGTAGGTGGGCTTGTATCCTGGCAGCAGGGGCAGTTCGCGCCGGCGATAGTTCAACTCTCCCCGGCTGACGTCCACCGGGATGTCCACCAGCACCGGGCCGGGGCGTCCGGTCCGCGCGATGTGGAAGGCCTCCTGGATGACCAGGGGCAGTTCGGCCGGGTCCTTCACCAGGAAGCTGTGCTTGGCGATGGGCAGGGTGATGCCGGTGATGTCGGCCTCCTGGAAGGCGTCGGTGCCGATGAGGTTGGTGGCCACCTGACCGGTGAAGGCGACGATGGGAACGGAGTCCATGTTGGCGTTGGCGATGCCGGTGACCAGGTTGGTGGCCCCCGGTCCGGACGTGGCTATGCACACCCCGACCTTGCCGGTGGCCCGGGCATAACCTTCCGCGGCGTGGATGGCTCCCTGCTCGTGGCGGGTGAGGATGTTCCGTATGCTCGAATCGAAGAGGACGTCGAACACGGGCAGGATCACGCCCCCGGGGATGCCGAAGATGACCTCGACACCCTCGTCTTCCAGGCTCTTCACCACCGCTTTGGCACCGGTAACACGCAAGATAAGATCTCCTTTTCTATTCGTCCATCGATAACATGGCGCCCGCGGGAGGCGCTGGACACCAGGCGGGCGTAGATGCCCAGGAAGCCCGTGGTTATGCGCGGCTCGGGCTTGACCCAGGCAGCGCGCCTCGACTCCAGCTCGGCCTCGCTCCACCTTCAGCTCGATGCGTCCGCCCGGGGATGTCGATCGTCGATGATGTCCCCTTCGCGCACCAGGGCGATGGGGCCGCCCGACGCCGCCTCCGGGGAGACGTGGCCGATGGCCGCTCCCCGGGTACCGCCGGAGAAGCGCCCGTCGGTTACCAGCAGCGACCTCTTCGGACAGGCCCATGCCGGCCAGGGTGGCGGTGGGGTTGAGCATCTCGCGCATGCCCGGCCCCCCGCGCGGCCCCTCGTAGCGGATGACCACCACGTCACCGGGCCGGATGCCTCCCGCGCGCATGGCTTCGACCGCGTTCTCCTCCGCGCTCGAAGACGCGGGCCTTCCCCGCTATGCGCAGCAGGTTCTCGGGGACCGCCGACTGCTTGACGATGGCTCCCTCGGGGGCCAGGTTGCCCGGTGAGGATGGCCAGGCCTCCCGTGGCCATGTAGGGATCGTCTGACGGGCCGGATGACCTCGGGGTCGAGCGACCGCCCGCCCCGTCGAAGATCTCGCCCATGCTGGATCGGCGGCCACGCAGGGAACGTCCGCGATCGATGAGGCCCTGCTTGGAGAGCTCGGCCATGACCGCGGGGATGCCCCCCGCCTCGTGCAGGTCCTGCATGTGATGGACGCTGCCCCCGGCCGGGCTGATGCGGACCAGGTTGGGGGTGCTGTCGCAGACCTCCTGGATCTGCTCGAGCGAGAGCTCGACGCCCGCCTCGTCGGGCGATGGCCAGCAGGTGCAGGACGGTGTTGGAGGAGCCGCCGATGGCCATGTCCACGGCCAGGGCGTTGGCCAGGGAGGCCTGGTTGATGATGTCCCGCGGGCGCAGGCCCGCTCTCGATGAGGTGCATCACCCGCATCCCCGCCTGCTTGGCCAGGCGCATGCGGGCGGCGTAGACGGCGGGTATGGTCCCGTTGCCCGGCAGGCCCATGCCGACCGCCTCGGTCAGGCAGTTCATGGAGTTGGCGGTGAACAGCCCGGCGCAACTGCCGCAGCCCGGGCAGGCGTCGTCCTCGAGTTCCTTCAGCTCCTCCTCGGACATGCGCGCCGGAGCGCACCGCACCCTGGGCCTCCATCACCGTGATGAAGTCGACGTCCTGCCGCGGTGGCGCCCCGCCAGCATCGGGACCGCCGCTGACGCAGATGGACGGCAGGTTGATCCGTGCCGCCGCCATCAGCATCCCCGGGATGATCTTGTCGCAGTTGGGCACGAGCACCATGGCGTCGAAGCAGTGGGCCAGCACCTCCATCTCGATGGAAGCCGCGATGACCTCCCGGGATGCCAGGGAATAGTGCATGCCGGCGTGGCCCATGGCGATGCCGTCGCAGATGCCGATGACCGAGAACTCCACCGGCGTGCCGCCCGCCCATGCGTACTCCGGCCTTGGCCGCTTCGACCACCTTGTCCAGGTGGATGTGGCCCGGGATGATCTCGTTGGCCGAGTTCGACCACCGCCACCAGCGGCTGGGACAAGCTCCTCGTCGGTGTAGCCCATGGCCTTGAAAAGCGTGCGGTGAGGGGCCCGTTCGATGCCTGATTCTGACTTGTTCGCTGGGTAACATATACGTCTCCTTTTTCAAGGAAAGTTGGATATTGTAAGTATTATTTAGATTATAACCAATAAGGTCAA
Organism: uncultured bacterium; assembly: GCA_963814495.1. Taxonomy (GTDB): domain Bacteria; phylum Actinomycetota; class Geothermincolia; order Geothermincolales; family Geothermincolaceae; genus CAVXXD01. The sequence goes on from CAWFDJ010000023.1 coordinate 49,374, forward strand.
GGGTTAAGCGGGGAAAATATCCCTTATTTGCAGGGATTTTCAGTACTTACGACCATCCTGGCGATGATGGCGTCGGCCATCTGGGAGGTCCCGGCCTCTCCGCCCAGGTCGTAGGTGACCGTCTTCTTCTCCGCGATGACCTCGGTCACCGCCCGGTAGACGCGGTCCGCGGCCTCGCCCTCTCCCAGGTGGCGCAGGAGCAGCACGCCGGAGAGGATGAAGGCGGTGGGGTTGACCTTGTTCATGCCCGTGTACTTGGGGGCTGAGCCGTGCACCGGCTCGAAGACGGCGATGTCGTCGCCGAAGTTGCCGCTGGGGGCCACTCCCAGCCCTCCCACCAGCCCGGCGCAGAGGTCGGAGATGATGTCGCCGTAGAGGTTGGGCAGGACCATGACGTCGTAGAGCCAGGGCTTCTGCACCAGCTGCATGGCCATGTTGTCCACGATGCGGTCCTCGAACTCGATGTCCGGGTACTCCTCCGCCACCTCGCGGGCTATCTTCAGGAAGAGCCCGTCCGTGAACTTGAGGATGTTGGCCTTGTGCACCACGGTGACCTTGGAGCGGCCCTCGCGGCGCGCGTACTCGAAGCCGAAACGGCAGATGCGTTCGGTGGCCCGGCGGGTGATGAGCTTGGTGCTCTCGGCATGGTCCTCGCTGACCTGCTTCTCGATGCCGGCGTAGAGGTCCTCGGTGTTCTCGCGCACCACCACCAGGTCCAGCTCCCGGTCCTCGTAGGGCGCCTTGACTCCCTTGATGGTGCGGGCCGGGCGCAGGTTGGCGTAGAGGTCCAGCTCCATGCGGAGCGCCACGTTGACGCTGCGGAAACCGGTCCCGATGGGGGTGGTCAGGGGCCCCTTGATGGCCACGCGGTTGGCCCGTATGGACTCGAGCACCTGCTCGGGCAGGGGGGTCCCGTACTTGTCCATGACGTCCGCCCCGGCCTCCTGCACGTCCCACTCGATGGACGCTCCGGAAGCTTCGATGACCCGCCGCCCGCCTCGACTATCTCCGGCCCGGTACCGTCGCCGGGTATCAGGGTTACCTTGCTCATAAGGAAAAACCTCCGTGTTTCTTAAGGTGTTCGACCAGTCCTCCCTCGTCCAGGATGCGCATCATCACTTCGGGCAGGGGCGCGGCGCCGAGCACGGTCCCGCGCGTCAGGTTCCTGACCTCGCCCGCCTCCAGGTCCAGCTCCAGCTGGTCGCCGCTCTCGATCTCCGAGGTGTCGCACTCCACCAGGGGCAGCCCCTTGTTGATGGAGTTGCGGTAGAAGATGCGCGCGAAGGAGGACGCGATGACCGCCGCCACTCCCGCGTGCTTGATCACCAGCGGCGCCTGTTCCCGGGAGGAGCCGCAGCCGAAGTTGATGCCGGCCACGATGAAGTCGCCCTCCTCCACCCGCTGGCAGAACTCCGGGTCGAGGTCCTCCAGGACGTGGCAGGACAGCTCCTTCATGTCCAGGGTCTTGAACTTGTACTTGCCGCTGATGATGTAGTCGGTGTTGATGTGGTCGCCGTACACGTGCGCGGTGCCCTTGAGTATCATCGGCCGCTCATCCTCCTTGCAGGAACTCCCGGGGGTCGGTGATGACGCCGGTGACGGCGCTGGCCGCCACCGCCGCCGGGCTCCCCAGGTAGATCGAGGCTTTGGTGTTGCCCATGCGGCCCTTGAAGTTGCGGTTGGCGGTGGAGAAGACCACCTCGCCGTCGGAGGGAACCCCGTTGTGCGTCCCCACGCAGGGGCCGCACCCCGGGGTGACCAGGGCCGCCCCCGCCTCCAGCAGGGTATCCACGGCGCCGCTGGCTATGGCCTCCTGCAGCACGCGGCGGGACGCGGGAGCCACTATCAGGCGTACGTGGGGGCTCACCCGGCGCCCGGAGAGGATATCCGCGGCGATGACCAGGTCCTCCAGCCGCCCGTTGGTGCAGGTCCCGATGACCGCCTCGTCGATGCGCAGTCCCGCCGTTTCGGCCAGCGGGACGACGTTGTCCACGGTGTGCGGACAGGCCACCTGGGGCACCAGGGAACCCGCGTCGACCTCCACCCTGCGCACGTAATCGGCGTCGGGATCGGGGCTCACGGGCGAGCAGGCGCGCTCGCCGTGCTCTCCCACCCATTCCAGTACCTTGTCGTCGGCCTCCATCAGGCCGGCCTTGGCCCCCATCTCCACCGCCAGGTTGGACAGGGTGAAGCGCGCTTCCACGCTCATCTCCGCGATGGCCTCCCCGGCGTACTCCACCGCCAGGTAGGTGGCCCCGTCCGCCGTGAGCAGCCCGGCCAGGTAGAGCGCCAGGTCCTTGGAGTAGACGCCCGCAGGCAGCCTGCCGCGCGCCTCTATCCGTATGGACTGCGGCACCTTGAACCAGAGCTTGCCCGTGAGCATGCCCGCGGCCAGGTCGGTGGAGCCCACCCCGGTGGAGAAGACGTTGATGGCGCCGTAGGTGGTGGTGTGCGAGTCCGCCCCGATGACCAGGTCGCCCGGGACCACCCGCCCCCGCTCGGGCAGCAGGCAGTGGCAGACCCCCTCACCCACGTCGAAAAAGGTCAGTCCCTGCTCCTCCGCGAAGCGCCGCATCAGGGCGTGCAGGTTGGAGACCCCTTCCAGGGGGCTGGGGGCGCTGTGGTCGATGACCATGGCGATCCTGGCAGGGTCGAAGACGCTCGAGCCGTTCATCTCCCGGAAGGCCTCGATGGCCAGGGGCGAGGTGCCGTCCTGCCCCATCAGGAAGTCCAGGTCGGCCAGGACGATCTCGCCGGCCCGGGCGTCCGTTCCGCTGTGTTTCGCAAGGATCTTCTCGGCTATGGTCTTTCCCATACTCACCTCGATAGTGGTAGAATATCACGGGCGATTGCCTATTTTAATGTAAGCCATCCGGGTTTACAAGCAGTGCCCCATCTCAGGACATCGGAGTAGGTAAAAGGAGGAAGTCATGTCCGAAAAAATGGATGCTAAGGTCGTAGTGGTCGGCGGAGGGCCGGGCGGCTACGTCTGTGCCATCCGCGCCGCCCAACTGGGCTCCGGCGTGGTGCTGGTGGAAAAGGACCAGCTGGGGGGGACCTGCCTCAACCGCGGCTGCATACCCACCAAGGCCCTGCTGGCCTGCGCGGAGACCCTGGAGACCATCCGCGAGGCCAGGGAGTTCGGCATAGAGGTCGCCGACCCCGTGCCGGACCTCAAGGCCATGGTCGCCCGGAAGAACGGCATCTCCGAGACCCTGCGCAAGGGCATCGCCCAGCTGCTCAAGGCCAACAAGATCGAGTACGTCCAGGGCTTCGCGAAACTGGTCGGCGCCCGGATCAAGCTCGTCGTCGAGCAGGAGGGCGGCACCCTCGAGATCAACGCCGAGAAGATCATCCTGGCCACCGGCTCCGAGCCGGCCGAGCTTCCCACCTTCGACTTTTCCCAGCCGTCCGTGCTGACCTCCACCTCCGGGCTGGACCTGACGGATATCCCCAAGGCCATGATCATCGTGGGGAGCGGCGTGGTGGGCAGCGAGTTCGCCACGGTCTTCAACGCCCTGGGCACCAAGGTGACCATGGTGGAGTTGCTGGACCGCATCCTCGCCACGGAAGACCCCCGCATCTCCCAGCAGATGAAGCGCATCCTCAACAAGAAGGGCATCGACATCCTGACCGAGACCACCATCGAAGAGATCAGCGAATATTCCCCGAGCGGCTTGAAGGCCAAGCTGTCCACCGGAGCCGTCCTGGAGGCCGACAAACTGCTGGTCTCCATCGGCCGCTCCCTCAACACCAGGGGCATCGGCCTGGAAGAGGCCGGCGTGGAACTGGGCAAGCGAGGAGAGATCGTGGTCAACGACCGCATGGAGACCAACCTTCCCGGCATCTACGGGATCGGCGACTGCGTCGGCGGCATCCTGCTGGCGCACTGGGCTTCCTTCGAGGGCGTCTGCGCGGCGGAGAACGCCATGGGCATGGAGTCCCACCTCGACTCCCGCGTGGTGCCCGCGTGCATCTTCACCGACCCGGAGATCGGCAGCGTGGGGCTGAACCCGGCCAAGGCCGAGGAGCAGGGCGTCGAGGTCAAGGTGGGGCGCTTCATGTTCGGGGGCCTGGGAAAGGCCCTGGCCATGGGCAAGGCCCAGGGGTTCGTACAGCTGGTGGCGGACGCGTCCAGCGACGTGGTGCTGGGCTGCCAGGTCATGGGGCCGCACGCCTCCGACCTGGTGCACGAGGCGGCCCTGGCCATGAAGATGGGCATCACCGCGGCCCAGATCGGTTCCACCTGTCACGCCCACCCCTCGCTGGCCGAAGCGATGATGGAAGCGGCCGAGTCGGTGCACGACCGCTGCATCCACGCGGCGCCGGCCAAGAAATAGAGGGCTTGTCCGGGCCCTGTAAATGTGTGAATATGTGAGGGTGTACTAGCTACTATACAGGAGGTGCATGAAGTGAACGTACCAGGAGAACTCAAGTACCACGCGGAGCACACCTGGGCCAAGGTGGATGGCGACACCGCCACGGTGGGCATCACCGATTACGCCCAGGAGCAGCTGGGAGAGATCGTCTATCTGGAGCTGCCGGGAGCCGGTAAAGCGGTGGAGGCGGGCAAGCCCTTCGCCGAGATCGAGTCGACCAAGTCCGTCTCCGACGTCTACAGCCCGGTCAACGGCGAGATCGTCGAGGCCAACCAGGAAGTGGTCGAGGCCCCCGAGCTCATCAACGAGGACTGCTACGGCGCCGGCTGGCTGATCAAGGTCAAGATGTCCGCCGACACCGGCGTGGACGCCCTGCTCGACGCGGCCGCCTACGAGGCCGAAATAGCTGAATAACAGGATCTTGGGGGGCGCGGCCCGCGGGGCCGCGCCCTTTTTTTATGCTCGAACAGGAGTAATGCGACTCGACGGGCAAGGGTTCGGGCTTGCGAACCCGGAGTAACCCCCCACCTCGAAGCGGACCGTCCTCTCCTCCTCGCTGGCGCAGGGCAGGATGACGGACCTCCCCCCGGACCAGGGGTTGCGCGACAGCTCCCAACGGGTGAAGGTGCGCATGCCCAGGACGGCCTCGCCGTCTTCGGAGAAGCAACCGCACCGCAGGACGCGGTGGAGGCGGTGCGCGCCGCGGGGCATGCGGTCCCAGCTCAGCCGCAGTTCGGCCCGGTGCAGGCCGGCGGGCAACCGGACAGGTCCGCTCCTCCAGAGGCCCTCCCCCGCTCTCTCCCAGTCCCGGGGGCCGCTGATCCCGCGGGTGGGTTCTCCCGTGGGATTGGCCGCTTTGGCCAGCACGTAGCAGTTCCAGACCCCCTCTGAGGCGCTGACGATGCTCTCGTTCACCCGGCGCTCCAGGTCCCCCCGCCTCACCAGGCCGTGGCGGGTGAACAACCCTGTCCACCAGTCGAAGGAGGCCGCGATGAGGTGCCCGTGGATGGGGAACCCCTGGACGTCCTGGGCGAGCTGGCGCAGGGGGACCAGGTCGACGGTCCCCCGCTCGTAGATGGGCAGGTATCCCTCCTGCACCTTTCCCCCGGTGACGCCGTCCGGGCCGAAGGGGTTGGCGCCGATGGACGGGATGGTGGCCAGGATATAGCCGTCCGCACACCCGGCGCGCCTCCTCCACGGAAGCGTCGATCTCGAAGGGCGGTATGTGCTCCAGCGTCTCCATCAGCAGGACCAGGTCGAACCGGGCGTCGGGGAAGCCGGTGTCGCGGCAGCCGCGCACGCTCAGGCGCGCGGCGACGTCGGGGGGCGCGGTGCCCACCACGTAGGCGCTGATGTCGACGCCCCAGGCCTCGACCCCGTGCTCCTCCAGGGCGCGCACCTGGAAGCCGCGGGCGCAGCCGATGTCCAGGGCCCGCTCCGGCCGGAACAGCTCCACCGCCAGGCCCGCCACGTCGTGGAACTCCTGCATGTCGGTGTAGGCGGCCTCGTAACCGCTCTCGCGCGAGGCGTCCTTCTCCGCGTCGAAGTAGGTGGCGTCGTAGATGTCGTTGGGCTGCAGCAGGGCGTAGATCATCCTCTGGGGCAGCACGCCGTAGAGGTAGCGTTTGAGGGCGGAGGAGCGCGCCGCCTTGCCCAGCTTGTACCGGGCTACGCTCAGCTTTCTCCAGAAACAGGTCTTACCCAGGTATCTTCTGGCGGTACTCTTGATATCCATTGGCGTCATTATAGTGATTCGGGGTTTAATATCAAACACCTTGCGGTTATAATGTCCTAGTCGTAATAACAAGGGAGGTTATCTTATATGGAAAAGTACGCAATGGAATCCATCCGCAACGTGGCCTTGTTCGGGCACGGCGGTTCGGGAAAGACGTCCCTCTCCGAGGCCATGCTCTTCGACGCCGGGGTCACCACCCGCATGGGCAGGGTGGACGAGGGCAACACCGTCAGTGACTTCGAACCGGACGAGCAGAAGAAAAAGATCTCCGTCAGCACCTCGCTGCTCCCTTTCGAGTGGAACAACCACAAGGTCAACCTGCTGGACGTTCCGGGCTTCCCCGACTTCATCGGTGAGACCATCCAGGCCATGCGGGTGGCCGACGGGGCCATCTTCGTCATCTCGGCCGTCTCCGGCCTGGAGGTGCAGGCCGAGATCGTCTGGCGCATGGCCGACGAGTTGAAGCTGCCCCGCCTGGTCTTCATCAACAAGATGGACAGGGAAAACGCCAGTTTCCAGAACTGCCTGGACGAGCTGACCGAGGTGTTCGGGACGCGCATCTTCCCCCTGCAGCTCCCCATCGGCGAGGAGCATGACTTCAGGGGCGTGGTGGACCTGACCAAGAACAAGGCCATCGTCTACTCGGACGACAAGTCCAGCGAGGAAGACCCCCCGGCGGACATGGAGGACCAGATAGCGGAAGCGCGCGAGCGCCTCATCGAAGGGGCGGCAGAGACCTCAGACGACCTGATGGAACGCTACCTCAACGAGGAGGAGATATCCTCCGAGGAGGTCTATTCGGCGTTGCTCTCGGGCATCGCGCGCGGGGCCATCGTCCCGGTCCTCTGCGGTTCCTCCACCCACAACATCGGCATCCAGCCGCTGATGGACGCCATCGTCAACGGGCTGCCCTCCCCCTCGATCCGGACCGAGATAACCGGGGTCAAGCCCGGCGGTGACCAGGAGGTCACTTTGAAGTGCGACGAGAAATCGCCCCTCTCGGCCCTGGTCTTCAAGACCATCTCCGACCCCTACGTGGGCAAGCTGACCTATTTCAGGGTCTTCTCCGGCTCGGTCAAGGCGGACTCCCCCATCTATAACTCCACCCGGGACAAGGAAGAGCGGGTGGGGCAGATCTTCGTCACCCGCGGCAAGGCGCAGATAGCGGTGCGCGAGATCCCGGCCGGGGACATCGGCGCCGTGCCCAAGCTCTCCGACACGGCCACCGGAGACACCCTGTGCGAAAAGGCCAGCCAGATCCTGCTTCCCGGCATCGAGTTCCCCGATCCCATCATGTCGCTGGCCGTAGAGCCCAAGTCCAAGGGGGACGAGGACAAGCTCTCCACGGCCCTGGCCCGCCTGGCCGAGGAGGACCCCACCTTCCGGTCCCGCCGGGACGCCGAGGTCAAGCAGACCATCATCTCCGGCATGGGCGAGGCCCACCTGGAGATCGCCATGGAGCGTATGGCCCGCAAGTTCGGGGTGGAGGTCAACTCCAGCCTTCCCAAGGTGCCCTACAAGGAGTGCGTCCATCGCTCCGCCAAGGCCGAGGGGAAGCACAAGAAGCAGACGGGGGGCCACGGGCAGTTCGGCATCGCCTGGGTGGAAGTCGCGCCGCAGGAGCGCGGCTCCGGGTTCGTGTTCGTGGACAAGATCGTCGGCGGGGCCATACCGCGCCAGTTCATCCCCTCGGTGGAGAAGGGCGTGCGCAAGGCCATGGAGGACGGCTTCCTGGCCGGATATCCCATCGTCGACTTGAGCGTCACGCTTTACGACGGGAAGTTCCACCCCGTGGACTCCTCCGACATGTCCTTCCAGATAGCCGGCTCACTGGCACTGCGCGCCGCCATGGAAGGGGCCGACCCCTACCTGCTGGAGCCCATCATGGACGTGGAGATCCTGGTGCCCGAGGCCTACATGGGCGACGTCATGGGCGACCTCAACTCCAAACGCGGCAAGCCCCTGGGCATGGAGCAGGAAGGAAGCCTGCAGCTGATCAGGGCGCAGGTGCCGCTGTCGGAGATGTTCCGCTACTCCATCGACCTCCGGTCCATCACCGGCGGCCGCGGCACCTTCCGCATGTCCCCCTCCCACTACGAGGAAGTTCCCTCCCACATCGCTCAGAAGATCATCGATCAGGCCAAGGCGGATAAGGAACAGTCCTAGGGTCAGGAGCCGCTGGAGAGGGCTGACTTGAGCCTGGCGTAGGTCTCCTCCAGGGTCTCCGGCAGCACCTTGGTCTCCCCCACCACCGGCATGAAGTTGGTGTCGCCCACCCAGCGCGGCACGATGTGCAGGTGCAGGTGGGCGTCGTAACCGGCACCGGCCGCCTTCCCGAGGTTGATGCCCAGGTTGATACCCTCCGGGTGCATGGCCCGCTTCAGGGCCGTGGTGCAACGGGCCGCCAGCTCCATCAGTTCGGCCGTCTCCCCCGGCTCCAGCGCCTCCAGCTCGGCGACGTGCCGGTAGGGGGCGACCATCACGTGGCCGGAGTTGTAGGGATAGATGTTCATGACCACGAAGCAGTGGCGTCCGCGCTCGAGGATGAACTCGTCCAGGTCCGGTCTCACAGCCGGGCTTGTCACAGAAGATACAGCCGCCCTCGGCCTTGATCCTGTCGATATCGTCGATGTACCTCATGCGCCAGGGGCTCCACAGGTATTCCATGCCGCCCTACCAGACATCCCGGTTGTCCCGCTCCTCCACCTTGCTCGAAGACCTTCGCGATGAACTCCTCGGGCGTCACTCCCCGGACGTCGTTCCCGTCGCGCGTGCGCACCGACAGCAGCCCGCCCTCGACCTCCTTGTCGCCCAGGATGACCATCAGCGGCACCTTCTGCATCTGGGCTCCGCGGATCTTGGCGTTCAGGGTCTGGTGGTCGTCGTCCACCTCGCTGCGGATGCCCCGCTCCTCGCAGGAGGCGTGGAGCCGCATGGCGTAATCCAGGTGGCGGTCGGCGATGGGTATGAACATCACCTGCACCGGGGCCAGCCAGAGCGGGAAGGCCCCGCCGTAATGCTCGATGAGGACCCCCATGAAGCGCTCGATGCCCGCCAGCACCACCCGGTGGATCATCACCGGACGGTGGGGCTGGTTGTCCTGCCCGGCGTAGGTGATGTCGAAGCGTTCCGGCAGGTTGAAGTCGGCCTGGATGGTGGGCCCCTGCCACAGCCTGCCGATGGCGTCCTTCAGCTTGACGTCGATCTTGGGCCCGTAGAAGACCCCCTCGCCGGGGTCCAGCACGTATTCCACGCCGTGGCCCTCGAGCGCCTGCTTCAGCGCGTCGGTGGCTTTCTCCCAGATCCTGGTCGGAACCGACGGCCTTCTCCGGACGGGTGCTCAGGTTGACCTCGAACTCCTCGAAGCCGAAGGCCCTCAGGCTGGAGAAGGCGAAGTCCAGGCACTCGAAGACCTGGTCCGGCAGCTGCTCCTCCGTGCAGAAGATGTGCGCGTCGTCCTGGGTGAACCCCCGCACCCTCAACAGCCCGTGCAGCACCCCGGAGCGCTCGTAACGGTAGACCGTCCCCGGCTCGAAGTACTTGAGGGGCATGTCGCGGTAGCTGCGCGGCCTGGTCTTGTAGATGAGCAGGTGGCCGGGGCAGTTCATCGGCTTGACCACGTATTCCGTATCATCCTTGGTGAAGGTGTACATGTTCTCCGCGTAGTAATCCAGGTGGCCCGAGACGTGCCAGAGCTCCCCCTTGTAGAGGTGCGGCGTGACCACCTTCTGGTAGCCGCGGCGGCGGTGCTCCTCGTTGAGGAAGTCCTCGATGATGCCGCGCAGCACCGCCCCCCTGGGATGGTAGAAGACCACGCCCGGTCCCGCCTCGTCGTGGAAGGAGAAGAGGTCCAGCTCCTTGCCCAGGCGCCGGTGGTCACGCCTCTCGGCTTCCTCCCTCAGGAAGAGGAACTCCTCCAGCGCCGCGGGGTCGTCAAAGGAGATCCCGTAGATGCGCTGGAGCATGGGGCCTTTCTCGTTCCCCCGCCAGTAAGCCCCGGCCAGGCTGAGCAGCTTGAGCACCTTCACCCGTCCCGTCGAGTCCAGGTGGGGCCCGCGGCAGAGGTCGATGAAGTCCCCCTGGCGGAACAGGGTGACCGTGTCGTCAGGGATCTCCTCCAGCAGTTCGACCTTGTAGGGCTGGCCGGCGGAGCGGTAGAGCTCGATGGCCTCCTCGCGGGCCATCTCCACCCTGACCACCTCGAGGTCGCGCCCGGCTATCTCCCGCATGCGCTCCTCGATGGCGGGGAGGTCCTCCGGCACCAGGCGGCGCGGCGCCTCGATGTCGTAATAGAACCCCTCCTTGATGGAGGGGCCGATGGCCAGGCGGGTGCCGGGGAACAGCTCGGTGATGGCCTGGGCCATGATGTGGGACGTGGTGTGCCAGAAGATCTCCTCGTTCACGGCTCGCCCCCCGGTCACACCAGTTCCACCACGAGCTCGACGGACAGGTCGTCGGGGTGTACCACCTGGCCCTCGGTGAGGAGGTAGGAGCTGATCCTGATCGACTGGTTGTTGCGGCGCGCCTCCTCGCTCATCAGGGTGATGAGGCGGATGGCGTAGGTGATGGCGTTGCGGCCGCTGGCGTGCAGGCGGGGATGGTTGCCGGCCTTGAGGATGTCCTGGACGTTCCGGATGATCAGGCCCCCGTCGGCTTCCGGGGTGACCTCGATGGGCTCCGACATGGTCTCGCGCAGGTCCTTCTCGGCCAGGTTCTCCCTCTCCGTGAGGATCGCCTGGGCCTCCTCGTCGGAGATGATGAGCTCCTCCCGGTTCTCGAAGATGAAGCCGCAGCGGTTGCACCACATGGTCGAGATGGGCTGGACATCGGAGCAGTTGGGGCACTTGATCCTGGCTTCCCGGTGCTTCTCGGCGATCTCCGCGTAGAGTTCCTCCTGCCGCAGGCCGATGGACGGGCCCGTGAACTTGGTGTAACAGAGGCTGCAGAAGGCGGACCCTTCCGCGTTCTCCGCCTTGCACTTGGGGCAGATCATAAACGACCTCCGAAAATGATGGTGGGAACGACTGGACTTGAACCAGCGACCTCTTGCGTGTCGAGCAAGCGCTCTACCAACTGAGCTACGCTCCCATCAACTTATCATACTGGAGGCGGCGACCGGACTTGAACCGGTGATCAAGGTTTTGCAGACCTTTGCCTTACCACTTGGCCACGCCGCCGACCTGTTCTTTCAAAAAGGTAGATGGACCAGATCATCCATCTACCGTATTGCCTGGAGCGGGTGATGGGACTTGAACCCACGACATCCACGTTGGCAACGTGACGCTCTACCACTGAGCTACACCCGCCTGTCTTTTTCCGTAAGCTATCTTAACCCATGTGGTTCGGGCAAATCAACAGCGAAGGGCGGGCGCCCCGAGCATGGTCCCCCCGGCGCCCGCGGGCACTCGCCGGTCCTGCCTGCGCCGTCACTTCCTGGCTTCCTTCTGCAGGACCTTGGAGACTATCATCAGGCGGCTGGCCCTGTCCTTCAGGGCCTTCTTGAACTCCTCCACCCTGGTCTCGAAGCCCTTGTCCGGGACATAGGAGAAGATGGTCTCGGGGCTCTCCCGCACCTGCAGTTCACTGGAGAGTATCTCCTTGGCCACCAGCATCTCCAGGTAGGGAAGGACGTCGGAGTCCAGGCGGCCGATGCTCATGGCTATGGAGGACGGCGAGCCCACCGTGAAGGGGTTCTCGTAGAAGAAGAGGATGAGGTCCCAGGTTATGAAGGAATCGATATATTCCTCCACGAAACTCGAGACGTTGGGGTCGATGTTGTCGAAATCGTACATTATCCCACTCTCAGTCCGTCGTATGCCGCCTTCATTCGAAGAACTCCTTGGCCCGCTTGACGCGCATCACCGACCGGGGGTTGCCCGAGAGGATGCCCTCCCGCCCCTCGAAGGGCGTCTGCACCTCCACCCCGGCGGCGCCGATGGTGAACTGGCGGATCTGCTTGTCGTGGTCGGAGGCACGGTGTTTCAGGACCAGCATGGCCTTGTGCATGCTGGAGTTGATCTCCACGTAGCGCAACTGGATGATGGTGTCGGCGATGTAGGAAAGGCCGGCCTCGGCCACGGTCATGGTACCGGTGATGAAGGGGTCCTCCTGGGAGACCAGCGCGGTGAGTTCGGAGCGGAGTATCCCGTTGAGGAAGGTGTAGATGATCTCGCGGAGCTGCATGGGGTCCCGGGAGATGCGCTCGAGGTGGGTCATGGAGTCCACGAACACCCGTTTCACGCCCATCTCCTCCACCGTGCGGTCCAGCAGCCCCCCCGGCTGCTGGATCTCCCGCAGCAGCACCGGCGGGGTGGTGAAGATGGTGCGGAGCCTGCCGTCCTCCTCCAGCGCGCGGAGGTCGAAGCCGGTGGACAGGGCGTCCCGGTAGAGCTGCCGGGGGAACTCCTCGAAGGTGATGATCAGCCCGGGTTGGTCGTACTGGAGGATGCCCCGCGCGACGAACTCGATGCCGATGGAGGTCTTACCGGTTCCCGGCGCCCCCTTGAGCACCGCTACCGAACCGGGGAGAAGCCCTCCCTGGAGCATCTCGTCGAGGCCCTTGATGCCCGTGGGCACTCGCTGTTCCTGCATGCGTCACCTTGTCCCTAAGCGGCGTAAACGCCAGATATCAATGCCCTTACTGGAATTAATTATAGCAGAATTCCAGCAGAACAGCCTGTCGGGCCGGCAAGGTTTTCAGGTTTCGCGTGAAGAAAAAAATGGCCCTGCCAGGCAGATGACAGGGCCGTGCGCGGAAATGGGGACCTCAGTCCTCCAGGAAGCACTGGTGGCAGAAGGAATCGTCGATGTCCTTGCACATCTTGGAGCAGTAGGCGTTGAACCCCTTGATCTCGAGGTCCTTGAGTTTGCGGATCTCCCGGGTGACGTGCAGGTGGTCGCACCAGAAGAAATCATCCATGTTCATGCCGCTTTGTTTCAATGTCCTACCTCCTCTCTATTTATCTTAATCAACAATAATATAAATTATTCTCATTAACAACAATAATATAATATAGTTAACAACAATCTGTCAATACCGATTTTTCCCACGTTTACTGATATAATCTTCCTGTCTTCGGGCGTCCCGTTACGGGTCGGGCGCCTTCAATTGAAGGAGAAGCTGCATGAACTACGATTTCCAGAAGGTCTTCTACCCGGAGAGCATCGCGCTGGTCGGTGCGTCCAACAACCTCCTGAAATGGGGGTCCTTCCTGCTCAGCCACCTGACGGGTGGCGGCTATCCCCGGGAGAACATCTTCCCCGTCAACTCCCACGAGGAGATCATCCACGAGATGCGGGCCTACTCCAGCCTGGCGGACCTCCCCCACCCCGTCGACCTGGTGGTGGTGACCACCCCGGCTCATATCGTCCCCTCGGTACTCGAGGACTGCGCGCGGTACGGGATGACCAACGTCATCGTCATCTCCTCGGGCTTCAGCGAGGCGGGGGGCGAAGGCGTCGAGCTGGAAAAGGAGATAACCCGCATCGCCGCCGAAAAAGGGCTGACCATGTTCGGCCCCAACACCATGGGCATCGTCAACACGGCCCGGGACATGTACGCGCTGGGGGCTCCCCTGCAGCTGCAGAAGGGCAACATCTCCTTCGTCTCTCAGAGCGGCAACGTGGGGGCCCAGCTCCTCGGGTGGACCATGAGCCAGGGCATCGGTTTCGGCAAGTTCATCGGCACCGGCAACGAGGCCTCCATCCACTGCGAGGACGTCATCGCCTACTTCGGGGAGGACCCCGACACCGATCTCATCCTGGCTTACATCGAGGGACTGGACAACGGCCAGCTCTTCGTGGAACGGTGCATCCGGGCCTCGGAGCGCAAACCGGTCATCGCCCTCAAGTCCGGGCGCACGGAGGCCGGCAGCCGGGCGGCCATGTCCCACACGGGTTCGCTGGCGGGCTCGGACGATATCTACGACGCCGCGTTCAGGCAGTCCGGGGTGATCCGGGCCGAATCCTCCCAGGAGATGCTGGACCTGGCCAAGTCCTTCGGGCGCATCCCCCTGCCGCGGGGCAACCGCATGGGCATCCTCACCCTGGGAGGTGGCTGGGGGGTCATCGCCACCGACGCCGCCGCCGACGCCGGCTTCGTCCTGCCGCCCCTGGACGAGGAGACCACCCGCATCTGCGACGAGCTCCTGCCGCCCTTCTGGAGCCGCGGCAACCCCATCGACCTGGTGGGCAACCTCAGCGTCGACATCCACATGCAGATCCTGGAGAAGATGGCCGCCTCCCCCAGCTTCGACGCCATCGTGGCCCTGGGCTCCCTGGGCACCAGCGTCATGATCGGCATGTCCTCCATGGTGGCCCAACAGGAGACCATGGGCTGGGACCAGGATTTCTTCAAGAGCTTCCTGGTGAACATCGGCGACCGCAACCGCGTCTTCATGGGCCGGGCCATCGATCTGATGCGGGAATTCAACAAGCCCATCGTCTTCGTGGAGATGCAGTTCCTCGGGGACGACTCCCTGGTCGACCTGGAACAGGGCCGCTCGGTCATCTTCACGGCCCCGGAGAAAGCCGCGGCCGTGCTGCAGAAGATGCGGGACTACTGCGAATGGCTCAACCGGGCCGGGGGTTGACGGCACCTGGCCTTCATAAGACAATGAACGGGTAAACGGACCAACAGCCTTATCACGTTATGCGGAGGTGACATCGAATGGCGGACCAGTACGAGATCAAGACCACGGGTGAGACGGCCCCTGTCGGTAAGTACTACTGCGACAAGTGCGGCCTGGAATACGAGCAGAAGGACGAGAGCGCGGCCCTTCCCGACTGCCCGGCCGAAGGCATCTGGACGGTCTGGAACCCGGTGGCCATGAAGACGCGCACCTTCTGATCCGCCCCTTTTTAGAAAACGGAAGAGAGGCGCCCGGCGCCTCTCTTTTCTTTGTCAGGCAGGCTGTTCCGGGGGCGTTGGGCCCCTGTCGGCGGGGAGCACCTCCCTGATCACGCTGACCAGGTCGTTGATGGAGAAGGGCTTGACCAGGCAGCCCTCCACCTCGATCTTGCCGTCCAGCTCGATCTCCTCGACGGCCTTCTTCATGGCCGAGATGACGATGATGGGGACCTCCCGGAGTTCGTCGGCCTGCTTGAGCCGCTTGTAGACCTCGAACCCGTCCACGTGGGGCATCATGATATCCAGCAGGATGAGGGAAGGTTTGATGCCCCGCAGGCTCTCCACCACCCCTTCCGAGCGCACGAACCCTTCCACCCGGTAGTCGTGCCGCTCCAGGATGATGCTCACCAGGTCGATCATGTCCTGGTCGTCCTCTATGTAGGCGATTAATTCTCCCATCTTTTTGCTCCCAGTACTATCATCGTAATATCCGGCGCAAAAGTTTACGGGTTTTCAAAATCATGGAGCGGGGCGACGGGCGCTTAAAGGCCCCTCATGAACTCGGGCCTCAACATCTCCGGGTCTGCCAGGGCCCCGTCGATCAGCCTGAGGATGCCCTCGCGGTCGCGGGAGAGCGTGCCTCGCAGCGGCAGGTAGTTGGAGGCGTGGTTGGAGCGGAAGACGCTCGCGGGCACCTCTATCCCGTCCACCAGGACCCGCAGTTCCTCGAGCATCTCCAGCGGCCCCGGCAGTTCGAACTCGCCGGCCTCCATCTGGCGGAAGAGCTTGGTCCCGGGCAGCACCATCAGGGTGAGGGCGCTGACGTATTCAGGCTGCATGCGGGAGACCACCCCGGCCGACCTCTCCGCGTGCCTCCGTGAGCCGGACTTCCCCCCCAGGCCCAGCAGGACGATGACCGAGGCGGCCAGGCCGGCCTCCCTCCCCTTGAGCACCGCTTCCACCATCTGGTCGGCCGTGGCCCCCTTCTTCACCATCTTGAGCACGTCGTCGTCGCCGCTTTCCAGCCCCAGGTAGAAGATGCCCATCCCGGCCCGGCGGAGCCCGGCCAGTTCCTCCGGCGTCTTGGCCAGAAGGTCCTTGGCGTTGGCGTAGACCCCCACCCTTTCGAGCCGGGGAAACGCCGCGTCCAGCCGCCCCAGGATCTCGAGCAGCTCTCCCGTATCCCGATGCATGGCGTCCCCGTCCGCCAGGAAGACCCGGCGGGTGCGGGGCATGGCGGTGGAGGCCATGGAGATATCCTCGAAGATCTCCTCCAGGGGCCGGTTCCGGTGACGCGTCCCCTTGTAAGTGGCGCAGAAGGTACAGGCGTTATGGGAGCAACCGTAGGTGGCCTGGAGTATGTAGCTGCCGGCTTCGCTGGGCGGCCTGATCACCATTCCCTGGTATCTCAAGTCTGTCTTCCTCCGTGGTCGTCCCGGTAAATACCCGTACATCCTACATCTTGCCGGCCGGGTATGACAGTATCCACATCATGTTCTTCGCGGCCGGGCCTCTCCCCCGCTCCCGGGAGGGCCTTCGAGGAGGACGGCCCTGACGGGCGCCCCCTCCGCTCCGAGCAGCTTGAGGGGCAGGGCGACCAGCCAGTACTCCCCCGCCGTGACCCGGCCGAGGTCCAGGCCCTCCAGCACCGCAATACCTTCGGTCAGCAGCGCCAGGTGGGCGTCGGCCCGCGCGGCCCCGTAACCCTCGATGCTCAGGTAGTCGATGCCCACCAGCGCCACCCCGGCCCGGCACAGGAAAGCGGCCCCGTCGGGGGCCAGGCAGACGTACTCCTCGCTGAACCCGCCCAGCCCGTACAGGCCCGAGTTGGCGGTCTTGAAGAGGACGCGCTCTCCCGGCCGGATGCCCAGGCCCGCAAGCCCGGGGGCGTCGATGTCGCCGGGGCCCCGCCAGTCGATGACGCGGGCGGGTCCCAGCAGCCTCTCCAGGGGTACGGCGTCGACCTCCGCGCCCCCTTCCAGGAAATGGTTGGGCGCGTCCAGGTGGGTACCGGCGTGCGCCCCCATCCGGATCACCGTGAGGTTGTAGGGGTCGCCCTTCCCCAGGCTGTAGAGTTTATCCACCTCCACCTCCGCGTCACCCGGGTACACGGCCATCCCCGGGTGGACCGGAAGCGAGATGTCGTGGATCCTCAGGGGCCCTTGCTCTTCCATCTCTCCATCTCCTCCTGTATGGACCTGGGCCGGCCCCGCATCTCCGCCCAGGCGCTCTCCCTGTACAACAGGTCGTCGAAGGCCTCGTAGAGCTCTCGTCCCACCTCGGAGCCGATACGGGCCGCGAAGAAGTTGGCGGGGTCCAGGGCGATGTTGGGCTCATCGGTGTCGAAATAGACGAATCCCGCCTTCTCCAGGAACTTGAGCAGGATGTTCCGGTACTTGACCTTGGACACGCCCAGGCCCTCCAGGTCCCAGTGCCAGGAGTAGCCCGTGACGATGAGGATCTTCCCCTCCAGGCTCACCTCCTCCAGCAGCGCCCCGACCATCATGTCGGCGATCCCCAGGGAACGCCACTCGGAGCTGACCTCGATGGCCAGGGCCTCGACCAGACCCCGGTCCTTCAGCCGGCTCCAGCGCTCCGTTTCGGAAGGTGGGGCGATGGCGATGAACCCCACGATACCGCCGTCTTCGGCGCAGGCGACGGTGACGATGGAGTCGGGGTTGCCGGCCAGCCTGACCAGTGCCTTGTGCTCCCGGGACGCGGGATAGTTGGGGCCGGAGAAGACGCCCATCCCGGGCGCCAGTTCCAGTCCGGAGAGGAATTCCCCGTCTGCCCCGACCCTGATCCTGACCACCCCGCGAGGAGTCTCTATGTAACGGTCCTTCGCGCTTTCCCGCAAACCCGTTCCTCCCACCGCCGTCCGGCTGTCTTCACGCGCCTGACCTGCCCGTAACGTGCCTTAAATAATATAGCAATCGGGGTTTCAAAGTGATATCTTTATGGGCGGCACTGCCTTATCGGCTCGCCGTTCTGTAAGGTGGATAATGGTCAAAGCGGAGCAAGCAGTAAACATCGCAGCACTGGTCGGAAAGGAAGGCCTCCACTCCATCCATTCCATCAACCAGCTCCCCCTCGAAGACAAGGAGAGGGTCTACCGGCAGCTGGTCCCGGACAGGGTCTTCAGCCTGTTCGACATCGACGACGAGACCTTCCTCAACGCCGAGCGGGAGCGGGTGGTGGACTTCATCTCCCCCCGCCAGGGAGGCTTCGCCATCATCGAGATACGTCAGCGGGAGAAGGACGTCGACTGCATCTTCTTCCTGGAGATAGCGGATACGCCCCTGGGCAAGGTGGAGGTGACCTTCCTCATCGTCAACGACCCCTCCAGCCCGCGCTTCGAGATCGACAGGGACGAGGAGGGGCGCCGCACCAAGTTCGGGACGGTGCGCCGCAACCTCCCGGAAGAGGTCAAGGCGATGGGTTACGGGCTGGCGCCCGGACAGGTCCGTAAGGGCCTGCGCGTGATGAGCCCCTTCATCAGCCGGGCCGTCTCCTTCCTCACCCAGCTGGGACAGGACATGTTCGTAGTGGAGCCGCTGGGGTATCATAATGCCATAGCCTTCGAACGGCGGGGCTTCAACTACATCCGGGGGTTGAAGAAGATGGAGCACATCGACAAGGAGTTCCGTAAGGGCGGCGGTCTTTACAGTAAGCTCGACGGGAGCAGCCCTTTCCGCCAGCCGGAACTGGCCAGGACGGTCCGGGGGCGCAGCTGGGCCATCCACGACGGCATCCTCGGCGAGCCCTGGCGGGACGTGGAGATGTACCTGCCCTTCTCCAGGCCCGCTTCCGTCAATACCTTCCCCTTCGGGCCCTATTGAGGAGACCGGTCATGCAGGTCAGCGACGCGGGCGTCGACGGTCTTCCCCCCGGCCCTTCCTCCACCTGGAAGGCCTTCAACCTGATCAGCCGGGTCCTCAACCCCATCTACCTTACGCCCCCGGTCATACTGGCCATCTCCCTCGAGGTCTCCCGCGACGCCTGGCAGGGCCTGAAATGGTTCCTGATCTACACGTTCTTCTCCACGGTGATCCCCCTGGCCGATCTGACCTGGAGGCGGAAGACGGGCCGCATCAGCGACTGGCACATCAGCCGGCGCGAGGAACGGGCCGTCCCCCTGGCCTTCGGGCTGGCCTATGCCGTCGCCGGCACCCTGGCCATGTACCTTCTGGACGCCCCCCGCGAACTGGTCGCGGCCATGGTGACGGGCTTCGCCACCGCGCTGGTCGCCCTGCTCATCACCCTGGGCTGGAAGATCAGCCTGCACACCATGGGCAACGCCCTGCTGGCGACACTGCTGGCCCTGGTCTACGCGCAGTGCTGGTACTCGCCCCTCAACCTCCTGCTGGCGCTGGGGGTGGTGGTCACCGGCACCAGCCGCGTCTATCTCAAGCAGCACACCCCCTGGCAGGTGGTGGCGGGCGCCTCCGTCGGCGTCGCCGTGGGCGTGGGCGTGTTCGCGGCCTTCGGCCTGCTCTGAAGGCCGGATTGACAACCGCCGGGCCCGATGTTACTTTCGGGGTTGACCTTCCGTAAAGAACAGGGGTGATTAGCATGATCGTGGTGATGTCCTCCGACGCGACCAGGGAACAAGTCGATACCGTTATGCGCACCATCGAGGGCTTCGGCCTCAAGGTCCATCCCATCTACGGCGTGGAGAAGACGGTGATCGGGGTCATCGGCGACGACAAGACCAAGGTCGTGGAGACCATGGCCGGCTACCCGGGGGTCGAGAACATCATCCCCATCCTCAAGCCCTACAAGTTCGCGGCCCGCGACACCAGGCCCCAGGACACCGTCATCGAAGTGCGCGGGGTGAAGATCGGCGGCGACAACCTGACGGTGATGGCCGGCCCCTGCGCCGTGGAGAGCCGCGAGCAGATCCTCAACATCGCCCGCATGGTCAAACTGGCGGGCGCCTCCATCCTGCGCGGCGGCGCCTTCAAGCCGCGCTCCAGCCCCTATAGTTTCCAGGGACTGGGCGAAGAGGGGCTCAAGTACCTGGCCGAGGCGCGCGAGGAGACCTCCCTGCCCATCATCACCGAACTCACCGACCCGCGCAATATCGACCTCTTCTGCGAGTATGCCGACGTGATCCAGATCGGCGCGCGCAACATGCAGAACTTCGTGCTGCTGACGGAGGTCGGCAAGAGCGGCCACCCGGTGCTGCTGAAGCGAGGCCCCAGCGCCAGGATCGAGGAACTGCTGCTGGCGGCGGAATACATCATCAAGGAAGGCAACAACCGGATCATTCTCTGCGAGAGGGGCATCAGCACCTTCGAGACGCACACCCGCAACACCCTCGACCTGAGCGCCGTCGCCGTCCTCAAGCGCCTGACCCACCTGCCGGTGGTGGTGGACCCCAGCCACGCCGTGGGCCTTTCCAGCATCGTGCCGGACATGTGCTACGCCGCCGTGGCCGCCGGGGCCGACGGGCTGCTGATCGAGATCCACCCGTCCCCCAACACCGCCCTGTGCGACGGCCCCCAGTCCCTCGGTTTCGAGGAATTCTCCTCCACCATGGCCAAACTCAAGAAGGTGGCCCAGGTCATGGGGAAGACCCTGGAATAGGGAAGCCCGCTCAGATACGGAAGATATCCAGCCCCTCGATCTCCAGGACCTTCTGGACGTAGTCGCCCTGCAGCTCTTCCTTGAGCGGATTGCGGATGATGTAAAGGTAGATATCGGAGCGGGCGTCGTACTCGTCGGTCCGCTTGGGCTTGGGGATGGTGGTGTACTCGTTGAGCTTCTCCAGATCGGCCACGAGGTCTTCCACGAAATGGAGGTCCCTCTCGCGGGACATGCCCATGAAAGCGAACTGGGTGGCGAACTCGAAGAAGATCACCCTGGTCAGGCCGGGCAGGATGCCCTTGTACATCATCCAGTAGCTCTCCATGGGATTGAAGACCTCCACCTCGCTTGAGGTCGGCGGGCTGCGGGACGTCCAGCCCTTCGATGGCCCGCTCCATCACCTGCAAGGCCCCGGCCAGGTCGGCTTCCGGCCGCAGCAGGCAGGTCAGGCCCTTGAAGACCATCCCGCCGGCCAGCACCGCCTTGGAGGGCGCGGGGATGGCGGCCAGCATCTCCGCCCCCTCGCCGGTATCGTCGTGGAACTGCTTCAGGGACTTCTGCAGCTCGTCGGCGTTGAGCCCGAAGGCGAAGAAATTGACCCTCTTCCAGCCCTCGTCCACGTTCTCGGCGAGGATGCCCATCCCCGGGTTTCCCTGGAACGCGTAGAAAAAAGCCTTCTGCTTTACCAAGTCCCCGCTCTCCTTTTCCGCCGCCTCACTCCCGGCAGGTTCCAATCCCATCCGATTATCAATATAATTTTCGTTGTCTATCACGCAAATACCTTCGAGGAGGTCGTGCCATGATCACCTTCTGGCCTGGATGGCTGGTCTTCAGGACCATCGCGCTCAGGTACCACCTGGCGGCCGAAGGCCGCGAGAACCTGCCGGGACGGGACCTGCCGATGATCGTCGTGTCCAACCACAACAGCCGGCGCGACCCCGTGGAGATCAACCTGATGTTGCGCCGGCCCGTCCATTACATGGCCAAGAAGGAGAGCTTCGACTGGCACAACGGTATCTTCGAATACCTGATGGTCCGCCTCTTCGGCGCCTTCCCGGTGGACCGCGACCGCCCGGGCCCCGAGGTCATCCGGACCACCGAGAAGCTGCTGGCCGGGGGGGAGTGCGTCGGCATCTTCCCGGAAGGCACGCGCTTTCCCGACACCTCCCTGCACCCCTTCTCGGACGGGGCGGCCTACATCGCCTGGAAGACAGGGGCGACCCTGCTGCCCATCGCCGTGTTCAACGACGGGAGGGATGTCGTCAGGATAGGCAAGCCCTTCACCGTCCCCGCCATGGAAGGCCGGCCGCGGGACGTGCTTCCGCGCATAACCACGATGATCAGGGAACGGGTGATGGAGTTGCTGCCCCCCGGCTGGGACCTCGGGGAACAATAGCTCAGCGGTGGCGCTTGGGCAGCACCACGAAGAAGGTGCTCCCCTCGTCGGGCCGGCTGATGAGGTCGATCCGGCCACCGTGCAGCTCCACCACCGCCCGGCTTAGATGGAGCCCCAACCCCAGCCCGGTGAGCTCCTCCTTCTCCCGCCGCATGGGCCGCTGGAACTTGTCGAAGACGTGCTGTTTCTCTTCGTCCGTGAAACCCAGGCCCTCGTCCTTGACCAGCACGACCACGTCCCGGTCCTTCTCGTTGAGGGCCAGGCGGACCGTCCCTCCCTTCGGCGAGTAGCGGATGGCGTTGTCCATCAGGTTCATGAACACGTTCTCCAGCAGGGCCTGGTCGGCCTCGATGATGAGCATGTAAGGGGGCAGCTCCAATTCTATCTCGTGCTCCACGGAGCGGCTGACGAAGATCTGGGCCACTTTTTCCAGGAGGTTGGTCACCTCGAAGGGAGACACTTCCAGCTTGAGGCGGCCCGAATCCTCGGCGGAGAGGAGGAGCAGCCTGTCGATGATGCGCTCCAGGTCCGCCACCTCCCAGCGCAGCCCCACGAAGTATTCGTCGATGGCGGCCGGGCTGAAGTGCGACCACCCGCGCTCCAGGTTGTCCAGGAACGAGCTGAGCCTCTGCACCGGTGCCCGCAGCTTCTCGTCCACCAGGGACACGAAGTCCTCCTTGATGCGCTCCGCCTCCCTCAGCTCCAGGTCTACCAGTGCCTCCTTCTCGCAGACCTCCGCCAGGTTTTCCAGCAACCGGGCCCGGTTGACGCTGATGTGGAAGAGGTCGCCGATGGCCGAGTAGAGGTCCTTGCTCTCCGGCAGCAGCTCGTCCGTGTCGGCGTATATGACGGCCAGGCCGTTGAGGCCTTCCTCGCCGCCGAAGGGGAACCCTACGGCGTAGGCCTTGCGGACGGCCAGCAGCTCCTCCTGCATCTCCCCCTCTACCTCGTTGTCGCCCAACTGCAGGGGCTCGTTCTTGCGGAGCACCTCCCCCAGGAAGCCCTCCCGCAGCACCAGGCTCTTTTCCTGCAGGAACTCGATGGCGGTATCGTCCAGGTTGATGCTGGTGATCATGTCGAGATGGTCCGCGTCCGTGTCGTAGCTGTAGAGCGCGCCCGCTTCCCCTCCCAGGTGCTTGATGATCACTCCCAGCGCTTCCTCCATGCACTTGTCGAAGTCGTCGGTGGAGGCGAAGGTCCGGGCCGCGTCGAAGATCAGGTCCCTGGCGGCGTGACAGGTGAGGCTCTCCTTCTCCAGGTCGGCCCGCCAGGACAGGTCCCGGAGCACTCCCAGGATACCGGTTATCTCCCCTTCCACCTCCAGCAGCGAGCAGTCCATCTCCACCGGGACCAGCCTCAGTTCCAGTTTCAGGTTGATGCGCAGGGGCGGCGCGTAAAGACCGGCCACCTTGGACCGGAAGTATCCCTTGATCACGTCCATCTGTTCCGGCTCGATGAAGTCGAGGATGCTCGAGGACACCAGGTCTTCCTGGTCCCGGCCCAGCATCTGGCCGAGCTGCTGGTTGACGAAGAGGAAGGACCCTTCCCGGTCGACCAGGAACATCCCCTCCGGGGAGTTCTCCACCAGGTTCTGGTAGAGCTCGCGGGTCTCTTCCAGCTCCTTGAGGACCTCCGCCTCGCGGGTGATGTCCCGCATGAACAGGATGCACCCGTCTATCTCCTCGTCGCGGTAGAGCGTCCGGCAGCTCAAGGCCAGGCGGACGGCCTCCTCGGCCATCTCCATCACGACTTCCCTGCTCTCGACGGCCTCTCCCGCCAGGCCGGCCCGGCAGATCTCCTCCAGGGCCTCCTTCAAGTCCGGATGGCCGAAGACCTCCCATCCCAGCTCGCCGGAGAGTTCCTCCTGGCTCTTCCCCGCCAGTTCGGCGGCCTCCCGGCCGGCCAGCCGCACTTTGCCCTCGCCGTCCAGCACCAGCATGGCACCGTCCGCGCTGGACAACGACTCGCGCATCCATTCAGCCTCGCGGCGCAGTTCGTTCTCCTCGGCCTCCTCCCGGGTGATGTCCTGGACCATGGCCAGCAGGACCATGCCCCCCTCCATCTCCATGGCCTGGGCCGTCACCCGCACCGTGAAATCGTCCCCACCCGCGTTCTTGATCCGGGCTTCGAAGGTGCCCAGCCTGTCCTCGAGTATGGGCCGGAAGGTCTCCTGCCTCTCCTTGCGGATGGTGGGCAGGTGGTACAGGTCGAACAGGGACATGTTGGACAGCTCTTCCCTGTTGTATCCGAAGAGGGCGCTGGCGCCCGCGCTGGCATCCAGGATGTCCCCGTTCTCGTCCATCAGCAACAGGGGGTCCAGGGCCTTGCGGAAGATCTGCTCCTGTCCTTCTATGAAATCAGCCATCTCACCTACCTGCTCGAAAAGTCTTCGCTCCGTAGATTATACAACCTTTCCCCTCGGTACAGGGAGTCGTCAATACCATATCGGCCCTTTTGCTTCCCCGGTTAACAATTTTACCACACGTCTCCTGAAAAATGCCCGCTCAGCTCGACCTCTTTTCCCCGCAGGGCACGAAGGCGCATCCGCGGTTCAGGGGGCGCCCTTGCGGGCCAGGAACTGCAGCCGGCGGGTGCCCTCGTCTGACCGGTCCCAGCCCGGCGGCGTCCCAGGCGTAGGTGGCGATGAAGCCGGCCCGTTCCGCCAGCTCCTCTATCAGCTCCAGCGCGTACCCCCTCTCCCGGTGGACCTCCCTGTAGAGGCGGTTGCCCCGCGGCGATTCCACCACGTGCCGCATCTCCAGGGTGGCGATGCCCGTCTCGTCGTCGTAGCCGCTCCGCCAGTAAAGCCGGACGTCTCCCTCCCGCATCTTCCAGATCCGGCGGTCCTCCTGGCTGGAGAGCTGGCGGATGGTGTTCATGTCGAAGACGGCACAGCCGCCGGGCTCCAGGGCCCGCCAGAACCCCGCCAGGGTCCCGGCGAGGTCATCTTCCTCCAGCAGGTAGTTGAGGGAGTCGGTGTTGCAGGTGACCAGGGTCACCTGCCGGGGCAGGCACAGCCCCCTCATGTCCTGCCGGAACAGCTCCACCCCCATGCCCCTGGTCCGTTCGGCCGCGATGCTCAGCATGCCCTCGGACCCGTCGACCCCGTAGGCCCTGGCGCCCCTGCCGGCCAGGTACGCAAGGACCTTGCCGGTCCCGCAGGCGACATCCGCGCAGGCCCTCAGGTCCAGGCTGAAGGCCCGTTCCAGCTTTAAGAAATTGGGCAGCCAGTTCTCGAAGGCGAACTCGCCGACAAGACTGTCGTAAAGGGTAGCGACCTCTTCGTAGATGTCACCGCCGCCTGTCAAGACGGCATGACCCGCGAGGCCAGGGCAGCGCCCATCCGGCCGGCCCGCTCCAGGTCATCGGGCCTTTGCAGGATGTCTCCCAGGTCGTCCACGCCCGCCAGTTCCAGCCGTTCCCAGTTGCTTATCTCGAGCACGTGGAAGAAGTAGGCGATGGTCGGCTTGACGCAGTCGAAGGTCTCGGGCGCGTCCCTGCCGCAGACGGAGAGGAACAGCCCCGCCCGGGCCTTGCGCGCCGTTTCGTCCTCGATGACGTGACGCTTGAGCACGTACTTGATGGACCAGAGGCGCTGGCAGCGGTCGATGAACGCCTTGGCCTGCGCGCAGACGTGCATGGAGAAGACCGGGGCGGCCAGGATGACGGCGCTCGCCTGCAGCAGGTGCGGGTAGACCTCCTGCATGCGGTCCTGCTGCACGCACTGGCCTGTGCGTCCGCACTGGTTGCATCCCATGCAGGGGTTGACGGGGTCCCGTCCCAGGTCGTCCTCGACCACCCTGGCCCCCCGGTCCCGCGCGCCCGCCACGGCATGCTCCCACAGGGTCATGCTGTTGCCCCGGTTGCGCGGGCTGGTGGTGACGGCGTAGATGTATCTCTCCCCCACCCTACACCACCGGCTTGGTCATCTCCTGGAAGAGCCGGCGCAGCTGCTCGTTGTCCTCGCGCAGTTTCTGGTAGTGACGCCGCTCCTTGTCGAGCTCGCGGTTGAGGCGTTCGAGGTCCCGCAGCACCTTCTTCTCCGCCAGGTCCGCGTCGTCCAGCCTCTTCCTCAGTTCCTCCAGCGACCTCCCCCTGTCGATCCCCACGGCGATCTGGCGGATGAGGGTGTTCAGTATGAACAGGTCGTGCTGGTCGAAGGCCCTGTCCTTCCGGGTGTTGAGGTTGAGCACGCCCAGGAGCTCCGCGTCGCTGACGATGGGCACGCTCAGGGCGTCCGCCACCTTCCGCTTGGTCCGCAGGGCCGGGTCCATCAGGTCGTCCAGCAGCAGCATGCCCTCACGCCGCCTCGCCACCATACCCGCTATGCCCTCCCCCAGTTTCCTCCTGGCGCCCTTGGCGGCTTCCTTGCGCAGGCCCACGTAGGCCTTTACCACCAGGGTCTCCGGGTCGTGCGGGTCCACCAGCATGATCGAGCCGGAGGTGGCATCCATGAGCTCCACCGACGAGTCCATCATCGTGTCGAGGAAGTCGTCCAGCGAGCTGAACGAGGCGATGTTCTCGTTGATCCGCCAGATGATGTCCAGTTCCTTGATGCGCTGCCTGTAATCCTGTTCCTGGTCGACGTTCTTTTCCTTGCTCAAGATGGCTCACGCCCTTTCGTGCATGCAGGACCCTGACCCTCTAAAGACATTTTATTTAATAAGAGTGGGATTTGCCAGTTGCGCCGGCCGCTCAACCCCGGCGGCCGCCGGCGCGTTCCCAGGCGATCAGGGCGGCGCCCAGCGCGCCGACGATCTGAGGGTCGATGGGCAACGGTTTAACGGCCACGCTCAGCCTGCGCTCCAGGGACCGGACCAGCCCCCTGTTCTTGGCGCACCCGCCCGAGACCGTGACCTCCTCCTCCAGCCCCGCCTTGCGCACCAGCGAGGTCAGGCGGCCGGCGATGGCCTCGTTGATGCCCGCCGCGATGGCGGCCAGCGGCTTCCCTTCGCTCAGCAGCGTGATCACTTCGGACTCGGCGAAGACGCTGCACTGGCTGGAGATGACGGCGGCCTCGTCAGCCTGCAGGGAAAGCTCGGCCAGCTCGTCCAGGGAGATCTCCAGCACCCTGGCCATGGCCTCGTAGAAACGCCCCGTCCCGGCCGCGCACTTGTCGTTCATGGCGAAATCGACGACCTGTCCCCGCTGGTTCAGCTTGATGACCTTGCAGTCCTGCCCGCCGACGTCGATGATGGTGCGGTCGGCGGGGTTCAGGTGGAACGCGCCCCTGCCGTGACAGGTTATCTCGGAGACGTTCTCGTCGGCGCATTCCAGGCTGACCCGCCCGTATCCCGTCCCCACGGTATACCCGACGGCCTCGCCCTCTCCGGCGCCCGCGTCCTTGAGGGCCAGGTCGATGGCCAGGCGGGCCGTGCGCTCCGGCCTGTTGGTGCAGGGTATGATGGAATAACCCGCCACCTCTCCGTCCCGCAGCAGCAGGGCCTTGCCCGTAGTCGAGCCTATGTCACATCCGCATACCATCATGCGCGTTCCTCCCGCTTTCGATTATTATATAGCTAAACCCTCAAGGAGGTTGATGGGAAAGTGAACGACCGCACCCGGGGTATCCTGCTGGCGTCGTGCATCGTGGCGGTGTTCTGCTGCTGCGCCTGCTCTACTTCGACCACGTGGTTGATGTGGGACGAGGGACGCTTCCTGGCCACCCTGAAGGCCTTCTCCTCCGGGACCGCTCCAGTCCCTTCTGGTTCTACACCAGGTTTCATCCTCCTCTCTACCTGTTGACCTGCCTCCCCGCCTAGGCCGCCTCTCTTCCTCCCCCGGACGCGGTGCGCGTCCTCTGCGAGGCCATCTCGCTGCTGGCCTCACTGGGAACGCTGGGCCTCCTCTACCTGATAGGGCGGGACCTGGAAGGCCGGCGCACCGGCGCCCTCGACGCAGCACCTGGCTTACGCCGTCATGCCCGCCGCCGCGGTTCTCAATGTGCTGGGTCAAAGAAGACTCCCTCTGCATGTTCCTCTCGCTCTCTCTCCATCTACCTTTTCCTCCGTGAAAGACACTGGTCTTGCGGTGCTGCCTGGGGCTGTCCCTGCTGGCCAAGGAGATCGCCCGTGCTCCACCGCCCTGACCCTGGCGCTCTTTGCCCTTCTTAGCCATGAACAGGGAGGGTTGGAAGAGCAAGCCCTGCGGATCTGACCGAGGCCTACGGCGCGGCCGCTGGTCGTTGCGGCCTGGTGGTACCTGGGCGTATCCAGATTCGCTCGGACACTTCACGCAGATTCTACACAGGGAACGAGCTACGAATCGCTCCGCTTCCAACAGCCCTGGCACTACTACCTTACGGGCCTATGGACCGACATGGGCGGAGTTCTCGCCCTCTTTGCCCTGGCAGGGGCGCTGGTCATGGTGCGGCCAGGCCCTTCAGCGGGGCTGCGGTCGTGAGTCGCTGCGGCCCCTGGCATGGACGGCGGCTACCTTTCTGCCCCTCTTCTTCTCGTACGGCAAGCCTTACTGGCTGATCAGCATGTCCCTTCCCGCTCTGGCCTTGACCGCGGCAATCGGTCTGGATGCAGCTATGAGGCTCCTGGAGCGGCGCGCTTCTCCCGGCATCGCCCGGTCTCGCCCGGTTCGGATCATTTACTGCTGTCCTCCCTGGCTATCACCCTGTTCTGGGTGATGCCGGCTACATCGAGTCCAAACACC
Organism: uncultured bacterium; assembly: GCA_963814495.1. Lineage (GTDB taxonomy): Bacteria > Actinomycetota > Geothermincolia > Geothermincolales > Geothermincolaceae > CAVXXD01. The sequence continues at coordinate 77,984 of CAWFDJ010000023.1, forward strand.
GTTACGTGCCCCTCGGGGTCACCGACTATTCCTATTCCGTCCTTTCCCGTGAAGCGGCTGACCATTTCAACGGGAACTGGCGCGAGGGCGACCGCCTGCTGGGCTCCTTCGAGCTCGCGGACCTGCCCAACCCCGTCTTCCTCTATTACCTGGACCACCCGGACGACGTCCTCTCCCATGACCGGGGCATGGGGCTGGCCTACCAGGTGGTCACCGACAGGCCGGCCTGGACCTTCATCGCCGACACGGAGGAGGGCCGGGCCCTCAAGCGGGAGATGTCCCGCTATTTCGCCATCGAGCCCGAGTGGGTCGGCATCGGTTACGCCTACCCCACCTAACTGCTCTTCCCGGAGCAGCAGCGCTGAACGGCGCCTGTTTGTCGTCGGCCCGCTGTAGGATATCCTTGATTACAGGAGTCTGCCGGCGCGCGACGAATCATCTCCTTGAGGTAGCGTTGAGGAGGGAGTGGTGAGGAAATGGACATAACCCTGATCGAGGCGAGGGACCTGCCGGACGCCTGGTTCCAGTGCGTCTACAACATCTTCGACAACGGCCGCACCTACACCATCGAGCGGGGCAGCTTCGAGGGCCAGCAGCGGTTGGAGTACGACTTCGTGGTGGTCAGGATAACCCACCCGGAGACCCGGCCGCTCATACCGGACATGCCTCCCGGCATCGGGCTGCCCCCCCCGACGGATATGGAATATGTCCACGAGTACCTGGACAAGCTGTGCTCGGCCTCTTCCAAGGCCGATTTTGAGGACTACACCTACGGGATGTTCCTGGAGAACCAGATAGCCGAGGTCATCCGGATGTACCGCGAGGAGGGTTTCGGTACCAACCAGGCGTGCATGGCTGTCTGCGACACCCAGTCCATCTACCTGAAGGACCCCCCCTGCCTGCGGCAGATCGATACCCGCATCCACCCGGACGATCGCAAGCTCCATTTCGTGGTGTATTTCCGCTCCTGGGACCTGTGGGCGGGGTTCCCCGCCAACCTGGCGGGGATACAGCTGCTCAAGGAGTACATGGCCGGCGAGATCGGCGTGGAGCCCGGCGAGACCATCGCCATCTCCAAGGGCATGCACCTGTACGATTACGTCTGGGAACTGGGAAAGCTCCGCACCTACCGCAAGTAGGCCCCCTTATACTTAACAGTTAAGCGCTAAACGGTTAAACACTTGGCCCGGCCCGGACCGTAATGCCCCTTTTTATCCTCGTCCTTCTCGCCTATACTTGTGAGAAAAAAGAGAGGGTGGTGCGCTATCAATCCATTGGCCAGAGAGCTCAACGAGATCATCAGGAGCGAGAACGAGACGGTCTTCAGCCTCCTCTCCGGCCTGGGAAAGGAGCTCTTCTTTCCCCGGGGCATCATCGACCAGACGGCCGAGGCCAAGCAGAAGGCCACGCGTTTCAACGCCACCATCGGCATCGCCAGGCAGGACGGGCAGGCCATGTACCTCCCCTCCATGACCCGTTACCTCAACGAGATCGGCCCTGACGAAAGCCTGGCTTACGCCCCCACCCAGGGACTGCCGCGGCTGCGGGAGCGCTGGAAGCTCCACCAGTCCGAGGAGAACCCCTCCCTGCGTGGGAAGCATACCAGCCTGCCCGTGGTCACCAGCGGCATCACCCACGGCCTCAACCTGGTGGCCGAGCTCTTCTGCGACCCGGGCGACCACCTGCTCCTGCCGGACATGCTCTGGGGTAACTACCGCATGGTCTTCGCCTTGCGGCGGGGGGCCGAGCTCGTCCACTTCCCGTTCTTCGACAGGACGGGGGGCATGGACCTCAAGGCCCTGCGCGGCGCGCTCACCGGCCTCCCCACAGGCTCAAAGGCCGTCATCCTCCTCAACTTCCCCAACAACCCGACGGGTTATACCCCTACAGAGGCCGAGGCGGCGGAGATCCTGGATATCGTCGGGGACGCGGCCGAGTCCGGCCGGGACGTCCTGGTGATCTGCGACGACGCATACTTCGGGTTCTTCTACGAACAGGACTCCATCCAGGAGTCGCTCTTCGGCCGCCTCTGCGACCTGCACCCCCGGGTGCTGGCCGTCAAGCTGGACGGCGCCACCAAGGAGGAATACGCCTGGGGGCTGCGCATCGGTTTCCTCACCCTGGGGACCAAAGGGCTCGATACCGGGTCAGGCCTGTACGAGGCGATGAACAGGAAGGTCGGCGGGGCCATCCGCAGCTCGGTCTCCTGCTGCTCGACGCTGGCCCAGAGCCTGGTCCTCAAGACCATCGACTCCCCCTCCTTCCCCCGGGAAAAACAGGAGAAGTACGAGGTCATGAGGGGTCGCTACGCCCGGGTGAAAGAGGTCCTCAGCGGAGACGGTTACTCCGACGCCTGGACCCCCTACCCCTTCAACTCAGGTTATTTCATGTGCCTCAGGCTGGCGCGGGGTGAGGCCAACGAGGTCAGGCTGCGCCTGTTGGACGAGGACGGGGTCGGGGTCATCTCCCTGGCCGACAGGGATATCCGCATCGCTTTCTCGTGCATAGAGGAGTACCAGGTGCAAGAGCTCTTCGATCTGTTGTATAATTCCGTCATGAACGCGCCGTAACAGCAGGAAAACCGCCACTTGCAGGCGGAGATAAAAGGAAGCAAGTCATGGAAGAGACAGACCGCAAGAAGATATATATCATCGACGTGACCAACCGGGACGGGGTACAGACCTCTCGCCTGGGCCTGGCCAAGCTCGAGAAGACCATCATCAACCTGCTCCTCAACGACATGGGCATCTACCAGAGCGAGTTCGGCTTCCCCACCACCCGCCACGAGACCAACTACCTGCAGGCCAACCAGGAACTGGTGGACCTGGGGGTCATCGACCGCATGCGCCTGGAGGGATGGCTTCGCGCCATCAAGTCCGACGTGGAACTGGCTCGTGACCTGGTGCCCAACCTCGCGCACATCAACATCTCCATATCCACCTCGGAACAGATGATCCAGGGCAAATGGGGCGGGAAGCGGGGCTTCAAAGACGTGGTCGACAACATGGTCGAGGCCCTGGAGTTCGCGTCTTCCCTGGGGTTCGCCTCCGTCGGGGTCAACGCCGAGGACGCCTCCCGCACCTCGGACGAGGACCTCGTCGAGTTCGCCCAGGCCGCCAGGAAGGGCGGCGCGGTGCGCGTACGCTACTGCGACACCCTGGGGTTCAACGATCCCTTCACCCTGTACGAGCGGATAAACCTCCTGGCCCGCGAGGTGGGCATCGACATCGAGATGCACTGCCACAACGACCTGGGCATGGCGGTGGCCTGCTCGGTGGCCGGCGCCAAGGGGGCGCTGGACGGCGGGGTCAACGCCTACATCAACACCACCATCAACGGCTTCGGAGAGCGGGCGGGCAACGCCGACCTGGTCTCGGTCATCCTGGCCATCACCAAGTCATCCCTCTTCGAGCCGGACATCCTCGACGACGCCATCAACCTGATGACCGCCTGGAAGACAGCCAAGTACGCCAGCTACGCCTTCGGGGTGCCGCTGCCCGTCAACCAGGTCGGCGTGGGGGACAACGCCTTCGCGCACGAGTCGGGCATCCATGCCGACGGCGCCCTTAAGGACCGCCGCAACTACGAGCTTTACGACTACGAGGAACTGGGCCGGGGCGAGCCCGAGATCATCGAGACGGGCCGCAGCATCACCATCGGGGAGTACTCCGGCATCAAGGGCTTCCGTAACGTCTTCGAGAAGCTGGAGATCGAGTTCCAGTCGGATGAGGAGGCGCGCGCCATCCTCGAGCTGGTGCGCTACGCCAACGTCAGTACCCAGAAGCCTCTGGTCGAGGACGAATTGCTGTTCATCGCCCGCTACCCCGAGCAGGCACGTAAGATCCTCACCCTGGACCCCACGCGGGTCAAGGCCAAGGGAACCTTGTAAGGAGGGTAGGAGATGCAACAGGTACCGGACGACATCCTGAGGAAGCTGGCCGAACTCTACTACCGCCAGAAGAGAGAAGCGCCCCCCGCGGGCGGCGAGATCCCCCCCTGGGTCCGCAACATCAACTCCATGGACAAGATCGACGTGGAGTACGAGACCCGCGACGCCATCCGCAACTGCCAGAAGCTGAAGAAGAACGTGGGCCTGCTCGAGTACGAGGGAGAGAAGGTCGAGCCCATCCTGAGCAAGCGCGAGAAGATGATCGGGGAACAGGTGGACAAGTGGTCCTACTTGAGCTTTTACCTGTATACCCTGTTCCTCCGTTCGGGAGTGGAGGTAACCGAGGGGGAGTTCGACGTCTTCATCAAGGACGAGACGGACAGCCGCACCTTCTTCACCAACCTGAGCAAGAGGTGAGTTGGACTTGCAACCCGACGAACTTGCCGAAGACATCGCCATCTGGCTCCTCGAAGTCGACTACCTGACGGACCGCCAGATGATGGAGCGTTACGAGATCGACGAGTTCGAGTTGGTCAAGGCCAAGAACATCCTCTGCCGCTTCCACGGCATCGCCGTCGAGAGGCCTCAGAGCATCGACGAACTGACCATGCCGGTGTTGATACTCTCGCCGGATTTCAAGGGCGAGGATGGGCGCGAGCAGCTCCAGCGCGTCTTCCATGACCCGAGCTTCAAGACCAAGAAGCGCGCGCGCGAGCAGGAGCGTAAGGAAGGCCTGAAGAACGAGGTCAAGGAGATGTTCCAGACCCTGCAGGACGAGTGGGGCAAGCTCTTCAAGAAGGACCAGTGACCCTCACAGGTACCTGATGATCACCTCGAGGCGCCCCGGCTCGACCCGGCTCCACTCGAACTCGGACGGACGGTCCTTGGCGATGAACGAAGCCACGATCCCCGCCACCATCGGGTAGCTGTACGGGTTCTCCACGCGCACCTTGACCCCCCCACCATCCAGCGGCTGGGTGAAGATGGGGTTGCCCATGCCCCGGAAGGCCATGAAGAAGAGGTCCCGCACCTGCTCCTCGGGACGCCGGTGCTTCCAGTCCATCAGGGGGATGAGGCTGTCGACGACCTCCTTGGTGTTGCGCGCCAGCAGCTGCTCGAGGTCGACTCCTCCCACCTGGCCGTAGTTCTCCTTCATCTTCTCGATGGCCAGGTTGATGCCGACGATGTCGACGAACACGACGTTCTGCCCGCTGCGGGTATCCCGTACCGTGCCCTCCTGCAGGTCCCAGTGGAAGAAGCTCACCGGCAGCGGCGTCGAGCAGTCGCGGCAGCGCTTGTAGGCGATGTACCCGTTGAGGGTCTCTTCCGCCTCGTATTCGTACTTCAAGGTGGGGTCCTCCAGCCCCTTGGAGTGTTCCAGGACGATGTCGAAGTAGCCCTCTCCCTCCTCGACGTCGCACCGGGGGGTGACCCCCTCGATGACCAGGTAGGCCCCGATCAGGTCTCCCAGGAGGAACTCCTTCTGGTAGCAGTTGTGGCAGCGCAGCCGGGCTCTGCCGTCGGCCTTGTATTCGATGACCTCGATGCGCGCCATCCCCAGTGCCTTCGCCAGTTCCACGAACTGGTCCAGGACGACCTTGCGGGTCATGAAGAGGTGCTTCAGCATGTTCACGCGCAAACCGGCCACGCTCTGCGTGTAGGCCTTGGCGTCGTAGGCCTTGGTCTCGCGGAGGATCTCGTAGGTTCGGCTCTCCAGCTCTTCGCCCAGGCTCTCGAATATCCTGGCCATCAGGGTCCGCTCCACGATGACCAGGCGCTGCTTCTTGTCGCGGGTCAGCAGCCGCCCGTCATTGGTCCAGATGTGCAGCTTGGAGATGGGGCGGGGCACCCCGCATCTCTTGCAGACCTTCATAAGCGTTCCTTACAGTCCATAGGAACGGGCCACCAGTTCCTTCATGATCTCGGTGGTGCCGCCCACCACCGTCGCGATGCGTCCGTCCCTCCATCCCCTCTGGATGGGGTACTCCATCATGTATCCGTACCCTCCGAAGAGCTGCTGGCACTGGTAGGAGATGGTGTTGGCCACCTCGGTGGCGTACCACTTGGCCATGTACACCTCGCGCATGCACTCGACGCCGCGGTTGTACATGTCGCAGGCGCGGTAGGTCAACTCGCGCGCGGCCTCGTTCTGGGTGGCCATCTCCGCGAAGCGGTGCTTGACCACCTGGAAGGACGAGATGGCGCGCCCGAACTGCTTCCGCTCCTTCACGTAGTCCAGGGTAAGGTCAAGCGCGTATTCGCTGCCGGCGACGGCCGCGATGGCTATCAGCAGGCGCTCCGGCTGGAAGTTGGCCATGATCTGGAAGAACCCCTGGTTCTCCTGGCCCAGCACGTTCTCCGCCGGCACCCTGACGTCTGAGAAGAACAGCTCGGCCGTGTCCGAAGTGCGCAGCCCCGCCTTTTCCAGCTTGCGGGCCACCTCGAACCCGGGCATGTCCTTGTCCACGATGAACTGGGTTATCCCCTTGGCCCCCGCCTCGCGGTCGGTCTTGGCCGCGACCACCAGGAAATCGGCCCTGGCCCCGTTGGTGATGAAGATCTTGTTGCCGTTGAGGACGTAATCGTCCCCGTCCCTCACGGCAAAGGAGCGGATGGAGGCCACGTCCGAGCCCGCCTCCGGCTCGGTTATGGCCAGGGCGCCGATCATCTCTCCCTTGATCCCGGGCACCAGGTACTTCCGCTTCTGTTCCTCCGTTCCGAAGTGGTTCAAGGCGGGCAGCACTATCTCGGAATGGACGCCCACGATGGACATCAGGCCGTTGACGAAGCCGCGGGAGATCTCCTCGATCAGCACCACCGCCGACCAGTAGTCCGCCTCGCTCCCTCCGTATGCCTCCGGGAAGCGCAGGCCCAGCATGCCCATGTCTCCCATCTTGCGGACCACCTCTCCGGGGATCCAGCCTTCCTCGTCCCAGGCGTCACCATTGGGGATAACTTCCTTCTCCATGAAGTCCCGCAAGGTGCTGCGCAGCATGGTGTGTTCTTCGGTGAAGCAAGGATACTTGCCTTCCTGCATCATTACCTCCCTCGGGGTCCCTGACGGGCGTTGACTGAATCTATATTACCATATCGAGCTCGGGCCAACACCGCGCCCTCCCGCCGTTTTGTAATGGCGCTCCCCGGCATATATAATTAACGGAACGGAAGGTGGTGTGCATGAGTTCGAAGGAGATCCCCAGGGCGTTGTTGCGCAAGGCGTCGCACCAGATCAAGGACGCCCACAACCTCAGGTCCACCGGCGACCTCAACGGGAGCGCGGGGCATTACTACATGTCCATGCTGGTGGCGTCGGAGGCACTGCTCTACATGCACGGCGAGACCATCCAGAAGCCGGAGCTCATCGTGGAGGGCGTCCGTTCGCACCTGGTGGATACGGGCATCTTCCCGGAGGAAGCCTACTCCTGGCTACGCGATACCCACGACCTGATGGACGGCGGCAGCGAGCCCCTGCCGCTGGAACGCGGTGACCTGGAAGACCTGGAGGACCGGGCCGAGAAGTACCTCATCACCGTGGAGAACATGCTCCTCTGAAGCGGCAGCCGCCGCCCTTCTCATTCGCGGACGCTCGCGTCCACCTCTCGCTTCAACGCCTCGACGACACCCGAGAAGCACAGCTTGGCCTCCTCGTCGGTGAGGGTGCGTCCCACGTCGTAGAAGGACAGCTTGAAGGTGAGGCTCTTCTCGCCATAGGCTATCTGGTCGCCGCGGTACAGGTCGAACAGCTCGGCCTGCTTGAGCAACTCCCCCCGCTGGAACGGATGACGCCCAGCAGTTCGCCCACCGGGACCTCCTCCTTGACCACCAGGGAGAGGTCCATCTGGATGGCGGGGAAGCGGGGTATCTCCCTGTACAGCCCCGCGGCGCGCGGCAGCGCGAACAGCGCTCCCAGGTCCACCTGGAGTACCGCGACGCCCTCGGGCAGTCCCAGCCTCTTGAGCATCAGGGGGTGGAGCACCCCCATCTCCCCCACTCGCCGGTCCTGCACCGTCAGCCCGGCCGCCAGGGACGGGTGGAGATAGGGAACCCTCAAGGGCTCGAGGGCCGCGCCTTCCAGGCGCAGGCTCTCCAGCAGGTTCTCCCAGATGCCCTTGACGGTGAAGAAGTCCTCCGGCACCGCCTCAGCTTCCCACTGGCGGGGAGTCCAGTCTCCCATCAGGGCCACGCCCAGCAGGCGGTCCTCGCGCGGCAGCTTCTCTCCGGATACCCGGTGGAAGACCTTGCCGGTCTCGAAGATGCCCAGGTCGATCTGGTGCCTGTTGAAGTTGTGGAGCAGGGTCCCCACCAGCCCGGGGTAGAGGCTGGTGCGCATCTCCCCCGCCTCCTCGCTCAAGGGGTTGGCCAGCTTGAGGGCCTCCCTCTCCCGTCCCCGTGAGAACAGGTCGTTGCGTTCCGGGGAAACGAAGGAGTAGGTGATGACCTCGTGCAGGCCGAGGCCCGTCAGCAGCTCCCGCAGCCGCCGCTCGTCCCTCTGCTCGCCGTTGAGGCCCCCGTTGCGGGAGCGGCTGGCGGGCAGGGTCGGTTCCACGCGGGAGTAGCCGTAGATGCGCGCTATCTCCTCGATCAGGTCGACTTCCCTCTCCAGGTCGGGCCGGTAGGTCGGGACCCGCAGCCTCATCGTCCCGTCGCTCGGGTTCTCCCTCACCACTTCCAACCCCAGGCCGCGCATGGTCCCGGCGACCCAGGGCATCTCCAGGCCCAATCCCAGCAGGCGTTCCGCCCGCTGCAGTCGCAGGTCCACCTCCACCGGCACGATGGCGGAGGGAAGCGCGTCGACGGCTCCCCGCCTCACCTTGCCCCCGGCGTGCTCCTGCATCAGGTACGCGGCGCGGTCAGCCGCCCGCAGGCAGCCGGCCGGGTCCACTCCCCGTTCGAACCTGTAGGACGCCTCCGAGGGCAGCTCCTGCTCTCGCGCCGTGCGGGCGATGGAGATCGGGGCGAAGTGGGCCGACTCCAGCAGCACCGTACGGGTGTCCCCGGACACCTCGGTGTTCTCCCCTCCCATCACCCCGGCCAGCGCGATGGCCCCGCCGGGGTCGCAGATGAGCAGGGCTGGCGGGTGCAGCCGGCGGGAGACGCCGTCCAGGGTCACCATCTCCTCACCGTCCCTGGCCTGCCGCACGATGACCCGGCCCTCCCTGACTTTCTCCGCGTCGAAGGCGTGCAGCGGTTGGCCCGTCTCCAGCATCACGTAGTTGGTCACGTCCACCACGTTACTGATGGCCCGCACCCCCGCCAGCTTGAGGCGCCTCTGCATCCACAGCGGCGCGGGCCGGATGTCCACTTCCTCAATGATCCTGGCCACGTAGCGCGTGCACAGTTCGGGGTCGAGTATCTCCACTGAAAAGCCCCTGTCGACGGGTTCGCCGGTCTCGTCCAGGCGCAGTTCCGGCAGGCGCCAGGTCACGCCCGTCAGGGCCGCTACCTCCCTGGCCATGCCCAGCATGCACAGGCAGTCAGGGCGGTTGGGGGTTATCTCCAGGTCCAGTACGGCCTGGTCCAACCCGAACAGCTCCGCCAGGCTCGCTCCCAGCGGCAGCCCCTCCTCCAGCTCCAGGATGCCCGAGGCGTCGTCGTTGAGTCCCAGTTCCTCCCCGCTCAGGAGCATGCCGTGGGAGACCACTCCCTTGATCGTGGCCTCCCCGATGGACCTGCCGTCAGCCAGGGTGGAGCCCGGCGCGGCCACCGCCACCAGCAGCCCCTCCCGCACGTTGGGGGCCCCGCAGGCGATCTCCCTCACCCCTTCCCCCCAGTCCACGTCGCACAGGGTCAGCCGGTCGGCCCGGGGGTGGGGCCTGGTCGCCCCGACCCTTCCCACCACCACGCCGCGCACGCCCCTGCCCGGGTACTCGACGCCTTCCACGGCGCTTCCCGAGTTGGTCAGCAAGTCCGCGAGCTCGTCCACGCCCAATTCGATATCGACGTATTGCTTAAGCCATTCCAGCGGTACTCTCATCTCCGGTCGCTCCTTAATCCTAGAACTGCCTCAAGAACCTCAGGTCGTTCTCGAACAACAGGCGTATGTCGGGGATGCCGTACTTGAGCAGGGCTATCCTCTCCACCCCCATGCCGAAGGCGAAACCCGTATACTCCTCGGGGTCGTAGCCGACGTAGGCGAAGACGTTGGGGTCGATCATGCCCGCGCCGAGGATCTCCAGCCACCCCGACTGCTTGCAGAGGCGGCACCCCTTGCCGTCGCAGATCATGCAGGAGACATCCACCTCCGCGCTGGGCTCCGTGAAGGGGAAGAAGTGCGGGCGGAAGCGGACCAGCCGGTCCTCCCCGAACATCGCCCGGCAGAAGCTCTCCAGGGTGCCCTTGAGGTCCCCGAAGGTGATGCCCTGGTCCACAGCGAACCCCTCCACCTGGTGGAACATGGGCGAGTGGCTGGCGTCGGGCACGTCGTGACGGAAGGCCTTGCCGGGAGAGATCACGAACAGAGGCGGCTTGCGTTTCTCCATCACCCGCACCTGTACAGGCGAAGTGTGGCAGCGCAGCAGGACGTCCTCGACCCTGCCGGTCTCGGTGGTTACGTAAAAGGTGTCCGAAAGCGACTTGGAGGGGTGGTTCTCCGGCGTGTTCAGCGCCTCGAAGTTATAGTAGTCCAGTTCCACCTCCGGCCCCTCCACAGCCTCGTAGCCGAGTCCGAAGAAGACATCCTCTATGGCTTCGATGGTGGAGGTCACCAGGTGCCTGCGGCCCCGGGGCAGGAACCTGCCGGGCAGGGTCAGGTCGTGGACCTCCGCCTCCAGCGCCGCGACCAGGGTCTCGGCCTCCAGGGCGGCGGAGCGCTCCTCCAGCCTCTCTTCTATCAGCCGCTTGAGCATGTTCCCGAGCTTGCCGGCGCGGGGCTTCTCGCTCGGCGGGAAGGTCCTTCACCCGCGTCAGCATCACGGTTATCTCGCCCTTGCGGCCGAGAAAGGCGACACGGGCGGCCTCCAGTTCCTCCAGGGACCCCGCTTCCGCCACCGCCGCCATGGCCCTCGAAGCCAGCTCGCCGGCCCGCGGGTCCTGCGTCAACTCCTCCGGAACGCCTCGCGTGACGCCATCTGCGCTCATCTTCCATCCCTCTCTTCCCGCGGCCGCCGCTCTCAGCCTCCGGCCGCGCGCCTTCTTATCTCGTAGAACATCAAGGCGGCGGCCGCCGCCACGTTCAATGACTCCGCCCTCCCGTAGATGGGGATGCTCACCCTGCAGTCGACCAGCGCCTGCGTCTTCCGGCGGGATGCCCCAGGCCTCGTTCCCCAGGATGATCACTGTCTTCTCGCTCCACTCATGGTCCCACAGGCTCTCTTCCGCCCGGGGGTCCGCCCCCACGACTTCCCACCCCGACCCCTTCAATCCCCGCAGGGCCTCTCCCGGGTGCAGGTCGATGCGGATGGGCAGGTGGAACAGGGAGCCGGCCGACGCCCGGGCTGCCTTGGGGTTGTAGATGTCGGCGGAGCCCTTGCTGACCAGCACCGACTCCATGCCTGCCGCGTCGGCGGCCCTGATCATGGTCCCCAGGTTGCCCGGGTCCCTCACCTTGTCCAGGAAGGCAAGCGGTCCGCGCGACTCCCCGGGAACCGTCCCGTCAGCTTCGTGGGTGAAGGGGAGCACCGCCACGATGCCCTGGGGGGTCACGGTGCTGGTGAGGGCGGCCATGACTTCGGGGGTCACCCTGTAGACCTTTCCGCACCTCTCCGCGATCCGCCCGGCCAGGTCCCGGCACCTCGCCTCTCCCTCGCCCGTCAGGAAGAGCGCCTCTACGCGCACCTCGCCGGCCAGGGCTTCCTTCAGCAGTTGGATACCTTCCCCCAGGAACCGCTTCCGTTCGTACCGGTGCGACCTCTTCTTGAGTTTAAGGTAGTCCTTGATGCGGGGGTTGCTCTTCGAAGTTATCTCGCTAGGCTTCTGCACGGCCTCAGCCCGCTTTTACCTCCGCAAGGCCGGAAGCCTTCTCCAGCTCCCGCCTTGGCCGTTTCAGCCAGCTGGGCGAAGGTCTCGGGGTCCCTGACAGCCATGTCCGCCAGTTGCTTGCGGTCGACATCCACCCCGGCCTGCTTGAGGCCGTAGATAAATCGGTTGTAGCTGAGGCCGTTGAGGCGAGCGGCGGCGTTGATGCGCGCTATCCAGAGCCTGCGGAAGTCACCCTTGCGGGTCCGGCGGTCCCGGTAGGCGTACTGCAGCGAGTGCATCACCTGTTCCTTGGCCACCTTGAACTGGCGGCTGCGGGCGCCCCGGTACCCCTTGGCCATCTTCATTATCTTCTTGCGTCTCTTGCGGCTGGCCACCGCGTTCCTCGTCCTGGACATTTCCATCAGCTCCCTTGCGTATTGTCCTTGTTGATTAAGCCCCGATAAGCTTCTTGACCTTGTCGCGGTCCTGCGGGGCGACCTCTGCCGGCTGGTTGTACGAGCGCTTGCGGGATACGCTCTTCTTGGTGAGCAAGTGGCTTCCGTAGGCCTTCCTGCGCATGATCTTCCCGCTTCCGGTCACGCGGAACCGCTTGGCGGCGCCGCGGTGTGTCTTCATCTTAGGCATCTACTTCTCCTCGCTTTCTTCCTTCGCTTTCTTGGTGGAGGGATGGGTGTCGCCTCGCCTGTGCAGTACCGCGGGCGTGAGCACCATCACCATGTTGCGGCCGTCCAGCTTGGGCTTGGACTCCACCGAAGCCAGTTCCTGGATGTCCTCCGCCAGCCTGATCAACAGCTTTTCCCCCAGCTCCGTGTGGGTCATCTCCCTTCCCCGGAACATCACCGTCACCTTGACCTTGTGCCCCGACTCCAGGAAGCGGCGGATGTTCTTGGTCTTGGTCTCGTAATCGTGGGGGTCTATCTTGGGACGGAACTTCATCTCCTTGAACGTCACCAGTGTCTGCCGCTTGCGCGCTTCCTTCATGCGCATAGCCTGCTCGTACCGGTACTTGCTGTAGTCCATGATGCGGCATACAGGAGGGCTTCCGTTGGGATCCACCTCTACCAGGTCCAGTCCCAGGTCGTCCGCGACCTTCTGGGCATCCTCCAGGGACTTTATCCCCAGCTGCTCCCCGTCCACCGAGATAAGGCGCACCTCTTTCGCCCGGATACTCTGGTTTATCTTGGCGTCCAGTCCTCTCCCACATCCTTTCTTTCTCTCGCCTGTAAAAACATAAGGACAGCGGCAGCGGCCACCATCCCTGGTTTTCCTTCCGATAACCCGGCCGCTCATCGCCGCAAGGTGAGGAGCTCAAGCGCTCCTGCTTTTCCTTTATTCGGTTACAGTAACGAAGTATAGGATATCCGGCGGTTTCTGTCCAGATGTGCCGGAATATCAAAAAGCCGCGATGAGGCGGCTTTTTTTCTGGTGGAGCCGAGGGGGCTCGAACCCCTGACCTGTTGGCTGCCAGCCAACCGCTCTCCCAAACTGAGCTACGGCCCCTTGATATCTCAAGGATCTATCCACAATTTCAAAGTTGAAGTATATTCCGGCATGCGCCGCGCGTCAATACGGAACAGGGGCCTCCCGGCTCAGGCCCCCATTCCGGCGGAGGGGTTGCTGTCCTCTTCCTCCCAGGAAACCAGCGGCGCGTCCTTCCAGAGCCTTTCCAGTTCGTAGAAGTCCCGGTCCTCCTGGATGAATATGTGGACCACCAGGTCGATGTAGTCCAGGAGTACCCACCGGCGGTATTTCTCCCCCTCCCTCATCGAGGGCTTGTCGCCCAGGTCCCTCAGCCGTTCCTCCACGGCTTGCTGTATCCTGGCCACCTGCTTGTCGTTGCTGCCGCTGCAGATGATGAAGTAGTCCGTTATCGGGGTCACTTCACGCATGTCCATCACCAGCACGTCATGTGCCTTCTTGTCGGCTGCCGCCCTGGCGGCGGCGATCGCCATCTCCTTCATGTCCGCCTTGATCGACCTCCTCTCGGTCTGTCCGCATCCAGATTATCACGCCGGCGCTCAGATAAGCCAACCCGTTCAGATCTCCGGCGAGGGCGTGGCCAGGTCGCTGCCGACGATGATGGTGATGCCTCCCGCGTCCTCGGAGCGTTCCACCCTGGGTATCTTGAAGAGCATGGCCAGGTACCTGGCGTAGGCCTCGGCCAGGGGGTCGCTCGAAGCGTAGCGTACCACGCTGACCTGGTGGGAGAAGTCGTTGTACTCCTGCCCCCCTCCATCACCTTGGCGTTCTTCCCCGCCTCGGCCACCTTGAACCCGCGCGATTCCAACTGGGCCTTCAATCCGGTCCCGGCCCCCACCACCCCGCAGCCGTTGAGTATCTCGATCTCCGGCGCCTCGAAGAACACGGGGTCCCCTCCCCCGCCGCCGGCCCACGCCGTTATGAGGGAAGCCAGGTAGCCGGCGCTCTCCCCTTGACCGGAGGTGGAGGGGGTGAGCTGGAAGGTGCCCGCCTCGGCAAGCAGGGCCGCGGCCAGGTCCGCCTGCGTCCAGCCTTCGAGCACCTCCATCAGGCCCGGCAGGTAAGCAGCTCCGCGCTCGCCGCGCTCGCCGTATTCGTCGGGGCTGCCCTCGGCCAGGAGGTAGGAGAGGATGCGGTCCGTATCCTTGAGCTCCTGGCCTGCCGTGAGCTTCTCCCTGGCCCCGGTGAAGGGGTTGTAGACCTCCGTGTCCCGGCTGACCCTCACGGTGGGGAAGCCCATTTCATCCGCCAGCAGCAGGCAGGCTCTTCAGCGGCAGGACCACCACGTAGTGGACGGGCTGCCCCGTCAGGCTCTCTACCATGTACCTCAATTCCACCGTGCGCTCGGGGCTGGCGGCAAGGGCGCCGGACAGGCTCAGGTCGCTCCCGTCCTGGGCCTTGCCCACGATGTCCTCCGGCACGAAGAAATATTCCATGGTGCCGTCCTGGGCCCGGGACACGTACAGCAACGACCTGACCTGCTTGTCGGCTGTCAGGCAGACCAGGGTGTTGATGGAGGAGTCCTGGAACTGCTGACCCGTGAGCGGGTTGATCATGAAGAGGTCGGGCTTCCCTTCCTGGCCGGCCTGCTCGTCCTCCCAGAGGCCGGAGATGCCGTCGCCGACCTCGCGGGCCGCGTCCTTGACGTCCTGCCACCTCCAGGCTGCCAGCGCCGCCAAGGCCGCCAGTAACAGGACCACCAGTACTGTAAGGGCGGTCTTCCTGCGCTTCCTGGCCTTTTCGTCCCGCCTCTGGGCTGTACGGTAACCGCCGGGGGCCCCCGGCGAGTGGTCGTCTGCGTCCTCCGGGAGCGGGGCGCCCTCTGCCACGCCGGCTCCGAACTCCTCGCCGGCCTCGATCTCTTCGCGCGGCTTTCCGCCCCTTCTCTTCTTTCCGGCCATATGTCGTCTACCTGTATAGCCCGTTCTTCAATATATATGCCCCAACCGCATCGGGCACCAGGTAGAGGAGGGGCTTCCCCTCCCTGACCCTGCGCCGGATATCGGTGGAGGATATCTCCATCCCCGGCATGTCCATGGGGACTATGCGGGGATGGTCCGCGAACCGCTTTCTCTCCTTGGGCGTCAGGGACTTCCTGATGGCCTCGACCCTGTCCCCGGGCCTGTTGATGGCGATGAGCGTGCACAACTCGAGCAGCGCCTCCGGCTCCTTCCAGCCTCCCAGTTCCAGCACGGTGTCCGCGCCGGCGATGAAGTACATCTCGCTGCGCGTGCCGTAGGCCCTCTTGAGCAACCGCATGGTATCGATGGTGAACGAGGGTGCCGGGCGTTCCATCTCCACCCGGGAGACCCGGAAGGCGGGGTTGGCCGCGGTGGCGATGGCCGCCATCAGGTAGCGGTGCTCGGCGTCGCTCACGGCCTCATCCTGTTTGAAGGGTGACGCGGCGGCGGGGACGAAGACCACCTCGTCCAGGTTGAACTGCTCCAGGGCTTCCTGCGCGGCCAGGAGGTGCCCCGTGTGGATGGGGTCGAAGGTCCCCCCCATCACCCCTATGCGCTTGGACCTCAACCGCCCCATCTCAGTCCCTCACCTGCCCGTCCCCGTTGATGACGAACTTGGTGGTGGTCAGCTCGCGCAGGCTCATGGGGCCCCGCGCGTGCAGCTTCTGCGTGGAGATGCCGATCTCCGCGCCCAGTCCGTACTGGTTTCCGTCGGTGAAGCGGGTGCTGGCGTTGACGTAGACGTCGGCCGAGTCGACGGCGGCCGTAAAACGACGGGCCGCCGCGTAATCGCTGGTGACGATGGCCTCGGAATGCCTGCTCCCGTACTTGTTGATGTGGGCGATGGCCTCTTCCAGGTCCTCGACCACGCGCACCGCCAGGATGAGGTCGAGGTATTCCGTGTACCAGTCCTCCTCCACCGCCTCTACGGCGTCGGGTATGAACAGGCGGGCGCGCTCGCAGGCGCGCAGCTCCACCCCCTTGTCCCTCAGTTCCCGGGCGGCGCGGGGCAGGAAGGAAGGCGCTATCTCCGCGTGGACCAGCATGGTCTCCATGGCGTTGCAGACCCCCGGGCGCTGTACTTTCGCGTTGACCACGATGGCCAGGGCCATGTCCTCGTCCGCCGAGGCGTCCACGAAGGTGTGGCAGTTGCCCACGCCGGTCTCGATCACCGGCACGGTGCTCTCCTCCACCACGGTCCGGATCAGCCCCGCGCCGCCCCTGGGTATGAGCACGTCGACCAGGCCGTGCAGGCGCATCATCTCTCGCGCCGAGTCCCTGTCGGTGAGGGGGATGAGCTGGATGGAGCCGGAAGGCAGCCCGGCCTCTTCCGCGGCGGCGGCGATGATGTCGGTGAGCGCCCGGTTGGAGTTGAACGCCGATGAGCTGCCGCGCAGGATGACCGCGTTGCCGCTCTTGATGCAGAGGGAGGCGGCGTCCACGGTGACGTTGGGCCTGGCCTCGTAGATGATGCCGATGACCCCCAGGGGCACCCGCAGCTTCTGGATGTCCAGCCCGTTGGGCAGCCTCCACCCGTCCACCAGTTCGCCTACAGGGTCGGGCAGCGCGGCCACCTCGCGCAGGCCCGCCGCCATGTCCCCTATACGTCCCTCCGTCAGGGTGAGGCGGTCCATCAGCGCGCCGCTGATGCCTGCCTCCCTGCCGGCTTCGCAATCGAGCGCGTTGCTCTCCAGGATGGTCCGCACGTTTCCCAGCAGGGCGTCGGCCATGGCCGCCAGCGACTTGTTCTTGGTCTGGGTGGAAAGACAGGACAGCTCCAGTGCCGCCCCTTTTGCCCTGACCCCGATCTCCTGCACCACCGACATGGCTCCAGCTCCCTTCTATCCTTGCGGACGACTTTTCAGACGTGCATGATCACCAGGCAGTTCCGGTGCACGGCCTCCTGGCAGGCGCCCCCCAGTACGCGGGAGGCCTCCCGGGAACGGAGGCCCTTTATCGCAGCGAGGTCCTCGCTCGAGTAGTTGACCAGCCCGCGGGCCAGCGCGCCTCCCTTTTCGTCCAGTATCTCCACCATCTCCCCTTCCTTGAAATCCCCCTCGACCTCGACGATGCCCGCTGGCAGGAGGCTCTTCCCCCCGTGCCGGATGGCCTCCGCCGCTCCCCTGTCCACATGGACGCTTCCCGCCGGCCTGAGCCCGAAGGCGATCCAGCGTTTGCGGCTGCCCATGCTCCTCTTCGCCGGCGGGAAGTAGGTGCCCTCCTCCTTGCCGTCCAGCGCCTTGGTGAGCATCCTCCGCTTGCGTCCGTTGAGGATGATCATCCCCGCGCCCGAGGCCGTGGCGATGCGCGCCGCCTGGATCTTGGTGGTCATCCCCCCGGTGGCGTGCTCCCCCCGGGTGCCTTCGGCCAGGTTTTCTATCTCCGGGGTGATCCGGTCCACCCGCGGTATCAGCTCGGCGTCCTCATCGACCCCGGGGTCGGCTGTGAACAGGCCGTCGGTGTCGGTCAGCATCACCAGCAACTCCGCTTCGATGAGCCCGGTTACCAGGGCCGCCAGCCGGTCATTGTCGCCGAAGCGGATCTCTTCGACGGCCACGGTGTCGTTCTCGTTGATGATGGGGACGGTCCCCAGCTCCAGCAGGCGCTGCATGGTATTGCGGGCGTTCAGGTACTGCTGCCTGTGGGTCATGTCGAACTGGGTAAGGAGCACCTGCCCCGCGGTGACCCCGTGCTCCGCGAACAGCTCCGAGTACAGCTCTATCAGCCTGATCTGCCCGATGGAGGCGGCGGCCTGCAGGGTGGGGATGTCCCGGGGGCGCTCCCGCAGCTTCAGGGCTTCCACGCCCGCCGCGATGGCGCCGGAGGTCACCAGGACCACGTCCCTGCCGCCCTGCCTGATGGAGGATATCTCCTCGACCAGTTCGCGGATATGGGCCCGGTCCAGGCGACCGCTGGAACGGGTCAGGGAATGGGTGCCCACCTTGATCACGATCCTGTTTACCTTAAGGTTCCGCATAATGAAGAATATTATACTCCTGCGGGCCCCAGGTCGACGCCGTCGAGCCAGGCCAGGATGGCCCGGTTGGACTCCGCGGGCATGGTGTAGGTGCAGCAGTGCCCGCCTCCCTCCACCAGCGCCAGCTGAGCGCCGGGGATGGAGCCGACCAGCCGCAGGATGGTCTCCGCCCCCACCAGCCGGTCCTCGGTGCCCCGCAGCACCAGCGTGGGGACCCTTATCTCCTTCAATCTCTTGTTGTAGTTCCCCCTGGCGCCGGCGACGATGCGGTTGAGGTAGGCCACGGCACCGTGGGCGGTGCCGTACTCCAGGATGTAGTCGCTGAAGGCGTCGTTGCCGGGAGAGGGGTCCATCACGAATCCACGGTGCCTGCCTACGAACCTGAGGATAGCCTTGCGCCGCGCGTCGCCCAGGCCCGGCAGGAACGCCAGGTTGTGCACCATGGACGCCAGGGTGAAGACGTTGAGGCCGAATCCGCCCCGCCGGAAGACGTCCATGGTGTTACAGAGGACCAGGGCCGCCAGGCGGTCCGGGTAGTGGATGGCCAGGTGCTGAGAGACCATCCCGCCGAAGGACTCGCCGACGATGACCGCCCTGTCTATCCCCAGCGAGTCCATGCGCCGGATCACGGCGCGGGCGTAATCGTCGACCTTCCGCCTCGGGCTGAAGGAAAACCGGGCCAGCTCGCAGCTGATCACGCGGTATTCCCCGGAGAGCCCCTCCAGCTGGTGCCTCCAGAACTGCAGGGCCCCCTCCATGCCCGGTAGCATCAATATCGGGAAGCCGCTGCCTGCTTCGCTATAATCGGGTATGACCTCTTCGTCCCTCATCTCCAACCTCCTCGGCTTGGCGTGGCGGGAGTCTCCGGCGGCGATTATAATGATAGCATGCTGTTGCTGATCCTGATCTCCGCCGTCGTGTTCCTGGCCATCCTGGCCGCCTTCCTGCTCCTCTACAACCGCCTGGTACGCATGCGCAACCGCGCCACCGCGGCCTGGCACGGGGTGGAAGTGGAGCTGAAGCGGCGTTACGACCTCATCCCGGTCATGGTCAACACGGTCAAGGGTTACGCCGCCCACGAGAGCGCGGTCTTCCAACAGGCCGCCGAGGCGCGCGCGCTGGGCATGCAGGCCGCTACCGTCGGGGAGCACGCCGGCGCCACCGATTCCTCCTCGGCCTCATTCTCCACGCTTTTCGCCGTAGCCGAGGGTTACCCCGACCTCAAGGCATCGCAGGAGTTCCGTGAGCTGCAGCAGGAGCTGTCGCACACGGAGACGGTGATCGCCAACGCCCGCAAGTATTACAACGCCTGCGTCATGCATTACGACAACGCGCGACAGCGGTTTCCCGGCAACCTGGTGGCCGGGCTGCTCCCGCACACCTTTCCCGACATGGAATACCTGGAGTTGGGGACCGACCTGGGCTGAGCCCCTAGCCGGCGGATGATCCTCCGCCCCCGAAGCCCCCGCCGGAGAAGCCGCCCCCGAAGCCCCCGCTGAAGCCGCCGCCCCCGCCGCCCGAGCTGGGGGGAGAGGAGGTGAGGGTCTTCCCCAGGCTGTAGGTCATGCCGTTCAGGCTCGAGGCCAGGTAGACGGTGTTGAACGCGCCGGTGCCCTGGTACCAGTCCGGCGGTGTTGTAAAGACTCCCTCGAACTTGGCCGCCCAGGCCGCGGCGACGCCCAGCACCATGGCGTAGGGCAGGTTCTCCTGGAAGTTCTCCACGGTCATGGAGGCGATCTCCTCTCGCTCCGCCGTCTCAATGTATTTCTGGAATCCCCGGGCGTGCTCGTAGGCCTGGGAACCCGCCGGGGTGCGCCGGGGCATGGCCCTGCCGACGATCATCACGATCAGCCCGCAGAGGAGGAAGGCCGGCGCCAGCAGCCAGAAGTGGCCGATGTCTAACCATCTGGCCAGGAGCCACCAGGCCACCAGGGTACGCCCCGATGATGCCCAGGCCCAGGCCGGTGTATAACCGCTTGACCTTCTCGGGCTCCTCGAAGAAGAGGCCGTCCCGCTCAACCAGGCTCCTGACCCCGTCCAGGATGACCGGCACGTGGACGTAGAATTTCTGCTTGAGGTCGGACTCGGTGACGGCCTCGCCAGATGAGAAGAGGCCGTCCATCAATTCCCTCTCGAAGGCCTGCAGCTCCGGCCCCGCGTTCCTTCATCTTGCGGAACCCGTAGGTGGTGTGGGAGAACATGCCCCCCTCACCCTGTTCGAAGATGGTTAAGTAGCCGCGGCGGGCCAGGTCCACGATGGTGGCCGATATGTCGCTCACCTGTGGCTTCTCTTCCATGAGCATCCCCACGACGGCCGGCTGCAGGCCGGGTGGCGCGTCGTAGCGGACCATCTCCGTCCCGGTACGGCCGACGTCGCGCCCTCTCCTCAGCCAGTAGGTGAGCATGAGCAGGAAGGTCAGCAGGAAGAAGGCGAAGGACAGGAAAAGCATGGTGAACCAGAACGACCGGCGGTACTGCCAGGGTACTTCCACGGTCCCCTTGGGGAAGGAGACGTCGATGGTGTAGGTGGTATAGGGATCGATGCCCGACGCCTTCCACCACAGGGTGTCGCCATCGACCCCGTAGTCGTAGGAATCGGGCCCACCGTAAGTATCGACGTAGACGTCCGTGTAGACCTGGCTCATGTCCGTCCCCGCCGGCAGCCGGACCAGGGTGGCGGAAGAGGCTATGGGCACGTCGCGTTCGCTGCTCACCGCGTCGAAGTAGAGGCGGTCGTAGTCGTCGTAGTAGATGATGGCGCCGGTGATGCGATATTCAATGATCCACCCCATCTGCTGGTCCTGTGCCGTGAACTCGATGTGTACCCGCCTGCCGCCCTCGACGCTCTCCACGTTCCAGCGGTCACCCTCGTAGGCGTTGCCGTCAAGGTCGTATACCCTGATGTCCTTGTAGCGGACCCTTCCGTAGGTCTCCCCGTCCACCCCCACGGCCGCTTCGGTGGAGAGGTCGCGGTTGAGGAAGCTGAAGCTGCCGTGGAAGTTGACAACCTGGGTCTCGCGGACGCTCAGGGAGGCGTCCGGGTTGACGGTGATCTCGGTATCGAAACGCTCGAAGTCCCAGCTCTTGCCCCGGTAGGAGTCGTCCGGTGGCTCGGCCGCCGGTCCCGCCCGCATGATGGTGTCGGGCCAGTAGCAGCTGAAACGATAGAAGGCGTCGGGGGGGATGTCCAGGGACCGGCAGGTCACGGTGGACCCGCCCTGCAGCCCGGTTTCCACCGGCCCGTCGTAATTCATGGGATAGGCCCACAGGTCGAGGTCGGAGGGGCTGACCTGGCCCGGCAGGCGGATGACCACCGAGCTCTGCTCGATGGGCGCGTCGTGGGTCTCAGGCGTCGCGCTCCATTGCAGGCCGACGTCAGTCACCGGACGTGCCCAGCGAGTCGAAGGAGTAGTAGTCGTAGATGACCGTGGAGTCCCCGGAGGTCCCGCTGGCGTCGTACCACAGGGTGACCCCGTCGTTTCCGTATTCCACCTCCTGCACGCCCGGCGGCAGGGGGTTGCCGGCATCGTTGAGTACCTGCGGGTTGTAGATGACCCCGTAATCGAAGGGGATGTATATGCCCACCCTCTCCCCGACTGCGCCGAAGCTGTAGGTGACCCTCTCCTGGACATGCAGGATGGAGTCCTCCCCCACCGTTATGTCCACGTCGTAGGAGGCATAGGTATAGCGGTACCGCTCCTGGCCGAGCTGGGCCCGCAGGGGTACCGCTGAGGACAGGAGTAAAGCCGCCAGACAGATCACGGCCAGGGCTGAAATAGCCTTCTTCACGTTTCGCGTGCCACCGCGTTCGCGCATACCCCTGCCTGCTCCTTTACGTGCTAACGCCGCTCTCGTTCCTCCTTGCATGATAGCATAGTCGAGGTGCCCCGGATTTGCCGTCTCCCACATTGTCGGGGCGCCGCCCTTGTGCTAAGATAGCTTCTGCGCGAGATTTCGCTGGGGGATCGTCTAGCGGTAGGACGCGAGACTCTGGATCTCGTTGCGAGGGTTCGAATCCTTCTCCCCCAGCCAGATTTTCAACAGCCCGCGGGCTGTTTGTTATAATGGTTTTACGTGGCGCATTAGTCTAGCTGGCCTAGGACGCCGCCCTCTCAAGGCGGAGATCGCGGGTTCGAATCCCGCATGCGCTACCATTAGAACAGCGGGCCGGAGGTCATATCCCCCGGCCCGCTTTTCTTTTTATCTACCATATAATGGTTAGTGTCTATCGAATATCTAAAGATGCGGGGGGCTGTATATGTATGGAGAACTGCACGAAGCGGCCTTCAACGGCCACGTCGAGACGGTAAGGCTCCTCCTCGACAGGGGCGCAGACATCGACATGCGTGACGATATGGGCAGGACCCCGTTACACGCGGCGGCCATCAACGGCCACATCGAGACGGTAAGGCTGCTCCTCGACAGGGGCGCCGATATAAACATATGCGCCGGCAAGAGACTGACCCCTTTGCACGCGGCGGCTTGTTTCGGCCACATCGAGACGGTAAGGCTACTCCTCGACAGGGGCGCAGACATAGGCATATGTGCCGACAACAGGGGTTCTCCGCTTTTCATAGCAACTACGCAAGGCTGCATAGGGGTGGTGAGGTTGCTCCTCGATAGAGGGGCGGATGTGAACATGCGGGGCGAGGAAGGCTGGACCCCGCTGCGTTGGGCATTGAAAAACGGTAAGACCGAGATGGCGGAACTCCTGAAGGCGCACGGCGGTGTTGAATAAGAACAGCAACGTGAGCCAGCCCCCGGCCGCAACAGGTCTGGGGGTTACTTGCCCCCAATCACAAAGGGCCCCGGGCAACCGGGGCCCTTTGCTGTTTCGATTCCCGCATGTGCCACCAACATGATACCGGGCCGGAAGCCATATACCCCTGCCCTCTTTTCTTCTGAAGCCATGCCGGCGGGTGTTAGAATGGTTGATAAGATACGAGGAGAAAGGAAGTTGCGATGCACATAGTAACCGTTTCACGTCTACTGGCTGCCCTGCTGTCCATGCTGCTGGCCGCGGCCTTGGCCGGCTGCGGTGAGAGCGGCAAGGTCACCGAGCTCTCCCAACTCGAGGGGAAGACCTTCGCCGTCCCCGAGGGGACCGTCGCCGACCAGCTGGTGCTGTCCATGTTCCCCGACGCGAAGTTCAAGTACTACGCCGACGCTCTCGCCTCCTGCCTGGCGGTGCAGTCCGGCGAGGCCGACGCGGCTGCCTACGACGAGCCCATCCTTTTAAACATCGCCGCCAAGAACGAGGGCCTGGCGGTGCTGCCGGAGATGATAACCGTGGACGACTACGGCTTTGCCGTGCAGCTCGGCCGGGAGGACCTGAAGTCCGCCGTCGATCGCGTGGTCGCCGGCCTCAAGAGCAGCGGCGGTTACGACGACATGCTCGACCGCTGGCTGCCCGAGGAGGGCGCCCCGGCGGCCATGCCGGATATCGAGCTCACCGGCGATAAGGGGGTCCTCAGGTTCGGGACGGCGGCGGTTACCGAGCCCTTCTCCTTCATAGATGCCAGCGGCGAAGTGGTTGGATTCGACATCGAGCTGGCCGAGCGGGTCGCCGGGGAACTGGGCATGCGGCTCGAGGTGGTCAACATGGACTTCGGCGAGATGATCCCCGCCCTCACGGCGGGCCGGGTGGATATGATCGGCGCCTGCATCACCATCACCCCCGAGCGCGCCCGCAGCGTCCTCTTTTCAAGCCCCTATTACACAGGCGGCATCGCCGCCCTGGTCAAGGAATAACCGGAGGCTCGCATGCGGCCGGTGCTCAGAAAGGAATCGGGGCTCTACCTGGTGGCCATGAACGGCGACCTGGAGGGGGCCCGCCGTCAGTTGAAGAAGAGCCGGCGGGTGAACATCAAGGACCCGAGCGGCAATACCCCGCTGCACTACGCCTCGGAAAGCGGCAACACCAGCCTGGTCGCCCTCCTCCTCTTCAGGAAGGCCCGGGTGAACCACCGCAACCGGACAGGGGCTACCCCCCTGTACCTGGCCGTGCGGGCCGGCGACTCGGATATGGCCGCCCTGCTCATCGACGCGAAAGCAAAGGTCAACAAGCGTGACCGCGCGAAGGACCTTCCCCTCCTGAACGCCACCGGCCGGGGTCAGGCAGATCTGGTCGAATTGCTGGTGAAAAACGGCGCCAAGGTCAACCGGAAGGACAGGTCCGGTGCCACCGCGCTCCACCTGGCCACGCGGAACGGCCGTCCCGACATCGCCCGCATCCTGCTGGAGGCCGGGGCCAACCCCAACGTCTGGGACAAGGAGAAGCACACGCCGCTCCACCTGTCGAGCGTCCCGGAGGTCTCGCAGCTCCTCCTCGACCACGGGGCCAAGTTCAAGCAACCTGAGGAACAGGCCGAGCCGTCTCTTGACGGAGTCAAGACGAAGAAGGGGAAGCGGAGAAGCGCGAGCCGAGCCGTCCCCTGACGGAACCAGAGTCAAAAAGCGGGGAAGAAGATCCAAGGCGTCCCCGGACGGGGCATCGCCGCCCGTTAGCGAGACGCAGCCTTCAAGCGGAGGGGACGCGGGAGTCCTGCCCGGGGCCTTCCCGGCCTCGCCGGTCGAGGCACGCGAGGCCACTCTCCCCGGGAACGTCCCGGTTCCGTCAGGCGAAGAGGGCGGAGCCGCTGCTTACGAGGCAAACTCAGGCCCGTCAGGCTGAGAGCATCCCCCCCACGTGTCGCGAGACTGACGTCAGCAGGGCTTCGTCGTCGGCGGGAAAGGGCTTGATACCCTCGTATTCCCGGCACCGCTTGTTGACGGCGCAGATGGCGCCCAGTGGCTCCCCGCTCGCGCACACCGGCACCACCAGCATGGACATGATGTCGTCGCAGGTGGTCACGATGTAGCGCGGGTCGCGGCGGACATCGGCGATGTTGGCCGGCATGCCGTTGGCTATGGACCAGCCCGCCACCCCGTCTCCCATCCGGATGGGCCGGGACGTCACGCCCGCCCGGTTGACCTTGCCGTACACGGCCTTCAGGGTGAAGGTCTCCCCGTCCGGGCTGATGCCCAGCACCGATGCCCTTTCGGATGACAGGCACTTGGATATGGACGCGGCCAGGAGGTGCAGGGCGTGGCCGCGGTCCTGGACGGACAGCAGCGTGTCGCTCATGTGCCGGACGCAGGCCTCCTCCCGCAAAGCCCGTTCGTTCCGCTCCATCCGGTGCAGCCCCTCGATGGCCGGCAGGGCCCTCTCCACCAGGTCAACGACGGAGTCCATGTACCCCACCTCGTCCCGGCGTTTTACCCGCATCAGGATGAGGTTGTCCTGATCCAGGGGGTAGACCAGCTTGAGGTGGTTGTCGCCGGCCACCCACCCCAGGCTCTCGGCGTGTTCGTCGAGGCACAGTTGATACGGCTGGTGGGCCGCCAGCGCGCTCCCTTTGAACTCCGGCCCCTTGAGGTAGTCCCACCAGACCTGGTTGTTCCGCCTCGATATGAGGAAGACCGAGCACGAGATCCCGGTGAGCATGTGGATGGTGTCCACGAGCAGGGAAAGGTTCTCCCTTACGTTCCGCTTCTTCTCAAAGGAGCCGAGCAGCCCCTCGATGAGCTCCCCATCCCGCCCCGTCATCACTTGGCTTCCCGCGCGGTGAGCTCCTCGTCCTTGCCGTTGGACGCCCCTTTGAAGCCGTTGACACCCGTGAGATACCTGATGGACTTGAGGTCGCCGCAGGAGAAAGGCGGCAGGTAGCGATAGTATGCCTGGCCGTCCTGTTCCACCTGCTCCAGGATCTTCAAGGCCACCAGCTTGTCCAGCTGGCCGCGTACCTGCTCCGCCCGGTACTCGAAGTTCTTGACGATCTCGTCGGAGGTCTCGAAGTACTCGGGGTTGCGATGATAAAAGGATATGAGTTCGATCCGGACCACGCTGTCCGGCACCTTGGCCTTGATGATTCCGTTATCGCCTGGCAACTAACGCCCCTTCTCGTTGTCGAGCTGGCTGTTATTTAGATTATGACAGCGTGAAGGTGTTTATCAGATATATCTGGCGAACGGCAGCGTTTTTCCGATAAAAGGTCGAATTTCGCGGCTCAGTGACCGCCCCGGGCGGCCCTTATGCAGCTTATGGGGGATTTTCAAGGCGTCTTAGCGCAGCAGGGTCCGGGCGATACCGTCGTACATCCCTTCCGCCACGATCTTCCCGCTCAGGGCGGCGAAGACCACCCCGCCCGGCCAGATGGCGTAGTGCCCGGCCATGTACAGGTTGTCGACCGGGGTCTTGAACCGTCCGAACCTGCCGTAGAGAGGCGTCTTGTACATGTCGTAGGACCAGCCCATGATGGAGCCTTCCGGGTTGAGCGTGAACTTCGAAAGTGAGCGCGGGGTCGCCAGTTCCTTGTAGACCACCTTGTCCCGCAACCCGGGGATGATCCCCTCGCTGTCCTCGATGATATCCTCGAGCACCCTTTCCTTCAGCTTCCGGTACTCCTCGGTCCGGGCGGAGGGGTCGGCCGACCCGGTCCCCCATCCGTTCATCCAGTGATAGGGCGTGCGCACCTGGACGATGATGGAGTTCTGCTCCGGCCGGGGCCAGGGACTTGTCGTGCATGGAGCACCAGGTGAACATGGACATCCCCTTGCGGTGGATGTCCGGGTCGTAGTTGTTGTCCTCGAAAGCCGTAGGTGCGCCAGTAGAGGGTGTGGGTGGTCTTGAGCTCCCGGGCCAGTTCGCCGTCGTCCATGTCCAGGCCGAGGAAGGCGGTGGACATGGAGTAGCTTACCGGCGCGGTCTTCAGCTTCTCGCCGTACTTCCCGGGGATGATGGAGGGGTCGATCATCTCGCTCAGCAGCCGTTTGGGGTTACCGGTGTTGACGATCTTCTCGGCGAAGTACCGTTCGCCCTCCGCCGTCTCCACGCCCACCGCCGTCTTCCCCTGGGTGATGATCCTGTCGACGGTGGTCGAGAGCTTGACCTCTCCCCCCGCCTCCTGGAACTTCTCGGCCAGGATGTCCGCCAGGGTCATCAGCCCGCCCTTGGGGTACCAGTAGTCGTTGACGAAGCTGTACCAGAAGGAGAAGTACATGAACAGGAGCATGTTGGGGTCCCCGAACTCGCCGAAGAGGAAGGCCAGGCGCGGGTCGTCGAAGAGCTGCAGCCCTTTCTCCCTGCCGGTCATGGTCAGGCCTTCCTTTGCCAGTGGGCAGGAAGCCCATGGCCACCTTGCCCATCTTCGCCAGGATCCTGTACTTCTCCCTGCCGTGCAGGACCAGGGGGAAGGGCATGTCCCCCATCATCCCCTTCATCACCTCGCACCCGGGCACGATGTAGTCGAACCATTTGTCGATGCCGGCCGCGGATTCCGGGAAGTAGCGCTTGAAGTCCTCCCTGATCTGGGCGTAGTCCTTGAGGGGGACGTCGCAGTCGGGGGTGGCCCAGCGCCAGGAACCCCGGTCCCACTGCGCCGGGTCGTACAGCCCCAGGTCCTCGAGGATGGGGAAGAGGATGCCCACCGACTCGGTGGACTGGCAGCCGCAGTCGAAGTAGAAGCCCTTGCGCCTCACGCCCTGGATGTTCCCGCCGAAGAGCTTGCCGTGCTCCAGGATGAGCACGCTCTTGCCCTGGCGCCTGAGGTAATTGCCACAGGTGAGGCCGGCCATTCCCGCCCCGATGATGATGACGTCGTACTTCCGCTGGTCCGCCATGCTCCCCTCCTTGTCCGCTCCCTGCCCACGGCGGCCCGCGGTTGTGGCAGGAAGGTCTAGGTCACGTCGACTTTATCGCTGAGGCGCTTGATGCATTCCTCCATGAACGTGGGGTTGTCGATGGATATGGTGACGGCCTTGCGCTTGCAGACCGTGGCGCAGCGCCCGCAGCCCTTGCACTCCTCCCCCACCACCGCTTTGCCGTTCCTGACTTCCATCGCCTTGAAGATGCAGGTCTCGACGCAATCGCCGCACCCGTTGCACTTGTCGGATACCTCGACCCGTGACGCCCTCCAGCTTGACCAGTGCGTCCCGGGACTCCCTGGAGGCGTAGGGCATGCTGGTGGAGATGCAGCAGCAGGGGCAGCAGTGGCAGATGGTCATCAGGTGGGGGTGGTCCTTGACCCCCAGCATGATGGCGTCGCCCTTGAAGCGTGCCCAGGCAGGAGACCAGGCCCATCTCGGTCGCCTGGTGCAGGTGCTCCAGCGCCTCCTCCTTGGTCACGTGCCTGCCCACCTCCGGGCCGCACGTCGCGCGCCGCCGCGCCGAGGAAGGTGCAGCCGAAGCCACCGGGGAAATCCTTGCAGTAGTTCTCACTGCGGCAGGGGCAGCGGTTGAGGATGACGTGGTGGCAGGACTCATCGATGAAGTGCTCGATGATGCTGAGCGGCGCGGCCGTCGACTCCGGCTGCTCCAGGTCCTGGTTGATGGGGATGTAGGTAAGGGTCATGTTGTCGGCGTCCATGACCTTTTTCCCGACGGACTTTGAAGACCGGCCAGTTGGTCATCTTGAAGGCCAGGTCCTTGTGCTTGTACATGCTGAGGATCCTGTCGAAACTGCGCTTGCTCCTGCCCATGCCGTCATCCTCCTTTTCCCTGACGAGAACGCTTACCCACCGCTCTCCCCCGGAAGCTTGCCGGATGCCGCCGGATGATTACCGACATTATATCGGTTATTCCCGTCAAGTAAAATGCCGGGCGTCAACCATCCCTCTCAGACGAAATAGCGGAAGGGCATCTTGGGCGCGTTCACCAGGAGCATCTTGGGATAACGCCAGTCGGACGGTTCCGTGGTCGCCGCCAGCACCGCCGCCGCCGCCGCCAGGAGTCCCAATGCCAGGAGTAGTTTCTTCATGTCCTCACACCACCTTTAAGAGTTGTCCTTGGTTATGTGCCCGGCCGTGATGATGCCGCCCGCCACCACCGTGCACACGCCGCCCCCCGGGTGGGTGGAGGCACCTGCCAGGTAGAGGTTCCTGATGGACTTGGACTTGTTGGAGGGGCGGAACATGGCCATGTGCGAGAGGTCGGTCTGGATGCCGTAGACGGCGCCGCCCGGGTGGAGCAGCATCCTCTCGAGGTCCTTGGGGGTGGCCATGTCGCGGTAGACCACGTGCTTGGAAAGGTCCGGCACTATGTACTTCTCGATGGTGGCGATGGCGTCGTCGATGTACTGCTCCTTGTGGCGGTCCCAGTCGTCGCCGGCGATGTTGTAGGGCGCCAGGCCCATGTGGGTGAGGACGTGCTTCCCCTCGGGGGCCAGGCTGGGGTCGATCTTGGAGGCCCAGGATACCAGCCCCATGATCTCCGGCATGCCGTTCACTTCGAAGATCTTCCCTTTCAGGTAGTAATCGCTCCAGAAGTCGTTCATCACCTGCGGGGCGCAGAGGGTCAGGGTGTGGTGGGCACGCAGGGGCGGCTCGTAGTCGACGCCCAGGTAGATCATGGGGCAGGGCATGGAGAGCTGCATGGAGTCGATGCCCGCGCCAGACGTGCCACGGCAGGTGCTCGCGGCCCGACCATTTCCATGTAGACCTTCTTGGCGTTGACCGCCCCGACCACGTTCTTCGCGGTTATACGCGTGCCGTCCCAGAGTTCCACGCCCGTCGCCGGCCTGTTCTCCACGTTGATCTTGACGGCGCGCTTGCCGAACTGGACTTCGCCGCCCAGGTCCACGAAGGCGTCCATGATGCCCTTGGGGATGCCGATCATCCCTCCCGGCGGGTAGTAGATGCCCTGGTGCTCCAGTAACCCGACGATTGCGTAGAGACCGGCGCAGAGGTCCGGCGGCAGGCCGGCGTAGAAGGACTGGAAGGCCATGGAGGCCAGGACGTCGTCGTTCTTGAAGTACTTGTTCACTATCTTCTGGTGGGTGGTGACGAACATGGGCAGCGCGCTGAGTATGCCGGGATACTTGGCGATCAGCTTGATGATGTCCAGGAAGCCCTGGCAGGGCGCGTAGAAGAAGTTCTCCACCAGCCCCTCGATGCGCGGAGTGAAGTCGCGCGCGAACTTGAGGAAGGTCTTGCCGTCCTCGGGGGAGAACCTCCCGATGACCTCAGCCGTCTCCTCCACGCTGGTGGGATAGGCGAAACGCACGTCCCGGTTGATGTCGCAGTAGTCGTAGATGGGGTCCACCGGCACCATGGGGATGTACTTCTCCCGCGACAGGCCCAGCCGCTTGAAGAGCTCCTCGAAGGAGGCCGTCACCTCCACCACGCTGGCCCCCACGTCGAAGTGGAACCCCTCGGCCTCGTAGGTCGAGCAGCACCCCCCGATCCTCTCGGACTGCTCCAGCACCAGCGTCTTCATGCCGGCCTTCTGGCAGAGCGCCGCGGCGGAAAGCCCTCCCGCGCCGCCACCGATCACTACCACGTCGTAATCCGCCATGTTCACCACCCTTGCTTCATTACAGTTACCTAATATGACTGAGCGATATCATATTACTATCTATTATTGGATTAGGCAAGCGCCGGGCGGCCGTTAGCGACGGTGAGTTCACTGGCCGGGCGGCAGGCCTCCCAGGGCCCGAAGGACCCCTGACAGGTCGGGGGGAAGCGGGTCGGTGAAGGACAGGGGCTCGCCGGTGAGGGGTTGGGTGAGGTCCAGGCGCCAGGCGTGCAGGAACTGGCGCTCCAGGCCGTCGGGTACGTTCTTCCCGGATTGCCTGCCGTAGACACGGTCTCCCGCCACGGGGTGTCCGATGTGGGCGAAGTGGACGCGGATCTGGTGGGTGCGGCCGGTGACCAGTTCCACTTCCACCAGGCTGTAGCCTGAAAGCCGCTGGAGCACCGAAAAGTCCGTCAGGGCATCCTTCCCCTCCCCCGTCACCGCCATCCTCTTGCGGTCCCGCGGGTCCCTGCCCACCGGGGCGTCTATGGTGCCGGCCGCGCTGGAGGGGGCGCCCTCGATCAGTGCCAGGTAACGCCGCTTGATCTCGCGCCGCCTGACCATCCCCTGCAGCCTGGCCAGGGACCTCTCGTGTTTCGCCACCACCATCAGCCCCGAGGTGTCCCGGTCGAGCCGGTGGACGATGCCCGGCCTCACCTCGTCGCCGATCAGCCCCAGGTCGGGCAGGGCGTGGAGCAGCGCGTTGACCATGGTGCCGTCCCGGTGTCCCGCGGCCGGGTGCACCACCAGCCCGGCCTGCTTGGAGACGACGGCGATGTCCGGGTCCTGGTAGATCATCCTCAGGGGGATGGGCTGCGGCTCCAGGCCGTACTCCTTCTCCGGCGGGTTGGTCACCGTGATGGTCTCGTTGCCGGTAAGGCGGTGGCTCTTTCCCACGGCCCTCCCTTCCACCAGGACCAGTTCCCGCTGGATCAACTCCTGGACGCGGCTGCGGGAGAGTCCCAGGGCGGCGGAGACGGCGATGTCCAGCCGCTCGCCGGCATGCTCGGGCAGCCGCAGCCTGACCGTCTCCAACTAGGGACGGACCTCCGGCAGCAGCCTGGCGCGGAAGATCAGCACCAGGCCGGCCCCCACGGTAAGGCAGGAGGCTCATTATCTGGAAGGTCAGGTCGGCCGAGGGGTTGTCGTGGAACCTGAAGAACTCCACGGAGAAGCGGATGAGGCCGTAGAACATCAGGAAGAGGTAGAACACCTCTCCGTGGTACTTCAGCCGCTTGCGCATGACCAGGAGGAAGACGAACAACGCCAGGTCCAGCAGGCTCTCGTAGATCTGGGTGGGGTGGATGGGCGTGGGCGAGATGCCCATGCTGGCGTAGATGCCCGAATCGGACGGGAAGGTCACCGCCCAGGGCAGGCCCGAGGGCTTCCCGTAGCAGCAGCCGTTGAGAAAGCAGCCGATGCGCGTCACCGCCAGCCCCAGGGCGAGCGAAAGCCCCGCGGCGTCCGCGACTATCGGGAAGGGCAGGCCTTTCCAGCGGATGACCGCGATCACCGCCGCGCCGCCCAGCAGCAGGCCCCCGAAGAACACCAGGCCGGCCATGTCCCAGAAACGCAGGACGTCCACCCAGTGGCCCCGGAACTCGTCCAGGTTGCCCAGGATGTAGAAGACGCGGGCGCCCACGATGCCTCCCACCAGCGCCGCGATGACGATGTCGAAGACCACGTAGGGGTCGATGAAGTTCTTCTTCAGGTGGCGGTAGGTGATCAGCAGGCCCAGGATGAAGGCGACGCACAGCATGAACCCGTAGGAATGTACCTTGAACGCCCCGATGCTGAACAGCTCACGATGCATTTTCGCCGCTTCCTTCCTCGGACCTTTCACCATCGAACGACCGCAGGACGCTGACGAGGAACAGCCCGACCCCGACGACGATGGCCGCGTCCGCCAGGTTGAACACGGGCCAGAAGCTGAAGTCGACGAAGTCGATCACGTGGGAGAAGGCGAACCTGTCGATGATGTTCCCCAGCGCGCCGCCGCAGATGAGCCCCAGGCCCGCGAGGGCCAGCCTGTCATCGGTGCGGCTCCAGAAGACGTACGCTACCAGCAGCACCACCAGCAGCATGGTGAGGGCGATGATCAGGGCGTTGCTCCCCCCGGTGAAGAGGCTGAAGGCTATCCCGGAATTGCGCTGCTGGTTGAAGATGAGGAATTCTCCCATCACCCTTGCGAACTCGCCCGGCGGAAGGTAGAACCGGATCAGGGCCTTGGAGAGCTGGTCGATGGCGAGTGTGGAGGCGAGGGCCAGGAAAAAGATCAATGGTACTCTTTTTCTTCCTTCTGTTTGCATTGGATGCAGAGGGTCGCGTGGGGCAGCGCTTCTAACCGTTCCTCCGGAATGGGCCCCTTGCATATGTCGCAGGTGCCGTAGGTGCCCAACTCGATCTTGTCCATGGCCGCATCCACTTTTTCCAGTAGGTCCTTGATGTTGTTGTAGAGCGAAAGGTCCCTCTCGCGCTCAAAGGTGAAGGTGCCGGAGTCGGCGTATTCCTCGTCGAAACCGACCTCGCCGGTGATGTCCGATTGCGAGGCGGCGAGGTTCCCTTCCTCCAGGTCGTGATATTGCTTCAAGAGCACTTCCCGCTCTTCCATCAAGCGCTTCTTTAATTGTGTCGTCTTCCTCTTGTTCAACATCCCACCTCATCTCGGGTTCCATCTATCCGTAACATTCTACATATAAACATGAAAACATTCCAACATTTCCAACAAAACAATGTTTCGACAAAAGAGCCCTGGTCCCTTGAGCCGGGAGGGCTATTCTTTCTCGCCGCGCGATGGCCCTTATCACGGGGATGCAGCGGTCGCAGAGATCGGGGTTTTCGGGGTCGCTCCCCACCGATTCACGGCGGTTCCAGCAACGCTGGCATTTACGCCCGCCCGCCTGACGCGCTTCCACCTCCACCCGCTCCAGGCCTTCCTCCTCGACCAGCCTGACGGAAGAGGTGATGAAGAGAGCCGGCAGTTGGGGCAGGCGCTCCCTCCAGCGCCCGGCCTCGGCGGGCGTCACCTTGAGGGTCACCTCGGCCTCCAGCGAGGTGCCGATCTCCTTGGCGGAGCGCATCTCCTCCAGGCGCTTGGTCACGCGGTCGCGCACCTCCAGCAGGTCCTCCCATTCGGCCTCGAGCGCCTCGTCGACCCACTCCTCGTCCGGCAGGACCCAGTCCGTCAGGAAGACGCTCTCCGGCTCGCCTTCGCTCCGCAGGGCCCGGAAGGCTTCCTCCGCCGTGTGGCTGAGGACCGGCGCCATCAGGCACACCAGCGCCCGCAGGATGCGGTGCATGGCGAACTGGGTGGAGCGCCTGGCCGGTGAGTCGGCCGCGAAGGTGTACAGGCAGTCCTTGCGCACGTCCAGGTAGAGGGAACTCAGCTCCACGGCGCAGAAGTGGTGGAGGGCCTGGTAGACCTGGTGGAACTGGTACGATTCGTAGGACTGGTTCACCCTGGCCACCAGGGCCTGCAGCCGCGAGAGGACCCAGCGGTCCAGTTCCTCCACGTCCTCGCGCGCCGGGGCGTGTTCGGTCTCTTCGTAGTCATAGAGGTTGCCCAGCAGGAAGCGGAGGGTGTTGCGTATCCTCCTGTATGCTTCCACCAGCCTCTCAAAGATCTCCTGGGACGCGGGGATGTCCACGGTGTAGTCGGCGGCGGCCACCCACAGGCGCAGCACGTCCGCGCCCAACCTGTCGCAGATGTCCTGGGGGCTGATGACGTTCCCCAGCGACTTGGACATCTTCCGGCCCTCTCCGTCCACCACGAAACCGTGGGTGAGCACCTTGCGGAAGGGTGGCTCTTCCTCCACCCCGATCGCCGTGAGCAGCGAGGTCTGGAACCAGCCGCGGTGCTGGTCGCTGCCCTCCAGGTACATGTCGCAGGGCCAGGACAGCAGGTCCGTCTGTTTCAGCACCGCCTCGTGGCTGATGCCGGACTCGAACCAGACGTCCAGGATGTCGGTGCCCTTGCGCAGGTCGGTGGAGCCGCAGTCCGGGCAGCTCGCCCCGGCGCCCAGGATCTCGTCGGGCGAGAGGAGGAACCACGCGTCCGAGCCCCGCTCGCCGATCATCTCCTCCACGGCGCGCAGGGTCTCCTGGTTGACCAGGTCGTGGCCGCACGCGTTGCAATAGAAGACGGGGATGGGGACGCCCCAGGCGCGCTGCCGGGAGATGCACCAGTCGGGCCGCAGCTCCAGCATGCCCAGCATGCGCTTGTAGTTCCAGCCGGGTACCCACTCCACGCCGTCCAGGGCTGCCACCGCCCTCTCCCGCAGGGTGCTCCCCCCGTACTCGCGGTCCACCGCGATGAACCACTGCGGCGTGGCGCGGAAGATCACCGGCCGCTTACAGCGCCAGCAGTGGGGGTAGGGGTGGGTCACCTCGCGGGAGGCCAGCAGCAGTCCCCGCCCCTCGAGGTCTTCCACGATGAGCGGGTTGGCGTCCTCGATGAACAGGCCCTGGAAGAGCGGCGCCTCGCTCGTGAACTTGCCCTCGTCGTCCACGGGCATGGGCATGGGCAGTTCGTATTCCAGGCCCACCTGGTAGTCCTCGTACCCGTGGCCGGGCGCTATGTGGACGGCCCCGGTGCCCTGTTCGAAGGTGACGTATTCAGCCAGCACCACCCGCGAAGGCCTCTCCTCCCACGGGTGGGAGACGAGCACGCCGGCCAGGTCGCTCCCACGGTAAGAGCCCTTCCTCTCGAAGGACTCCACTCCCAGTTCCCGCATGACCTCTTCGAGCAGGGGCTCGCCGATGATGTAGGCCTGGTCGCCCACGGAGACCAGGGAATATTCCATTTCCGGGTGGAGCGCGACGGCCACGTTGGCCGGCAGGGTCCAGGGGGTGGTGGTCCAGATGACCAGGGAGACCTCCCCCAGCCCCTGCGGCGCCGGCTCGCAGGCCTTCGAGCACCGGGAACTTCACGTACACGGTGGGAGAGACCTTCTCCCCGTATTCGATCTCCGCTTCCGCCAGCGCTGTCTTGCAGTACGGACACCAGTGGATGGGCTTGCGCCCCCGGTAGACCAGTCCCTTCCCGTGCAGCTGCGCGAACATGCGGATGTCGGTGGCCTCGTAGGCGTGCCTCAGGGTCAGGTAGGGGTGTTCGAAATCCCCCAGTATCCCCAGGCGCTGGAACTGTCCTGACTGCCTCTCCACGAACTGCATGGCGTACTCGTAACAGCGGCTGCGGATGTCCATGAGGTCCAGTTGCTCCCGTTCCTTCCCCAGCCTCTTCTCCACCTCGTGCTCGATGGGCTGCCCGTGGCAGTCCCAACCGGGGACGTAGGGCGCGAGATACCCCTGCATGGTCCGGTGCTTGATCAGGACGTCCTTGAGCACCTTGTTCAGAGCCGTTCCCAGGTGGATGTCGCCGTTGGCGTACGGAGGCCCGTCGTGCAGGATGAAGGAGGGCGCGCCCTTCCGGTTCTCGACCATCTTCCGGTACAGGCCCATCTTCTCCCATTCGCCCTGGAGTTCGGGCTCGCGCCGGGGCAGGTCCGCTTTCATGGGGAACCCCGTCTTCGGAAGGTTGAGCGTCTCTTTGTAGTTCATCTTCACCTCTTCAGTCCCTTCTCGAGGAAGGCCGCCACGAAGTCCTCACGGCTGGCGCCCTCGATGCGCACCACCTTGTCGCGGCTCCTGCCTCCCCTCAGTATCCGCACGGAGCCTCGCGATACCTTGAGCCCCCCCGCCAGCACCTCGATGAGCTCGCGGTTGGCCGCGTCTTCGACGGGGGCCGCGTGCAGGTTGAAACGCACCTGCCCGCCCGAGCTACCGGCGCATCCCTGCCTGGAAGACCTGGGTACCACCCTCACGCGCACCTCGATACCCGCCGCTTCCTCACGGATCGCATCGACCCATTCTTCCATTGATTATCACATGCTGTCAAAAGGTCTTTTACACGACAGAGTATATTCTAGCACGTGTTTGGGGCTATGAGGTTGGGGTGCCGCGGCGTCCCTATTCCCAGAAGAAGTGCTTCTCTCCCTTTTCTTCCTGCTCTTCCTTCTCCTGGGGCGGGGCGAACTGCTGCTCCACCTCTCCCGGGCTCGCCGGGGAGATCTCCGGGGAAAATGCCGGGTTTCCACTGCCCGCCATGTCCTCCGGGGTGGAGCGGGGCGCGTCTTCCGGCGGCGGGAAGGACGGGGCCGGGCGGGGCATGGCCTCCGCCGCGTCTCCCGGTTCGTCCAGGTGCATGGTGGGGACGAAGGCCTGGGGCTCGGTCGGAGCCCGCCTCCAACGGCCGGATGGGGGATTCCTCTTCCGGGACTTCCTCCATGGGCTCCATGGACGGCACGAAGGCCTGGGGCTCCTGGAGGCCGGGCTCAGGCACGGTCTCCTGGTAGGCCGGGGGCGCTTCCGGCGCGAAGGCCTGGGGCTCCTGGAAGGCGGGCTCAGGCATGGTCTCCTGGTAGGCCGGGGGCGCTTCCGGCGCGAAGGCCTGGGGCTCCTGGAAGGCGGGCTCAGGCATGGTCTCCTGGTAGGCCGGGGGCGCTTCCGGCACTGTTTCCGGGTAGGCCGGTTCCGGTATGGTCTCCTGGTAGGCCGATTCCGGCACGGTCTCCTGGTAGGCCGGTTCGGGTGCGGGCGGCACGTAAAGCGGTGCTTCCTCCACCGTTTCGGGCGCGGCCTCGAACTCCATCACCGGCTCGACCGGCATGGCCGTCGGGACGGCCGCCGCCGCGGCGCTCTCCCGTGCCTGTGCCAGCCGGCTCTCGTAATCGTCGAGGGTCCGGGCCGTGGAGTCGAGCATGCCCCGGACCGACGCTATGTAGTCGTCGGCCGCCGCGCGCAACTGGTCCAGTTCGGCCGCCAGCCTGTCCCTCTCGACGCCCGCTTCCTGCACGGCCGCTTCCTTGGAGCGCCCCGCCTCCTCCATCAGGGAGGCGGCTTGCGACCTGGCCTCCTCGAGCAGGGTGTCGGCCTGGGACTGCGCCTCCTGCAGGGTGCCGTCGGCGCTTCTCTGCGCGTTGATCAGCGCGTTCTGCAGGGTCTGCTGCATGCTGTCGTATTCGGTCACCTTCGACCGCATGTTCTCCACCATACCCATCAGCTCCTGGCTGCGGTGGATCAGGCGGTCCATCTCGTCGGCGACCTGGTCGAGGAAAGCGTCGACTTCTTCCTTGTTGTAGCCGCCCATGCGGACGGTGTTGAATTCCTTCTGGTGGATCTCCATGGGCCCCAGAGCCAAAGCTATCGCCTCCTTCTAAGCCATCTTCAACTTTTCTAAAAAGTATATCCCAAAAACAGGGCAATTGCTATTTTTTACAGGCAGAATATTTTATAGAAAGTCAAAATATTCGGGAGATGAGCCTCTGCAGCATGAACAGCAGGAAGGTGAGGGCCATCGGCGACAGGTCCAGGGACATGCCCTCCCCCAGCGGCACCATGGGGATGATGCGCCGCAGGGGCGAGAGTAGCGGCTCGGTGAGGATGTGGGCGTACAGCGTGGCCTTGCGCAGCCAGGCCGAGTCCAGTGGCGGTATCCAGTCCAGGACGATGCGGGCCAGCAGCACGAAGATGTAGGCGCCTACCAGGTAAGAGAGGATGTCGCCGGCCAGGGACATCCCTCAGGCCTCCGTCACATCTCGCGGGAGCGCTTTATCGCGGCCTGTACGGCCTTCATGATGGCCGCCCGAAAGGAGTGCTCCTCCAGCACCTCCAGCGCGGCGATGGTGGTGCCCCCGGGGCTGGTGACCATGTCCTTCAGCTGGGCGGGGTGAAGTCCGG
The DNA here is from genome assembly GCA_963814495.1 of uncultured bacterium. GTDB lineage: Bacteria > Actinomycetota > Geothermincolia > Geothermincolales > Geothermincolaceae > CAVXXD01. The sequence goes on from CAWFDJ010000023.1 coordinate 116,275, forward strand.
TCTCCCGGATCATCATCCCCGAACCGATCATGGTCTCCGTGGCGATGCGGGTTGCCAGGGAGCGGTCCAGGCCTATCCTCACCCCGGCATCGGAGAGCGCGTCGATCATCAGGTAGAAATAGGCCGGGCCGCAACTGGAGATGGCCCCCACCTCGTCCTGCAGCTTCTCCTCCACCTCGATGACCTCGCCCATCATCGAGAACATCTCCTTCGCCAGGGCCCTGGCCTCGGGCGTGACGGTCTCTCCGTAACTGATGGAGGAGATGCTCGCCGCCACCAGTGCCGGCGTGTTGGGCATGACCCGGATCACCTGCACCGGCCCCTGCAGGTAGGCCTCGATGCTCTCGGTGCTCTTGCCCATGGCGATGGAGATGAGGACGGTCTCCTCGTTCAGGAGGTCGGCTATCTCCGGCAGCACCATCGCGTGGTTCTGCGGCTTTACGGCCAGCAGGATGACGTCCGCGTCCTCGACGGCGGCGCGGTTGCTGCTCACCACCCTGACCTTGTACCTCTCGCTCATCTCGTGCAGGCGCTCCAGGTTGACGTCGCTCATGATCACCTCGGATGCCGAGAGGAACCCCTTGTCCAGCAGGCCCTTGAGGATGGCCTCCCCCATCTTGCCGGCACCGACGAACGCGTAAGTAGTCATGTTCTTCTCCTTTTCGATGAAACGGGAACCGGGCGCGGCGCCCGGGGTATCCTAGAACTGGTTGAAGAAGCCCTTCTCCCTCAGCCAGCGTTTGTCCTCGGCCGAGACGTCCACGTTGTGCGGCGTCAGCAGGAACACCTTGTCCGCCACCCGCTGGATGCCTCCCTCCAGCGCGAAGGTCAGCCCGGAAGCGAAATCTATCAGGCGCTTGGAGAGTTCTCCGTCCGCCTGCTGCAGGTTGATGATGACCGGGATGTCGCCCTTGAACTTCTGGCCGATCTGCTCGGCGTCGTTGAAGCTCTTGGGCTCGATCATGTGCACCTTCACCTGTGAGGTGCTGACCACCGACTGGAGCACCGGGGCGACCTCCGTCACCTCTCTCTGGCGGCGGGCCCGCGGCTGCCTCTCCGGCGGCCTCTCCTGGTACACGACAGGAACCGGCTCTTCGAATTCTCTTACCTCTTCGAATTCGTCGTCTTCCATCAGCCCCAGATAGACCAGGGTCCGCTTGAACACACCAGCCATGAGGAGAACCTCCTTACTCTATTCCCATATATTCTAGCGGAAGGGGGCCCGACTTGTCATGGTCGCGCCCTTTTTCCGTCACCTTTCGCCGAATATCGCCGTCCCGATGCGGAGCAGGTCGGCCCCCTCCTCTATCGCTATCTCGAAATCGTTGGTCATGCCCATGCTCAACAGTTCGAGCCCGGATCCCGGTACCAGGACCGCGCACCTCGTCGCGCAGGTCTCGCAGCTTCGCGAATACCCGCCTGATCTCGTCCCGGTCTCCCGTAAAGGGGGCGATGGTCATCAGGCCGCGCACGGAAATCCCGCTCATATACTCTATATTCTTTAGCGCCTCCGACAAATCCTTCAGTTCCATGCCGGTCTTGGTCTCCTCTCCGGAGACGTTGACCTGCAGCAGCACCGGCTGGAGCAGGCCCTCTCCCGCGGCTTCCTCCGCGATCATCCCGGCCAGCCTGACCGAGTCGACGGAGTGGATCAGCGCCGCCCTTCCTACGACCTGCCTGACCTTGTTGGTCTGGAGGTGGCCGATGAAATGCCACTCTATGCCGGGGTTGGCCCCCCTCGGCTTTCTCCACCAGTTCCTGCGCCCGGTTCTCGCCGAAGATCGCGGATACCCGCCTGCCATGCCGCGTCCACCACTTCCAGCGGCTGCGTCTTGCTGACGGCCACGACCTTCACGGATCCCGGGTCCCTGCCGGCCCTGGCGCATGCCTGTGCCACTCGCTCCAGCACCTCACGGTACCTGGCGCCTATCTCCGAGGCCGTCCCCTCTCCATTCTTCAATGCCCTCACTCCTCCAGTTTGGCGCTGACCACCCCGTCAATCCTGGACACTACGTCCAGGATGGCGGCCATCTCCAGCAGTGCCGGCGCCCCGATGCGGAAGAGGTAGGTCCGCTCGCGACCCTCCATCCTGCATTCCTCGACCCTCAAGACCTCGACGCGCGCCTTCATCCCGCTCAGCAGCTTTCCTATCTGGGGGGTTATGTCCGTGTCCCAGGAGCCCTGCATGGTCAGGTAGAAGCGCCGGGTGGAGAAACGCGCTATGGTCCGGTCCTCCAGGTAGTACAGGCCTATCAGCACCACCAGGATGATCCCGGTGGCGATGCCCGCCAGGGCGGAAAAGCCGGCCCCGGCGGCCATGCCCACCGCGGCCGACGCCCACAGGGTGGCGGCGGTGGTTATCCCCACCACCATGGTGCCCCCGTAGAGGATGATGACCCCCGCGCCCAGGAACCCGATGCCCACCACCACCTGGGCGGCGACGCGTGAAGACTCCGATTCGGGAAAGGCCGTGATGGACAGGATGGTGAAGAGCGCCGCCCCCATGGTCACCAGGATGTTGGTGCGGAAACCGGCGGGGCGGTCTCCCCTCTCGCGCTCCAGGCCGATAAGCCCGCCGCAGGCCACCGCCACCAGCAGTCTCAGAACCATCTGCCCCAGGCTCATGATCAGACCTCTCTCTCCATCAGGTGGCCGCGGACCTTATGCCCACCCGCCACGGGTGATCCCGAACCCCCGAATTCGCCCACCGGGTTCTCCCAGTCCATCTCCACCCGGTCGACCCTGGCCGCGGCCGGTCCCCGCCTGCACCATTCGACCATCTCCTCCACCAGCCGGCCCTCTCCCTCGAAGACGGCCTCCACGCTGCCGTCGGGGTTGTTGCGCACCCATCCGGTCAATCCCCGGTCCCGAGCCCGTTCCGCTGGTCTCCTGGCGAAAATAGACGCCCTGCACCCTCCCGAGCACGTGCACGTGCGCCCGTCTTCATCATGCCCCATCCCTCTGCCCCCGGCCGTCCACAGCAGGGCGGCCTGCCGCCCGGTGGTTCCGTCGCGCCGGAAGGAGAAGTAGTCCGGGTCGCAGCAGGTGCAGATGCCGGTGTCCACGATGATCTCCTGCCTCATCCCCTTCTCCGCCAGGGTGACGCGGATGGCCCGGAAGAGATCGAGGCCCGTTCTCCGGCGGCGTTCCCGTTTCCCCGAACGCCTGCCGGAAGGAAGCGGCCCTCTCGTCGTCCACCCCGTAACAGCAACTCCGGATGCCGGGCCCCAGGGTCGCGCCCAGTTCCTCCGGCCTGGTCCCGAAGCGCCGCCCCATCTCCTCGACGGCAGCCCCGGCGATGCCGGCCAGGGTCCCCTTCCACCCCGAGTGGACCAGGGCCATGGCGGGTGGCTCTCCCCCGTAAAGGGCCACCGGGACGCAGTCGGCGGTGAGGATGCAGAGCACCGCGCGGCACTCCCGCGCCACCATGGCGTCCGCCTCCCCCAGCCCCGAGGCGTAGTCCCGGCTGCCGGCGCCGAGGGCGGGCCCGTCGACCTCCATCACCCGGGACGAGTGTACCTGCCTCACCAGCGTCCAGTCATCGAGGTCCAGTCCCAGGGCACCGCAGACCCTCAGGCGGTTCTCCAGCACGCGGGAGGGGTCGTCCCCGGACTTGAAGCCCAGGTTCAGCGTGTCGTAGGGCGCCTCGCTCACCCCGCCGCGGCGGTTGGTGAACACCAGGCGGTACGGGTGAGGCACCTCCGCCTCCAGCCAGGTGATGCCCTCAACGCCGGCGTCCAACCCCTATCCGGCCCCCTTTTCTTCGTCCTTCTGGAGGACCTCCAGCATCACCTTGGAGATGCGCCGGCCCACCACCTTGTCGGCCGTCAGGCGGATGCCGGTGTGCACCACCGACTCGCCCTGTTTGGGCACCCGGCCGAGGAGGTTGTACATCAGGCCCCCCAGGGTGTCCCACTCGTGGGCGGGCAGGTCGGTGGAGAGCAGTTCGTTGATGTCGTCGATGGAGATCATGGCGTCGAACATGTACTTGCCCTCCGAGATCGGTTCGTACATCACCACTTCCCGGTCGTACTCGTCGAAGATCTCCCCGACGATCTCCTCCAGCAGGTCCTCGATGGTGACCAGCCCCGCCGTCCCCCCGTACTCGTCCAGCACGATGGCCAGGTGGGTCTTGCGGGTCCGCAGGTCGGAGAGGAGCTCGATCACCCGCTTGGACTCGGGGACGAAGATGGGTTCGCGCACGATCTCCTGGGGGACCACGTCCGACTCCCCCCGCTTGAGGTAGGCGAGCAGGTCCTTGGCGTAGAGTATCCCGATGATGTCGTCGATGCCCTTGCGGTATACGGGTATGCGTGAATACCCCGTCTGGACGATGGTGTCCAGGGCGGTCTCGAGGTTGGCCGAGTCCGGCAGGGCCACCATGTCGGTCCGGGGGATCATCACCTCCCGCACCAGGGTGTCGCCGAACTCGAAGATGGAGTGGAGCAGCTTCTTCTCCTCCTCCTCGATGACGTCCTGCTCCTCGGCCACCGTGACCATGGTCTTGATGTCGCCCTCGGAGACGAACGGCCCCTCCTTGGACACCTTGCCGCCGAAGAGGCGGATGACCCCGTTGGACATGGCGATGAGCACCCTGATCACCGGGTACAGCAGGCCGGAGACGGCGTCGATGACCGGCGCCATCCTCAGCGCCACTTTCTCGTAATTGTTGACGGCGTATGACTTCGGGGCCATCTCCCCGAACACGAAGAAGATGAAGGTCATGACCCCGGTCGCTATGGCCGCCGCGCCGGGGATATCGAGGCGCACCGCGAGGTCGGTGGCTACGGCCGACGCTCCCAGCGATACCAGCAGGGTCAGTCCGAGGATGGTCGGAAGGAAGCGGTCCGGCTGCTCCACCAGTTTCAACAGGTCCTCGGAGCCCTTGCGGTCCTCCTCCAGCAGGGTCCTGGCCTTGATGCGGCTGACCCTGGACAGGGCGATCTCCGACATGGCCAGGAAGGCGTTGAAGATCAGGAACGCGAGCAGGATCAGGCACCTCCACAGGACGCCTCCGCGCTGATGGTCGACTCGGCCAAGATCATCCCCGCCTCTCACCCCATTCCTTGAGCAGCGCCCGCTGCCTCGCGTCCATCTCCTGGTTGCCCTCCTCGTCTCGGTCGTCGTAACCCATCAGGTGCAGGATGCCGTGGACCAGCGCCAGCGGGACCTCCTCGCCCGCCTCCACGCCGTAGGAGCCGCCCCGCTTGCCGGCCTCCGCCGGACAGACCACCACGTCACCCAGGACAAAGGCCTCCTCCGCCTGGTCGCCCAGGTAGAAGGAGAGCACGTCGGTGGGGCCCTCCCTCCGCAGATATTTCTCGTTCAGTTCGGCCATCTCCTCCCCGCTCACCAGCGCTATGGAGAGCTCGGTGGAGGCGGGAGACCCCTCCTTTTCCAGGGCGAACCCGGCCAGGCCGCTCAGCGCCGGCGTGGTCGCCGAAGAGGCCCTGTTCGTCCCGGATCAGTATTTCCACTTGGTACCGCCGATGATCAGGCTGGGGTACTGGACGCGTTCGTGATGGGTCCCCAGGGTCATCTGGAGGAAGGCCCGGTTGATGCGGTTGAGGTCCTGCAGGGACAGCTCGCATTCGTCCAGCTGGCCGTCGCGCAGCCGTTCCTCGATGACGTTCTGGATGACCTGCTCCAGCTTGACCGGGGTGGAGCGGGGCAGGGCCCGGGTGGCCGCCTCCAGGGCGTCCGCCAGCATGATGATGGCCGCTTCCTGGCTGCGGGGCTTCTCTCCGGGATAGCGGAAGTGGTCCTCCTCCACCCTCTCCTCCTTGCCTACGGACTCTCGATGGCCCGCGCGTAAAAATACTTTGATCACCGAGGTCCCGTGGTGCTGCTGGATGATGTCGATCGATCTTCCTGGGGCAGGTTGTACCTCTGCGCCAGTCTCCACCCCCTCCTTGACGTGCGCCGCGATGATCAGCGCGCTCAGGTTGGGGTTGATCTTGTCGTGGCCCATGCCGTCCCGGGTCAGGTTCTCCATGAAGAAGGAGGGGCGCTTGATCTTGCCTATGTCGTGATAATAGGCCCCCACCCTGTGCCAGCAGGGGGTCGGCGCCGACCTCCCGCGCCGCCGCTTCCGCCAGGTTGCCCAGCATCAGGCTGTGGCTGTAGGTGCCCGGGGCCGTCCTGATCAGCTCCTTCAGCAGCGGGGACTCCGGCGAAGCCAGTTCCAGCAGCCGGATGTGGGTGGTCGCGCCGGTGACCTTCTCCAGCAGCGGGATGCAGCCCGAGCGCCAGCACCGTGCAGAAGAGGCCGTTGCCCACGCCCACCCCCAGGGCCGCCAGGGAGGTGTAGGCCGTCCTGGAAGGTCAGCGAGACGGTGAAGCAGACCAGCCCGATGCCGACGGATATCCACAGGCCCTGGAGGAGGACGTCCTCCCGGCGGTTGGCGCGCCGGGCGAAGAAGCACCGCCACCAGCCCGCTTATGCAGCGCCGCGATGGTCAGGTAGAAGTCCCCCTTGAGCAGAAACCGGCGATGACCGTGGCCAGTCCGGTCATGACCAGCGCCGTCTCCTTGCCCAGCATCAGCACGGTGAGCAGGGCCACCAGGGGCACCGGGATCAGGAACCCCCACAGGATGTTGTCGTCGGCCATGCTGGCCGGCAGCCCGCGCCAGCAGGGTGAAGATGACCAGCACCACCGGGTAGAACAGCTGGATGCGGTCGGCCATGTGGCGGCCTGTCCTCTCTTCCTCTTCAGGTAGATGTAGAGCGCCGCCGTCGAGGCCCAGCGAACACCAGGAGGATGCCCAGCATCTGCTGGAGGGAGGTGGTGGTGGAGAGCGCGCCCGACTCCTCGAGCTTGCGCAGGTCCATGGCGGTGATGATGTCGCCCTTCTGCACCAGCGTCTCACCCTCGCTGACCTGGATGTAAGCCGGTGGGATCATCTTGCGCCGCCCTCTCCATCTCCTGGTAGATGAGGGAGAGGGAGTATGCCGTGTTGGCCAGGAGGAAGCCGGCCGCCAGGTCCCCGATGAGGTCCTGGTACTCCTCCTCCAGGGACAACTCGCCGGCCAGGCGTTTCGCTTCTTCCCACTTGAGCTCGAGGTTCTCCAGGGAGATGGGCTCCTTCTCCAGCGAGGCGATGATCTCCACGGCCTGCCGGTGATGATCCTTCGCGATCTCGTCGGTGGCGTCGAGTAACAGCTTTCATCTGGGCTTCGTCTCAGTTCCAGGCCGAAGGTCTCGCGGACCTTGCCGGCTATCTCCTCGTTGTCGTAACCCTCGAGCTTCCACGCCTCGACCATCAGGAAGAGGTCGCTGCAGGCGGTGACGGCCTTCCGCCTGGGCGGTGGGGTCGAGGTAGAGGTCCTTGATCCTCTGGCGTTCAGCTTCGCGTGCCGCCGCAGTCCTCTCCGGGTCCTCCACCTTGAAGGACTGGACTGGCGGTGACGGTGGAGGGGCTGGGCGTGCCGACCTGGTAGGAGCTGCTCTGGCGCAGGTAGGGCAGGGCCGTCATCAGGTAGATGATGATGAAGCAGACCACACCGTGAGTCGCGGTCACGTACTTGTGCGCGTGAAACGCTTTCGCGGTGTCCCGGACATCCTGGCCTTGGCCGGCTGGTCTTCCATGCCTCAGCGATCACCCCTGTCCGTATCGGGGCCCTGCCCGGTGTGGTTCTTTCTCGTCCTCGTACTGTTTGTAAGCCCGCACGATGTGCTGCACCAGCTTGTGGCGCACCACGTCCGACTCGTTCATGAAGACGAACTCGATGCCCTTCGATGCCCGGGAGTATGCCGCGCACCAGGTTGAGTCCGGAGGTGCGGGGGTCGGGCAGGTCGACCTGGGTGATGTCCCCGGTGATCACCACCCTGGAGCCGAACCCCAGGCGGGTCAGGAACATCTTCATCTGCTCGGGCGAGGTGTTCTGGGCCTCGTCCAGGACGATGAAAGCGTCGTTTAGGGTGCGCCCGCGCATGAACGCGAGGGGCGCCACTTCGATGACTCCCTGGTCCATGTAGTTTCTGGAACTGTTCCACCGCCATCATCTCGTAGAGGCAGTCGTAGAGGGGCCTCAGGTAGGGGTCGATCTTCTGGTAGAGGTCTCCCGGGAGGAACCCCAGGCTTCTCCCCTGCCTCCACCGCCGGCCGGGTGAGGATGATCCTCCCCACCTCCTTGGTCAGCAGGGACTTGACCGCCATGGCCATGGCCAGGTAGGTCTTGCCGGTTCCGGCCGGCCCGATGGCGAAGACGATGGTGTTCTTGCGGATGGCTTCGACGAAGAGCTTCTGGTTGGGGGTCTTGGGGCGGATGATCTTTCCCCGGCGGCTGATGATGATGTCCGTGAACACCTCGGTGGGGGTCAGGGAGTCCTGGTCGCAGACCATCTCGATGGCCTTCTCGACACTCTCCCCGGTCAGGATGAACCCCGATGAGAGCAGGGTCAGCAGCTCCTCGTAGAGCGTGGCTATGGTCTCTACCTCGAGCGTCTTCGCCCTTGATGGTTATCTCGTTGCCGCGCACCATGATGTCGCGTGCCGAAGGCGTTCTCGATGATCTTCTGCAGTTCGTCCCGGCTGCCCCAGCAGGCTCACCATGGACTGGTCGCCCGGGACCAGTATCTTCAGTTCCTTGATATCTTAAGCACTCTCCTTTCAATCCGATTCTATCAGGCATGCATCAGCCGGGAGGCCATAGCAGTGACTCGCCCGCCCATGCACGTGGAAGTGCATGTGCATGACCACCTGGCCCGGCCTCCGGCCCCACGTTGGTGAGGATGCGCGTGCCTCTGTCGGCGATCCCTTCTATGGTCGACACCTCTTTCATCACCCTGAAGATGTGCAGGATCAGGTCGCCGTCGTCCTGCCTCCAGGTCGAAGGCGGAGACCAGGTGCCTGCGCGGCACCACCAGGAAATGTACGGGCGACTGGGGGTCGATATCGCGGAAGGCCACCACCCGGTCGTCCGAGTAGAGGATGTCCGCCGGTATCTCCCCCGCGGCGATCTTACAGAAGATACAATCGTCCATGCGCTCCTCCTTGACTCCTTTCCGCCCCGGCTCACCGGGTCATCGTCACTCGAGGGCCGTCCGTGCCGCTCACCACGCCGTCGAAGAGCCCGCCGGCCCGCATGCCCGCCGCCGCGCACCTCCGCCTTGAGGTAGTTCTCGGTGGTCCCGAAGGCCCGCGGCCCGCCAGTGTCCTCCTCCATCTTCTCGACCAGTACCTCGAGCACCTTCCCGGCCTGCCTGCGCGCGTATTCCCGGGCCAGTTCCCTCCCCATGTCTCGAGACCTCGCCGGCGCGCCGCCGCTTCTCCTTCTCCGGCACCTGTCCGTCCATGTACGCCGCCCGGGTCCCGGGCCGGGGGGAATAGCGGAACACGTGCAGACTCGAAGGCCCCACCCTCTTCGACGGTCTCCAGCGTGGCGTCGAAGTCCGCCTCCGTCTCGCCCGGGAAGCCCACCATGACGTCGGTGGTGATGGCGGGGTCGTCCCAGCGGGAACGGAGTCTCTTCCACTCTCCCGCAGGTAATCCGCGCGCCGGTATACCCCGGCCCATCCTCTCAAGGACGGCGTCGCTCCCGCTCTGCAGCGGCAGGTGGAAATGCGGGCACAGGCGGCGTTGCGCGTCTCGAGGCCGTCGAACATTCCGCCGTCGAGGTCCTCCGGGTCCAGCGAGCTCAGGCGCACCCGGAAGCCCTCGCCCAGGCCGAGGACCTCTTCCAGCAGGCCGGCAAGCCCTCGCCGTCCTCGCCGCGCCAGCCGCCGAGGTTGATGCCGCACAGCACCACCTCACGTACCCCCTGTCCCAGGGCTTCCCCGACCTTTCCGGTGACCGTGCAGGCGTCAGGGAGACCGGGCCTCCCCTGGCCCTGCGGCACGATGCAGTAGGCGCAGCGCCTGCCGCACCCGTCCTGCACCTTGATGAAGGCCCGTGCGCGGTCCCGCCCGGCCGCGCCGGCGGCCTCACCGTCCCGGGCCTCCGGCCCTGCCGGAGGGAAGGCGGCTCGCACCAGTTCCGGCAGGCGGTGCCGGTCCTCCCGGCGCGGCACCACCAGGTCCACGCCGGGGAGGGCGCGCGGTCTCCGGCCCGCTCACTTCGGCCATGCACCCGGTTACCACCAGGCCCCGCGCGCCCCGTCGCCGGGCGCGCCCGATCTCCTTGCGCCCCTTGGCCTCGCTCACCGTGGTGACCGCGCAGGTGTTGATGACCACCAGGTCGGGCCGCTCCCAGTGCGCCGCTACCCGGTAACCGCCAGCGCTGCCAGCCCGTGCCATGATCTCGCGGCTGTCCGCCTGGTTGACCTTGCAGCCGAGGGTGATCACCTCCACCCGCGATGCCGGCGCTCCTCAGAAGCATCCATAGCGGCTCCCCGCCAGCACGGCCAGGACCATCCCGGCGTTCTCCGTCCTCAGGATGTAGCGCCCCAGCGAGACCGGCACCGCGCCCGCGCCCTCCAGTTCCTCTATCTCTTCTGCGTCGAAACCGCCCTTCGGGCCCGACGATCAGCGCCAGCCGTCCGCGGCGCCTCCCCGGGCAGGGCTTCCGCCACCTTCCTGTCGCCCCTCCCCTTCCCAGGCCACCAGGGCGCCATCGAATCCCCCACCAGCCCCACGCACTCGTCCCAGGACAGCGGCGGGTTCTACCACCGGGAGGAAATCGCGCCGGCTCTGGCGGGAGGCCTCGCGGGCTATCTTCCGCCATCTCTCCAGCCGGTCGCGGAATTCCTTCCTTCCCGGGCCGGGGCAGGCTGCGCGAGGAGTTGAAGGGGTGGAACTCGTCCACCCCGACCTCCACGTTCTTGCGCACCATCTCGTCCATCTTGCTCCCCTTGGGCAGGGCCTGGAAGAGATGGAGGGATGGGGCGCGGCGCTGCGACAGCGTGGGACTTCGAGGACGCTCATGACGCATGACCGATGGGGAGATCTCGTCGATGACGGCCCGCCCCGCCCGGCCGCTGCCGTCGCTCCAGGTGACTTCCTCGCCGGGACGGGCGCGTTTCACCTTGAGCAGGTGGAAGAGTTCCTCGCCCGCCAGTTCGAACCGGCCGTCGCGCAGGTCTTCCGGTGGGATGAACAGGTGGTCCAGGACCGGCCGTTCTGACAGTCAATCCGTTCCTTCTCCGCCTTTCCGCGAGGCGCATCCGGCCCTTCCGGCCCTTCTTCTCGAGGCGGGACAGTTCCTTGAAGAGCTTCTTCTCCTCGGAGGTCAGCCTGGACGGGGATCTCCACCTCCAGTTCCAGGTAGAGGTCTGCCGCGGCGGTGGGAATTGAGCACGGGCATGCCCCGCTTCTTCAGCATGAAGACCTGCCCGGGCTGGGAGCCCGGGCTCACCTTGAACTTCTCCTTGCCGTCCAGCAGTTCGACCTCGACTTCCGTCCCCAGGACGGCCTCGGAGACGGTCACCTTGAGCCTGCCCCAGAGGTCCCTGTCACGCCGCTCGAAGAAGGGGTGCTCCTCCAGTTCCATCACCACGAAGAGGTCTCCCGGCGGCCCGCCGCGCATGCCGCCCTCGCCCTTGCCGGCGCACGCGCATGCGGTCGCCCGTGTCCACGCCGGCCGGTATCTTCAGAGTCGATGCTCTCGGTCACGTAGAGGCGCCCTTCTCCGGCACAGTCCTCGCAGGGATGGCTGTTGATCCCTCCGGTCCCGCCGCAGCGGCGGCAGGTGGCGGTGGACGTGAAGGTCCCCAGCGCGGTGCGGCGGGAGTTGTTCACCCGGCCTTCCCCCCCGCAAGCCGGGGCAGAGGTCCAGGTTGAAGCCGGCCTCCAGCCCGGTGCCCCGGCAGGTCTCGCACTCGGCGGTGGCGGGGGATCTCCAGGGTCCTCTCCACGCCCGGTGAAGGCTTCCTCGAGGGTGAGGGAGAGGCGATAGTTGAGGTCACTTCCCCGCTGGGCAGACCAGCCGCTCTCCCGGCGCCCCCGTCCGAAGAAGATGTCGAAGATGTCCCCGAAGGGGCTCGCGAAATCGCCGAAACCGCGACGGGCGGCATGCGTCCGTCCGACGTCACCGTACATGTCGTAGTTCGCGGCGTTTCTGCGGGGTCGCTCAACACCTCGTAGGCCTTGCTGAGCTGCTTGAAGCGGTCCTCCGAGCTCCTTGTCGCCCTCGTTCAGGTCGGGGTGATGCTGCGCGGGCCTGCCGCCGGTAGGCCTTTCTGATCTCATCATCGGAGGCGTTCCTGGGAACCCCCAGGATCTCGTACGGGTCTTTCAAATCCTACACCTTCGTATCCTCGCAGGGCCTTCAGTCCTGCAACATCTGCAGGGACTTGCTCAGGGAGCGGGCGATGAAGTCGACGGTGGGGATGATGCGCGCGTAGTCCATGCGCATGGGCCCCAGCACCCCGATGGTCCCGTGCTGGTCGTCGCCGGCCGCGTACGACGTGGCCACCAGGCTGAACCCCCACAATTCCTCCAGCAGGTTCTCGTTGCCGATGCGCACCATCAGCTGCTTCTCCACCACCACTTCCTTGACCAGGTTGAGGATGAAGCACTGCTGCTCCAGTGCTTCCATGAGGTCCTCGATGCGCTGGACGTTCTCGGTGTCGTGGGCCCGCACCAGGTTGGCCTTGCCCATGACGTAGACCCCCTCGTTCTCGTCCCGGGTGAGCATCTCCCTGATCTCACTCCACGATGCGCTCGACGATCTGGCGGGTGCGTGGCTCCATCCTGGGCGTGGCCGGTCTCCATCTCCTCGAGCTCGCTCAGGCTCTTGTTGCGCAGCTGGCTGTTCAGCAGGTTCTGGACCTTTTCCAGGTGCTCTCCTGCATGGGTGACGTCCAGCTCCACCAGCTTCTTCTCCACCCTCCCGGTGTTGGTGATGATCACCAGCATGAGCACGCCCTCGTTCATGGACAGGATGTCCAGGTGCTTCAGGGTCGACCGCCGCAGCGGCGGGCTGATCACCATGGCCAGTGAGTGGGTGAGCCTCGACAGCAGGTCGCTGGCCTCCTGCAGGGTCCGCTCCATCTCCTGCGTCTTGGCCGAGAAGAGCGCCAGCACCGCCTCCTTCTCCTCGCGCCGCAGGCGCGCCCGGCCCGCCAGGAAATCGACGTAGAACCGGTATCCGGCATGGCGTGGGCATCCTCCCGGCCGAGGTGTGGGGATGGTACAGGTAGCCCATCTCCTCCAGCCGGGACAGCTCGTTGCGGATGGTCGCCGGGCTGACGCCCAGGTTGAGGGAGCCGGAGATGGTGGACGAACCCACCGGCATGCCGGTGGTGATGTACCGGTAGACCACCTCTTTCAATATGACTGACTTGCGCTTATCCAGCATCTTCGTTAGCACTCTCCTTGTCTGAGTGCCAATACCAGTTTAAAAGTATCAGAGCACTCTCGAACCAGCGTCAACCGCCGAAGAGGCCGGCGATGACGTGGTTGGAGACGAACATGCCCCTGCTCGGTGAGGCCGCATCTGCGCCCCGCGCCTCCAGGCCAGTCCGTCCGGCCACCAGGGCTTTCCAGCCCCCGAGGGCCTCCGCTGCCCCGGGGCCTCCCCGCGCCAGGACTTCCTCGGCCACGCCGTCCGCGGTGCGCAGCGACAGCATGACTTCCTCCTCCCAGGCCTCCCGGGCGCTGAGGGTCTCCACCTCCTCGACGGGCGAGTGTCCCGCCGCCGTTTCCCTCATGTATGACTCGAGATCGGACAGGTTGCGCCGCCTGGTGTCCGGCGGCTCGAAGGAATGGGCCGACGCGCCCAGCCCCAGGTAACCCTCCCTCCTCCAGCAGGCCAGGTTGTGGGCGCACTCCCGCCCCGGCAGGGCGAAGTTGGAGATCTCGTAGTGACGGTACCCCGCACTCGCCCAGGAGCCGGCAGGCGTCTTCGTACATCTCCACCGTCAGCCCTTCCTCCGGGAGGGATGACCTCTCCCGCCTCCACCGCCGCGCCCATGGGGGTGGCGGGGTCCAGGGTCAGGGCGTAGGCGGATACGTGGTGCGGCCCGTATCCCAGCGCCTCCTCCAGGGTGTCCGCTCCACGATCCGAGGCCCTGTCCGGGGACGCCGTAGATCAGGTCGAAGCCCACCGACGACCCCGCGAGCGTCCGGCACCAGCCGGGCCAGTTCACGCGACTCCTCCGCCCCGTGCCGCCTCCCCAGCACCCGCAGCACCCTGTCGTCGAAGGACTGGACGCCCAGGCTGAAACGGTTGAACCCCGCCGCGGCCTCCAGCATCTCGGGGGCGCCCCAGGTGGCCGGGTTTACCTCCACCGTCACTTCCGCCTCCGGCGACACCCGCCAGAGCCCCCCGAGCCGGTCGAGCACGGCCATCAGTTCCCCGGGGCTGTAGATGGAGGGGGTCCCCCCTCCGAAGTAGACGCTCAACACCTCTTCCGCGTCCGCGGCGCCTTCCCGCCGCGGCCGTCTCCATCTCCTCGCAGGAGCGCCCGGAGGTAGGCCTCCCGCGCCCCCTCGTCCGCGGCCACGGAATAGAAGTCGCAGTAGGGGCACTTCTTCAGGCAGAAGGGGAAGTGGAGGTAGACCCGCATCAATCCTTGCTCTCCCGGCCCAGGCGCAGCGCGGCGATGAAGGCCTCCTGGGGCACCTCGACCCGTCCGACCATCTTCATCCGCTTCTTGCCGGCCTTCTGCTTCTCCAGGAGTTTGCGCTTACGGCTGACGTCGCCACCGTAGCACTTGGCCAGCACGTCCTTGCGCTTGGCCTTGATGGTCTCGCGGGCGATGACCCGGCTGCCCACGGCCGCCTGTACCGGCACGTCGAACAGCTGCCGGGGGATGAGCTGGCGCAGGCGCTTGGTCATCTCCTTGCCGTAGTAGAAGGCCCGGTCCCTGGCCACGATGGCGGAGAAGGCGTCGACGGGCTCGCCGTGCAGGAGGATGTCCAGCTTGACCAGGTTGCCCGGGAGGAACCCGATGGGTTCGTAGTCGAGGGACGCGTACCCGCGGGTGCGCGACTTGAGCTGGTCGTAGTAGTCGAGGACCATCTCGGCCAGGGGCAGCTTGTAACGCATCTCCACCCGGTCCCCCACCCGGTAGTGCATGTCCACGAAGATGCTCCGCCGCTCCTGGGAGATCTCCATCACCGCCCCCACGTAAGAGGAAGGGACCATGATGGTGGCCTGCACGTAGGGCTCGCGGATCTCCCTGACCCTGGCCGTCTCCGGCATCTCCGAGGGATTGTGGATGTAGACGATGTCTTCGTTGGTCAGCACCACCTCGTAGACCACGTTGGGCGCGGTGGAGATGAGGTCGAGGTCGTACTCGCGCTCCAGCCGCTCCTGGACTATCTCCAGGTGGAGCAGGCCCAGGAACCCGCAGCGGAACCCGAAGCCCAGGGCCTTGGAGGTCTCCGGCTCATAGCTCAGGGAGGCGTCGTTCAGCTCCAGTTTCTCCAGGGCCTCGCGGAGGTTGTTGTAGTCGTCCGACTCGACGGGGTAGATGCCGGCGAAGACCATGGGCTTGGGCTCGCGGTAGCCCGGCAGGGCCCCCGCCTCGGGGTGGGACGCGTCCACCACCGTGTCCCCCACCTTGGTCTTCCCCACGTTCTTGATGCCGGTGATGAGGTAGCCCACCTGTCCCGCGCTGAGTTCGTCCACCGGCAGCATGTCCGGCGAGAAGATGCCGACGTCGTCCACCTCCGCGACGGCCCCGGTGGCCACCATCCGCACCTTCATCCCCTTGCGCAGCAGGCCTTCCATCACGCGGATGAACACCACCACCCCGCGGTACTGATCGTAGTTGGAGTCGAAGATCAGGGCCTGCAGGGGGGCCTCCTCGCTCCCGCCGGGGCCGGGGACCCTCTCCACCACGGCCTCCAGCAGTTCGGCGACGCCCTGCCCGGTCTTGGCCGAGGCCTGGACGATGTCCTCCGGCTCGCAGCCCAGCAGTTCCACGATCTCCCCGGCCACCCGCTCCGGCTCCGCGTTGGGCAGGTCTATCTTGTTGATCACCGGGATGATGCTCAAGCCCGCCTCCATGGCCAGGTAGGCGTTTCCCACCGTCTGCGCCTCCACCCCCTGCGCCGCGTCGACCAGCAGGATAGCCCCCTCGCAGGCGGTGAGCGAGCGGGACACCTCGTAGGAGAAGTCGACGTGCCCGGGGGTGTCGATCAGGTTCAGCAGGTATTCCTCCCCGTCCGCGGAACGGTAGAGCATGCGCACCGCCTGCGCCTTGATGGTGATGCCGCGCTCCCTCTCCAGGTCCATGCGGTCCAGGTACTGCTCGGCCATCTTCTGCTCCGGTACCGTGCCGGTCATCTCCAGGAACCTGTCGGCCAGGGTGGATTTGCCGTGGTCGATGTGGGCGATGATGCAAAAATTCCTGATGCGGGTCCTTGTCCATTCCTTCCATAATCCGTAGATTATATCAGACGCGTGGCCCTTTGCATTTCCTCCTCCATGTGCTAAAATCGCATTTTGTGGATTTGAAAAGGTCTAATTGGAGGTTGAAGGTTTGGCCAACACAAAGCAGCAGGAGAAGAGGATCCGCCAGGCGGAGAAGGCCCGCGTCCGCAACAAGTCCCGCAAGACCGAGGTGAAGTCCTACATCAAGAGGTTCTCGGTCGCCCTGGACGAAGGCAACCGCGAGGAGACCGAACTGTACATGGCCAAGGCGGTCAAGGCCCTGGACAAGGCGGCCAGCGACGGCGTCATCCACAAGAACAACGCCGCCAACCGCAAGTCCACGATGGCGCGGCGTTTCAACAAGTCATACCCCGCCTAGAGACGACCGTGCGCGAAGACACGCGCTCCTTCCCGACTACCGCGCATTTGGCAAAGCCTGCCCAAATGAATTATCATGTTGTCATATATCAAATCGAAGAAAGGAAGAGTTATGAGCACGTCCGGCACCAGGGAGCCCGGCAGGCAGGGATTCATCCAAGCCGCCCTCTCGCGGCAAGGACCCACACCTGGAAAGCCTCATCTCGCAGTGGAAGAAGGGCGAGAGGGACAAGGGCAAGAAACGCCGCGACACCGGCAAGAAGAAGAAATAGAGCGCAGGAGGGAAGATGTCCAAGACCATCTATGTAGGCAACCTTGCGTACCAGACCACTCCACAGGAACTGGAGGAGCTCTTCGGTGAGTTCGGCCAGGTGGAGCGCGCCGACATCATCAGCGACCGCTTCACCGGCAAGTCGAGGGGCTTCGGATTCGTCGAGATGACCTCGGACGAAGAGGCCGCGGCCGCCATCGCCGCCCTGAACGGCAAGCAGCTGGACAACCGCGACCTGGTGGTCAACGAGGCGCGCCCCCGGGGCGAGCCAGTAAGCGCCCCGAACCCCGTCCCTTAAAAAGGAAACGGCCGGCCGGAACCTGAGTCCCGGCCGGCCGCCTTTTCTTCCTACATCTTCTTCCAGGCCCTCGCCAGCAGGGCCGACGTTATGATGCCCGAGGTCATCACCAGGGGCACGCCGCCGCCGGGGTTGGTGCACTGCCCTGTCAGGTAGAGGTTCTTCACCAGCATGGACTTGTAGTTGGGACGGAACGGGCCGAGGTTGGCGCCGTTCATCTCCAGGCCGAAGAAGGCGCCCTCGGCCACCCGCAGGGTGCGCTCGAAGTCCAGGGGGGTCGCCGCCTCCATCCTCTCGACTTTGGACATCAGCCCGGGGAAGGCCCGCCGTTCCAGGGATTCCGCCAGTTCCCGCGCGTAGGACAGCCGGATATCGTCCCAGTCGTAATACTTCAGCTTGGGGGGCGCGATGAAGATGGATGAGAGGCAGTCCGCGCCCGCCGGCGCCATGCCGTCGTCGTCGAAGTTGGGGTTGGAGACGAGCTGGGGGCCGTCGTCCGGCCGGTAGAGCAAGCCGGTGTCGTAGAACTCGTTCCACAGGTCGTCGAACTTGCGGCGGTGGTTGAGCAGCACCGTGAAGTGGGCGCGTATACCCACCTTCTCTCTGGCGTTCAGGTAATAGGTGGGGGCGGGGATGGAGCAGGGCTGGCGCCTGACGGTCTTGGCCGCCCAGGCCTGGGGATGTTCTCCTCGCCCACCAGCTCCAGGTAGGTGACGCGGGAGTGGGCGTTGGAGATGACCGCCTTTGAGCGCAGTTCCTCGCCGCCGGCCAGCCTGACCCCCACGGCCCTGCCGTTCTCGATGACGATCTTCTCCACCGTGGTGTTGAGGCGTATCTCGGCCCCGTACTCGCCCGCTATCTTCGCCATGGCCTGGGGGATGGCGATCATGCCGCCCTTGGGGTAGTAGTAGCCGTCGTGCCCCATGTAGGTCATGGACGTGAACAGGCCGTTGCAGCGGTGGGCCGGCAGGCCGGCGTAGAGGTTCTCCCACCCGAAGATGAGCTGCAGGCGGTCGTCCTGGAAGTAGCTGCGGATGCGGTTGTCCATGTTGTGCGTGGCCAGCTTGGCCGCGACCGGCAGGGCCGCCAGCATCTCCTTAGTGCATGCCCATCCTGGCCAGCGATATGGGCTTGAAGAAGTCCTTCAGGGCGGGCATCTTGCTGTTGCCCATGGCCACCATCATGTCCTGCAGCTTCTTCATGTCGGCGTTGTAGCGCCGGTAGTTGGGCACATCGGCCGGGTTGATGGAGTTGACCACGTCGGCCATGGCGTCGAAGTCGCGCGGCAGGACGTAGCGCTCGCCGCCCTCCAGCACGATGTCGTAGACGGGGTCGATCAGCCTGAAATCCAGGTAGTCCTCGAGGTTGCGGTCCACCATCTGGAAGTACTGGTTGTACATGAAGTGGGCGATGACGAAGATGGCCCCGACCTCCGGTTTGTACCCGTCGAAGTCGTAGTTGGAGCAGCAGCCGCCGATGCGGTCCAGGGCTTCCAGCACCAGCACCTTCAGGCCCTCCTTGGCCAGCAGGCTGGCGCAGGTGAGCCCGCCCACGCCGGACCCGATGATCAACACGTCGTACTTATCGTCACTCATCCGTATGACCTCCTGTAAGGGTGTTCCGGTCGTTACGCTCAGACCAGGACTCTCCGGGGCAGTTCCTTCAATTCGAACACGGCCTTCTTGATCCTGCGGCGGTCCTCCTCGCTCAGGTTGACGGCGAACCAGAATCCGGCGGCCAGACCGGCGGCGAGCATGGCGCCCGCCAGCCCGGGCTTTAGCGTGAGCTTGATTAGCCTCTTGATCATCTCGTACCTCCTCTTCCCTGCAGGCGTACTACATAGTGAACGATAACTAACTTTTTGCCGCTTCGTCAACCCGGCCCGGCCTCAGGGCTCGAGCTCGAGTGCCGCTCACGGAAAAGGTCAGCTGCCGCGCGACGGAAGGGGCCTCACCCTCGAGGTGATCCTTCCAGTCCACGACGTCCCAGCCCCTCTCGAGCGCCAGCTTCCTCAGCTTTCGCTGCGGATTGACCGCCACGGGGTGGCCCACCGCTTCGAGCAGGGGCAGGTCGGCCAGGCTGTCCGAGTAGAACCAGCAGTCCCCGAGGCCGGTGTCCCGTGCCGCGGCGTACTCGAGCGCCCTTGAGAGCTTCCCTTCCCCGTAGGGCAGGGGCAGGTCGAAGTCCTCGGTCAGGTAGCCGTCGACGAACGGGGCCATGGCGGCGATCTTGTCGTCCGCCCCCAGCTGCACCCTGACCTTCTCGGCCATGTACTCCC
Source organism: uncultured bacterium (assembly GCA_963814495.1). Classification (GTDB taxonomy): domain Bacteria; phylum Actinomycetota; class Geothermincolia; order Geothermincolales; family Geothermincolaceae; genus CAVXXD01. The sequence continues at coordinate 135,763 of CAWFDJ010000023.1, forward strand.
CCGCCGCCGTGGCGATGACCGTGTGGTGGCCGGCCTCGCGGTGCCAGGCGACCTTCTCCTTGCCCTCCCGGAAGAGGTTGGGCAGGACCTCGTCTCGTAGGCGTCGTCCAGCATGGCGATGAGCTCGTCGACGTGGAAGCGGCCGCACTCCCGGAAGGTCCAGCGTACACCTCCATATAAGGGATGCGGTTGAGCTTGTAGAGGACGGTGTACCACAGGGCGCGCAGCACCGCGCTCGGGGGCATCAGACGTTTCTTCACCATGTACCCCATGGCCATGTTGCCGTTGGCGCCGTCCAGCAGGGTGTGGTCCAGGTCGAAGAAGGCTATGGTCATGGCCGCGTCTCAGCTTCCCGCTGAAGTCCGGCGGGCGCTTCTCGAAGAAGGACATGATGCCCTCCCTGACGTCGGAGGTGCTGACGGCGATGCCCTGCAGGGCCGCCTCCCGCTCCATGGCGTCCTCCAGGCTGCTCTCGAAGGAGCGGTTGAGCATGTTCTTGATCATGCCGATGGCCCGCGTCGGCCCCTGGGCCAGCCGCTGCGCCAACTCCATGGCCGCCGGCAGCAGTTCATCCGCGGGCACCACCTTGTTGACCAGGCCCAGTTCCAGGGCCCGCGTGGCGTCCACTTCGTCCGCCGTGAACATCAGTTCCTTGGCGCGGGCCAGCCCGATCAGGCGGGGCAGGAAGAAGGTGCCGCCCATGTCGGCGATGAGCCCCCGGCGCACGAAGACCTGGATGAAGCGGGCCGCTTCGGAGGCTATGAGGATGTCGCAGGAGAGGGCGAAGTTGCACCCGGCCCCCGCCGCCACCCCGTTGATGGCGCCGATCACGGGTTTCTCCAGGTTCATGATGCCGCCGATGACCCGGCTGTACCACTGGGTGGTGAGGCGCATGCCCACCGGCAGGTTGATGTCGGGCCGGTTGTCGGGGCCGGTGAGGTCGGCCCCGGTACAGAAGCCCTTGCCGGTCGCCGGTGATGATCACCGCGCGCACCTCGTCATCCAGCGACAGCTGCTGGAAGTGGTCTCCCAGCTCCCTGATCATGGCGAAGCTGAAGGAGTTCTTGCTCTCGGGGCGGTTGAGGGTGACCACCTCCACCGCTCCCTCACGACGATACGTCAACTGGTCCATACCTCCCTCCTATTTCAACAGTCTGTAGAATCTGGTGGTATAGTCCTCGATCTCCTCCGCGCAGCGTTCCAGGAAGGCCGGGGACTGGCCCAGGGGGTCGTCGATGGAGAGGTCCTGGTCGTAGACGTGGAAGTAGTGGAGGAAGAAGGACTGCATGGGCGCCTTGAGGGACGCAGGGTCTTCGTCTCCCCGTCGTCGTCCAGTCCCTCGACGTGGCGGATGTACTTCTTCATGTCGGCCAGGCGCGTCCCCGGGTCCTCGAGGGCGGGCTGCCCGCCGTTCTTCTCGGCCCCCAGCACGAACTCCTTCAGGGTGTAGGCCTTGAAGACCGCGTCGTTGGTCGAAGGTCAGCAGGCGCTGGCTGTTGTGGAGGGTCATGGTCAGCAGGAGGTCGTGTCCGGCGATGAAGGGCTACGTCGACGGCGCGGGAGCGGTAGGAGGCTGACGTCGATGCCCTTCCGCCGCATGTACTGCGTTATCTGCGGCATCGGCGGGAACCCTTCCTCCGCCGCCACTCCCGCCGAGGCTACCTGGATCCTCCCGGCTTCGATGTCTTCGGCGGCGAGTTCGCGGAAGTAGCCTTCGGCCATGACGCTGCGGCAGATGTTCCCGGTGCATACGAAGGCGATCTTGATCATGGGTTGAATTATATCATCCGGGCATCTTCCATAAGCTATACTAAGAAGAAAACCGAGGGAGGCCCGCCATGCCCGAGTTCCTTAACGGCCGAGTGGAGATAATCGAGGGCGACATCACCAGGCTGGAGGTGGACGCGGTCGTCAACGCCGCCAACCGGAGCCTGCTGGGCGGGGGCGGCGTGGACGGAGCCATCCATCGCGCCGCCGGCCCGCAACTGCTGGCCGAGACCCGCACCATGGGCGGGTGCGAGACCGGCCAGGCCAGGATCGCCGGGGGATACCGCCTGCCGGCGAAGCACGTCATCCTCACGGTGGGCCCGGTCTGGCACGGGGGCAAGAGCCGGGAGCCCGAGCTGCTGGAGGACTGCTACCGCAACAGCCTGGAGCTGGCGGACGCCAACGGCCTCAAGACGGTGGCCTTCCCTTCCATCTCCACCGGCGTCTACGGCTTCCCCATCGACCTGGCCGCCCCCATCGCCATGCGCACCGTCAGGGCCTTCCTGGAGGAGCGCCCCTCCTTCGACAAGGTCGTCTTCTGCACCTTCGGCAGCCGGGACTACCGGACCTACCTGGACTGCGCCGGGGAACTGCTGGTCTAGGTGCCGGGGTTGAAGAGCTCTAACGGCTCCCGGCGCGCCCTCCCGGTCCTGGCCCTGGTGGCGGCGCTGGCCTTGACGGGCTTGCTCGCCGGTTGCAGGTCCAGCAGCAGGACCGCGGAGGCCGAGGCGCCGGCGCCGCAGGAAGAGAGCGCCGCCCTGCAGGACGCCATCGTCTTCGTGCGCGACTCGGACGTCTGGTTCATCAAGCCGGACGGCACGGGCGAGACGCGCCTGACGGCCAGCCCCGAGCCCAAGTCCTATCCCCGTCTCTCGCCGGACGGCAGGAGCGTGGCCTTCACCTCTTACCTGGGCGGCGAGGACAACCCGGCGGGGGCTTCGGTCAAGATGGTCTCGCTCGGCGGTTCCGGTTCCGAGCGTTCGGTGACCACCCTCGCCCGCGGCTTCGCTCCCGCCTTCCTCGAGGACGGCCGCATCGCCTTCCTCCGCACCGGAACGCGCGAGGAAGGCAGCGTCACCTGGACCTGGGACGACATCTACGTCATGGCGGCGGACGGGGGCGACGAGAGCCGCCTCACCGATTATTCGGCTGTCAGCGACTCGGGAGGCGGGCTGCGCATCTTCTACCTGTGCCCCTCTCCCGACGGCCGGGAGATCGCCTTCGTGCGCGGCCGGCGCTCGGATACCCGCTGGGTCGCCACGGTCACCGTGGACGGCCTGGAGACCAGGTTCCTCACCTCTCCCCCGCTGGAGCCCAACAGCTCGGGCCGGGGCCTGGCCGACGGCAGCATCGCCATGGCGTCCCCCGACGAGATCTATCTCTCTCACGGCAGCCTCAACAAGGTGGGGAGCCAGTCCGGCCAGCACCTCTTCCTGCTGGACCTGGCGGGTGGAAACGAGACCCTGCTCTCCTCCGGCTCCGACGACCGCAACCCCACCCTGTCTCCCGGCAAGAGCCACCTCGCCTTCGAGGCCTCGGGAAGCATCTTCACGTCCAAGGACAGCGGCCTGGGCCCGGAGGTCCTCACCCGCGGCTCCATGCCCTGCTGGGGCAGGTCCATCAAGCTCGCCTCGGAGGGGCCCGCGTCCTCCGGCCGTATCGCCTTCGTGCGCGACTGCAACATCTGGGTCTCCGGCCCGGACCACGGCGGCGAACGCAGGCTCACCTCGGAGGCCGAGCCGCCCCGGGACGCACAACCCGGCACCTATTCCTACGTCGACTGGGGAGGGCTGGCCTTCTCGCCCGGCGGCGGCAGGCTGGCGGCCTGGAAGGTGGGGAGCGACATCGCCCCGGCCCTGGTGCTGGTGGACGTCTCGAGCGGCGCCCTGACCGACCTGGGCCAGGAGTTCCGGGCGGCCTGGGAGAGCGCGGGCATGTTCCCCTGGCTCGGCGACATCTCCTGGGCTTCCGAGGACGCCCTCTACTGCACGGCCGGCACGGTCTCAAGCGTGCTGGGGGAGGTCCACGTGGTCAGGCTGGACCTGGCCTCGGGGGCCTTGACGGACGTCGCGGCCTGGGCCAAGGACCCCGCGGTCTCGCCGGACGGCAGGTACCTCGCCTACGTCTCGGCCCCGCCGGAGTCCCAGGGAGACGAGGTCCCCTGGGGCAACTCCAGCCCCGGGAACCTGGTCATTCTGGACCTTGAGAGCGGCCTGAAGACCACCGTCAGCTCCGACGTCATCGAGGCTGTCTTCACCCCGGCGGGCGACAGCCTGGTGGCGGTCTGCCGGAACGACCCCGACACCGACCTGCGCCTGATGGACCTGGAGGGCAACACCGTCACCCGGCTGGACACGGTGGGCCCCACGTTCATCATGGGCCACCCCTCGGTGTCGCCCGACGGCGGCCGGGCCGTCTACTACGTCGGTGATAACGCGGGTTTCGGGGTTCCCACCACCGACTCGCTCATCGTGGTGGAACTGGGCGGGGGCTCCTTCACCGCGCAGACCTGGGGCAAGGGCCGCTACCCGTCCTGGCGTTAGAGCACGCGTTCTCAGTTATAATATATTGACGATTCTCACTGGCTGTTCACCAAAGGAGGCAGGGATATGATCAAGGAGCAATTCGACCTGACGGCAAGGTGGCCATCGTCACCGGGGCCAGCCGCGGCATCGGCGAAGCCATCGCCAAGGGCCTGTCGGAGTTCGGGGCCAAGGTGGTGCTGGCCAGCCGCAAGCAGGAAGTGCTCGACGAGGTCAAGAAGGAGATCGAGGAGGCGGGCGGCGAGGCCCTGGCCGTGGCCACCCACATCGGCCACCTGGAGGCCATCGACAACCTCATCAAGACCACCCTCGACGCTTACGGGACAGATCGACATCCTGGTGAACAACGCCGCCACCAACCCCTACTTCGGGCCCACCGACCGACGCCGACATGTCCTTCTGGGACAAGATCTTCGAGGTCAACGCGCGGGGCGTCTTCTACCTGACCCAGCAGGTGGGCAAGGTCATGGTGGAGCAGGGCTCCGGCTCCATCATCAACATCTCCAGCGAGGCGGCCTTCAAGCCCACCCCCTTCCTGGGCATCTACTCCGTCTCCAAGGCCGCGGTGAACATGATCACCAAGGTCTTCGCCGGTGAGTGGGGCGGCACGGGGCGTACGGGTCAACTGCGTGGCCCCCGGGCTGGTGAAGACCCATTTCAGCCAGGCCCTGTGGGGCAACGAGGCCATCCTCCAGACCGCGGTGGCCTCCATCCCCATGGGGCGCATCGCCGAGCCGGATGAGATGGTGGGGATAATCGTCTACCTGGCTTCGGACGCTTCCAGCTTCGTCACCGGGCAGGTCTTCGTGCTGGACGGCGGCCGCGACCTCAACTGAACCTGTGGGTCCGACCTGCCGCTCATACGGGAGCCGAAACGACGAAGGCGAGGAGGGTGGCCAGCTCGGTCAGTTCCAGGCAGGCTCCCATGACGTCGCCGTTGATGCCGCCGATGCGGCGGCGGGCGTAGAGCGCCAGGTAGAGGCTGGCGACCGGTCCGGCCAGGGCGAAGAGCAGGTCCGCCCGGAAGATGAACGCCAGGGGCACCACGCCCAGCAGGTGGCTATGCCCAGCTCCTTCCATCCGGTCGACTCGATCACCAGGCTGCCCAGCCCGTCGCGCCTGGCCGGCGGGAGCAGGCAGGCCAGCAGGGTCATGGTCCAGCGGGCCAGCACGCAGGCGCAGACCAGCGCACCTCCCACCTTCGCCGGGTCGAGGCTGGCCAGCAGGGCGTACTTGCCCAGCAGGACCAGGGCTATGGCCAGTATCCCGAAGGAGCCGGTGCGCGAGTCGTCCATGATGGCGAGGATGCGCTCGCGGCTCCCCCCGGCGATCAGGCCGTCGGCGGTGTCGGCCAGGGCGTCGGCGTGCAGGCCGCGCGAGAGGAGTTCCCAGGCCGCCACGAGGATGAAGGCGCGGGCCCGTCCGGCAGGCCGCCCAGCAGCCAGGCGGCCAGGAAGAGCACGCCGCCCATCGAGCCAGCCGGCCAGCGGGTAGTAGGCGGACGAGCCCCGTCATCTCCTCGCGTGCCCGGAAGGGTGAAGACGGTGAGGAAGCGCACGGCCGCCGAGGGTCCTGCCGTACACGTTAACCACCTGCGTCACCTCCTCCAGTTCCCGCACCAGGGCGTCGTTTCGCTCGCGGTCCAGCACCGCCAGGCGGATGAACCTCTCGTCCAACCCCGGGAAGTCCGAAGCGTCACGGACAAGAAAGCCCCGCTCCAGCAGGCGTCGCTTGGAGTTCCGGCGCCTTGAAGTCATGCCGGCGCCGGTGATCTCCGCCAGGAGGAAGTTGGCGGACAGCCGGATAGGCCTCGAGTAGACCCGGTGGCCTCCAGCGCCTGGCGAAAGCGCTCCCTCTCCCGCCGTCCTGGCCGGCATCTCTCGTATGTATTCTTCATCCGCCAGCGCCGCCAGCGCCGCCACCTCCGCGAGGCGGTTGACCCGCCACAGCGGGGTCGATGTCCTCCAGCGCCTCCACCGCGTCCGGCCGGTGCTATCAGGTATCCCAGCCGCAGCCCGGCCAGGGAGAAGAACTTGGTCAGGGAGCGCGTCACCCAGAGCCTCTTCGCTCACCAGGGGAACGGCGGTCCGGCCCTCCCCTTCTTCCACGAAGTCCATGAAGGCCTCGTCCACCAGCAGCACGGCCCCGGGCTTCAGCATCCGCTCGATCTCTCTTTATCTCCTCGCGGGAGACCAGCGTCGCCGGTGGGATTGTTGGGGTTGCATACGAAGACCAGGTCGGCTTCCGGCCGCCGCTGCTCCGCCGCGGCGAGGTCCAGCCTGAAACCTTCTTCGGCTTCGCAGGACAGTTGGCGCACTTCCGCTCCGGCCGCCTGCGCCGCCAGCGCGTACTCGGAATAGGTGGGCCCGATCACCACGGCCACGCGCGGCGCGAGCAGGCGGCAGAGCCAGAAGAATATCTCCTCCGAGCCGTTGGCGGGATAGACGCACTTCGGGCCGGGCAGCCGGCATAGCGCCCCAGTGGCTTCCCGCAGGGAACGGTAACCGGGATCGGGGTAAGGCACGGTCTCCGGCAGACAGGTCGCCGGCCAGAAAGCGGCGCACCGCCTCGCGGCGGCCCCCAGGGGTAGAGGTTGGAGCTGAAGTCGGCCAGCCCGGGCGGGTAGCCCTCTCCGTATCCCTCCATGTTCGCGCTTCATCCCTTCCTCCTTCGAATGCAGGACCCTCCCAGGGCCACCACGGCCAGGAAGATGGCGTAAGCTAGGTACAGCAGCTCGCACCGCTTCGCCTATCCTCGCCGGCGCCAGGGGCCTCCAGCGGGTTTCCCATGTCGGCGCCGCGGTGCGCCACGCCGCCGTAATAATTGGTGCCGCCCAGCCTCACGCCCAGCGGCCACGGCCATGGCCGCCTCGGGCCAGCCGGCGTTGGGGCTGGCGTGTCCCGGCGCGTCCCGCCGCATAATCCTTACAGCATTGTAATATATCATTGCCGGTGAGGGCGCCTGACGCCAGCAGCAAGGCCGCCGTGACCCGGGACGGCACCAGGTTGGCCAGGTCGTCCAGGCGGGCGGAAGCCCGTCCGAACTCAATGTAGCGCTCGTTTCTGTACCCCACCATGGAGTCCAGGGTGTTGACGGTGCGGTAGAGGTACGCCAGCCGCGGGGCCTCCCAGAAGGGCGTAGATCAAGGGCGCGAAGACGCCGTCCGAGGCGTTCTCCGCCAGCGTCTCCACCACCGCCCTCACCACTTCCTCACCGGAGAGGTCATGCGGTGTCCCGGCCCGACCATCTCGCCGGCCATGAGCTCGCGCTTCTTCCAGGTTCCCCTCTTCCAGCAGCGCCTGCACGGCGCCGGCCTTCACCGTAAGCTGCCGGAAGGAGAGGGCCGAGTCGAGTGACGACGGATGCCGGCCAGCCAGTGCGCCGGCCGGGCGCCTTTCTTCTTCCCGGTAAGCGGCCGCAAGACCAGGGCGGTCATCCCCAGGGTCGAGGCCGCCAGCGCTACTCCGCCGGGCAAACCGTTGTCAACGGGGTAGATGACCTTCTCCAGTCCGGTCGATGAGCTTACCGGTCCACCTGACCGGGTGCAAGCGGTCGGGCGGGTCGCCCGCCAGCGCGTCCAGTCCCGCCGCCGCCAGCACCTGAGGCGCGCGCCGTTCATGACGGCCCCACCAGCGACATCAGGTATTCCATGTCCAGGTTGTCCCTGATCGCCGCGCGCGAACCCGTCCAGGCCGTCCTCGGCCAGGCGGAGCTAGTGGTCGTCCGTCATCTCCGTCTCATGCCCCAGACGGCGCGAGGAACGCCCCGAGTGCCGCGCGGGTTGTCGAAGAGCCCGTGCAGGTGGGTGCCGAGCACCCGGCCGTCTCTTGACGACCGCGCCGTCCGGCACCGTCCCCTTCACCGTGTCGAAGAAGAAGGGTGCTTCACCTCCGGACAGTTCCACCCTCCCGGCATGGATCTCGTAGCCCTCGAGCTCGCTCCCCTGCAACCCGGGCAACAAGCCCGATCTCGCCCGTCACCCGGGCACGCACCCGCAGGGTGACCTTGGGGCTGGCGAAGGTGGTCGTCACCGGCAGCAGCCCCAGGCCCTGCCACCGTCCCCGCCTCCCCCTCCAGGCCTTCCGGGTCCCGCAGCTCTCACCCGAGCATCTGGTAGCCGCCGCAGATGCCCAGCACCATCCCCCCGTCCTCCCCGCATCTCTCGGATACGCGCCGCCAGCCCCCTCTCCTTCAACCATCTCAAGTCGTTCATGGTGTTGCGGGTGCCCGGCAGGATCACCGCCCGGCAGCCTTCAAGTTCCTCCGGCCGGGTCACCCATTTCAGGGGGACCAGACTGGCCAGGGGAGCGAAGTCGGTGAAGTTGGACATGTAGGGAAGGCGCACCACCGCCACCTCCGCCCGCGCGTGGCTGGCGTAAGCGGGGGGTGTCCTCCTCGTCCAGGCAGGAGCAGTCGAGCCAGGGTAGCGCCCCGACCACCTTCACGCCGGTCTTCCGCTCGACGATGCGGAGCCCCGGGCGGAGCAGTTCGAAGTCGCCGCGGAACTTGTTGAAGACGATGCCGTCCACCCGGGCCCGCTCCGCCGGCGCGCAGCAACTCCATGGTCCCCACCACCGAGGCCAGGGCGCCGCCCTTGTCGATGTCGGCAAGCAGCAGCACCGGCGCCTCGGCCATGGCCGCCACCTTCATGTTGCAGATGTCGCGGCGGCGGAGGTTGATCTCGGCCGGGCTGCCGGCCCCCTCGATCACCACCAGGTCGAAATCGCGCCGCAGCTCGTCCAGGGACTCCGCGCACCACGCGCAGGGCTTCCGGCTGGTGTACGCGGAAGTACTCCATGGCCGTCCAGCTGCCGCGCGACTTGCCCTCGCAGGATCACCTCGCACTTCATCTCCTCCTTCGGTTTGAGCAGCACGGGGTTCATCTCCACCCGCGGCTCGATCCGCGCCCCGCGCGCCTGCAGTTCCTGGGCCCGGGCGATCTCCTCGCCGCCGCGCGGTGACGCAGGAGTTGAGGCTCATGTTCTGTGACTTGAAGGGCGCGACCCGCCACCCCAGGTCCGAGAAGAGGCGGCACAGCCCCGCCGTCACGATGCTCTTTCCGACGTGGGAGGCGGTCCCCTGCACCATCAGGCAGCGCGCCGTTCCGCCTGCCGCGCTCATGTGCCCTCCCCTCGTCGCCGTCTCCAGCGCCGCCAGCAGCTCTTCCCGGTCCGCCGACTCCCCGGCCTCCGCCGGCGATCAGTTCCCGTAGAGGCCACGCCCGCGCCGCCGGTGTGGTCGCGTTCGGCCATGGGGGTGGAGGAGAGCACGAAGACCTTCTTGCCGTGCCTGCAGGGCTTCCTGCGCCGCCTCCAGGTTGGTCAGGTTGCCCGGGCCGACGTGCAGGTCGGTGACGACCACGGCGTCGCTCTCCTCCACCAGTTCCAGGTTGTCGCGGTGCGCCTCCGGCGGACACGTGGGAGAAGGGCGGGTCGGTGGCCATGCGCAGCTCCAGCGCCCTGCCCACTTCCTCGTCGGAGTCACCCAGGTTGAGTACGCCGGCGGTCAGGTAGAAGCCCACTCTCCAGCAGGTCGCGCATGAGCGCGGCGCCGCTGCCCCCGCCGCAGATCAGGTGCACCTGCACCTCCTCCGCTCCCCGGCTCCCGCGCCGCGGGGCAGGAAGATGACGTGGGGCTTGTGGGTCACGGAGTGGCGGGTGACGATGGCCTCCACCCCGAAGACGTCCAGCAGGCTGGCGGCGGTGAGCGACTTCTTCCGGGGTCCCGCGGCAGAACTCCTTTCCCTCTTCTTAAGACGATGATGCTCTGGCAGAACTGGGCGGCCAGGTTGAGGTCGTGCATCACCGCCACCACCGCCCGGCCTTCCGTCGCACATCTCCTTGAGCAGCTGGAGCAGGGAGAGCTGGTGGTTGATGTCCAGGTGCTGGGTGGGCTCGTCCAGCAGCAGCACGCGCCGGCTGCTGGGCCAGGGCCTGGGCGATGACCACCCGCTGGCGCTCGCCTCCCGACAGCTCGGTCACCGGCCGGTCGGCCAGGTGCCAGACGTGGGCACGCTCCATGGCCTGGCGGGCTACTCCAGGTCGCGCGGGCCCGCCGACTGCAGCCGGCCCAGGTGGGGATTGCGTCCCATCAGCACCACCTCCAGCGAGGTGAAGGAGAAGTCCAGTGGTTCTCCTGGGGCACCACCGCGAGCTCCCGCGCCACCCGCCGGGCGTGCAGCTCGGTAGATGTCCTCCCCGTCCAGCAGCACCGCGCCCTCCAACGGCTTAAGGTGCGGGCCAGTGTCTTGAGGAAGGTGGTCTTGCCGGAGCCGTTGGGTCCGATGAGGCCGATGAAATCACCGGGGGCCACCCTCAGGTCCATGCCCTCGACCACCGTCCGCGCCGCGGTAGCCCGCCGTGACCTCCCTCGCCTCCAGCCTGCGCCCCCGACAGCTCCGGCTTCCTTTCCTGCTAGTCAATGGTCTTCCTCCGTCTTCAGCAGGTAGATGAAGAAGGGGGCGCCGAAGAATGCGGTGACTATGCCCACCGGCAGTTCGTTGGGGGCGATGAGGGTGCGTGCCAGGGTGTCGGCCAGCACCAGGAAGCAGCCGCCCGGCCAGCAGCGAGCCCGGCACCAGGTAGCGGTGGTCGGGCCCGGTCATCAGCCGGACGATGTGCGGCGTGATCAGGCCCACGAAACCGATGATGCCGGAGACCGACACCGCCGCCCCCACCATCAGCGAGGCGGTGACGATCATCACCCACTTGAAACGGTCGGTGCGCAGCCCCAACTGGGCCGCGCGCTCCTCGCCCAGCAGGATCAGGTTGAGGTCGCGTGAGTAGAAGAGGGTGACCGCCGCTCCGGCGAGGATGAAGGGCGCGACCGCCGCCACCTGCCCCCAGTCCCCGGTGGAGATGCCCCCCATCAGCCAGAAGAAGATGTTGTGCATGCGGTCCTCGCTGATCACCATGAGCAGGGAGACGATGGAGGCGAGGAAGGAAGAGACGGCGATGCCCACCAGCAGCAGGGAGGAGATGGAGACCCGCCCCCCGGTGCGGGCGATGGCATAGACCAGCAAGACCGCCGCCAGTGAGCCCGCGAAGGCCATGAGGGATCACGGCCGAAAGCCCGCCCCAGCTCAGCTTGATACCGAAGAAGAAGGCCAGGGTGGCCCCCAGGGCGGCGCCCTGGGAAGAGCCGATGATGCTGGGGTCGGCCATGGGGTTGCGGAAGAGCCCCTGGAAGACCACCCCGGCCAGGGCCAGGGACATGCCCACCAGCAGGGCCAGCATCACCCGCGGGAGGCGCAGCGAGAGGATGATGGTCTCCTGGATCTCCGTCCAGTCCTGGTCGATGAGCCGTCCCAGCAGCGGCACCTTGTCCAGGATGATGCGCGCAGAGGTGAGGAAGGGCACGTATGACGGCGCCCAGGGCCACCGCCAGCCACCAGTACCAGCAGCAGGGCCACGGCCAGGCCCGCCGAGCACGGCCAGGCGCCGCTTCCGCACCTCCGCCAGCCTCGCCCCGATCGGCCTCCATCCACTCCCTCCTCTTCAGTCCTCAAGCCTTCCTGCGTGCCTACTGCGCCCTGGATGGCCGCGTAGATGCTCTCCAGCCCGTCGATGAGGCGCGGCCCGGTCCGGTAGACCAGGTCCTCGTCCATTACGTAGACCCTCCGGCAGCGGCGACCGCGGGGGCGACACCCGAGGCCGAGGCCGACACGCCCGAGGGCTCCTCGAACTCCAATGCCGGCGTCTGGGTCGCGGTCGGAATCGTGCTGATCGGTGTCGCCGCCGGCGGCTACGTCATCCGCCGACGGACATGACTTCGACGACCACCACCACGTCTCGCCCGGCCGGCCGCGTCGGCGGCCCCCTGTGGCTGGTCGGCATGGCCCTCGTCGCGGTGGCCGTGGTCGCCGCGGTCTTCGGCCTGGTGCTGGCGGGGGGCTCGTACCAGACCGCGCTTCCCGGCCTGCCCGATCCCGGCCCGCTCGTCGGCTGGGGCACGCCGGTGCTGCGTCTGTCCTGACGGATGTGGCGGCTGGGTTTGCGACCATCGGATGGCTGATCGCCGCAACGCTGCTTGACCCCTCCGGCAAGGACGGGATCGTCTCGCGAACCGGACGGGTGGACCTGGTCCGCGCTGCCACGGCCGCCGCGATCTGGGCGGCGTTGGCACTCGTCCAACTGCTCTTCGAACTGGCGACCGTGCTCGGCCTGAGCCTGTCCGCGGCCGCGTCTCCCGACATCGTCTCCACCTACTCCAACGACATCCCGACGACGCGGGCGCTGCTGTTCATGGCGATCCTCGCGGTCGTCGTCTGCGTCGGTGCCGTGCTGACGACGGGCCGGGCCCAGAGGTGGTAGAGCGGCAGGGCGCCGACCATGGAGCCGATCACGAGCGCGGCCAGGAACAGGAGCGTGGCGGTCATGCCGCGGGGGGCCTGCTCGACCGTGTAGGTCTCGTGGTAGGAGGCGGTGGTGATGCGGCCGAGCCACTTGGCCCAGAAGAACACGGTCAGCGCGCTGCCCACCACGACGAGCACCAGGACGAGCGGCGACTGGACCGCGGCCTCGATGGCCATCCACTTGCCGAGCAGCATGCCGAACGGCGGCAGCGATCATGGACACCATGCCCGATGATGCGTGATACGTCGTGGTCAGGGGCATCTGGTGGAGGATGCCGCTCATGTCCTCGATGTCGCGGCTGCCGATGGTCTGCTCGATGGTGCCGACGCAGAGGAACAGCAGGGCCTTGGAGACCGCGTGGAAGACCAGGATCATGCAGCGCCGGCGGCGTAGGCCAGCGGCGTGTTGATGCCCGCGCAGGTCGATGATCAGGCCCAGGTTGGCGATCGTGGAGTAGGCCAGCACCTTCTTGGCGTTGCTCTGGCCCGATCGGCCAGCGCGGCGGCGGCCACGAAGGTGAACGCGCCCGCCGACCGCGATGATCGACGCCAGCGGGCGTGCCCCGAAGGCCGGGCGAGGCGCAGGATCAGGTACGACGCCGGCCTTGACCATGGTGCTGGAGTGCAGGAGGGCGGAGACCGGCGTCGGGGCGACCATGGCGCCCAGCAGCCAGCTCTGGAACGGGAGCTGGGCCGCACTTGGTGAACGCGGCCAGCGCCCAGCAGCGCCAGCGGCAGCAGGGCCACGCCGGGCATCAGCGCCGCTCAGGGTTTCATCCCCGTCATCTGCATCGCAAAGGCCAGCCGGCAAACGACATGGCCACCCCGCCGACGGTGTTGATCAGCAGGGCGCGCTTGGCGTTGCGCGCGGGCCTCGTCCGTGCCGTCATGGCCGATCAGGAAGAAGGAGCACAGCGTGGTCAGCTCCCAGAAGATCGAGAGCCACTTGAGGTCGTCCGCCAGCACCAGCCCGTTCATGACACCGAGGAAGGCGACCACGAAGAAGAAGAACCGGCCCGTGGAGGCGCGCCGTCTTCGGCGCGTGCTCCTCGTGCTTGTTCATGTAGCCGATGGCGAAGATGGCGATCAGCGAGCCGATGATGGAGATGATCAGGACCATGATCAGGGATAGGGCATCCACCGCGAACACGCACGACTCCCGCCGGCGCAAGGCGCCCAGCCAGACGTGCTGGTAGGCCACCAGCCCCAGCTGCGCCGCCGAGAGAAGCATCGCGGACCAGACCCGGCGGCGGCGGCTGATCTCGAACACGGCCGCGGTCAGGGCGAACTCGAGCAGGTGCCCCGCGAGGGCCGCGGGCCGGCCGAACGAGGCGGTGAAAGGCCCGCGCCAGGCCAGCCAAAGGCCCAACAGCGCGATCGCCGCGGCCGCGGCCACCACCACGGCCCGGCGCGGGCCGGCCGACCGCGCGCCCCAGGCCAGGGCGCCCAGGACCAGCGGCAGCAGGACGATCCACCCGATCAGGAATTCGCTCATGGCACGCTCACCAGGCAGGCAGGCATGCAGGCTAGGATGCCTCAAGCCGGCGAAAAGTCAAGGCGGCGCGCCTGCAGACCAGCCATTCGCATGATGGCCGCCAAGGTGCGGGTCGGGGTGTCACCCGACCCTCCAAAACCTCGGAACGGCGGACGATCCCGCATCATGGAGGGACGGCTTCCACGCCGTCCGAGGCCATCATGAGAATAGCTGCCTGCAGACGCGTCAGAGAGCACCGTACTCGTGGATCGTCTCGTACAGCGCCACGATGTTGGCGGTCGGCGACACGGCCTGCAGGTTGTGGCACGGCGCGCAGATCCAGCGGGCCGGCCAGGCGAAGATGCGCAGGTTGTCCAGCACTTCCCGACGCACGTCTTCCGGTGTACCGAAGGCCAGGGTCTGCTGGTTGTCCACGGCGCCGTGGAAGCGATGACCTTGCGCCGAAGTCGCGCACCAGACCTTCGCGCTCCATACCCGGGCAGCGCCACTGGATGGGGTTCAGCACCTCGATGCCGGTCACGTCGATCAGATCGGGGATCACTTTCCGCGCCGCGCCGTCGGTGTGATAGAAGATGTGGATGCCGAAACTGCGCGCCAGGTCCGCCATGTTCTTCTGGTTGGGCAGGATGAAGCGCCGGATGCGGTCCAGGCTCATCAGCAGGTCGTTCTGCATGCCCAGGTCTTCGGCAATGGTCGGGAGGTCGATTTTGCCCTTGCCGATCTCGAACATCCGCGCGTTGACGCGATAGTGGTAGTCGAAGATGTGGCCCAGGATGGCGTCGGCGATCTCTTCGTCGTCCATCAGATCCATCATCGCCTGCTCCATGCCGCGCATGGAACAGTACAGGAGGTACGGCTCGTAGCCGCCGCAGGCCACGGCGCGGCGGCCGCTGATCTTCTGGACCTGCTGCTTGAAGTTCTCCCAGTCGTGGGCGTCCGGGATGGGCCACGCGTAGGCGTGGATCTCCTCCGTCTGCATGTTCGCCAGCGGGTGAGACACGGCCTCGTCGTAGGCGCCCGTGCCGTACTGACCTTCTCGCCGGACACCCCAGAGGTCGGCGTTCGGGTCGGGAGGGTGGTGATGCACGGTCCGGGGCGCGCCGACGTGGTCCAGGCCGTCGATGTGGAGCTTCGAGAGAGCGCGTCCCGGTCGGCGCAGCCCAGGTCCTTCAGCAGGCGCTCGCTGACTTCCGCCGTGCCGCAGTAATCGGTCGGCACGCGGTCCGGCTTCTGCCGGCAAAGAGGGCCATCCAGCGTTCGCGCGGGGTCATGCCATGGGTTTCATCCTTTCACAGGTCGCGGGGCCATGCACACAACGCCCGCAGTCTGCTCCAGGAATGCGGCCCTGTCCAGCCCTTACGGGAACCCAAAATCCTACCCGGCTAGTTAAGCCTGGCGGCTGCCTACGGGCTCTCCATGTTCTTACCCGCTGACGCGGCTCGCCGGAGGCTCGCCCTCCATAAGCACGACCTATCGTGTGTGTCGAGGATATCCCTTGGAGGGCGAACGTCCTCGTGAGCCGTCAGACGGCCGAATGATGGACGTGTACGAGTAGGCAGGTCGCTTAAGCAGGTCGGGTAAGGGTATCCGAGTAAGGGTGGTGGTTAAGTGTCCAAACGCCCCCTCCCCTTCGTTTTCCTTGCCCGCACCCTTACTCGACACTCTTACTCGGATACACTTACCCGACCCGCTTACTCGACTCGCCTTTTGGTGCGCTCGGCTCGTTGGAATCGGCCGGGGTGGCACCCGGCCCTCCCGGAAATTATGAGTCGTCGAATCCGAATCGTACTCGTACACGCCTATCGTTCTTCCTTTGGGATGTCGTGAGTAATCCAAATGCTCTTTATAGCTCGCGACAGCTCCCCGGCCGGGCGGCGCCGGCCGTTGACCCGCACGCTCCGGAGCCCGGGGATAGGCGGCACGTGCAGGATGACCGCTGCGGCGGTCGCCCCGCGGAACGCGGGCCTCGACGCAAGGGCCAGCGTGCGCCCGTCCCGGGAGACGCGCGTCGCGAGCGTCACCGGCCCGAACTCGGTCGGCAGGCTCTCGAAGCGGCGGCGGGTCGCCGGGCTTGAGCCAGGCCAGCGGCATGAGGCGCAGGAGGTGCAGCTCGCCCGCGCTCGATCTGGTCGTCGACCACGGCCAGGCGCGCCAGGTAGACGGCCAGCGGCGCCGGCGAAGACGTTGCCGGTGATGCCGCCGCGCGTCTCGCACGAGATGAAGGTCTTGCGCGAGAGCGCGCCGGCGAACAGGCTGTACATGCCCTCGAGGAACTTCTCGCGGTCGCCGAGCTGCCAGGAGTGGAAGACGTTCCACGAGTAGCACGGCTCGCAGCTCGACATCTCGTGGTCCGAGCACGGGCACCTGCCAGCAGTTGGCGTCGTGCCGGTAGTAGCGGCGCTGCGGCCCCTCGCGGAACCACAGCGAGGACGTCGCGCATGAGCGGGTCGGCGGCGTCCAGGAGCCCGGCGAACACGAGGAACAGCGGCCCGCCGTCCAGGTAGAAGGCGTGGCGGGTCTCGCCGCGCTCGTCGCCCGACAGCGCGGTCGGCACGAGCACGTGGCGCCGGCCGCGCGCGTCCTTCCAGGCCGGCATCGTGCCGGCACTTGTCGCGCAGGGCGCGGCAGGAAGGCGGCCCGGTAGTCGCGCGCCTCCGCGCGCGAACTCGGCGGCGCGCGGGTGGCCGATCTGCTTCAGCAGCCGCACCGCCGCGCACAGCCCCTTGTAGTTCCAGCCGTCGCTCCAGACGGCCTGGATCCGCGTGCCGGCGTCGGTGGCCACGGCCGGCGGCAGGACGCCCTCGTAGCCGCCGTGGCCCTTCAGGGCCCGGTGCGTCTTGATCCAGTCGCAGGACTTGACGATCGCGTCCGTGAAGCGCGCGGATGTAGTCCGCGTCGCCGGAGAGCAGGCCGTGCATGCTGAGCGTGTAGAGGATCGCGCCGTTGTCGGAGAGCCAGTCGATGGACTTGTAGAGCGGCCGGCGTGCTCAGGTAGCCGGGGTGCGCGCGTGTAGGCGTCGCCCGGGCGGCGTCACCGTCCCCTGCTCCTCGCGGAAGATCTCGAGGTACCGGCGCCACGAAGTCGTGGTCGCCCAGCGTGTCCAGGAGCATGATCAGGTCCATGGCCATGGGCGTGCGTCCACAGGTTGGCGTACGGCCAGCGAGCCGCTGATCTTGCAGTACTTGCCGGTGGCGGGATTCGTCTCGGCCAGCAGGCGGCTGAGGCGCACGCTGTGCGCGATGGCCTCGTTGATGCGCCGGCTCGGGCACGGATGAACGCCCGCGGCGGTCATCGGGCCGGCGCCCAGAACCGGTTGGCCTCGCGCAGAGCGCCGCGTCGTATCCCAGGGCCAGTTCGCGGTCGAAGACCTTGCGGTCCGCCGGCACCATCGGCAGCAGCAGGTCCACGCAGACGCCCTTCCGGACCGGAGCCCTCGAGCCGCAGGTGGTAGGCGGCGTCGGTCGCGGTGGGGCCACGAAGCGCGGCGCGGCATCGCGGCGTTCGGCGCCACGCCGATCCGCACGCGGCCGTCGGGCTCAACGACGCGCACCGCGCCGGGCGTGCGGCCCCTCGAGCCGAAGAGCGCGCGGGTACAGGGCCCGGTCGGGACAGGACGCGGATGTTGTTGCGCAGGCTCATCGTGGCGTCCGATGAACCCCTGGATCGTGAGGTCGAACGCGGTTTCGTCCTCCAGCGGCAGCGGCCTCCGACCGCGTCGGCGAGCGAAGAAGCCGGATCCAGGCGAAGAGCGGCTCGTCGCCGCGGCGGACGGCCCGGCCGCCCGGCAGCGTGGGCGAAGACCTCCTGGCGGTAGAGGATGCCGTCATGGCAGCGCTCCA
>CAWFDJ010000024.1:0-69388 GCA_963814495.1 uncultured bacterium
ATAGGGCTTACGCTGGTGGCCTTCTATTACTACAGCATGATCATCGAAAATGTAATCGTCATCAAGAAGGTGACCGAACCCCCGACATATGGAGGCCCCTCCGACTGGGTGGCAAGCATGGCACCCTGGCTTTCCAGCGATGCCTTTGTCATCGTCTTAGGCTCTATCTTCTTCCTCATCGGTTATAGCCTTACGCTGAGAAGAAAAGCAGACGCTCCCCGCAGCCAACTGCTTTTGCACCTGTTCAGCGTCTGTTCCGGATTCAGCGCATTGGCGTTGCTGGCGATAGGGATCTGGTATTCTTTTTTCCTGCCCAAGGAACTCTCCGGATTCATTGAAAAGCTGGATTTCTACGGTCTTCAGTTCACCTCCTTCCTGTTGTGGGGAGGTATCCTGGCCGCCATCACCGTCTACTGCTGGCTGAAGAAAGAATATTAAGGGGTGTAGCCCATGACGTCGTCCCCCCCGGGGCACCAGCCCTGGTAGAGGAAGTAGATGGGCCGCTCCGCGACTATCGGGACGTCCGAGACGATCTTTATGGAGAGTTCCTTATCCGCCCCCACCACGTCGTTGACGTAGACGGTGGAGCGGGAATGCGGCTGGACCGTCAGCTCCTGCGGGACGACCGTCCCGTCTGCCAGCATGTACGAGATGTCCAGGGCGGTCGCCTCGTCGCCCGGGTTCTGCAGGCACAGCCACTCCTCGAACCCCGGCCCGGTGTACCCCTCCGCGAAGAACCACGACACCGAGGGGTACATGGCCCCGGTGACCACGCTGCCCCCCTGCCACTTGTATCTGTAGTCGAAGTACATGGGGCGCTCCGCGATGAACGGGTCGTCCGACGTCGCCTTGATGGACACGTCCTTGCCCACCCCCACCTCATCGTTGACCTTGACGGTGGCGCGGGACAAGGCCGGGACGTCGTAACTGCGCTGCAGGGAAGGGCCTGTGGTGAACATGTAATCGATGTCGACGGTGATGTCGGTGTCGTTGGGGTTCTGCAGGCACAGCCACTCCTCGAACCCCGGCCCGGTGTACCCCTCCGCGAAATACCACTCTTCGTAGGGTAGGACGGTTCCGCCGGAGATGTGGCCGCCCTTCCAGGCCCCGCCGTAGTCGAAGTACATGGGGCGTTCCGCCACGATGGGGTCGTAGTAGCCGTTGGAGTCGCCGTCGGTGGTGAAGATGGCCAGGGAGACGTCCAGGCCCGCTCCGATGACGCCGTTGACAGAGACGGTGGTGCGGGAATCCGCGGGCAGGTAGTAGGTGCGGGACTCGAACACCTCCGGCCCTGTGAAGTAGACCTCCGCCTCCACCGTCCAGCCGTTGGGGTTCTGCAGGCACAGCCATTCCTGGAAGCCGGCGCCGGTGTAGCCCTCCGCGAAGAACCAGTCGGCCGACGGAGTGGTTATGCCCATCAGGTCGTGGCCGCCCGGCCACTCCCCGCCGTAGTCGAAATACATGGGGCGCTCGGCGATGAAGGGGTCATCCGAGCTGAGCCTGACGGAGACGTCCCGCCCCGCGCCCACTTCCAGGTTGACGTTGACGGTGCCGCGGGAATGGGGCCCCACGGTGTAGCTCCGCTCCAGGGTGGAGCCGTTGGTGAACATGTACTCGGCGTCGATGGTGACGCTGGAGGTCTCGTCCGGGTTCTGCAGGCACAACCACTGGTCGAACCCGGCGCCGGTGTAGCCCTCCGCGAAGTACCACTCGGTGGCGACCTCCGGCGAGATGAGGTAGAGGTCGTAGGGCTGGTCGGAGAAACGGTAGTAACACGCGACCTCCAGGGCGTACTCGGTGCCGGCGTACACCGGCGCCATGAAGGCCTCCGCCTGGCCCTCGCCCGCCGCGCTGGAGGCGATGACCTCGTTCCAGTCGCCGCCCTTGTCGACCTGGTGCAGGTAGAGGTCGTAGTCGCAGTCCGCCCCGATGCCGTCCAGCAGGGCCATCACCATCCCCGACTCCCGCGGGGTGAAGGAGTAGAAGTCGGAGTCGCTGTTGCAGCCGATGTAGGACTGGTAGAAACCGGTGTCGATGGGGTAGGCCTGGTTGACGGTGTTGTTGGGCTCCAGCGAGTCCGTGTAGTCGTTGGTGACGGTCAGGGAGCCGGCCATGTCGATGAGGCCGTAGCCGAAGTCGGTGTCGGTCATGCCCGCCGCGCCCGCCTCGATGAGGTACTCCACCTCCGGCGCCGTCAGGGTCGGGTCGTCGGAGAGGAGGAGGCCCGCCTCCCCCGCGGTGATGGGGGAGGAGAAGGAGGTGCCGGAGACGGCGTAGTAGCTGTTGGTCGCGTCCATGTCGGTGGTGTAGATGCCCTCCCCCGGGGCCATGACGTCGGTGCCCATGCCGTAGTCGGTCCCCCACTCGGGGGCGTGACGGGCTGGTCTGACTCGTCGGTCGCCCCCACGCCGATGACGTTCTGCAGGCAGGCGGGGAAGTCCGGGAGGTCGTGGTCCTCGTTGCCGCGCGCCGCCGTTATGACGCACCCCTGCTCCACCGCGTAGTCGACGGCCTCCTGCTCCAGGGCGCTGTAATTCTCGATGCCGGAGACGCCGAAGCTCATGTTGATGATGTCGGCCCCGTGGTCGGCCGCGTAGTAGAGGGCGTCGATCTCGTCGGCTAAGGAGACGCCGGAGGAGTCCCCGGCCTTGATGGGCAGCAGGCTGCAGTCCCAGCCGATGCCGGCGACGCCCAGGGTGTTGTCGGTCTCGGCGGAGAAGCAGCCGGCCACCCAGGTGCCGTGGCCCACGTCGTCTTCCACGTCGGTGGTGCCGGTCATGGTGTTGTAGCCGGTGAGTATCCTTCCCGATTCGATCCCTGGCTCGAGGTCCTCGTGGGTCGTCATTATCCCGCTGTCGATGTCGGCGATGACCACCGAGCCCGACCCGTGGGTGACGTCCCAGGCGGCGGAGGCGCCGATGTGGTCAAGGTACCACTGGTTGCCTATCAGGGAGTCGTTCGGGAGGGCATAGAAGTGCCGCAGCAGGTTGGGCTCGGCCGCCTCGACCGTGGGCAGGGAGCGCAGCGCCTCCAGGGCCCGGCCCGTATCCGGGGCCCCGGGAAGCCCGACCAGCAGCAGGCCCGCCGGTTCCAGGTCCTCGAGGACCTCGGCCCCCAGGCCGGAGAATGACGTTTCCAGGTCGGCCGCGAAGAAGCCGGACGCCGGCTTCACCAGGAACTCGCCGGGCACCACCTCCGCGCCGTCGTAAGCGGGGGATGCCTGCCTCGGGTTCTTGCCGGTCGACTGGTCCCGCCCGGCCAGGCCCGCCACCTTCTCGCGGACGGCCTGTTTCCAGTCACTTACGCCGGAAGGTCCGCCCCGGCCCGCCGTCCGCGTCGACCCCGCGCTTCCCGGGACGAAGAGCCCCAGTGCCAGCAGGATGGCCGCCAGGGCCGCGATGACTCTCAATGACTTCACCCGCGCATCCTCTCTCTCGCATGCCTCTAATTGAAGTTTAGACGAAGCGGAAGGCGTTTTCCAATGAGGGAAAGGGGGAGCGAGTGGCTGCCGAGGCCGTCAGGACCCGCTTTCGCCGTCGCCTTCGTCCGGCTCGACGGCACCGGGCTTCCCGTCCTCCCCGGGTTCCTCGGCCTCGCCCCGGTCTTCCCCGCCCTTCCCCTCGCCTTCGCCGTGACGCTCGCCCCAGTAGGCCTTTTTGAACTCCTGCCGGTCGGCCTCCAACTCCTCCTCGGTCACGACGACCGCCCCGCCCCGCGGGCGCAGGGTGTAGGGCTCCAGCAGGAAGGGGATGACGAAGACCAGCAGGACCGCGATGAGCATCAGTATCCACCCGCGGCCGAAGGCGGGCGCGGGCTCGATGTCGGTGCCGGCCGTCGCGGAGTCCGAGTCGGAGGTGCCCCCGTCACCCTCCAGCTTGAGCTGGGAGAAGGCGGAGGCGGGGATGGTCGCGGTGCCGGTGATGTAGTCGTCGAAGAAGACGCTCATGTCCACCCCGGCGTAGGCCCACAGCTCGTCCAGGAGGCGCTGGTTGTCGAACGGCGCTTCCTTGGGGTTCTGAAAGAGATAGGCGACGAAACCGTCCAGGGACTTGCCGGCTTCGGCCAGCCGGCATCGATGGAAGCCACCGCGATGGTGCCTCCCGCGTAGAGCAGGTCGGCATAGGGTTCCTCAGGGCCTGCTCGCCGGCGCCGGCCAGGCTGGTGCCGCTCTGGGCCAGGGAGTCGACGTAGAGGGCATAGTCGGATCCGAGCCGGTCGTACAGGTCATCCTCGCTGATCCACCCGTTCCTGCCGGGCGAAGCGCAGGTTGGAGTAGTGGACGCACCCCTCGCGGAACCAGGCCGTGGCGGGATCGTAAGGCAGGGGCAAGCCGTTCAGGAGCATGACCCTGATGGACTCGTCCCCCGCCCGGAGCAGGAGTTCGGTGGCGAGGATGTTCTCCCTCGCGCCCACCGGCACGAAGATGCAGTCGAGTCCAGCGTCCGAACGGGATGGAGAGCACGAGGCGGTTGTCGATGACGTCCGGCTCGACGCCGCCCAGGCAGGCCTGCAGGCGGCCGCCCTCGATGCCCGGCCTGCCCCACGCTTCGTCCGCCAGGTCCACCTGGGCGTCCAGCTTGTCCGCGAACTCCTGCTGGCCGGCCAGGTTGGCGGGGTCAGCGCGACGCGGTTGGACCACCGTCAGGGGGATGCCGCCCCCCTTCTCGACCGCGACGGCATCACCCGCGAAGACTCCATTGTTATTGCCGGCGATGGTGATGATCCCGTCTTCCCAGCCGTTCCACACCTCCCAGCCTTCCGGGAGGATGAACTCGACGCTCTCGGGGCCCTGCCACCAGGGCTGAAGGAGCAGGTAGCCTCCGGTCATGAAGCACGAAGTCCTCACCCTGGTGCGGCATGGTGGGCGAGAAAGCCGGGTCGTTGACCCCCGTCGAGCCGGGGGTGAACCCGTCCAGGGAACCCAGGTCGACGTCGTAGGTCACGTTCGATCCTGCCCCTTCCCTCCTATCACCCAGGCCTGTCCGTCACGCGTGAACGCCAGCTGGTTGCCCTGGCTGTCCGTCGCCTCCTTCACCGTGAAGTAGCCTTCGGGAAAGGCATCATCGTACCAGGAGCGGATCGATGGAGTGGTTCGCGTCCGTAGCCTCGAAATACATCTTTACCGCAACGATGTCACCGC
Organism: uncultured bacterium; assembly: GCA_963814495.1. GTDB lineage: Bacteria > Actinomycetota > Geothermincolia > Geothermincolales > Geothermincolaceae > CAVXXD01. Next base: position 5,141 of record CAWFDJ010000024.1, read on the forward strand.
CTTCGGTGAAGGTGACGATGTAACCGACAGTGGGCTCGGTCTCGGCGCGGGCGGGGATGGCCGGCAGCATGGCCAGCAGCAGCGCGGCCGCGAAGGCCGCCAGTACGGTAAAGGCCGTTATCCGCTTCATTCTCCCGCTTTCGTCCCGCTCTCCGTCCCACGCTCGATATTGCTTAGACATTATATTGGAGGTTCCCGGCGCCTTCAATCGCGCAAAGGAAAGGGGGCGGGCCCGGTGCCCGTCCCCGTTATTCTATCTTCAACCGTCGAGCGAAAGCCCTCGGCCGCAAATAGCGACTTACTTGTTCCTTCTCGCCCAACGAGTGCGCTTGAGGAGTTTCTTATGCTTCTTCTTCCTCATCTTCTTCCGGCGCTTCTTGACTACACTGCTCATCAATCACTCCTTCTATGGCTCATGCTATGGCTCCGGCAAATCGCGATAATTATACAACATACTCTCCGGCTATTAAAATAGGTACATGGAAGAACGCCGTCACCAGCACGAGTTCCACGCCCGGGGCAGGCTGATCTTCGCCATCGTCGCCAACAGCGTATTCATGGCGGTCGAGGTGGTCTTCGGCATCGTCGCCGGCAGCCTGGCCCTGCTGGGGGACGCCGGGCACAACTTCACCGACTCCCTGGCCCTGGTCCTCTCGCTCATCGCGGTGGTCATTATGGCCAGGCCGCGGGACCGCAAGAGGACCTTCGGCTACCACCGCACCGGCATCCTGGTGGCCTTCATCAACTCGCTGGTCATCGTGCTGGTCTGCCTCTACCTGTTCTACGAGGCCATCAGCCGCCTGGCCGACCCGCCCGAGGTCAAGGGCGGGCTGGTCATCGTCATCGCCTGCCTGGGCTTCCTGGTCAACGGGGGCGTGGCCCTGTTGCTGCTGCGGGGCAGGGAGGACCTCAACATCCGCAGCGCCTTCCTGCACCTGATGGCGGACGCGCTGGTCTCCCTGGGGGTGGTGGCTTCCGGCATCGTCATCGTGCTCACCGGCTGGTGGGTGGTGGACCCCATCGTCACCATGGTCATCGGCCTGGTCATCCTGGCCGGCGCCTTCCGCATCATGGGCGAGTCCGTGAACATCCTCATGGAGGCGGTGCCGCGCGGCCTGGACTATCACGAGGTGCTCGCGGACATGGCCTCCTTCGACGGGGTGGAAGACGTGCACGACCTGCATATCTGGGAGATCGGCTCCAACCTCTACGCCCTGAGCGCCCACGTCGCCATGGCCTCCGACAGCGTGGAGGAGTGCCGGGGGGTGCTGGGCGGGATGAAGGAGATGCTGCGCGAGAAGTACAACATGGCCCACTCCACCCTGGAGATAGAGGGGGATTCCTGCTCCCACGGCACCTGCCACTTCGACTGAGGCCAGAACCTTCACATGGGGTCTGGCCCCTTAAGCGAGGGCGGCTCGTGAAGGTGGTAGAATAGCAGGGAAGAAGGCAAGCCTGACCGAGGGAAAGGGAGATCCGTTGCAGATAAAGGACATCATCGACCTGGTGCGCGAGCTGGCGCCCGAGGAATACGCGGCGTCCTGGGACAACGTGGGCCTGCAGGTGGGCGACGAGGGCGGCGACACGGCCAAGGTGATGGTGACCCTCACCGTCAACGCGGAGGTCGTCGAGGAAGCCAGGGCGGCCGGCGCCGGGCTCATCGTCAGCCACCACCCCCTCATCTTCCAGCCGCTCCGCCTGGTCAACCTGAAGGAGTCGACGGCCCGGCTGGTAAAGCAGCTGCTGGTCGACGAGATCAGCCCTCTACGTCGCGCACACCAACCTCGACGTGGTGGAGGGAGGGGTCAGCGCGGCCCTGGCGGAAGCCCTGGAGCTGAAGGGGGTCAAGCCCCTCACCCACATGTCCCTGCCCCACCGGGTCAAGCTGGTGACCTTCGTCCCCCTGGACGGGGTGGAGGAGGTGCGCCGGGCGGTGTGCGAGGCGGGAGCCGGCCGCATCGGCAACTACCGCTGCTGCACCTTCCAGGCGGTGGGGGAGGGCACCTTCGAGCCGCAACCCGGCGCCGCCCCCGCCGTGGGCGAGGCCGGGGAGCTCAACCGGGTGGAGGAGGCGCGCCTGGAGGTGGTGGTGGAGAAGGACCGCCTCGAGCAGGTGCTGGAGACACTGAAGTGCATCCATCCCTACGAGGAGCCCGCCATCGACGTGTTCCAGCTGGAGGACATCGAGGCCGGGCTGGGGAGGGTGGGAACCCTGCCCACCCCCATGACCATGAAGGACCTGGGCGACCTCTGCCGGGAGCGTCTGGACGCGCGGGGCCTGAGGTTCGTCGGCGACGCCGGGCGCAGCGTGGAGCGCGTCGCGGTGTGCGGGGGCTCCGGCGAAGAAGTCATCGAAGCGGCTGCCGGCCAGGCCGACGTCCTGGTCACCGGGGACATCAAGTACCACGCCGCCCTGCGCGCGCTGGACCTGGGCCTGCACGTCATCGACGCCGGGCATGCCGCCACCGAGAAGGTGGTGCTGCCCCGCCTGGCCTCCTTCCTCACGGAGAGGCTGGCCGGGAGCGGGGTGGAGGTGCTGGTCTCGCGATCCGAGGTCAGCCCCTGGCAGGCGGTGGACTGACGTGGGCGAGTGGGACGACCTGTTCGACCTGCAGGCGGTGGACACCGAGCTCTTCAAGCTCCGGGAAGAAGAGGAGTCGCTGCCCCTGCGGCAGGAGCTGGAGGAGAAGGAGAGCGAGCTCGCGGCGCTGGAGAAGGAGCTGGAGCGCCTGCGGCAGGAGCTCACGGTCGCACGGGACCGCCAGCGCCAGCAGGAGCAGAGGATAGAGGACCTCGTCGCGCGGATCGCCGGGGAGGAGAAGAAACTGTACGGGGGGACCATCTCCAACCCCAAGGAACTCCGCTCCATCCAGGCCGAGGTCCAGTCCTTCAACCGCAAGCGCGACCACGAGGAGAACATCCTGCTGGAGCACATGGAGAAGGTGGAAGAGCTGGAGGGCGCCATCGCCGGGCGGGAGGAGGGCGCCGTGGCCCTGGAGGCGGGCATCGAGACCTGCCACGCCGGCCTGGAGGAGGAACTGGAGAGGATAGCGCGGGCCCGCGGCGAGGCCGAGGAGAGGAAGGCCGGGCTGAGCCCGGGCATCTCCGCTCCCACCCTCAAGTTGTACGAGGAGCTCCTCGTAAGCAAGGGCCGCCTGGCGGTGGTCAAGGTGGTGGACGGCGTCTGCCAGGGCTGCCATATGTCCCTGCCGGCCCAGGAATACGACACTTTTCTGAAGAGCAAGGGGCTCTTCCGTTGCTCCAGTTGCCGCCGCATCATCGTTAAGTGAAGAAAGCCCCGGGAGGGATGAGGACTTGACGTCCAGGAGAAGAGAATCGGTGGTCGGCCACGACTTCCAGGGACCCTGGGATTTCGAGGAACTGCACGTGCACACGGACGGCGCCGCCCGGGGCAACCCGGGGCCCGCCGCCATCGGGGTGGTCATCGACACCCCGGACGGCCGGGAGGTGGCCCGCTTCGGCCTGTACATCGGGGAGACCACCAACAACTACGCCGAGTACACGGCGCTGGTGCACGCCCTGCGCCTGCTCTCCTCGTTCAACCTCGCCCGCCTGCGGGTGTTCTCCGACAGCGACCTGATGGTGCAGCAGCTCAAGGGGAACTACAGGGTGAAGGAGCCCCACCTCAAGAGCCTCTACGCCCAGGTCACCTCGATGCTGGGGCGCTACCGGGAGTGGCACGTCGACCACGTCCCCCGCGAGGAGAACAAGGAGGCGGACGCACTGGCCAACCAGGCCCTGGACGACTACGAGCGGGGCGCGCGCCGGGTCCGCCCGCCGCAGCCTCCCCAGTCCCCCCGCAAGCCGCAGACCTCACTATTCGAATAAGGAGCCGTACCGTATCAAGCGGAGGTAAGAAGATGAGCCAGAGGATGAAGGCGGGAAACGATAAAAACACCGCTAGAAAGGCTCCCGGCCGTCGCTCTCGGTGAGGTGGGGCACCTGGGTCGCCCATCACCGTTGGTGGGTGCTGGGGCCTGGATGGCGGTCTTCATCGCGGCCGCCCTGTCCTACCCGCACCTGAACGACAACCTCTCGGCCCCCGATTACAGCGTGACCGGCTCCGACTCCGCCGAGGTGGCGAAGATAGTCGGCAGCGAGTTCACGGCGGCCGGGGCCGAGCAGGACGTGATCGTCTTCGACTCGGACACGCTGCTGGTCACCGACCCCGAGTACCAGGCGGCCGTCAGCGACGTGTTGAACAGCATCCAGGGCCAGCCCGGCGTGGTCGCCGTGACCAGCCCCTACGATCCCCTCGTCGCGGGCAAGCAGTTCTCCAGCGACATGACCGCCGCCTTCGCCACCCTGGGCCTCAACGGTGACGACCGGGAGCGGGCCACGCGGTCGGCGGACCTGGAGGACCTGGTCGGAGGCCGCCGCCGCCTCGACCGGGGTCGACGCGTACCTGACGGGATACTCGCAGTCGTCCAACGACCTCACCGAGGTGGAGAACGCCGACGTCGAGCGGGCCGAGTCCATCGGCGTCCCCATCGCCCTGATCGTGCTCATCCTCGCCCTGGGCGCCGTCATCGCCGGCATCATCCCGCTGATCCATCGCCCTGGTCAACCTGACCTTCGTCTTCGGGCTGCTCTCGCTGCTGATCTTCATCCGGCCCCATCGACTCGTTCCTGCTCTCCATCGTCACCATGATCGGCGTGGGCATCTCCATCGACTACTCCCTCTTCATCCTGACCCGGTTCCGCGAGGAGCTGGCGCGGGCACGGAGGGAAGGCGACGCCGAGCCGGAGGCGATCGCCGTGGGCATCGCCATGCGGACCAGCGGCCGCACCATCATCTTCTCGGGCACCATCGTCATGATCTCGCTGTTCTCGCTGTTCATCGTGAGGTCGCCCATCTTCGTGGGGATGGCCATCGGGGCCGTCATCGTGGTCATCTGCACCCTGTTCACAGCGTGGACGTTCCTGCCGGCCCTGCTGGCGGTCCTGGGTGAAAGCGTGAACAAGTTGTCGCTGCCCAGGAAGATGCGGCCGGCGGACGCCTACGACAGAGAGACGGTCAAGAACAGCGGCTGGGCCAGGTGGGCCCGCACCGTCATCAAGCACCCGTGGCTGGCCATCCCCGCCGCCGCCATGCTGATCCTGTTCGCCCTGCCCATGCTGGGCATGGACCTGGGCATCGACCTGGGCCTGGCGTCCATCTCCGACACCCCTACCGGCAAGGCCGAGACCATCCTCACCGAGAAGTTCACCCCCGGCCTGCTGTCGCCCATACAGATCCTGGTGACCCACATGACCGTAGGGGAGCTGGACTCGGAGGACTACGCGGCCATCGAGGAGCTGACGGATTCCCTGCAGGCCGACGACCGCGTGGCCGCGGCTTACTCCATCTCGACGGTGGGCGACCAGGTGAAGGCCCGGTTGACCCCCGAGCAGCTGAGCCTGATCCAGCAGGAGAAAGGGCAGCTGACCACCAGGCAGCTGAACATGCTCAAGCAGCAGGTGGAGGCCCGGTTGACCCCCGAGCAGGAGAGCCTGGTCGACGAGGCCGAGATCATGCTCGAGCAGATGGTCAACGTGGGCAGCGGCACCAACCGCGCCATCATCACCGCCGTGACCAAGGCGCCCATCGACTCCCTGGACGCGACGGACCTGGTCAGCGTACATCCGGGACGACATGGTCCCGCAGTACGAGGCCTCCGGCGATCTCCAGGTCCTGGTGGGCGGGTCGACGGCCCAGTTCGAGGACCTGGGCGAGGAGACCTTGAGCAAGCTGCCCTGGGTCATGGGGATCGTGCTGACCCTGTCCTTCCTCTACCTGCTGCTGATCTTCCGCAGCCTGCTCATCCCGGTCAAGGCGGTGGTCATGAACCTGCTGGCCACCTTCGCCGCCTTCGGCCTGACCACCTGGGTGTTCGCCGACGGGCACCTCGAGAGGCTGTTCGGCTTCACCAGCGTCGGGTTCGTCCAGACCTACCTGCCGGTCATGGTCTTCGCGCTGCTGTTCGGCCTGTCCATGGACTACGAGGTGTTCCTGGTCGGGCGCATGCACGAGGAGTGGCTGCTCACGCACGACAACGACGAGGCCATCGTGATCGGGGTGGCCCATACCGGGCGGACCATCACCGCGGCGGCGGCCATCATGGCCGCGGTCTTCGGCTGCTTCCTCGTGGCCGACGTGCTGGAGCTCAAGGAGTTCGGCTTCGCGCTGGCCGTAGCGGTCGTCCTGGACGCCACCATAGTGCGGCTGCTCCTGGTGCCGGCGATCATGAAGATGGCGGGCGGGGAGGCCAACTGGTGGATACCCAAATGGCTGGAGAAGATCCTGCCCGAGGTCGAGGTGGGATAAGTCGCGCTAGGCCTGCCGGCGCGCGGGATGTCGACCTCGGTGGCCGGCGGCGCGCCCTCGAGCACCGCTTCCGCCGCCAGCTGACCGCTGCGCATCGCCGTGGGCACGCCCCCCATGGTCAGCGAGGTGAAGGCCTGGTAGCCCGCCATGTACAGGCCGGCCAGGGGCGTGCGCACCAGCTCGCGCGCCGCGCCTCCCCCGGACCCCCGGCTGTCCGCGTGCTCCCACGACCACCCGGCCACCGCCCCGCCGCTCCGGCGCCCGCGGTCCGCGAAGGTGAGGGGGGTGGCCACGTCCACGGCCTCGACGGCGTCCTTCAGGCCGGGCAGGAGGGAGGAGGCCTCCCCGACCAGCGCCGCCGCCAGCCGCTCCTTGAAAGCCGCATATTCGGCCGTGCGCGCGCCGCGCGAGGGCCGGAAGCGCGCGAAGCCCTCGTAGGGGACCCCGGTGCGGATGACCACCACCGCGCCGCCCGCCGGCGCCAGCCCGGGGTCCTCGGCGCTCCAGAGGCACAGCTCCAGCTCCTGCGCGGCCAGCGTCTCCGGTTCCGGCATGCCGTCCGCTCCATCCGGGCCGCCTTCTCCGGGCCCCGGGCCGCCGGCGTCCCTCCTGTAGATGACCCGGCTGGCGCTCAAGAAGGCGGAGAGGTCCACCCGGGACGCGTCCACGCCCAGGGCCACCTGCAGGTTGGAGGAGGTCTGCCTGGCCGACCGCACCGCCTCCCGCCACTCCCCGGGGACCTGCGCCGGCTCCAGCAGCTCCAGGAAGGTGGCCTTGAAGTCGGCGTTGGAGACCACCGCGCCCGCCGCGACGGTGGAGCCGTCCTCCAGCGCCACCCCGGTGGCCCTGCCGCCGGCGGTGGTTATCCCCGCCACCCCGGTCCGCAGCCTGATCTCGCTGCCGCCCCCGCCCGCGGCCGCCGTGCCAGTCGCGTCGCAGAAGCGGCGGAAGCCTCCCTCGGGGTAATGGATGCCCTCGGCGCACATCAGCTCCCACATGGACGCGAGCAGGCCCAGGCCGGAATAGGGCTCGCGGGTGCCCTGGCTGCCCAGGATGCGCCTCAATCGCCCGTCGCCCACCAGGGAACGCAGGAGCGCGTCGGCGGGGTCATCGCTCGACGTGCCCTGGAAACCCCGGGCGGCCTCACGTTCGCACCACGTCGAAGAAGCCGCGGATACCCGCTGCCTCACCGGGGAACAGCGCCTGAAGCTCCTCCTCCAGCCGGGGATAGGGAAGGGACAGGGGCACCTCCAGCCCGAAGGCCCGCAACAGGTAATCCACCCGCCTCAACCGCAGCTCCTGCCCGGTGAGCCCTTCCCAGGCCTCCCTCACCGGCCCGGGCGAACTGAAGCCCAGCGGTCCCATGGGGAACTGGTAACCGCGGCGGATGAAGGTGTAAGCGGTGCCGCCGGGATGGGGCTCCTGCTCCAGCACCAGCACCCGCAGGCCTTCCCGCGCCAGGCAGGCCGCCGCGGTCAGGCCCCCGACCCCGGCGCCGATTACGGCAGCGTCGTACCCCTCGCTCACTCCCCGGCCTGGTAGGACGCCACCAGGGCGCCGTCCTGCCCGGCGCAGTTCCAGCTCGCCTCCCCGGATGCGCCAGGTGGCGGCGGTCGGCAGGGCGGCCAGGTAGGCGGCCTCCTGTTCCATCGCCTCGGGGCTGCCGGCCATCATCGTGGTGATCGGCGCGGTGATGGTGATGGAACTGCCTTCGGACTTATAGGTCGCCGTGTAGTTGTTGACGCCGCCGTTCCCGGAGAGGGTGCCGTCCTCCCCGAAGACGGCGGTGATGGTGGTGCCGGCGAGGATGCTCGACCACCGCTTCCCTGCCGTTGTTGTAGCCGGTGGCCTTCCAGGTGACCCCGGTGAGGGCCAGCGCCTGTGCCCCGGTTGTAGGAGAGGATCTCCTTGCCGTCCGAGTCGTAGATGGTCAGGGTGTCGCCGGAAGCGGTGTAGGTGGAAGAGCGGGACAGCGCCGCCAGGTAGTCCTGTTCCACCTGCATGGCCTCCGGGGGGCCGGCCATCATGGTGGAGACGGCCTGGCTGATGGTCAGGCTGGAACCCGACGACCTGTAGGCGGCACTGTAGGTGTTCACGCCGGAGGAGCCGCTCACCCTGCCGCTCTCGAAGCGGGCGTCAACGTTGACCCCCAGGGGGACGCCCCGCATGCCGCTTCCCGTGTCGTAGGAGAGGAGCACCCAGTCGATCCCCTCGAAGGTCCCGCCCTGGCCGCCGCTCTTGGACCCGCAACCGGCTCCCGCCAGGACCAGGAACGCCAGCATACCCTACCAGGCACCAACGCATCGATCTCATGTCTCCTCCTTCTTCCGGTATCGGACCTTTCCTCTATTATCACCCGGGACGCCTCAAAACAAACCGTTCAAAGCTTCTCCGCTACCGCCCGCGGTTCCTGCGGCGCCGGATGCCGGAAGGAAATGATTGACTGTAAAAAATATGGTACAATACTTTAAAGGAGTTTTTCGGTCCGTGTTGAACCGTCCGGAGGCAAGGAGGCGAGGGGGAGAACGATGAAGCTATACAAATGCAAAGTATGCGGCTTCTGCAAACAGCTGTCCACGTTCATGAACTTCAACGACAACGGCACCATCACCGAGCGCCTGCAGCAGGACTTCCGGGCCCTCTGGATCGAGGCGGACTTCATAACCGAGGTCTTCAGGCGCATCGAGGGCGACCTGGGCGTGTCGGTGCAGAACGTCATCTTCGAGGCGCAGAAGACCTCCTCCAAGGCGGTCATCAACTCCAACATCAAGGGCATGTTCGCGGCGGGCCGCATGCCCGTCGCCCGGAGCATCGCCGTCAGCGTCTTCTGCGACCTGGCCATCTGGACCGGCATGGGTTACGCGGAGACGGTGGTCTACAAGCCGAAGAAGTACGGCGAGGCCATCCTGCGCAACCCCTTCAACCGGGAGATGATGGCCGCCAACATCGTGGGCGCCTTCGAGGGACTGGAGAAGAGGCCCTACCGGCACACCTGGGTCAACAAGCGGGGCGAGGAACTGGTGCTGGTGCGCCCGGACCCCACCCGCAAGAACGCGGACGACTGGATGAAGATAGTGACCGTCAAGCCCAAGCCGGGCAGCCGCAACTTCGAGCGCTGCCCCGACTGCGGCGTCCCCCTGGGGCTCTCCGGGCTGGACTGGCAGGAGGAGAAGGGCATCGTCATGGAGATGCGGCGCGGCGTGCGCATGGTCTTCATCGACGCCTACCTGCCCTCCCTGGTCTTCAAGGAGCTCACCCGGGAGTTCGGCGAGCTGGTCTACCCCACCGTGGTGGACGCCATGAAGAACTTCTCCCTCAAGTGGCTCAAGGCCGAGTTCCTGGCTGACAAGGACGCGGGGCAGTTCGAGGACCGGGACCGCTTCTACGCGGCGGTGCTGGAGACCATCGCCCTGCGCGGCCAGGGCAACCCGGTCGACATCTCCGCCCAGGGCGACAACATGTTCGTGACGGTGGAGAACCCCTACAACGAGCACATCCTGGCGGGCCACCTGCAGGCCATGTACGAGCTGGGGGAGGGGAAGCGCTCCAACGTCGACTGGGACTTCCTGGACGAGGCCACCATCAGGTTCGCCTTCTCGCCGCGCAAGTCCACCCAGGTCATGGCGGTCTGAGGACCGGAACTGAACGGAACGACGAGCCCGGCGCCTGCGGGGAGCCGGGCTCTTTTCGTGCCTCAGGGACTAAAGGAAGATGACTTGGAGCAAGCCGGGCCGGACCGCGAACTGAACCAGTATATCGAGTTCGTCAAGGGCATATTCGACCATGCCCCGGACAGCGTCTCGGTGGCCGACCCCGCGAGGAGGCTGGTCTACCAGAACCGGACGGCCGCCAGGCTGATCGGCTGCTCCGTCGAGGAGTTCAACGCCGCGGGCGGCATGTCCAACCTCTACGTCCACCCCGAGGTCGAGGAGGAGATCCTGCGCGGCGTGGCCTCCGGCAGGTGGTGGGCGGGGGAGGTCGAGGTGAAGGGCGCTTCGGGCCAGGTCATCACGGCCCTGCTCAAGGCGTCGGGCATCGTCGGCAGCTCGGGGGAGTTCCTCGGGGTGCTGGGCATCTTCTCCGACATCAGCCGGCAGGTCGAGGCGCGCGAAGCCCTGGAGCGCAGCGAGGCTTACTTCCGGTCCCTCTTCGAGAACGCCCGGGACATCATCATGGTCCTGGACGAGACAGGGAAGATGGTCTACGCGAGCCCGTCCTTCGAGCGCGTCTTCGGGTTCCGCCCGGACGAGGTGGAGGGCACCATGGCCTTCGACTACGTCCACCCGGACGACCTGGAGCGCATGGCCCTCATCTTCCGGAAGGGCATCGGTATGCCGAACCGCTCCCTGACCACGGAATACCGCTCAGGCACAAGGACGGCAGCTGGCGTCACCTGGAAGCCGTGGGGACCAATCTCCTGGAGGACCCCGCGGTGGCCGGCATCGTCGTCAATGCCCGCGACGTCACCGAGCGCAAGCGGGCCGAGCAGTTCCTGCAGGAAGCGGAGGAGCAGTACCGCAATCTGGTGGAGAACGTCGGGGATATTATCTTCATTCTGTCAAAAGAAGGCATGCCCACCTTCCTCAGCCCGTCCTTCGAGCGCGTCACCGGGTGGAGCCGCGAGGAGCTCGTCGGCAGGTACCTGGGAGAATTCCTCCACCCGGACGACTTCGAGCCCGGAAGGGAGATGATGGCCAGGGTACTGTCGGGCGAATCGCCTCCCGCCTACGAGTTCCGCTTCCGGACAGCAAGGGGGAGTACATGACCGGCGAGTTCTTCACGACACCGCTGGTAAAGCAGGGGGAACTGGCGGGAGTGATGGGAGTGGGCAAGGACGTGACCGAGCGCCGCAGATACGAGGCCGCCCTGCGGGAGAGCGAGGAGAAGCTGCGGCGCATCAGCGACAACATGATCGACATGGTCAGCCAGGTGAGCGCGGAGGGCATCTTCGAGTTCGTCGGGCCCTCGCACCGCGACCCATCTCGGCTACGACCCGGCGCAGCTGCTCGGCCACTCCATCTTCGAGTTCCTCCACCCGGACGACCTGGAGCGCCTGGTGTCCACGTACGCCCAGGGCCTCCAGCAGCCGGGGGCGATCCTGGTGGACTACCGCTACCGCCACGCCGACGGCCATTACCTGTGGCTGGAGTCGGTGGCCAACCCCCTCTTCGACGAGGAAGGCGTCCTGGCGGGGGCCATCCTGGGGTCGCGCGACGTCACCGAGCGCAAGCGCACCGAGGAGAGGCTGGAGAAGCTCAACCGGTGCTTCCTGAGCCTGGGGACGGACTTCCAGGAGAACATCCAGATGCTGGTGTCCTCGGGACGGGAGATCCTCGGGGGCACCCTGCTGGTCTACTGCCACCCCACCCGGAGCGAACGGGACGAGTGCTTCGCGTCCTGGGAAGTGGACGGCGTCACCCTCAACGATGAGGCCAGGGAGCGGCTCTACCGGGAAGTGGCGAGGCAGGGCCCGGGACGGCCGCTACTGGTGGAGAGAGGTCGAGGGCTCGGATTTCGCGCAGCTGATCCCCCACGGCGCGGAGCCGGGCATAACGCGGCTGCTGGCCTTCCCGGTGACGCTCAAGGAGGGCGTGCCGGGCTTTACGTGCCTGCTGGACGGGGAGAGAGGGCCGTTCTCCAGGGAGGACGTGGAGATCATGGGCATGCTCGCCCGCTCCATCTCCATCGAGGAGGAGCGCTGGGCTTACGAGGAGGTCCTGCGGGATTTCATCAACATCACTTCGCACGAGTTGCGCCACCCCATCACCCTGATGAAGGGATACTCCGAGGTGCTCAAGAGCTTCGGGGACGAGCTGGACGAGGCCACCCGGCACAAGGCCCTCGACGCCATCGACAAGGGGACGGTCCGGTTGAACAAGCTGATCTCGGAGCTGCTGGACACCTCGCGCATCGAGCGAGGCACCTTCACCATCTACAAGCAGGTGGTCGACCTGGCGGCGCTGGCCGGGATCGTGGTGGAGGAGATGCAGGCCAAGGGGAGCTCCAACCCCTTCCTGGTGGACATCTCCCCCGGCCTGGAGGGAGTCAGGGCGGACCCCGAGAAGCTGACCCAGCTCCTGGTGATCATGGTGGAGAACGCCGTCAAGTACTCCCCGCCGGACAGCGAGATAACCATCCGGGCCAGGCCGCGGGGGCAGGGGGCACTGGTCTCGGTGACGGACCTGGGGCCGGGCATCCCGGAGGAGGAGCGGAGCCGGATCTTCGACCGCCTCTACCAGGTGGGCGACGCCATCTACCACTCCGTTCCCGGCGTCGGGCTCGGCCTGTACATCGCCCGCAAGATCGTGGAGGCGCACGGGGGGCGGATCTGGTGCGAGCCTGCCCCGGGGGGCGGCTCCGCCTTCAGCTTCACCCTCCCCTGACCCGCAACGACAGCGTAGCTAGGCCTGCATGAGGCCGCCGGATGATGAAGAAGGCCTGGTTGCGGTCCTCCATGCGGTTGGCGTCCTCCAGGCTCGAGCCGTTGAGGGCGGCGTTGAAGGCGTCCTTGGTCAGGCGCAGGCCCAGCCTGGTCTTTCCGACCATCACGTCGGCCATGGCCCTGGCGGCCGGCAGGAGCTCCTCCCGCGAGTGGACGTGGTTGACCAGGCCGATGCGGTAGGCCTCCTGCGGCCGGCACGCGGTCGCCGGTCATGCACATCTCGGCGGCGCGGCCCCAGCCGACGATCTTGGGCAGGAAGAAGCTCGAGCCCATGTCCGCCCCGCCCGTCCCGATGTTGATGTACTGGGCGCAGAACATGGCGTCCTCGCTGGCCAGGCGGACGTCGGACGCGAGGGCGAAGCTGAGCCCCGCCCCCATGGCCGGGCCGTGCACGGCGGCGATGACCGGCTGCGGGCAGGTGCGCATGAGCCGGATGATGCCGGAGAACTGGTTCTGGCCGTTGTAGACGCTCTCCGCCGTGGGGACGCCCTCGTGGAACTCCACCGCGGCGGCCTTCATGTCCAGCCCGGAGCAGAAGCCCTTGTCGCCGGCCCCCTGCACGATGAGCACGCGGGTGTCGAAGTCCCGCTGGCGCTCGGACCAGAAGTCGTTCAACTCGTCCAGCATCAGCTTGTTGATGGCGTTGACGACGCGGGGGCGGTTGTAGGTGAGGATGCCCACCTCTCCCTCGGTCTCATATAGCAGGGTCTCGTAGTCCATGGCCGCTCCTTTCCCTTCTCCCTGGGTGACTAACCTACTTTATCAGAACGTCAGGCAGGCCTCCAGACACGGGATGGGAGGCAAGGCGGCCGGACGCCGCGTCACTCGAAGGTGATGTTCTGCACCAGGTAGTCCATGGTCTTTTCGCCGGTTCCCCCGCTCAAGGCCAGCAGCATGACCATGTATACGGTGTCCTGCTTGGAGAAGACCAGCAGGTTCATCCCCGTGGAGGTGCGGGTCTTCTGGTCGTAGGTGTACAGGACGAGGTGGATGGCGACGTCACCGGAGGCCGTCTGGACCGCCTCCAGCTTCTCGGTTTCGACCCGGCTGGCGTCGATCTCCAGGGCGTCGGCGAACTCGCTCAGGAAGTCGTCCTCGATGGTCGCGCTGTTCTGGTCGATCCACTCGCCCATCTCCTCCAGGCTGGCGTCCTGCGGGGGGACGCTGCTGTAGTGGCTGCTGTCGAAGCTCAAGGCGATAAGGATGTCGTAGGTTTCGTTGTTCATGGCGTAGGCGTCGAGCTTGCCCCCGTTCAGCGACGTCGAGATGCCTTCTTCCTCCATGTCCCGCATGACCCCGCTCATGTCCTCCATGCCCGGCGGCGTGGGGACGCTGATCTTGGGGGCCTTGTCCGGCTTCAGCAGGAGCACCAATCCCACGGTGGCCAGGATCAGCACCAGGAACCCCGCCACCCCGAGGATGAAGGCCTTGCGGCTTACCACCAGGCCCTTCGGCGCGGAGCGCGGCATGGGACGGTAGGGTACCGTGCCGGGAGGCAGGGGATATCCGGGGGGCGGCACCTGACCCGCTCCGGGCGGGTAAGCCTGCGCGGCCGCCCGCGCGTCGCCGGGGGAGACGTACTCGGGGGGTTCGCCGTAGGGCACGCCGGAAGGGTCCGGCGGGGGCATGGCTGGCTGCGCGGGGGACGCCTCCGGCCGGGTGGCCCCGCCGCTGGAGAACATCGCGCCGCCGCACGCGTCACAGAAGAAACCGGTTCCCGCGGGCGCCCCGCAGTGGGGGCAGTTGGTCGAACTCATGACATGAGCCTCCTCGGGGTCGTCATCCGTGCCGTCAACATGATGATAACAACGAACCGGAGCCGCGTCACCGGGCTATGCCGGGTCTGTTAGAATCGAGATGCCGGATATGCCTGGAGGATGGAGCATGAGGTTCAGGTCCGCGACACTCAACGCGCTGCTGCTGGCGGTGGACCTGGCCACGTCGGCGGCGGTCGCCGCCGGCATGGCCTGCCTGGTAAGCCCGGGGCTGCCGTGGCTGCTGGTCTTCGCCCTGATGTGGGGAGCCTACCTCGCCTTTACGGCCTATTCCCTGGCACGCGGGACCTCCGTGCTGCTCCAGCGGCTGAAGGCCTTTCCCCTGGACCTGGCCCTCCACCCCGTGGCGGCAAGGGCGCTGCGGGACGACGGTTCGGGGGGGCCGCCCACCGGCCGGAGCTGCTGCGCACCGCCAGCCTCACCATCAACGCGTTGAGCCTGGGCCGGGAGGAAAAGGGCTGCCTGGTGCTGACCGACGGAGCGCTGGAGGGGCTGGGGGAAGAAGAGCTGCGCGCCCTGTTCGCCCGCGAGCTGGCCCGCCTGCGGAGCGGCGACGCCGCCATCTGGCTGGCCTATGCCCGGCTCACCATGGCCCCCACGCTCTTCGCCCGGCTGACCGGCCGCCGGGGGTATGACACGGCCGACCCCGCGTTGAACCGCGGCTTCTTCCTGGTGAACATGGCCCTCTTCTCCGTCTTCTGCCTGGGCCTGCTACTGGCGGCGAACGGCTCGGGGTCTTACCGGACCCTGCTGGCCATCGGCATGCCCTCGTGCATGGTGATCATGACCCTGCTCACCAACCTCCTGGCGTCGGTGCCGCTGCTCGGGCTGCTCAGGACGGTGGGCTGGCGGGAGCGGGAACTGGCCGCCGACGCGGCGGCGGCGGCCATGCCCGGAGGACGCGAGGCCCTGGCCTCGGTCTTCGCCAAAGCCGGGGACCCCCTGCTGGAAGGAGGCACGGCCGCCTTCGACCGCAGTGTCTGGGTGGGCCCCATCCGGCTGCGCAAGTCATACTTCATCAACTACGAGGCGTTCTACCAGATAGGCGGGTGGAACCCCCAGCCCTCGCTGGACGAGAGGCAGGCCCGTCTCAGAGGCCCATGGTCTTCCCGATGATCTCCCGCATGATCTCGCGGGTGCCGCCGCCGATGGGCCCCAGGCGCATGTCCCGGAAGGAGCGGGATACCGGGTACTCGTCCATGAAGCCGTAGCCCCCGAAGATCTGCAGGCAGTCGTCGGCCACCCGGCAGGCCATGTCGCAGGCGAAGAGCTTGGCCATGGACACTTCCTTCATGGGGTTCTTCCCCTGCACGTGCAGGTCCAGGGCATAATAGGTCAGGCGCCGGGCCGCCTCGATCTGGGTGGCCATGTCCGCCAGGCTGTGGGCGATGACCTGGAACTTGATGATGGGCTGCCCGAAGGCCTCCCTCTCCTTGGCGTAGGCGATGGTCTCCTCCAGCAGCGCCTCGGCACCGCTGACCGAGCCCAGGGCCAGGGTCAGGCGCTCCCAGGTGAAGTTGGCCATGATCTGGAAGAAGCCCTTGTTCTCCTCACCCAGCAGCGCGTCGGCCGGCACCCGGCAGTCCATGAAGGAGAGCTCGCCGGTGTCCGAGGCCTTCCACCCCAGCTTCTTCAGCTTCTTGGAGGTCTCGAAGCCGGGGGCCCCCCGGTCCACCAGGAACTGGGAGATGCCGCCGTAGCCCTTCTCCCTGTCGGTCTTGGCCGCCACGACCACCCAGTCGCACTTGCACCCGTTGGTGATGAAGGTCTTGGAGCCGTTGAGGACCCAGTCGGAGCCGTCGCGCACCGCGTAGGTGGTCATGCCGGCGACGTCCGAGCCGCCTCCCGGCTCGGTGATGCCCAGCGCGCCGATGAACTCGCCCTTGATCCCGGGCACCAGGTACTTCTCCTTCTGCTCGGGAGTGCCGAACTTGTTGACCTGGGGCATGGCGATGGCGACGTGGGCCCCTATGGTCGCCGCCACGCCGCCCGAGTTGCAGCGCGGCAGTTCCTCGTGGAAGACGGCTTCGGCCAGGATATCGTCGTCCCCGCCGAACTCCTCGGGGTACTGCATGCCCAGGAAGCCCAGGTCGCCCATCTTCGCGAAATACTCGTAGGGAAAGTCCTCGGCCTCCTCCCACTCGTCGGCGTGGGGCAGCAGCTCGTTCTCGATGAACTCCCTCAGGGACTTGCGAAAGTCCTCGTGCACGGGTTGGAACAGCTCGTTCATGGTACCTCCCTTGGTTCCTGCACATGTTATGAGCCCGCGGCATCTCCTGCCGGAGGGCGCGGCGGCAAGAAGATTATATATCAAGAGGTGCCGGATGGCATCAACCCCGGGGTGCCCCTTCAACCGGGTGCCTGTTCAGCTCATAGAGGATGATATAGAATGGTTAAAAATGTGAGAGCAAAGTATCGGGGGGCCCAGGTGACGAAGCGGATAATGGTGGTGGACGACGACCCCCAGCTTACCAGGCTGGTGAAGATGGGACTGGAGATGGCCGGCTTCAAGGTGGAGGAGGCCTGGGACGGCGACAAGGCCCTGAAGGCGATGAGGAAGCACCCCCCCGACCTCCTGATCCTGGACCTGATGATGCCGCGCAAGGACGGTTGGGAAGTCCTGCGGCAGGTCAGGGAGGACCCCGGCCTAGCCGGATTACCGGTGATCCTCCTCACCGCCAGGTCGGGCGACCCGGACGCCGTGAGGGGATGGGAGATGGGGGCCGACGATTACGTCACCAAGCCCTTCAGCCCCTCCGACCTGACCGGGCACGTGAGGGACCTCCTCGGCAGCACCGGTGACGAACGCGAGGCCCGGCGGCGGAGCGAACTGGAGCGGCTCACCGGGCCGGGCGGCCGAGTCACCCGCGAAGAACGTTGAGGTAGATACGGGCATGGCCATTTCGAGCTGCAAGAGATGCGACACCCCGCTGGCCTTCGGCAAGTTCATCATGTGGACCGGAGGGGGCACCATCGTGGCGGAGAAGGCTCCCGACCTCCGCCTGTTCTTCATCGAGGTGGACGAGCTGCTCAACCTCCTCTCCTACCTGAGCGAGCTGCTGGGCGTCCCCATCGACAACATCCTCATCGAGTCGGAGCGCGCCATCGGGCAGGAACTGGTGACCATGGTCTTCCCCCGCGCCCTGACCAGGTTCACCCGCTGGCTGCCCGACATCTTCCACCTTCCGCTCCTCGCCCGGGTAGCTGTGAAGCACATGGCGGGATACGCGCGGGCCATGGGTTACGGCAGCGTGACCATCATCGAGTACGAGGGCAGGCGCAGGTCGCTGGTGCGGGTGCGGAACCCCCACTGCCTGCCGCTGATCATCGGCGATTGCGTGGGCGCCTTCCAGGAGGTGCTGGGGGTGAACACCACCGTGACCTGGAAGAAGGAGAACGGCACCACCATGATCGAGTTCCGCCGGACGGACGAGAAGCCCTACCAGGTGCCCATCAACCGGGCGGGTTCCATGCCGGGCGAGGTCGATTTCCAGCGCTGCCCGGCTTGCGGGGTACCCCTCTCGGTGTCCGACAACTTCGAGTGGGACATGCTCAACGGCATCATCACCAACCGCCGGACCGCTTACCGGGAGGTGTTCCTCTCGGTCGAGGGGGTCAACGCCATCTTCGCGGAGATGGAGAAGGAACTGGGGGACGAGGTGCCCCTGATGGTGGCGCAGCGGCAGGCGGAACTGATGCGGGAGCGCATGTCCAAGCGGAACCTGGAGGAGGAGGGGGGCATCTGGGGCCTCTTCGAGGAGCTGAAGCTGCGGGGCATGGGCAACCCGGTGGAGGTGGAGGAATCGGGCAAACAGCTCAAGGTCAAGGTGGAGAACCCCTTCAACGACGCCCTGGTGGCCGGGAGGATCGCCGGTTACTACGAGGCCGTGGAGAAGATCAAGTGCAGGATGACCTGGGTCTCCAGTGACGACGGCTACCTGGTCATCGGGATAGAGCCGAAGCGTGAGGGGTGAGGCATGGTCTCCCTTGAGGTCAGGACGGGCAGCCGCGCGCAGATGCTGGACATCACCGGACAGGTGCGGCGCGTGGTGGAGGAGAGCGGGGTGCGCGAGGGGGCCTGCCTGGTCTACGTCCCCCACACCACCGCCGGGGTCACCATCAACGAGAACGCCGACCCCAGCGTGGCGGCGGACATCCTCGCCCGCCTGGAGAAACTGGTGCCGCGGGACGCGGGATACCGGCACCGGGAAGGGAACTCCGACGCGCATATCAAGGCGTTGATGACCGGGTTCTCCCAGTCCGTCCCGGTGCGGGACGGCGGGCTGGCCCTGGGCACCTGGCAAGGCATCTTCTTCTGCGAGTTCGACGGCCCGCGCACCCGCAGCGTGCTGGTACAGGTCTTATCATGCTCCCCATCACCCTCCTGACGGACTTCGGCACCTCCGACGAGTGCGTGGCGGCGCTCAAGGGGGTCATCCGGTCAACCTGCCCAGGGGCGGAGACCCTGGACATCACCCACGAGATACCCCCCTTCGACGTGTGCAAGGGGGCCGTGGTGCTGGCCGCGGCCGTCCCCTGGCTGCCGGTGGGGGTGCACCTGGCGGTGGTGGACCCCGGGGTGGGGACGGAACGCCGGGCGGTGCTGCTCGCCTGCGAGCGGGGAGACCTGCTGCTGGGGCCGGACAACGGCTTGCTGGTCCCCGCGGCCGGGCGGCTGGGCGGCGCGCGCGCGGCCTGGTCGGTGGAGAACCGGGACCTGTTCCCGGGACCTGTCCACCCGACCTTTCACGGCAGGGACCTCTTCGCCCCGGTGGCGGCGCGGCTGGCCGGGGGCCTGCCGCCCGGGGAGGTCGGACCGGCCGTGGAGGTGGCGAGCCTCGAGCCCGCCCCCTGGAGGGAGGCGGTGGAAGGCCCGGACGCCCTCTACTGCCAGGTCATCGACGTGGACCGTTTCGGCAACCTGCGCCTGAGCGCCCCGGCGGAGGCGTACGCGAGGATCGCTGCCGCGGGAGGGCGCCTGCTGGTCGACCTGGGCGAGGTCCAGTACGAAGCGGTGGCGGCGGAGACCTTCGGGAGCGTGGAGCGCGGCGGCATCGTCCTCTACCAGGACTCCTCGGGCTGGCTGGGCCTGGCCGCGCGCGAAGGCGACCTGGCCGCCCTGACCGGCGCCCGCCCCCTCCAGTTCGTCTCCCTCTACCTCGCCCCCACTAACTGAATTTGGGGTCAGACCCCAAATTTAGGTAAGGACATGCAACTCGCTGTAGTAAATTATTGGGGTCTGACCCCAAATTCAGTTAGCGTTTGAGGTTGGCGATGCTGCGGTCGTAAGTCCGCTCGGCCTCGGGCGTGAAGTAGCAGGCGGGCAGCTCGCCCATGCGGCGGTGGTAATGCAGGCACTGGCAGCAGCAGCCCTTGCGCGGGCAGGGCTCGTAGGTGCAGTTGCAGGCGGCCAGGTTCTCCTCACGGTGCAGGCAGTCCATGCGCTTACCTCCGTTTCCAAAAAAAGCTGGTGTCGGCAATATCTTATAGTAAAATGAGTAGGCTGTAGATACAGCAGGGAGAAAGTCAGCATACATCGCGACAAGAGGAGGTACCCGATGAAGGACGTAGTTATCGTAAGCGGCTGCCGCACCCCCATCGGCAGTTTCGGCGGAAGCCTGAAGGACGTCATGCCGGGCGAGCTGGCGCGCCTGGTCATAGTGGAGGCCATGCAGCGGGCGGGCATCGAGGGAGACCAGGTCGACGAGGTCATCTTCGGCCACGTCATCCCGCGCACCGACGAGAACAACCTGGTGGCCAGGTACGGCGCGCTGCTGGCGGGCATCCCCAACACCGTCCCGGCCCACGGCGTCATCCGCGGCTGCGGCTCCGGCATGCAGGCGCTGGTGGCCGGCGCCCAGAGCATCCGCCTGGGAGACGCCGACATCATCGTGGCCGGCGGGGTGGAGTGCATGAGCTCCGCGCCCTACTACACCAACGACATGCGCTGGGGCAAGCGCCTGCAGGACTCCAAGCTCATCGACTCGCTCTGGGACGTGCTGCACGACCCCTACACCAAGCTGATCATGGGGCAGACCGCCGAGAACATCGCCGAGCGCTTCGGGGTCACCCGCGAGCAGCAGGACCAGTACGCCCTGGAGAGCCAGCAGAAGGCCAACGCCGCCATCGCCGCGGGCAAGTTCGCAGGACGAGATCGTCCCGGTGGAGGTCAAGACCCGTAAGGGCGTCAAGGTCTTCGACACCGACGAGTATCCCCGTGCCCGACGCCAGCCTGGAGAAGCTGGCTTCCTTGAGGACCTCCTTCAAGAAGGAAGGCGGGACGGTCACGGCCGGCAACGCCTCGGGCCTCAACGACGCCGCGGCCTGCGTGGTCATGATGTCGAAGGACAAGGCCGACGAACTGGGCAAGAAGCCCCTGGCCCGCGTGGTCGAGTACGCCGCCATCGGGTGCGAGCCGGAGATCATGGGCGTGGGCCCCATCTACGCCGTCGACAAGGTGCTGAAGAAGGCGGGCATGACCCTGGACGACATCGACGTGATCGAGTTGAACGAGGCCTTCGCGGCCCAGGCCTACTACTGCGTCTCGCAGATCGGCTTACCCGCCGGAGAAGATCAACATCTACGGCTCAGGCGTGGCCCTGGGGCACCCGGTGGGAGCCACCGGCTGCCGCATCGTGGTCACCTGCATCTCCGCCCTGAAGGACGTCGGCGGCAAGTACGGCCTGGCCACCATGTGCATCGGCGGCGGCCAGGGCATGGCCATGATCATCGAGCTGCTCTGATCGCAAGCACGGCACCGAGAGCCTGAACGAAGGAGGGGCGCGCGCCGCCCCTCCTCTTCATTTGAGACGGGACACGCATGGAGAACACGCCTGAAGAGAAGCAACCGGTAGGGCGAGGCAGGCTGAAGAGGGGGCTGGCCCTGGCCGTCGGCATCAGCGTGGCCGCCCTGGTGCTCATCTCCTACCTCACCATGGACCGGGACATACTCGACACCCTGGCCGACCTGAGCTGGCCCTGGCTGCTGCTGGCCCTGGCGGTGTCCCTGACCCGCTGGCTCTGGCTGGCTTTACGCATCCGCATCCTCGCCGCGCCCGGCGGGGTCCGCATCCGCTTCGTCGACCTGGTGAAGGTGGTGTATTCGGGCCACTTCGTCAACTCGGTCATCCCGTTCAAGGTGGGGGGCATCGCCGCCGAGTCGTGGTGCCTGCACGTCTACGGCATGGACGCGGGGGAGGCCCTGGCGGTGATCACCTTCGGGGCCTTCATCTCCACCGGCCTGCTCTTCCTCTTCCTGCCGGTGGCGGTGGTGGTGGCCGTGAAGAAGATCAACCTCTCCCTGACCCTGCAGGGCATCCTCTACGTGGCCCTGTCGGTGTTCATGCTCTTCCTGGTGCTGGTGTTCTACTACATGAAGAACCCCGACCGCACCATCATGGACTGGTTCCTGCGCTGGTTTCCCAGCCTGAGCCGGCGCCCGCGGGTGAACCGGGCGGTATCCCGGGTGGCCGGGGAGACCTCGAGGTTCTCCGCCTTCCTGCGGGAGATAGTCAAGCTGGGCTGGAAGCCCATCCTGCTGGCCGCGCTGTGTTCCTTCCTCTACTGGGCCTCGTCCATGCTGGTGATGCCGATAGTGCTGGTGGCCCTGGGATACCACGGGTACTTCTGGCAGGCCGCGGTGGCCTCGCTGGTGATCTACCTGCTGATGCCCTTCGTGCCGGTGCCGGGCGGCAGCGGGGTGGGGGAGCTCGGCTTCTACTCCATCTTCTCCAGCTTCCTCACCTCCGACCTGGCGGGCCTGCTCACCCTGATCTGGCGCTTCTTCGACTTCTACCTCGGCCTGCTGGTGGGAGGGGCCGCGTTCCTGCTGGTGCTGCGCGACGTCCGCCGCAAGAACGCCAAACAGAGTGTCCCGGCAACCTCCGAGGGTCAGGCGCCGGGAGCAACTATGATTACCCAAGAGCGGCGTATGATTTACATCCTTGGTTAACGGGAGGGAAATCGGGTAGAATCACTAAGGTCAAGAAGACCAAGCGCGTATCGTGTACGTACCAGTGACAGAAAAAGGAGGTAGATGTGAGCACCACCGATAATCTGAAGGAAGCTTTCGCCGGGGAGTCCCAGGCCAACCGGAAGTACCTGGCCTTCGCCAAGAAGGCGGATGAGGAGGGCTACCCCCAGGTGGCCAGGCTCTTCCGTGCCGCCGCCGACGCGGAGACGGTGCACGCCCACGCCCACCTGCGGGTGCTGGGGGGCATCAACGGCACCGCCGACAACCTCAAGGAGGCCATCGGCGGGGAGACCCACGAGTTCAAGAGCATGTACCCCAAGATGATCGAGGAAGCCAAGGCGGAGGGGAACAGCGCGGCGGAGATGTCCTTCGCCAACGCCAACGCGGTGGAGGAGATCCACGCCGGCCTCTACCAGAAGGCCCTGGACAGCCTGGGCAGCAACGAGACGGTGGACATCTACGTCTGCCAGGTCTGCGGCAACACCGTGGAGGGCGAGGCGCCGGACCGCTGCCCCGTCTGCGGCGCCCCCAAGGCCAAGTTCAACCTGATCGACTGACAGGAAGCGCAGGAACGGGGGCGGACGATGGTTCCGCCCCCGTTTTATGTCCGGCGTCATAACCCGAACGGCCGGAAAAGAATAAAATTATAATATGTAATAAAGCAACGGGAGCGTGGACGGGATGGACGAGGAGACGGTGAAAACGGAGACGGCGCCGCAAGGGGCGCCGGAAGGGGCCCCGGCCGGCGGCAAGAAGGTCATCATCAAGGTCGGGGGCATGTCCTGCGCCACCTGCGCGGCCACCATCGAGAAGGGCCTCAACAAGCTTCCCGGGGTGGACCAGGCCTCCGTCAACTTCGCCTCGGAGAAGGCCACCGTATCCTTCGACCCCGACCGGGTGGACCAGTCGAAGCTGATCAAGACCATCGAGGAACTGGGCTACTCGGCCGAGCAGGAAAAGGTGGTCCTGAAGGTGGCCGGCATGACCTGCGCCACCTGCGTGGGCCGGGTGGAAAAGGCCCTGCGCGAGTTGCCGGGGGTGGGGGAGGCCAACGTCAACTTCGCCACCGAGAAGGCCACCGTCACCTTCGACCCTACCCTGATCTCGGTGGGGGACATGGCGCGGGCGGTGGAGGACGCGGGCTACCACGTCCTCACCCCGGGGGAGGCGGACGAGGAGCGCCAGGCCGCCGAGGAGCTGTTCGCCGAGAAGGAGCGGAAGGACATCCTGCGCAAGCTGGTCTTCAGCCTGGTGATGGCGGGCATCGCCATCCCCCTGTCCATGTTCATGATGTCCTTCCCCGAGGGATGGCACCACACTATAAATTACATACTGTTAGCAATGGCCATACCGGTGCAGTTCTGGGCGGGCTGGCAGTTCTACCGGGGCGCCTGGGGCGCGCTCAAGCACCGCACGGCGGACATGAACACCCTCATCGCCGTGGGGACCAGCGCCGCCTTCATCTACAGCCTCATCATCACCTTCTTCCCCGGCTTCGTGGAGGAGGCGGGGGTGGAGATGATGGTCTATTACGACACCTCCGTCACCATCATCGCCCTGATCCTGCTGGGCCGCTACCTGGAGGCGCGGGCCAAGGGCAAGACCTCCGACGCCATCCGCCGGCTGATGGGCCTGCAGGCCAAGACGGCCCGGGTGGTGCGCGACGGCGAGGAGAGGGACATCCCCATCGAGGAAGTCATGGTGCGGGACATCATCGTGGTGCGCCCCGGTGAGAAGATCCCGGTGGACGGGGTGGTGACGGAGGGCGCCAGCGCGGTGGACGAGTCCATGCTCACCGGCGAGCCCATCCCGGTGGAGAAGAACCCCGGCGACGAGGTGGTGGGGGCCACCATCAACGGCACCGGCACCTTCCGCTTCCGCGCCGAGCGGGTGGGGCGGGACACCGTCCTGGCCCAGATCATCCGCATGGTGGAGGAAGCCCAGGGCTCCAAGGCGCCCATCCAGCGCCTGGCCGACAGGGTGGCCGCCGTCTTCGTGCCCACGGTCATCGGCATCGCCCTGCTCACCTTCGTCGTCTGGATGCTGGCCGGGGTGGAGCCGGTGTTCAACCTGGCCCTGCTCAACTTCGTGGCGGTGCTGGTCATCGCCTGCCCCTGCGCCCTGGGCCTGGCCACCCCCACCGCCATCATGGTGGGGACGGGCAAGGGGGCGGAACTGGGCATCCTCATCAAGGGCGGGGAGAGCCTGGAGCGCATCGGCAAGATCCAGACCATGGTCTTCGACAAGACCGGCACCCTCACCGAGGGCCGGCCGGTGGTGACCGACGTGTACGCGGAAGGGGTGGGAGAGGACGAGTTGCTGGCCGTCGCCGCCTCGGTGGAGAAGGCCAGCGAGCATCCCCTGGGCACCGCGGTGGTGCAACTGGCGGAGGAGAAGGGCCTGTCCTTCCTCAAGGTGGACGAGTTCGACGCCCTGCCCGGCCGGGGCATCCACGCCCGCGTGGAGGGCCGGGAGGTCTTCCTGGGCAACGACCGCCTCATGCAGGAGCGGGGCTTTGGAGTTGAACGGGCTCGAGGCCAAGGCGGAGGAACTGGCGGGGGAGGGCAAGACCCCCATCTTCCTGGCGCGGGACGGCCGGGTGCTGGGCCTGATGGCCCTGGCGGACGTGCTCAAGCCGCAGGCCGTCGAAGCGATCAGGCAGGTCAAGGGCCTCGGGGTGGAGGTGGCCATGATCACCGGCGACAACCGCCGCACCGCCGAGGCCATCGCCGGACAGGCCGGCATCGACAGGGTGCTGGCGGAGGTGCTGCCGGGCGACAAGGCGGCGGAAGTGAAGCGCCTGCAGGAGGAGGGGCGGATCACGGCCATGGTGGGGGACGGCATCAACGACGCCCCGGCCCTGGCCCAGGCCGACGTGGGCATCGCCGTGGGCAGCGGCACCGACGTGGCCATCGAGGCCTCCGACGTCACCCTGATGGGCGAGGACCTGCGCCGGGTGGCCACCGCGCTGAAGCTGTCGCGGCGCACCCTGCGCACCATCAAGCAGAACCTCTTCTGGGCCTTCATCTACAACGTCATCGGCATCCCCATCGCCGCCGGCATCCTCTACCCCTTCTTCGGCCTGGACGGCCTGCTCAACCCCATCTACGCCGCGGCCGCCATGGCCTTCAGCTCGGTGTCGGTGGTCACCAACTCGCTGCGCCTGCGCAGGTTTAAGGACGACCTGCAACCGGGTACAAACCCTGAGAGCGGTACCGTGAGGAAGAGCCTACCGGCCAGGAAGAAGGAGGACGAGATGCTGGGGAAAGCCATCGACCCTGTGTGCGGCATGACCGTCAAGAAGAAGGAGGCCGCCGCCACCTCGGAGTACCAGGGCAAGACCTACTACTTCTGCAACGTCAACTGCAAGAAGGCCTTCGACGCCGAGCCCGACAAGTTCCTCACCGAAGGCCCCCCGGCATGTGACGGTGCCAGGCACCATCACTTTTTCGTCACTTTTTACGATAGAGCAAGCATGACGGTGACAGGCATCATCATGGGAGGTGGCGCATGAGCAAGGTGGCGGTGGTCCCGGCAGGTGACGACCTCGACGCAAGCGGTCGAGCGAAGCCTTCGCGCCCTTCGGCGGGGCGGAGGCCGTCCTCGCCGGCCGCGCAGGAGGCCCACATCAAGGTCAACGCCGTCGATTTCAAGGCCAACACCTTCACCCACCCCGACGCCGTGCGCGCTGTCATCCGGGTCCTGAAGAAGGCCGGCGCCCGCCGCGTCTACGTCATCGACAACTGCACCCAGGGTAACTTCACCCGGCTGGTCTTCCGGGTCTCCGGCCTGGAGAAGGCGGCCAGGCAGGAGGGCGCCCTCCCCGTCTACCTGGACGAGGGGCCGCAGGTGCCGGTGCTCCTGCCCAACCTCGACGACCACGTGCGCGTCTCCGCCTGGGTCAAGGAGAAGCTCATCGACGGCCGCGACGAGGCCCTCTACCTGGACATGCCCAAGCTGAAGATGCACCTGATGGCCCAGGTGACCCTGGGGGTCAAGAACCAGCTCGGGCTGGTCACCCAGGAGGACCGCATCCGCGACCACAACGAGAAGCTCCACCGCAAGCTGGCCGACGTCTTCAACGTGGTGCGCCCGGATTTCACCCTCATCGAGGGGCTCTACGCCTTCAACCACGGGCACCACGCCCCGGAGGGCCTGCAGGACCGCTGCGTGGAGAAGCTGGGCGTGCTCATCGCCAGCGACGACACCGTCTCCGCCGACGCGGTGGGGGCGCACATCATGGGCTTCGACCCTCTCTCCGTCGAACACCTGGCGCTGGCGGCGGGGGACGGCCTGGGGGAGATCAGACCTGGCCAGGATCGAGATCGTCGGGGACATCCAGCCCTACCTGCGCAACTACACGCCGGAGATGCTCCCGACGTGTTCCCGCCCGACGTCAGGCTGCTCCAGGGGGAGGAGAAGTGCTGCCCGGAGGGTTGCTACCTCAACACCCTGGCGGTGCTGCAGATGCTCTACGTCGACTTCGCCGGCGCGGGCGACTTCAGCATCCTCATGGGCAAGGGCTGGGACCCCGAGGTGCTGATGTCGGTGAAGGGCAAGGCCCTCACGGTGGGGGACTGCGCGGCGGAGGAGGCCTACCCGGTGCTGGCCGGCCGGCTGGGCTCGCGCCGGGTGAAGCGGGTGGAAGGGTGCAACAACCTGCGGGACATCATCGCCTCGCTGGCCTCGCTCACCGGGGTCAACCCCATCAGGATGGCGCCCCTGCCGCCCTGGGAGTCCGCGTGGCTGCTGCTGCTGGCCCGCCTCAACCGCACCACCGCCCGCGTCCCGCCCCTCATCGCCCGCAGATAACCGAATATAATTACACAATGTAATAATCAAAGAATATTTTTGCTTGCCCGGCTTTGTGCTATCCTCTAAGCGGGTATTGGGAATCGGGCAAAGACCACTTGGCAAGGGGGTATTCGCCATGCAGGAGTGCGGGTTCTGTAACTTCCAGAACGAGGATTCCGACAAGAGCTGTTTCAACTGCGGAAGGGAGCCTCGGGAAGCAAGGGGACATGGCTATGCCCACGGGGCAGGGAATGCCGCCCGTTTCCCACGCCGCCACGTCTCAAGCGGCGTCTCCGCCGCTCCCGGCCGGCATGGCGGCGAGGCGAGAACCCCGCCCCCCAGCCTTACTTCTCGGTCAGTGAGCGCATCACCTCGCCGGTGGGGACAAGCGCTTATGCCCCTCCCGCCCAGCCCGCCGCCCCATCCCCCACGGCGGCGCCCGGTCAGGCCGTGCCGCTGCTGCCCCAGGACCTCTACGCCAACCAGAGCAGGCTGGCCTTTCCGGACCCCAGGATGGTGGTGCCCCGTCCGGCTTTCTCCTACGCTACCTTCTCCCACCGCCTGGCAGCCTGGGCCATAGACTACATGCTGGTCATGGGGGTTGCCTTCGTCTTGTTCGGCATGATGGGGTACGGCGGCATATTCCTGTTCGCCAACCCCTTCATCTTCTACGGCATCTTCTTCGTCGGCCCGCTCTACAACGGGCTGATGGTGGGGCTGCTCGGCTGCACCCTGGGAAAATGGGTGCTCAATCTCAAGGTGTTGAGATCGGACGGTGAGCCGGTGGGCATGGGGCACGCCTTCCTGCGGGAGACCATCGGAAAATGGGCCGCCGGCTGTTTCTTCGGAATGGGTTACTACGCGATCATCGGCGATGCCAGGTCCCAGGGCTGGCACGACAAGATAGCGTCGACCATCGTGGTCAACTACAACTTCCACAAACATGGTATCGAGGGAAGATAACGGTGCCTGGCACCGCAGGGAGGGTCTGACATGAAGGTAGTGGTCATCGGCGCGGGCGTGGGCGGGCTGGCCGCAGGCGCCCTGCTGGCGAAAGCCGGCTACGAGGTGGAGGTGCTCGAGCGCAACTCCTTCATCGGGGGGCGGTGCTCCTCCACCGAGGGGACGGCTACGTCGTCGACAATTTCACCCACGCCTTTCCCATGGGCGGGAAGGGCCCCCATGTCCGCGTGGCGAAGGCGCTGGGCGAGGAGCTCACCTTCATCTCCCAGGACCCGGCCTCGCTGGTGGTGGACGGGATGGGAGGGAAGTACCGCCGCTATCCCCAGAGGCTGGACATCCGCCCCCTCATGGCCCGGGCGCGCATGGCCATCAACCTGGGGGTCAAGCCGGTGAACTACTGGGGCGGGTTCCGCCTCTTCCGCGACCTGCTGCGGTCGGACGACGCCTTCATCGAGTCGAAGGACGACGTCATCCTGAAGGACTTCCTCACCGGCTACACCAGGGACGAGCAGCTCCACCGGTTCATGAACATCATGTCCAGCATGTTCTTCGGCATCCCCTACGACCGCGCCTCGGCGGGGGAGTTCGTCTGGTGCTTCCGCGAGATGTTCAACGCGGCCGACTTCGGCTACATCAAGGGCTCCACCGGCGTCCATCGCCGCCGCCTTCCGGCGCGGGCTGGAGAAGTTCGGGGGAACCGTGCGCCTCAACACCCCGGTGGAGAAGATAATCGTCGAGGACGGCAGGGTCACCGGAGTGCGCACGCCGCGGGCGACGTCGCCGCCGACCTGGTGATCTCCAACGCCGGCATCCCCGTCACGGTGAAGCTGGCGGGGGAGGAGGCCGTGGGCGCCGACTACGCCAGGTTCGCCGCCGGCCTCGATATACTCCGAGACGGCGGTGATAGTCCGCTTCTTCCTCGACAGCAAGGTGCTCAAGGACCCCTTCATGGTCTACATCCCCGACCTCTCCTCCGAGAGGATGTTCGATCACCTCAAAGACGGCAGCGTACCCAGGGACACCTGGCTGTTCATGCCGGTCATCGACCTGTGGGACCCCGAGCTGGTGCCCGCCGGGCGGCAGCTGATCATCGCCGCCACGGCCTGCCCCATCGGCGCCTCCCCCGAGGTCGAACGGGAGATCGCGGAGATGGTGAAGAGGCTGCTCTACAACATCTACCCGGAGATGGAACAGCACGTGACCTCGACCGAAGTGGTGACCAAGGAGATGATCCAGGCCGCCTCGGGGCAGGACGACTCCAGATGCCATCAGCCTGTCCCAGATCACCCGGGCAGGTCGGGAAGAAGAAGCCGTCGCAACGTACCCCGGTGCAGGGGCTCTACCTGGTGGGGGTGGACGCGGGCGCGCGGGGCATCGGCACCGAGCAGGCGGTGGCCTCGGCCGAGGCCTTAACGGCGCTGTTCAAGCGGAACCACCCCCGGTGAAGCCGAGCCGGCCGGACATATCCACATAAGGGAGGACAAGATATTGTACTGCTACACGTGCGGCAAGGACGCGCCGGAAGGCAGCGTGCGATGCGAGAGTTGCGGGGCCCCGATATACATAAAGACCCCAGCCCAGGAACGCCCCCAGCCCAGGGAACGCCCCCGGCCCAGGGCCCTCCACCCCTCCCGGGTGCGCCCCCCGGAGCATATCCTTACGCCGGCCAGGCGCCTCCCGTGATCGTGCAGCCCGTCAAGCCCGGACCGGTGAAGGCGACCAAGCCCATAATACTCATCGCCGTCCTCGGCCTGGTGCTGATGACGGCGTACATGATCTGGATGTCCTCGCCCTCCCGCCAGGCCAGGCTCGACAAGCCAAAGGCCAAGGAGCTCTCGAACCAGGGCGTCGAGCTGTTCAACCAGGGCGACTACCAGGGGGCCCTGGAAAAGCTGAACGAAGCCATGAGCCTGGACGGCAGCAGCCCGACCATCTGCGCCAACCGCGGGACCGTCTACATCTTCCTGGGGGACTACAACAGCGCTGTCATCGATCTCACCCGGGCCATAGACCTGGACCCGAACACCGCGGACTACTACTCCAAACGAAGCATCGCTCTCCTTCATCGATAAACAAGATTGACGAGGCCCTCGCCGACATCGACCAGGCCTTGCGGATGAACGAGGCTTCGAGCCGCAACTCACCTGACCAAAGGGGAGATCTGCCTGACGCTGCAGGACTACGAGACGGCCACGCAGGAACTGAACCGGGCGCTCGAACTGGAGCCGGGCTCCGCGGAGGTCCTGGAGAGAAAGGGGTTCGTGTCCTGCGAGACCGGGGACTACCAGGCGTCGCTGGCTGACTGCCAGAGGGCTTTGGAGATAGGCGGCGACCTGCCTGA
Organism: uncultured bacterium; assembly: GCA_963814495.1. Lineage (GTDB taxonomy): Bacteria > Actinomycetota > Geothermincolia > Geothermincolales > Geothermincolaceae > CAVXXD01. The sequence goes on from CAWFDJ010000024.1 coordinate 35,756, forward strand.
GGTCTACCCTACCCTGGGATACACCTATCTCATGATGGGCATGACGCAGGAGGCGTTTCGATTACCTCAACCAGGCCGTGGAGAGGCTGCCGGACCTGCCGAGGGCCCTACATGAGGCGGGGCATGGCCTACCGCGAGGTCGGTGACTACCAGGCCGCCCTGGCCGACATGAACACAGGCGATGAAGATGATCAACCCCGCGTCGGTGAAGTCCGACGACCCCGCGTATAACGCGTTGATGACCATGAACCTGACGGGGCAGCCGAGCGTCCCCGTGTTCTACAGGTACTACGACGAGCGGGCCCTGCTGTACCTGCGGATGGGAGACACCCAGGCGGCCGTGGCCGATTTTCAGGAAGCGCTGAAGCTCTATCCCCGAGACGAGGTAGCGCTGGAGAACCTGCGGGCGCTCGGCGTACCGGGCTATTGACCATGTCTGCAGGTCGCGTCCTACTTGCCTTTGAGCACCCGGCGCAGGCCCACCTCGTAGAGCCAGGCCGCCCCGTCCAGGTGGACGCGGCGCGAGACCCGGTGCATCAGGTCTATATACTTTCCCATCAGGGTGTGCGCGTACACCGGCTGGCCTTTGCGCACAGCTCGGACGGTGCGCGCGGCGATGTGCTCCGGCGATTTCAGGAAGGGCCTGATCAGCCGGATGGCCCGGTCGCCCCGGGACTGGTCGTACCCGTGGACCTTCGCCTCCTGAACGATGGGCGTCCAGACCCCCCAGGGGCAGATGGCGGTCACCCCCACCCCCCGGCCGCGCGCTTCCATGTAGAGGGTCTCCGACAGCCCCACCAGCGCGTACTTGGTGGCCACGTAGGCGCCCAGCCCGGGCAGGGGGAAGAGGCCGGCACACGACGCGATGTTCACCACGTGGCCCGAGCCCCGCGCGTACATGCGGGGGAGGAAGGCGTGGATGAGGTGGACGGGGCCCCACAGGTTGACGTCGACGATGCGGTGCCACTCCTCCAGGGTGGTGTCCACCACCTCGGCCAGGAAGGCGATGCCGGCGCAGTTGACCAGGACGTCCACCGGGCCCACCTCCGCCTCCACCGTCTCCGCCAGCGCGAGCGCCGCCCCGGAGTCGGTGACGTCCAGGTGGTAGGCGCAGGCGCCCGCGATACCGGCGGCGGCGTCCCGGCAGGCGGCCTCGTCGATGTCCACCGCCACCACGCGCGACCCCTCGGCGGCGAAGGCACGCGCCAGCGCCAGCCCGATGCCCGAGGCCGCCCCGGTGATCAACACGACCCTGTCCTTCAAGTCCTTCATGGTGGCACATATCTACCAGACGAGATAGAATGACGCCCGCGTCGCCGGCAGATGGATTCCGACACGCAGTCGCTGGTCAACAAGGTAGAATGCGGCCAGAAGATTGCGGAGCAATAGCGCTGTAATATAACGGCGTTCGTGTTCAATATGTAGGGCTTTTCATTGAAAGGAGTATTCATGCGACTGGACAAGTTCAAGCTGGCCTTGGACCGCAAGCTCACCCTGGGCAACCTGCTGGAGCGCCTGGCGGAGCTGAGGGGGGACGAGAACTTACCTCACCCTCCACGAGCCCCTCAACTACACCGGCTTTCCCACCAGGAAATTCACCTACAACGATATGAGCGCCTTTGTCGACCGGGCGGCCTCGGCCCTGGTGGACCTGGGCATCAAGCCGGGGGACCGGGTGGGCATCGCCACCCAGAACAACGGCGACCTGCCCATGCTCATCCTGGCCATCATGCGCGTCAAGGCCATCGCCGTGCCCATGAACTTCATGCTCAAGGGCAAGGAGATGTCTTACATGATCGAGAACTCCGGCGCGGAGACCATGATCGTCGACCGAGGCGGTCTTCAAGATCAACATCAAGGACAAGGCCACCATGCCCGGCGTCAAGCAGTGGATCATGACCCCCGGCGACAAGCCGGTGACTGGAGGGGTTCATCTCCCTGGACGAGGCCATGCAGAAGGCCTCCCCCAAGCCGCCCCCGCTTCGACTACAAGCCCGAGGACATCGTCGCCATCTTCTTCACCTCCGGCACCACCGGCTTCCCCAAGGGCGCCTACATGACCTCGGACAACCTGCTGTTCGCCCAGAAGATCGTGGCCTGCATCCTCCCGGTGGCCGGGGTCCCCTCCCTGTTCTCCCTGCCGGCTTCCCACGTCTTCGGCTTCGGCTCCTACCTCATCGGCCTCTGCGAGGGCCTGCACACCTACTACCTTCCCCACTTCAACGCCAAGGACCGCGCTGGAGATCATGGACCGGGAGAAGATCGGGCTCTTCGTGGGGGTGCCGGCCATGTTCGTGATGATGCAGGACGAGGGCATCGACTACTACGACCTCTCCTCCCTGAAGATGCTGGGCAGCGCGGCCGACGCCATGCCCAAGCAGGTGGGGGAGGAGTTCCGCAAGAAGGGCACCTTCATAAAGATCGGGCCCTACCGCCAGAAGGCCTTCTTCTCCGAGGTCTACGGCATGGTGGAACTGGCCGGCTCCGCCACCATGAAACTGGCCATCATGGGCATCGATTACCCCCAGGGCTGCGTGGGATGGCCCGTCTACCCGGTCAAGATGAAGATCGTCGACGACGCCGGCAACAAGGTGCCCAAGGGCGAGGTCGGCGAGGTCATGGTGGGCGGCCCCGGCGTCTGCCAGGGCTACTGGAACAACCCCGAGGCCACCGCCGAGCTCATCCAGGACGGCTGGCTGCGCACCGGCGACATGGGCTTCAAGGACAAGTGGGGCCGGCTCAACTTCGTCGACCGCAAGAAGGACGTCATCAAGAGCGGCGGCTACTCCATCTTCTCGGTGGAAGTCGAGCGCGAGGTCGCGGGAGCACCCGGCCGTCTCCGAGGTCGCGGTGGTCGGCGTGCCCCATCCCCTGAAGAAGCAGGTGCCCATCGCCGTGCTGACCCTGCACCCCGGCATGGAGGCCACGGAAGAGGAGATCCAGGCCTGGTGCAAGGAGCACATCGCCGCTTACAAGGCCCCCAAGGCCGTCCGCATCTTCAAGCCCGAGGACATGCCCTACGGCAACACCCTGAAGGTGCTCAAGCGGGACCTGCGCGACCGCTACGCCGACATCTTCGCAGGGCGCCAATAGATACTAGATCGGGATAGGCTGAAATGACACCTGCAGGTTAGTCTTGCCTCGCTTAGTCAATTGACACCCGATCACCATTTCGACCACAATTGGAATGCCGTGTTACATTCCGGCACGCAGGGCAGTGTTCTTCTAGGGAGGGAGGGACCTTGGACCAGAACGGCTTCATCGTATTCGAGGACGTCTCCAAGCTTTACCCCATGGGGGAGTTGACGGTCACCGCGCTCAAGGACATCGACCTCTCCATCCCCGAGGGCGCCTTCGTGGTCATCCTGGGGCCCTCGGGCTCCGGCAAGACCACCCTGCTCAACCTGGCCGGCGGCCTGGACGAAGCGACCTCGGGCACCATCCGGGTGGGCCAGGACACCATCACCTCCTACCCCAGGAAGCAGCTGAGCGACTACCGCCGGAACAGCATCGGCTTCATCTTCCAGTTCTTCAACCTCATCCCCACCCTGACGGCCGAGGAGAACGTGGCCTTCGCGGTGGAACTGGCCGGGCGACAAGGAAGGGGCGCGCGAGCGCAGCCGCGCCACCCTGGCCGAGGTGGGCCTGGAGGAGCGGGCCGCCCATTTCCCGGGGCAGCTCTCCGGCGGGGAGCAGCAGCGGGTGGCCATCGCCCGGGCCGTCTGCAAGAACCCCCCGCTGCTCCTCTGCGACGAGCCCACCGGCGAACTGGACTACGCCAGCGGCGTGATGATCCTGGAGCTGCTGCGCCGCATCAACCGGGAGGCGGGCCGGACGGTGCTGCTGGTCACCCACAACGCCGCCGTGGCGGACATGGGGGACATGGTGGTGCGCATGCACTCGGGGGAGATCGCCGAGGTGGTCACCAACGAATCCCCCGCCGAGGCCGCGGACATCAGGTGGTGACGGCGGCATGACCGTCCTCCGCCGCAAGCTCGCCCGGGACATCCTCAAGGAGAAGGGCCGCTACTTCGCCGTGGCCTTCCTGGTCTTCCTGGGGTTGACGGTATACGCGGCGACCTGGTTCGCCTACAAGGGCCTGGACCAGTCCTACCGGAGCACCAGCGAGCTGCTCCATTACAACGACGTCTTCATCCGCACCGCCCCGGCCCCCGAGGAGCAGTGTGGCCGATGTCGCCGGCTCTCGAGGGAGTCGAGGCGGTCGAGGGCCGCCTGGCCGCCGACGCGGGCGGGCGCATGCCGGACGGGACCGAGATCAAGCTGCACCTCATCGGCTATCCCGCCGGGGAGAGGCCGCCCGTCAACGACATCTACATGGAGGAGGGCGAGTACTTCGCGCCGGATGCCTGGGACGACTGCATCCCCGAGAGCCACCTGGCCGAGTACTACGGGCTGAAGCCCGGGAGACAGCCTCACCGTCTACACCCCCGCGGGGCCTCGAGGACCTGGAGGTGCAGGGCACCGGGGCCTCGGCGGAGTACTTCATGGTCTACTCGGAAGGGTCGGAATACATCGCCACGCCGCGCAACTACGGCGTGCTCTTCGTGCCCGAGGCCTGGCTTGCGGAGGCCGTGGGCATGCCGGGGACGGTCAACGAGTACTGCATCCTGGCGGAGGAGGGGAGCGACCCGCAGGAGGTGCTGGAACGCGCCCAGGCCGCCCTGGCCCCCTACACCGTGGTCTACGCGGCGCTGGGGGCCGAGCAGCCGGCGCGCGAGCTGCTCGACCTGGACGTGCAGACCTTCAAGGAGCTCTCGGAGTTCTTCCCCATGCTCTTCCTCATCGTCGCGGCCTTCAGCCTGTACATGGTCATCACCCGCCTGGTCTTCAGCCAGCGCAAGACGGTGGGGACCATGATGTCCAACGGCATGGAGACGAAGAAGATAGCCCGGCACTACCTGGCCTACTCCGGCGTGGTCTGGGTGGCCGGGTCCTTCCTGGGAATCGCGGCCGGTTACCTGCTGGCCCGGGAGATGACCGCCATGTACGCCGAGAGCCTGGGCATCCCGCTGGTGACGGCGGGCATGGACTGGGCGCCGCCGCCCTGGGGTGCGCGGTCACCCTGGTCATCTGCCTCGCGGCGGGGTGCATCCCCCTGGTGCACCTGCTCAGGCTGACGCCGGCCCAGGTGCTGAAGGGGGAGAACGGGGGCACCGGGACCCCCCGCCACCACCGCAGGCACCTGGACAAGGCGCTGCCCTTCCTGAAGAGGCTCTCGCTCACCGCCACCCTGCCCCTGCGCAACCTGGGCAGGAACCGGCGGCGCACCATCTTCAACGCCGTGACCTTCGTCTTCGCGGTGGCCCTGATCCTGGTCTCCTTCGCCGGCCTGGACTCCATGAACTACGTCATCGACTTCCACTACAACAACTACATCGGCTACGACGCGGAGGTCGCTTTCGCCGGGCCGGTGACCCGGGAGCAGGCGGCCGGGCTCGCTTCCATCGAGGGAGTCGAGGCGGTGGAGGCGCGCACCCAGCTGCCGGCCCGCTTCTCAAGAGGGGAGGAGGTGGTCGGGCAGGGGCTGCTGGACGCCCTGCCGGCCGGCGAGGAGATGCTGCGCCTCTACGACGAGGAAGGCCGCCTGCAGGAGCTGCCGGCGGACGGGGCCCTGGTGAGCAACGGCTTCGCCGACTTCAAGGGAGTGCGGGAGGGCGACCTGCTGGCGGTGGAGAGCCCCCTGGGGGTCGTCGAGGTGCCGGTGCGCGGCTTCGCCCAGCAGCTGGGGGGCTTGAGCGTCTACGTGAGCCTGGAATACCTGGGCGGCCTGCTGGGGTACGAGCCGGGGATAACCGGCGCCATCGTCCAGTCCTCCCTGCCGGAGGAGGAACTGAAGGCGCACCTGCTCGCCTACGAAGGCGCCGCCGTCTCCAGCGTGACCATCCCGGAATACGCGGAGGAGTCCATCCGCGAGGAGTACATGGGGATGATGTACATCTTCACCGGCATCATGATCCTCTTCGCGCTGGCCATGGCCATGGCGGTCATCTACAACGCGGTGAGCATCGCCTTTCTGGAGCGGCGGCGGGAGATCTCCACCATGCTGGCCATGGGCTGCAGCGTGCGGCGGCTGGGCGGCATCATGACCTGGAGAACCTGGCGGTGGGCCTGGCCTCCATCATCCCCGGGCTGGCCTTCGGCTACCTGCTGTCCATCTACATGATGACCATCTGGCGCAACGAGTTCTTCAACATGAAGCTGTACATCAACCCCGCCTCCTACGTGTTCTGCGCCGTGGGAGTGGTGGTGCTGGTGCTGGTGATGCAGCTGCCGGATTTCCGCAAGGCCGGCCGCATGGACGTGGTGGCCGCGCTGCGCGAGCGCACTGGCTAGGACGTACGGACCTGGTTGAAAAGGGAGGTAACTCTATGGGGCATAACTGGCGTAGATTGCTCTGGCTCATACCGTTCTGGCAGCCGGTGACCGACTTCTGGTCCAGGACCACCAACTGGCCGGTGGTGGGGAAGCACCTGGGGTTCCTGCTCAACGAGAGGCACTACGACGTGACCTTCGTCCCCATCAACGAAGACATCGACATGGGCGAGTCGACGGTGCTGCCCCGGCAGGTGGTGGAGGAGATCATCCGGCAGGCCTCCTGCCGGGTCATCCTGCCGGTCTGCCTGTGCCGCATGGGCTGCCGCTGCGAGGACTACCCCATCGAGGTGGGCTGCATCTTCATGGGGGACGGCGCCAAGGACATCCATCCCAGCGTGGGCAAGCCGGTCTCGGTGGACGAGGCCATCGCCCACATGGACTGGGCCATCGAGTGCGGGCTCATCCCGCAGATCGGCAAGGTCGACCCCGACCCCATCATGCTGGGGGTCAAGGACCTGGACAAGTTCCTCACCCTCTGCTTCTGCTGCACCTGCTGCTGCATCGCCATGCGCAACATGCCCCGCTGGTCCCCCGAGGTCAAGGACCGCATGCACAAGCTGCCGGGCCTGCGCGTGGAGGTCAACGACGAGTGCAACGGCTGCGGCCTCTGCGTCGACGCCTGTTTCACCTCGACCATCACCATCCGGGACAAGCGCGCGGTCATCGGCGACCTCTGCAAGGGCTGCGGCCTCTGCGCCTCCGCCTGCAAGCGCTCGGCCATCGATATCAAGGTGGAGGACGGCGAGCGTATGCTGGAGCAGGCCGTGGACCACATCAAGCACTACTGCGATATCACCTGAGACCGGCAAAGGAGACATGATGGAAGGAAACAACCAGCCCCGGCAGTTCACCGGATTTCCCGTCCACCAGTACGACCAGGCACAGCTGCGCCGCCTGGTGGAGGAAGACCGCAGGCGGAAGAAGAAGACCACTATCATCGCCGTCTCCTGCGTCCTGGTCCTGGTACTGGCAGGCGTGGGCGTGCTGCTCTACTTCCTCCTCACGGGCGGGGGGATGACCCCGGCCGAGTACCAGCAGAAGGTGCTACCGCAGCACCAGGAAGTCATGGAGGCCCTGGAGGATGTGAAGGTAGAATGGAAGGACGCCTACTACGACGTCTTTATCAACAACGCCAACACCGATCCTTACAAGCAGGGCTGCGCACAGATGATGGGCGAGGTCGACAAGGCCTCGGCGGTCATCGGAGAGGCCATAGCCCTGCTGGAGGGGATCACCCCGCCCAAGGAAGCGGAGGCGCTGCAGGCCGACCTCCTGGTCTACTACGGTGAGGCGCAGGGTTCTTTTGCCAAGATCAAGGACATGTACCAGTACCTGCCGGTCCTGGCGTCTACCCTGGGAGCCATGAAAGCGGAACTCGAGGCCGTTCCCGAACTAGGAAACAGCCCGACCCTGGCGGAGATCATGGCCAACCTGGACGCGAGCATGGTCATCGAAGTGAGCTACCGGGACCAGCTGGCGACCCTGGCCCCCACCTCCCCGGAGTGCCAGCAGATCCAGGCCAACCAGATGGATTACTACAATACGGTCGTAAGCCTGAACGAGCAGTTCTACGCGGCGGCCAACGCCCTCAACCTCGGCATGATAGAAGCACTGGTCGACCAGATGAAGGCGGAAGCGGATATCTACGATCAGAACCGGCCCTACATGCTGCTGCCCCTGGAGACCATCGCCACCGAGTACGCGCAGTTCCTGGAGAAGGGCGACGGCTACACGGAGCAGCTGGAGGGTCTGACCGCCAAGAAGTAGCCCCCTTTATTCCAGGGCGACCATCTCGTGCAGGGTGGTGCCTTCATCGGTGAGGGTCTTCCCCTCGCGCACCACCGTCAGCTTGTAGTCCGAGGAGAAACGGAACCATCCGGGGCGCCCCACCAGCTTGTGCACCAGCGCGCGCACCAGCGGGTTGCGCAGCGCGGCGGGCAGGTCGTCCAGGAGGTCGTGGGCGTCGATTATGTCCTTGACGTCGAAGCGCAGTGACAGGCTCCCCGGCACCACTATCTCCAGGGCGCGGGGGTACTCGCGATGGGCGACATCGTTGTAGACGAAATCGGCGTCGGTCACCACCATCTCGCCGGTGGACAGCACGACTACGTCCTTGTGGGCCAGCATCAACGGCTTGGAAGCCACGCCCCCGAAGTGCTTGTTGGTCTTGACGTAGGCGTAGAGCAGGGTGAAGTCGTCGGTGTAGAGGCGCCCCCAGTACCAGTGGCTGATGATGCGGCGGGCGTCGGCGGTGATCACGTTGTGGTCGTGGTAGCCCACCCCTTTCGCCTCCAGCACCTCGTCCCCGATGCGCACCGTGCCGGTCACCGTGGCCCGGGGCACGGGCACCACCCAGAAGAAGTAGCCGCGGTCGCCGTAGTCGGTGCGGCCCTGCCCCGGCTTCCACCCGGGCAGGACGCTTTCGAACCTGAGGTCGGCCTCCATGCCGCCCTCGTTGATGTACAGGTGGTGCACCGGCAGGTCGGAACCCTCCTTGAAGTCGCCCCGGCAGTGGTTCCTGCCCACCCACACGTCGCACTGGTCGCGTGAGGCGTGCAGCGAGGCGCGGGCGAACTTGCGCACCACCGACAGCTTCTCGCCTGAGGGGCGGTAGACATGCAGCTCGATGCCGGGCTTGCGGGTCATCAGCTCCGACGCCTGCAGGAAGCCCACCACCACGTGTCCGTCGTCCAGGCGGGCGTCGAAGTACCACCACTCCCCGTAGAAACGGCTCTTCGGGGCGTAGAGGGCGTTATCCTCCGGCCTCAAGGGGATGATCACCGAGTCTTTGTCGCCCGGGCCGCCCCAGGCGTCGACGACCTCTCTCGATCTTCATGCGGCTCCTCCCTCCGGTCTGGTTGACGGGAACGCGACCTTTTGCCGGGCGAGTCAGTGGCTAAGGTCAATTCTATGTTGGCTGCCTTGCCTGCCGCAACCCCGGGGCCCTTGTGGGATAATTAGGGCATGAAACTGGCGGACAGGCTCTCGGTGTACGGCGGCCACGCGGCCACGCGCCTGCTGGCCGGGCTCGAGAAGCACGAGGAGGAATATCTGGCGCAGGACCACCCGGGTGCCCTGGTGGCGGGGGAGGGCGCGCCCCGGCGGGCGGACGAGCCCTTCCACCTCAAGACCTCCTTCATCCTCGAGGGAGTGGAGGCGGACGCCTCTGCCCGGCCCAGCTTCAACCCGCGGGTCCTGCGGGAGACGGGCGCGGAGACCTTTTCCACCTTCCTTAAGGTGCGCCGGGGGGTGCTGAAAAGCTACGGTTCCCTCGAGGCGAACCCGGGTCTGAGCACGACCACCGCGCCTGGGAAAGGATTTTACAACGAGTTAAAAATAGAGGCGCGCGAGGCCGGCATCGACCTGGTCGGCTTCACCCGGGTGCCGGCGGACCTCGTATTCCGGGGCAAGCGCGTCCTCTACCCCAACGCCATCGTCTGCGCGCAGGAGATGAAGCGCTCGGCCATCGAGCAGGCGCCGCGGGCCGCCGCGGGCCTGGAGGCGCTGCACGTCTACGCCGACCTGGGGGAGTCCATGAACAGCCTGGCCGACTTCATCCGCTCGCGCGGCATCCCCTGCCAGGTGAGCCACCCGTTGGGCGGGCTGGCCCTCTACCCGGCCCTGGCCGCCCGGGCGGGCCTGGGGTACTTCGGGCGTCACGGCTTGCTGATCACCCCGGAGTTCGGGGTGCGACAGCGCCTGGGGGTCATCTTCACGCCGCTTTCCGACATGCCCTGGGGCGACCCGGACGGGCACCGCTGGGTCCTCGACTTCTGCGGCCACTGCGACCTCTGCCGCAAGCGGTGCCCCGGGCAGGCCATCCACCCGCGGGCCGTACCCAACGCGGGGGAGGTCTTCACCTCCATCGACAACATGAAGTGCACGCCGTGGTTCGCCCTCTGGCTGGGCTGCTCCGTCTGCGTGAAGGTATGCCCCTTCAGCCGGCTGCCCTACGAGCGCGTCAAGCGCGCGTGGGAGAAGCGCGAGCCGGCGAGCGTCCTGGAGGACTAGCGGATCCGCGTTTCGATCAGATCGGTCCTCCCGGAATACCCACCGACCCAGTGGCCCAGGCCCGGCCGTTGCCGAACATGGTGCGCTCGCAGACCACTCTGCCTATCAGGTCGACGTCGCAGACGACCAGGAAGGACGCGTCGTAGTCGGCGAGGTAGTCGTTCATCTTGAGGGTGACGCGGCCCATGGACGGGACCAACACGTCCTGGGGGCCGGGAATGGGAACGCCGCCGGCGTCAAGCAGGGTCACCGAGATGACCGCGTCTTCTTCCGTGGGGTTGAAGGCGATGAGCCAGGTCTCGAAGCCGCCCTGGGTGCACCCCTCGGGAAACATCCACCCCCACATGGCCAAGCCGCCGAAGGCGGTGGTGGAGGTGGCCCAGGTGCGCTCCCCCCGTACATGGAGCGCTCGCAGACGATACCCTCGTTGGCCGTGACGATGCTCGATACCTCGTACGACTCGATCCAGTCCCCCACGTTGACGCTACGCCGCGTGTGGGCCGGCAGTTCGACCGCGGACGGCCCGCTCGTCTTTATCCCGCCCGAGTAGAAGTCCACGCTGAACTGGGCGTCCTTATCCCCCTGATTGACCAGGAGCAGCCAGGTCTCCATGCCTCCGGCCGTGCATCCCTCCGCGAAGTTCCAGGTTATATCGGTCTGCGGGGTGCCTACCGTGCCGGTAGCCCAGGCCCGGCCGGCGCCGTACATGGTGCGCTCGCAGACCACCTGGCCGGAGGTGGCCACGACCGAAGCGGCGAGGTCGTAGGTGGAGACCGTCTCTCCCAGGTCGAAGGTCCGGCGGGAGAAGGCGGGGACGGCCTGGCCGGTGAGTCCCGGGACGGGCCCGCTTTCGGTCATCAGGTCGATGTCGATCACCGCGTCAGTGTCATACGGATTGAGTACCAGCAGCCAGGTCTCCATGCCTCCCGCAGTGCAGCCCTCCGCGAAGTACCAGGCGGAAGGGGCATAGGGCGCACCCATGGTGGCTGTACCCCAGGTGCGGCCGTTGCCGTACATGGCCCGCTCCGCGATGACCGGTGCCCCGCTCGTGGTCACGACGCTGACGGAGACCTGCCCGCTCACCAGGTACGCACCCACGTCGATGGTGCGGCGGCTCTCCGCGGGCACCGTCAGCGCCAGGGGGGTCCCGTGGACCCCCGCTTCGGTGATGAAGGTCACCTGGACATTGGAATCAGCGTCCCAGGGGTTCTGCAGCAGCAGCCAGGTCTCCATGCCGTAATCGGTACAGCCTTCGGCCATGAACCAGGTGCCCGAGGCTCCCGCCGCCTGGTACCCGCCGTCCCCCTCTGCCGCGGCGCTGCCCGCCATCAGGAGGAAGAGGGCCAGGACGGCCGCGATGACCGCTATGGAACGCTTGATGTTCATGTCCGTACCGCCTTTCAATCGATTAATGGGCCTTAACCCGTATTATCCCACAGAAAGGTCAGGGAGAAACGCGAGGCGGGGGTGGAACAGCCGTGGTGGTGTCAGCGCGGAGTAAGCCGGGGGAATCCCACTGCAAGGCGCCAGAGCAGCCCAAACTTGTGAGAATACACGAATAAGCAGAGGGCTGCCGCAAGGCCCAACCTGACATCGAGGCAATCACCCAACCCGGGGAGGAAGTCCACCGCCATGCTATCGAGGCCTCCGGCATCCAGACCGCGGGTCAGTTTGAAGGCCGTCCTGCCCTGCACGGTGCCGTGGTAGGAAGAGGGGATATGCTCACCTAAGAGATATCTCAAGAGGTGGCGCACGGTCTCGGTCTCCTCGACGCGGCAGATGACGGCCTCGCGGTCAGGGCCTTCGATGGCCCACTGCTCTCGCACGGTGCTGCGCATGCCGTCCCGGTGGACGAACCCCACCACTTCGTCATGCTCCGGGTCATATACCTCGATGAGATGGTAGAGGTCCACGGCGTGGCGGCATATCAGCCGGAGCAACGTCCGCCTCGAGGCCTGGTCGGCGTAGACATGGATCCCGTGGTCGGGAGGGGTGCCGGACACGCAGAACAGCCTTTCCAGGCCCGACCGGTCGTAGAAGGCGAGCGAACCGCCTTCGTCGATGGCGAGGTTCCTGGATATCGTCTTCAGGACCAGCCTGCCGTCCGTGAGGTCTTCCGCTATCATGCGTTCCCTGTCTTCAGCAGCGAGGCGATGAGGTTGTCGGTGGAGAAGTGCCCGCCGGTCAGGGCGGCCAGGGAACTCCCGCCGGCGAAGAGTCCCTCGCGTATCTCCTCGATGGTGCGGCCGGCGCGGGACAGCTCGCGTACCCGCGTCCCCGTCTCCTCGAGGTAGGCGGCGCAGGCCTCGAGGGCTTCGCGCCCCCCGGGGATTATCTTGCCCATGGAGGTGAACAGCACCAGGCGTCCGGTGGGCAGGGAGGCCAGCCGCCTCATGGATGCGATGAGCCCGGCGGCGTCCTCGTCCGCCCGGATGACCCGGGGCCGCTCGGAGATGAAGATGTCTCCCGAGAAGCACCAGCCCCGCTCCATCTCCACCAGGCAGACGTGGCCGGCGCTGTGCCCTCCGGCCTCCAGCACCTCGAAGCGGAAGCGCGGGGTCTCGATCACCTGCCCCAGGGGCAGGGCCTCGCAGGGCTTCGGATACCCCCACACGTATTCCTGGTAAGGGCGGAGTTCCGGCACCAGGTTGATAAGGGGAACCGAATCCGGATGGGCGAAGATGTCCACCCCGAAGCGCTGGCGGATGAGATGGTCAGCCCCCACGTGGTCCTCGTGGAAGTGGGTGTTGACCACCAGGCGCAGTTCCTGCCCGTCCAGGAATGCCGCCAGCTCCTGCGCCGTGTGAGGGCAGCCGGTGTCGATGAGCAGGCCGTCCACCAGGTAGGCGGCCACCCAGTAGACAGCCCGGCCGTCGGACTCGATGCTCATCCGGATGCGGGTCACTTCCTCGAAGCGGTCGACCTCTATCATCGCTCCAGGGCTCTCTCTACCGCCTCGAAGGCCTCCTCCCGCAGGTGCAGCGTCGAGTGGCTGCCCGGCACGATGGACGGGGGGGCCAGGCCGAGGCCTGCCGCGAAGTCCTTCAGGGTATCGGGGGAGTTGACCCAGGCGCCGGCGGTACCGACGATGACGGCCCGCCCGGCGTCGAGGGCCGCGGGAGGGGACATCGAACCCAGGAGCTTCGCCTGGCTCACCCGTTTGCCCGGCGCGGCGTCACGCGCCGCCGGTCGGAAAAAGGCGTGCAGGATGTCCCGGACCCGGCACTCCCGCAGCACGTTAATGCAGGAGATGCCGCTCTCCTCCTGCGCTGGCGGGTCCAGGGCGACGGCCCGTACGATATTCACGTCACCGGCGGCCAGGTGCAGGGCCAGGGTGCCGCCGAAGCCCACCCCGACCACCGCGACGCCTTCGCCGGCACTCCTATCCTCCAGACGTGCCAGCGAGGCGGAAAGAAGCCCGTCCATGCGGGGCGAGTCTATCCCCGCCGGGTTGTCTCCGTGCCCGTCCAGGTCGGGGGCGAGCACGGTATGACCGTGCGCGGCCAGGAAACCGCCCAGCGCCACCAGGTCGCGGCGGCTGCCGCCGTAGTCGTGGAGCAGCAGCACGGCCGGCCCCGGGTCGTCCCCTTCCGCGTGCCGCCAGGTCGCGGGGACCTCCACCCCCCCAGCCTCCAAGGTCACTTCCTCACCGAGGATGCCGGGGAAGGGAAGGAAGAGGTGGTCCTGGGGCCCCGCCACAGGTAGAGGTCGGCGAGGGTCGCCAGAAGCATCTGCAGCAGGCTCGCCGCCGCCAGGCCCAGGGCGAAGAGGAAGACCGTCTCCGCGCCCTCCACATCGGGATAGACGAAGTGGTTGGGGCGGGAGAAATACCAGCCGCATGCCCCCGCCACCAGTGCCGCGCCCAGGGCCGCGCTGGCCCAGCGCCGGTCGGGGCAGCCGGTCAGGGACAGCCCGTGCAGCCTCTTCCAGGCGACGAGCAGCTGCCACAGGCCCAGGAAGCCCACCAGGAACAGCAGGAACATTCCGGCTACGTCGCCCCGCATGTGCACCAGCCTGGTCATGCGGCGCCCCCTCTCCAGGAGGCGAGCAGGCGCTCCTGCATGCCGGCGAGCCACCCAGCCAGCGGGCGGTAAACGGGCTCGGCCGCGTACGCGAAGACCGCCCCGGCCAGGCCCACCGCCATCCCCGCCAGGATGTCCAGGGGATAGTGCGCCCCCACCATCACCCGGCAGAAGCCCAGGTACAGGGCAAGCGCCAGCATGACCGCGCCGGTGCGCCGCCTGTAAAGGAAGACCGCGAAGGCCTGCGCGAAGGCCACCCCGGCGGCCGAGGAGGGGAAGGAGGAGTCGGTGGCGTAGTAGAAGAGCAGATTGACCTGGTGGACGGTGAAAGGGCGGGGCCGGAAGAACACCGCGTTCAATATGAAGGTCAGGGCCTGGGAGAAAACCACCGCCAGGACCACGCAGATGATGCAGCAGAACGCGGTAAGGCGCTGCCGGTGCCCGCGCGCGCCGGCCACCACCGACAGCGACAGCAGGGTCAGCACGATCAGCAGGATGTGGTCGTCGGCCCCCAGCCGCGCCAGCCAGTCGGTCACCACCCACTTGCCGGCCAGCCCGTTGACGGTGTTGAAGACGGACAGGTCGAGCCGGAGGATGAAGGGCATCACTGCCACAACTCCCAGGCCGTCTGGTCGAGGGGTTCCACTTCGCCCGAGACCGGGTCCACGCGCCAGGACACCCAGCGCGAGTCCCGCCCTATCTCGTAGACGTAGGCCACTACGAAGTCGCCGTCCTCCATCTCCTCCGCGCCCCAGGTAGGCTTGAACCCCTCTTCGACTATCTCCGTCCCTTCGGAGCGGAGGTACGAATCGATGCTTGAGCCGATGGTTGTGCCGGTGGCCTCGCTCCGGTGCTCCTTTACCAGGTCGATGGGGGAAGCGGCCCGGTGCGACCACTGGTACCACCCCAGCACCGCTACCGCGGCGAACAGTACGGCCGCCGCCAAAGCCAGCGCCACCAGCCTGCGCGGGCTACGTTCCCGGTCCTTTCGCACCTGTCCTCCTTATCAACGGTTTCGCGCTTCCGCGACAAAATCATATCAAATCCGGGCGGCTCGCAGGCGGGGGCGGCATATGGCCTGCCCGGAAGCGGCAGGATGGTAGAATGGATTACGGCACATCTTGACCGGGCTGGAGGAGGAAGCATGGGCGAGGAAGACCCCCTGTTCTTCGAGGGGCGAAAGGAGTGGCGCGCCTGGCTGGCCGGGCACCACGCCGGGGAGGCGGAGGCCTGGGTGGTCCACAACAAGAAGAACGCCGGCGCCGTCAATCTCACCTACGAGGAAGCCCTGGAGGAGGCCATCTGCTTCGGCTGGATCGACGGCAAGATGAAGAGTATCGACGAACGGAGCTACATGATCAGGTACTCGCCCCGCCGCCCCGGCAGCCGGTGGTCCCGGGCCAACGTCAACCGGGCGGAGCGGCTGGCGGCACAGGGCAGGATGACCGCGGCCGGCCTCCGCTCCGTTAAGGTAGCGAAGGAGAGAGGGGCGTGGGAGGAAGCTTACGACATGCGCGAAGTGCTTCCCCTCCCCCTGGACCTGGAGAAGGCCCTGAAGCGGAGGAAGGGCGCGCTCGCCGCCTTCCGGGCCCTTCCCCAGTCCCGCCGGTACGGCTATATCGACTGGGTCACCAAGGCGAAGCGGGAAGAAACCCGCAAGCGGCGCATCGGGCGGGTGGTGGACGGTCTCTTCGAGGACCGAGGATAGAGGAGAGGAGAGGCGTTGATGGAATACCGCAGGTTCGGCAAACTGGCCTGGGACCTCTCGGTGCTGGGGTTCGGCTGCATGCGCCTGCCCACCACCGACGGGATGCCCGTGAGCGAGAACGTCGACGAGGAGGAGGCCGTCCGCATGATCCGCCACGCCCTCGACCGGGGCGTCAACTACGCCGACACCGCCTACGCCTACCACGGCGGGCGCTCGGAGGTGGTCCTGGGCCGGGCCATCCGGGGCGAGTACCGGGACAAGGTCAAGGTGGCCACCAAGAGCCCGGTATGGCTGATCAACGAGGCTCAGGACTTCGACAGGCTCCTCGACGAGCAGCTCAAGCGGCTGGGCATCGGCTACGTCAACTTCTACCTCTTCCACGGCCTGAACCGGAAGAACTGGCGCAAGGTCACCGGGCTGGGCCTGCTGGAGCGGGCGGAGGCCGCGGTGCGCGACGGCCGCGTCATGTACGTCGGCTTCTCCTTCCACGACACGCCTCGACGCCTTCAAGGAGATCGTCGACGGGTACGACGAGTGGGACCTGGCCCAGGTCCAGTACAACTACATGGATACCGAGAACCAGGCCGGGACCGAGGGGGTGAAGTACGCGGCCGCGAAGGGCATCCCGGTGGTGGTGATGGAGCCCCTGCTGGGCGGCTGCCTGGCCCGCCCGCCCCGGGAGGTCATGGAGCTCTTCGACGCCGCCGGCACCGGGCGCACCCCCGCCGGCCTGGCCCTGCAGTGGCTGTGGGACCAGCCGGAGGTGAACCTGGTCTTAAGCGGCATGAGCAGCATGCGGCAGGTGGAGGAGAACCTCGCCTCGGCCGACGCGGCGGGCGCGAAGCCGCTCACGCCGGACGAGCACGCGCTCATCTCGAGGATGCGCGACAAGCTCCGGGAGAAGATGGCCGTCGACTGCACCGGCTGCGGCTACTGCCGGCCCTGCCCCGGCGGCGTGAACATCCCCGGCGTCTTCGACCTGCTCAACTACGGGGCGATGTACGACGGCATGCGCTCCTCCCGCTTCCGCTACGACAGGTTCTTCCCGGCGGACGAGCGCGCCGACGCCTGCAACCAGTGCGGTGAGTGCGAGGAGCGGTGCCCGCAGTCCATCGGGATAAGCGAGTGGATGGCCAGGGCCCACGCCGTGCTCACCGGCGCCGAGGACCTCTGAGGCGGAACCGGCCGGAGGATTATTTCTTCAAGCTGTAAAAACCGTCCTCGCCGCGCGCCGCCCGCCCTTCCTCCACCAGCCGGTCCAGGTGCTTCTCCAGCATGCGCGACTCGAAGTAGTGGTAGAGGGCGAAGGTGCGCCCGGACAGCCCGTAGAAGGGGCTCGAGGTCGGCCAGCGCCTCCGGGGTGGCCGGGCCCCGCTCCAGCATGCTCCAGCACCTCGCAGGTCGCGGCGGTCGAAGACGGCCTCGAAGGACGCAAGCTCCTCCGCGATGCCCGCGGCCACGGGTGGGCGGTGGGAGGAGACGATCAGCCCGGGACGGAGCTCCCGTATCCTCTCCAGGGACGCCCGGAAGGCCCCGATGTCCGACTCCTCGTGGCCGTACCAGGGCCCGAACGGGGTGAGGTCGATGTCGAAGGTGAGCAGGATGCCCCGCTCCTCCTCGAAGAAGCAGAATGGTCGGCCAGGTGGCCCGGGGTGTGCACGGCGGTGAAGCGCAGGCCGCCCGCGTCGATGGTGTCGCCGTCCCGGAAGGTGGACGCGGGCTCCACCGGGCGGTGGCCGAGGATCTCCCGCACCATGAACAGCCACTGCTCCGCCGCCTCGCCCCCGCCCGCCAGGCGCTCGGACATCCGCTCCAGGTCGGGGAGGACCCCCGCGAACATCTCCGGCACCCGCAGCTCGCATGCGGCGAACTCCCCGTTGCCCGAGAAGTGGTCGGGATGGGTGTGGGAGTTGACCACCAGGCCGGGGGGGAAGCGCTCGATCACCTCCCGGCAGGCAGCGGGGCCGCAGCCGGTGTCGAAGAGGACGTTCCGCTCCCCGGTCGACCAGGATGGAATGGGAAAAGGGAAACCGCCCCTTGTTGAAACCGTGCACCAGGTAGACGCCTTCACGTATCTCTTCCAGCATGAGGAGAATGTTATCATAGAGGCATGGACGATATAACCTTGAGACCCATCGGGGTCATCCGTTCACCCTTCAAGGAGAACGTGGGCACGCCCATCCAGCCGGAAGGGGGGAGGGACTTCGAGGCCGTGGTGGAGGTGTTCCCCGAGTTCGCCCCGGGCCTGGAGGACCTGGACGGCTTCTCCCACATCATCCTGGTCTACTTCTTCCACCTCTGCGACGTGACCTACCTCAGGGTCAAGCCCTTCCTGGACGAGGAGGAGCGCGGCGTCTTCGCCACCCGCGCCCCGGTGCGCCCCAACCACATCGGCATCAGCGTGGTCCGCCTGGACCGCGTGGAGGGCAACCTCCTGCACATCCGGGACGTGGACCTGCTGGACGACACGCCGGTGCTGGACATCAAGCCGCACATCCCGCGGCTGGAATCACCCGGCCCCGCCAGCATCGGCTGGCTGGAGGGCAAGGACCAGAAGATCAGGGAGCAGAGGGACGACGGCCACTTCCTCTTCGACCCCCGCGACTGAGATGGGGTCAGGTCTCTACTTTTGAATTTCCTGCCAGTATTTACCAGCTGATGCGTTCAGGCTTCGCGGCGCCTCTCGCTGACCGCCCACCAGAAGAGGGTCGAGGCCAGGGTCAGCAACCTCCAGAAGGCGCCCAGCGCGAAGGCCGAGAGCACCGTCACCGTGCTGCCCATCCCCGCCGTGTCGGCCAGGTGGAAGGCGTATATGGACAGGGGCACGTAGAGGAGCAGGGCGGTCACGGAGCCCGGGGAGTAGCGGCGCGTCGCCAGCATGGGCACCAGGTGCATGCAGGTGTTGATGAGCATCACCGCCGGGATGGAGAGGCAGAACACCGGGTGCTCCGGCCAGGCGAGGGCGGCCGCCGCGGCCAGGCCGAGGAAGGCCGCGTTGGCCACGAGGAACCCGGTCAGGGTCATGCTGAACCGCATCAGCAGCTTGAAGCGCCCGGCTATCTCCTGCGAGAAGCCGATGTAGCCGCCGAAGAACTCCTCCGCCACGTGGGCCGCCGCCGCTCCCAGCAGGGCCCAGAAGATCCAGTCCATCCCGCGCGCCCTCTCAGCCGGACAGGCCCAGGGCGTGGGGGCAGGCCCGGCGGCAGGCGTAGCACCCCTTGAGGCCGTGCCCCCGGGCGCTGACGACCATGGAGACGGGGCGGCAGCGCGACTGGTCGACGGTGACCCCGTCCAGGGCCCACGCCGGGCAGGCCTCGATGCACCTGTCGCAGTCCGGGGCGCAGGTCTCGTAGTCCGCGAGGGGGTCGCCCTCCAGTTCCGCGTCCGTAAGGACCGCCCCGATCTGGATCATGTTGCCGAAGCGCTCGTTGATGAGCAGGGTGTTGCGGCCCAGCACCCCCAGGCCGGCCAGCAGGCCGGCGTGGCGCAGGGAGAGGATGCCCCGCCCGTGGGAGCGCTCCGCCTCCCAGTGCTCGTAAGGGTCGTCGGTGGGGATGATGACGCAGCGCATGCCCTCGTCCTCCAGCCGCAGGGCGGCGCGGAAGGTGATGGAATCGACCTCCGCGGTGACCTGGTCGTTGGCGCGGGTGTAGGGGACGCGGCTGTGCGCGAAGAGGGAGCCGGCCGGGACCCGCCGCGCGAAGGCCACCACGCTGCGGCAGTCCTCGTAGATGTCCAGGGGGTGGAACCCCCGCGGGGCCTCGGCGAACCTGTCCACCGGCGCGATGCCGCACAGGTCGGCTCCCAGCTCGCCGAGGATCCGCTTGACCGCGGCTGAATCCATCGTGCCCCGCCTCCTTCTTAATAGGGTCAGATCTGACCCTATTAGAGCACGGTCAGAGCATGTCCGCCAGGGCCACCTTGACGCCCGCGATGGCCGCGGACCTGGTCTCGAGGATGCCGGTCTTGACCGGGTCCACCCACAGGTAGGCCCGCAGCACCACGCCGCTCTCCTCCAGCTCCCGCGCCACCACCAGGGGGGCGGGCTCGCGCAGGACCCCGTCGATCTCCGCGCAGGGTACCGGCGGCCGCGTCCAGCGCGGTGTCCACGTCCTCCTCGTGCTTGATGAGCACCTCGAAGTCGACCCGGCGGCGGCGGGAGGAGGTGTTGTTGACCACCGGACCCTTGAAGATCTGGGCGTTGGGGGCGAAGACCAGGCGCCCGTCGTAGAGGCGGATGACCGTGTCCCGCACCCGCACGTCCTCCACGATGCCCTCGTAGTCGCCGAAGGTGATCTGGTCGCCCACGGTGAACGGGCGCTGCATCAGGAGGATCAGCCCGGCGATGAAGTTCTCGATGACCTCGCGCAGGGCGAAGCCCAGGGCCACCCCCAGGAGGCCCAGGGAGGTGGCCAGGCGCGCCGGGTTGACCCCCATCACCGCCAGGGCCGCCACCGCCCCGGCCGACACCACCGCGTAGAAGGCCAGGCGCGACAGCAGGCGCGCGGCGTGCTCGGACCTCTTCATCCTGGAAGCGGACCTCTCCACCAGGAAGCGGGCCGCCCGGGCCAGGAGGTAGAAGACGAGCAGCGTCACCGCCCCCTCCGCCAGGAAGGGCAGGCGTTCCAGGAAACCGCGCCAGGCGTCCAGCAGCGGTTGCGTGAATGTGTTCGCGAGCATCGTCTTCACCTCCTTACGGGTTCTCTTCTTGTCAGCACATTCGCGGGTCTGCTTAAAAGGCTTTAGAGGGAACTCCCTCCGCCAGGGTTCCGAAGATGGCAGAAACGCATCGCAGCAAATATTACAATATGTTATAATAACGTTGTGAATGAAATATCGCGTTTCGGCCCGGGGCGGCATGGGTAGGATAAGGTATGAAGACTTTCCTCGTCGCGTACTTCGCCAGCCTGCTCCCCATGCTGGCCATCGACGTCGTGTGGCTTACGGTGGCGGGCAAGCGGTTCTATCCCGCGCGAATCGGCCACCTGCTGGCGGAAAAGCCCAGCCTGGTTCCGGCGGGCATCTTCTACCTCGTCTACGTGCTGGGTATTTCGGGCCTGGTGGTGGTGCCGGCGGTGAACGAGGGGACCGGTTACCTGGAGGTCCTGATGTACGGCGCCCTGCTGGGGCTGGTCGCTTACGGCACCTACGACCTCACCAACCAGGCGACGTTGAAGGGCTGGCCGCCGCTGGTGACCCTGGTCGACCTGGCCTGGGGATCGGCGCTTACGGGCGCGGTGAGCGTCCTGGCGACCTGGCTTTCGAACCTCATCCTCTGACGGCGTCGAGGATGCCGCGCGCCAGGGCCCGGTCTATCCCCAGGATGGTGCAGTCGTTGGAGAGGTACACCTTCCAGATCTCGCCCGGCGCGTTGAAGAAGGCCTTCATGAACACCGACAGCGTGCGGATTCCGACATGCCCGAAGAACTCGCCTCCCCGCAGGTGAAAGCGGCGCATGCGCAGCAGCGCGGGGGTCCAGACCAGTTCGTACACGCGGCGGGAGATCTCCTCCGGTGCCAGGCCCTCGCCGAGACCGGAGGCCACCAGTTCGGAGACGGGGCCGGCCAGGCGCAGCGAGTGCCCCACGCTCCACCCGGTGGAAGCCTGGACGAAGCCGCCGGCCGCCCCGAAGCCGATGACCCGCGAGGCCGGGTCGGGCAGGGGGCCGTTCATGGGCAGCGCCCCCACCTCCACCGATTCCACGCTCCGCACCTCGATACCCAGGCTGGCCAGGCGCAGGTACAGGCGCCCCTGCAGGACCTCGAAGGGAACGCCGGGCGAGTCGGCCAGGGAGGTCTCCTCGAAGAAGGCGTAGTCGCGGTCCCAGGGCATGGCGTAGAGGAAGGTGGGGGGCGAGGTGCGGTTGCCCAGGAAGGCGTGGCGGAAGTCCATCAGCAGCATGCGGTCCAGGTCGAAGGGGTGGTGGTTCACGCGGGCCAGGATGCCGTAGACGTTCTGGAAGGAATCGGCCTCGCGGGCCGAGGGCAGCAGGGCGTGGTCGTGCCCGGTGGCGTCGAAGACCAGGGTGGCGCGGAGCCTGCCGCCGCCCTCCAGCCTGACCTCGCTGCCGTTGCGGTCGTGTTCCGCCCCCACCGCCCGGCCCTCGACCATCTCCAGGCCCGGCGGCATCAGCGCCTGCTTGAGCAGATCGTTGTCGAAGTGGGCGTAGCCCCGGTCGAAGACCTGGCTGGAGCGCTCGCCGAAGACGACCTCGGCCCGCGGCCAGATGCGGTCGCAGTATACGTCCAGGCCGAGGGGGAGTATCTCGTCCGCCCAGGCGGAGGTGTTGTTGGTCCAGCGGCGTCCCGGGTCGGGGTCCACGCAGGCCACCTTGAGGCCCCGCTCCACCAGGGCCTTGGCGATGCCCAGACCCGCCGGGCCCGCCCCTGCCACCACGGCGTCGTAACCTGCCGTCATCCTCTACCTCCGTTCACCGGCCTTCCATTAATACAGCTATTATCTCGGAACCGGAAGGTCAGAATCAATAGCCGCTATAAGGCCTGCGCCGCTGTTTCCAAAGGCTCGAAATGCCCTTATTATGTAATCAAAGCCAAGTCCCGAGGTCTGACCCTGAAGGAAGGACGCATGAACAAGGCGGAGAAGACGGCCCTCATCTCGGCCGCGCTGGCATCGTCACTGGCCATCGCGCTGATAACCGTGGCCATCCTCGTCCGGAGCATCTCCATGCTGGCGGGCGGCGTCATCAGCGTGGCGCGCGCGCTCACCGCCGTGATGCTCTTCAGCGGGATGCGCCTGTCCCGGCGGCACCCCGACGAGTTCCCCACCGGACTTTACAAGACTGGAGAACCTGGTGGCCACGGTCATCGGGGTCATCATCCTGGTGAGCGCCTACGCCCTGGCCAGGGTATCCATCCACGCCATCGCCAACAAGAGCAACCTGGTAGAGGTTGACAGCGCCTGGCAGGCGCTGCTCCCCATGCTCATCTCCATGGCCCTGGCTTTCTTCATGGCCTGGTACAAGGTGAAGGTGGGCCGGGAGGAGAACTCCCCGCGCTTGCGGCGGATGCCCGCTTCTCCCTGGTGGACGCCATCGGGCTGGGCATCATCAGCGTCGGCATCTGCCCTGGAGGCGGCGGGGGTGCCGGACATGGACGCCTGGGCCGCCCTGGCGGTGGTCGGCCATCGTGGCCTGGGTGGGGATACGGTGACGCTGGACGGGATCAAGGTGCTGCTGGACGCCTCGGTGGAGAGGGACGTGCTGGAGAAGGTGAGGGCCATCGCCCAGGCGGACCGGCGGGTGCGCGGAGGTGCTCGACGGTGCAGGGGCGCAACTCCGGCAGGTACCGCTTCATCAACCTCGAGGTGGAACTGGACACTTACGACCTGCGGGAGGCCGAGGGCATCACGGAGGGCCTCAAGGAGCAATATCCGCGAGGAGATAGAGCAACGTCGACCAGATCAGCCGTGGATTTCGCGGTGGAGGCGGGAGAGAAGTCGCTGTACGCCGTGCCGCTGGAGGCGGACGGTCGGGCCGGTGTCCGCCGGCTTCGAGGACGGCACTCCCGCTATGCCTGGTCGAGGTGGAGGCAGGTCGGGAGGAGACGCCGTCGGTCCGCGAGATGCTGGACAACCCCTTCCTCCGGGAAGATGAGGGCGCAGGGGTGCAGCCTGGCGGTCTTCCTGGCGCTGCGTGGGGCGGGAGTCACTGCTGTTGCGCCGGCCTCCGCGGTCCGTGCCGCCGCCGATGTCCTGGATGCCTACGAAGTGCGCGTGCTGATAAGGCCGCAATTCGGCACGGGTGGGTGACGGCACGCGAATACCTGGCGGCCCACGCCGCGGACTGGTTGGCGGGAGGCGTGGGAATGAAGCTGCAGAGGACGGAGAAGGCCGCAACCGATCACCCTGGGCGCCTCGCTGGCCTGGCCGTCGGCATGATCGCGGTGGCGAAGGTCAGCGCACAGCGTGGCCATCCTGGCGGAGGGCATCGACAAGTGCGTGGACCTGTTGTCGACGATGGCCGTGCATCATCGGGCTGCGCCTTCCGAGCGCCACTCCCGCAATTTCCCCGCCGGCCTCTACAAGGTGGAGAACCTCATCAGCGTCTGCATCGGGGTATTCATCCTCTTCTGCCGCCTACGAACTGGCGGGGGAGTCCATCCAGCGCATGACGTCAGCGGCGGAAGCCGTGGTGGAGCAGCCGTGGCTGATGGTGGGGACCATGGCAGTGGCCCTGCTCATCAATTCCGCCATCGCCTGGTACAAGGGCAAGGTGGGCAAGGAGGAGAACTCGCCCAGCCTGATGGCGGACGCCCGAAACACACCTGGACCGACGCAATCGCTTACCTGGCCGTCGATGGTGGGGGTGACCCTGGAGATGCTGGGCGTGCCCAGGATGGACGCCGTCACCGGCCTGGTAGTGGTGGCATTCCTGGTGAAGACGGGGTCTGAGCGTGGCTCTGGACGGGATGCAAGGTGCTGCTGGACGCCTCAGTGGAACGCGAGGTGCTGGACAAGGTGAAGTCCATCGTGAGGTCGGACAGCCGCGTCCGGGACGATCGTCTCGGTACAGGGGCGCAACTCGGGCAGGTACCGCTTCCTCTCTATGCTCCCTGGTGCCGGTCAGCTACGACCTCAGGGAGGCGGAAGCAACGGCTGCCGACCTGAAGGACCAAGATCCGCGCCGAGGTGGAAAACGTGGACCAGGTATCCATAGACTTTACGGTGGAGGAGAGGAGACAGGCTCTACGTAGCCATTCCCCTGGAAGAGGACGGCGGCATGGTAAGCCGGAGCCTGGGCAGCGCGACCGTGAGGTTCGAGTTGCTGGAGTTCGGGGCTGCCCGGACGGAGGTGGGAACGCGTGAGCGGGTAGCCAACCCGGCCCGGGCGCGGCGAGCGGCAGGGAAGTACGGACGGCGGTATTCCTGGCCCGGCAGGGCGCGGAGGTCGGTGCTGGTGAGGGAGGACATGCAGGGCGACGACGCGCGCGTTCGTCTTCGAGCCCAACGGGGTAGCCTGGCTCGAGCGCCCGGAGGCGGCGAGCATGGAGCAGGCGGAGGGCGGCGCTGCGGGAGTACGCCGCAACGACGATGAGGGACGAGGTGAGACGCCGTCATGAAGTTCATCGATTCCCTGAACATGGGGCTGGCGCTGACGCGGTCGCTCGCCTCTTACGCGCTCTGGGCCGCTGAGGAGCGCCAGCGAGACACCTCGGGCCGGGGGCAGGTTGGCGACATCGACGTCTACTACCGCCGCTACGGCGCGGGGGAGCCGGTGCTCCTGCTGCACGGCGGCTTCATGTTCGCGGAGGCCTGGGCCGGGCAGTTCCCGGCGCTGTCCCGGCACCACCTGCTCATCGCCCCCGACTCGCGCGGCCACGGGCGCACCACCCTGGGCACGCGCGAGCTCACCTACCGGCAGATGGCGGAGGACTCCGCCGGCGCTGATCGAGGCTCTTGACCTCGGGCCCGTGTACGTAGTCGGTTCGAGCGACGGGGGCACCACCGCCCTGGCCCTGGCCATGCAGCGGCCCGACCTGGTGCGCAGCCTGGTGCTGCTGGGCACCCCCTTCAACACCGCCAACTATTCCCCAGCGGCCTGGCATGCCATTGACCAGTTTATGCGACCCGTATCGCCCGAACTAATATCGATGCGGGTGGTGCGGAGGCTGCTGTCGCCGGAGCCGCCGCGGGGGGGTGAGTTCGTCAGGCGTATGGGGGAGATGTGGCGGGAGCTTCCCGATTTCACGGTGGAGCAATTGGGACAGATCGAGGCCCCGGCGCTGGTGATCGCCGGCGACCGGGATGAGTTCCTCTCCCTGTGGGACGATCCTCTCAAGGTGTTCAGGGAGACGGCGGAGGCCATACCCCACGCGCGGCTGGTGGTGGTCCGGGGCGGGACGCACGCCGTACACGAGCAGCGCGCCGGGAAGTCAACCGGCTCATCCTGGACTTCACCCGCTCCGCTCCAACACAGCTAAATTTGGGGTCAGACCCCAAATTTACTAATCATCCTCGGCTTCATCCGCGCTGTCCGCAGACAGCTAAATTTGGGGTCTGACCCCAAATTTAGCTTAACGCTGCGGTGCTGGCCCCGGTTTAAGGTAGCCTGGGGGGTAGTAGGCCAGGTAGCCGCAGACCGCCCCCAGCAGGGCCAGGACCCGCGACAGCACTACCAGCAACTCGTTGTCCGAGGGCATGACTATCCAGGCACCGAGGATGCACGAGAACGAGGCGGCGACGAGGAACACGCGGGAGCGTTCCGTCCGCGAACCCAGGGGACGGACGATGAGGACGACGAAACCCACCAGGGCCACCAGGGCGGGGACGGCCCCCGCCGCTACGTAGAAGGCCTTCAGCAGCAGGGATTCGAAGTCCCAGGCGGAGCCCCAGCTGTACTCGGTGATGCTCAACGTGGCCGTGCCGGTAAGGCCGATGGCCAGGCAGGTCACGGCCACGTAGAGGACCATCAGGTACCTGCTCAGCCGGGGGTTCCCGAGCAGGAAGGAGGCGAAGAAGGCCGCCGGGATGGTCACCGAGAAGGCCACGCACTGCGCCAGAAAACGCGAAGGCCTCGGCCGCCGCCTCGTTCCCCAGTTCGTAGGCGACCTGCTGCAGGCCGGTGAGGAGGTAGGCGCAGCCGACGATGACAGAAATCGCCCCGAAGTAGGCGTGGGCTTGCCCAAGGGGCCCCTTTTCTCGTCTGATCCCTAAGGTGAGAAAGGCCCCAAGGCCCAGGTAGAGCGCGAATATCGCGAAAGAGAAATACGCACCAGCTGTCATCGGGAGTTCTTTCTGCGCAAACGGCGGAATCCTTCGTCGCGGCTCCGGGAAAGGGGCCCGCGGGGCCCGCCCCTGCCGCTTGCGTCCCGGATTGAGGCAGTTCAATCGGCTATGCTAATATGGACGAGAAACATCCTGACTTAACAGGGGGACAGGGGATTGGGAAA
Organism: uncultured bacterium; assembly: GCA_963814495.1. GTDB lineage: Bacteria > Actinomycetota > Geothermincolia > Geothermincolales > Geothermincolaceae > CAVXXD01. The sequence continues at coordinate 62,800 of CAWFDJ010000024.1, forward strand.
CAAGGCTCTGGAGCTACTCGGGATAACCAAGGTCTACAGCATGGGGGACAACCAGGTCCACGCGCTGCGGGGCATCACCCTGGACGTGCGGGAAGGCGAGATGGTCTCCATCATCGGTCCTTCCGGCTGCGGCAAGTCCACCCTGCTGCAGATCATCGGCTGCCTGGACAAGCCCACCGCCGGCCTGGTCAGGATTGGCGGGAACGAGGCCTGCTAAAGCTCCTCGAGTGATGCCACGAGTCGGCCAAGATCCGCAACAAGCATATCGGGTTCATCTTCCAGTCCTTCAACCTGCTCCCGCACGAGAACGCCATCAACAACGTGATGGTGCCCCTGCAGTACGGCGGCGTCTCCCGCAGCAGGGCGAGGCGGCGGCCAGGCAGGCCCTGGCGGCGGTGGGCCTGGAGGCCCGGGTGCACCACAAACCCAACGAGCTCTCGGGCGCGGAGCGCCAGCGCGTGGCCATCGCCCGGGCCATCGTCAACCAACCCTCGGTGGTGCTGGCGGGAATGCCACCGGGGCGCTGGACCAGGCCTCTCCGGCAAGGAGGTCATGGGCATCCTGCAGAGGCTGAACGCCGAGGGCAAGACCATCGTGGTGGTGACGCACGACGCCAAGGTGGCGCAGTACAGCCAGCGCGTCCTGGAGCTGTGCGACGGCTCGGTCCTCCGGGACGAGCTGGTGCGGAGGAACGAGGTGGACATCCGCCCGGCTGAGCTGGACGCCGGGGCCCCGCCGCCGCCGCCCGGCCAGCAGGTCTGCTTCAAGTGCAACGCGGGAAACCGCCAGCAGGCCAGGTATTGCGCCAACTGCGGCGCGTCCTGGCCTTGCGGCCGCAAGTCACCGATACCATCATGCGCCGGCTGGCGGGGCTGCAGGTCCTCTGCCCGTATTGCAACGCCAGCAACCGGCCCTTTGCCAGGTACTGTGTAAGCTGCGGCGGCTCCATGGACCCGGCCGCGGCTCCATAAGAAGAGGGGAGTCACTGGTTGAGTTTCAAAGAGATATTCAGGACCGCCGCGCGCTCGCTGCGCGTCAACCCCCTGCGGGCCATGCTCTCCATCGTGGGCGTCATCTTCGGCATCGCCTCCGTCATCGCCCTCATCTCCATCGGCGAAGGGGTGAAAGCCCGAGATATCCGAGAACATCCAGGGCCTGGGCACCAACACCCTGGAGATCAAGAGCGGCGAGCCCATCTCCGAGGAGGGGGGAGCCTCCATGGAACAGCTCAACCAGATGAACAACCAGAACCTCAACCTGAGCACCGTCACCCTGGATGACCTGGACACGGTGCGCGAGAACGAATATGTGAAAGACGCCTATCCCCTGACCAACAAGATGCCCGGCGAGGTCGAGTACGACGGAAAGACCATAAAGGGCATCATGTACGGCACCGACGAAAGCTACGAGGATGTAGCCAAAGTGGACGTGGCCTACGGCAATTTCCTCGAGGGCGGGGAAGGCGAGGTCGTCCTGGGCTCGGCCATGACAGCCCTCGTTCATCGGATCGCTTCCATCTCCCTCATCGAGGGATTCGGGTGCCGCCAACGTGGTGCCCGTTTCATGAAGGGGCGGCCGGGGGTCGGGGTCAGAGGCTGGCACATCCGCCTCCAAGAAGATGATGATCATCCAGCTCCTCGTCGGATCGATCTCCCTGCTCTGTATGGTCGGAGCCCCTGATCGGCGTACCCCTCGGCATCCTCACCCCAGTCCTTCATGAACACACTGACCCCGCTCCCACCACCCCCACAGTCACATCCATCTTTATAGCCTTCGGCACCACCTTTCAGTTTACCCAGGTAGTCGCCAGATCTTCCCGGCCCGCCCCACCACCCAGGTGGAAATAACCAGCCCTCACACGAGTAACGAGTACCAATACAAGAAAGAACCAATGAAGAAGTGCGCCGAGCTACAGCAATGACGACTTTCGATGCAGCCATTTCTGCGACGGATCCGGTCGCCCACTCAGGGCGCCGGCCGCCGCACCACCATGAGGCACCATCCGCCCCACCCCCGCAGCGCCGGCATGCTTCAGGTCAAGAAGGCTACCAGCACGAGTTCGTTGCTGGAACCACGGCACCGAGTCCATCATCGGCCGGGAACCGGGCGCGCGGCTGGTGCAGAAGGTCAGAGTTCAGCATCCCCAACGCCCTGGGCCAGGGCGTCTCCAGGCTGGTGCAGAGTTGATCTTCCGGGACGGGTCCCCTTACCTCGTCGACCTGAACAGCGCAAGCTTCCACCTCCATCAACCAAGCAGCTCAACCACAAGCAACACAGCCTCCGGAACAAGAACCAGGTCGACTGGCGGTATTCCCGCCTGACCTTTCTACCTGCTGGGATAAAGAGAAAGAACGCAGACGGCCCGCAGGCCTTTACCACGCAGGCATGAACGTAAGTCGGCCGCCGTGTGTGGGGGCGGGGGTGCCGCGCTCGTTCGCGCGTCGGCGTCACGGTACGGCGGCGCAGGTCGTTCAGTCGACCATCCGCTCCATCAGGCGCAGATTCTCCTTGAGCAGATGTTCTTGCCGATCGCCCCGGTCGGGACGGGCCTCGTCGCGTTCATTCTTCACGCCATCCCCCTGGGACGGTCTCCGTAAGCTCTCCAGGATTGACGGCCGGCATCCCTCTCTTCTCTTGAACCGCGCGTCCGGGGCAGCCCGTCCATCCTGTCCTGCAGCATCATGACCCTCGACTGCATGCCACGCGTGCCCGCTCTTCCTTCGCGTCAGGCCGGCCAGATGACGCCGTCCAATTCCTCCACGCCTCGGCCCGGGAGATGGCTCTTCCACCGCCCCAGTGATCGGCCTCGCGAAGGGCGCCGAGCCCCGCCGGTTGGAAGCATGGCTCCTTACCAGCTTTTTGCCTCGTTCATCCTCGATGCTCACGGAGGAGTTTGTCGGCGTCGAACCTTTCAGGGGCAAGAAGCCCCTACCCCTTGCGGTGACCCAGGCTCCGTGGCTCCGCCTGTCAAAGCCTCACCACGGCACAGCTCCCTGTCAGCATCAGTGGTGGAAGCTGCACAGGTTCACACAGTTATCACGCTCTTGATTCAGCAGTTTCCAGGCACAGGTTCCTCTCTCCATTGCACGCCCTCTTGACAACGACTGTAGAGCTCAGCTTATCAGTCTCACCAGCGCACTTTCTCACGACTTAAATATAACCACAGATCTTGCAGGGTGCCAAATCAAGAGGACAGAGGGAGTCGAGAGATGGAGAGCAGGCGGTGAGACGGGTTCCCTTGACAGGGATCATCCTAGGGAGCCGCAGGTGCACAAGGGCCTGGCACATCTTCCCGCTCCGTCACCCGGAGAAAGAAGGCCCCGTTTACCTACACGTGCAGCGACCACTGGCCGGACCTCCTGCTGATCACCGACAGAGACCTCCCCACGGCTCAGTACGCGAGCTGGGGCCGTCGCCAGACCAGCTTCAGCCCGGCCGGTGCTCCTGCTCGACGGCGAGGCCTGGTGGGCACCCCAGGGCCAACAGGTGCTTCAACGCCGCCGTGCTCGTCGCCGCCGGCGTGGAGATCGTCGTCCCGGTCGGTTCCGCCGAGGCGCTCGGCCTACGGCTCCGACCACTTCGAGGTTTCGAGGCGCTGTACCGTGCCGGGCGCGTGCGCCACGACGCGGCCCTGCGGCGACCGCACCAACTGGCCATCTCCAAGCTCGTACCACTCCGATCGGGCGGGTCTGGGGCGACATCGACGCCATGGCCTGCGAGCTGGGTTCGTCCTCTCCACCTCGGCCGTGCCCGAACATCATCGACACGAGAGGAGGACGTCGTTCTCTACCTCGACGCCACCGCCTCGGTGCCGGGCAGAAGGCCTGCTCGTGCTCATCAGGGAGAAGATCGCCGCATCGATATCCTCTCCCGCGCCGACGCCTACGCCAACTTCCACCAAAGCTGCTGCGCGGCTGCGCGGTGGACACGCTGATGGAGGAGCACCAGGCCGCCGCGAGGCCGTCCTTCGAGACCGCCCGCGCCTTCCTCGCGGGGCCGGTGGAGAAGAAGGTGCCGGTCCGGCCCCAGCCTCGGATCGGACCTCACTTTTCGACGGCCCCCGCTCGTCGGCACCCGCCCTGGTCTCGCGCAGCCAGATTCATCCACGCCGCCTTCTTCCCGCGCCATGCGCCGGGAGGGCGGGGCATGGACGACAGCGGACGTTCACGAGCTCCCGCGCCCGCCGGCGCCGCTTCCATAGAGATGTCGTTGATCTCGGTCGAGAGTTGTTCCGCGCTTCGTCGATCCCGAAGGAGGGCGTCCGGCATGGAAGTCAACAGCGACCTGACCCGCCCGTCCGGCCTCTGTTCAGCGTCTGCAGCCTGCACATGGCCTACCATGACGACAACCTCAAGTTCAAGGAACGCCTGGCGCAACTGTACGACGTCGCCCCAGAGGATCTTCCGCTCCGAGGGGTCCAAACGCAGAAGCGGGTCCAGGTCTTCTTCTACTGCCGCACCTCACCCATCAAGACCTGCCGCCGGGAGCGGGCTCAGGACGGGTGCCGCAGTACGACGACTGGCCCTGCCGCACGTGACCAAGTTCGTCAGTACCGGTCAGCCAGCAGTGGTGCAGCAGCCTCCCCCGGTGGAAGAAAATGGGCCGCGGAGGGGTGGGTTGGAGAGAGAAGAAAAGCGCTCCCCCACTCCCCCCACTCCGCGCGCCCTTCTTCCGCGCGCCAAGCGCTCCCGACAGTACAACAGTGAACATCAACTGACCCCGAGCTCGGCCTCCCGCCTCCCGTACGCCTTAGCTTCGAGGACCGACCGAATCACCACACACACACACACACTGATCGTCACGGTTCGGCCGGGTCAAAGGCTCCACACACACACACGCCCGCTCTCCCACACTCACACCACGAACGTACCAATACACTTTAACCGACCATGCATGCCTCCCGTTCCCCGTTCCTGATACGTCTCAAAAAACAACGTCTCGACGACATCATCTTCTCGAGATGGCGCCCCCGCTTCGCTCGTCCCTTCATCCCCGTGAGGTCCACCGTCAGTTCGAGGTCGCCGCGTCGAAGTCGTAAGTAGTAGGGGTCGGACGATGAGTCGGATGAGTCATTTCGCCCCCACCGGGCGCGGCCGGTACCAGGTCGATGTACTCGTGAGGCTGGGGTCGGTCAGGGGCAGGCGCACCATGCCTTCTTTCGCCTGCCAGTGCCATTCGAGCGGGGTGGGTAGGTCTGCCCGCCCGGGCCCTTCTCCTCGCCGGTGGTCTCCAGGCGCATGGGCATCCCGTCGTCGGTGAGGATGTCGTTACCGTTCGCAAGAGAGAAGACCGGGAGCTTGATTCCGCCGTGCCCGAACATCCTCACCGTCATCATCTGATGAAGATGAGGCTGAAGTCGCCCAGGTGCGCGCGTCCCCAGTACCAGTGGTCGAGGTCGCCGCCCGGGCGGCGTTTCCCCAGTTGTGGTCGTGGTACATGGCGCCCTTTACCTCCCTGTCTCGCCCTTCACGGAGATGGTGCCCTCCTCCGTGCCGTACGGCACGGGCACCACCCAGGCGAAGAACTTCGTCTTGGCTTAGTTGAAGTAGCTCACCCCCACACCCGGCCGCCAGGACCGGGCCCCCACTCGGTGTCCAGGTGGCAACGCTGCCCTCCACCCCTCGGCGCGCAGCTGGTATTCGGCGGGTCCCCCATCACCCAGCCGCGCCGATGCGCACGTCGCACCCGTCGGTCGAGGCGGTGAACTCGGCCGGCACCGCCGGGTCCGCTGACGCTCTTCCCGCCCGGCGGGCGGCTTCGTATGCTCAGCACGACCGGGACGGCGGGGCCAGGGCTTGGTCAGGGCTTGCTCGTGAAGACCATCACGGCGGTGGAGCCATCGTCGAACTGCGCGTCGAAGTACCACCACTCGAACGCGTCGCGGCCCGGCGGTGCGGAACCATCCTCCCAGACCTCTAGGCTTTCGGGGTTGAGGCCCTCGGGGGCAGGGCGGCCGCGGTCTCCCCCCGCAACTGCTTCCTCAGTTCCTCGGTGACTTCCATCTCTCGCTCATGATACAGCTCCTTTTCTTCTCCAGGTCGGACCAGGATCAGAAGCCGTTCGAGCGGCTTAGCGCCGGACCTTCCCGTAACCGTTTTTCTGATTGATGCACAGCTCCTTGATTCCCAGTCAGCCATAAAAACTCAGACTGATCACGCTCTGCCTCCGGGAAACATCCTCGATCCCCCGCACAGGCTCCAGCCCCAGGCCCTGCCCCTGAAGATCAGGTCGACAATAAAGCCTCCCGACGTAGCGGGTCCCGTTCTTCGCGCAGCGGCCGCGCACCACGCCCCAGGATCGCCCTTCCGTCCACCGCCTTGAGGTAGAGATCGAAAGAAGTGGCCGCAGGCATCTGCTCCAGGGTACTTCAGACATCGAAGAGATGCCTGCGTCTCCGCAGCGCTCGACGGGCTCCCAGTCGGCCAGCTTCTGCAGCGCCAGCCACTCCTCCACGTCGTCCACCCCAGCGTCTCAATCAGTTCAACATCATTTACCACATTATATTTTGATGGGCCAGGTCTTCTGCCTCGACTTTATCTACGACTTGTCGAAAGAGGGTGGGGGCATGCTGCCCAGGCTGATACTGCAC
>CAWFDJ010000025.1:0-46401 GCA_963814495.1 uncultured bacterium
GCATGGGCACCAGGTGCATGCAGGTGTTGATGAGCATCACCGCCGGGATGGAGAGGCAGAACACCGGGTGCTCCGGCCAGGTGAGGGCGGCCGCCGCGGCCAGGCCGAGGAAGGCCGCGTTGGCCACGATGAACCCGGTCAGGGTCATGCTGAACCGCATCAGCAGCTTGAAGCGCCCGGCTATCTCCTGCGAGAAGCCGATGTAGCCGCCGAAGAACTCCTCAGCCACGTGGGCCGCCGCCGCTCCCAGCAGGGCCCAGAAGATCCAGTCCATCCCGCGCGCTCCTCTCAGCCGGACAGGCCCAGGGCGTGGGGGCAGGCCCGGCGGCAGGCGTAGCACCCCTTGAGGCCGTGCCCCCGGGCGGTGACGACCATGGAGACGGGGCGGCAGCGCGACTGGTCGACGGTGACCCCGTCCAGGGCCCACGCCGTGCAGGCCTCGATGCACCTGTCGCAGTCCGGGGCGCAGGCCTCGTAGTCCGCGAGGGGGTCGCCCTCCAGTTCCGCGTCCGTAAGGACCGCCCCGATCTGGATCATGTTGCCGAAGCGCTCGTTGATGAGCAGGGTGTTGCGGCCCAGCACCCCCAGGCCGGCCAGCAGGCCGGCGTGGCGCAGGGAGAGGATGCCCCGCCCGTGGGAGCGCTCCGCCTCCCAGTGCTCGTAAGGGTCGTCGGTGGGGATGATGACGCAGCGCATGCCCCCGTCCTCCAGCCGCAGGGCGGCGCGGAAGGTGATGGAATCGACCTCCGCGGTGACCTGGTCGTTGGCGCGGGTGTAGGGGACGCGGCTGTGCGCGAAGAGGGAGCCGGCCGGGACCCGCCGCGCGAAGACCACCACGCTGCGGCAGTCCTCGTAGATGTCCAGGGGATGGAACCCCCGCGGGGCCTCGGCGAACCTGTCCACCGGCGCGATGCCGCACAGGTCGGCTCCCAGCTCGGCGAGGATCCGCTTGACGTCGTCGCTGTCCATCGCCCCTCCAAATGGTCAGATCTCGTTCTTTTATGTTACACGCCGAACTTCCAGGGGTCACGCCTCTAAAGTTCGGTTTTGCAGGTTGATGGCTTTTAGCGTTGGGGACCGAACTTTGGAGGCGTGACCCCTGGAAGATCGTCAGAGCATGTCCGCCAGGGCCACCTTGACGCCCGCGATGGCCGCGGACCTGGTCTCGAGGATGCCGGTCTTGACCGGGTCCACCCACAGGTAGGCCCGCAGCACCACGCCGCTCTCCTCCAACTCCCGCGCCACCACCAGGGGGGCGGGCTCGCGCAGGACCCCGTCGATCCCCGAGAGGGTCCCGGCCGCCGCGTCCAGCGCGGTGTCCACGTCCTCCTCGTGCTTGATGAGCACCTCGAAGTCGACCCGGCGGCGGCGGGAGGAGGTGTTGTTGACCACCGGACCTTTAAAGATCTGGGCGTTGGGGGCGAAGACCAGGCGCCCGTCGTAGAGGCGGATGACCGTGTCCCGCACCCGCACGTCCTCCACGATGCCCTCGTAGTCGCCGAAGGTGATCTGGTCGCCCACGGTGAACGGGCGCTGCATCAACAGGATCAGGCCGGCGATGAAGTTCTCGATGACCTCGCGCAGGGCGAAGCCCAGGGCCACCCCCAGCAGGCCCAGGGAGGTGGCCAGGCGCGCCGGGTTGACCCCCATCACCGCCAGGGCCGCCACCGCCCCGGCCGACACCACCGCGTAGAAGGCCAGGCGCGACAGCAGGCGCGCGGCGTGCTCGGACCTCTTCATCCTGGAAGCGGACCTCTCCACCAGGAAGCGCGCCGCCCGGGCCAGGAGGTAGAAGACGAGCAGGGTCACCGCCCCCTCCGCCAGGAAGGGCAGGCGCTCCAGGAAACCGCGCCAGGCGTCCAGCAGCGGTTGCGTGAATGTGTTCGCGAGCATCGTCTTCACCTCCTCGGGTTCTTTTCCTGTTTGTCAGCACATTCGTGGGTCTGCTTAAAAGGCTTTAGAGGGAACTCCCTCCGCCAATGTTCCGAAGAGGGCTTGAAACGCATCGCAGCAATATTACAATATGTTAAATAACGTTGTGAATAAAATAACCGCGTTTCGGCCCGGGGCGGCATGGGTAGGATAGAGGCATGAAGACTTTTCTCGTCGCGTACTTCGCCAGCCTGCTCCCCATGCTGGCCATCGACGTCGTGTGGCTGACGGTGGCGGGCAAGCGGTTCTATCCCGCGCGAATAGGCCACCTGCTGGCGGAAAAGCCCAGCCTGGTTCCGGCGGGCATCTTCTACCTCGTCTACGTGCTGGGTATTTCGGCCCTGGTGGTGGTGCCGGCGGTGAACGAGGGAACCGGTTACCTGGAGGTCCTGATGTACGGCGCCCTGCTGGGGCTGGTCGCTTACGGCACCTACGACCTCACCAACCAGGCGACATTGAAGGACTGGCCGCCGCTGGTGACCCTGGTCGACCTGGCCTGGGGATCGGCGCTTACGGGCGCGGTGAGCGTCCTGGCGACCTGGCTTTCGAACCTCATCCTCTGACGGCGTCGAGGATGCCGCGGGCCAGGGCGCGGTCTATCCCCAGGATGGTGCAGTCGTTGGAGAGGTACACCTTCCAGATCTCGCCCGGCGCGTTGAAGAAGGCCTTCATGAACACCGACAGCGTGCGGATTCCGACATGCCCGAAGAACTCGCCTCCCCGCAGGTGAAAGCGGCGCATGCGCAGCAGCGCGGGGGTCCAGACCAGTTCGTACACGCGGCGGGAGATCTCCTCCGGTGCCAGGCCCTCGCCGAGACCGGAGGCCACCAGTTCGGAGACGGGGCCGGCCAGGCGCAGCGAGTGCCCCACGCTCCACCCGGTGGAAGCCTGGACGAAGCCGCCGGCCGCCCCGAAGCCGATGACCCGCGAGGCCGGGTCGGGCAGGGGGCCGTTCATGGGCAGCGCCCCCACCTCCACCGATTCCACGCTCCGCACCTCGATACCCAGGCTGGCCAGGCGCAGGTACAGGCGCCCCTGCAGGACCTCGAAGGGAACGCCGGGCGAGTCGGCCAGGGAGGTCTCCTCGAAGAAGGCGTAGTCGCGGTCCCAGGGCATGGCGTAGAGGAAGGTGGGGGGCGAGGTACGGTTGCCCAGGAAGGCGTGGCGGAAGTCCATCAGCAGCATGCGGTCCAGGTCGAAGGGATGGTGGTTCACGCGGGCCAGGATGCCGTAGACGTTCTGGAAGGAGTCGGCCTCGCGGGCCGAGGGCAGCAGGGCGTGGTCGTGCCCGGTGGCGTCGAAGACCAGGGTGGCGCGGAGCCTGCCGCCGCCCTCCAGCCTGACCTCGCTGCCGTTGCGGTCGTGTTCCGCCCCCACCGCCCGGCCCTCGACCATCTCCAGGCCCGGCGGCGTCAGCGCCTGCTTGAGCAGGTCGTTGTCGAAATGGGTGTAACCCCGGTTGAAGACCTGGCTGGAGCGCTCGCCGAAGATGACCTCGGCCCGCGGCCAGATGCGGTCGCAATACACGTCGAGGCCCAGGGGGATTATCTCGTCCGCCCAGGTGGAGGTGTTGTTGGTCCAGCGGCGTCCCGGGTCGGGGTCCACGCAGGCCACCTTGAGGCCCCGCTCCACCAGGGCCTTGGCGATGCCCAGTCCCGCCGGGCCCGCCCCGGCCACTACGGCGTCGTAACCAGTCTTCATCTTCAACCTCCGTTCGCCCGCCCTCTTCCCGATACGGCTATTATCTTGGAACCGGGGGGTCAGAATCAATAGCCGCTAAAAGGCCCGCGCCGTGTTTCCAAAGGCTCAAGATGCCCTTATCATGTAATCAAAGCCAAGTCCCGAGGTCTGACCCTGAAGGAAGGACGGCATGAACAAGGCGGAGAAGACGGCCCTCATCTCGGCCGCGCTGGCATCGTCACTGGCCATCGCGCTGATAACCGTGGCCCTCCTCGTCCGCAGCATCTCCATGCTGGCGGGAGGCATCATCAGCGTGGCGCGCGCGCTCACCGCCCTGATGCTCTTCAGCGGCATGCGCCTCTCCCGGCGGCATCCCGACGAGTTCCCCACGGGACTCTACAAACTGGAGAACCTGGCGGCCACGGCCACCGGCGTCGTCATCCTGGTGAGCGCCTACGCCCTGGCCAGGGTGTCCATCCACGCCATCGCCAACAAGAGTAACCTGGTCGAATTCGACAGCGCCTGGCAGGCGCTGCTCCCCATGCTGGTCTCCATGGCCCTGGCCCTCTTCATGGCCTGGTACAAGGTGAAGGTGGGCCGGGAAGAGGGCTCCCCCGCGCTCGCGGCGGACGCCCGATTCTCCCTGGTGGACGCCGCCGGCCTGGGCATCATCTGCGCCGGCATCACCCTGGAGGCCGCGGGGGTGAAGAGCGCCGACGCCTGGGCGGCCCTGGCGGTGGTGGCCATAGCGGCCTGGGTGGGACTCACCGTGATCCTGGACGGGACCAGGGTGCTGCTGGACGCCTCGGTGGAGAGGGACGTGCTGGAGCAGGTGAGCGCCATCGCCCAGGCGGACCGGCGGGTGCGCGGGGTGCTCGACGTGGAGGGACGCAACTCCGGGAGGTACCGCTTCATCAGCCTCGAAGTGGAACTGGACACTTTCGATCTGCGCGAGGCGGAGGGGATCTCGGAGGGCCTGAAGGAGCGGATCCGGGAGGAGATAGGCCACGTCGACCAGGTCACCGTGGACTTCTCGGTGGGCGAGAAGCGGAAGGCGCTGTACGCGGTCCCGCTGGAGGCGGGCGGCCGGGCCGTGCGCGACGGCTTCGGGACGGCCTCCCGCGTCGCCCTGCTCGACCTGGAGGAAGGGCGGGAGGAAGCCGTGGTCCGCGAGGTGGTGGACAACCCCTTCCTCCGGGAAGAAGAGGCCCCCGGGGTGCGGCTGGCTGTCTTTCTGGCCATGCAGGGCGTGGGCGCCGTCCTGTTGCGGGGCCCCCTGGAGGACCGGGGTGCCCGCGACGTGCTCGAAGCCTACGAGGTGCGTGTGCTGGAGGAGCAGTCCGTTACGGACCTCGACGGCGCGCGCCGCTTTATCGCCCTGCAAGGTGACGGAGGAGGGTCATGAAGATCCAGCGCACCGAGCGGGCCGAACTGGTCTCCATGGGCGCGTCGGTGTTCATGGCCGCCGGGATGATCGCCGTGGCCGCTGTCAGCCACAGCGTGTCCATCCTGGCGGAGGGCATCGACACGGTCACCGACCTGGTGGCCTCGCTGGCGGTGCTCATCGGGCTGCGCCTGTCCATGCGGCATACCCGCGGCTTCCCGGCGGGCCTCTACAAGCTGGAGAACCTCATCGGCACGGCCATCGGCATCTTCATCCTCTTCTGTTCCTACGAACTGGCGGCCGAGTCCATCGGCCGGCTGGTGTCCGGGGACGACGTGGTCGACCAGGGGTGGCTGGTGCTCCTGACCATGGTGGTGGTGCTGCTGGTCACGGCCTGGCTGGCCCGATACAAGGCCAGGGTGGGCCGGGAGGAGAACTCCCCCAGCCTGGTGGCGGACGCCAAACACACCTGGACAGACGCAATCGCCTGCCTGGCCATCGTGGTGGGGGTGGGCCTGGAGATGCTGGGCGTCCCCCGGATGGACGCCGTCGCCGCCCTGGTGGTGGTGGCCTTCCTGGTCAAGGCGGGGTTCGAGGTGGCCCTGGACGGGATCAAGGTGCTGCTGGACGCGTCGGTGGAACGCGAGGTACTGGACGAGGTGGAGTCCATCGTGAGGTCGGACCGCCGCGTCCGGGACGTCGTTTCGGTGCAGGGCCGCAACTCGGGCAGGTTCCGCTTCCTCTCCCTGCTGCTGGTGCCGGTCAGCTTCGACCTGAGGGAGGCGGAGGCCATTGCTGCCGACCTGAAGGAGAAGATCCACGCCGGGGTGGAGAACGTGGACCAGATATCCATCGACTTCACGGTGGAGGAGGAGGACCGGATCTACATGGCCGTCCCCCTGGAGGAGGACGGTAGCGTGGTGAGCCCGAGCCTGGGCGGCGCGAGCGGGTTCGAGTTGCTGGAGATGGGGCTGCCCGGACTGGAGGTGGTCGCCCGCGAACGGGTGTCCAACCCGGCCCGGGACGCGGCGAGCGGCAGGGAAGTGAGGGCGGCGGTCTTCCTGGCCCGGCAGGGCGCCGAGGCGGTGCTGGTGCGGGAGAGCCTGGCGGCCGGAGACGCGCGCTTCGTCTTCGAGCCCAACGGGGTGGCGTGGCTGGAGCGGCCGGAGGCGGCGAGCCTGGAGCTGGCGGAAGGCGCGCTGCGGGAGTATGCCGCGACGATGATGCGGGAGCGGGGTGAGACGCCGGCATGAAGCTCATCGATTCCGTGAACATGGGGCTGGCCTTCACGCGGTCGCTCGCCGGATACGCGCTCTGGGCCGGGAGAAGCGCCCACGCGACAGCTCGGGGCGGGCGCGGGCCGGTGACATCGACGTCTACTACCGCCGTTACGGCGCGGGTGAGCCGGTGCTCCTGCTGCACGGCGGGTTCATGTTCGCGGAGGCCTGGGCCGGGCAGTTCCCGGAGCTCTCCCGTCACCACCTGCTCATCGCCCCCGACTCGCGCGGCCACGGGCGCACTACCCTGGGCACGCGCGAGCTCACCTACCGGCAGATGGCGGAGGACTTCGCCGGCTTGATCGAGGCTCTTGACCTCGGACCCGTGTACGTGGTCGGTTCGAGCGACGGGGGCACCACCGCCCTGGCCCTGGCCATGCGGAGGCCGGAGCTGGTGCGCGGCCTGGTGCTCCTGGGGGCCCCCTTCAACACCTCCAACTATTCCGAGGCGGCCTGGCGGGAGATCGAGGCCTTCCTGCGGCCGTTCGGCCCCGAGCTCCTGGCCATGCGGGCGGTGCGGCGGGTGATGACGCCGGAGCCCCACCTGGGCGCGGAGTTCACCAGGCGCATGGCCGCGATGTGGAGGGAACTGCCCGATTACACGGCGGAGGAACTGGGCCGCATCACCGCGCCGGCCCTGGTGGTCGCATGCGACCGTGACGAGTTCCTGTCCCTCTGGGAGGACCCCCTGAAGGTCTTCAAGGACACCGCCGCGGCCATCCCCGGCGCGCGCCTGGAGCTGGTCCGGGGAGGCACCCACGCCGTGTACGAGCAGCGGCCCCGGGTGGTCAACCGCCTCATCCTCGACTTCATCCGCTCCGTCCGCAACTAAATTTGGGGTCAGACCCCAAATTTACTAATCATCCTCGACTTCATCCGCTCCGTCCGCAACAGCTAAATTTGGGGTCTGACCCCAAATTTAGCTTAACGCTGCGGGGCTGACCCCGGATTAAGTTGGCGGGGGGGATAGTAGGCCAGGTAGCCGCAGACCGCCCCCAGCAGGGCCAGGACCCGCGACAGCACTACCAGCAACTCGTTGTCCGAGGGCATGACTATCCAGGCGCCGAGGATGCACGAGAACGAGGCGGCGATGAGGAACACGCGGGAGCGTTCCGTCCGCGATCCCAGGGGACGGACGATGAGGACGACGAAACCCACCAGGGCCACCAGGGCGGGGACGGCCCCCGCCGCTACGTAGAAGGCCTTCAGCAGCAGGGATTCGAAGTCCCAGGCGGAGCCCCAGCTGTACTCGGTGATGCTCAACGCGGACGTGCCGGTGAGGCCGATGGCCAGGCAGGTCACGGCAACGTAGAGGATCATCAGGTACCTGCTCAGCCGGGGGTTCCCGAAGAGCAGGAATGAGGCGAAGAAGGCCGCCGGGATGGTCACCGAGAAGGCCACGCACTGCGCCAGAAACGCGAAGGCCTCGGCCGCCGCCTCGTTCCCCAGTTCGTAGGCGACCTGCTGCAGGCCGGTGAGGAGGTAGGCGCAGCCGACGATGACATAGATCGCCCCGAAGTAGGCATGGGCCCGCCCCAGGGGCCCCTTTTTCCCGCCTGATCTGAAGGTGAGAAAGACCCCAAGGCCCAGGTAGAGGGCGAATATCGCGAAAGAGAAATACGCACCGGCTGTCATCGGGTGTTCTTTCTGCGCAAGCGGCGGGAATCCTTCGTCGCGGCTCCGGGAACGGGGGCCCGCCGGGGCCGCCGGGCCCGCCCCCGCCGCTTGCGCCCCGGATTGAGGCAGTTCAACCGGCTATGCTAATATGGACGAGAAACATCCTGACTTAACAGGGGGACAGGGGATTGGGAAACAAGGCTCTGGAGCTGCTCGGGATAACCAAGGTCTACAGCATGGGGGACAACCAGGTCCACGCGCTGCGGGGCATCACCCTGGAGGTACGGGAAGGCGAGATGGTCTCCATCATGGGGCCTTCCGGCTGCGGTAAGTCCACCCTGCTGCAGATCATCGGCTGCCTGGACAAGCCCACCTCCGGGCTGGTCAGGATCGGCGGGACCGAGGCCAGCTCCCTCAGCGACGACCAGCTGGCCAAGATCCGCAACAAGCACATCGGGTTCATCTTCCAGTCCTTCAACCTGCTCCCGCACGAGAACGCCATCAACAACGTGATGGTGCCCCTGCAGTACGGCGGCGTCTCCCGCAAGCAGGGCGAGGCGGCGGCCAGGCAGGCCCTGGCGGCGGTGGGCCTGGAGGCCCGGGTGCACCACAAGCCCAACGAGCTCTCGGGCGGCCAGCGCCAGCGCGTGGCCATCGCCCGGGCCATCGTCAACCAGCCCTCGGTGGTGCTGGCGGACGAGCCCACCGGGGCGCTGGACCAGTCCTCCGGCAAGGAGGTCATGGGCATCCTGCAGAGGCTGAACGCCGAGGGCAAGACCATCGTGGTGGTGACGCACGACGCCAAGGTGGCGCAGTACTCCCAGCGTATCCTGGAGCTGTGCGACGGCTCGGTCCTCCGGGACGAGCTGGTGCGGAGGAACGAGGTGGACATCCGCCCGGCCGAGCTGGACGCCGGGGCCCCGCCGCCGCCGCCCGGCCAGCAGGTCTGCTTCAGGTGCAACGCGGGAAACCGCCCGCAGGCGAGGTACTGCGCCAACTGCGGCGCGTCCCTGGCCTTGCGGCCGCAAGTCACCGACACCATCATGCGCCGCCTGGCGGGGCTGCAGGTCCTCTGCCCGTACTGCAACGCCAGCAACCGGCCCTTTGCCAGGTACTGTGTAAGCTGCGGCGGCTCCATGGACCCGGCCGCGGCTCCTTGAGAGAGAGGGGAATCACTGGGTTGAGTTTCAAAGAGATCTTCAGGACCGCCGCGCGCTCGCTGCGCGTCAACCCCCTGCGGGCCATGCTCTCCATCGTGGGGGTCATCTTCGGCATCGCCTCCGTCATCGCCCTCATCTCCATCGGCGAAGGGGTGAAGGCCCAGATATCCGAGAACATCCAGGGCCTGGGCACCAACACCCTGGAGATCAAGAGCGGCGAGCCCATCTCCGAGGAGGGGGGAGCCTCCATGGAACAGCTCAACCAGATGAACAACCAGAACCTCAACCTGAGCACCGTCACCCTGGATGACCTGGACACGGTGCGCGAGAACGAATATGTGAAAGACGCCTATCCCCTGACCAACAAGATGCCCGGCGAGGTCGAGTACGACGGAAAGACCATAAAGGGCATTATGTACGGCACCGACGAAAGCTACGAGGATGTAGCCAAAGTGGACGTGGCCTACGGCAATTTCCTCGAGGGCGGGGAAGGCGAGGTCGTCCTGGGCTCGGCCATCGCCAAGAAACTCTTCGGCGACAACGCGGAGAAAGCCGTCGGCAAGAAGATCTCCCTGCTGGCAACGGACAAGGAGTTCGAGGTGGCCGGGGTGGTGGCGGAGCAGGAGGTGACCTTCCTGGGCACCCGTAACCTGGACATGTACATCAACGTGGCAGACATGCAGGACCTGCAGAAAGCGTCCCCGGAGAAGATCCTCTCCATCAGCGCCGAGATCAAGGACAAGGACAAGATGGACGAGGCCAAGGAGAGCCTGGAGGAGGAGATCGAGGACAACCACGACGGCGAGCAGGACTTCAACATCCAGACCCCCAAGCAGCTGATGGACACCTACGACAAGATCTTCAATATCCTGACAGCCCTGGTCATCGGGGTGGCTTCCATCTCCCTCATCGAGGGGGGGATCGGGGTGGCCAACATCATGTACGTCTCCGTGAAGGAGCGGACCAAGGAGATCGGGGTGAGGCTGGCGCAGGGGGCCTCCAAGAAGGTGGTGATCATGCAGTTCCTGGTGGAATCGATCCTGCTGTGCATGGTGGGAGCCCTGATCGGCATACCCCTGGGCATCCTCGCCGCGGTCCTCATGAACGCGCTGACCCCGCTGCCGGCCACCCCCACAGTCGCATCCATCTTCATAGCCTTCGGCGCCGCCTTCGTTACCGGGGTGATCGCCGGGGTGTTCCCGGCCCGCCAGGCCACCAAGGTGGAGATAACCGAGGCCTTGAGGACGGAGTAACGAGTACCGATACGGAGGAAGACCGATGAAGAAGTGCGCGAGTTGCGGCAATGACAACTTCGATGCGGCCAATTTCTGCGACGGATGCGGGAGCCCGCTGGGGGCGCCGGCCGCGGCGCCGCCCATGACGCCCCCGCCTCCCCCGCCCATGGGCCCGGTGGGCCCCGCCCGCCCCCGCCGGCCTGGCAGCAGCCGGCCGCGGCTCCGCCGCCCCCGCCAGCCCCGCCCCCGCAGCGCCGGGGCATGCTCAGGGTCGAGGCTACCGGCATGGAGTTCGTGCTGGAACCGGGGCGCGAGTCCATCATCGGCCGGGGAGACCGGGCGCGCGGGCTCATCCCGGAGGTCGAGTTGAGCGATCCCAACGCCCTGGGCCAGGGCGTCTCCAGGCTGCATGCCAAGGTGATCTTCCGGGACGGGTTCTTCTACCTCGTCGACCTGAACAGCACCAACTCCACCTCCATCAACCGGAGCAAGCTGACCCCGCAGCAACCTTACAGCCTGCAGAACGGGGACCAGGTGGAACTGGGCAATTACCGCCTGACCTTCTACCTGCTGGGATGAGGGAAAGACGCGCGACGGCCCCGGCCGCCGGGACACGGCGCAGGACTCATGAAGGCCGGACCGCGGTTATTCGTCCAGCAGCATCAGGGCGTAGCGGTACAGCGAGCGCAGGTCGTCGCGGTCCATCCGCTCCATCAGGCGCAGGGTCTCCTTGACCAGGTCCTTGCGGTCGCGGGCGTTGGAGGGGCTCGCGGGGATGCTCTCTTCCGCATCCGCGTAACTGTGAGGGCCTGTCGGCGAGGAACTGCATGTTCATCAGGGGCCGCTCGTCGGACGGGTTCTCCACCAGCCGGTTCATCATCACCCTGGAACGCGACTGCCAGTCGCGCATGCCCGGCTCCTCCTTCGCGTAGGCCGGCCAGATGACGCGGTCCAACTCCTCCAGGTAGGCCTCCCGGGAGATGGCCTTCGCCGCCCCCATGATGGCCTCCGCGAAGGCCTCGGCCTCCTGCCGGTTGGAAGCGCGCTCCCTTACCAGGGCCTTACCCTGGTCATCCTCGATGTAGGAGAAGTTGTAGGCGTGGGTCTTCAGGGGGCGCGGGCCCTGCCCCTTGCGGTGGTCCAGGGACTCGTGGCTGCGCCTGTCGAACACCGCGGCGGCGGCCGGCTCCCTGCCGGCGTCGATGATGAAACTGGCGGGGTTCACGCGGTTATAGCGCTTGATGCGGCAGTCCAGGCGCAGGTATTTACCTTCCATCACACACCCCTTGACAACGACTTAAAGTTAGCTTATAGTAATAGCAAGGCACTTTATCACAACTTAAATATAACCGCAGATACGTAAGGTGTCAAATAAAAAGGGACAAGGGGGAATGGAGATGGAAGCGACGATGAAGGGGTTCCTTGACGGGATCATCCTGGGGGAGCCGCAGGTGCACAAGGGCCTGGCGGTGTTCCCGCTGCATCACCCGGAGAAGGGAGGCCCCCGTTACCTCACATTGCAGGAGGCGCTGGCCGAGGACCTCCTGCTGATCACCGAGAAGAGCGCGGGGGGCTCGGTGCCGGAACTGGCCGTGGCGAACCGGGCTGACAAGCCGGTGCTCCTGCTGGACGGCGAGGAACTGGTGGGCGCCAAGCAGAACCGGGTGCTCAACACCACCGTGCTGGTGGCCGCCGGCGCGGAGATGGTCATCCCGGTCAGCTGCACCGAGGCGGGGCGCTGGGCCTACAGCTCCGACCACTTCGAGGTATCAAGGCATGTCATGCCCCGGCACGTGCGCCACGACAAGGCCCAGGCGGTCACCCGCAACCTGGCCATGTCCAAGTCGTACCACTCCGATCAGGGGCAGGTCTGGGGCAACATCGACGCCATGGCCTGCGAGCTGGGCTCGTCCTCTCCCACCTCGGCCATGCGGGACGTCATCGACGCGAGGGAGGGGGACATCAACCCCTACCTCGACGCCACCGCCCCGGTGCCCGGACAGAAGGGCCTGCTGGTGCTCATCGGGGGGGAGGTGGCCGGCATGGATATCCTCTCCCGCGCCGACGCCTACGCCCAACTCCACCAGAAGCTGCTGCGCAGCTACGCGGTGGACGCGCTGATGGAGGAGCGCCGCGGCCGCCGCAAGGAGCCCTCCTTCGATACCGCCCGCGCCTTCCTCGCGGAGGCCGCCGGGTGCGAGGAGAAGAAGTACGAGTCCACCGGCCTGGGATGGGACCTCCGCTTCAACGGCCCCCGCTCCGTGGGCACCGCCCTGGTCTGGCGCAAGCGGGTCATCCACGCCGCCTTCTTCCGCGCCATGCGCCGGGAAGGCGAGGGCATGGACGACAGCGGACGCATGCGCGACTACCGCGCCCGCCGGCACTTCCGCGAGATGTAGTAATATCAGGGGAGAGGTATTACGGCGCTCGTTCGATGCCGAAGGGAGGCGTCCGGCATGGAAGTCAACAGCGACCTGGTCCCACCGTGCGGCCTGTATTGCGGTGTCTGCAGCATCCGCATGGCCTACCGTGACGACAACCTCAAGTTCAAGGAACGCCTGGCGGAACTGTACAACGTCACCCCGGAGGAAATCCGCTGCGAGGGCTGCAACGCGGAAGAGGACCAGGTCTTCTTCTACTGCCGGGTCTGCCCCATCAAGACCTGCACCCGGGAGCGGGGCTACGAGGGGTGCCACCAGTGCGACGACTGGCCCTGCGCGCACGTCACCGAGTTCGTCATGCCGGTGGGCCGGCG
Source organism: uncultured bacterium (assembly GCA_963814495.1). Lineage (GTDB taxonomy): Bacteria > Actinomycetota > Geothermincolia > Geothermincolales > Geothermincolaceae > CAVXXD01. The sequence goes on from CAWFDJ010000025.1 coordinate 13,041, forward strand.
GGTGATGCAGCGGGCCATCCCCCAGTGGCGGGAGTGGGGCACGGAGAAGTGGGTGGAGGAGGAGGAGAAGCGCTATCACTGCCCCCACTGCGGGAACGCCCTCTTCCGCGGCGCCAAGCGCTGCAACAAGTGCTCTGAAGCGGTGGACGTCGACTAGCCCCGGGCTTCGGCCTCCGCCTCATCCTCCTTGGGCTTCTCGAAGAACCAGCTCACCACCAGCGCCAGCGACACGGCGGCGCTGATGGTCACGGTCAGCCAGGTCGGGGCTCCCAGCAGCACGCACACGGCGGCCACTATCCCCACTCACACCACGAACGTGCCGATACGCTTCAACCAGACCATGCCCGCACCTCCCGTTCCCGTTCCTGATCGCCCCCGGAAAACAACATCTCAGCGGAACATCATCTTCTCGAAGATGGCCCGCCCCCTCAGGTCGTCCTTGATCCCCTTGAAGTCCACCGTCAGCTCGAGGTCGGCGTCGAAATCGTAGTAGTAGGGATGGGCGATGAGATGGATGAGGGGTTTCGCCCACCCCGGGAAGTCGGATATGAGGTCGATGTCCTCCATCAGGCGGGGGTTGCTCAGGGTGAAATGGACCTTCCCTTCCTCCGCCTCCCAGTGCCATTCCAGGCGGGTGGGGTAGGTCTGGCCGCCCGGGCCCTTCTCCTCGCCGGAGGTCTCCAGGCGCAGGGGCAGCCCGTCGTCGGTGAGGATCTCGTCCCCCTTGGAGATGTAGAAGACCGGGAGCTTGATGCCGCCGTGGCCGAACATCTTCACCGTGGTCATCATGGTGAAGATGAGGCTGTAGTCGCCCAGGTGGGCCCGTCCCCAGTACCAGTGGTCGATCTGGCTTCCCAGGGTGGCGTTGCCCCAGTTGTGGTCGTGGTACATGGCGCCTCGTACTTCCCTGGTCTCGCCCCTCAAGGAGATGGTGCCTTGCACCGTACCGTACGGCACGGCGACTACCCAGGCGAAGAACTTGGTCTTGGATTCGTTGAAGTAGCTCACCGCCGCCCCCGGCCTCCAGGACGGGCCTTCCCGCTCGATGTCCAGGTCGACGGAGATCTCCTCCGCTTCCGCGTGCACCTGGTATGCGGCAAGGTCGCCCCGGGCCCAGCTGGCCCCGATGCGCACGTCGCAGGCGTCGGTGGAGGCGGTGAAACCGGCGGGGTCCGCGGGGACGCTGAAGCTCTCCCGCTTGCCGTCCGCCGGCTTGTGGATGATCAGCACGCTGGGGGTGAGGGGGCCCCCGGGCTTGGTCAGGGGCTTGCTCGAGAAGACCACCACGGCGGTGGAACCGTCGTCGAACTGCGCGTCGAAGTACCACCACTCGAAGGCGTCGTCACGCCCGGCGGTGCGGTAACCGTCCTCCCAGACCTCCACCACGTCGGGGTTGAGGCCCTCGCGGGCCAGGGAGGCCGCGGTCTCCTCCGCGAACTGCTTCCTCAGTTCCTCGGTGACTTCCAGCTCTCCGCTCATGATGTGGCTCCTTTCTTCTCCAGGTAGACCAGGGTCAGGCGGTCGTTGAGCGGCTCGCGCCGGAACTCGCGGTAACCGCTCTTCTCGTAGATACGCAGGCTCCTTGATTCCCGGTGGCCGGTGAACAACTCGTAGCGCTCAGCCTCCGGGAAACGGTCCTCGATCTCCGCGAGCAGGCGCCGCCCCAGGCCCCGTCCCTGGAGATCGGGGTGGACGATGAGCCTCCCGACGTAGCAGGTGCCGTTCTCGCAGCGGCCGCGCACCGCGCCCACGATGCGCCCGCCGTCCACCGCCTTGAGGTACAGGTGGGATGAGAGGTCCCGGCGCATCTGGTCCAGGGTCTGGGACATGGGGGGGATGTCGAAGTCGCCGCAGCGCTCGGCGGGCTCCCGGTAGGCCAGCTTCTGCAGCGCCAGGAGCTCTTCCGCGTCCTCCACCCCGGCGGTCTCGATGATAAACGTCATACCCACATTATATGAGTCTCGGCCGAGGTGTCCCCGGTTTAATATAGGGTAGGGCTGCCTTCGCTCAGGATATCATAGATGTACCAGCCGCCGTCCCTTTTGACAATATCGAATACGACTTTCTCGTTGTGGGGCGGCACTGGATTATCTTCCATGTCCAGGGTTTCGCTGTAATCGACGGTGCAGTAGATCTTAACCCGGTCTTCCCCCATGTTCGTGTAGCCCTCGACATCGTCTACATGGCAAGTGGCCCGTAGACCGCTTCCGTAGGCCTCCCCGACCTGTGCTGTGAAGAATTGGCTCCTGGCACTGGCCAGAGATGGGGACGAGGAATCACAGTAAGGCAAACATGGATTTGCCGTCTCCCTGGTTGAACAGGGCATACCAGGTAGTAGGGATTTCGCGCGCCGCCGCGTAGCTCTGGGCAAGAGGTATGCGGAGAGGGGCCTGGCTGGGCTGGAGAATCTCTCCCGGGCGCCGAGGCGGCGAAGGCCTCAGGGTCCCCTGGCAGACAGTGGAACTGATCGTAGCTATCCGCAAAGAGCGCCCGGCCTGGTCAAGCACAAGATCTCGGTGATCCTGGCCGGACCACGAGATCACCCTCTCGGCATCCACGGTGGGAAGGATACTCAAGCGCAAGGGGCTCTATGACCGGCGAGCCTCAGCCAAGCGTTCCAGGGCCGCAAAGCGGCTACCAGAAGCGCCTGCGAGCCGAGTGGTGGATGAAGAACGCTTCCCCGGCTGCCTGATCCAGGTGGATACCAAGCACCTGCGCTTCGGCGGACACAAGTACTACCAGTTCACAGCGGTGGACTGCTGCAGCCGGTGTTTAATAGGGTCAGGTCTTGCGTTTTGACTTTATCTACAACTTGTAGAAAGGGGGTGGGGACATGCTGCCCAGGCTGATACTGCACAACGCCATGAGCGCCGACGGGCGCTTCGACTGGATCGAGCCCGACCTGGGCGTCTTCTATTCCATCGCGGAGCGCTTCGGAGAGGACGCCACCCTGGCGGGGAGCGAGACCATGCTCACGGCGTACCCCGCGGAACAGGCGGAGAGCGGGGACGAGGAACCGGAGCCCTCCGAGTTCGAGCCGTCGGGGAGCCTGCCCCTGCTGGTGGTGCCGGACAGCCGGGGCCGCCTGCGCTTCTGGCGGAAGATACTGAGGGAGCCGTACTGGCGAGGGGGCGTGGCCCTCTGCTCGCGCGCCACGCCACCCGACTACCTGGCTTACCTGGAGAAGGTGGGCGTGGGCCACATCGTCGCCGGCGACGACCGCGTGGACATGCGCGCCGCCCTGGAGGAACTGGCCGCGCGCTACGGGGTCAAGGTGGTGCGGGCCGACTGCGGCGGCACCCTCAACGGGGTGCTGCTGCGCGCCGGCCTGGTGGACGAGGTCAGCCTGGTCATCGACCCCACCTGGTGGGAGGCACCAGCCTCCGTTCGCTCTTCCTCGCCCCCGACCTGGAATCGCCGGACGGCGTCATCCCCCTGGAGCTCATCGGCCTGGAGAAGCTGGAGGGCGGCACCGTCTGGCTCCACTACCGCGTGGTAAAGACCTGACCGGCAGCTAGTCCTGCCAGCGCACGAACATGATCCAGCCCGCCGCGTCGGAGCCGCCGTCCCAGGCGCCGTTGTAATTGAAATACATGGGCCGCTCCGCCACGATGCCCGGGCCTTCGGTCACGTGCACCAGGGTGGAGAGCTCCTTGCCCGCTCCCGCCTGGTCGTTCACCTTGATGGTCATGCGCGAGCGGGCCGGCACCGTCACCGGCACCGGCGGCATGGCCCCGGACCCTTGCACCAGGTAGGTTATCTCCGTCTGCACGTCCTGGGCGGAGGGGTTCTGCAGGCAGAGCCACTCGTCGAAGCCGGCCCCGGTGTAGCCTTCGGCGAAGAGCCACTGGTGGGCCGGGGCGGTGGAGCCCGCCAGGCAGTGGCCGCCCTCCCAGGCACCGCCGCCGCCCGAGTAGGAGAAGTACATGGGCCGCTCGGCCAGGAACTCCGCCTCCGAACTCAGGCGCACCGAGACGTCCTTGTCCGCTCCCGTCTCGGCGGCGACCGGAACGGTGTAACGCTGGTTGGCCGGGATGGTGTAAGACTCCGTCACCGGACCGCCCTGCCCGGGGCCCATCAGGTAAGCGGCCCCCACCGTTATATCGTAGGCATTGGGGTTCTGCAGGCAGAGGTACTCGTCAAAGCCGGCCCGGGTAGTCCCCTCGGCGAAGAAGAACTCGCGGGACAGCGAGGTCGCTCCCATCACGCAATGGCCGCCTTCCCAATCCACGTCACCGGCGCCGGTGTAGTCGAAGTACATGGCCCGCTCGGCCACCACCAGGTTCCAGGGCTGGTCGGTCACCAGCTGAAGGGAGGCTTCCTTGTCCGGGCCGATCATCTGGTTGACGTCGAAGGTGGCCCGGCTGCCGCCCGCCACCGGGAAAGGCCCCAGCACCGTCAACCCGCTCCCCTTGACCTGGAAGTTGAAGGTGAGGTTGGTGGTGACGGCGGAGGTGTTCTGCACCAGGATGTACTCCTGGAAGCCGGCCCCGGTGTATCCCTCCGCGAAGTACCAGGAGTTGTTGACGAACCAGGAACCCATCACGGCATGGCCGCCCGTCCAGCCCCCGCCGTAGTCGAAGTACATGGGCCGCTCGGCCACCAGGTCGGGGCTGTCGGAGGTCACGTTGGCCGACACCTCCATGCCCGGCCCCACCGCGGCGTTGACGTCGATGGTGAGGCGGCTGTTGGCGGGGATGGTGTGGTTGTCCACCTGCTTCGGCCCGTTGTCAAAGAGGTAGGTGACCTGCACGGCGACCTGTACAGGGTGGGGATTGGCGATGCACAGATACTCCTGGAAGCCGGTGCCGGTATAACCTTCCGCGAAGTGGAAGTTGGTGTAGGCAGCGTCCTGCTGCCACTCCTTGACGAAGATGTCGTCCCGCCCGGCGTTGTCCCCGGGGACCAGGTCGTCCGCCTGGGAGGTGAAGGCGGTGCAGCGGCCGTCCGGGCTGATGGCGGGATACAGGCAGTCCACCGCGGTCTGTCCGCTGGCGGCGGAGACGGAGCACAACTCGATTCCGCCCGAGGCGGTGTTCTTGCGGAAGACGTCGAAGGCCGTGTCGGTATCGCCGCCCACCAGGTTGGCGGCACCGGAGTAGAAGGATACGTACTCGCCGCCCAGGCTGACGCTCGCATCGTAACTGTTGCCGGAGGCCTGGATGCCCGAGGCGTTGGTGGAGCAGAGGGTGACCGAGTTCAGGGAGAGGTCCTTCAGGAAGACGTCCCAGGCCGCGTTGGTGTCCACCCCGACCAGGTTGTTGGCGAAGGAAGCGAAGGCGACGTAGTTGCCGTCGGGGCTGATGGAGGGGGCGGAACTGTGTGAGTTTCCCCCGTTACCGAGGCTGTCCTCGCTGGCGCGCACCACCTCCCCGGTATCGGCGTTCTTACGGAAGACGTCCCGGAACCCCCCGGCATCTCCCGCGATAAGATTATCGGACTCGGACCTGAAGGCCACGAAAGTGCCCGATCCGTCGATGGAGCATTCCTGGTTCCCCCCGTTTGCCTGGACGCCGGAATCACTCTCCGAGCAGCGCACCAGCTGGCCCGTCTGCAGGTCCTTGCGGAAGACGTCGAGGTATCCTCCGTTATCCGGCGTGACCAGGTTGGCGGCGGCGGAGGCGAAGGCCACGTAACTCCCATCGGAGCTTATGGCGGCTTCCACGCTGACGTCGTCTCCCTGGGTCCCCGCGGCGGTGGTGGAGCAGAGGACGATCTCCCCGGTGAGCAGGTCCTTGCGGAAGACGTCAGCTGCGTCGTTGGCGTCTCCCTGTACCAGGTTATCGGCATAGGAATAGAAAGCGACGTAGCGGCCGTCATCGCTGATGGAGCCGGTGAAGCTGCTGTCGTTGCCCAGGAATCCCGCCGCCGAACTGGAACAGGCCAGTATCTCTCCCGTTTCCAGGTCCTTGCGGAAGACGTCGGAGCAGGTGTTGATGTCCCCCGGGGCGAGATTGTCGGCCGTTGAGGAGAAGGCGACGTAGCGGCCGTGGAAGCTGAGCGCCGCCCCGTAGCTGTCGTAGTTTGCTTCCGTACCGTCAGCGGTAGTGGAGGCGCGCTGGATGTCCCCCGGGAGGGCCTGCGCCCGCTGCGCGGCCGGCAGGACCAGCAATGCCGCGACGAGCAGGCAGATATCCGCGAGTAAGATACTTTTACACCATGTAGACATTCCTCATTCCCCCTTTCACCGCAAGGACCGGTCCGCCTTAAAGTATCCTATTCAATCTCCCTTTCTTCAAAGGCCCCCACACTAGCCACTTCTAAACAATTGCATATACCCCACCACGGGCGGGAGGCCAAGAGGGAGGCCAAAGAGGAGGCCGGCCCGGCGCAGTGAATGATCGCACCGGTTGAGCTGAAGGGATCAGCGGAGAGGGCGGGCCTGGAGCCCGCCCTCCGGCGCTCTTGACAAGAGTCCGGCAAACGCCCGTTTCTCACCTGACGTTCACCGTGAAGATCCGTTCGTCGACCGCTTGCTCCGCGTCCGGCGGCATAAGCCCGAAGAAGAGCCTGGTAGTGCCCTTGCCCTTCGCCTGGAAGGTGAAGTAATAGGCTCCGAGCTGGCCGACTTCACCGCCCTCCGGCTGGTGGAATTCCTCGCCCAGCAGCATCAGGACCTCAGCGTCTATCGGTTCCGTGATCTGCCACTGGTAACCGGTGCCCTCCTCTACAAGAAGGATGATGATGAACACCTCCCCAGCCGCCGCGTCGATGGGGACGTTCTGATCACGGTATTCCCGGGGGGGCGCAGGTGTGGGGGGCGCAGGTGCGGGGGGCGCAGGTGCGGGGGGCGCAGGTGCGGGGGGCGCAGGTGCCTTGGTCACCGTGACCTTCACGTTCTCGGTCCTTTGCGAAACGGGGTCCCCCGCCTTGAAGTACTCGAGGACCATGCTGGTGGTCCCGGCCGCCTCCCCCTTGAACTGCCAGACCTCCCTGCCGGCCGCCGTACTTGTGGGCGCGAAATACTGTTGTCCCACCTGCCTTATCACCCTGGGGTCCGGCGACGAGGTCGTCGCCCAGGCGCCGACGCTCTGGTCGGCTTCCAGGGAGAGTTCGAATACCCGCCCCGCCTCGACGTTGAAGCTATGGTTCATGACGTTGGTGTTCCTGTTGATGGTCAGTTCGACGGTATGCAGCTTGGCCGGCCTGGCCTGGTCGTCCCAGGGCCGGGCGTATTCGAACAACAAGCTGGCGGCACCCTCGGCCAGGGCCTGGAACTGCCAGACCTCTTCTCCCATGGCCCCCTCCATGCCGGGATCGGACGGCTCCACGTAGTCCCTGCCGACGTACCTGACCTTACCAGAGTCCCAGGGCGCTTTCAGGTGCCATACGTAGCCGGTGGGCTGGTTCGCCGGGAAGGCCAGCGTGAAGTGCTGTCCCGCATTGACGGTAACGTTCTCGCTGGTCTCCTCGGTCACCACCTCGTCCGGCTCGTTCCCGCTGCAGCCGCAGCCGGTCACGGCAAGCGACAGCGATGCTACCACGGCCAGGGCCAGCACCACTGTGAGCAATTCCTTCAACGGGGCTCCCTTCATGCTTTACCTCCCTCGATATCTTTCCTTACCGAATATTTTTATTTGCCCTCCTTCTTACCAGTATTCTACCATTTAGCAAGGCATCAACGCCTCTAGGTGGCACCTTCATCGTGCTCCCTTCGTGGTTTACGTTGGAACAGGCTGAACAGCCCGCTTCTTTGCTGATTTAGACATGCCTCGACCGCTGCACGCATGTTCATGCCGGTTGATTGCCGGGTCAAGCACGGATTCAGCCGGGCGCATATCTCAATCCGTGGATTCTGGTAAGCATCTTGGTGAAAGGCTTCCGATACCGCCACCTCCGCCAGCTGGAAGACGGTGCGCCTGGCATGGGGGACGACCTTGGCCCCTATCTTTATCAGCTTGAGCTGGATGCTGCGTATAGACCAGGCGGACACTTCTCTCGGCAGGGCAAAGCGCCTGAAGAAGCTGCCCAGGTTGTAGGCGAGGACGAAAAGAGCCAGCCTCACCCGGTTGGAGGTGAAGCGAGAACACGACAGGCGGGTCCAGGACAGGCGGCGAAGAGTTATCCCGAGTGCCACTCCACCTTGGCCATCACCCTCCTCGACTTCTTCCGGGAGCCGGCTCGGTAGGTGAAGTCGTGGTAGAAGACCTTTGGCTTCTTCGGAGGCCTGCCCGCTGTATCGGTCAGCCTCAGCACCTCGTCCAACTCTCTTACTGCCAGCAGTCCGGCATCCGTAGTCACCTTTGCTCCCCGGAATTCCAGCTTGATGCTGTCGTCGAAATGGAGCGTTCTTGCCCCGTTTTTTGCTTCACCCATAGCCTTATTGCTGCTTAGTGTGGTCAGTTGGCGGAAAACCTAGTCCCGATGAAGTACTTGGCAAACAAGCCGAGTGTCCTTCAGGATTCAAATGAATTATGCGGGTCGATTATCCCCATTCCTGAACGGGATGAAAACCGCCCCGCCACCCGCTGCAGCATCTTTCTCTCCCAACGATTGCACAGGCAGGGCCTCGAGGGATTAAAGTTGGTTTACGGCTGCAAGTTACTATCGGGGAAAGAGAGACCAGGAGGTCCGCATGTCCCTTAACCGCGAGATCGAGGAGTTCCTGCTGGAGCGGGGCGCCCTCAAGGTGGGGTTCGCCACCCTGGAGACGCTGGCTGGCGGCCCGCCCTCGGCCGACCTCACCTACATCATGCCGGAGGCCCGCTCCGCCGTCAGCTTCGCCCTGCCCCTGGACCGCGAGAAGATCCGCCTGTACCTCGGCAAGCGCGACCACGCGGCGCACGAACAGGACAACATCGAGATGAACATACGCTCCTCCCGCCTGGCCAAGGAACTGGCCCTGTGGCTGGAGGAGAAGGGCTATCCCTCAAAAAGGGTGGTGGCCAACCTCAACTACCGGCAGGAGGAGGAGGGCTGGCAGCTGCTGATGCACCCGGAGCTCTCCCACCGCTACGTGGCGGTGCGCTCCGGGGTGGGGTCGTTCGGCTGGTCCGGCAACGTGGGGATGAAGGGCTACGGGACGGCCATCCTCCTGGGCACCACGGTCACCGCCGCCGAGCTGGAGCCCACCGCACCCATCCCGCCGGAGGAGTCCTTCTGCGACGACTGCAAGCTCTGCGTCTCCGCCTGCGCCTCCGGCCTCATCGAGCGCAAGCGCGAGACCCGGGTGACCCTGGGGGGCGTCGACTTCACTTACAGCGCTAAGCGTAACTACATGTTCTGCCAGTTCGTCTGTGGCGGCTTCTCCGGGCTGCACAAGAGCGGCAAGTGGTCCACCTGGTCACCCGGTCGCTACCACATCCCCGAGGAGGAGAACGAGCTCTTCGCCACCCTGGGGCGCGCCATCGCCAACTACCAGCGCTGGCCGGAGCGGACCGACGACGCCGGGGGCTACGTCAACCCGGCCCTCACCGACACGACCGTCCGCCTTACCTGCGGCAACTGCCAGATCATCTGCTGGGGTGATAAGGAGGACACGAAGGAGAACTACCGCCTGCTCACCTCCTCCGGCTGCGTGCTGCAGCGCGAGGACGGGTCGGTGGAGGTGCTGCCGGCGGAGGAGGCGGAGGCGACCTTCGAGGCCATGCCGCCGGGGCACCGGGACCTTTATCGTTGATCAGAACGGCAACGGCCGGAGCGAGCGGGGAGGAACATGGAGATAAAGAATGTTTTCGTGGCCGGCGCGGGATTCATGGGTAACGGCATCGCCGAGATGGCCGCCCTGGCCGGCTACTCCGTCACCATGCAGGACCTGGACGACGAGCGCCTGCGGGCGGGACTCGCCGAAGTGCGCAGCTCCCTGGGGCGCTTCCTCGCGAAGGAGAGGATCACACAGGAGCAATACGATGCCGCGCTGGGCAGCCTGACCGTGACCACCCGCCTGGAGGACGCGTCCTCCGCCGACCTGGTGGTGGAGGCCGTCCCCGAGAGCCTGGCGCTGAAGCGGGAGCTGTTCGCTCGCCTGGACGGCATCTGCCCGCCCCACGCCATCCTGGCCACCAACACCTCGGCCATCCCCATCTCCGCCATCGCCGCGGCCACCGCGAGGCCGGACCGGGTGGTGGGCACCCACTTCTTCGGGCCCGTTCCCCTGATGCGCCTCTGCGAGATCATCGGCGGGGTGCTCACCTCGCGGGAGACCATGGACGCCGCCGACGCCTGGGCCCGCAGCACCGGCAAGGAGACGGTGCGGGTGCCGCGGGACGTCGCCGGGTTCGTGGCCAACCGGGTCACCATCCCCAGTTCGCTGGAGGCGGTGCGCCTGTTGGAGGAGGGCGCGGCCACGCCCGCCGAGGTCGACCGCATCTCCAGCATGGGCAACCCCTCGGGGGCGGGGACCCTGACCATCATGGACAACGCCGGCCTGGACGTGTCCCTGGCGGCGGCCCAGGCCATCTACGACGACACCGCCGACCCCCGCTTCTTCCCGCCGCCGCTGCTGCGCCGCATGGTGGCCGCGGGGCTCAAGGGGCGCAAGAGCGGCCGGGGCTTCTACGACTACACCGGCGGGGGCAAGGCGGAATACGACTTGGTCGTGACGGCGGCAGGCGCGGGTGACGGCGCGCCGGCGCGCGCCTTCGACGAGAGCCGCGCCCTCAACCGCCTGTTCCTGCCCATGGTCATCGAGTCGGCGCACCTGCTGGAGACGGGAGTGGCCGTCGCGGCCGACATCGACAGGGCGGTGCGCCTGGGCTTCAACTTCCCCCTGGGGCCGCTGGAGATAGCCGACTCCATGGGGCTGGACGGGGTGCTGAAGGCCGTGAAGGCCCTCCGCTCCGAACTGGGCGAGGCCCGCTTCGCCCCGCCGCTCGAGCTCCGCCGCCTGGTCGAAGAGGGCCGCCTGGGCCGCAAGGCCGGCGCCGGATTTTACGTGTACGGCGGGGAGGGGGGCGCGTGAACGAGCTCTTCCACCCGGTGCGCATCGGGAGGCCTGGGATTGAAGAACCGGGCGGTGATGCCGGCCATGGGCACCGGCTACGCCACCGAAAAGGGCGAGGTGAGCGAGCGCCTCCTGGCTTACCTGAAGAAGCGGGCCGAGGGGGGAGTGGGCCTGATCGTCACCGAGGTGTGCGCGGTCCACCCGCTGGGCCGGGGCTTCCCCGGAGAACTGGGCCTCTACGACGACTCCTTCCTGCGCGGCATGGACTACCTGGCGCGCACCGTCAAGGGGGCGGGCGCGGCGGTGGCGGCGCAGCTCCACCACGCGGGCCGGGAGACCTTTCCCCAGGTGATCGGGGCAGACCCCGGTAGCCCCTACGGCCATCCCCAGCCGGGCCCTGGGCGTCACCCCGCGCGAGCTGACCCGCGAGGAGATCGCGGAGCTGGTGAACTGCTTCGCGCGCGCGGCGGTGCGGGCCCGCAACGCCGGGTTCGACGCGGTGGAGGTGCACGGGGCCCACGGTTACCTGGTCAACCAGTTCCTCTCCCCCTATTCCAACAAGCGCAGGGACGAATACGGCATGCCCCCGCTGGGGCGGGTCCGCTTCGCGCAGGAGATCGTGAGGGAGATCAAGAACCAGGCGGGCAGGGACTTCCCGGTGATCTTCCGCTTCTCCTCTTCCGAGCTGGCGCACGGCGGCTACGAGCTCGATTACATCCTCCCTTTCCTCAAGGTGCTGGAGGACGAGGGAGTAGACGCCTTTCACGTCTCCTGCGGCATCTACGATTCCCCCGGCAACCCCACCTGCCCGGGCTGGAACCATCCACCGGGCATCAACCTGGAGCGGGCGGAGAAGGTCAAGCAGGCGGTGGGGGTGCCGGTCATCGTGGCGGGCAAGCTGCATGACCCGCGCAGAGCCGCACAGGCCATCGCGGCGGGCCAGGCCGACCTGGTGGCCTTCGGCCGGCAGCACCTGGCCGACCCGCTCTTCCTGGACAAGGCGGCCGCGGACCGCTTAGACGACATCCGCTTCTGCCTCTCCTGCAACCAGGGCTGCATCGAGCGCCTGACCTTCCAGGCCCAGCCCATCACCTGCGTCATCAACCCGGAATGCGGCGACGAGGCCAGGGCGGCCCACGACAGGGTCGAGCACGCCGGCCGCTACCTGGTGGTGGGGGCGGGGCCGGCGGGGCTGCAGGCGGCGCTGACCCTGGGCGAGGCCGGGGTGGACGTGGAGGTGCGGGACCGGGAGGCGGAGCCCGGCGGCCAGCTCAGGGCGGCCTCCAGGCCGGAAGGGAAGCAACCCCTGGCCGACTGGGTGGCCTGGATGGAGAGGCACCTGGCCGGACTGGGCGTGGAGCTCAGCCTCAACAACGAGGTGGGGCCGGAAGCGCTCACCGACGTCAAGTGGGACGGCGTGGTCATCGCCGCCGGCGCGCGGCCCAAGCTCCCCGAGATCCCCGGCAAGGAGTCGGTGAGGAAGATGGTGGAGGCGCGGGAGGTGCTCCTGGGAATCAAGGAAACGGGGCGGAGGGTCATCGTCGTCGGCTCCGGGCCGGTGGGCCTGGAGACGGCGGACTTCCTCATCGCCCGGGGATGCGAGGTCACCGTGGTGGAGGAGCGGCACTACTCGCCGGTGAACCAGTTGAGCTCGCACGGTTACTACCTGCACAGGCGGGTGCGCGAGCACGGGCGCCTGCTCCTGAACACCCGGGTGCTCGCGGTCACCCCGGAGGTGGCGGTGCTGCTGGTGGACGGCCGGGACCAGGAGATACCGGTGGACACGGTGGTGTGGGCGGCCGGTTCCGACCCGGAGGACTGGCTGCTCAAGGTGGCGCGGGAGACCAGCCTGCCCTGCCGCGCCGCCGGGGACGTGCTGGAGCCCCGCACCGTCCTGGAAGCGACGCAGGAAGGTTACCGGGCGGCCCTCGAGCTTCTGGAATAGATACCTTCAGGTGAAAAAGGGGGTAGGGAGATGGAAACGGGCGTGAGGAAGGTCGCGGTGATCGGGGCCGGGGTGATGGGTGGCGGCCTGGCCCAGCTCTTCGCCCAGAAGGGTAACCGGGTGGGACTGTGCGACGTGTCCGGCGAAGCCCTGGACCGGGCCCTGCAGCGAGCCCGCTCCAACCTGGAGATACAGGTGGAGATGGGATGGATAGCGCCGGAGGAAATGGAGGAGGCGCTGGTGCGCATCGATTCCGGCGGCGACCTGGCCAGGGCCGTGGACGACGCCGACTACGTCATCGAGGCGGTGCCGGAGGACCTGGAGCTGAAGAAGGCGGTCTTCCGGCAGCTGGGCGAACTGGCCCCGCCCGGGGCGGTGCTCGCTTCCAACACCTCCACCTTCAACGTCATGGCCGAGGTGGATGAGGCCGTCGCCCCCCGTGTGCTCATCGCCCACTTCTTCAACCCGCCCCAGCTGGTGCCCCTGGTCGAGGTGGTGATGGGGGAGAGGACCGGCGAGGCCGTCGCTTCCTCCATGATGACCCTCCTGTACGAGGTGGGGAAACGCCCCCTGCTGGTCAAGCGCTACCTGCCCGGCTTCGTGGTCAACCGCTTCCAGCTGGCCATCAACGCCATGGCCTACATGATCCTGATGGAAGGGGCGCTGGAGCCGGAGGAGATCGACTTCGCCGTGGAGGCCTCCATCGGGCTGCGCCTGGCCACCGGCGGCCCCTTCGCCACCATGGACCTGGGCGGGCTGGACGTGGTGGCCGCCTCCGCCCGCACCATGGGCGTCGAGCCTCCGGCCCCCCTGCAGGAGAGGGTGGACCGGGGCGAGCTGGGGGTGAAGGCGGGCCGCGGGTTCTACGACTACGCCGGGGCGGGCGAGGAGGAGATCCTGCGCCGCCGCGACCGCCGCCTGATGCTCATGCTGGAGGCCTGGAACCGCGGCCACGCGGCCGGCCTGTGGTACGTCAAGCCCGACGCCACCTGAACCTTTACCTGGGGCCGGGTCTCGATTCTTTACCCTTCGCGGGATCCCGGCGCATCAGGCGGTGGCGCTGCAGGAAGTCCAGGGCGCCCCGCATGGACTTGCGGGCGGCGGGGGTCCACCAGAAGTTGAGGAAGCCGTGCTCGGAAAAGGGGTATTCATCCCGGGGCAGGTTCAGGTAGTCGAAAGAGACCCCCTTCTCCTCCAGCACGCGCTTGAAGGCCAGGGTCTCGGAATGGAGCGGGTCGACCTCGCTGGTGGCCATGAAACAGTCCGGAAAACCGGGCAGGACGTGCCTCAAGGGTGAGGCGATCTCCTCGCACTCCTTAACCACCTTGGGGTCCCGGCCCAGGTAGCCGCTCATGATGTACCTGTTCATCGGGAACTTCGTCTCCTGCGCCGTCTCGCAGTCGTAGACCCCGTAGAAGAGGAGGAGGCCCCTGATGCTCTCCACCGGCAGGCACCGGTCCACCCCCACCTCCTTCCTCAGCCCCTCGTCCTGGGCCATCACCGCGTAAGCGGAGGAGAGGGAAGCCCCGGCGGAGTCTCCGCCCATGAACAGGCCGGCGTTATCCCCCCCGAACCAGTGCGCGTTGTCCGCGACCCAGTTGGCCGCCGCGGCCGCGTCCCGCCACTGCTCGCGGAAGCGGTGGCGCGGGCACATGCGGTAGTTGGCGTTGAAGACCAGGTAGCCGGCGGCGGCGAAGGTCTTGCAGATGCGGTCGTAGGTCCGCTTGTCCAGGACGTGATGCGCGCTACCGTGCATGTACAGGAGCACCGGGAAGGGCGGCTCGCCCGGCGGCCGGAAGATGTCCAGGGAATGCAGGCGGTGCCCGTCCGGGACGTACTGCACCCTCCGCTCTACCCCGGCCACCCGCGGCGCGAAGCGGTTGAGCGCCAGGACCCGGACCACCCTCTCCCCGGCGGCGACCGCGAACTTGATCGCGTAGACCAGGGCCCGGGGATAAGGCCTGAGGTTCCTTCCAGCCATACTCGACCTCCCTCTGGATGCTTAGAAGCCTGAGTTACCAGTTAAATCTAGCAAAGAAAGGGGCCGGAGCGGAAGCCCCGGCCCCTTCTCGTTACGGACTATTCCTCTATCTCGCCCCCACTCACCGACTTCTCGATGAAGGCGCGCATGCTCTCCACCATCTCCTTGAAGGCGGACTCCAGCCCCTCGAACTCGCCTCCCTGGTGCACCATGACGTAGACGTCCAGGTTGCCCTCCATCACCTCGCCGGCCTTGGCCGAGAGGATGTCGATGGGCTCGGTGATGCGCTTGCGGATCATCAGGCGCAGCCCGAAGAAGGTCACGATGATGATGGCCACCAGGGAGATGAGGGTGACGGAGATGTAGCTGATCATGGTGGTCTTCTTCTCGTCCGCGTAGAACTGGTTTATCTCGTCGATGTCATCCTGCATGGGCGTGACCCCCATGAAGGTCAGCATGACCTCGGCCTGGACGGGGGAGGGTATCTTGGTGAAGGTCACCAGCTGCGCGCCGTCCAGCCCCAGCGCCGGCAGGCCCTCCTCCAGCAGTATCCACGACTCGCCGCTCATGACGGCGTTGTTGATCTGGTCGGGGAACTCCGTGTACAGGAACCCCTGGGAGTTGGAGGCGAAGACGATCGAGGTCCTGGGTGATGGGGTCGGGGATGAACATGAAGATGTATCTCAGGTTGAGCAGGCCGCTCGACCGCATCTCCTCGAACTCCTGCATCAGGAAGGCCTGCAGGGGGTCCAGGTCGTTCTTGTCCGCGCTGGATATCTTGGCGTAGAACGCGGCCAGGTCGATGTTGTCCACCCCGTAACTGGAGAGGATCATCTCCATCTCCGCCTTGGCCAGGTAATCGTAGCTGGAGGAGATGGTATCCGCCTTCTCCTCGATGAGCTTGTCGGTGCTCTCCCGGCACAGGCGGTTGTAGGAGGTCATGGAGATCAGGAAGGCCGCCAGCCCCCCGACGATGAACACCACCACCACCAGCACGGTGATCTCCCACAGCACCCTGGACCTGCGGCTCTGGAACCGCCCGTTTCCTCCTTCATCGCCTTTGGCCATTGCCCTTACCCCCTTTAAGAATAATCGTAGACCCTGATAGTAACTTCTTTATAAAGGCTCTCCACCCTTTACCTTTCCCGACGCCATGCGGGTCAATCCCCGTCTATGCTCCTGGCGATACCCTGGACCTGCGGCCTTTTAAGCGGCCGCCCAGCTCCGCCTCGCCCCTTTTCATCTTCTTACCTCCTTCGACTGTGCTGCGACGACTAACAGCGACGTTCCCCACGAAGCGCCCCTCTATACATCTTGTCGTAAGAACCGCGTGTTTTAAACATGATTTACATCAGGCGATGAGGGCGAAAGGAAAAAGCCGGGGCCAGAGGCCCCGGCTTTTCGCTCGATGCAGTCCCGGTCAGTCCTCGCCTATGCTCCGCGCGATGTAGACCCGGAAGCTCTCCACCATCTTCTTGAAGGCGGTCTCCAGGCCCTCGAACTCGCCGCCCTTGTGCACGACTATGTCGATGTCCAGGTTGCCCTCCATGACCTCCTCCGCCTCGCCCGAGAGGACGTCGATGGGCTCGGTGATGCGCTTGCGGATGAGGTAGCGCAGGACGAAATAGGTCAGGAGGATGATCGCGAATACAGAGATGATGCTGATGATTGCGTAATTGACCAGGGTGTCCTTCTTCTCGTCGTCGTAGAAGTTGTTGATCTCGTCGATGTCCTCCTGCATGGGGGTCACCCCGATGAAGCCCACCGTGATGCCTTCCGCGACGGGAGACTGGATGTAGGAGAAGGTGACCAGCTGCGCGCCGGTCAGCCCCAGCTGCGGGAACCCGTCCTCCATCAGCACGTAGGACTCCTGGTTCTCGACGGCTGAGACGATCTCCTCGGGGAACTCCATGTACAGCTTGCCGGGGTCGCTGGAGACGAAGGTTATCAGCCCGCCCCCCATGGGGTTGGGGACGGTCATGAAGATGTTCTCCAGCCCCAGCATCTCGGACTCCCTCATCTTGCCGACTTCCTCGTTGAGGAATACCTGCAGGGGGTCCAGGTCGTCGGGGTCCATGGCCGCCAGCTTGGCGTAGAGCCGGTTCCGGTCGATGTTGGCAAGACCGAACTTGTCGATCAGCAACTCCATCTCCAGTGACGCCAGGTAGTCGTAGCTGGAGGAGATGGTCTGGGCCTTCTCGTCGATGAGCTTGTCGGTGCTGGACTTGGCCAGCTCGTTGAAGGACCTGCTGGCGATGAAGAAGGCCGCCAGCCCCCCTATGATGTAGAGCACCGCCACCAGGAGGGTGATCTCCAGCAGCACCCTCGACCTGCGGGTCTTGAACTTTCCCTTGCCTTCACCGTTAGCCATCTTTCTCGACCTCCTTATCCAGCGCCCCGTTTTCGACCATATTGCCGACGCGTACGGTCATTCAATACTATTTGTACCCCGAAACAAGCAATGGAAACATGACCTCGGTCACATACGCCCCAAATCGTGAGAAGGGCCTCGCGGGAGGCCGGCGGCTATTCGCTTGGTGAAATCGAACTCCAGGCCGAGCATGGGGGGCTGGGTGGAGGAGAAGCTTATGCGGTACCCCTTGATCTCCGGCGTGCGGCGGACGAAGGCGTCGATGTCCTTCAGGGCGTTGGGGATGGTGCTCGAGGTGATCTCGTCGATGTCCGCGTCCGTACTGGCGATGCGGTGGTTGATGAACCTGACCTTGGCCCAGACCTCCCCCAGCTGCGCGACCGTTTTTCCCGGCATGGCCCCACTCCTTTCGCGTCCAGGATGAACCGTTCGGACATCTCCATTATATATGGAAACATCTGGAAAGGCGCCGGAATATCGTGAGCCTGGTGAGCCGCGCCGTCAGCGGTCGAACTGCTTGAGCAGCGGGTAGGGGTTGACGGCGTCACCCCCGTTGGGGTGGACCTCGAAATGGATGTGGGGAGGGCCGCCCCTGGCGTTGCCGGTGTCCCCGACGTGCCCCACCAGTTCGCCGGCGCTCACCCGCTGCCCCTCGCTGACAGTGACGTCCTGCATGTGCATGTAGTAGAAGTGGCTGGAGCTGCCGTCCATGGTGATGCGAAAATAGTTTCCAGCGCTCTTGCCGGTGTTGACCCTGGTGACGGTGCCGTTCACGCAGGCCACCGCGGGGGTGCCCATGGCCGCCATGATGTCGCAGCCCTTGTGGGAACCACCCACGACGCGCGGAGCGCCCCAGT
The DNA here is from genome assembly GCA_963814495.1 of uncultured bacterium. Lineage (GTDB taxonomy): Bacteria > Actinomycetota > Geothermincolia > Geothermincolales > Geothermincolaceae > CAVXXD01. The sequence goes on from CAWFDJ010000025.1 coordinate 31,077, forward strand.
CGTTGCTGAAACTGTGGGGGCCGGCGCAGGGGAAGCAGAAGGGGCCGTTGATCTTGATGGAGGTAGAGGCGCTGCCGTCGTGCAGGACCACGCCGTACGAGGAGAGCAGCTGCCGCACCTCTTCGTTGACCGAGGCCAGCAGGGCTTCCTGGGCGGCCAGCGACGCCTGCAGTTCGGCCTGCTTCTGCTGCAGCTGGTTGACAGCCTGCTGCTGGCGCAGCTCCTGGTCCTCCAGGTCGCGCTGGCGGGTGGCGATCTCGCGCCGGAGGGCCTTCACTTCCTTGAAGACGTCCAGGTCCTGGTCGGCGATGTGGCTGAGGAAGTCGTAGCGGTTGAGCATGTCGTCGAAGGTGGTGGACTCCAGCATCACCTCCACCGGGTCAACGTTCCCCGCCATGTAGATGGCCTTGAGGCGGGCGCCCAGCACCTCCTTGGCCTGCTTGTAGTCGCTCTGCGCCTTCTCCAGCTTCTGCCGGTTCTCGTCGGTGAGGTAGCGCAGGGACTCCAGCTCGATGGACGCCTGCGAGTACTCCCCGGCGATCTGGTCGCCCTGCTGCTTCAAGACGTTGAGCTCGCCCTGGATGCGGTTGGCCTCGGCCTGCTTCTCCTCCAGCGTCTGCGCCTGCGAGGCACCCCCGGAAAAGCCCGTCAAGGCCACCGCCAGCACGCATGCCAGGACGACGGCCATTGCGCTCGAGCTTCGCTTGCGGGTCATGTCCACTCCCGTTCTCATACGTCTTTGACGGCGACGCCTGCCGTTCCGGCACCGCCCATTTTATCACCCGGACCCCGGAAAAGAGCATGCCGGCAGAGGATCGGGAACGTTCAAGCAATCGCCGTATCGCTTAAATCACCGTCAAGAAAAGCAGGTCAGAAGTTATGCTGTCTGACCTGCCATATTATTTGGTGAGCCGCGCGGGGCTCGAACCCGCGACACCCGGATTAAAAGTCCGGTGCTCTGCCAACTGAGCTAGCGGCCCACAGACAATTATAACGGCTGGCGACCCATTCACAAGAGCAAGCAGGCGCCGCCGAAATTAAGTTGAACAGAGCCGATATTTTTGCTAGCATATACTCGCATCGGTTTTTCAAGGCGAGCGGATAGTTTGGACCGAGGAGACCGGAACCTCGGTCTTTTTTGATGAGAACATGGAGGAGGTGAAAAACGGGTGAGGATATACGCGGGTAACTTGAGTTACAACACTGACTCTGAAGAGCTTCGCACGCTCTTCGGGGAGTTCGGTTCCGTGGATTCGGCTGAGGTGATCATCGATCGCAGCACCAACCGGTCCAAGGGGTTCGGGTTCGTGGAGATGGGTGATGAGGAGCAGGCTCGGGCGGCGATCCAGGCTTTGAACGGCAAGGACGTCGGCGGCCGCGCCATCAACGTGAGCGAAGCACGGCCACGGCGCACTGAGTCTCGGGACTCCTATCAGTATTAATAAGTCTGGCTCCAGGAGCACGGTTCAAGGCGTTAGGCAACACCCCTTACTTACCGCCCTGTTTCCCGCTTCCCGGTGATTTCGACCGATCGGCCTATTCGTAACCTGGGCGTGTTACAATAGACGACATTGGATGTTGTTTTAGCCTGGAACGATACGAGGAGGTGAACGAGGGTGGATTATCCCTTGCTGCATCTTTTTTCCCAGTTCTTCTACCACGACAAGGCCAGCATCGTGGGGAACAGCGCCGCTCTGACGCTGTTGCGGGACGCCATCACCGAGATGTTGGAGAAGAACTCCAAGACCGTCCGAGGTCCAGGCCATGACCAACGACGGGGAAGGCTACACGGTGGCCATCATCCTCAACGACAACCCCTGGGACCACGAGTCATGGAACAAGCTGGCGGTGCCCTATATCGACGACTATGCCAGCGAGACCCGGGACGACGCCATCACCCCGCACATGCTCTTCGAGATGTTCACCAAGGAATAGGGCTGAAGACCGTTAACCCAGCGCAACCGGCGGGCCCGCGGGCCCGCCTTTCACATGCCCTGATCGAGCCGGGCAGGGGCGGCGAGGGGCAGTTTAACCAACCGGGCATCCGGGTATAAGAATCTTCGACGATCGAGGGAACGAGTGATTAAAGGAGGTCACAGGCGATGGCGGAAAGACTGCAAGTCTACAAGTGCGAGGTCTGCGGCAATATCGTAGAGGTGCTGCATGGGGCAAGGGAGAGCTGGTCTGCTGCGGCCAGCCCATGGCCCTCCAGGTCGAAGGGGCGGTAGACGCCGCCGTGGAGAAGCACGTACCGGTGATCGAGAAGACCGGCTCGGGCATCAAGGTGACCATCGGGAGCGTACCCCACCCCATGCAGGATGACCACTACATCGAGTGGGCGCAGCTGGTCGTGGGAGACCTGAGCTACCGCATCTTCCTCAACCCCGGGGGCGCGCCGGAGGCGCTGTTCGAAGCCCCGCCGGATACCGTTTTCGCGCGGGAGTACTGCAACCTGCACGGGCTCTGGAAGAGCAGCTGACGATCTGCCGCGAAGCCATGCGGGGGCGGGCGCCGGCCCGCCCCGGCCTGCCGCTGGAATAACGAACAAACAGGGGTCACTCCTCCAAAGTTCGGCCGGTCATTCGCCCTTGAACCCGGGGTCGCGCTTCTGCGCGAAGGCCTCCAGCGCCTCAATCGCGTCACTGCTTTCCAGGGCGCGCCTGGCCAGGTCCTCCATCTCGCTATCCGCCTCGACGGACGGGGGCAGCGGGCGGGTGAGGTGATAGAGGGACCGCTTGAGCCCCGCCAGGGAGAGGGGTGCCCGCGAGGCCACTTCGGCGGCCAGCCGCATGGTAAGATCTTCCAGTTGGTCCCCGGCCGCCAGGTAATGGAGCATGCCCATGCTCAAGGCCTCGCCGGCGTCGAAGTAATGGGCGGTGAGGAAGACCTTGCGGGTCTGGGCGGGGCCGATGGCGCGCAGGAAACGCTGCAGGCCGCCCGGCGGGTAGACGATGCCCAGGCGGGCCGGCGGCATGCCCATGCGGCAGCGCTCGGAGCCCACCCGCAGGTCGCAGGCCATGCTCATCTCGCAACCAGCCCCCAGGCACCACCCGTCGATGGAGGCGATGACCGGCAGCGGGCACTCCTCCACGGCGTCCAGGAACCGGGCCAGCGGGCCCCCGGGCCCGATCATCGCCTCGACCTCCTCAAGGCCGCCGGAGGGGAGGCCCTTCAGGTCCATGCCGGCGGAGAAGGCCTCACCGCCCGCCCCGCGCAGCACCACGCAGCGCACCTCCCCGCCCCCGGCCAGCTCGTCCAGGGAACGGGCCAGGGCCTCGAGCAGGTCCCGGTCGAGCGCGTTGCGGCGCTCCGGGCGGTTCATGGTCAGCACCCCCACCTGCCCCTCCACGCTCACCAGCAGTTCGGTTCCACCGGCCACCGCGCACCTCCTTTCCCGCACGCAGCGCGCGCCCGCGCCGACGGTTGTCGACAAGGTAATTATAATCCGCGGCGGGGCGTTATCATGTATCCATGGGATACTACGACATCTTCACCCTCTTCGAGAACGAGGACTGGGAGAAACACTCCCGGCGCGAGGGGGACGAGCTGGTCTTCGAGCCCCTCCCACCCCCTGATCTGCCCCGCCTGCCTGCGCCCCCTGGAGCGCGCGGCCTTCCTCGGTGAGGACCGCGTACTCTGCGGGTTCTGCGGGTGCGAGATAGGGCTTTGCCGCTGACCGCGGCGGTCCGATACAATTAGCGTGGAAAGTCGGGTCCCGGGCGGCTGGCAAGAGGACAGCGGGAGAGACGATGCGGGAAGAGGAACTGCGCATGGCCATGCGGGTCTCGGAGGAGGTCGCCGCCTCCGTCGAGCAGCCCCGCTTCTACCTGGAGAAGGCGGAGGAGGTGGAGATGTCCCTCCGCAGCTTCGAGGAAGACCCCATGGTGCGCGAGTGCATGGACATCGTGGCCGAGAAGTTCGACAGGCTGGGGCACGGCTTCGAGCCACGTGCGCAAGGTGGCGGTGGACGCCGGCGCCCTGGTGCTCATCGAGGCCGCCGGGCAGGCCGGCGACGAGCTGGACAACCTGGTGCGCCTGGCCCACCTGGCCGGCACCCTGCACGACGTCAGGCGGTCCGAGCCCGACCACGCGCAGCGGGGGGCGGAGGCGGCCGAGCTGATCCTGGCCGAATGCGACCTGGAGGAATGGGAGGTGCGCGCGGTGGTGGTGGCCATCCGCAACCACGAGGCCTTCAAGGACATCGAGGAGATCGAGGAGCCCGCGGAGAGGCTGATCTCCGACGTCCTCTACGACGCGGACAAGTTCCGCTGGGGACCGGACAACTTCACCCAGACCGTCTGGTCCATGATCGCCCCCATCGACGTGCCCCTGGCGGCCCTCATCGACCACTTCGTCCCCTCCATGGGGGGCATCGAGCGTATCCGTTCCACCTTCCGCACCCCCACGGGGCGCGAGTACGGGCCCGACTTCATAGACCGCGGCCTGGAGATAGGCATGGGGATATACAACCGCCTGGCGAACGGGCAGATGGAGGATTGAGCCATATGTTCTCGAGCATGCAGGAAGTGACCGAGGGGCTGGCCCGCCAGAGCTACATCTGCAGCCAGGAGATCGCCACGGTGGTCTTCCTGGCGCTCAAGCTGCAGAAGCCCATCCTGGTGGAGGGGCCGGCGGGAGTGGGCAAGACCGACCTGGGAAAGGTGACCGCCGCCGCCCTGGACTGGGAGTTGATCCGCCTGCAGTGCTACGAGGGCCTGGACGAGTCCAAGTCCCTCTACGAGTGGGAGTACGCCAAGCAACTGCTCTACACCCAGATCCTCAAGGACGTGCTGGCCGAGGAGCTGTCCGGCGCCACCTCGCTGGCCGACGCGGTGGAGCGGGTGGCCCGCCAGGACGAGGTCTTCTTCTCCCGCAAGTTCGTGGTGCCGCGCCCCCTGCTGCAGGCCATCCTCTCGGAGCGGCCGTCGGTGTTGCTCATCGACGAGGTGGACAAGTCCGACCCCGAGTTCGAGGCCTTCCTGCTGGAGATCCTCTCCGACTACCAGGTGACCGTGCCCGAGATAGGCACCATCTCCGCCCAGCATATCCCCCTGGCCATACTCACCAGCAACAACGCCCGGGAGATGAGCGACGCCCTGAAGCGCCGCTGCCTCCACCTGTACATCGACTTCCCCTCGCGCGAGCAGGAACTGTCCATCGTGGAGACCAAGGTGCCGGGCATCGACGAGGGGCTGGCCGGGCAGGTGGTGGAGACGGTCTCGCGCATCCGCAAGCTGGACCTGAAGAAGGTGCCGGGCATCAGCGAGACCCTGGACTGGGCCCGCGCCCTGCTGGTGCTCAACGCGGACAAGCTCGACCGGGACACCGTGCGGAGCACCCTCAACGTCATCCTCAAGTACGAGAAGGACATCGCCAAGGCGCGGGAGAGCATCCGCCAGATCGCCGACGACTAGGCCGCGTGGGCCGGAGGGAAGGCAGCGGTGCGGGAAAGGGTCATCGACTTCATCGGGGGCCTGCGCGGGGGAGGCGTCTCCGTCTCCCCGGCGGAGAGCATCGACGCCTTGAGGGCCCTCTCCCAGGTGGACTTCGACGACCCCGAGGTGTTCAAGTCGGCGCTGCGGGCCACCCTCATCAAGCGGGAGAAGGACCGTGCCTTTTTCGACACGCTCTTCCCCCTGTACTTCCTGGGCCTCGCCGGTTCGGGAGAGGAGGAGGGCCCCGGCGACCAGGCCCTCGAGGCGGTCGAGGCGGCAGCACCCCTCCGACTCCGACTCCATGCTGATGACGGTCCTCGGCGGCCAGGGAGGGGAACTGGAGACCCTCATCCGCCGGGCGGCCCAGTCGGTGGGCACCGCGCAGCTGGTCACCCGCCAGCAGATCGGCATGTACACCCGGCGCATCTTCGACAACCTTGACTGGGAAAAACTGGAAGAGGAGCTGCGCGAGCTGATGGAGGCCCTGCGGGAGGAGGGCTGGAGCGAGGAGCAGCTCGAGCAGCTGCAGCGGGACTTCGAGGAGCGGAAGGCCGCCATCCGCACCCAGACGCGGCGCTACGTGGAGCGGGAGCAGGCGCGCCGGGCCGGGGCCGCCTCCCAGTCCGACAGGATCAAGCGCCTGATGAACCGGCCCCTCTCCGAGCTGGACGAGACCGAGCTGCAGCTGATGCGGGAGGCCGTCTACCAGCTGGCGCGGCGCCTGCGCAACAAGCTGTCGCTGCGGGACAAGCGGGACAAGCGGGGCCGCCTGGACGTCAAGACCACCCTGCGCCGCAACATGCAGCACGGGGGCATCCCCTTCGACCTGGTGACTAAGCACAAGCGCAAGGAGAAGGTGGAGCTCATCGTGCTCTGCGACGTCTCCAGCTCGGTGTCCCGCGTCTCCCAGTTCATGCTGCGCTTCGTCTACACCATCCAGGACTGCCTGGCCAAGGTGCGCAGCTTCATCTTCGTGGACGAGCTGGGCGAGGTCACCGAGTTCTTCCGGGAGGAGAGCATCGAGGAGGGGGTGCGCCTGGCCCTGCAGGAGGCGGAGATCGTCTACTACGCGCGCTCCGACTTCGGCAGCGTCTTCAAGCAGTTCTGCGACAGAATACCTGCAGGACGTCGGCTACCGCACCTACATCCTGATCATCGGCGACGCCCGCAACAACCAGAACGACCCCTGCGCCGGGGCGCTGGAGAGCATGGCCCGGCGCGCCCGGGGCATCATCTGGCTCAACCCGGAGCCCCGCCCCTTCTGGGACACCGGCGACAGCGTGATGGGGGATTACCTCCCACACCTCAAGGAGGCGCGGGTCTGCCGCAACCTGGAGGAGCTGGAGCGGGCCATCACCAGCCTGCTGCTCTAAGGGGGAGGGGGAGGCAATTGTCGATAAGGACTATCTTGTACATAGCGGCCATCCTGCTGCTGGTGGTGCTGACTGCATACCTGGCCCGCGTGGCCATCCTGCAGGAGAGACGGAGGCGGGCGGCGCGGTACGCCGCGGTCTGGTGGCCGCGGACCCCGCGGAATGCATGGCGGCCTTCCGCCGGGTCCTTGCGAAGATGGTCGAGGCGGGAAGCCCGGACGGGCCGGCCACCGCATTGCCGCCGTCGGACGAGGAGTGCTACAAGCTGTTCCACCATCATTACCTTCCCGCCAGGGAGAAGGACTTCGGCTCCAGCGTCTCGCTGTTCTCCACATGGGAGGCCGAGGAGATGAGGATGCTCAACCTCATCGACGGAAGGGTCGCCCTGGTCCTGCAGGGCGAGAGCCCACCCCCGGTCGACCTGCCCCAACTGAGCAAGGTGACAGGTGGGGAGCCGGGTTGGCTGGGGAAGCTGGACTTCGCTGCGACGTACCGTCATGGGTCGGGCTGCTCATCGCGGTGCTGGTGCCGGCCGTGGCCGCCGCCCTCATCTGGTACTGGTTCCTGTTCCTGAGGTGAGCCCGGCGCGTTTGCTCTCTTTACTTATGGCGCACCCTGTCCGATAATAATCCTCGACCGGCATATGGGGGGTTTCTCCGACAAAAAAGGGGGATGCGGGTTGGTTACAGCGTTCATGATCCTGATGATCGGGATTATGCTTGCGGCGGTCTTGATGCTGGTCCTGGTAAAGCTGGCCGGGCCGCAGGAAAGGCGGAGGAACATGGAGTCCTACGCCGCTGTCATCGAGGCACCCGGACCCGGCGAATGCATGAAGGCTTTTCGGTTGGTCCTCCGACGGGGATGGCGCAGCCCAGACGGACAGAGCGTGCCGGCCAAGGCGCTCCCGGAATCGGACGAGGAGTGCTACAAGATGTTCCACCACCACTATCCTTCCCACGAAGGAGAAGGCCTTCGACTCCAGTAGATTCGTTCTTTCGACCGGGGCAGCCAAGGAGTTGGGGGCATTGAAGAAAGTGGACGAGAAAGTCGCCCAGGTGCTGCGGGGTGAGTGGTCAGCTCCGGTCAGTCTGCCCTACCTGCACGAGGGGCCGGAGCCGGGAGGCCTGCAGAAGCTGGTCTACGGAAAGATGCCGATCTGGGTCGCCGTGCTGGTCGTGGGCTCCATCTGGCCGTGGTCGCTGGCGTCTTTCTCTACGGGTTCCTGGTATGGAAGAACTTCACCATCGACCTGCCGCCGAACTACGAATACGTCATGGGCGAGCCCGGGAGACCGGTCATAGAGGAACTCAAGGCGCGCGACCCCTCCGAGCGGCTCATCAACTGTTTCGAGAACCGCGACAAGACCCGGCACCTGGTGTCCTCCGACTTCACCGCGCCCGCCGGGAACGTCCTGTTCTACCTGCCGGACACCGGCGACCAGGCGGTGATGGAGGCGTTCATCCAGGAACGCCGGAGCGAGCTGGCGGAGGAAGCCGCCGCGCAGGGGATGACCGTCTCGAGCATCAAGGCCCTGCCCCTCGATTCCGGGCACGTCACGGTGTGGGTCTCGGGCAAGGGGACCGACGTGGTCAACGGGAAGCCTGCTTCAGTTGAGATGCTGACCTTCCGGACGGGTGAGCACCTGGTGCGCATCGTCCTTTACAACTGCGGCAGCGGGGACCTGGGCGCCGAGTTGGGCAACGTGGTAAAGACGGCCCGGTTCAAGTAGGGGGGCGTCGGGTGAGGGCTATGCGCGGAGAGGCCTTGCTGTACCTGATGACGGCGATCATCTGGATGCTGCCGCTGGCCTTCCTGGCCCTGTATCTCCCGTTGAGGAAGAGCGCGAAGAAGACCAGGGCCCTGGAGGCCGTCAGGGGCATCGATGACCCGGCCGCTCTCGTGGAGGGGCTGAACGGCCTGGTAGGGATGTACACCGTTATGGTTTCGCCTTTCTCCAGCCAGAACGAGTTCGATCCCCCCGCCACCGGGGACCTGGAGGAATACGGGACTTCTTCCATTACCATTTCCTCGCCACCCTGGAGGAGAAGGCCGAACGGCAGCGGAACAGTTATAAGGTCCTCTGGGTCATCCTCGCCCATCATGGCAGGCTTGCTGGCCTACATGCTGTTTAGCCCTGCCCCTGAGCCTCCTGGGCGGCGTCCTGATAAACCTTCCGTCGTTGCTCATCCTGGGCGGGTCACTGCCTCGTGGTGCTGTCCGTCAGGCATGCCCGGAGACAGCTGGAACTGGTCAAGGAGATCGACGCGAAGTTGGCCTCGCTGTTCTGAGATGGGGTCAGGTCTCTAATCTGGTCAGCGAATTCGACGCGAAGCTTACCAATGGAGGAATGACCCCATTTAAAGCATGTGGCCCTGGACGATGAGGCGCTGGCGGGACGAGCCGATGGGGTGGCAGGTGATCAGGGTGAAGGTGGCGCCGGGGGTGGGGTCCATCACCTCCACCTGGTTGGGGGTGACGGTGAAGACCCGGTCCACCACGTAGGTGAAGCTCGCGCCGGCGTCGTCGGTGAGCACCACGGTGTCCCCGGCCGCCAGCTGGTCCAGGTCGTGGAAGGGCTGGGTGAAGGTGGAGCGGTGGCCCGCCAGCACGCAGTTGCCGGGCTGGCCGGGCCAGCTGGTCATGCTCAGCCAGGAGGGTCCGGCGTCCAGGGGCGCCTGGTCGTCCACGTTGCGCATGATGTTGAGCGGCTGGTCCAGCCCGATGGCGGGGATGTAGATATGCCCCGCCGGGCCGAGGACGGGTAGGAGCGCCGGCTCGACAGGCGCGGGCGGCTCCACCGTCGCCGCCGCCGCTACGGCGGTCTCGACGATGGCGGGCGCCGGCTCAGTCGCTACCTCAGTCGCTACCTCCGTCGCGGGGCCGGCCAGGGGGACGGTCTCGTAGTCCCGGGCCACCGCGCCCTGCATGTACTGGAGGGAGAGGGCCAGGAACAACACCACCAGGGCCAGGGCCGCCAGGTCGGCCGCCGTTCTCAGGGCATCTCGCCTGTTCCTCCTTACCGTAGCTGCCAGCATCTCGTATCCCGCCTCCTCTTTCGATTGAAATATCGGCAGGGGGCGGGAACGGCTTTATGACATGGAACAGGATGGCAGGAAAGGCAGGAAGCGTCAGCGCCTGGAGGCGTCGGCCTCGTTGGAGTAGCCGGCGCTCTCCCAGTAGCCCTCGTACTCGCCCTGGATGACCTCGATGCCGGTGACCCACTTGATCCACTTGTAGCCCAGGCGGTCCGGCACCACCAGGCGCACCGGGAAGCCCTGCTCGTCCGGGAGGGGCTCGCCGTTGACCTGCCAGGCCAGCAGGGGGTCGGTCTCCTCGATATCGGCGATGGTCAGGGAAGTCGTGTAACCGCCCGGTGAGCTGAACACCACTGTCTCGGCACCCTCCGCCAGGCCGGCCCGTTCGAGGACGTCGGCCAGGCGGGCTCCCTTCCAGAGGCCCCTCTCCGTCCAGCCCTCCACACAGGGCAGGTCCAACTCGCGTTCCTCGGCGTCCAGCGCCTGGAGGTCTTCGAACGAGAGGGAGAGCTCCCGGTCCACCAGGCCGCTGACGGCCAGGCGCCAGGTGGCCGGATCGATAACGGGGTTCTTCTCCGCCGTGCGCACCCGCATCTCGTCGGTGGGGGTCACCTCGGCGGGCTCGCCCTGTTCGCTCAAGCGGGTGGTCTTGGAGATGGCTGGCTGCGCCACAGTTCCATATGGTGAATCCTATGATCACTATGACGACCACCGCGACCAGCGTGTAGGCTATCTTTCTTTCCATGCCTCAACCGTAGCCGATACTGCCTCGCGCCGTAATGAGGCGCGTCAACCCGCGCATGGAACCTTCTGCCGCTCCGCGGCGTCACGCCTCGGCTCAGTGCACCACCAGCACCGGGCAGGCGGCGTGGCGCACCACGCGGTCGCTGACCGAGCCGATGAGGAAGTCCTTGAAGAACCCGTGGCCGTGCCGGCCCAGGATGATCATGTCGTAACCGCCGTCCGCGGCCTCCCCGATGATCTCGGACGCGGGGCTGCTCCCACCAGCGCCTTCCCGCTCCACCTCGATGCCCGCCCCGGCCAGGCTGCCGGTGTTCCCCTCGAGGATGCCCTCGGCCCGCTGCTCGAGCACCTCTCCCAGGCCGTCCACGGGCGGCATCACCCACCTCGGGGTAGAGCATGCCGTCGGTGGCGACGGGAGGGTAGAGGGCCTCCTGCTCCACCACCATCAGCAGGGTCACCCGGCAGCCCGAGCCCCCGAGCAGCCTGGCGGCGAACTTGGCAGCCGCGTGGGCCGCGTCGGAACCGTCCGTGCACAGCAGGACCTTCTCCAGCATGGCTTACTCCTTTGCTCCCAGCTTCCAGGCCATGCCGCCCTCGGCCTCCCGGCCGATGGCTATGCCCCCCTTGGCCTCGTCGCCGATGGCGATGGCCCCCGCGGCCTTCCTCCCGATAGGTACAAGATGGACCCGGCCGCCCTGTTCAGCCCGACGGCGACGGCCCCCGCCGCCACCACGCCCACCGCGATGGAGCCGGCCGCCACCAGGCCCAGCGGCGATGGCCCCCGAGGCCACCACGCCCACGGCGACCTGGCCGGAGGCGACGATGCCCCAGCGGAACCCGTCACCCATGTTGAGGACGGGGAAGCCCCCCACCTTGACGACGGTCTCCTTCTTCTCTTTGGCCTTCCTGTCCTTCGCCATCTTTACGGCCCTCCTCTCAATGCCTGGCCTTCCACCGCGTATATTATATCTTCCTTTGCTCAGCCTCCCTCAAACCCCTTGACCGGGGCTATGGACAAGCGGCCCGGATATGAGGATAGTAGGTCTTATGAGAGCGCCAGTCGGGGGAACGACCACATGAAGATAATCGACCTTTTCAGGCACCGTGACGACCTGCCGGTGGTCTTCTCCGGGGATTACCTGGAGGCGGAGCTGGTCATCGGCATGCTGCGGGCCGGGGGCTTCCATCCCTACGAGCTTTCCAACATGCCCCGAACATGCTGGGCATCGCCGGTGGGGGGAGGGTCCTGGTGCCGCCGGAGGAGATGGAGGAGGCCCTGCAGTACCTGGCCTCGGTACGCGAGGCGGCCGAGGGCGGGGAGGAGGGCCAGGCCGGCCCGGAGGTGGGCGATGAAAGCGATGAAGGCGATGAAGGCGGGGGAGCAGGAGAGGACTGAGGCGGGACGGTTCGCGCGCCTGCGCGAGACACTCCTCAGGGAGCCCGTCCACCTCGACACCGAGAGGGCCAGGCTGGTCACCGAGTATTTTAAGCGGCTGGACGACACCTCCCTGCCGGTGGCCGTCCGCCAGGCGCGGGCGCTGCGCCACATCCTCACCCGGAAGTCGGCGGAGGTGTGGCCCGATGAGCTCATCGCCGGCGACCCCGGCTCCCACCGCATCTCCGCCCTGATGCAGCCGGAGCTGGCTTCGGTCTGGATGAGCGAGGACCTTTTATCGATAGGCCGGCGCCGCACCACCCCCCTGGTCATCCCCTGGAAGGAACGGGCCGTCCTGCTGCGCGAGGTCATCTCCTACTGGGCCGTGCGCAACCTGCCCTGGCGCGCCCTGGCCGGTCACGGCAAGCTGCCCCGCTACGTCCGGGAGCAACTGCGCCCCACCTACTATCTCATCAACGAGGCCGGCGGCATCGGGCACTTCCTGCCCAACTATGAGAAGATGCTCAGGCTGGGTGTGAAGGGGTATCTGGAGAGCATCGACGGCAGGCAGGGTGACCTGTATCAGGCAGTGCGCATCGCCTGCGAAGGACTGGTCGGACTACGCGCCTTCGCTTCGCAGAGGAAGCGAGCGCCTGGCTGCCGATGAGAAGGACCCAGTCCGCGCTGTCGAGCTGAGGAAATAGCCCGCATCTGCCACAAAGTGCCCTGCCGGTCCTGCAGAGACATTCCACGAGGCACTGCAGTCGCTGTGGTTGACCCACATGGCGGTGAACCTGGAGGGACTCAACTCCGCTATCTCCTTTGGCCGGATCGACCAGTATCTCTATCCTTACTACAAGAGCGATCTGGAGCAGGGCAGAATCTCCCCGATACAGCCCGTGAGCTGTTGCTTTGCTTCTCCGCCAAATGCACTGAGCACGTCTTCCTCCTTTCGGAGAAGGTGAGCCAGTACCACGGTGGCTACCTGGTGGTGCAGGCGGCGATAGTGGGAGGCATGGACCGCAACGGAAAGGATGCGGTCAACGACCTCACCTATCTCTTCCTCGACGTCATGGAGGAAGCCGGCTTGAGAGACCCCAACTACCAGGCGCGTGTCCATGCGGGTTCTCCGGAGAAGTATCTGGAACGGGTGGCAGAGGTGGCCAGGAAAGGCCATGCAGTTCCGGCGCTATTCAGTGATGAAGCCGCTATTGCTTCCCTCAAAGCACATAACTACCCTCTGGAGGAGGCGCGCGACTACGCGGTGGTGGGCTGCGTGGAACTGGCGTTGCCTGGGAAGAGCTTCTTCTCCACCGATGCCGGTCTCTTCAATCTGCCGCTGTGTCTGGAGTTGGCACTCAACCAGGGCAAGCGGTTCAAGAGCCGCCGCAGGATAGGCGTAGCTACACCAGACCCGGCCACTTTCACCTCCATGGAACAGGTGGTCGGGTGCGTTCGAGACTCAGGTGGAGTTCATGGTGGCTCGCATGGTTTCCGATCTGCAAGTTGTCGAGAAAGGAAACCGTGACTATCATCCCACGCCTCTTTCTTCGATGCTGGTGGACGGCTGCCTGGAATCAGGCAAGGATGTCACAGACGGGGGAGCGCTCTACAACTCAAGCGGAATCCAGGGAGTGGGTGTAGCCGATGTCGCCGACTCGTTGGCTGCCCTCGATCATGTGGTGTTCCAGCGCCGCAAGTATACTATGCCCCAGGTAATGAGGGCTTTGCGTACCAATTTCGCCACCGCTCCCGAAATCCATGGCTGAGCTGTCCCAAGCTCCGAAGTACGGCAATGACCACCAATCGCCGGACCGCTACGCTGACCTGGCAGCGCGCATTTTTCACGATGCTCTGGCCAAGCATGTCAACACACGTGGAGGCCAGTACGTACCGGGCTTCTATTCCGTAACCTGCCATATCGCCTTCGGCAAGAAAGTCGGGGCTCTGCCCAGCGGCAGAAGAGCTGGCGAACCTTTTGCCGCCAGCCTGGGTCCATCCAACGGGAGGGATCGTTCCGGCCCCACCGCACTGCTTAAGTCAGTAGCCGTGTTGACTCCAGACTCTCGCCCAACGGCTACGCCCTGAATCTCCGCTTCGACCCCGCTACCCTGGCCGGCGATGAAGGAGTGAATGTAGCTGGTGGGTCTGATCAAGGGCTTCTTCGGCTATGGGGGGAATGGAGATGCAACTGAACGTCCTCGACCCGGAGATGCTCGAAGATGCCCGCCTTCATCCGGGGAAACACCCTGAACTGGTAGTGCGGGTATCTGGCTACTGCGCCTACTTCGATGACCTCCCCGATGCCGCCAAGCTGGAGATCATCTCCCGCACCTCCCTCTAAGGGAACCCATCGGTGGAAGGCCGCGTCGATAATATGATATAAAGAGAGAAGAGAGGAAAGCGCTTCCGGCGGGAGGGCCGATACATGGGCACGAGCAAGATAATCCTGACCATCATGTACCTGGCGCTCAGCGCCACCCTGATACTGGGGCTGACCCTGGCGCCCGGCCTTTGGGGGTGGGGGAGCTCCAGGCGGAGGAAGAGGCACCCTCCCCGGTCAGCGTCGGCGGCCAGGTCATCACGCCCCAGCAGGCGCAGACGGTGCCCCCGGCGACGGCGACTCCCAAGACCACGCCGAACAGGTCCTCCGGCAAGGCCAGGAGCAGCGGCTCCTCCACGAGGTCCGGTTCGGGCAGCGGGACCGCCTCAACGGACACCCCCGAGACCCCCATCGAGGTCAAGACGAGCTCTCTTCGAGCTCACCCTGAGGCAGGGCGACTCCTACAACCTGGTCTTCGAATACGACCCGGAGGACTCCTTCCGCTGGTACTTCGATGCCCTGCCCGGTGACGGGGTCATCGGCAGCTGCGCCGAGCTCTTCTATCCCGATCCCATGAAGGAAGGGGACTACAAGCTCCTGTTAAAGTTCACCGCGGCTGAGGCCGGGGAGACCGAGTTCGAGCTGGTCTACCGCAATCACTACTACCTCGTGCCGGTGGTGTTGAAGAAGCACACCGTCAAGGTCACCGTGGTCGAAGCGGAGGAGGGTGACCCATACCCTCGCCGCAGAAGGAGCTGGCGCTGCGCTACGGGGAGACCTGGCGCGTCGCCATGGACCTTCCGCCCCTGGTCGAGGGGGAGCCGGAGCAGGACCTGCGCCTGGCGGACGGCTGGGACCAGCGGGTGCTCCAGCTGAAGGGCCTCGAGCACCATCCGTCCCCCCGGGGGACGAGGACGGCCGCGGCTTCTACCTCTGGACCTTCCGCGCCATCGGCCCCGGGCAAATTGCGAGAGCTGAAGATCGAGCAATTCGTCAAGGGCAAGGAGGATGCGGCCACCCCGGTCTACGAGGGCACAGCC
>CAWFDJ010000026.1:0-35747 GCA_963814495.1 uncultured bacterium
TAGCCCGCCCGCTCCAGCGGGGCGGGGTCGGAGAAGACCTCCGCCGCCGTCCCCTCGACGACGATGGCCCCGCCCGCCAGGACGGCCACCCGGTCGGCCAGGCGCTCCAGTTCGTCCAGCTCGTGGGTGACCAGCACCACCGCCCGGCCCTCGCCCTTCCAGTCGAGGACGATCTCCCGCAGGCGGCGCCGGCCTTCCCCGTCCAGGCCCGAGGTCATCTCGTCCAGCAGCAGGTAGTCGGGGCGCATGGCCAGGATGCCGGCCAGGGCCACCTTGCGCTGCTCGCCCAGGGAGAGCGCCAGGGGGTTGCGGTCCCGCATCGCCTCGAAGGAGAGGCCCAGGCTCTCCAGGGCGCGGGCCGCCTCGCGCTCCGCCTCCTCGCGGCCCAGGCCCAGGTTGCGCGGGCCGAAGCAGACGTCCTTGGCCACCGTCTCGGCGAAGAGGTGCAGCTCGGGGTCCTGCATGACCAGGCCGGCCGCCGCGCGCAGGCGGCGCCACCCCGCGGGCGGCTCCAGCGTCTCGCCCTCCAGCTCGATGCTCCCGCCGCCCGGGGGCAGGATGCCCTTGAGGATGCGCAGCAGGGTGGACTTGCCGCTGCCGGTGGAGCCCAGGATGCCCAGCACCTCGCCCCGGCGCACCTCCAGGCCGACGCCGGAGAGGGCCCGGTGTTCCATGGGGGTGCCCGGCAGGTAAGTAAATTCTACATCACGTAATATCAGGGACAGAGCAGCCTCACCACCTCTCCCACACCCGCCGGCGCCCGCGGCAGGTCGAGGCCGGCTGAGCGCAGCCGTCCGGTGAAGCGGGCCAGGGCCGGCACGTCCATCCCCAGCTCCTCC
The DNA here is from genome assembly GCA_963814495.1 of uncultured bacterium. GTDB lineage: Bacteria > Actinomycetota > Geothermincolia > Geothermincolales > Geothermincolaceae > CAVXXD01. Next base: position 840 of record CAWFDJ010000026.1, read on the forward strand.
AGCAGGTCGCGCCGGTCGAGCAGTTCCCCGGGCGGCCCGTCGAAGACGGGCGCGCCGCCGGAGAGCACCAGCGCGCGCCCCGCCGCCAGGGCTTCCTCCAGGCGGTGGGTGATGTGCACCAGGGTCACCCCGCGCTCCCGGTTGAGGGCGCGCAGGCGCTGGAGCACCTCGGCCCGGCCGGCCGGGTCCAGCAGGGCGGTGGACTCGTCCGAGACGATGGCCCGCGGGGACATGGCCAGCACCCCGGCCAGGGCCAGCTTCTGCTTCTGCCCGCCGGAGAGGAGGTGGGGCTCGCGCTCCCGCAGCGGGGTCAGCTCGAGCTCCTCCATCACCCGCTCCACCGTCTCGCGCATGGCCTCCCTCTCCATGCCCAGGTTCTCCAGGCCGAAGGCGATGTCGTCCTCCACCGTGGGCCCGATGATCTGGTGGTCGGGGTTCTGCAGGACGATGCCCACCTCGCGGCGGATCTCCCACAGGTGCCGCTCCTCGCAGGTGTCCAGGCCGCAGGTGACCACCCGGCCGCGGGTGGGCAGGACCAGGGCGTTGAGCAGGTGGGCCAGGGTGGTCTTGCCCGAGCCGTTGGCCCCCAGCAGGGCGACGGACTCCCCTTCCGCGATGGTCAGGTCCAATCCCTTGAGGACGGGGACGCCGGGACGCTGGGGATAGGCGAAGTCCACGCCCTCGAGGATGAAGGTCAGGCCGTCTCCGCCCATGCCTCAGCCGATCTCCACGTATCCCTCGTCGGTGTAGCGCACCAGGGCCTGACCCAGGCGCCGGGCGGTGACACCGATGAAGAGGCCGGTGGGGACGGACACCAGGAGCAGGTACGGCAGGTAGTACCAGAGGCCCGAGAAGTCGACCAGCAGGACGGCCATGCCCAGCTGGGCGGTGTTGTGGGCCGCCGCGCCGGCGACGCTCACCCCGGTGATGCTGAAGGGCGTGGGGTAGAACATGTAGAGCATGCTCATCACGGCCCAGGCGGCCAGCCCGCCGCTCATCCCCAGGGCCATGCCCACGATGCTGCCGCGCAGCAGGCCGCCCAGGAGGGTGCGGAGCACCGTGACCTCCAGGGCCTCCGCCGGACCCAGGAAGAAGAGGGCGATGACCGTGGCCAGGTTGGCCAGCCCCAGCCTGGCGCCGGGGATGGGCAGCAGGGGCGGCAGGGACGACTCCACGATCTGCAGCACCAGCCCGATGGCCACCAGCAGGCCCACGTAGCCCACCTTGCGCGAGGGCTCGACGCGCTGCTCCCTTGGTGTTGTTCTTTCCTTCGCCTTGTTTTTCAATCTACTACCTCTGTACCGTGTCGGTGCCGCCGGCTCCCTCGAGGCTCAGCACCACCCGGTTGGGCAGGCACACCACGGAGTTGCCGCTCTGGTCCGCGTGGCCCATGGCCACGCAGAGCTTGTCGGGGCAGGCGGAGTCGACCATCCACACCTCGCCCCCCTCGATATGGAAGTGGCTCTCGCCGGAGAAGCCGTCCACGTAGTAGTCGCGCGCTTCTTCCGTCAGCGGGAGGCGCATGACCTCCTGGCCGTTGACCTCCACCACCACCTCGGAGGCGCGGCCGCTGGCCTCCTCGCCCCAGGGCTGGATGATCAGCACCGCGGCCAGGGCGATGACGCCCAGCACCAGCAGGCCGTCGGCGATGGTCAGCGGCTTGCGCAGCAGGCGGTCGCGGCGCTTTTCCTTGGACGATTCCCTCATGATGCCATGTTAGCGCGAACCGCCTGAAAATGAAAATGAGGCCGGGGAAGTCCTGCCGGCGGCGAGCGCGGGCAGAAGGTCAGGGGAAGACGGCCATGCGGAAGTCCGCCGCGTGGCGGAAGCCCAGGCCGCGGTAGAGGCGCAGCGCCGGCTGGTTGCTCAGCGCCACGTTGAGCACGGCGGCCTCGTAGCCCTCGAGCAGCCTGGCGCAGAGCAGCGACATGCACTCCCCGGCCAGGCCGCGGCCGCGGTGTTCCGGGCGGGTGTAGACGCCCCCGATGAGGCCCATGCGCCGGGTGCGCACCATGGTCTCCACCTTGGCGGCCACCTCGCCCTCCACCTCCGCCACCACGATGCCGTCCCCCGCCATGCGCTCGACGGCCAGGCGGCCGAACTCCTCCTCCAGCTCGGTGGAGATGCCGAAGTACTCCAGCTGGAAGCCGCGCTGCAGTTCCATGACGGCCTCGAGGTCCTCCGGGCGGGCGAAGCGGGCGCGGGCTTCCCGGCTCCGCGGGGCTCGAACCCCTCCCGCTCGAGCACCAGCAGTTCCTGCCTCTCCAGCTTGTCCGGCTTGACGCCCCGCTCCTCCATCTCCCCGACGAACATGACCGCCCACTCCTCCCGCGCGGAGAAGTAACGCGCGCGTCTTCTCCAGGCCGGCCATGTGCCGGGACAGCTCGGCCGCGGCGTCCTCGTCCTCCGCGTGGAGGAACATGGACCCGAAGTTGAAGAGGGCCGCCGCGCCGCGCAGTTCCTCTCCCCGGAAGGACCCGTAGTAGTCGCCGTGGAAGATGTGGCCGCGGTTGTCCATGCCGTACTCGACGATGTCCGAGATGAGGATGAGGTTGGTGGCGTGGTCCCGGTCCAGGAAGGCCAGGACGCCCGCCTCGTCGCTCGAGCCCAGCAGCCTGATCATCCGGCCCGCCCCCTAGAGGTTGTCGCGGAGGAAGCGCGCGGCTTCCTCGGGCAGGACGGTGCAGATGATCACCCCGCTGGCCAGCTCGAAGCCCCCCCAGTTGGACAGGCGGGGCAGCACCTCGAAGTGCCAGTGGTAGTAGCCGGTGCGGCGGGCGCAGGGCGAGGTGTGCAGGAAGAGGTTGTAGGAGGGGTCGCCCAGCCCGCGGCCGACAGCCCCCAGCACGTAGTGGAGCGCCTCTCCCAGGTGTGCCAGGTCCTCGTCGTCCGAGTCCTCGAAGCGGGCCGCGTGGCGGCGCGGCACCACCCAGGTCTCGAAGGGGTAGCGGGGGGCGAAGGCGGTGAAGGCGGCGTAGCGCGGGCTCGAGTAGACCATGCGCTCGCCCGCGAGCTCGGAGGAGACCAGGTCGCAGAAGAGGCACGAACCGGCGCCGCGTGAGCGCCGCCAGGCGCGGGCCCGCTTCAGCTCGGTCTCCACAGCCGCCGGGACGAAGGGGATGGCGAAGACCTGGGAGTGCGAGTGGGCCAGGGAAGCCCCCGAGCCCCCTCCGTAGTTGAGGATGATCTGCACGTAGGCCACCTCCGGCTCGCGCGTGGTGGGCCAGGTAGCGGTCGCGGTAGGCGTCCATCACCCGCATCACCGCCTCGGGCTCCATCTCGGCCAGGCCCGTATGGTGGTCGGGGCCGTGGATGATCACCTCGTGGTAGCCGCGCACCGGGCCCGCCTCGTACAGCCCGCCGGGAGCGCCTGCTTCGCCGGACGAAGGTACGCCGGGGCCCGGGTCCGGGTCCGGGGTGAGGGCGGGGAACTTGTTGGGGACCACCCGCAGCAGCCACCCCGGCTGGTTGGGCTGCCGGTCCTCGTGGTCGATGGCCATGGTCTCCAGGGGGGTCTCCCGCTCGTTGCCCGGGCAGAAGGGGCAGTCCTTCGGGCCGGAGCGGCCCCCGGCCTGCGGGCGCTGGAAGTCCTCCGGCCGCCTGGCCCGGCCGGTGGCGATGATCACCTTGTCGCCGGTGACGGGGTTGACGCGCAGTTCCGACATCACTCCGCCTCGGCGGGGCGGGGGCGGTAGTGCAGCACCCTGGCCGGTATGCCCCCGACCACCGCGTAGGGCGGGACGTCCCGGTTGACCAGGCTCATGGCCCCGATGACCGACCCCCAGCCCACGGTCACGCCCCGGATGATGGTGACCTTGGTGCCCACCCAGGTGTTCCCCTCCAGGCGCACCGGCTCCTTGAGGATGCCCTGGGAGCGCACCGGTATCTCCGGGTCCCAGTAGTTGTGGTCGAAGTCGACGATGTACACAGAGTCGGCGAAGAGGCAGCCCTCCCCGATGTGGATGTTCATGTAGCAGTTGACGGTGTTGTCGGTGCCGAAGACGGTCTTGGCCCCCACGTACAGCTCGCCCTCGTGGCAGCGCAGGGCGCAGTTGTGGCCGATCCAGACGAAGCGCCCCAGGCGCATGCGCGCCCCTTTGCGCACCACTATCTGGTACTTGCGCGGCAGGAAGACGAACCCCTCCGTCTCCACCCGCGGGTAGCGGACCTTGAACACAGCGAAGCGGATGAGGTGCTTCCAGTAGAAGGGCTTGTACATGCGGTTGCGGACGATGAAGTCAGCGGCCGACGCCAGCTTGGACCGCAGGTCCGGCTGGGCCCGGAAGCGCTCGCCCAGCTGGTCGCCCCGCTCGATCGCCTTGAAGTCACGCGCCCGGTTCGCGGTCATACCAGCCCCTGCCCCCCTCTCCTACTTCTCCAGGTAGAGCACCAGGTTGTAGAACCAGTCGTGGGGCATGAAGCGGTAGAGCAGGTCGTCCAGCTTGAGGGCCCGCTTGTAGGCGTTGTAGGCGCCCCAGCACCAGCGCTCGGTGATGTTGTCCTCGCTGACCGAGCTCTCGACGGTGCGGATGGCCCAGCCCAGGACGCTCGCCGCCAGCTCCTCCGTCTCGCAGCGGGCCACGCGGAAACCCGCGGCCTTCGCCATCTCGCACAGCTCGGCCGGCCGGAAGGTGTGGATGTCCACGATGTGCTCCAGCTCCTGCAGCTCGTGGTCCTCCTCCGCCGAGACGATGGCGGGGTAGGTGCGCATCACCACCCGCTTCTTCCCCAGCCTGCCGCCCAGGCGGGCGTAGGCCTTGATGCCCAGGTTGGCGAGGCGCTTGACCACCCGCGCGATCTGGTGGCCGCGCAGGCTGGGCTCGCCCGCGATGACGCAGACCCCGCCGGGCTGGAGCACGCGGTAGAGCTCGCGGAAGGAGGTGGTCGAGGTCGGGCAGGTGGTGGAGGACGGCGTGGCCGATGACCATCTCGAACTCCCCGTCGGCGTAGGGCAGCACCTCGGCGTCGGCGCACTCCAGGTAGACGGAGATGCCCAGCTCGTCGGCGTTGCGCCGGCAGGTGTCCAGCATGCCCGGGCTGATGTCGCAGCCCCAGGCCTCGGTGAGCTTGCCCGCCAGGCCCAGGTTGAGCATGGCGTAGCCGGTGCCGCAGCCGATCTCCATCAGCTTGCGGCCGGTCGGGAAGGGCCCGCCGATGCCCAGCTCGAACTTCTTGAGCACGAAGCCGGCCATGTCCTCGTCGAAGCGGATGGCCCACTTGTGGTCGTAGCTGTCCGAGGCGCCGTCGTGAAACTTAATGTTCGCTTCCTTGACATCCATAGGTGAGATTATAACATCGGGCGCCCGGTTCATGTTAAAATCAAATGGCTTACAAGTAAGACGGAGGGGACCGAGTAGAGGAGGTCGGAGGAATGGCAAAGACCATCGACATCTACGGGGCCGGCATGTCCGGGCTCATCGCCGCCATCAACCTGGCACGCGACGGCTACGAAGTGGTGGTGCACGACCGGGAGAAGGGTTACGGGGGCGACCCCCAGTACAACCCCTCCACCCACACCACCCCCATGGACGTCAAGAAATGCTCCGAGTACATCGGCATCGACATCTCCCCCGCCTTCCACGAGCTGATCCGCTGCCCCTTCTACTTCCACGACACCAAGGTGGACGTGCCGCCGGCCCTGTTCAAGGACAGCATGTACACGGTGGAGCGGGGCAACCGCCCCACCAGCCTGGACACCCTGCTGTACAAGGAGTGCAACGAGCTGGGGGTGCAGTTCTCCTGGGAGGACGCCCTGAAGAAGGAGGACGTGCCCAAGCTGCCCAAGAACACCATCGTCGCCTGCGGCCTCACCCCTTCCGTCTACGAGATGCTGGACATCCCCTACCTGCGCTGGTACGGGTGGATCAACCGCGGCGAGATCGGCTTCTCCGGCCTTTCCTGGATCTGGCTGGACGAGGGCAACACCGAGTACGGCTACCTCTCCAGCGTCAACAACTACTACTTCAACCTGCTCTTCTCCATCAGGCACGTCAGCAAGCAGTCGCTGGAGAAGTACAAGAGCTTCATGGTCCGCAACGAGGGCGTGGAGCACTCGGAGGAGTGGATCTACTCCGGCGGCGCGGTGCCCATCGCCCGCCCCGACAACCCCCGCCTCTTCCAGGGCGACCTCATCATGTGCGGCACCATCAGCGGGGCCATGGACCCCATGATGTGGTTCGGCATCCTGGGGGCCACGGTCACCGGCAAGGTGGCGGCCCTGGCGGTCACCGACCGCGAGCGGGCCATCAAGGACTTCCACCGCTTCACCCGCGTGTTCAAGCCGGCCTTCTTCATGAAGAACACCTTCTACTACCCGATGCGGCCAACACATCTGGCTGCAGGAGACGCATGGTCAACCTGGCCGGCCCCAAGCACCTCGAGCAGATGGCCAAGCTGATGGTGAAAGCGAGGATACCGGGCTCGGTGCCCGGCTTCGCCCGCATCATGGGTTCCTATTGACGAGTTGAGCGCGCTCAAGAGGATCAAGGTCCCTCTGGCCCTGTTCCTCCTTTCGGCCCTGACCCTGGCGGCGGGCGCGGCCCTGATGGTCCCGGCCACCTTCCCGGACATCGCCATCGAGCGGGTCAGCTTCACCAACACCTACTCCGAGGGCGGTGAGACCATAACCGCCCTGCTGGTCACCCCGGAGGACCCGGGGGACGAGCCCATGCCCGCGGTGGTCTTCGCGCACGGGCTCACGGCCTGCAAGGAGTTCTACTTCTCCTTCTGGCGGGACTTCGCGCGGCGCGGCATCGCCGTGCTGGCGGTGGACCTGCCCGGTCACGGCGGGTCCGGCGGCAGCAGCGACCTGGGCCGCACCGAGTACACGTCCCTGCTCGCCGCCTACGACTGGCTGGTGGCGGAGCACCCGGAGATAGACCCGGCACGGGTGGCGGCGTCCGGGCAGTCGCTGGGCGGCATCACCTCCACCCGCGCCGGCCTCTTCCAGCCGGAGCACAAGTTCTCGGCCGTGGCGGCCATCTTCTGCTGGCAGGGGGACCGGGCGGCCCTGGAGGGGCTGTTCGGCCCCATCGAAGACTACGTAGGCCGGATGTGGCCGCTGCTCATCTTCTCCCGCGACTACGACGTCAACGACCCGGCCACCGGCGAGCAGCGCGACATCATCAGCCACGTGGGCCCGGGCTCGCCCCCCAACTACCTGTGCGTCATCGGGGACTGGGACGAGTTCGTCACCGTCCGGCACGAGAAGGAGCTGATGGCGGAGGTGGCCGGCGTGGACGAGGTCGAGCCGGGGGTGGTCTACGGCTCCTTCGAGGACGGGACGGCCTGCATGCTGGCGGTCACCCCGGACGACCACATCAGCGAGGTCTACTCCCCGTGGGTCTACGACGAGGTCTACACCTGGCTGTGTGACAGCTTCGGCCTGGAGGGGTCGAGCGCCATGCCCGTTCCCGCCATCCGTTTCAGCCTGTGGGCGGTGATCCTGGGCAACGCCATCTTCATGGCCTTCCTGCTGACCGTCATGCTCTACCGGCTGCTCGAGGACCGCGCGGCCAGCCCCCTCTTCCTCCAGCGCCCGGAGGCCTTCACTGCCGGCGCGGGGAAGTGGGAGATGGCCGGCGGCTCCTCGGCCTGGTTCGGCGTTACCGCCTTCGTCTCCTACCCCCTGGCCATCTGGCTGGGACTGACCGTGCTGGTGCCCTTCCTGGTGGGAGACCTGGTCTCGTCCCTGGCCCTGGTGCGGGGCCTGCTCACCCTGGCCGGCATAGCGGCGGGCCTGTTCATATTTTACGATATGTCAAATATTATCGGGGCCGTCCCCTGGGGGGAGAAGGCCCGGTCCGTCGCGTGGTCGGCCGTCCCGCCCCTGGGCGGCTTCGCGCTGCTGCTGGCCCTTTACGTCCCCCTGGCCCGCTACCTCTACCTGGGGCCGGCGCTGCCCTGGAACTGGGGCTGGTTCGCGCTCTACACAGCCCTGGTGACCTTGATGCTCTGGTCGGAGGGGCGTTTCCTCCACCTCTTCCTGCTCCCCGCCTTCGGTGACCTTACGGCGCGGGGGCGCAGGGTGGGTTATATCGCCAGTGAGACGGCGGTGCGCACGGTGGCCCAGGTGCTGGTGTTCCTGCCCTTCGTCATCACCAGGCCCTGGCACGTCATCGGACACTCCGGGCTCATCCGCCTGCCCATGCTGGTGGTGGTGGCGCTCATCGCCTCCTCCCTGTACGTGATACTGGCCTGGTTCAACCTGCGCTGCCGGGAGAAGAACACCTCCCTGCTCCTCCCTTCGCTGGGCATCGCCCTGCTGCAGGCCTGGGTGCTGTGCGGCCTGCTCTGCGCCCGCTGAGGCCGGAGCCCGCCGCCACGCCGGCTCTGGTATAATCGCCACATGGAAACGACGACTAGGCGCGCGGTCCCCGGAGACGCCGCGGCACTGGCGGTGATCTGCTACATGGCCGGAAGGAGCCAGAGCGAGCGCTCCATCTACGACCTGCTCTACCCCGGCCCTTACGGGGACACGCCCGAACGCCTCTCACAGCTGGAGCGGACGCTGGTGACCGGGCAGGTCAGCTGGCTGCACCACTCCAAGTTCCTGGTGGCGGAGGTGGGCGGCCGGGTGGCGGCGGGCCTGAGCGGCTTCTCCAGGGAAGAGATGGGCGAAGGGGATTTCGGCCTCGCCTTCGTGGAGATGGGGTGGACGGGTCCGGACTTCCAGTCCATGGCCGAGCGCATGGCCCCCTACTTCAAGGTGGACCCGCCCAAGCCGGACGGGGTCTGGGTGGTCGAGAACGTCGCGACCTTCCCGGGCTTCCGCGGCCGCGGCCTGGTCAACCGGCTGCTGGAGGAGATGCTCCAGGTGGGGAGGGAGCGCGGCCACACCCTGGCGCAGATCAACATCATGACCGGCAACACCCCCGCCCAGCGGGCCTACGAGAAGGTGGGCTTCCGCGTGGACCGCGAATTCTCCGACCCTTCCTTCGAGGAATTCTTCGGCTGGCCGGGGATGACCAGCCTGCTGCTCCAGCTTTGACTGGCCTGCTCCTTCTGTTAGAATATCCCTACCGGTAATACCGCTTGAAGGGCATTTGGGGGGTATCGAACGATGAAGGTGGACGGCAGGTCGCTTGCCCGTCGATCAACGGGGAGGTCCAGCATCAGGCAAGACAAGCTTCTGCGTATCTTTACGGACAGCCTCAAGGAAGGGCTGCTGGTCCTCGACAACCAGGGCCATATCGTCTTCTGGAACGAGGGCGCGGAGAGGATCTTCGGCTACGCCGAGCGGGAAGTGCTCGGCAGATCGGCCGTGAGCCTTTTCGCCCCGGAGGAGTACCTGGAGAAGTATGAGGAGCTCTTCCGGGCCTACCTGGCGACGGGTAAGTCCGTCATCGACCAGGAAGCCGTCGAGTTCGTCGGGCTGAACCAGGGGCGGGGCGACCGTTCCCCTGGAGATAACCACCTCGCACATGGACCTGGAGGGTGAGGCTTATATCATCGTGGTGTTGAGGGACATCACCACGAAGCAAGAGACGGAAAGGGCGCTGCAGGAGTCCGATGCCCGGTTCAAAGTGGTCGAGCGGCACATGACCGACGTGATCTGGATGACCGACCTCGAATTCATGCTGACCTACGTCAGCCCATCCATCTACTACCAGACCGGCTTCAGGCCCGAGGATGTCCTGTCACAAGTCACTGGGGATGCTCATCACCCCCGAATCCATGCAGAGGGCCTTCGAGATCCTGGCGCAGGAGCTCTCCCGGGCGGACGACACCTTCGTCGATCCCCCCATCCCGGTGGAATTGATCGTGGAGCAGCTGCGTAAGGACGGCTCCACCTTCTGGTCGGAGGTGCGGGCGGGTTTCCTGCGCCGCCCCGACGGTACCCCCTACGGCGGGCTCGGCATCGCCAGGGACATCACCGAACGGGTACAGCTCGAGGAGAAGGAACGGGAGAAGGCCGCGGCCCTGGCCGCCGCCGAGGTCTCCAGGCAATATGCCGCCGAGCTCAAGGACATCATCACCATCGCCGCCCACGAGTTGCGCCTCCCGGCCACCGTCTTCAAGGGATACTCCAAGGTCCTGCTGGAGCACCGGGACGAGCTCGACGCCGCGGCCGTCGACAAGGCCCTCACCGAGATCGATGTCGCCTCCGTCCGCCTCAACAACATGGTGGCCGACCTCTTCGAGACCTCCCTCATCGAGCAGGGCAGGATGAGCCTGAGGCGCGCGTCCGTAAGCCCCCCGTATCTCCTGCGGCAGGCGGCGGAGGGGATGAGCCCCCGCAAGCCGGAAGGCAGGCTGAACGTCAGGCCCGGCGAGCCGAGGTACCCGGTGGAAGTGGACCCGGACAGGATCTGCCGGGTGCTGACGGTGCTGATGGACAACGCGCTCAAGTACTCACCGCAGGACTCGCGGGTGGACGTCTGGTTCGAGCAGGACGAGTCGGAGACCCGGTTCAACGTGCTGGACCGGGGCCCCGGCATCCCCGAGTCGGACCGGGAGAAGGTGTTCATCCGCTTCTACCAGGTGGGAGACGTGGACCACCACTCCCATACAGGCCTGGGGCTGGGCCTGTACATCGCCAGGTCCATCGTGGAAAAGCACGGCGGGTGGATCAGGGTCGCTCCGGGCGAGGAGGGCGGCTCGATATTCAGCTTCGGCCTGCCCCGGCACCCCGCGAAGGCCGAGCCGGATGAATCTCCGCCGGAAGACCCCTCCTCGGCTTAGCCGTGGATGAGGCGGGGCAGGCAGCGGGTGCACACCCACTTGCTCTCCCCCTGGTGCCGCACCGGCAGTAGGGGTACCGCCCGCTCGTCGCTGCCGCAGAGGTAACATCCCTGGGCTACGAAGCGGGCCTCCCCCAGCTCCCGCGCGCGCTCCTCCGCCGCGGCCTCGTCGAAGCCGGGCGCCTCCCGCTCCTCGATGGAGAGGGCCCCCTCCGGGCAGACCCCCAGGCAGAAGCCGGCGCCGTCGCACAGTTCCTCCCGTACCACCTTCGCCTTGCCGTCCACGATGCGGATGGCCCCCTCCGCGCAGGGCAGCACGCACTCGCCGCAGCCCGGTGCAGAGGTCCTCGTCTATTTTTACAATCTGTCGTTTTGCCATGGTCAGCATCTCCTTCTCTCATGTCATTGCGAGGAGCGAAGCGACGTGGCAATCCTTGAGGATCGCTTCGCTGCGCTCGCGATGACAGGCAGCGCGCTCGCGATGACAAATCAGTTGCCGGCCATCATGGCCTCGATGTCCGCCGCCGCCTCGCCGGTGGGCTTGATGTCGAACTTCTCCACCAGCACCTTGGCCACGTTGGGCGAGAGGAACGCCGGCAGCGTGGGCCCCAGGCGGATGCCCTTCACGCCCAGGTACAGCAGCGCCAGGAGCACGGCCACCGCCTTCTGCTCGTACCAGGCGATGTCGAAGGAGATCGGCAGCTCGTTGATGTCGGACAAGCCCGAACGCTTCCTTGAGCTTCAGGGCGATCGACCGCCAGGGAGTAGGAGTCGTTGCACTGGCCGGCGTCCAGCACGCGGGGAATGCCGCCGATGTCGCCCAGGTCCAGCTTGTTGTAGCGGTACTTGGCGCAGCCGGCGGTGAGGATGACCGTGTCCTTGGGCAGGCTCTCGGCCACCTCGGTGAAGTAGCTCGCGAGCGTTCTGACGACCGTCGCATCCGGCCATGACGACGAAGCGCTTGATGGCGCCGGACTTGACGGCCTCCACCACCTTGTCCGCCAGTGCCAGCACCTGGTTGTGGGCGAAGCCGCCGACGATGGTGCCGTTCTCGAGCTCGAGTGGGCGGGGCGCAGGTCTTCGCCAGCTCGATGAGGGCGGAGAAGTCCTTGGCGCCGTCCGCTCTGGCCGGTCGGGGATGTGCGTGGCACCCGGGATAGCCCGCCATGCCGGTGGTGAAGAGCCGGTCCAGGTAGGTGTTCTCCTTCTTCAGGGGGACCAGGCAGTTGGTGGTCAGCAGGATGGGGCCGTTGAAGGATTCGAACTCCTCGTTCTGCTGCCACCAGGAGCCGCCGTAGTTGCCCGACCAGGTGGTCGTATTTCTTGAAGGCCGGGTAGTAGTTGGCCGGCAGCATCTCGCCGTGGGTGTAGACATCGACGCCGGTGCCCTCGGTCTGCTCCAGCAGTTCCTCCAGGTCCTTCAGGTCGTGGCCGCTGATGAGGATGCCGGGGTTGGCGCGCACGCCGATGTCGACCTCGGTGATCTCCGGGTTGCCGTAGGTGGCGGTGTTGGCCTCGTCCAGCAGGGCCATGGTCTTGACGGCCATCTCGCCCGCCTTCAGCACCAGGGCGACCATCTCGTCGACCGAGAGGTCCCTGGTGGTGGAGGCCAGGGCCTCCATGATGAAGTCGTAGATCTCGTCCTGCTCGTACCCCAGTACGGCGGCATGGTCGGCGTAGGCCGCGATGCCCTTCAGCCCGATGATCAAGCAAGTTCGCGCAGGGAGCGGACGTCTTCGTTCGCCGGTGGCCAGGACTACCCACGGACTTCGCCTTCGTCGGCGAAGGCGGCGGCGTCGCCGCGAATGCCAGGTGGCCGCATCGGGCAGCGTCTCGGAGAAATCCTGCCCGTTCTTCTCCTTGTAGGCGGCCAGGAAACTCTCCCGCAGCTGGTCGCGTCGCATCAAGGCCTTCCCGGATGCGAGGAGATGAAGCGCTCGTCGTCCCAGTTGGCGTTGGTGATGGTCGTGAACAGCGCTGGCGATGAAGAGGCTACGTCGGAGCGGTCGCGGACGCCCAGCTCCTTGAGCTGTCTCCCCGTAGATGGAGATGCCCTTGAGCACGTAGATGCAGCAGGTCCTGCAGGTTGGCGGTTTCCTCCGGCTTGCCGCAGACGCCCTTGACGGTGCAGCCGGTGTTCTTCGCGGTCTCCTGACATTGGTAACAGAACATAAACCCTCTCCTCTCTCTTCGCTTAAGGATGATGTTCCCTCTTGACCCACCCTTAAACTATATGTAATCATACACTTAGATGTTGAATATCATATAGTTAAGGAGGGTGTCAAGTGGCCAGATCAGGCAAGCGGGAGGAGTCGGCGCCCCTCGACCACGAGTCCTTCGTCCGGCAGGGCCCGCAGAAGCGGTTCATCGAGCCCCGCCTGCTCTTCCTGATCAGGCGCGGTCCCTGCTACGGGTACGAGATGATCGAGCAGATGGCGGACCTGCCCTTCCCCGGCCTCCCGCCCGACTCCGCCGCCGTCTACCGCATGCTGCGGGAACTGGAGAGGCAGGGGCTGGTGCGGTCGGAGTGGCAGCCGGGCGAGGCCGGGCCCTCCAAGCGCATCTACAGGATAACCCCCGCCGGGGAAGCGAGGCTGGAGGCGTGGGTGGAGGCCCTGAAAGAGCGGGTACGCATCCTCAACAGCTTCATCCGGATATGCGAGAAGGGTGGTTGAGTTGTCCTACACCGCCATCGGCATCGACGCTTTCGCGCTGCTCTGCCTGGCCGTCTCGCTGGTGAAGAGCCGGGAGAAGACCGGGTGGGCCCTGAAGATCGCCTTCAACGCGGCATAAGCGCATCGGGCCCAGCGTCCTGGCCATCCTCGCGGTCGATCGGGCTCGATCGTCGGCTTCGTCCCGCCCAGCTGGATCGCCTCGGCCATCGGCGGGGAGCGGGGTTTCCTGGGCGTGCTTATCGCGGCACTGCTGGGGGCGGTCCTGTTCATCCCCGGGCTCATCGCCTTTCCCCTGGCCAGGTCGGTGCTGGGACATGGGGGCGGGGTTGACCGCCATCGCGGCCTTCGTGACCACCCTGACCATGATCGGCTTCGTCTTCCTCCCCCTGGAGATAAAGGAGTTGGGGAAGAAGTTCGCGTTCATCCGTAACGGCCTGAGCTTCATCGCGGCGATGATCATCGCGGTGCTGATGGGCCTGATACTCTAGCAGGTGGTGACGGTGACGGAAGAGACGGGACGAAAGCAGGGACGGAAGGGGTCGAGCCCCGCGTCCCCTGGCGCAAGCGGGTCAAGTGGGACTGGGTCTTCCTGGGCCTGGCGGTGGCGGCCGCCGTCGGCCTCTCCCTGGCCTTTCCCGACAAGGGCGCGATCGCCCGCCACGTCTGGTGGGAGATACTTCAAGGAGATGGCCTTCATCCTGCCGGCGGTGCTGGTGATCATGGGGCTGTTCATGGTGTGGGTGGACCGCGGCCTGGTCGTCAAGTACCTTGGGGAAGGGTCGGGGCTCAAGGGCCTGCTCATCTCCCTGCTGCTGGGCACCCTGCCCACCGGGCCCCTCTACGTCGGCTTTCCCCTGGCCGCCGCCCTGCTCAAGAAGGGGGCGCGGGTGGCCAACGTGCTGGTCTTCCTGTGCTCCTGGGCCGCCTTGAGCATCCCGGCGGAGTTGATGGAGCTGCGCTTCATGGGCTGGAAGTTCATGGTGGCCCGCCTGGCGTTGACGGTGGTGGTGATCGTCCTGGCCGGCGACTCCTCTACAACCGCATCGGGATAAGCGGCCGGGGGCGGCGGAGAGGGGTCGGCTCTGATGAGGACCGGTATCGGTATAGAAGGAGGTAACGGAGATGGAGATCATCAGGATGGACGAGGTGGAGGAGGCGCGTACCCCGCGCAAGATCGAGGTTCGCAAGGTCTTGAAGAAGAAGGACGTGCAGGTGGTCTACCTGAAGTTCAAGCCGGGCGAGGAACTGCCCCTCCACACCACCAAGGTGGACGTGTTCTTCTACATCGTCGAGGGCAAGGGCAAGGTCACGGTGGGTGACGAGTACGAGGCCGTGGGGGAGAAGGACATCGTCTTCAGCCCGGCCGACATCCCCCACGCCCTCGAGAACACCGGGGACGGGCTCTTCAAGGTGCTGGTGGTCAAGACCCCCAACCCCGAAGCGTAACTAAAATTGGGGTCAGGCCCCAAATTCGGATGAAGCCGATAGCGAACTGCAGATTTCTTATTATCCGAATTTGGGGCCTGACCCCAATTTTAGTTACGCCGAATTGAGGAAGGCGCGGAGGTTGCAGAGGGCGCACACCGGCTGGGTGGCGGGCTCGCCGCAGCCGGAGCAGGCCTGCAGGCCGGCCGGGCCCTCTTCCCCCTCTCCTCCCGCTCCACGGGGAAGGCCTGCTGCAGGGAGAGGAGCAGCTGCAGCTTGCCCGAGGGCACGATCTCCTCCAGCAGCTCGAAGACATCCTTCAGGCGGTGGGGGCCGGGGAACCAGAAGGGGCACTTGTCCGGGAAGAAGTCGATCTCCCGTAACCGGCAGTAGATCTCGTTGTAGCGTTCCGGGGTGAACATCAGCGGCTTGACCTTGCGCAGCAGCCCCGGCTGCTCGGGCAGGACCGGCCGGGGAAAGACATAGTGGCGGGAGAGCAGGTTCTTCAGGGAGAAGAGGAGGATGTCCTCCATGGTGTGGGCGGTGGCCACCACGTCGGCCCCGGCGGCGCGGGCCTCCCGGTTGAAGAGGGCGCGCTTGATGGCGCCGCAGACGGCGCAGGGATTCCAGGCCTTGACCCTCCTCACCTCCAGCCCGAGGTCCGCGATGCGCACCAGGTGCAGCGGCAGCCCCAGCCCGTCGGCCAGTCCCTCCACCAGGCGCAGGTTGGCGTCCGAATACTCCCCCATGCCCAGGTGGAAATGGAGGGCGGTGACCTCGAAGCCCATCACCCAGCCCAGCCGCTGCATGGCCACCAGCATGGCGACGGAGTCCTTCCCCCCGGACAGCGCCACCGCCACCCTCCCCGCCCCGCCCAGCATCTCGTATTCCTCCAGCTTGCGGCGGAGGCGGCGCTCGTAGAGGCGGAGGAAGCAGGCGGGGCAGGCGTTCAGGTTGAACTCGGGCATGCGCACCACCTGGGTGAGTTCGTTGCACGACCGGCAGCGGCCGAGTACCGTGTCCACGTCGGTTATGTCCATCATGAACAGGATTATACAGGTTGGCGGCTCAGGGCGTGACCCCGGCAGGCACCCTAGTGGACGCTGTGCAGTATCTGCAGCAGGGCCTCGCCGAAAAGCTGGAGTTGCCAGCGCTTGAGCAGCCCCGTGCCGATGAGCTCGGCCAGGTCGCGCGGGTTGACGATGGCCACCGACTCCATCACCGCGTTGGGAAGCATCACCCCGGGATCCAGGTGCAGGTCGTGCGAGAAGTGGTTCCTCCATTCCTTGAGGCGCGCGAGACGTTTCTCCGCCGAACGGTTGAGCCGCCGGCCGCTCTCCCCGCCCACCTTGGCGGGAAGCTCCAGTGGGGCCGAGCTCCTCCCCTTGTTCAAGGCCTTCTGGATCTCGGGGCCGTAGAGCCCCCACAAACGCTGGGTCAGGATGCCCGTTTTCGCGACGTCATCTTCCTCCAGTGGAAGTAGCGCCAGTTTGAACAGCATCTCGTTGGGGATGATCTTGAAGGGCGGGATGTCCTTGCGCTTGGCCACCCCCTCCCGCCAGCGAAGCAGCGATTGGAGCACCGCCGCCTGCGGGGGTTCCAGGTCACGGTCGCCCTTGGCGCGGTAGAGTTCCTGCGAGCGGCCCGGCAATACCTCCAGCCCGGCTTCCAGCAGCTCGAACTCCTCCAGGGCCCAGGACATCCTCCCGGCCTCCTCGAGTTCCCTGGCCAGGACGTCCCGCAGGGCCAGGAGGTATTCCGCGTCCATCCCCGCGTAGGTGAGCATGCTGGGGCTCAGGGGACGGCGGGACCAGTCCGCCCGCTGGTGCTTCTTGTCCATGGTCACGTTGAAGTACTCGGAGAGCAGCGGCGCCAGCCCGACCTGGGGCTTGCCCAGGATCTGAGAGGCCAGCATGGTGTCGAAGGCGCTGCGCAGCCTGACGCCGAGGTGGCTCATGATCAGCCGCCCGTCGTAGTCCGCGCCGTGCAATACCTTTTCCACGCGGGAATCGGTGAGGATGCGGGCAAGCGGACCGAGATTGATGTCGGACAGTGGATCGACGATGTAGATCTTGCCGGGGAAGGCTATCTGAATAAGGCAGATCTTTTCGCGGTAATGGTGGAGGCTGTCCGCTTCGAGGTCTATGCCAAAGCGCTTCTGCCGCCGCAGAGCGGTGATGAACTGGTCGCAGGCGCCCTGCTGGTCTACGTAAGTGGTCTTGGTCTCTTGCTTCGCTTCACGTCTAACCTCGGGCTCCGCCTCGGGAGTGGCCGCCTGCGCTGGCTCCGGCCGGGGTTCCGGCCTGGGTTCCGGCCTGGGTTCCGCCTTCGCCTTGGGCCTGGCCGTGGGCCTCGCCTCGGGCTTCTTCTCGGGCTTCGCCTCCGGCCGGGGTTCCGGCTTCGCCGCTTGTCGGGGTTCCGGCCTGGGTTCCGCCTTCGCCTCCGGCCTGGGTTCCGGCCTGGGTTCCGCCTCGCCTTGGGCCTGACGGTGGGCCTCGCTTCAGGCTTCTTCTCGGGCTTCGCCTCCGGGCGGGGTTCCGGCTTCGCCTCCTCGGCTGGTTTCCGGCTTCGCTTCCGGCTTTGCCTTGAATTTCCTTCCGAACCTGGCTCCGGACCTCTTCTCCGCTGCCTTCTCCGGCTTCGCGTCAGGTCTGGGATCGGCACTCGTCCCGGTCTTTTCCTCCGTCGCGGCGGCCGCTATCGCTGCCTCCTTTTTAAACTCTTCCCTTACGTCTCTATCGAGCGCCGGTGGACGCGCCCCGGACGATCTCCCCTGGTCATCGTCCGAACCGTCTTTGCAGGCCGGCGACCAGCTTCATCAGCGCCGGGAGCTGCGGAGCGGGGATGCCGAAAAAGGAGGACTGGATGAACTCGAAGATGACTCCCCCGGTCTCCACCGTGTCCAGGTAAGCGTAGTCTATCTTCATGCCCATCTGCTTGAGGACGCCCCGCTGCAGCACCTTGATGCCCATGGCCTCGCAGGCGCGCAGGCGGGGCGTCCTCAAATGGGGCCGTGAATAGAGCTACGCTTACTTGGACACGGTGGAGACCGGGGGAGTCATCTTCGAGTTCGTCCATCCTCCCTTTTTCGGCATGCCCGCTCCGCAGCCGCTCCGGCGCTGATGAAGCTGGTCGCCGGCCTCGAGCGGTTCAGACGGCGGCAGCGTCGGCTTTAGCCGGCGCTCGATAGAGACGTAAAAAGAAGAGCACGATGACGGCCGCCGCGACAAGACCGGGACGAGTGCCGATCCCAGGAGCACGCGAACCAGGGCGGCGAGGACCAGGAGCCAGGTTCGGAAGGAAATTCAAGGCAAAGCCGGAAGCGAAGCCGCCAGGAGGCGAAGCCGGAACCCAGCGGCCGCGAAGCCGGAGAAGAAGCCTGAAGCGAGGCCCACCGTAGGGCCCAAGGCGAAGGCGGAACCCAGGGCAGAGCGACCCCAGCCGGAACCCCGACGAGCGGCGAACTCGGAACCCGGCCGGAGGCGAAGCCCGAGAAGAAGCCCGAGGCACGGCCCGCCCAAGGCGAAGGCGAACCCCGGCCGGAGCCCGCCGGAGCCAGCGCAGGCGGCCACTCCCGAGGCGGAGCCGAGGTTAGACGTAGAAGCGAGCGAGACCAAGACCACTTACGTAGACCAGCAGCAGCTTACGACCAGTTCATCACCGCTCTGCGGCGGCAGAAGCGCTTTGGCATAGACCTCGAAGCGGACAGCCTCCACCAGTACCGTGAAAAGATCTGCCTTCTCGGATGGGTTCCCCGCAGACCCGATGCTCCACGTGGTCCTCCACTGTCCAACATCGATCTCGGTCCGCTTGCCGCATCCTCACCGATTCCCGCGTGGAAAAGGTATTGCACAGCACGGGCGGCTGATCATGAGCCACCTCAGCATCAGGCTGCGCAGCGCCTTCGACACCATGCTCGCCTCTCAGGATCACGGGCAAGCCCCAGGTCGGGTTGGCGCCGCTGCTCTCCGAGTACTTCAACGTGACCATGGACAAGAAGCACCAGCGGGCGGACTGGTCCCGCCGTCCCCTGAGCCCCAGCATGCTCGCCTACGCGGGGATGGACGCGGAATACCTCCTGGCCCTCGGGTCCGGGCCAGGGAACAAGAGGAGGATGTCCTAGGCCCTGGAGTTCGAGCTGCTGGAAGCCGGGCTGGGAGAGTTCGCAGGAACTCTCCCGCGCCAAGAGCAGCATGACCTCGAACCTCCGCAGGCGGCGGTGCTCCAATGCGCTCCTTCGCTGGCGGAGTGCTCCAAGCGCAAGGACATCCCACCCTTCAAGATCATCCCCAACGAGGATGTTGTTCAAGCTGGCGCTCTTCACAAGGGAGGGAGTAACATCGCGAAAACGGCTGACCCCACGTTTTGTGGGGCTCTACGGCCCCGAAATGCAGAAGGCCTTGAACAAGGGGAGGGGCTCGGCCCCACTGGAGCTTCCCCGCCAAGGTGGGCGGGGAGAGCGGCCGGCGGCTCAACCGTTCGGCGGAGAAAACGTCTCGGCGCGGCCCCTGAGGGGTTCAAGGAGGAACCACTTCTCGCACGACCTGCACCTGGATCCCGAGTAACTTGCCAACGCGGTGATGGAGTCGGTGGCCATCGTCAACCCGCGCGACCTGGCCGAGCTCATCGGCACGGGGCTGCTCAAGCGCTGGCAACTCCAGCTTTTCGGCGAGGCCTTGCTGCAGATACTGCACAGCGTCCACTGGGCTGCTGCGGGTCCTTCTGAGCCGCCAAACTGTATAATCCAGTTCATGATGGACGTGACCGACGTGGACACGGTACTCGGCCGCTGTGCAACGAACTCCACCCCAGGTGGTGCGCATGCCCGGTTCAACCTGAACGCCTGCCCCACCTGCTTTCCTCCGCCTCTACGAGCGCCGTCTCCGCCGCGAGCTGGAGGAATACGAGATGCTGGGCGGGGCGGGGAGGGTGGCGGTGGCGCTGTCCGGGGCAGGACTCCATCGCCATGCTGGTGGCCATGCAGCGGCTGGGCTGGGTGATGGCGGAGGGTCACCGCCCTCGGCCAGGCCACGGACATGGGGGAGTATTCGGACGCCAACCTGCGCCTGGTGGAGGGACTGGCCGACGGGCTGGGGCTGCCGCTGCACCTGGTGCGCATCGCGGACCTCGGGCTGGAGGTGAGGAGGGTCAAGGCCCTGGAATCCCTGCGCCATGCTGCCGGCGCCGTCGAGCGCGCCGGAGGCCCGCGCCGCCAGCGACGTGGTGGCCGCCGTGGAGGACATCCTCCTCTTCTCCCTGAAGAACCTGCTCTCCCGCCACTATGTACTTCCCCGGCCGGTCCTGCCCGAGCAGCCGGGGCTGCTGCGCAAGGTCAAGCCGTTGAGATGTTCAGCCGGAGCGCTACAACGAGATCTACTGCCGGTTACGGGAGATCGACTTTCTTCCGGACAAGTGCCCCTTCTGGTTCCTGTGTTTCGAGCTGGAGGAGATCGTGCCCTCGGGGCAAGTCTGCGTCTACTCTCCCCCACAGGCCTTCCCCATGGAGCGGGAGGAAGAGGGGAAGGACCGGCCGGCCTGCATGTCCGCTGCGAGCCCACCACCCAGCCGGTGTGCGCCCTCTGCAATCTCCGCGCCTTGCCTCAAATTCGGGGTCAGGCCCCAAAGTGAATTAACTCAAACTGCGGCATCATCCACTTTATTCACTTTGGGGCCTAACCCCAATTGAATTAACGTTACGCTTCGGGGTTGGGGGTCTTGACCACCAGCCTTGAAGAGACCGTCCCCGGTGTTCTCGAGGGCGTGGGATGTCGGCCGGGCTGAAGACGATCTATTCCTCCACCACGGCCTCGTCTCAAGGTCACCACCGGTGATCTTGCCCTGCCCTCGACGATGTAGAAGAACACGTCCACCTTGGTGGTGTGGAGGGGCAGTTCCTCGGCCCGGCTGAACTTCAGGTAAGACCACCTGCACGTCCTTCTTCTTCAAGACCTTGCGTACCTCGATCTTGCGCGGGGTTCGCGCCTCCTCCACCTCGTCGTCCCTGATGATCTCCATCTCCGTTACCTCCTTCTATCGATACGGTTATAGAGCGATTCCCCGGCCAGGGCGCAGGGGGACGATCACCGTCAGCGCCAGGCGGGCCAGCATGAACTTCCAGCCCATGAAGCGCGGCTCCATCAACTAGCAGGAGGGATGCTCAAGAAGGCGGCCCACAAGCAGAAGACCAGCACGTTGGCCGCCCGCGCCCTTCTTGAGCAGGGCGGCGGCCAGGGGAAAGCCGACGTAGAGCGGGCCGGTGGGCAAGGTGTACCAGGAGCAGGGAGATGACGAGAGCCCCGACCCCTCGCCAAGGGCATGACGACCAGGCCGGTCCACCCACACCATGAACATCCCCATGATCACCAGCACCGCCGGCAGGATGAAGGCCATCTCCTTGAAGTATTCCCACCAGACATGGCGGGCTGTCAGCACCCTGCAGGGAAGGCCAGGGAGAGGCCCACGGCGGCCGCATCGCTAGCCCAGGAAGACCCAGTCCCACTTGACCCGCTTGCGCAAGGGGTCGCGGGGCTCGACCCCCTCGTCCCCTTTTCGTACCATTCTCTTCCATCACCGTCACCACCTGTAGTTGTCGGCCCATGAGCACCGCGATGATACAACGCCGCGACGAAGCTAGGCCGTTACGATGAACGCGAATCCCTTGCCCAATTCCTTTCTCAGGGGAGGAAGACGAAGCCGATCATGGTCAGGGTGGTCACGAAGGCCGCGATGGCGGTGGAATCGCCGCCCCCATGTCCAGCACCGACTTGGCCAGGGGGAAGCGATGAGCCCGGGGATGACAGGACGCCCCCAGCAGCGCCGCGATCAGCACGCCCAGCGCTCCCCGCTCCCCGCCGATGGCCGAGCGAGCCGACGATGAGCCCGATGACCGCGAGGATGGCCAGGACGCTGGGCCCGATGCGCTTTCCCGCGTTGAAGGCGATCTTCAGGGCCCACCCCGTCTTCTCCCGGCTCTTCACCAGCGAGACGGCGCGAACGCGTCGATGCCGATGGCTGTGTAGGACGACTCAACCACCCTTCTCGCACATCCGGATGAAGCTGTTGAGGGTGCGTACCCGCGCTTTCAGGGCCTCCACCCACGCCTCCAGCCGCTTCACCACCGGGGGGTACCTGTAGATGCGCTTGCGAGGGCCCGGCCTCGCCCGGCTGCCACTCCGACCGCACCAGCCCCTGCCTCTCCAGCCCGCAGCATGCGGTAGACGGCGGCGGAATCGGGCGGGAGGCCGGGGAAGGGCAGGCCCGCCATCTGCTCGATCATCTCGTACCCGTAGCAGGGACCGCGCCTGAT
Source organism: uncultured bacterium (assembly GCA_963814495.1). GTDB lineage: Bacteria > Actinomycetota > Geothermincolia > Geothermincolales > Geothermincolaceae > CAVXXD01. The sequence goes on from CAWFDJ010000026.1 coordinate 22,928, forward strand.
CAGGAAGAGCAGGCGGGGCTCGATCAACCGCTTCTGCGGGCCCTGCCGGACGAAGGACTGGTGGTCGAGGGGCGCCGACTTCTCCCGCTTGCCTGATCGGCCACTTGACACCTCCTTAACTATATGTTATTCAACATCTAAGTGTATGATTGCATATAGGTTTAAGGGTGGGTCAAGAGGGAACATCATCCTTAGGCGAAGAGGGAGGGGGAGAGGGTTTATGTTCTGTTACCAGTGCCAGGAGACCGCGGAAGAACACGGGCTGCGCCGGTCAAGGGCGTGTGCGGCAAGCAGGAGGAGACCGCCAACCCAGGACCTGCTCATCTACGCCCTCAAGGGGATCTCGACTACGGGAGAAGCTCAAGGAACTGGGCGTCCCCGACCGGCCGACCACCTGTTCATCATCCAGCGGATGTTCATGACCTCACCAACGGCGAGGGACGACGGGCGTTTCGTCTCCCCATCCGGGCAGCTCCTCGACCGCCGCGACCTCCTGAAGGAGAAGTTCCTGGCGGCTTACAAGGAGAAGAACGGCCGCGATTTCTCGGAGACGCTGCACGACGCGGCCACCTGGCCGCGGACGACCCGGCCGCCTTCGCGGAGAAGGCGAAGACCGTGGGATCCTGGCCACCGGGGACGAGGGACGCCCGCTCCCTGCGTGAGCTGCTGATCTTCGGACTGAAGGGCATCGCCGCCTACGCCGAGCACGCGGCCGTGCTGGGTTAGACCAGCGACGAGATCGCCGACTTCATGATGGAAGGCCCTGGCCTCCACCACCCGGGACCTGTCGGTCGACGAGATGATCGCCCTGGTGCTCAAGGCGGGCGACATGGCCGTGACCACCATGGCCCTGCTGGACGAGGCCAACACGGCGACCTACGGCCACCCGGAGCCCACCAAGGTCAACCTGGGCGTCGGAGAAGCCCGGCATCCTGATCAGCGGCCACGATCTGCGCGACCTGGACGAGCTGCTGGAGCAGACCGCGGGCACGGGCGTCAACGTCTATACCCACGGCGAGATGCTGCCGGCGAACGCCTATCCCGGCCTTCAAGAAGTACGACCACCTGGTGGGCAACTATGGCGGCTCCTGGTGGCACCAGGCACAGGAGTTTGAAAAGTTCAACGGCGCCATCCTGCTTGACCACCAACTGCATGGTGCCCCTGCGCGAAGACACCTACAAGGACCGCCTGTTCACCACCGGGCGTGGTCGGCTGGCCCGGCGCCGCGCACATCGCCGACCGGCGTGAGGGCGAGGCCAAGGACTTTTCCGCCCGTCATCGCGCAGGCAAAGCAGTGCGCGCCGCCCACTGAGCTGGAGACCGGCACAATCCCGGCGGCTTCGCCCACAACCGGTGCTGGGCGTGGCCGACAAGGTCATCGATGCCATCAAGTCGGGCGCGATCAAGCGTTTCGTGGTCATGGCCGGTTGCGACGGGCGCCACAAGGCCCGCTACTACTTTACCGACGTGGCCGAGGGCCTGCCCGACGGACACCATCATCCTCACCGGCGGGCTGCGCCAAGTATCGCTACAACAAGCTCGATCTGGGCGACATCGGCGGCATCCCGCGCGTGCTGGACGCCGGCCAGTGCAACGACTCCTATTCGCTGGTGGTCGTCGCTCTCAAGCTGACCGAGGCCCTCGGCCTCGAGGACATCAACGAACTGCCCATCGAGTACGATATCGCCTGGTACGAGCAAAAGGCGGTGCTCGTGCTGCTGGCGCTGCTCTCTCTGGGCGTCAAGCACATCCGCCTGGGCCCACGCTGCCGGCCTTTGTGTCGCCGGCGTGCTCAAGGTGCTGGTGGAGAAGTTCGGCATCAAGCCCACCGGCGAGGCGGCGGCGGCCATGATGGCCGGCAACTGTTGCATCGCGACGGCACTGCCTGGCGCTGCTGTCGTCGCAGACGCAGCGAAGCAATATAAGGATTGCCACGTCGCTTCGCTCCTCGCAAGGAAGAGCACGGAAATGGCAAAACGACAGATTGTAAAAATAGACGAGGACCTCTGCACCGGCTGCGGCGAGTGCGTGCTGCCCTGCGCGGAGGGGGCCACCGCATCGTGGACGGCAAGGCGAAGGTGGTACAGGATGACTGTGCGACGGCGCCGGCTTCTGCTGGGGGTCTGCCCGGAGGGGGCCCTCTCCATCGAGGAGCGGGAGGCGCCCGGCTTCGACGAGGCCGCGGCGGAGGAACGCGCGCGGGAGTCGGGGGAGGCCCGCTTCGTGGCCCAGGGGTGTTACCTCTGCGGCAGCGACGAGCGGGCGGTGCCCCTACTGCCGGTGCCGCACCAGGGGGTGAGCAAGTGGGTGTGCACCCGCTGCCTGCCCCGCCTCATCCACCGCTAAGGGAGGAGGGGCCTTCCGGCGGAGGGCGCGGCGCTTCCACCGCGGGGTGCCGGGGCAGGCCGAAGCTGAATATCGAGCCGCCTCCCGCCCGGCAGCCATCTGATCCACCCGCCGTGCTTCTCCACGATGGACCTGGCGATGTAAGGCCCAGCCCCAGGCCTGTATGGGAGTGGTGGTCCACGTCTCCCACCTGGTAGAAGCGGATGAACACCTTCTCGCGGTCCGCCTCGGGGATGCCGGGGCCCAGGTCCAGCACGGTGAACCGGGTCTCCGACTCGTCCTGCTCGACCAGACGTCCACCCGCGACGCCCTGCGGTGAGTACTTGAGCGCGTTGTCCATCAGCACCGCTCAGCACCCGGCAGATCCTGTCCGGGTCCACTTCCACCGGGTACTTCGGCTCCGCCCCCGGATATGATGTTCAGCCTGCCTTCCGGCTTGCAGGGACTCATCCCCTCCGCCGCCTGCCGCAGGAGAATACGGGGGGCTCACGGACGCGCGTCTCAGGCTCATCCTGCCCTGCTCGATGAGGGGGAGTTCGAAGAGGTCGGCCACCATGTTATTGAGGCGGACGGAGGCGACATCGATCTCGGTGAGGGCCTGTCGACGGCCGCGGTGTCGAGCTCGTCCCGGTGCTCCAGCAGGACCTTGGAGTATCCCTTGAAGACGGTGGCCGGTAGGCGCAGCTCGTGGGCGGCGATGGTGATGATGTCCTTGAGCTCGGCGGCATATTGCCTGGAGACCTCGGCGGCGGCCAGGGCCGCGGCCTTGTCCCGTTCCCTCTCCTCGAGCTGTACCCGTTCGGTTATGTCCCTGGCGATGCCGACCCACGCCGTAGGGGGTGCCGTCGGGGCGGCGCAGGAAACCCGCCCGCACCTCCGACCAGAAGGTAGAGCCGTCCTTACGCAGCTGCTCCACGACAATGCCACCGGGATGTGGGGGTCGAGCTCGGCCGTCCGCCCGGGAAGCTCCTTCGCCAGGTCTCGAAGGCCCTTTGCATGGATTCGGGCGTGACGAGCACCCCCAGTGACTTGTGCAGGACATCCTCGGGCCTGAAGCCGGTCTGGTGGTGATTAGAGGGATGGGCTGACGTAGGTCAGTGTGAATTCGAGGTCGGCATCCGATCCACGTCGGTCATGTGCCGCTCGGACCACTTTGAACCGGGCATTGGACTCCTGCAGCGCCCTTTTCGTCTCTTGCTTCGGTGTATGTCCCTCAACACCACGATGATATAAGCCTCACCATCCAGGTCCATGCGCGAGGTGGTTATCTCCAGGGGAACGGTCGCCCCGTCCCTGTTGGCCCGGTGAACTCGACGGCTTCCTTGTCGACGACGGACTTTCCGTCGCCAGGTAGGCTGCAGGAGCTCCTATATTTCTCCAGGTACTCCTCCGGAGCAGAAAAGGCTCACGGCCGGCCTGCCGAGTACTTCCCGCTCTGCGTAGCCGAAGATCCTCTCCGCGCCCTCGTTCCAGAAGACGATATGGCCCTGGTTGTCGAGGACCAGCAGCCCTTCCTTGAGGCTGTCTGTAAAGATACGCAGAGCTTGTCTTGCCTGATGCTGGACCTCCCCGTTGATCGACGGGCAAGCGACCTGCCGTCCACCTTCATCTTGTTTCGATACCCCCCAATGCCCTTCAAGCTGTATTTCCGGTAGGGATATTCTAACAGAAGGAGCAGGCCAGTCAAAGCTGGAGCAGCAGGCTGGTCATCCCCGGCCAGCCGAAGAATTCCTCGAGGAAGGGTCGGAGAATTCGTGGTCCACGCGGAAGCCCACCTTCTCGTAGGCCCGCTGGGCTGGGGTGTTGCCGGTCATGATGTTGATCTGCGCCAGGGTGTGGCCGCGCTCCTCCCACCTGGAGCATCTCCTCCAGCAGCCGGTTGACCAGGCCGGCCGCCGCGGAAGTCCGGGAAGGTCGCGACGTTCTCGACCACCCAGACCCCGTCCGCTTGGAAAACCCAGCGGGTCACCTTGAGTAGGGGGCCATGCGCTGGCCATGGCCTGAGCCCCCGTCCACCCCATCTCCACGAAGGCGAGGCCGAATCCCCTCGCCCATCTCTTCCCTGGAGAAGCCGCTCAGGCCCGCCGCCACCGGCCGCCCACCTCCGCCACCAGGAACTTGGAGTGGTGCAGCCAGCAGACCTGCCCGGTCACCAGCGTCCGCCCAGCTGTGAGAGAGTTCGGGCGTGTCCCCGTAAGGGCCGGGGTAGAGCAGTGGAGCGCTGGCTCCTGGCTCCTTCCCGCCATGTAGGCGATCCACCGCCATCAGGCGTACTCCGGGGACCGCGCGCCTAGTCGTCGTTTCCATGTCCACGATTATACCAGAGCCGGCGTGGCGGCGGGCTCCGGCCTCAGCGAGCGCAGAGCAGGCCGCATAGCACCCACAGGCCTGCAGCAGGGCGATGCCCAGCGAAGGGAGGAGCAGGGAGGTGTTCTCTCCCGGCAGCGCAGGTTGAACCAGGCCGTATCACGTACAGGGAGGAGGCGATGAGCGCACGCCACGGCATGGGCAGAAGCCGGAGTGTCCGATGACGTGCCAGGGCCTGCGTGCCATGACGAAGGGCGGTGCACACCTGGCCTCGTGCACCGCGCGTCTCACTGGCCGTGTGACTTCACCCTGCGCATAATTCCTCAAAGGCAGAGGAAGAGGTGGAGGAAACGCCCCTCCGACCAGAGCATCAAGGTCACCAGGGCGCGAACCAGCCCGTGAGGGTCACGGCCAGGGGGACGTAAAGGGCCAGCAGCAGCGCGAAGCCGCGGGGCGGGACGGCCGACCACGCGATGGACCGGGCCTTCTGCCCAAGGGAGCACCGATAATATTTGACATATCGTAAAATATGAACAGGCCCGCCGCTATACCCCGGCCAGGGTGAGGAAGCCACGGCCAGGGACGAGACCAGGTCTCCGCCAGGAAGGGCACGTCCCAGCCAAATGGCCAGGGGGTAGGAGACGAAGGCGGTAACGCCGAACCAGGCCGAGGAGCCGCCGGCCATCTCCCACTTCCCGCGCCGGCAGTGAAGGCCTCCGGGCGCTGGAGGATGGCCGCGCGTAGAGCATGACGGTCAGCGGAAGGCCATGAAGATGGCGTTGCCGGAATCAGCCGCCACAGGCTGAAAACGGATGGAGCGGAGGAACGGGATTGGCGCTCAACCTCCAGGCCGAAGCTGTCACAGCAGCCAGGTGTAGACCTCGTCGTAGACCCACGGGGAGTAGACCTCGCTGATGTGGTCGTCCGGGGTGACCGCCAGCATGCAGGCCGTCCCGTCATCGAAGGAGCCGTAGACCACCCCCGGCTCGACCTCGTCTGAGCCGGCCACCTCCGCCATCAGCTCCTTCTCGTGTCCGAGCATCCGTCCCAGTCCCCGATGACGCACAGGTAGTTGGGGGGCGAGCCCGGGCCCACGTGGCTGATGATGTCGGCGCTCTCGCCGGTGGCCGGGTCGTTGACGTCGTAGTCGCGGGAGAAGATGAGCAGCGGCCACATCCGCCCTACGTAGTCTTCGATGGGGCCGAACAGCCCCTCCAGGGCCGCCCGGTCCCCTGCCAGAAGATGGCCGCCACGGCCGAGAACTTGTGCTCCGGCTGGAAGAGGCCGGCGCGGGTGGAGGTGATGCCGCCCAGCGACTGCCCGGACGCCGCCACCGTCGGGTCTATCTCCGGGTGCTCCGCCACCGGCCGGTGGTACAGGGACGTGTACTGGGTGCCGCCCATCTGCCGCCGGACCCGCCGTGACCGGGCAGGTCCACCGCCAGCACGGCGATGCCGCGCCTCGCGAAGCAGAAGGAGAAGTAGAACTCCTTGCAGGCCGTGAGCCGTGCGCGAAGACCACCGCGGGCATGGGCTCGTCCCCGGGTCCTGCAAGATGCGCTCCACAGGCCCTCGATGGTCTCCCCACCCTGGTGTTGATGAAGCTGACGCGCTGGATGGCGATGTCCGGGAAGGTGGCCGGGACCATCAGCCGCGCCCGCCATTGCCAGGCCGAAGGAGGAACAGGGTCAGAGGGACCTTGATCCTCTTGAGCGCGCGCTGGACTCGTCAATAGGAACCCCATGATGCGGGCGAAGCCGAGCCGAACCCCGGGTATCCTCGGCCTCGCATCCGCCTTCGAATGGCTTTCTCGAGGTTCTTGCCGCTGCCGCAGGTTGACCATGCGTTCCTCAGCCAGATGTGTTTGCGCATCGGGTAGTAGAAGGTGTTCTTCATGAAGAACGCCGGCTTGAACACGCGGGGTGAAGCGGTGGAAGTCCTTGATGGCCCGCTCGCCGTCGGTGACCGCAAGGAGCCCGGCCCGCCCTTGCCGTGGCTCCCCTGGAAGAGGCGGGGGTTGTGGGCGGGCGATGAGCACGCGCCCCCGGGGAGTATATCCACTCCTCCGAGTGCTCCACGCCCTCGTTGCATACGCCATGAAGCTCTTGTATTTCTCCAGCAACTGCTTGCTGACATTGCGGATGGAGAAGAGCAGGTTGAATAGTAGTTAACGCGGGGGTAGCCGTACTCGGTGTTGCCCTCGTCCAGCCAGATCCAGGAAAGGCCGGAGAAGCCGATCTCGCCCCGGCAGCGCCTACCAGCGCAGGTAGGGGATGTCCAGCATCTCGTAGACGGAAGGGGTGAGCCGCAGGCGACAATTAGTGGGCGCGTCCTCCTTCTTCAGGGCGTCCTCCCAGGAGAACTGCACCCCCAGCTCGTTGCACTCCTTCAGGTGCTCCAGGTAGGTGGGGCGGTTGCCTCACTCCCACCGTGTACATGCTGTCCTTGAACAGGGCCGGCGGCACGTCCACCTTGGTGTCGTGGAAATAGAAGGGGCAGCGGAGCAGCTGGTGAAAGGCGGGGAATGTCGATGCCGATGTACTCGGAGCATTTCTTGACGTCCATGGGAGTGGTGTGGGTGGAGGGGTTGTACTGGGGATCGCCCCCGTAACCCTTCTCCCGGTCGTGCACCGTAGCCGTCGCGTGCCAGGTTGATGGCGGCGATGAGACCGGACATACCGGCCCCGAGTAGATGTCGATGGTCTTTGCCATTCCTCCGACCTCCTCTACTCGGTCCCCTCCGTCTTACTTGTAAGCCATTTGAACATGAACAGGGCACCCGATGTTATAATCTCACCTATGAGAGGAAGCAAACATAAGTTCACGACTATCGGACAGCTATGACCACAAGTGGGCCATCGCTTCGATGAGGACATGGCCGGCTTCGTGCTAGAAGTTCGAGCTGGGCATCGGCGGGCCCTTCCCGACAGGCCGCAAGCTGATGGAGATCGGCTGCGGCCGGCACCGGCTACGCCATGCTCAACGCGGCCCTGGCGGGCGGCTACCAGCCGAGGCTTGGGGCTGCGATTGCTGGAGACCTGCCGGCGTAGCGCCAACAATAGCGTCTACCTGGAGTGCGCCGACGCCGAGGTGCTGCGGAAGGGGAGTTCGAGATCGTCGGCCACGCCGTCCTCCACCACCTGCCCGACCTGGACGCCTCCTTCCGCGAGCTCTACCGCGTGCTCCAGCCCGGGGTCTGCGTCATCGCGGGCGAGCCCAGCCTGCGCGGGCGCCGGCCATGGCGCGGGTGAGCGCCTCGCCAACCTGGGCGTCGAGGCCTACGCCCGCCTGGGCGGCAGGCTGGGAACACAGGGTGGTGCTGCGCACCTACCCCGCCATCGTCATTCGGAGGAGGAGGACCACGAGCTGCAGGAGCTGGACGCATCGTGGACATCCACACCTTTTCCGGCCGGCCGAGCTGTGCCGATGGCGAAGGCCGCGGGCTTCCGCGTGGCTCGCTGCGAGACAGGAGGAGCTGGCGGCGAGCGTCCTGGGCTGGGCCATCCGCACCGTCGAGGCTCGGTCAGCGAGGACAACATCACCGAGCGCTGGTGCTGGGGCGCCTACAACACCTACAAGCGGGCCCTCAAGCTGGACGAACTACCGCTTCATGCCCCACGACTGGTTCTACAACCTGGTGCTCTACCTGGAGAAGTAGGGGAGGGGGGGCAGGGGCTGCTATGACCGCGAACCGGGCGCGCAACTTGCAAGGCGATCGAACGGGGCCGCGCTTCCGCACCCGGACCTGCGGTCCAAGCTGGCATCGGCCGTTAACTTCATCGTCCGCAACCGTCTACAAGCTGTTCTACTGGAAGCACCTCATCCGTTTCGCTGTGTTGAAGGTCCGCTACCCGCGGGTGGAGACGGGAGGGGGTTCGTCTTATTGCCGCGCAATTACCGGATGATGGTGCGCAAAGGGGCGCGCATGCGCCCTGGGGCGCTTCGTATCAGGCCCTGCGCTAGCGAGGGCGAGCTGTACGTGAGGGCAAGACCGTCTTCGGCACCGACAACACCGTCAACTGCTACATGAACATCCACATGGGGAGGCTGCGTCTTCGCCTCTGTACATCGTCGACTTCAACCACGACTACTGGGACCCGGATGCCGGTGCGCTCCAAGGGCATCCTCAAGGAGCCCTGCTGGAGGGGAACACCTGGGTGGGCACCAAGGTCACCATCATCCGGGGCGTGACCGTGGGCTGGGGGTCGGTCAATGGGGCCATGAGCCTGGTCAACCGGGACGTCCCACTCGCGGTGGTCGGGGGCATACCCGCCCCAGGATGCACTACCGCCCCGCCGAGATTAGAATCATGTCGGAACTGCGCGTCAACCCCGTCACCGGCGACAAGGTGATCATCGCCACCGGCCGGGCCACGGGAGGACTTCCGGCGCCCGCGGCCAAAGGCCCCTCCGGCCCGAAGGACTGCCCCTTCTGCCCACAAGTCGGCGGGGAGACCCCTCTGGAGACCATGGCCGCTCGACCACGAGGACCGGCCGCCCAACCAGCCCCCGGGGTGGCTGCTGCAGGGTGGTCCCCGAGCATTCCCCCGCCCCTGCACCCCCCGGACCCGGACCCGGGGCCCGGCGATTCCTTCGTCCGGCGAAGCAGGCGCTCCCGGCGGGCTATTACGAGGCGGGCCCGGTGCGCGGCTACCATGAGGTGATCATCCACGGCCCCGACCGCCGTACGGGCCCTCGCCGAGATGGAGCCCGAGGCGGTGATGCGGGTGATGGACGCCTACCGCGACCGCTACCTGGCCCACCGCGCGCAGCCGGAGGTGGCCTACGTGCAGATCATCCTCAACTACGGAGGAGCTCGGGGACTCCCTGGCCCACTCGCACTCCCAGGTCTTCGCCATCCCCTTCGTGCCGGCGGCTGTGGAGCCGAGTTGAAGCTCGGGCCCACGCCTGGCGGCGCTCACGCGGCGCCGGTTCCTTGTACAACCCTGGTCTCCTCCGAGCTCGCGGGCGAGCGCCGTGGTCTACTCGAGCCCGCGTTACGCCGCCTTCACAGCCTTCACCCCCGCTACCCCTTCGAGACCTGGGTGGTGCCGCGCCGCCGCGCGGCCCCACTTCGAGGACTCAGACAACGAGGAACTGGCACACCTGGGAGAGGCGCTCCACTATGTGCTGGGGGCTTGGGCTGGGCGACCCCTCCTACAACCTCTTCCTCAGCACCTGGCCCTGCGCCCGCCGCACCAGCTATTCACTGGCACTTCGAGCTGCTGCCGCCTGTCCAACTGGGGGGGCTTCGAGCTGGCCAGCGGGGTGATCTGCACCGTCCTGCCGAGGAAGCCACGCGCTTCCTCCGCGACAACCTCTAGGGGGCGGGCCGGATGATCAGGCTGCTGGCTTCGAGTGAAACCACAGCGGTCGCCTCACCTTCCTGGACCGGGACCACGCCACCAATCTCATCCTCATCTCGGACATCGTCGTACGGCATGGAAAACCGCACAATTAGTTTAGCAGCAAACTTCTGGCGGCTATTCCGGGGGAAAGGAGACTCGCGGCGCGGCGGCCCTCTTCAACTTCGGGTCCATGTTCCTGCATGCGGAGGACGAGGACGCCGCGGCCGAGCTGGCCCGGCACATGGCTTCCTGGGGAGGCAGGCGCGTTACTTTTCCGCGAGGGATGAGTGGCGCTATTGTTGGTCCGGGAGATGGAGGAGCGTGGCTTTGAGCCGGACAAGCTCGAGAGGCAGGAACTGCTGGTGCTGGAGCGGGAGGGTTTCGAGCCACGCGGCGATCGCCAGTGCCCGCTTCGCCGGCCCGGACCTCGAGGCCGTGATCGCCCTGCAGCGCGGCTTCCCGGTGCGATCTTCGGCATCTCCACCGAGCTGGAGGGGAGGCGCAGTCGAGCGCATGGCCGAGCGTATCGTGGTGGCGGAGGTAGACGGCGAGGTTGCCGCCAAGGCGGAGACCATGGTGCGCACCCGGCGTCATGGGCCTGGATTTGGGGGGCGTATACACCCTGCCGGAACACCGCGGCCGCGGCCTGGCCGGGAGTGTATGTCGCTGCTCTGCGCCAGGCTGCTCGATGACTACGAAGCCGCCGTGCTCAACGTGGCCCTGCGCAACCAGCCGGCGCTGCGCCTCTACCGCGGCCTGGGCTTCCGCCACGCGGCGACTTCGCCATCGCCCTCTTCCCCTGACTTATGCCCCGCTCGCGCCTTTCCCGGCCTCATTTTCTTTCTCCGCGTCGCGCTAACATGGCATCATGAGGGAATGGTCAAGGAACACACCCCGGAACCACCTGCTGCGCAAGCCGCTGACCATCGCCGACGGCCGGGCGTCATCGCCCTGGCCGCGGTGGCTGATGCCATCCAACCCTGGGGCGAGGAGGCCAGCGGCCACGCCTCCGAGGTGGTGGTGGAGGTCAACGGCCAGGAGGTAGCGCCTCTGAGCGGAGGAAGCGCGCGACTACTACGTGGACGGCTTCTCCGGCGAGAGCCACTTCCATATCGAGGGAGGGCGAGGTGTGGATGGTCGACTCCGCCTGCCCCGACAAGCTCTGCGTGGCCATGGGCCACGCGGACCAGAGCGGCAACTCCGTGGTGTGCCTGCCCAACCGGGTGGTGCTGAGCCTCGAGGAAGGCGGCACCGACACGGTCGAGGGTGGTAGGGGTTAACAGGGCGAAGGAAGGACGACGCCAAGGGAGCATCGTGTAGAACCCTCGCGCAGGTGGGCTACGTGGGCCTCTGGTGGCCATCGGGCTGGTGCTGCAGGATGTGGGTCCCCTCCGCTGCCTGCCCATCCCCCGGCGCCAGGCTGGGGCTGGCCAACCTGGCTACGGTCATCGCCCTCTTCTTCTTAGGCCCGGTGGAGCCCTCGAAGATGGTGCTCCGCACACCCTGTGGGCGGCCTGCTGCGCGGCAGCATCGTGGGCATGGCCTCGGCATGAGCAGCGGCTGCCTGGGCCGTGATGAGCGCGCTACTACATGTTCTACCCCACGCCCTTCAGCATCACCGGGGTGAGCGTCGCCGGCGCGGCGGCCCACAACACCGCCCACCTAGGGCATGGCCGTGTGCTGGTCGACTTCTCGGGCCTCTGGTACTACCTGCCTGCCTGCTCCTGGTGTCCGTCCCCACCGGCCTCTTCATCGGTGTCACCACCGCGCCTGGGTCAGGCCCTGGTGCGCTACGGGGATACGTGATCGGCTGAGGCATGGGCGAGACGGCATCACCTTTTCATTCGTAGGGCATGGACTTCGCCTATCCCCCAGCGCCCCAGGCATCCCGTCCTTAAAGGGTTGGACCTGACCATCGCGGAAGGGGAGTCCGTCGCCCTGCTGGGGGCCAACGGCTCGGGCAAGACCAGCCTGGCCCACCTGCTCGACGCCGGGTCCTGCCCACCCGCGGCACCGTGGTCACCTGCGGCCTGGACACCTGCGAGGAGCGGCACCTGTGGAGATCCGCCACGAGGTGGGCATGGTCATGCAGAACCCCGACCACCAGATCATCGGGCCCACGGTGGAGGACGACATCGCCTTCGCCCTGGAGACCTAGGGGGAGGGAGGCCATGCGCGAGACAGTGGAGCGGGTGATGGAGGAGGCTCGAGCTGACCCCCGCTGCGGGAGCGCGAGCCCACCTCCTCTCCGGCGGGCAGAAGCAGAAGCTGGCCCTGGCCGGGGTGCTGGCCTGTCCCCGCGGGCCATGGTCTACGACGAGTCCACCGCCCTGCTGACCCGGCCGGCCGAGGTGCTCCGGCGCCTGCGCGATCTCAACCGGGAGCGCGGGGTGACCCTGGTGCACCACCTGGAGCCCTCGGCGGCAGGGGCCACCACGGTGGCGCGCCCGTCTTCGACGGGCCGCCCCGGGGAATTGCTCGACCGCTGGAGGAACTGGGGATGGACGTGCCGGCCCTGGCCCGGGCGGGCTGTGCTCGGCCGGTCTCGACCTGCCGGGCGCCCGGCGGGAGTGGGAGAGGTGGTGAGTACTCTGTCCCCCTGATATTACGTGATGTAGAATTTACTTACCTGCCGGGCACCCCCATGGGTAAACCGGGCGCTGGCCGGCGTCGGCCTGGAGGTGCGCCGAGGGCGAGGTGCTGGGCCGTCTGGGCTCCACCCGGCCGCGCGGCCCTCTGCGCATCCTCAAGGGCATCCTGCCCCGGGCGGCGGGAGCATCGAGCTGGAGGGCGAGACGCTGAGCCGGGGGGTGGCGCCGC
>CAWFDJ010000027.1:0-100099 GCA_963814495.1 uncultured bacterium
CCCTCTTGACCTGACGGATGTCAGGCCCGGGCCTGACGCCGCTTGAACTCCTCCACCGCGTCGTAGTTGGTGAGGAAGACGTTCTCCTCGCCTACCAGGTCCACCACCCCGTCGCGGCGCATGAAGGCGAGCACGGGGGCGTGCACGCGGGCCAGCATCACCTCGACGCCGTCGCACTCGAGGAACTCGCGCAGCTCCGTGAACACGTCCGTCGCCGTGGTATCCATGTCGTACATCATCTCGCAGTCGACGACGAGGGTCTCCACGGGCGGGTCCGCCCCTTGCACCAGGCGCCGGACCTCGTCGGCGAAGGCCTCCGCGTTGGAGAAGAGGAAGGGGGCGTCGAAGCGGAAGATGAGCAGGCCGGGCGCGGCGGGCGCGAAGCCGGCGTGGGTACGCGGGTCCGCGAAACGGATGCCGCTCTCATCCACCCCCAGCACGGCCGTGTGCGGGGTGCTGGCGTGGGTGACGAAGGCGATGAGGGACAGCACCACCCCGATGACTATCCCCTCCATCACCCCGAAGATGAGCACGCCCATGAGCGCCGCCAGGGCGAAGGCGAAGTCCTCGCGCTTGGCCCTCCGCAGCCGCGTGAACATCTTCAGGTCGACCAGGTGGCTGACGGAAAAGATGACGATGGCCCCCAGCGCCGCCAGGGGCAGGTTCTTAAAGAGCGCCGTGAGGAACAGCAGGGTCGCCAGGACCAGGGCCGAGTTGACCATCATCACCAGCGGGGTCTCCCCCCCCACCTCCTCGTTGGTGGCCGTACGAGACAGGCTGGCCTGCGCCACGAAGCCCTGGAAGAGACCCGCCCCCAGGTTGGACGCCCCCATGGCGATCATCTCCTGGTTGGGGTCGATCTCCCGGCGGTGCCGGGTGGCGCAGGTCTTGGCGATGGAATAGGAGCTGGAGTAGGCCACCATGATGAAGCCCAGGCACCCCGGCAACATGCTCACCAGGTCATGCATCCCCACCCGCGGCCAGGCCGGGCCGCTCATGCCGGAGGGGATGTCGCCCACCAGCGCCACCCCGTGGCTGCCCAGGTCGAACAGGGTCGCGACGACGATGGAGAGGGCCATGACGGTGATGGCGATGGGAAACCGTGGGACCAGGCGCTTGACCAGGAAGAGGAGGGCCAGGCACCCCAGGCCCACGGCCACGGTGGCCCAGGACCACTCCCCGAACTGCCGCAGCACTTCGGCGAGCTTCTCGAAGGCGTTGGACCCCTCGGCGGTGACGCCGAAGAGCTTGCCCAACTGCTCCACGCTGATGAATATGGCCAGCGCCACCACGAAGGCGCTGATCACCGGGCGGGCGAAGAGCTTGGCGATGAACCCGAAGCGCAGAAGCCCCCCGCCAGGAAGAGGGCGCCGGCCATCATGGCCAGGGCGGCGGTGAGCACCAGGAACCGCTGGGGGTCGCCCCCCGCCAGCGGGGCCACCGTGGCGGCGGAGATGGCCGCGGCGGCGGCCTCCGGCCCCAGGATCATCTGCCGCGAGGTGCCCAGCAGCGCGTAGATGAAGGTGGCGACGCAGGCTGTGTACAGGCCGTACTGGACGGGCACGCCGGCGATGCCGGCGTAGGCCATGGACGCGGGGATGGTCACCGCCCAGACGGTGAGCCCGGCGAGCAGATCGGTCTGGAGCCACGCGCGCCGGTAGCGGGGAAGCCACGCGGTGACGGGGAGGTAACGGTTCCACGCGCTCTGCCGCTCCGGCGCCATTCCCTGCTCCATTCTGTCACGCGAGGCATAAACGGGTGTATTAGTCACCCTTTCTGGTCATAATGAATGATACATGGGAAGCTTCGAGCCCCGCAATCAAGGGAGGTTAGCATGGGTTGTTGCCTGATCGCCGCGCTCGGCGCCTTCGTTCCCCGCATCACCCTCTTCTGCGTCTGGGTGTTCACCGACTACGTCAGTCGGGCCTTCCAGTCCTTCATCATACCGCTGGTGGGCCTGCTGCTCTTCCCCTACGCCACCCTGGCCTACTCCCTGTTCTTCGTGCCGGGCATCGGGTTGACGGGGTGGCGCTGGTTCTGGGTGGCGCTGGGCTTCTTCCTGGACCTCTGTTCCTACGGGGGCGGGGGCGCGTCAAGAAGCATGTACGACGAGTAACAGGGAAAGGAGCGGTCCGATGGCGGGAGTACTGGAGCAGAACGGAGGGAGACATGCCTGATTTCCTGGAGTACGAGGAAGGCAAGCCGTTCCCGGGCGTGATCGGCAAGACCGCGGCTGACTCGACGCCGGCCTGGCCGGTGCCGAGGCGGGCGCCCGAGGGGGCGCCCAACGTGCTGTTGATCGTCCTGGACGACACCGGCTTCGGCCAGATCGGCTGCTTCGGCGGGCTGGGCGGCCGCATCGAGACCCCGCACATGGACCGGCTGGCCGCGGGGGGCTTGCGCTACAACAACTTCCACACCACCGCCCTGTGCTCCCCCACCCGCGCCTGCCTGCTCACCGGGCGCAACCACCACTCGGTGGGGGTGGCCTCCATCATGGAGACAGCCACCGGTTACCCGGGCTACAACGCGCGCGTCCCCAAGGAGGCAGCTATGCTCCCGGCGGTGCTGGTCGGAGAACGGCTACAACACCATGTGCCTGGGCAAGTGGCACCTGGCGCCGGACGAGCACACCACCGCTTCCGGCCCCTACGACCGCTGGCCCCTGGGGCAGGGCTTCGAGCGCTTCTACGGCTTCCTGCCCGGTGAGACCAGCCAGTGGGCGCCCGACCTCTGGCACGACAACCACAAGGTGGACCCGCCCGGCACCCCGGAGGAGGGCTACCACTTCAACGTGGACCTGGCCGACCGCGCCATCGAGTGGATAACCGCGCAGAAGGCGGTGACCCCCTCCAAGCCATTCTTCATGTACTACGCTACCGGGGCCATGCACTCCCCCCACCACGCGCCGAAGGAGTACATCGAACGCGTACAAGGGGCGCTTCGACGCCGGCTGGGACGTGGTGCGCGAGGAGACCCTCCGAAGGCAGAAGGAGCTGGGCGTCGTGCCCGAGAACACCGTGCTGCCCCCACGCAACCCCGGAGTGCGCGCCTGGGACGAGCTCTCAGACGACGAGAAGCGCCTCTTCTGCCGCCAGATGGAGGTCTTCGCCGCCTACCTCACCCACACCGACGACCAGATCGGCAGGCTCCTGGCACTACCTGGAGCAGTCCGGCCTCATGGACGACACCCTGATCGTCCTGCTCTCCGACAACGGCGCCAGCGGAGAGGGCGGGTTCAGCGGCCTCGCCTCGGAGATGAGCTACTTCAACATGTCCCCCGAGACGGTGGAGGACATGCTCACGAAGATCGACGCGTGGGGCGACCCCTCCACCCACCCCCACTACGCCACGGGGTGGGCGGCGGCCGGCAACACCCCCAACCGCTGGTACAAGCAGATGGTGCACGAGGGCGGCACCCGCGACCCCCTGATCATCCACTGGCCGGGGCATATCGAGGACGCGGGCGCCGTCCGTCCCCAGTTCCACCACGCGGTGGACATCACCCCCACCATCCTGGAGATCCTGGGACTCTCGATGCCGGCGGTGGTGCGCGGCTGGCCGCAGACGCCCCTGGAGGGCAAGAGCCTGGCCTACAGCCTCACAGACGCCGGATGCCCCCACCCCCAAGAAGATCCAGTACTTCGAGATGCTGGGGCACCGCGCCCTCTGGTCGGACGGCTGGAAGCTGGTGACCGCCCACATCTCCACCTCCTTCAAGTTCTCCTTCGGCGTATCCGGTGGGAGAGGCGCACGACGAGGAGTTCGACTCCGACACCTGGGAACTCTACCACCTGGACGAGGATTTCTCCGAGGTGAACGACCTGGCGGCGCAGCACCCCGAGAAGGTCCGGGACCTGCTCGACCTGTGGTGGGCGGAGGCGGGCGAGCACAAGGTGCTCCCCCTGGACGACACCCTGCCGCAGCGGCTGCTCGTCCCCAAGCCCCGGGTGCTCGAGGAGCGGGACAGCTACGTGTACTACTCGCCAGTCAGGCTGGTGCGCTCCGGCTCCCCGGCCATGGCCAACCGTTCCTACACCATCACCGCCGAGGTGGAGATACCCGAGGGGGGCGCCGAGGGCGTCATCGTCGCCGACGGGGGCGTCGACGGCGGTTTCTCCCTGTGCGTCAAGGACGGGAAGCTCCACTACGTGTCCAACTTCCTGGCGCGCGAGTACTTCGTGATAACCGCGGCTCAGCCGGTACCCACCGGCATGGTCCAGTTACGCCTGGAGTTCGCCAAGACCAAGGGTTTCGCCGGGACGGCCCGGCTCTTCGTCAACGGCGAGGCGGCGGGAGAGGTCGAGGTAGCCAGTACCAATCCGGTGGCCTTCGCGGCGGCGGAAGGCCTGGAGGTGGGCTCCGACTCCACCTCGCCGGTATGGCCGGAGTACAGCTCTCCCTTCGAGTTCACCGGCACCATCCACAGGGTGGAGATAATAACGGAGGGTGAGGCGCACCGCGACCCCGAGGCGGAAGCGAAGATGCACGGCGTACAGCAGTAGGAAACAGTAGGAAGGAGCAGCCATGGGAAACGCTATAGGAGACATCCTCTCGCAGGCCATCGGCGTGGCCATCAGCCCGGTGCCCATCATCGCGGTCATCCTCATCCTCTTCAGCAAGAAGGCCAAGACCAACGGGCCGGCCTTCCTGGCGGGGTGGGTACTGGCCTTGTGCATAATCTGCACGGTGGTCATGCTCGTCGGGGGCGCCTCGGACATCGGCACCAGCAGCGGCCCCTCCAAGGGCGCGGCGGTCTTCCGCATCGTGCTGGGCGTCCTGCTGCTGTTCGCGGCCTTCCGCCAGTGGAGGAAGCGCCCCAAGGAGGGAGAGGAGCCGGCCATGCCCAAGTGGATGGCGGGCATCGAGGAGTTCAACGCAGCCCGCTCCTTCGTCATCGCCTTCGCCCTCTCCGGCCTGAACCCCAAGAACCTCATCCTGACCCTGGCGGCGGCCATGACCGTCTCGCAGTACAACCTGAGCACCGCCGAATCGCTGGTACCCCTGGCCGTCTTCGTGGTCATCGCCAGCTCCACGGTGGGGCTGGCGGTGCTGGTCTACCTGCTCGGCGGGGAGAAGGCCGAGCACGTCCTGACCTCCTGGAAGATCTGGCTGACCCACAACAACGCCACGGTCATGGCGGTGCTCTTCCTGGTGTTCGGAGCAGTGGTCATCGGCAAGGGGATAACCGGTCTCTAGCAGGGACCCACGGAGTAGACGGCCGTGAGGGGATCGGGGCAGTCCCAGTCCACCTGGGCCCTCTTCCCCTCCGCCACCTCGTAGAGGGCGGCGAAGTAGCCGGCCAGCAGGTTGACCTCGAAGGGGTTCTCCACCACCACGTCCAGGCGGCCGGAGTCCGCGGACCAGAACACCGGGTTGCCCTGGCCCCGCGCCGCCATGGCGTCCAGGGCCAGGGCGTAGAGTTCCTTGCGGCCGTTCCCGTCCTTCCTGGCCTGCCGGTACTCGAAGCGGATGTGCGGCAGCGAGAACTCCCGGTAGGCCTCGACGATGAGGGGGTAGAAGTCCTCTCCCAGCTCATTGACCAGTTCCCGGATGACCACCTCCGGGGTGTAGGCGTCCAGGACCACGAAGCGCGTGCCGTCGCGGTCGTCGGTGATGTTGCCTTCCTTTGAGTCCCACTTGAGGTGGGTGATGGCGGCGGGCACCCCGCAGCGCGGGCAGGCCGGCACCCTCCTCTCGCTCACCTTGAGCTGGAGCGGGGTGTAGTCCATGCGCTCCGCGATGTCCGAGCGCGACCGGGCCGGCCTGACCGAGATGACCAGCTCCCCGTCCCGCTCCTCCCAGGCGTGCTCGAAGGGGACGCCCTCCAGCGCCTCGAAGGCGGAGAGGATGATGGACGCCATCATCTCCCGGTC
Organism: uncultured bacterium; assembly: GCA_963814495.1. GTDB lineage: Bacteria > Actinomycetota > Geothermincolia > Geothermincolales > Geothermincolaceae > CAVXXD01. The sequence goes on from CAWFDJ010000027.1 coordinate 5,877, forward strand.
GAAGGGGTTGCGGATGACCGCCCTGCCCAGCCGGCCCGGCCGGTACTCGAGGGCGCGCGCGTAGGAGGTGCCGGTGACGTAGGCGACCCGGCAGAAGACGCGCGCCATCAGCTTCTTCATGGTCTTCCCGTAGGTCAGCACCCGCAGGGGGCTCTCCAGTACATGGGCGATGGCCTGGCAGATGGATTTGCGCTGCGCCTCGAAAGCGACGTGCCGCACCGAGAGGCCCAGCGCCTTCTCCAGCGAATCGAGGAACACCGTGAAGAAGTCGGCCTCGATGAAGACCACCCGGAAGACGGGCATGCGCTCGACCAGGATGGCACCGCTGCCGTCCCAGGACAGGAGGAGGGACACCGGGCGCGGGGAACCGCATTCCTTGCATCTCGTCAGGCTCAATCGAAACCCCCGTTCGCGTTCGGGCTTAAGCCAATACGTCTATGCTAAATGCAGCCGGGCGGGGATGGCAAGCGGGGGCGGACGGCGGGCAGGCAGGTGGGGCTACCGCGATGCTTGCTATGCTCTATCCCGCACCGGGTGATAATATCGAGTCATATCCGGCCCCGGGGAAGGTAGGAGAGCCTGCCTGGGCGAAGATATTAGCGTGTCAGGCGGGGAGGATTCAAAGGAGGAAAAGATGGGATCGAGCGTCTACAAGATCATCGAGGTCGTGGGGACCAGTTCGGCTTCCTGGGAAGCCGCGGCGAAGAACGCCGTCGAGATAGCCGGGCAGACCCTGACGGACCTGCGTATCGCCGAGGTCGACAAGCTGGACATGAAGATCGAGGACGGCAAGGTGGTCGCCTTCCGCGCCCGCGTGAAGATCTCCTTCAAGTACCAGGACCGCCCCAGCCTCATCTAGGCTCCAGGCTCCCGCGTAACGTCAGCGGCTTCCCGGGCACGGGAAGCCGCTTTCTCTTACCACTTTCTCTTACCGCAAGCCCGCCTTCCGGCCGGACAGCAGCAGCAGGCTGCCCAGCAGCGCCAGGAGGCCTCCGGCCAGGCCCAGGTAGGCTCCCGTGCCGATGATGCCTGAGGAACCGGGCTCGGCCGCGATGATCTGCGCTACGGCGAACCCGAAGCCGACGGCGCAGACGCCGCCGGAGACGATTATGCTGAAGATGGCCCCCGCCGAATGTTCCCGCCAGAGGTATGCCAGGAGTATCCCGGCCAGCAGGGCCAGGCCCAGCATCAGCAGCGGGGCGTAAAAGGTGGTGGACTTGGGCGCGCCCCTCATGTAATCGTAATAATCCTCTCCCTTCTTCCAGCCGACCAGGGAGGAGATGAAGATGAGGCAGCTGCCCAGGATGCCCAGGGCCAGCCCGGCGGTGCGGTCCTTCTCCCGCATCATCCTGTTCCAGAACTGGTTGGCGGGCGGCAGGTAGTAGGGCGGCATGGGGGGCGCGTACTGGGGCATGCCCGGGGGCGCCGGTTGAGCCGCCTGTGGCGCGATGGGTGGCGCCGCCGGCGCGGCCTCCGGCGCGGTGCTGGTTCCTTCCGTTGAGTCCATGTCTGCATCTCCTTTCGGGTATCCGTGCTTACATTGTACCTCGGCAGCGCTTAGCCGCGCATTGAGGACGGCGGGTTTGCTTCCGCTGTGCGATGGGAAGAATAGGTAGCAGCAAGAAACCGGCGTCTGCCCGTAGCGGCAGGAAAGGAGGAGTTATGGCGGAGAATCAGGAGAGTATGGCCTTCCTCAAGGACCTGGCGGAGGGAAACCTGGAGGCACTGGGTTTCCTGGTGGCGGTGAACGTGGCGAGCATGGAGGAGTCCGGCCTGGACGCGGATACCCTCATGCTGGTGCGCATGGCCGTCCTCGCGGCCATCGACGCGCCGTCCATCTCGTGGGTGGCCAACCTGGGCGTCGCCGCGGAGACCGAGGTCACCCTGGACCAGGTGCGCGGCGTGCTGGTGGCCATCGCCCCGCTGGTCGGCACGGCCAGGGTCATGTCGGCCGCGGGCAAGATCCGGGACGCCCTCTTCTCGGGGTAGACTCTTTCCGTTTAATAAAAGGCCGGGGGGCTACGACTCCCGGCCTTTTATTTTTGGTGCGCCCTGCTTTAGTTCAACCCGAACGCCCGGCTAGAAGCTGCTCGTAACCCGATCCGGTTTCCTTTGCTTCTGATAATCCGCAGTGGCATTAAAATGCGTAAACCTGTGATGACGCCAATGGAGACTCCGCCTTGCTTGACGGTATAATGCTGTTAAGAAGGAGGGCCCGTGAAGAGTATTAACTGGAAGATGCTCAAACATCAGGAGGTTGACGCCCCGAACGAGACGGGTTGGCATAAATGGGGGCCAGCGGTTCTGGCAGCCATAGCCGTTGCCGTCTTTTTTATCTGCGTATGCGCAACCTCGGCCATCACGCTCAACTTTGACGAGGCAAGATTCGCCCTCTACTGCCGTTCTTTCGTGAACGGCATGGATGATTTCTGGAGCGAGAGCATCAACATGCACCCTCCCCTGTACCTCTGGCTGTGCGCTTATCTGGGTAAGGGATACGGTAGCGGAGCTGTGACCTACGAAGTGATATCCCTGGTCTTCTCTTTCGGGACGCTGTTGATCACAGGCCGCATAGGCTGGTCGCTCTTCGGTCGCTGGACCGGCGCCATGTCCATGTTCTTCCTGGCCGTACTCCCGGCCTCGTCCGTCTTTGACGTGTGGATAAAGGAAGATGCCGCGGCAGTGTTCTTCATCACCCTCACCATCTACCTCTTCGCGCGAAAGAAGTATTACTGGAGCGGCCTGGCACTGGGGATGGGCATGCTTTCCAAGGAGATAGCGATTTTCGCCCTCCTTACAATCGGGCTCTACTCCCTGGTCTGCTGGGAGAAGGACAAGGTGCTGGGCGTGGTCAAGGCGGGCTGATCGGGGGGGCCGTGTCCTTCTGGTGGTACCTCTTCATGAGCAACTCCGAGGGCAACTTCGCCAAGTTCTTCCTAGGCTCGAGTAACGAGTACATCAACTGGTCCCAACCGTGGCACTATTATTTTTCCGGCCTCCCGGACGACCTGGGCTGGGTCATCCTGGGGGCACTCCTTGCCGGCTTGCTCTTCTGCGTCTATCGCTGCATCCAGGGCAAGCGCATCTATGCTCTCCCCATCGTCTGGTTCGTCCCTGTCTACCTCGTTCTTTCTTTCTCCTTCGGCAAACCTTACTGGATGGTGACTTCCGCCCTGCCCGCCGCGGCCTTGCTGGCGGCGATAGGGACGGTGGAGGCGGTCAAGTGGCTGGGAGAGCATATCCACCGGGCAGGTCTTGCCCGGGCCTGCCAGGCCTTGCTGGCCGGGGGCCTGATGATCGCGGCGTTGGCCAATGCCGTTCTTACCAGTGCCGCCGACTATAACATCTCCCGCCACTCGACCTACTGGCCCGGGACGGTACAGGTCCAGCAGGACGCGGAATTAATAAAACAGAACCTCGAACAGGATGATACGCTGTTTCTCATCAACAACCCGGGCGACCTGATGAATCCCACCTTCATCTATTACCTCGGACCGGTCATGATCGACGTCGGCGCGGCCTGGATGGTCGAAGCCCCGGACTACCTGGCGAACTACGTAAAGTCCATCGGGTCCGATTGGATATACCTGGGAGAGGTTTATGGTTACGACATGCCGCCGGAGGACATCAAGGCCAGTATTGAAGAGAGGCTCCCGGTAAAGAGTTCTTACTACGATGATTTCTCTCTCATCTTCGAGTTAGACTGGTAGCCCCGGTCTGCGCCGACTCAGAGCCGCCCAAAAGACAAAGCAGGCCGGAGAAAACAACCTCCGACCTGCTGTTTTGTCTGGTGCGCCCGGTAGGACTCGAACCTACAACCTTGGGATTAAGAGTCCCCTGCTCTGCCAAATTGAGCTACGGGCGCGTCCAAATCACTCAAACATTATGTTTTAAGGACGGCGAAATGGCAAGGGGCATCTCGCCCGCGAAATGGGCGAGGGGAAACGTCTTTTCTGCCCAAAACGTCTCCCCTCGTTGCTTTACGGACTTGCGGGCTTACTTCTTGCCCTTGCTGACGGATTCCTTCAGCGTGGCGCCCGGCTTGAAGGCCACGGACTTGGTGGCCTTGATCTTGATCTCCTCGCGCGTGCGGGGGTTGATCCCCTTGCGAGCCTTCCTGCTCCGCACCTCGAAGGTGCCGAAGCCCACCAGCGTGACTTTGTCGCCCTTCTTCAGGGCCTTCTCGATCGACTCCAGGACGGCGTCCAGCGCGGCGGCTGCGTCCTTCTTGGTCAGGTCGGCCGACTTGGCGACTTCCGCTACCAGTTCAGTCTTGTTCACCTTTTCACCTCCTTAACGAGCCCTCTGACTTCATGGAGAATTTCGACCCGGGCCTGCCGGAATCCTTTTAAATGCTGGAAAAATTTGAGCCGATCTTCGAAATTTTCAGTGATGACGCGGTTTCGCGCCTCCGGTGCAGGCGAAAACACGCTCTGAACTGGGGTTTCTGACTAGGCCTCCCGAACGGGCCTGGCCCGCTCCCAGCCGGGGAGCAGACCGGGCAGCGGCCTCCGCCGCTAGGGGGCCTTTTCGTTGAGGGCGCGGTCGATCTCCTTGATGACCCGTCTCCTGCCCCTCGAGGATGCGCGCCAGCTCCAGGGACTCCCGCACCTCCTGGCCGCCCAGCTCGCCCAGGGCGCGCACCGCCTCGATGCGGTCGGTCTCCACCTTGCTGGAGAGCATGCGCAGCAGGTGATGGATGGCGCCGCGCGCCTTCAGCTTCCCCATGGCCCGCGCGGCCTGGGCCCGCACGCCGGGGGAGGGGTCGTCCATGAGCTCGCTGATGGGTGACCACAGGGTGGCCTCGTCGATGGAGGAGAGCGAGTCGATGGCGCGCAGGCGCACGATGTTGGCGTTGTCGCTCAGCGCGTCGATGAGGAAGGGGATGCTGCGCCGGTCGTGGAACTCGCCCAGGGCGCGCACCGCGTTGTAGCGCAGGATCAGCGAAGGGTTGCGGGTCATGCGGCAGAGGGCGGGGACCGCCCGGGGGTCGCCCAGCTCCGCCAGGGCGTCGATGATGAACTGGGCCACGCCGGCGTCCTCCCTCCGCAGGTGCCGCAGCAGGGGCACCACCGCCCGGTTGTTGCCGATGCCGCCCAGCGCGCGGATGCATCCCTTGCGCACCTCGGGGTTGGCGTCGTCCATGCCGGTGATGAGCGCGGTGACCGCGGGCTCGCCCATGCGGATGAGCAGGTCGGAGGCCTGCATGCGCAGGTGCGCCTGCGGGTGGCCCAGCACCTTGATCAGGCCCTCGACGTCACCTGCTTCCATCATCCTGTGGAAATCGGGCGGGTTGTCCATGCCTTCTTCCTTTCGCCCTCTTATTATATCCGCTTCGCGCCGCCTGGAAAACGGTGCGTGTCGGGTTTAAAGCGCGAGATCAGATGACCGGGGCCGGCTTGGCCGATTCCGCTTCCGCCGGGAGTTGGATGTCGATGTCCGCGCCGTAGTCGAAGAACTCGTTGACGAAGCTCATCTCCACCGTGCCCAGCGTAGGGCGTGTCCGGCAGGCGCATGGTCACCTCCTGCCTCTCCAGGTACCCGTTGTCCTTGTAGATGTGACTGGTTATCCCGGTGGAGGAGTTGCTCAGCAGCCCGTAGAGCATGTCGTAGATGACCAGCCTGCCCTCCGCCTCGTATCGCGCCCGGCTCTTCTCCAGGGCGGACAGGAGGTATTCGCTCCCCGCGTCGAAGTAGACCACCAGCTTCTCGGGGCTGTCCTCCACCACCTGGACCTCCTCCACGAACCCGAGCATGTCCTCGAAATCCTGCGGGGAGAAGTCGTAGAGGTCGGAGAGGTTGAGGCTGAATTCGGAGGGGTCGGTGTAGAGCCACCCGGTCGCCTCGGTGAACCTGTAGGAGTACCCGCCCACCACGTAGACCTCCATCTTGTCGCCCCTGCCGCTGGTCCAGGAATGCTGGCGGTATCCCCCTTCCCCCTGCTGGACCTCACCCTCCATGGACAGGGGGGTGGGGATGGAGGAGACCTGGGCTTTGGTCTCCTCGTCCATGTCGGGGAAAGTCGTAACTGACGTTGGAGCGGAAGCGGTACCCGGAGCACTCGGCCATGGCCCGGTAGGCCGACCTCACGCTTTCCAGGGCTTCCTCCTGGGAGATGGACTTGCCGCCGCAACCCGCCGGCGCCAGCAACGCCGCCAGCACGGCCGCCGCGAGCAGCAGGGCGCCCACCCATCTTTCCTCTGACCGGCGAAATGCCTCTCATCCTTCTTCCCCTCCAGCTGCTTTTCCCATGCCAACAATACCATGAGAATACGACAACCGTCGCTGTTTTAGACGCGGGCGGGTGAGGGGGCGGACCGCGGCGGGCGGTGAGCGCCGGAGGGGACCCCGCCGCCGGGGGATTATGGTATCATCGAAACAAGGCAATAACCTCGGCAGACTTGGAGGCCCGTTGAAGTACGGAATCATCTCGGACATCCATTCGAACCTGGAAGGGCTCACCGCCGTGCTCGAGGCGCTGGAGGAGAGCGGGGTCGATTCCATCCTCTGCTGCGGCGACATCGTGGGCTACGGGGCGGAGCCGTCCGAGTGCCTGGAGAGGGTGGTCGCGAAGGAAGTCCTCTGCATCCAGGGCAACCACGAGAGGGGGCTGGAGGACCTGGCTACGGGACGGGAGCCGGCCATGAACCAGATGGCCCTGGCCGGCCTGGACCATTCCGACAGGCAGCTCAGCGCGGACCAGAAGGACCTGCTGCTGGACCTGCCGGATTACCGGGAGATCGACGGCTCCTTCCTCATCTTCCACGGCTCGCCCTCCCACCCCGACGACTACATCCTCGACCCCTTCGAGGCGCAATACGCGTTCAAGAGCCTGCACAAGAACTACCCGGAACCCGCCTCGCGGCTCTGCTTCATCGGGCACACCCACGTGTGCGCCATCTACCTGCTGGAGCGGGAGGAGCAGAAGCTGGTGCACGGCGAGGTTTCCAAGGCCGGGCACATCCGCCTGCCCGAGGGCCACGACGTGATGGTCAACGTGGGCAGCTGCGGGCAGTACCGGGGAGGGCTGGCCCAGGCTTCGTTCTGCGTCTACGACCCGGGTGAGAACTCCGTCGAGTTCCACTTCGTCGACTACGACGTGGAGCAGGCCATGAAGAAGATACTCGACGCGGGGTTGCCGCCGGAGTTGGCCGAGCGCCTCGCCGCGGGCTGGTAAGGTTTTTTCGCCGGCCGTGTTTCCCGGGGCTTACGCCCCGGGCTACACATGCCCCGCTCCGCGGGCTACTTCTTCTTCTTGTGGGGGAGGCCGGCTTCCGGTCTCTCTTCTTGGCCGGCAGCTTCCTCTCCGCGGGCGCGCTCTTGGCCGGCGCCGTCTTCTTTTTCTTCTTCTTGGCCCGCTCCTCCGCTTCCACCTGGTCGAGGAAGAGGTTGAAGGCGGCCGCGACGTAGGCGGTCTTCGCCCCTTGGATGAGGGCCATCAACAGCAGGATCGGGATGTACAGGAAGCTGAAGTCGATGAAGAAATCCCGGCCGAAGAAGATCAGCAGGCTCAACAGGAGCACCAGGACGCTGGCCGCCAGTTCGGGCAGGAGGTAGAGGAGCAGCGCGTCCTTGTACCTGTCCTTGACCAGGAGGTAGCTGGCCCGCAGGACGCCCGTCGGGGTGTCCGTCTCCTCCTCGAAATCGTGGCGCAGGGTGGCCAGCTGAGGCACCAGCGCGAAGAGGGTCATCGGCAGGGCCAGGAGCACGTAGCCCGCGAACTGGAAGAGGATGCCGGTGAGGATGTCGTCGGACGGCTTGATCATCGAGTACACGGTGATGAGGACCATGGGCAGCAGGATGTTCATGATCACGTAGGCGATGGCGGCGAACATGATGGACAGGTTGAGGATCTTGGTCCAGTGGTAGGCCAGCACCTCCCGGCCCTCGGCCAGCATGGCCCGGGTGTCGAACTCCTTCCCCGCTCCGTAGGTGTAGGCCGCCATGCACCAGGAGAGGAACACCAGCATGTAAGTGATGATGGAGCCGGGGATGGCCACTTCGGGCAGGGCGCCCAGGGACATGCCGAGCACGTAGGGGACGCTGGCCGCCGACACGAACAGCCACACCAGCGGCCGCGAGCGGAAGGCCGACCACGCTCCTTTGAACATATCCAGGTTCACGCATTCCTCCAGATCATTTCCAGATAACCCTAGTAACCTTATGCAACCCCCGTCCTTTCGTCAAGAATCGGATATAATAGGAGGGACACAAGGAGGTGTGAGATGGAGAATAAGAAGTTTGACGTACGAATGCTGCTTCCGCTCCTGCTGGTCCCCCTGCTGATCCCGCTGTACTTCGTCGCCCGCATCCGCAGGAAGAGGAGGAAGGCGAGGGAGCTGGCCGCCGCCAGGGCCCTGGCCAGGCGGCTGGCGGAGGAGCGCGAGAGCGGCAAGGGCAAAGCGAAGAAGGGAAAGAAGGGCGCCGGGAAGGCCGAGACGGTCGAGAAGGGCGCGAAGGCCGGGAGCTTCTTCGCCAGGAGAGGGGCCGCTTACAGGAAGCGCCTGATCCGCTTCGTCATCGTGCTGGGGCTGGAGAGGCTCATCGCCGCGCGGCGGGCGAAGATGGCGGAGGAGATCCCTTCGAACAGCCTGCTGAAGCGGTTTTCCAAGGCCAAGGACATCTAAGCCAGGACCGGCGGCTGCGTCAGAAGCCGGCCTTGCCCTGGGCCGCGTCGGCTTCCTTCGCCGCCTCCATGATCAGGTCGTAGGCCTTGCGGTACAGGTCGAAGTATCCGTCAGCGGTCTTATAGGCGGCCTTGTCGCTCTCGTCCGCGAACTCCAGGTAACTCCTCACCAGTTCCAGCGCCACTTCCGCCTGGCTCTTGGACAGTAGACCGTTGGGCATGTTCTTACCTCCATCAGCGATGCTCGGGTACGTGCGCTCCCATTTTACCAGAAATGCCGTATCCTATATGATGTTCGGGCGAGGTGAGCGCATGAACGAGGACTTCATCTTTCCGATGATAGCGGCACTGCTGGGCATGGCTTGCATGGTCTACGTCTCCATCTTCTGCCGCAAGATGCGGGCGATGGGCGGGGGTTTCCCGCGGCGGATGGCGGCCCGGGCCCTCGGCGAGGACGCCTCTCCCGAGGAAGTGGACGAGGCCCTGGGCGACCTGCGCCGGCGGGTCCTGCTGGCGGGCCTGGCCCTGGTGGCGCTGTTCCTGGTCCTGCTGGCGGGCTCCTTCCTGCTGGCCTGGTCGTTATCCTTCAGCTCGCGCCCCCTGGCCCTCACCGGCCTGGCCTTCCTGGCCCTCACCCTCTCGCTCTGCGCCTTCATGCTGGCCGACAATATGCGTCCCGAAGAAAAGGGATAAGGCCGGCCCACGCTGTATAATACCTTGACGAGTAAGGCGACCCTGACCACCTGGACCAAGCTATGAAAAAGAAAAAGAACATCCTGGTACTGTACCTGAACTTCCTGCCCCACCTGGCCTTCTGGGTCATCTGCTTGAACGGCCAGGTGCGCATCGCCTCCTACGTGGGCCTGGGCCTGACCCTGGTGGCGGGCGCCGTCACCTGGAAGGTGCGCGGGCTGGCGCCCATCGTCTACTTCAATCTGCTCTTCTTCGCCATCGCCGCGGCTTCCGCCCTCCTGATGGGCGAGGACATGGAGAGCCGCGTCTCCAACCTGATGTCCGGCGAGTTCATCTGCCTGCTGATCATGGCGGGGTACTCCTTCATGGAGGGCCGCCCCTTCCTGCTGGACTTCGCCGCGCGCGACTACCCGGAGAGCATGCGCTACAACCCGCTCTTCCGGAAGACCTACCTCTCCCTGACCTGGCTCTGGTGCGCCTTCTTCGCGGCCGGCTTCGGCATCTCCCTCTTCTCCCTGCTGGCCCTGGACAAGCAGGCCTCCAATACCGTGCCGGCGTGGGCGGCCATCGCCATGCTCATCGTGCTGGTCTCGGCCACCACCGTCATCATCCTGCTGATGCCCCGGCTCTTCGGCCGGCACCTGCTGGTCAAGTCCAACCTGAAGGGGTCCTGGCAGCCCCCCGCCCTGGAGCCCGGCCGCAAGCTGCGCGAGAGCGAGTACGACGTGGCCATCATCGGCGGGGGCATGGGCGGCCTGGCCTGCGCCGCCATGCTGGCGCGGGCCGGGGTCAAGGTGCTCCTGGCCGAGCAGGGCAGGTCACCGGGGGGCTACTGCACCTCGGTGACGCGGGAGGGGTTCGTCCTCAACCTCGGCCCCACCCTGCTGACCGGGGCGGGGGAAGGGGGCACCCTGGCCCTCCTCCTGGAGAGCCTGGGCCTGACCGACCGCGCGAGGTTCGCCCGCCCTTCCCTGGGGGTGGTCACCGACGACTACGCCATGCGCGTGCCGGAGAACGTCGAGGCCTACCTGCACAAGCTGTCCTCCCGCTTCGAGGGGAGCGAGGAAGGGCTGCTCCGCTTCCTCACCCACCTCCGCTCGTTCCGGGGTGAGCTCAACGACCGCAAGGAGCCGGGGCTGCCCATCATGGTGGAGAGCCTGGAGGATTTCAACGAGCAGTTCTACACCTACCCCATCCTCTCCAAGTGGCACAACCTCTCCGCCTCCGCCATGCTCGACGAATACCTCGTCGACCCGGGGCTGCGCGAGCTCTTCACCTGCCTGCTCTACCCGGTCGCGGGGAACCCCGAGGCCATCACCGCCTACGACGCCGGCTACCTCTTCAAGGAGATGTTCATCGACGGCTGCAGCTTCCCCCTGGGCGGCCTGCAGACCTTCACCAACCTCCTGGCCGGCACCTGCCGCGAGCTGGGAGCCACCATCGTCACCGACTGCCTGGTGGAGAAGGTCATGCTCAAGGAGGGTTCCTCCGGCCCGCAGATAGTCGGCTTGAAGATGGAGGACGGCTCGCAGTTCCGCAGCCAGGTGGTGGTGATGGCCGGAGACCCCGCGCAGCTCGCGGGCGACCTGCTGCCCCCGGGCACCCTGGGCTCCCGGTACCGGAAGAAACTGCAGGGCCTGGCCCCCTCGCCTTCCTTCATGGTCCTCTACCTGGGCATCGAGGGGGAGCTGGACATGCCCGACCGCACCTTCATCTCCACCGGCAAGCCCCGCCGGGTCCGGACCGGAGACACCTACCTGGAGATCAGGCACCTGACGGTGAACCTGCTGTCGCGGCAGGACCCCTCCCTGGCCCCGCCCGGCTGTCACATCCTCAACGTGTGGGCGGCGGTGCCGGACCGCTGCTACCCCTCCTTCGCCGGGGAGGCCAACCGCAGGGGCCTGGAGGAGGCCATGGCCCTGGCCATCAAACAGGAGCTGCGCCGCCTCATCCCCCAGCTCGACCAGCGGCTGGTCTTCCAGGAGAGGATCTCCCCGTTCCACCTGCAGAAGACTCACCTTGAACTCCCGGGGCGCCGCCTTCGGTTACCAGCCCTCGCCCGACCAGCACCTCTTCAACCGGCCGGACATCCGCACCCCCTTGCGCAACCTCTACCTGGCCAGTGCCTGGTCCCGGTACGGGTTGGGGGTGGAGGGGGCGGTGACCAACGGCATGCTGGTCGCCCGGGACATCCTGGGACAGGCCGGACCCGCGGCGGAACCCGGCGAGGAAGTCGAGCGGGAAGGGGACCCCTTCGGGGCCGCTACCCCACGTGGCGCTGGATGATCTCCAGCAGGTCCCCCAGGACGTAAGGCTTGGCGATGAAGTCGACGGCGCCCATGCTGCTGCTGCGCTCGATGTCCTCGGGGCGGCCCTTGACGGACGAGATGATCACCGGGATGTCCGCCAGCTCGGGGTCTTCCTTCAACTCCTGGAGTATCTCCCAGCCGGTCTTGCCGGGCATGAATATGTCCAGGATGATGAGGGACGGCTTTTCCGCCAGGCAGGCCTCCCGGTAGCCGTTGCTGTCGGTACATCCGGCCACCCGGTATCCAGCCCGCCCGAGCATCCGCTCGATCAGCTCGATGATGACGTCGTTGTCGTCCACCACCAGGATTGTATGGGCGCCGGGCTGGTTCAAATCCGTCCACCTCCACCCGAGATCAGCATGTGAATACGATCTTATATACAATCTTACCCCGTTTTTATACTATAATGTTGTTTCAGGGATGAATGTCACGCGCGCTGGGACACGATTGAGGTGTGCTTTTGGAGGTTCATGTGGGCTGCTGCGGGTATCCGCAGCCCAAGAATAAGTATTACGAGCAATTCGACCTGGTAGAGATCCAGAAGACCTTCTACCAGTTGCCCAGGGTCAAATCGGCCCAGGCCTGGAGGCAGGAAGCCCCTGCCTCGGTGGAGTTCACCCTGCTGGCCTGGCAGCTCATCACCCACCGCCCCTCCAGCACCAGCTACCGCCGCCTCACCGTCCCGGTGGAGGAGGCCAAGCGCGACAGCTACGGCTCCTTCAAGCCCACCGAGGAGGTCTTCGAGGCCTGGGAGCAGACCCTGGAGGTGGCCAGCGCCCTGGAGTCGGAGATGGTCATCTTCCAGGCCCCCACCACCTTCGGGCCCGGGCCCGAAGAACGTCTCCAACCTGCGGGAGTTCTTCGGCAACTGCACCCGGGACGGGACTGCACCTGGGTTTCGAGCCCAAGGGGGGCGAGTGGGACCCCGAGGAGGTGGGCCGGCTCTGCCGCGAGCTCGACCTCATCCACGTGGTCGACCCCGCCCAGGGGCGCGAGAAGGCCGGGAGCATCATCTACTGGCGCATGCACGGCATCGGCGGCTACCGCCACCAGTACAGCGACCAGGAGCTGCGCAAGTTCATCTCCATCCTGCGCAAGTCCAAGAAGAAGAAGGCCTACGTCCTCTTCAACAACATCCACATGTGGGAGGACGCCCTGCGCTTCAAGGCCCTCTGGGAATCCTAGCGCTGAAACAGGTCTGCGCGGGGGCTCGCGCCCGGGGTCGAGAGGCGCGTGCAGGACCCTCTCCAGGTTGTCGATCCTCTCGTCGATGGTGGGCTGCAGGTCCGTCTGCCACCTGTTCAGGTCGCCGAAGGTGCTGATGGGCCCGAAGAACATCCCTTTCAGGAAGCCCAGCCTGGACACGCTGCAGCGCGGCTCTACCTTGCGCAGGGCCCGGACCAGGCCTTCCGGGTACATGGTCCAGCTCACGGCCAGTTCGTCCGCGCGCATCTCGCGGTAGGGGTCGACCAGGCGCTGCACGATCGCGGCTGAAGACCACCAGGAAAGTAACAGGTTGAGCACGACGATGATGATGGCCGAGAGGACGATGCGCTCCAGCTCCGAGGAGCCCTGAAGTAGACGACGACCAGCGACGGGCAGGACCGCCAGGACCGGCAGGATCAGCATCTCGAAGACCGCCCCGAGGACGGGCGAATCGAAGAATGCCGAATACGTGCCCGAAGAGGGAGCGCACGATCAGCGAGAACCCCCGCAGGGAGGCGATGAAGGTGTTCAGCCTGGCGTCCTCGTTGTAGAGGTGGGCCATCTCGTGGGCCATCACCGCCCGCAGCTCGTCGTCGTCCAGGTCGTCGAGGAGCCCGCGGGTGACGATGATGGCCGTCCCTCGCCGGCCCTTCAGGGATATGGCGTTGCGGAAGTCCTCGTCGATGAGCATGATCTCCGGGGCCGGCATGCCGGTGGCGATGGAGATGTCGTCGACGGCGTCCCTGGCTTCTTCGGCGCCGCCCGGATAGACCGTGGTGGCCCGCAGGACCCAGCGGACTATCCACATCCCGCTCCCGGTGGCGACGCGGATCATCACGAAGTCGAGGAGGAAGAAGCCGGCGAAGGCCAGCCAGCCCGCCAGGTTGTCGTAGGTGAGCACTATCCAGGCACCGCAGACCGCGGTGACCAGGACGATCACCCAGATGTAGATGGTGATGGCCCAGTAGATCTTACGCCGGTTGGACCTGATCTGTTCGTCCATGCTTAAAGGATAAGATACGGGGTCAGCCCCTGACAATTGACAATCTGCAGCAGATGGGCCTAATTATGTTAGGATGATGTCAATTGTCGGCCCTGACCCCGGAGGAGAGATGAAGTTCTTCAAGTACCACGGAGCGGGAAACGACTACGTGCTCCTGGACGCCATGCAGTCGGCCGTCAACCTGCCACCCGAGCTCATCCGCGCCCTCTGCAACCGCAACCTGGGCATCGGGGCGGACGGGGTGGTGGTGTTTTCCCCCAGCGAGCGGGCCGCCTGCCGCATGACCTGTTACAACCCCGACGCCAGCGAAGCCGACTTCAGCGGCAACGGCATCCGCTGCCTGGCCAAGCACCTCTACGAGGAGGGCATCCACGCCCGGGAGGAGATGTCCGTCGAGACCGCCTCGGGCGTGAAGGGCCTGCGGCTGGTGGTGGTGGAGGGCCGGGTGCGGGAGGTGGAGGTGGAGATGGGCCGGCCCGACTTCCGCCGCGGTTCCATCCCCATGCTGGGAGAAGGAGAGGAGGCGGTGGAGGAGCTCATCGAGGTCGACGACTACACCTTCAAGGCCACCTGCCTCTCCACCGACAACCCCCACTGCGTCATCTTCCTGGACGCCCTCTCCTCTTCGCTGGTGCGGGAGATCGGCCCCCGCATCGAGAAATACCCCCTCTTCCCCCTGAAGGTCAACGTGGAGTTCGCCGAGGTCCTGAACGTGTCCGAGATGATCCAGCGCACCTGGGAACGGGGGGCGGGCGAGACCCTCTCCAGCGCCACCGGGGCCTGCGCGGCGGTGGCGGCGGCCATCCGCACCGGCAAGGGCAAGGGCAGGATGTTCGTGCGCCAGCCGGGTGGCCTGCTGGAGGTGTCGGCCGCCCCGGACGGCACCTACCTGCTCAAGGGCCCGGTGCGGCGGGTGTTCTCCGGCGAACTCGACCCCGACTGGTGGGACCGGTCCCGGGTCTGGGTATAGAGAGGTCGGGTATAATAGGGAAATGGATGAACGACTGGACGTAGCGATCATAGGTGGAGGGCCGGCCGGCCTGGCCGCCGGCATCTACGCGGCCCGCGCCCGCCTTTCCGTCGTGCTCTTCGAGGAGAAGCTCACAGGCGGCATGCCCATGATGACCGAGATCATCGAGAACTACCCGGGCTTCCCCGGGGGTATCAGCGGGGCCGAGCTGGTGGAGAAGATGCGCGAGCAGGCCGCCTCCTTCGGCCTGGAGTTCAAGACCTTCACCCCGGTAAACCGCGTCGAGAAGCGGGGCGACGCCTTCCTGCTGTCCACCGACGACGGGGAGGTCGAGGCCCTGGGCCTGGTGCTGGCCACCGGCATGCACCCCGCCAAGCTGGGCATCCCCGGCGAGGAGGAGCTGCTGGGGCGGGGCGTGTCCTACTGCGCCACCTGCGACGGCGCCTTCTTCAAGGAGAAGGAGGTGGCGGTGGTCGGCGGCGGGAACTCGGCGGTGGAGGAGGCGCTCTTCCTCACCCGCTTCGCCTCGCGCGTCTACATCGTGCACCGGCGCGACCGGCTGCGCGCCGACCACATCCTGCAGGAGAGGGCCCTGGCCCACCCCAAGGTGGAAGTGCTGTGGAGGAGCGTGCCGGTGGAGGTGAAGGGCGAGGGGGCGGTCACCGCCCTGGTGCTGAAGGACCTGGACTCAGGCGAGGAGAGCGAGCGGCCGGTGCAGGGGGTCTTCTTCTACGTGGGCAGCATCCCCAACACCGGGCCCTTCGAGGGCTTCGTCGAGCTGGACCAGGACGGCTTCATCGTCACCGACGCCGCCATGCGCACCTCCGTCGCGGGCGCCTATGCCGCGGGAGACGCGCGCTCGGGCAGCGTCAAGCAGGTGGCGGTGGCGGTGGGCGAGGGGGTCACCGCCCTGATGAACGCCCAGCGCCACGCCGAGGACCTCAAGGGCACCGCCTACGTCTGAAGCCCGGCATTTCAGGGTATAAGGGTATTTGACGACTGATTGCGTCCGACATACGGGAGGTATGGAGATGGCTGGAGGAGTGAACGAGCTGACCGACGCGCAATTCGACGAGCTGGTGGTCAAGAGCGACCTGCCGGTGCTGGTGGATTTCTGGGCCCCCTGGTGCGGACCCTGCCGCACGATGACCCCCATCCTGGAGGAGCTGGCCGGGGAATGGGAGGGCAAGGTCAAGGTGTGCAAGCTGAACGTGGACGAGCAGCAGGCTACGGCCCGCAACTTCGAGGTCCAGGCCATCCCCACCATGATCCTCTTCAAGGGGGGCGAGGTGGCCAAGCGGCTGACCGGGTCGCGCCCCAAGGCCGGCCTGGTCGAGGAACTCAAGGACGTCCTCCAGCCATGATCATCGCGGTCGTCGACGGTATGGGCGGCTCCATCGGCCACCAGATCATCCTCCAGCTGCGCCGCGAGTTCGACGAGGAGACGGAGATCGTCGCCCTGGGCACCAACTCCGTCGCCACCATGAACATGATGAAGGCCCGGGCCAACCGGGGCGGCACCGGGGAGAACGCCATCCGGGTGAACGTGGGCGACGCCGACGTGGTCATGGGCTGCCTGTCCATCCTCATCCCCAACTCCATGATGGGAGAGCTGACGCCCCTGATGGCCGAGAGCATCGCCTCCTGCAAGGCCCGCAAGGTCCTGCTGCCCCTCACCAACCCGCGCATCGAGCTGCTGGGGGTGGTGGAGGCGCCCCTGCCCCAGCTCATCGGGGCGGCCATCAAGCAGGTCAAGGGGAGCGGTGACACTACGATCGAGGGAGTGGAATAGAGCATGTGCGAAGCAGTCGTCTACATCGACAGGGAAGGCCGTCAGGACAAGCTGATGGAGGACGTGGTGGAGGTCAAGCCGGAGGGCGGCAAGCTGGTCCTGGTGGACGTCTTCGGTGAGCAGAAGGTCGTCAGCGCGCGGATCAGGGAAGTCCGCCTGATGGAGCACGAGATCTTCCTGGCCGAGCGGAAGGACTGACCGAAGGGCCGGTTAATCCGCGGCCGGCTCCATCTCCCACTTGCCGCAGCGCCCGCCCCAGCGGGCCAGGGTATCCCCGTCCATGGTGATCCGCACCACCTCGCACGAGTTGGAGCATCCCCCGCAGTTGAAGCTGGAGGTCAGGAATTCCATCTCCGCCATCTCGAAACCCTTGAAGTGGGTGGCGGGGACCTCGGCCTCCATGGCCAGCAGGGCCGCCCCCACCGCCCCCATCACGTCGAAGTGGGAAGGGATGATGATCTCGTTACCTTCAGCGCCTCCTCGAAGGCCCTCTTCATGCCGCTGTTGGCGGCCACGCCGCCCTGGAAGACCACCGGGGACTCCACGCGCTTCCCCTTGGCCAGGTTGTTCAGGTAGTTGCGCACCAGGGCCTGGCAGAGGCCGTAGATGATGCTGTCCACCGAGTGGCCGATCTGCTGCTTGTGGATCATGTCGGACTCGGCGAAGACGGAACAGCGCCCGGCGATCTGCACGCCGTTCTCCGCCTTGAGCGAATAGCCGCCGAACTCCTCGATGGGGATGCCCAGCCGGGTGGCCTGGTGGTCGAGGAAGGAACCGGTGCCGGCGGCGCAGACGGTGTTCATGGCGAAGTCGACGACCACGCCGTCCTGCAGCAGGATGATCTTGGAGTCCTGCCCGCCGATCTCCAGCACCGTGCGTACCTCGGGGACCAGGTGGAGGGCGGCCACCGCGTGGGCGGTGATCTCGTTCTTGACGATGTCGGCCCCGACGATGACGCCGCTCAGGTAACGGGCGCTGCCGGTGGTGCCGGCCGCCCCGATCTCGATGTCGGCCGGGAGCTTGGCGCCCAGCTGCCTCATCCCCTCCTGCACCGCCGCGATGGGATTGCCGCGGGTGCGGTGGTAGATGGAGGCCAGCACCTCGCCCGCCTCGTCGATGACCACCAGGTTGGTGCTGACCGAGCCGACGTCGACTCCCAGGAAACCCTTGACTGCTTCTGGCATGTTCGAACCTCTCTCCGAATGTCTTATTGAAACCGGCGCTCGCAGGTATTAACGGGAAAACATCAATCAGGATACAGGATGCGGGACGCGGTATTCAAGCGAATCAGTAGCCATCGCGAGCGGGAACTGAAGCACCTGATCAAAAGGTGTAAGCCCCGGGACTTCGCTCCTGCAATCGACAAGGGGGGGTCAGTCGCGGTAGCTGGAGCCCGCCATGTCGTCGAAGCGGGTCCAGTTGCTGTTGAAGGTCAGCTTGATCTCGCCGGTGGGCCCGTGGCGGTGCTTGGCGATGATCAGCTCGGCCACCCCCTTGACGTCGTCGTTGTCCGCGTTGTAGAGCTCTTCCCGGTAGATGAACAGGATGAGGTCGGCGTCCTGCTCGATGGCCCCGGACTCCCTCAAGTCGCTCATGATGGGCCGGCGGTTCTGGCGGTCCTCGACCTTGCGGGAGAGCTGGCTGACGGCGATGACCGGGACGTTGAAGTCCCTGCCGATGACCTTCAAGGCGCGGCTGATGGCGGCGATCTCCTGCACGCGGGTTCTCCACGCGCCTGTCGAAGTTCATCAGCTGGATGTAGTCGATGATGACCAGCCCCAGGTCGTGCCGGTCCTTCAGCCGCCTGAGCTTGGAGCGCATCTCCATGATGCTGATGCCGGCGTTGTCGTCGATGACGATGGGCGCGCCGGTCAGCGTGTTCATGGTGGTGACCAGCTTCCGCCACTCGGTGTCGGAGTCCTTGAACTTGCCGGCCAGCAGGTCCTGGCTGCTCACCCTGGCCTGCGAGCAGAGCATGCGCTGGGCCAGTTCCCGTGTCGCTCATCTCCAGGCTGAAGATGACCACCGGCTTGCTTGTCGTTGATGGCCACGTTGGCCGCGATGTTCAGGGCCAGGCTGGTCTTGCCCATGGAGGGCCGGGCCCCGATGACGATGAGGTCGGAGGGGTGCAGCCCCAGGATCTTCTGGTCCAGGTCCTTGAAACCGGTCTTGATGTAGGAGGCCTCCCTGCGCATGCGTCCCCAGCGCCTCCATCTCGTCGTAGGTGTCCTCCAGCAGGGTCTTCCAGTCCTTGACGCGCTCGTCGCGGTCCTTGTTGGAGATCTGGTAGATGAGGTTCTCGGCCTCGTCCAGGGCTTCGTCCAGGTCGTCCGGGATGTTGTAGCCGATGGCGGCGATACGGTTGGCGGCCTCGATGAGGCGGCGCAGGGTGGCGAGCTTCGACACGATCTCCGCGTACTTCAGGGCATTGGCGGTGGTGGGGACCATGGAGACTATGGCGTGGAGATAGGGCCGGTCGCCCACCGATTCCAGGTCGCCCTGGGTGCGCAGGGTCTCGGCGATGGTCAGGGGGTCGATGGGCGTCACCCTTGGCGTAGAGGGAGCGCGCGACTTCGAAGATCTTGCGGTGGGCGTCCTTGTAGAAGTCTTCGGGCTGGAGGATCTCGGTGATGTCCGCCACCGCATCGCGCGAGAGCATCATCGCCCCGAGGACCGATTGCTCCGCTTCGATGCTGTAGGGGGGGTTGCGGTCCAGTTAAGCCGTACGTCTGCGCGGTTGTGGCCATGACCCTCTACCCCTCAAATACTTGCGCGAACCGGGTCGAAACCCGTTTTTCAGTCTTCTTCAGCCGGAGGCTCTTCCGCGGGCAGCTCTTCCGCCGGGGGCTCCTCGGAAGCCTCTTCCGCCGCCGTCTCGGCGACGGGCTCTTCCGCTAGCGGCTCCTCGGCTGCGGGCTCGGCCGAGGCCTCTTCCGCACCGGGAGGCTCGGGCAGGAGCGACCCGGTGGGGTCGTCCTCGGATACCACCTTGATGTGGATCACCGTCTCTTCCTCGTGGTGCAGCTTCAGCTTGGCCTCGTAGTACCCGGTGTGCTTGATGTGCTCTTCGAGTTGGATCTTCTTGCGGTCGACCTCGATGCCCAGCTCTTCCTTGATGTGCTCGGAGATCTCGCGCGGGGTGATGGTGCCGAAAAGCTTGCCGCCCGACCCCCACCTTGGCCAGGATGACGAAATCGTGCTCCCGGATGCGGGCGGAGACGTCGCGTGCCTTGCCCAGGTCGCGGTCGGCCCTGGCCATCTTCATGCGGGCCAGCTGCTCGACTTCCCTGGTCTTGCCGCGGGTGGCCCGCATCGCCAGGTTCTGGGGTATCAGGTAGTTGTTGGCGTAGCCGTCCTTGACCTCGACGATCTGGCCCCGGCTACCCAAGTCCTTTATGTCGGTTATCAGAATGACTTTCAAGATAAGCCCTCTCTTTCGTAGAGACTACAGTATAGCACCGCCCTCGCCGCCCGTTTCAATACCCCGGGGGGCAGGGCGGAAGCGCTTTTTCTATTTCACCTCACCCTGGCGGGAGGTATAGGGTATGAGCGCCACCTCCCGGGCGTTCTTGACCGCTTTGGCCACTATCTTCTGGTGCTGGGTGCAGTTGCCGGTGACCCGGCGAGGCTTGATCTTGCCCTTCTCCGACAGGAAGCGCCTGATGGTGGCGAGGTCCTTGTAGTCGAGGAAATCGATCTTGTCCTTACAGAATATGCATACTTTGCGTTTTGGTTTCTTAACGTAGCCCGCTGGCATCGTTACCAACCTCCAATTCAAATATATAAGTCGTAGTTTTCGTTGTTCTCGGGCTTAGAAGGCGATGTCGTCGTCGGTCTCCGGGAGGTTGTTCTCCTCGACCGGCCCGCCGCCGCCGAAATCGTCCACCGGCTTATCGCCGAAATCGTTGCCGTGGCTGCTCCCGGGAGCGTTGAAGCCTCCGTTGTAGCCTCCGCCTTCTCCCGAGCGGTCGCGGCTGCCCAGGAAGATGACCCTGTCGGCCGTAATATCCGTGGCATAGCGCTTCTGCCCGTCCGGCCCTTCCCAGCTGCGGTTCTGCAGGCGCCCTTCCACCAGGACCGGCCTGCCCTTGGAGAGGTACTCGGCGGAGGTCTCCGCCTGCCTCGCCCAGACCACCACGTTGAAGAAGTCGGTCTCGCGCTCGCCCTGCTGGTTGGGGCGGTCGCGGTTGACCGCGACCTTCAGCTTGCACATCGCCGTGCCGCTGGGCAGGTACCTCAGTTCGGGGTCCTGCGTCAGGTTGCCCATCAACGTCACCTTATTGTAGCTGGCCATTTCATCCTCCCTTGTCGTTCACTACCAACGATTTCAGGTTATCACCCGGTAGTGACCGAATTCCGCTTTCCTCACAATCTCCTCTCAGCCCTGGTTCAAGACGAAGATCTTGAAGCGCAGGACCTCGTCGTTGATGGAGAGGACGCGGTCCAGCTCGGTGATGCAGGGGTTGTCGCCCTGGAAGTTCACCACCGTGTAGTAACCGTCAGCCTGATGCTTGATGGGATAGGCGAGGTGCCGTTTGCCCCAGACGTCGGTCCTGTCGACGGTGCCGCCGTACTCGGCGATGAGGCCCGTGGCCTTTTCGAGCAGCGCCTGTTGCTGCTCGTCCTCCAGTTCGGCCCGGCTGATGAGCATCAGCTCATAGTCGCGCATGTTTCACCTCCTTCGGTCTAAACGGCCCCCGGTCCCGCCGGGAGCAGAAGGTCATTGTGCCGGACTAATATATCACGTTTGAGGGTGCCGGGCACCATCACTTTTTTTCGTCACTTTATCCCCGGGAGGCGGGAAGCGCTGATAATCGGGTAAAATATCACTGTACGCAGCGGTTATCCACGGCGAGCACGGAGGAGGTTTCAGCGAGATGGGCAAGCGATTGGTGGACCTGAGCATCAGCATCGAGAACGACCTGCCGTCCGACCCCCCCATGATGATCCCCAAGGTGATGTACATCGACCACGCGGCCGGGGCGCCGTCCATGGTGGAGTTCTTCCCCGGCATCGACCCCGCCCGGGACCTGCCCGGCGGCGTGGGGTGGGCGGTGGAGTTCGTCACCCTCTCCACCCATTCCGGCACCCACCTGGACGCCCCCTGGCACTACCACCCCACCATGGACGGCGGGGCTCCCGCCCTCACCATCGACCAGGTCCCCCTGGACTGGTGCATGGGGGACGGGGTGGTGCTGGACTTCCGCCATTACGAGGACGGCTACCTGGTGACCGCCGCGGACATGAAGGAAGCCTTCGCCAAGATGGATTACAGGCTGAAGGCGGGCGACATCGTGCTGGTGATGACCGGCGCTTCCGCCTGGTGGGGCAAGCCGGAGTACCTGCTCAAGGGGTGCGGCATGGGCAGGGAGGCCACCCTGTGGCTGACCGGGCAGGGGGTGCGCGTGGTCGGGACCGACGCCTGGAGCTGGGACCGGCCCCTGCCCCTCATCGCCCGGGAATACGAGCAGTCGCACGACCCCTCCATCATCTGGGAAGGCCATTTCGCCGGCATCGAGCAGGGCTACTGCCACATCGAGAAGCTCACCAACCTGGAGGCACTGCCGCCCCACGGCTTCACCTTCTTCTGCTTCCCTGTCAAGGTGAAGGAGGCCAGCGCCGGGTGGATCCGCGCCGTCGCGCTGGTGGACGACTGAAAGAGTGGGGGTTTGTAGTAGCCCGGGGCGTGAGCCCCGGGACCGGACGTTCCTGGCAATAGTAGCCCGGGGCGCAACCCGCGGAGCGGGTGGCAGGAAGTAGCCCGGGGCGTGAGCCCCGGGACCGCCGCGAAGATAAAAGGTAAATATTCAAGGCCTGACCCCAGGTAAAGGTGGTGGAGAGAATGGGTGAGGAGAGGGAGTTCACGCGGGAGGAACTGGCGCGGCATGACGGGGTGAGCGAGCCCACGGTCTACGTCGCCTGCCGGGGGGTGGTCTACGACGTGACCGCGAGCCCCCTGTGGAAGTCGGGCACGCATATGCGGAAGCACGCCGCCGGGCGCGACCTCACCCCCGAGTTCGGCGCGGCCCCGCACTCGGAGGAGGTCTTCTCCCGGGTGCCCCGGGTGGGGCGCCTGGCGGAGGAGCGCGACGCCTCCCTCGACCACCTGCCGGACGCGCTCCGCAACCTGCTGGAGAAGTACCCGGTGATGCGCCGTCCGGTCCACCCGGTGCTGGTCCACCTGCCCATGGCCTCGGCCCTGCTGGTGCCCTTCTTTGACCTTGCCTACCTGGCGACGGGTGAGGCGGGGCCTCGAGGAGACCGCCCTCTACCTCGACCTGGTCGCCCTGGCCACCGCTCCGGCGGCCGTGGCCAGCGGGGCCTTCAGCTGGTGGGTGAACTACCGCGCCCGGCGCACGGCCGGCATAACCATCAAGATCGCAACGGCCGGCGTCTACGGTACGGCGGCGGCGGGCCTGGCGGCCTGGCGCCTGTCCGACCCGGGATTATGGACGACCCGGAAAAGCGCCTGCGCTACCTGGCCCTGTCCATGCTGCTGCCGGCCTGCGCCCTGGTCCTGGGATACTTCGGGGGTAAGATCGCCCACCCCCACTGACCCCGTGAAGTAAATTTGGGGTCAGACCCCTTTTTCGGAAAGCCCGTACTGCTTCTGAACGTTAAAAGGGGCTGACCCCAATTTTAGGTGACCGGGATTGTCGACAATTATTGCCTAATCCCCGGCGAGTTGCTATTTTCATCTCACGAAAAGCAGAGAAGAACCCGTGGTCCAATTTTGGAGGTGGCAGATGTTCTTCGCGCACGTGACCGGGTCGGGCGACCGCCTGCACCAGCACATCCCCTTCCCCCTGGACGTCCTGGGGGCGAAGTACGAATACTTGATAATGAAATTGCTCGGAATAATGACCAATACCGATTGGCTCTACCGCTACAAAGCGACCCGCTGGTTCGTCGACAAGCTGGCCAACCGGATCATCATCCCCATCATCCACGGCGAGGTGGTGACCCCGGACGAGATCGAGGCGCTCCTCTTCCAACTGGAGAAGGAGGGCCACCCCATCTCCCTGGGCATCTGCGAATGCCGGCACGGGGAGAACCATTACACCGACGAGGTAGTGGAAGGGGTAGACCCTAACTACACCTGCGTGATGATCGGCGACTGGGGCAAGGGCCACCTCTACAGCTATCCCGAGCTATTACAAGCCCATCAGCGCCGCGGAATTGTCCAGGATCACCCGCTTCTGGCACCAGCGGGGGCGGGTGCTCAACGCCTGGGGCATCAGCATCGGCCACGGCTTCGTCATCTCCTACTGCCACTGCCAGCCCGAGTACTGCGTGCCGCTGCGCCACCAGTTCAAGCGCGGGGACGTGGTCTTCAAGCCCGGCTACCACTACGCCACGGTCGACGCGGAGAAATGCGTGGGGCCGGAGAAATGCGAGTACAATTGCTCCACCCACTGCTGGTTCAACGCCATCGGCGAGCGCGACGGCAAGGCGGAGATAAACACCACGCTGTGCCATGGTTGCGGCCAGTGCTTCGAGTACTGCCCCTCAGGCGCGGCCGGGCCGTGCGCAAGAAGGACTTCCAACTGGCCTACTGCTCAGACGACCTCCTCCACCCCGAGGCCCGCAACTGAACCTCGACTGAACGGCCATCGCATGTAAGGTGGGGATTCCGGTTCAGACCGTGACGCATGGAGACATGCGTCACGGTCCCGGCATGCCCGGGGACTCCGGCCTTCACCTTGGAACTCCGGTTCCTTGTATGAGAGAATTAGCCCTGAGGTTATGCCATGAATATTAACAGGGACCGCCTGAGACTGGCCGTGCGCCGCCCGAAGATCGCCTACTACCAGTGGCTCCTGCGGCGCGGCGGCGTGGACGCCGCGCCCTACGTGTGGATAAACGGCCGGCCGGACGTGGCCCTGTGCGCCGGGGCGTCCTGTTCCATCGGCAACAACACCTTCATCCCCACCGGCATCCAGATCCGCGGCAACGACCGGGGCAGGATCGTGCGTGGGGGAGCGCTGCTCCATCGACTCCTTCTCGCGCCTCTTCGCCGCCAACGACGCCACCTTAAAGCTGGAGGACGGGGTGGCGGTGGGGCCCTTCAACATCATCAACGCCTTCGACGACTGCACCATCCGTGAGAACAGCATGCTCGGCCCCTACGTCAACATCAACTGCGCCGACCACGGCATGGAGATGGGCGGCGACTGCATGCGCTTCCAGGCGGGATGCTACGGCCCGGTGGTCATCGAGGAGGACTGCTGGATCTGCTCCCACGCGGTCATCCTGCGCGGGGTGACCATCGGCAAGGGGTCGGTGGTGGCCGCGGGCTCGGTGGTCAACTGCGACATCCCCCCCTACAGCATCGCCGCCGGGGTGCCCGCCAAGGTCGTGGGGAGCCGCGAGGACTGAGCGCATGAATGTTAGAATGGTCGAAGCTTACGCCGCAGAACGAGAGGAGCGTTTCATGGAAGACACGGACCGCATGCACAGGCTGACGGTGGTCCTGCCCACCTACAACGAGAAGGAGAACGTCCGCCGCATCAGCGAGGCCATCCTCGCCCAGCCCCTGGAGGACATGGGCCTGCTCATCGTGGACGACGGCTCCCCCGACGGCACCGGGGACATCGCCGACGAGATGGCCGCCGCGAACCCGCGCATCCGGGTGATGCACCGCGAGGGCAAGGGCGGCCTGGGCACCGCTTACCTGGCCGGCTTCCGCTACGCCATGGACCGCGGGGCGGAATACCTCTTCGAGATAGACGCCGACTTCTCCCACAACCCCGCCGACCTCCCCCGCCTCTACGAGGCGGCGTCCAAGGCCGACGCGGCCATCGGCTCGCGCTACGTCAAGGGCGGCGGGTGCGAGGGCTGGAGCTGGTTCCGCTGGATGATCAGCCGGGGCGGCAACCTCTACACCAAGATCGTCGCCCGCACCAAGACCACCGACACCACCGCCGGCTTCCGCTGCTACACCAGGCGGGTGCTGGAGGCGCTGATGGCCCTGGACCGCATCGACGCGCGCGGCTACGCCTTCCAGGTGGAGATGACCTTCGCGGCCGAGGCCCTGGGCTTCAAGATCGTGGAGGTGCCCATCACCTTCACCGAGCGGGTGGAGGGCGAGTCCAAGATGAGCGGCAACATCTTCTGGGAGGGCCTCACGGTGGTCTGGGGCCTGCGCCGCAAGTACCGCGACCTCCTGAAGAAGTAACCCGACTTCGTCGAAGTAATCCTTTCACGAGGTGAAAGACTATCTTTCACGTGCTGAATAGATCTGCATCCGCGCTCTGGCAGACCTGCTGCGAACTCGCCTGAGGGAGGCCGAGGCTTCTCATTAAGCGGGGCCCTGGCAGGCGCGGCCGTTACAGCATCCTCCCCCGCATTCCGATTAGAATATACATAGGCGGAAGGGTCCGTAATCCCATGCCGCGTGGTCCGGGGGAAGCAAGATGAAGCTGGCCGCAAGGATAGCGATAGCCCTGGTGATGATGTGCGCGTTGACGGGATTCGCGCGCACGGAGATATCCCCCTGCGCCGAACCGGACGCGGCCGCGTACGGGCCGGTGACCGTCCCCTCTTACGCGCCCGGCGAGGTGCTGTTCAAGTTCGCGGCGGGGGTGGACGAGGCCCGCCAGGGCGAGATCATGGAACAGGCGGGGCTCGGCTCCGGTCCTGAAGAGGATGGGCCCGCAAGGCCGGGTGGTGCTGGCGGAGACGGGCGGCGGCCTCTCCGTCGAGAACGCGACCACCCTCCTGGCTTCGTATCCCGAAATCGAGTACGCCGAGCCAAACTACTACTGCTTCCCGCAGTTCACCCCCGACGACTCCTATTTCAACGATAACCAGTGGGGCCTGAACAATACCGGCCAGGACATCGGCGGGGTGGGCACGCCCGGCGCGGACATCGGCGCGGTGGCCGCCTGGGACATCGAGCGGGGCTTTTCCAACCCGGTGACGCTGGCGGTGATGGACTCGGGGATCAAGTTCGACCACCCCGACCTGGACGATAAGATCTGGACCAACGAGGACGAGATCGCCGACAACGGCATCGACGACGACGGCAACGGGTACGTCGACGACGCCCACGGCTACAACTTCGCCGGCATCTCCCAGACCCTCTTCTTCAGCAAGTCGGGCGGCACTTACATTCCGAGGTACCGCAACTTCGGCACCGGCACGTCCACCATGACCTACGCGCAGTCCATCAGGGGCACCGGCTACGACATCACCCACGCCGGGGTCCTGCTGACCAAGGTGGGCAACCCCACGGGAGAGATAACCGTCTCTTTCCGGACCAGCCTCACCGGCCCCGACGTCGGCTCCTACGTCATCACCCCGGACGAGATCGTGGAGACCATCGACCAGATCACCAAGGAACTCTCGGCCTCCTACCACCTGGACCTGGGGGTCACCGGTTACCTGGTGTTCAGCACCGTCAACCTGAGTTCCTCCGATTATTACTACATCTACCAGGGCAGCAACCCCTACGGCGAGGGGCAGCAGTACCTCTGGAACGGGTCATCCTGGACGGGCTCGACCACCTACGACTTCTACTTCAAGACCAACCCCAACCCCTTCCCCCGTGACGACTACGGCCACGGCACCTCGGTGAGCGGGGTGGCCGCCGCCGAGAGCGACAACGCCCGGGGTATCTCCGGGGTGACGCACGGCGCCAAGATCATGCCCCTGAAGGTCCTGAGCGCGGCCGGCTACGAGGCCGGGGCGTTCGACATCGCCGAGCTGGTCGAGGGCATCTATTACGCGGCCGACAACGGGGCCAGGGTGGCCAGCATGAGCCTGGGGAGCCCCTTCTACTCCGAAGCGGAGCAGGACGCCGTCAACTACGCCCACGCGCTGGGCATGGTGATGTGCGCGGCCGTCGGCAACGACGGGGCCGACTACACCATCTACCCGGCATGCCTCGACAACGTGGTCGGGTGCGGGGCGACCACCAACACCGACACCTGGGCGTCCTTCTCCAACTACCACCAGTGGGTGGACGCCAGCGCGCCGGGCAGGAACATCTACGTGACCACGTACGGGGGCTCGGGCGGATACGCCTTCGGCTCGGGTACGTCCTACGCCACGCCCCACGTGGCCGGGCTGGCCTGCCTGGTCTTCTCCCTGCGGCCCGGCTACACGGCGGAACAGTGCGAACAGGCCATCTTCGACAATGCCGTAGACCTGGGCGACCCCGGCAGGGACGACTACTTCGGTTACGGCCGTATCGACGCCTACCAGACCCTGTTGAGCGTGAGCCACGACGGGACGCCCTTCACCATCACGGCGAGCGCGGGGGCAGGCGGGTCCATCTCGCCGGACGGGGATGTGACCGTGACCGCCGCTTCCGACCAGTCTTACGCCATAACCCCGGATGCCGGGTACCACGTGGCCGACGTGCTGGTGGACGGGGCTAGCGTGGGCCCCGTAAGGGAATACCAGTTCACCAACGTGCAGAAGGACCACGCCATCGAGGCCTCCTTCACCATCGACACCTTTGACATCACCGCGACGCGCCGGGACGGGCGGGAGCGTCTCGCCCGATGGGCGTGACCGTGAGTCGAGTACGGGGGTTTCGACCAGAGCTACGCCATCACCCCGGACACGGGCTGGCACGTGGCGGACGTCCTGGTGGACGGGGCCAGCGTGGGGGCGGTGACCTCCTACGACTTCACCGACGTGGACGGCTGACCACGCCATCGAGGCCTCCTTCGCCATCGACACCTTTGACATCACCGCGAGCGCCGGGACGGGCGGGAGCGTCTCGCCCGAGGGCGTGACCGTGGTCGAGTACGGGGGTTTGCAGTCCTACGCCATCACCCCGGACACGGGGTGGCACGTGGCGGACGTCCTGGTGGACGGGGCCAGCGTGGGGGCGGTGACCTCCTACGACTTCACCGATGTGGCCGCCGACCACGCCATCGAGGCCTCCTTCGCCATCTCCTTCTATTTCGCCGAGGGTTACACCGGGGAAGGCTTCCAGGAGTACCTGTGCCTGGGCCAGCAGGACGGCGAGCCCCTGCCGGTGCGAGTCACCTACCTCTTCGCGGGCGACGCGCCGGTGGAGAAGGTCTACGACGTCCCCGCCCGTTCCCGCCTCACGATAGACGTCAACTCCGAAGTGGGGGCCGGCCGGGAGGTCTCCATCAGGTGCGAGGCGAACCGCTCCTTCGTAGCCGAGCGCCCCATGTACTTCGATTTCAAGGACGGCTGGACCGGCGGCCACGATTCGGTGGGCGCCAACCTGCCCTCGAACACCTGGTACTTCGCCGAAGGGTACACCGGCCCCGGTTTCGAGGAGTGGGTCTGCGTGCTCAACGACGGGGAAATCCCGGCTGACCTGACATTCCGTTTCCAGACCCAGGAGGCGGGGGAGCTGGCGAAGGAAGGCCTGGCCGTCCCCGCCCACTCACGCCGCAGCTTCAACGTCAACGAGATGCTGGGCGGCGAATACCAGAACTCGCTGAAGATCGAGTCGACCCTGCCGGTGGTGGCCGAGCGCCCCATGTACTTCGAGTACCAGGGCATGGAGTCCCGGGGCTGGACCGGCGGGCACTGCGTCATGGGCGCCCCTTCCCTCTCCTGTGATTACTATTTCGCCGAGGGCACCACCCGCGCCGGTTTCGAGGAGTGGCTGACCATCCAGAACCCCGACAGCCAGCCCATCTCAGTGAGCGCAACCTATCTCATGGGGGACGGCGGCGTGGTGGAAAAGGAGTACGTCGTAGGCGCTGGCAGGCGCCACACCGTGTTCGTCCCCGATGAGACGGGTATGGAACAGGACGTCTCTGTCCACCTCTCGTCCACCGCCGGCTTCCTGGCCGAGCGCCCCATGTACTTCGAGTACCAGGGCATGGAGTCCTGGGGCTGGACCGGCGGCCACTGCGTCATCGGAGCCACCGGCAGCGCCGGCGGCTGGTTCTTCGCCGAGGGATACACCGGCGCCGGCTTCGAGGAGTGGCTGTGCATCCAGAACCCCGGCGACTTTGAGGCTGTGGTGACCGTCACCTACTACCCGGAAGGGGGCGCTGCTCCCTTCGACACCTCGCACCGGGTGGCGGCACACTCCCGCTACACCGTCATGGTCAACGGAGACGCCGGGCCGGACCGGGCCATGTCCGCCATGGTCACGTCCGACCATCCCGTCATCGTCGAACGCCCCATGTACTTCGTCTACAACGGCGAGTGGGACGGCGGCCACGACGTGATGGGCCGGCCGTGCGCAAGCCCCTGATCATCTGAGCGGCCGGCCCTGGCTGGCGGCAGGTCTACTTGCGGAGGTCGTCGGAGTAGAGCCGGGCGTGGCCGGGGCCGGCGGCCTGGGCGGCCTCCAGCGCCAGCACCGACCGCTGCAGCAGGGCGTTCTCGTTGTCCGCGTTGGCGGGGAAGGAGGAGACGCCGATGCACGCGGTGAGCTGCTCCACCTCCTTCTTGTCCTGGGAGGGGAAGGGGTACTCCGCGATGGTCTCGCAGAGCCGCTCCGCCAGGCGCATGGCCCCCAGGCGGCGCGTCTCCGGCAGCAGGACGGCGAAGCGGTTGTCCCCGTAGCGGGCGGGCACGTCCACCTCCCGCGTGCTCTTGATGATGATGTTCCCGATGTCGGAGAGGATGAAGTCGGCCATGATGCGGCCGTTGCGCCGGGCGTACTCCTCCAGGTCGTCCATCTCCAGGACCAGCAGGCAGACGTTGAGGCTGTAACGGCGGGCCCGGTTGACCTCGTCCACCAGGCGGGAGTGGAAGAAGTGCTGGTTGTAGAGGCCGCTGGCGCTGTCCCGCATGGTGTTGGTCTCCAGCTCGCTGTAGAGGTTGGATATCTGCAGGGCCAGCGAGGCGTGGGCGGCGGCCACCGTCAGCATCCCCAGGTGATAGGCCTGGAAATCCTCGTCCCGGCTTCGCCCCGCCAGCAGGACCCCGGCCGAACGCCCGCTCACCCGCAGGGGCACCGCCATCAGGCAGACGGCCCCGGCCTCGCGCAGGAACTCGTCGGAGGCCAGGTCCTCGGGGGCCAGCCCCATCAGCAGGCTCCTGTCCATCTCCATCACCACTTCGATGACGGAGCCCTCGATGCGGATGGTCTTGTTCAGGAAGCGGGAGGCCTGGTCGCCCAGGGCCACCGCCAGGTCCAGTTCCCCCGCCAGCTCCCCGGGCAGCAGGACGAACCCGAGGTCGGCCTCGCAGAGGGTCATGGCATGCTCGAGTATCTCGTTCAGCTTGGGCAGGGGGTCGGTGTAGGCGTCGACCACCTGCACGCTCTCGCAGAAGGTGCCGATGTCCTGAGCACCCCGGGCAGTTGCTCGACGCCGACTCCCCGCGCCGCGGCCAGGCAGGTGAAGAGATCGCCCTCCGGGCTGCCCTCGCCGATGTCGATGATCTTGCCGCGGTAGTCGGTGCCGGCGCGCGCGCCCACCCCGCGGGTGCTGAAGAGGATGTCCGGCTCCCGGTCCTTGAGCAGGGCGGCGACGTCCGGGAATACCATGGGGAACTCATAACCGTCGGGCCACTCCTCCGGCACCGGGCCTGTCCAGCCGATGACCTCGACGCCGTCCCCGATGTCCTTGAAGAAGCAGTAGACCTTCAATGCCGTGTCGTTGTTTCCGTCGATAGCGACGAGTACGGGCAAGTCCTTCGCACCTCCTGATTTTTACTCCGTAAAGATTATTGTAAACGTAAAGGAAACACTTGAACAGCCATCTGAACCTTTGGTAAACTTGTCGAATAAGGGTTCAAGGGCTGGGCCAGCAAAAATCCGTGCAGTGAATCGCCGGCGACAGGGGGGTGCGATGAAGAGCAGGGTTTTTTCCATTGTCTCCGTTCTATTGGCTTGTCTGCTGCTGTGTTTTCCCTTGTGCTCCAACGTCCTGGCGTCCGGCACCGCGGGCGCGGCGGCGGTCAGCTCCGCGAAACTGCCCCAGGACATCTACACGGCCCGCACCTACGACGGGGTGGACCTGAAGATGTGGCGGTTCCGCCCCACCACCGCGAGCGCCGTTGCGGGAGGGGGCCCAGCCCGTCATCCTCATGCCCGGGATGGCCTGCAACTTCGACTTCTTCGACACCCATACCCCGGACGGGGTGACCTACGACGAGCAGCTCCCGGCCGACCTGGCCGGCTGGGCCGAGGGGGACACCTACCTGTCGGACGCCGACCCCATGCGCTACTACAGCCTCGCCTACTACCTGTGGACATCCGGCTACGACGTGTGGATGGCCAACTACCGCGGCCAGGGCCGGGACGAGGTCCGCAGCGGCGGCGCGACCGGGTACGCCATCGACGAGCTGGGCATCTACGACATGCCGGCCATCATCAGCAAGGTGCGCGAGGTCACCGGGCAGAAGCCGGTGTGGATCGGGCACAGCATGGGCGGCGTCATGGCCAACATGTACCTGGAGGGCTGCCGGTTCGCGAACATGGACGACGCCGACTCGAGCGTCGTCTCCGACCCCGCGCTGGCGGCGGAGCGGAACGATGGTGATGGGCCGCAGGCCCTCAAGGCGTATATCCCGGTGGACGGTCCGTCCTATCCCTGCGGCGACATCCCCTGGCTCATCGCGAAGTTGCTGTACGTGGCCCTGTACGTTCCCTGGAACCTGGACATCAGGCCCATCACCGCCAACCTGGGGGGGCTGGTCGCCTCGCCCGTCCTGGCCCTTGAAGAGATCTTCCGCCAGGTGTGGGCGGGCTTCGGCTACCCCGACCTGTTCCTGCCCCTCAACTTCCTGCCCTGTTTCGTCCCGGGCAACCTGGACGCCAACCTCGCGTCCTATTTCATCACCTACGGGGCGGACGGGTTCAGCTCGCGGGCGGTGGTCCAGTTCCTGGACGCGTGCGACAACGGAAAGATGCGGGAGGACTACCGCAACGGCACCTTCAACTGGTGGCGCCTGTTCCCGCCCGAGCCCGCCGCGGGCGACGGTTACTACTATTACTCGGACCACCTGGACGCGATCAGCCTGCCCACCTTCGTCCTCATCGACGCCACCCGGGACATCACCAACCCCGAGGACGTCAAGGCCGTCTACGACCTGAAGACCCGTAACGCGCACGACGACTACTACGTCGTGCCCAACTCCGCCCACGCCGACATCGTCATGGGGTTCAGCGCGCCTTCCGACATGTTCCCCCGCATCGGCGCCTGGCTCAAGTCGCTGGAGGCCACCACCGTCACCCCCACCTCCGCGGCGCCCGGCGAGGTCGTGACCATCTCGGGTGCGAGCTTCGGGAGTTCCGGGTCGGTTGACTTCGGGGGGACGCGGGCGGACGTGGCCTCCTGGAGCGATACCGAGATAACCGCGGTGGTACCCGCGGGCGCCTGCTACGGCAAGGTCAGCGTGACCAACCCCGGCGGCACCGTCACCTCGGCCGAGGAGTTCATGCCGGCCGCCTCGGAGTTCTACTTCGCCGAGGGCTACACGGGTGAGGGCTCCTTCCAGGAGTACCTGTGCCTGGGCAACCTGGAGGCGCAGGGACGCCCACGCCCGGGTCACCTACATGCTCGGCTGACGGGTCCACCCTGGAGCAGGAGGTGACCGTGCCGGCCTCAGGGAGGGCCACCTTGGACGTCAACGCGGCGGTGGGACCGGACCGCGACGTCTCGGCCCTGGTCACCGCCGACCGCTCCATCGTGGCCGAGCGCCCCATGTACTTCGACTACGGGGGGTGGACCGGCGGGTCCGACGTGGTGGGAGCCCCCGCCCCTGCAACGTCCTGGTACTTCGCCGAGGGCTACACGGGTGAGGGCTTCGACGAGTACGTCTGCGTCTTGAACCCGGGGGACACCCGGAGCGATCTCACCTTCCGCTTCCAGACCGAAGAAGCGGGAGAGGTGGTGCGCTCCGGTTACTCGGTGGGTGCGCACGCCCGCGCCACCTTCTTGGTCAACGACCTCTTAGGCCCCGGCTACCAGGCCTCGCTCGAGCTCACGGCGACCTCACCGGTGGTGGCCGAGCGCTCCATGTACTTTGACTACCAGGGCGCCTGGACCGGGGGGTCCTGCGTGATGGGGGCCACCTCGCTCGCGCAGGAATACTACTTCGCTGAAGGCACCACCCGGTCGGGCTTCCACGAGTGGCTGACCCTTGCCAACCCGGGAGCTTCCCCCATCACCGTGGCCGCCACCTACCAGCCGGGCTCGGGCCAGGGATCACCCGTCTACCGCACCTACACCGTCGGGGCGGGCAAGCGTTCCACCGTCTTTGTGGCCGACGAGGTGGGCACCGGCAGAGACGTCTCCGTCGAGCTCGCCGCCAACGCGCCCTTCCTGGCCGAGCGCCCCATGTACTTCGACTACGGGGGCTTGACCGGCGGCCACTGCGTCATCGGGGCTTCCGCTCCGGCGGGCGAATGGTTCTTCGCAGAGGGCTGCACCGGGGCTGGCTTTTCCGAGTGGCTGTGCCTGCAGAACCCCGGGGCGGGCGACGCGATGGTGGAGCTGACCTACCTGACCCAGGAGGCCGGGGCCCTGCCGGCGCGCACGGTCACCGTCCCCGCCGGCTCCCGGGTGACCGTAAACGTGAACTCAGACGCCGGGGAGGGCTGGCAGCTGTCGGCCCGCCTTGAGGTGGTCTCGGGGCCCGCGGTGGTGGTGGAGCGCCCCATGGTCTTCAACTACGGCGGGGCCTGGAGCGGCGGCTCCTGCGTGGTGGGGTACGCGCCTTGAAACATTCAAGGTTTGGGCCCGGGCGCCGAGGGAGGGGGAGCAGGAAGGCACGCGAGGCGATGGCAGGCGCCGAGGCGAAGCGCGCAGAGCGTGGCCCCAACCTTGAAGGGTACACACCCTGACCTGCGGTGCCTTCCAGGAGCCCAGGCTTGAATATAAACGGGGAGAAAGGTGCGTCGTACAAACCTTCGATTCCGATCGGGTTTGGTAGACGTACCTTTCTCCCCGAATTAAAGGACTAGACCTTGGTCTCCTGGAAGGCTCCCGTCCAGATACCCATGGCCACGGCCAGCTCCTGGTGGTCCTGGGCGTACTGCTCCAGCGGGATGCCCTGCATGGTGGCGTCGATGGCCTGCCGGAAGCCCCTGGCGCCCGCCGCCGGCCCCATGGGGTGGGCGTGCACGCCGCCGCCCGAGCCGATCATGATGTCCGGCCCCAGGTCGGCCACGCACTGGGGCACCATCAGCGGGGTGATGCCGCCCGAGGGCATGGGCATGGTGGGCTTGAGGTCGTGCATGGGGTAGGTCATGGCGTCGGCGCACGGCAGGAAGCGGTCCTTGAGGAAGGGGGCCTTGCCGTAGGGGGCGGGGAAGACCACCACGTCCGCGCCGGCCAGGCGGGGCAGTTTGCCCAGCACCAGGTGGGAGGACATCCCCGAGTAGTGCGACTCGTAGAGGGCGCCGGCGCAGTCCATGTGGGCGAGGATGGGCACGTTGACCTGGTCGTCCTCGGCCAGCGCCTGCATGGCCGAAAGGCCCACCGCGATGTAGTTGACCATGATGGCGTTGGCCCCGGCGTCCACGGCGCGCCGGGCCGTCTCGAACATCTTGGGCAGGTTGTCGGAGACGTTCACCGTGTACAGGGTGCGCTCGCCCGTCTCCTCGTACACCCGCTTCTCCAGCGCCATGTACGCCTTGACCCGGTCCTCCACCCGGTTGAACTGCATGTCCGCGATGAGCTCGTCGTCCTTGACCACGTCGCACCCGCCGCGGGCCGCCTCGTAGAAGAGGTCGGCGCCGATCTGGCAGGGATAGCCGGTGCAGGGCTTGGTCATGTTGTTGAGCAGGGGGCGGCCCTCCACTCCCAGCGCCTTGTAGACGCCCTCGATGCCGAACTTCGGGCCGACGAAGCCGTCTGTGAAGACCTTGGGGAGGTAGATGTCCAGCAGCTTGATCTTCCCGCCCATGGAGATGTTGCCCAGCACCGCGGTGAGCAGCATGGGTATCTGGTTCTCGATGTTGCGGAAGGGGAAGGCGATCTGGATGACGTAGCTGCGCTCGTCCACTTCCTTGGGCACCTCGAACTCGTACTGGGGCACCTCGTAGATGCCGATGACCTTGGCCACGTGCTTGGCCCGCACCTCGGGGGTCTCGCCCGGCACCGGGGTCCAGGTGCCGGTGGACTGCTCCACCGCCAGGAAGGGCCCGATGAAATAGGCCATCATGTCGCGGGGCATGGCCCCGTAGTAGGTGGCCACGATGTGGTCCCCGTAGTCGATGCCCTCGGGCAGGGCCCGCGGTTCCGCCGCGAAATTCTTCATCTCACATACCTCCTTGGTCCTTCGGCCGTTCAAGCCGGCTCGTTCAACTTCCTATATACACCGGAGAGCTTCCGGTAGATCTTCTTGAAGGCGTCGAAGAGCTCGTCGTAGGTCTGCCGGTTGCCCCGGTCGGGCTCGTAGGTGCGGCGCACCTTGACCACCTGCTTCAGCTCCTTGTAATCCTGGTAGATGTTGAGGGCCACCGCCACCGCCAGGGCGCAGCCCACCGCCCCGGCTTCCTGGGCGTCCTCCACCGCTTCGATGCGGTGGCCGGTGACGTCGGCGAAGATCTGCATCCAGATGTCCGAGCGCGCCCCGCCGCCGATGGTGCGCACCGTGGGACAGGGATAGCCCGCGCCGCCCACCGCCTCCAGCAGCCAGCGGCAGTTCATGGCCACCCCCTCGTAGACGGCGCGCAGCATGTCCTCGCGGGTGTGCTCCAGGCTGACGTTGAGGAAGGCGCCGCGCAGGGTGGTGTCGGTCACCGGCGAGCGCTCCCCGAACATCCACGGGGTGAAGATGAGCTTGCGCGACCCCGCCGGCACGTCCGCTATGGCCTTGTCGAGCACGGCGAAGATCTCCATGTCCTTGCCGGCCTGGTCCCATTCCTCCTTGCGGCCCAGTTGCTCGGCGAACCACTTGAGGCAGGCGCCGGCCGTCTCCGTCTCCCCGATCATCAGGAAGGAGTTGGGGTCGGCCGAGGCGATGGCGGCGATGCCGTACTTGCTCAAGCTCTTGGGCTTGGCCACGCTGATGCACAGCCATCCCGAGGTGCCGATGTAGATGTGGGCGTCCCCCTCGCCCAGGGCACCCGAGCCGGTGGCGGCGGCGGGCACGTCGCCCATGCCCCCGATGACC
Organism: uncultured bacterium; assembly: GCA_963814495.1. GTDB lineage: Bacteria > Actinomycetota > Geothermincolia > Geothermincolales > Geothermincolaceae > CAVXXD01. Next base: position 42,498 of record CAWFDJ010000027.1, read on the forward strand.
GGGAGCCCCGGGCGCAGGCCCATCCGCTTCGCCGCGTCGTCGTTGAGTACTCCCACCACTTCCACCGACTTCTTCACCGGCGGCAGCTTGTCCAGCGGGATGCGCAGCAGCTTCGAGAAGAGGGGCGACCAGTCGCGGGTCTTGTTGTCCAGCAGGCCGGTGGCGGCGGCGTTGCTCTGGTCGATGATGTAGTTGCCGGTGGAGCGGTAGACCAGGTAGCCGTTGACGTCCAGGATGACCTTGGCGCGCTGGTAGATCTGCGGCTCCTCCTCGCGCAGCCACATGTGCTTGCAGATGACGTCCTTGCCCGAGGGCACCGCCCCGGCCACCTTGGCCACGATGGTCTCCCCACCCATCCGCTTGACCAGGCGGCAGGCCTGCTCGTCGGCGCGCGAGTCGATCCAGATGATGGCCGGGCACAGGGGCAGGCCGGCGTCGTCCATGGGCAGCACCCCCAGCATCTGGGTGGCGTAGCCGATGCCCAGGACCTCGTCGGGGTCGGTGCCGGTCTCCTCCATGAGCTTGCGGGTGGACTCGGTCACCGCCTTCCACCAGTCCTCCGGGTCCTGCTCCGCCCAGGCCGGCCGGCAGTAGTCGGTACAGTAGGGCTCGAAGCGGTAGGAGATGATCTTCCCCTCCAGGTCGGTGAGGACGGCCTTGCTGCCCCCCGTCCCCACGTCGTGGCTGATGATGTACTTACCTCCCATGCATTACCCCCTCATCCCCTTGTTCGACGCCAGCAGGAATTTCAGGCTTATCTCCATGCCCCGGCCCAGGTCGAAGGAGTCGGGGTCCTCCAGCCACTGGATCTCCATGCCTTCCACCAGCCCCAGCAGGATGCAGGCCAGGTAGTAGGGGTCGACCGGCGGCAGCGCCTCCTCCTCGATGCCCTGGCGGGCGATCTTCTCCAGCTCGGCCTTGGTGCGCTCGACGTAGCCGTGCAGGGACTCCACGTTTTCGTCGGAAAAGGTCTCCTGTTCCTCGGCCCGCATCTTCCAGGACAGCTTGCAGTAGTCGCGGTCGCGGTAGTACAGCTCGACCATCTCGCCGCCCATCCACATGATCTTCTCCAGCGCCGTGCCCTCCCGGCGGGCGGCTTCCTCCACCAGGCGGAGTATCTCCTCGTGCATCTGCTGGATGAGGGAGAAGTACAGCTCTTCCTTGGATTTCCAGTACCAGTAGAGGGTGCCCTTGCCGTAGCCCGCCTCCATGGCTATCTCGGCCATGGTGGCCTTGTGGAAGCCCTTGGTCGAGAAGACCTTGAGCGCCGCCTGCTTGAACTCCCCTTCTCGCTGGTCCTTCACGGGGTTGTTCCTGATACCCAGGGACTTGGCCACTAGCTGCTCCTTCGGCATTAGACCAACCGGTCGGTCTAAGCATATCGCAGCCCCCCTACCCTGTCAACAGCTCAATTTGGGGTCAGACCCCAAATTGTACTATCGACAGTATCAGAATTTGGGGTCTGACCCCAATTTCGGTGGGGTGCGTCATAAAGGTTTGACAGGTGTTTGGCCGAATAATTATCGTGGAGCGGAAAGGAGCGCCGCATGGCGAAGTTCTTGAGCGATAAATGGCTGAAGGAGTGCAGGAAGACCCTGCAGGACTCGGATGAGTTCAAGTCCGAGGCGAGGGACTTCTCCGGCGATTTCATCTTCTCCTTCGAGGCAGACGACGAACTCGCCAAGACCAAGCGCCTCTTCCTGTCCATCCACGGAGGCAACTGCGATGAGGCGGTCTTCCTCAACGGCGAGCCCTATCCCGACGCCGATTACCGCATCTCGGCCCCCTATTCCCTGTGGATGAGGATGATCAGGGGGGAGGAAGACGCTCTTGCGGCCTTCACCTCGCGCAAGGTCAAGATCAAGGGGAACATGCTCCGGCTGATGATGAACTCGGGCTCGGCCGTCGCCCTGGTCAAGGCCCTCGCCGGCGTCCCCATAGATTTCAACTGATCCGCCCCTTTCCCCCGTCTGACGAAGGGAAAACAACCCTTCCAGCGAAGTGATAACCATGGAGGTGATGGACGATGACATTCGGTAAAGATGACGACCAGGGCACGTACTCACAGGAGGGAACGGCGTACGTCCCGGACGCCGCGGGGACCGTCGAGGTCAAGCCCCTTGAGCCCAAGAAGCCGCACAAGAAGATCAGCTGGGTCACCGCCCTGGTGACCGGCCTGGTAGTGGTCTTCGTGGTGGCCGTGCTGCTGCTGGCGGTCCTCTTCACCAACTACCGGCGCGGCGCCAAGCTCTCCAAAGTGATGCACAATGCCGAGCGGGTGGAGGTAAACATCTACACCACCGAGGACGTCATGCGCGCAAACGGCGGGGACCTCTTCGAGTCCCAGGACCGGGTGCAGCAGGTCATCTCGGAGATGGGGGTATCCAAGGACGAGGTGGTGATCAAGATCGTCCTCACCGACAGGCCCGTCGAATCGACCACCACCCAGCAGGAGGTCGAACAGGAAGAGGAACAAGCGCCGTAGCGGGGTGCCGGCGTTCCCATGACCACGGCCAACATCGCCTACGATTCCTTCGAGAAGTTCTACAACGGGCTGGTCGACAGGCTGCCCTCCATCCTCACCGCCCTGGTGGTCTTCGTGGTCTTCTACCTCGTCTCGAGGCTGGTCCGGGCGGGATCGCGCAAGGCCTTCTCCCGCCTCTCCACCACCGCCCACGTGGACGTGCTCGTCTCGCGCCTGCTCTCCTACCTGACCATCGGCACCGGCGTCATCATCGCCCTGGGCGTGCTGGGCATCAATATGGGCGCCCTCATCGCCTCGCTGGGCCTGATCTCGGTGGGGCTGGGCTTCGCCATGAAGGACATCGTCAGCAACTTCCTGGCGGGCTTCATCCTCATCCTGCAGAAACCCTACCTGGTGGGCGACTCCATCGCGGTGGGAGAGGTCGAGGGCAAGGTGGAGGACATCCGCATCCGCGACACCGTCCTCAGGCGCCCCGACGGCCGCCTGGTCTTCGTGCCCAACAACAACATCTTCACCTCCGCCGTCACCAACAACACGGCGTCCGGGCACCGGCGCAACGAATTCGTCCTGCCCCTGCCCTCCCGGGCCGACGCGGAGCGGGCCATCGGCCTGATCCCTTCGACCCTCGCGGGAGTGGAGGGGGTGCTGGCCGAGCCCGCGGTGGTGGCCGGGGTGGAGGAGGTGGAGTACGACCGGATGCTCCTGAAGGTCGTCTACTGGACGGAGATCGACGCCGACGCCTTCGAGGTGAAGACCCGGGCCATCCTGGCGCTCAAGAAGACGCTGGCCGAAGCCGGTTTCGATACCTGCGAGGCCGCGGGCCCGTCAGACCCGGCCGATGCGTAGGCGGGAACGGGTCAGCCCAGTTCCACCACCAGGCGGGTATCCGTGCCCTTGATGCCCTCGACTGTATGGAGGTCTCCCAGGATGACCTCGCTGATCTTCCTGGCGTCATCGGCCTCCATCTCGATGATGAGGTCGTCCGGCCCGGTCAGGCAGTAGACCTCCTTCACGCCCTTCATCCCCTTGACAGCGCCCAGGGCGTCGCGGGTCTTGCCCGGCTCCACCTTGACCAGTATGAAAGCCTTCATCGTCAACCTCCTCCATGCCGCTTGCTCTCTTTCTCTCTATCTTCTTTCCCCGGGGCAGGGCCGCTCAAACGGCGGGCGATGAAGGAAGGTGGGAAGTAGGCCAGCTGGGCGCAGACGCCGGCCGCCAGGGATATGGCCCGGGAGACCACCAGCCCCGGGGCGGTCCTGAACACCAGGGTGCTCCAGGCCGCCACCACCAGGAAGTAGGCGGCGGATATCAGGGCGATGCGGTAGCGGACCAGCCGGGAGTCCGAGGCCGGGAAGAGGTAGAACATGAAGCCCGCCAGGCTCGCCAGGGCCGGCAGCGACCCCACCATGAAGAAGTAGGCGTTGAAGGCCTTGGAGGTGAAGTCCCAGGTGACCATCCACCCCAGGTCCAGCGCCTCTACCGGGATACCCATGACCAACCCCGTCCCCACGGCGAAGAGGGCGACGGCGGCCGCCATCAGGTACTTGCTGAGCGCCCGGTTGCCCCAGAGCAGGTAACTGGCAAAATAGTAAAAGGGGATGATCACCGCCAGGGGGATGACGTAGGTGAGGTAGAAGAACTCCCGGGAGGCCGTGACCTGACCGTGGTCGTAGGCTATCTGGCCCGCGGCCACGCAGAGGTAGGACGCGCCGATGACGATCCAGGAGAAGCCGTACGAGAGCATGACGCGGTAGAGTTCCCGCGACTTCTCCCTTCCCTTGAGGATGTGATAGACCCCGACGCTGCAGAACAGCAGCGCGACAGCCAGGGCCGATAGGATGTTCAACATAGCGCCTCACCCGTCAGTGCCGGAACGGTCCCCGCCTCTTTATTAGAATGTACACGAAAACGGGGCTGTTTATAAGGGCGCCGGCCGCCCGGGTATTTCCCGCTTGGAATTTCGAGCGAGGGGTGGTAACATGGTTTCTCGTATGAACAGGAGGTAGCGAGATGTCCAAGATTTGCGAGGTATGCGGAAAACAGCCGAGTTTCGGCTTTAACGTGAGCCATTCGCACCGGAAGACCAAGCGCCGCTGGAACCCCAACATCCAGCGGGTACGCACCGTGGTGAACGGGACGCCGCGCCGCGTCAACGTCTGCACCAAGTGCATGAAGGCCGGCAAGGTAGAGCGCGCCTGAAGCCTTCCGGCAACCGCAGAGAGTCTCGAGTGAGGCGGCTCCGGCCGCCTCCTTTCTTTTCCCGGCCGCGCCGACGGGGCGGGCCCGGGCGCCGGACCGGCACCCCGGAGATTGGAAGATGCGCGTCGATGCTGTAAGATTTCCCTAGGTTGGAGACCCGTAACCCATTCCGTTTCCGTTGTCAGGGTGCTATCTTATGGACTTTGTCGAGCGATACCAGGTGGTCGAGATGGTCGGCCGCGGCGCCATGGGTGAGGTGTGGCTGGCCGAGGACCGGAAGCTGAAGAGGAAGGTGGCCCTGAAATTCCTCACCCTCTCCCCCGCCCTCTCCCGGTCCGAGCAGGCCGAGGCGGTGGAGCGCTTCTACAGGGAGGCCCAGGCCGCCGCCCGCCTGGCCCAGCACAACATCGTGATAATCCACGACGTCGACGAGATCGACGGGCGCCACTTCATCTCCATGGAGTTCCTGGAGGGTGAGACCCTGGACGAGGTCATCGCCCGGGGGCCGCAGCCGGTCGAGCGGGCGGCGGACGTCACTGCCCAGGTGGCCGACGCCCTGGCCTACGCCCATTCCCAGGGGATAGTGCACCGGGACGTCAAGCCGGAGAACATCTTCCTGCTCTCGAGCGGCACCATCAAGGTGACGGATTTCGGCATCGCCAGGGTGACGGGGTCCTCCACCATGACCCAGGCGGGCACGGTGATGGGCACCCCCGGATACATGAGCCCCGAGCAGGTGCGGGGGGAGACGGCGGACCGGCGCTCCGACATCTTCTCAACGGGCGTGGTCCTCTACGAGCTGCTCTCCGGGGTCAAGGCCTTCGACGCCGACTCCCTCCACTCGGTGCTGTACAAGGTGGTCAACGAGCCGCCGGCCCCGCTCGCTTCCCTCCGCCCCGACCTGCCCGAATGGATCGTGGGGGTGGTGGAGCGGGCGACGGACAAGGACCCCGGCTCCCGCTACCAGGATGCCTCGGAAATGGCCCGGGACCTGCGCTCGCATTCGCTCTCCGCCGCTCTCAGCGCGGCCGGCGCGAGCCCGGCTCCTTCCGCGCCCCCGGACGGCCCGGCACCCGGGCATGCCAGGGCCAAACCCCGCCGCGGCTTCTGTACGGGCTGCGGCAAGGCGCTCAAGGACGGCCTGAACTTCTGCACCAAATGCGGTAAGCCCGTCAAGAGCGCCGGGGAGGAAGAGCCCGCGAAGGCGGGAGGGCCGGCAAGCCGCCCAAGGTCTTCTGCACCGCCTGCGGCACGCCCCTGAAGCAGGACGGGGAGTTCTGTACCGCCTGCGGACGCAAGGCCTGAGCCGGGTTACCCGGCCCGATTGTCTATTCAGGGAATGTCGCACCTCGGGGATTATGTTAAGTTATGACTGCAAGTAAGGGGGTAAGGTCAGATGGAGAAGGCATGTCCGTAAAGTTGGTGGCATATGGGTAAACAAATGGCGGATTTATGCCCGAATTGCGGGAGGTCGACCCTGGTCATACTTTCTGCGGCCATTGTGGTACACCTGTGTCATCAACAGCTGCGGAGGCTGTTGAGTATCCGATCGAGCGCCCTAAAGCTATCCTCCTGCCCAACCTCATGCAGCTCCTCCCCAGCCCTATCAATATGGACCTCCCGAGCCCTATCAATATGGACCTCCACAATATGCACCTCCGTCCCCCACAACAGACCGTAGTTGTTCACAACAAAATCGTGAACAGGAGCAGCGGTGCGGGTTGTCTCATAGCATTGATTATCGGTTATTGCCATCGCACTAACTGCATGCTGGCTTATTAATGCGGTAGTTTCCGACATGGATGATATCAACGACTATTCGCCCAATTCAGTCAAGCCCGACATATTGCGATCGATCGACTGTTCCGCGACGACATACATTGCAGAAACAGGGGAAGGCCCTAAGTCAATATCAATAGAAGAATTTACCCCAGACCACCTATTCTCTTTATCATCCTTTTCAACGGAACCTCCGAGGGTGGTAGCAATGCCCTCTTAAATAAGGGCTTCGTTCTCGAGTCAAAGCCGTTAAGGGGGTTCGCGGGATATGCAAACCCCTGCGCGCGATCTGCGTAATATCAGGCGGCGTCGGGAGGCCGTCAGGCGGACCTCCCAACCGTTGGATGAACCGGGTCTTCGGCAGCGCCTGGGAGCTTGACCCCCGCACCGGCCAGTATCATTACCACGCCTTCTTACGCTGCCAGCCCGACCTCGACTGGCGCAACCACGAGGTGAGGGAAGCCATGTTCGAGACGGCCCGCTTCTGGCTGGACCGGGGGGTGGACGGCTTCCTCCTGGACCTGGTCAACCACCTGGTGGAGGACGACCGTCTGCGTGACAACCCGTGTCGCAATCCCGCGGGGATTCCGGGTGTCCAGCAACTGGTCCCCTACGAGTGGCAGGAGCACGATTTCTCTACGGGACCGGGCGCCCCGAGACCCACCAGGTCCTGCGGGAACTGCCTATCTCGCCATTTCAGTCGTTCTCTTCCTGCTGCTCCTCCCACTAATCATAGAAAAGGGACGGAGGAGTACCCCGAGCGGGTGCTGGTGGGCGGAAGGCGGCCACCTTCGACATTCATACGCGAAGCCGCTCTTGACGTGGCCTACTTCAGGACGGATGCGAGTGCCGGTTTATACGAGACACTCTGATCTGCTGGCCCATGGTCTTCAACTTGGGACTGTACTTGACCTGCTGCCCCGTCTCAGCGCAGGCGTGGCGGAGGGCGGTGGTGCACCGGTGGAAGCGGGCTGCTGCCCGAGCGACGCCTGCCTTTACTCCGCCTGGCCCTCTCGCAACCATGACCAGCCCCCACAAGGACATGCGATGCCGCCCGCCTGGTGCGTACCCTCAGACCCGCCAAGCTCAAGCTCCGGGCTACGCCGCCTCGCGCTTCGCGCGGTACCTGGCGTGCGCTTGTCCCAACTGCATGCCTCAACAGCTGCCGGAGCGCGCCTTTCCTCCAAGTGCGGACCGAGGAGATCGAATGCATACTGCCCGAAGCGCGCCGGTGTAGGCCATGGGGGGTGCTGTTTGCCGTCTTAACCAAGGGGGGTCGCATTTCGCCTAGGGCCACTATCCAGGAGGGGGATTATTGTGCCGCACTCGCTCACGCTGCGGTAAAGAATCCACGAGGCCGGGGCAGCGTTCAGCAATTCCGGCGTGCTCCCTGTGCTCAACTGCTCCAGCGGCCGGTGCCCACGGAGGGCGGCGCGGCCGAGCAGGAGCGCGATCCCCTAGAACCTCATCCTGCTCAACTGCATCAGCCGCGAGCTCATCCGCCTGCGCCGGCCTACGGCCGGCACTACCGCCTCGGTGAGCAGCATCCCGTACGAGCGGGTATGGCCACGGGTGCTGCCTGTGGTGGCAGGGATCTCGGATAGGTTTGTGGTGGCGACGCCGTGCTGGTCTTCTTCAGCGCCCGGTAAGCGCCGAGGTAGGCGGCTGCAGGACAACCTACGCACCATCGACTCGGGCGTCATGACCTACAGCGCGGCGACCGGAGGTTCCTACCCGCTACCTTCAAGGCATTGGTCCCCAATTATCTGAGGGAGGGCCTGTCGCCCGGCGGGAGGGCACTACACCCTCTCGAAAACAACTCCGCCAGGGCTGTCTGCCCAACGGGCACACGTACTAGAGTCGCGGACCCGACGCCCGTCATAACGTCGGGGAGAGACTGATATGTTAATATCTAAGCACCATAGTATCAAATCCAAGCGAGCAAAGCGCCAGGATAATAGATATTATCAGGTCAAAGTAGGTTTTGCCGGTGTAGCTCAACGGTAGAGCAATCGCCTTGTAAGCGATAGGTTGGAGGTTCGATTCCTCTCACCGGCTCCAAACAAAAGGGCGAGACGGACGTCTCGCCCTTTTTCAATACGCGCGCTATCAGGCGGTGGCCTGCTCTGTCCTTCCCCTTCTCGGCCAGCTCGCGCCAGACCGGGTCGATCAGCTCGATGGGATAGGGCAGTTCCACGCCCTCGGGGATGTTGTGGATGTACTTGCGCCGGAACTCCGGGTCCTGCATGCGGCAGGTCATGGTCTTGCGGTCGTACTCGGGGTGCAGCTTCATGCGGTTCCAGATGTCGGCCAGGGGCTCGTCCTTGACGTTCCCGAAGTGCAGCGGGTTGAAGTCGCAGGGGGTCACGTAGCCGTTGTGGGTCATGTGGATCTGCCACTTGACGCCGAAGCACCCCATGATGCTGGTGTTGTTGACGTGGGCCATGTAGCAGACCCGCGGGCCCTTGCCGTTCTTCCACTGCCCCTCGTGAATCTTGCAGATCTCGTCGCGCTCGTCATCGGTGAGGATGAGGTCGTCGTTCTTGATCAGCTTGCCCGTGGGGACCAGGTCGAAGATGGTCAGCTCGTGGATGCCCAGCTCGTCGGCGAGGTCGAGGTACTTGTGGTGGTAGTCCTTGCGCAACTGGTCCCGGCCCATGTAGGTGGAGAGCCCCACGCACATGTCCATATCCACCGCCCGCCGGATGCCCTCGGTCACCGTATCGTAGAGGCCGGTCACGCCGCGCAGGACGTCGTGCTCCTCCGCGTAGGGGCTGTCCAGGCTGACGAACATGGTGTCGCAGCCCGCGTTGCGGAGCATCCTGAGGTTCTCCTCGGTGAGCAGGGACCCGTTGGTGAACAGGTCGGCCACGCAGCCGTTGTCCACGATGCGCTTGACGATGACCCCCAGGTCGGGGTGGAGCAGCGGCTCGCCCCCGGTGATGATGAGGTCGGTCATGCCCATGGCGGCGCACTGGTCCACCACCGAGCACCACTGCTCGGTGGTGAGGGTGTCGGTGGGGTTGCGGCGGTAGGCCGAGCAGTGGACGCAGCGGGCGTTGCACTGCGAGGTGATGGCCATGGTGATGGCGTGGGGCGCCCAGTCGCGCCCCAGCCCGCGGTTGATGATGTTTTTGTAGAAGTTCTGGTAAGCCTGGGATTTCACCGGCGGCAGGTGGTAGGTGTACCTGTCGGAGCGGGCGAACTTGATGAAGGGGAAGTGCGGGCCGATGTTCTTGAGGATCCACCCGCCGGCCACCATGAACATGGGGAAGGTGGGGGGGCCCAGGGTCTTGTAGAAATTCCTCTGCATTCTGCGTATTGCTGTAGCCATTGCTGCCTATGAGCTCCTTTCGCTACCTCGGTCCCGGACCGTATCTATATGCATACCTGTCCATGGTAACATAATATTTCGGTAAGGTGATTGATGCCCTTTAGCAACCCAGCCGGGAGTCATTCGAAGCGCAGCTCGTCCAGGAGCAGGCGTACCTCCTCGGGCACGCGCTCCTCCAGGCGCGGCGGGCGTTGCCGGTCCCGCAGGTGCCCCGATTCCTCCTCGATCTCGGACCGCGCGCGGCCTCGACTTCCCGCGCCAGCGCCTCCGCGCTCCACACCGCGGCCCCGTGAAACCAGGCCACGTCGCGCTCGGCGCGGTCGCCGGTGGCCACGCTGACCTCGAACTTCCCCGCCAGGCGGCGGACCAGTTCCTCGATGAGGGCGTCGGCGGTCTGACCCTTGCCTGTGTACATGACCTTGAGGCCGCGGTCCTCCTCCACCTGCAGGGACGGGCGGCCGGCCGCGGCCGCGTCGAAGACCACCACCACCTGGAAGGCCCCCAGGTCCGCCAGGGGCGCCAGGGCGCGCGACCAGGGCGTCGCGCGCGTCCTCCAGTTTCCTCTCGAGTATGGCGGCCAGGTGAGGCCAGGCGTGGATGATGTTGTAGCCGTCCACCAGCAGGACCCTCAAACCGCGCTCCTCTGCCGGATGGCCTCGAAGAGCATGACGGCGGTGGCCGCCCCGACGTTGAGGGAGGAGATCCTGCCGCGCATGGGGATGCGCACCAGCAGGTCGCAGTGCTCCTTGACCAGGCGGGAGATGCCGCGGTGCTCCGCCCCCATCACCAGGGCCATCCTCCCGGAGAGGTCGGCTTCGTAGCAGGTCTGGGTGGCATATCCGTCCGTTCCCACCACCCAGAAGCCGGACTGCTTGAGCTCGCCGATGACCGCGGTGAGGTTGGGCACGGTGCATATCCTCACGTGCTCCACCGCGCCGCTGGCCACGTGGGCCACGGTGGGGGTGACGGGCGCGGCGCGGTGGCGGGGGAGGATGATGGCGTAGACCCCGGCCGCCTCGGCGGAGCGGATGATGCCCCCCAGGTTCTGGGGGTCGGTCACCCCGTCCAGCAGCAGGAGCAGGGGCGGCTCGTCCTCCAGGACCATCTGGTCCTGCAGCTTGTGGAAACCGATGTAGCGGAAGGGTTCCAGGCGGAGGATGACCCCCTGGTTGTTCTCGGTCTTGGCCAGGCGGTCCAGTTCCTCGCGGGGCATGTTGACCACGGGCACCTTGCAGCGCCTGGCCAGCTTGACGATCTCCGCCAGGGCGCGGTCCTCCTTCAGGGACTTGGAGATGAGCAACTCGTACGCGGAGCGATTGCCCCTCAAGGCCTCCAGTACCGAGTTCTTGCCCTCTATCTGTTCGTATTTCATGGGGACAATGATAGCACACGGGCTAAGCGCCCATCGTGGACGACCCTGGAAGTTGCTAGAATAGGTTGCAGGATGTGCACATCAACCTGGATAAAGGAAAGGCTGGCGACGGGGGCAGCGAGATGAAGAAGACGGCGATCGTGCTTTTCGGCATGGTGATGGCATTTTCGTGCCTGGCGGCCATCCCCGGCTCTACTGCGGCAAACGCTGCTCCTGCTGTTCCCGTTGCTACCGCCGTATCCGCACCCACATACGCCGGCTGGTGCGCGGGGAATACGCTGGACGGGTACGGGATGCTCCTGCACACCTCGGACGGCCAGAACTGGACGAGACAGGGGTCGGCGGGAAGCATCCCGGACGTGGACCTCACTGCCGCCGCCGCGCTGAACGCCGACAACTGCTGGGTGGTAGGCGGCAGCATCGACGGTTACGGGACCATCCTGCGCACCTCCGACGGCGGCACTACCTGGGTCAGGCAGGGGTCGGCCGCCACCGTGCCCGACGCGGGCCTCTTGAAGATCAGCGCCGTGGACGCCGAAACCGCCTGGGCGGTGGGCAGCAGCGGGACCGTCGTCTTACACCGGGGACGGCGGCAGCACCTGGGCCTCCAGGCGCACGGACGCCATCCCGCTGGTCGACCTCCAAGGGGTCTTCGCCATCGACGCCGACAACGTGTGGGTCACCGGCGGGCCCGACGGCGGCTACGGCACCATCTGCCGGACCACGGACGGCGGCCTCTCCTGGGAGAGGAAGGGCAGCCTGGGGGTGCTTCCCATCTCCCAGATCCAGGACGTCAAAGCCGTTGACCAGGACAGCGCCTGGTTCGTGAACTCTTCCACCGGGGGGCATGCGCCGGAGATGTCGGTGCTGCACACACCGGACAACGGTGCCACCTGGGAAAGCTTTATGCTCGGTACCGCGGGAGACACCAACGGCGTGGCCGCGGTGGGCGACAGCATCGTCTGGACGGCGTGCGACTACAGCGGGATATTCCGTACCGACGACAACGGGGCGGACGGGTTCCCGCAGCAGACGGCCGCGCCGGGCTCCTTCTACCTGATGACCATCGACGCCGAGGACAGCGACACCGCCTGGTTGTGCGGGGGGATCCACGACGGCACCGGTCATCACGGGATCATCGAGCACACCTCGGACGGCGGCGGCACCTGGGCCAGCCAGATCGAGGTCGATATCGAGCTTACGGGCATCTCGGTGGTGAAGCTCGATGAGAACACCTTCACCTGGTACCTGCCGGAGGGCTCCACCGACGGCGGCATGGAGACCTGGATACTGGTGGAGAACCCCGACCCGGACCCCGTAACCGTCGACCTGGTCTTCGACACGGGCTCGGGCGAGGTGGCCCCGCCGGCCCTGGCGGGCCTCACCGTCCCGGCCGAGAGCCGCATCTCCTGCGACGCCACCTCGTTCATCACCACCTACGACCTTTCCACCAGGGTCGTCGCCCACGGAAGCCGGGTCAACTGCGAACGCGCCACCTACGGGAACGGCCGGGCCTGGGGCACCTCCTCCACCGGCTTCCCCGGGACAGCCGCTCAATGGTGCATGGCGGAGGGCGCGACCGACGGCGGCATGGAATCCTGGACACTGATCGAGAACCCCAATCCCGACCCGGTGGACGTGAACGTCAGGTTCCTCACCGGCGCGGGCGAGGTCGCGGGCCCCACCGGCACCCTGGCCCCGCATACCCGCTCGTCCTGCCGGGTGAACGACTGGGTGAACGCTTACGACGTGGCCACGGAAGTCACGGCGTCGGGCGGCGTGGTCTGCGAGCGCTCCACCTACGGAGGGGAGCAGGGAGATGGCTGGGCCTGGGGCACCTCCTCCGCCGGCACCCCCTTCGCCTCCGCCCAGTGGTACGTGCCCGGCATGGACACCGGAAACGGTGCCTGGATACTGGTCGCCAACCCCAATGCCGCGGCGGCGGCGATAGACGTCGAATACTACGCGGGCCAGAGTGTCATCCAGGGACCCCAGGTGACCGTTCCCCTCCCGTTCCCGCGTCACCCTCGATGTGAGTGGCTACGTACCCGGCGCCTGCGTGTCGGCCGCGATAACCTCGAGCGGGGCGGAGGTGGTCTGCGAGTGGGCCGAGTACGCGCCCGACCTTTCCTGGGGCATCTCCTCCCTTGCCGTACCCGGGCTCCGACCCGACCTCTTCTTCACCGAGGGATCCACCGACGGTGGGATGCGGACCTCTGTCACTCTCTTCAACCCGGGAGACACCGCGGTCGCCGCCGACTTCGTCCTCTACACCGGCATGGGCAGAATGCTCCCGCCCGCCCTGCAGGATATAACCGTTCCCGCCCACGGGACCTTTACCGCGGACCTGAACGACTACGTGACTTCCTACGACGTCTCCACCCTGGTGATCGCCGAAGGAACGCTGGCCGGCAGGCGCGTGACCTCGTACCCCGGTTCGGGATGGCGCACCGCCTCCGGGGCGGCTGAGTGAAAGGGGCTGCCATGACGATAGAAGGAATCGACCGGGAAACGAACGAGCGGCTCGACAAGGTGCTGCGGATGCGCCGGTCAGTCAGGTCGTTCACGGATGAGGTGCCTCCGCGCGAGCAGATCGAGCAGATAATCAGAGGCGGGCCTGCTGGCCCCATATGCAGCCGCCGCGGTGGAAGGAGTGAAGCTGTTCCGCCGCTTCTTCGTCTTCGAGCGCGGCGGAGAGGGCTTCGCGAAGGTCGCGGAACTGGCCGTCGAGCAGATGAAGACCGTGGTAGCCGGCTTCAAGCAGCAATGTGAGGCAAACCCCGCGATAGCGGAGAAAGCGGGGCCGTTCGTGAAACGAGCGGAGATGTTGGTCGCTTCGGGAAGGCTTCCGATCGATGACGCGCCTTACTTCATAGTGATCGGGGAGAAAGCGGGCTTCCCTCCCGCGGAGAAGCAGTCCCTTGCGCACGTGCTTGAGAACATGTGGCTCAAGGCGACGGCCCTGGGTCTCGGCTTCCGCCTCATTTCGCTTATTTCAAATCTCGCCTGCAACGAGGATTTCTGCGGGCTGGTCGGGGTGGCACCCGGCGAGTTCGCCTTCGACGGCTGCAGCATCGGGTGCGCCACCGAATGGCCGCCCCCGACCCCCAGGCCTTCGTTCGACGAAGCGGTGAGCTGGTTCGCCGTAGATATTGCCTGAGTCTTCCCCGTGTTCACGGATCAGGGAAGGCCGCCCGTGGAGATAGTCGAATTGCTTGACGGTGTGAGCGTGATATTGTCACGATGCATGTGACAGGTCAGGGGCCCGCCGGATGATCCAGGTCATCGAAACCGGGGATGGGCGCATGGTCGTGCGGGTCAGCCCGTTCAAGTCCTACGTGTTCGGCCTGGGCTTTCCCTTGGTGACCATCTTCCTGCTTGTCCTCGGCGCGCGCAAGGTATACTACGAGGACCCCTACGACAAGAGCATCCTGTACTTCATTGCGGCCGTCATCGTCGCCATCATCATCCACGCGGTGATCAGGTGCCGTCGGAAGAACATGGTGGTCATCAACATGCAGACCCGGGAGATCCTCACCAAGAGTGTCTTTCCCTTTCTTTTCCTGCGGCAGCCCAGGATATATACCATTGGGATGCTTGAGGAGCTCTACTACGACTATCACGTCTTCTGGTCCCGCCGGTGCCTCTGCTTCGTCTTCTCGGATGGTTACCGGCTGCCCCTGTTGGAGAGTCAATACGCCCCCCTGGACAGGATAGCCCACGACCACTGGCGCATCGCCTCCATGCTCGATGTGGGCTACCGCAGCAACATGGACTGGTGGATGGAGGAGAAACGTTCAGTACAGCGGCCAGCTTCCTCTCGAATTCCGCGAAGCACTCGCGGGTCTTTTATCAGTATTACATTATATAAAATTTGCCGGGAGAGTTAAAGGGCTTCGGAGGCGAGTT
This sequence comes from uncultured bacterium, assembly GCA_963814495.1. Classification (GTDB taxonomy): domain Bacteria; phylum Actinomycetota; class Geothermincolia; order Geothermincolales; family Geothermincolaceae; genus CAVXXD01. Next base: position 57,576 of record CAWFDJ010000027.1, read on the forward strand.
CCTTCGCCGGTGCCCAGCTCCAGGATGCGCACCGTGCCGTCCTCGAAGACGCCGGCCGAGGCGGGGTTGCCGCCCATGGGGATGGAGATGCTGCCGGGGTTGACCAGCAGCAGGGAGCCGAAGCGCTGGATGCCCAGGTGGTGGGTGTGGCCGCGCAGCACCACGTCGGCGCCGTAGCGCGCGCCCAGGTCGGCCAGGCCCGCCTCGTCGTGCTGGTGCCCGTGGATGACCAGGAAGCGCCAGTCGCCCAGGCCGGTCAGGACGAAGGGGACGATGGGGTCGCGCAGGGCGAAGGCGTCCACCTCGGAGTCGCAGTTGCCCCGGGCGTGCAGGATGGGTATCTCGCTCTCGTTCATCAGCTCCACCAGCTGCTTGGGATAGTAGGAAGGCAGGACGGGGTTGAAGGCCCCGTTGTAGAAGTGGTCGCCCGCGTGCAGGATGTAGTCGCAGCCCGCAAAGAGGCCCATGGCCTTCCCCCAGGCCTCCACGTCGCCGTGGGTGTCGCTCACCATCCCTATCCTCATGGCGCAGCTCCTTTCATCCTTGTCACCGCCGTTATTTATCATATCAGGAAACCCTGCGTTAAAAAGGAGGCGTACATGGTTCTCAGTGAAGCACTGGAAGCGAATCCCTACCCGGGACGGGGCATCCTCGTCGCGCGCACCGGCGACGGCACCTTGACGGGCGGTTACTTCGTCACGGGACGCAGCGAAGCCTCCCGCGAGCGCGAGATACGCTGCACCGATACGGGGGAACTGGCGGTGGTGGCCAAAGGCGACGTCGACTTCGACCCGCTGCGCCACTACATCGCGGCCACGGCGTCGCCCGGACTGGCTGGTCTTCGGCAACGGGGCGCAGGTCTCGACGGTGGCCGAGCGGCTGGCCGGCGGGGAGCAGCCGCAGGTGGCCCTGGACGGCCTGGAGCACGAGCCGGACGGCCCCATCTTCACCGACCGCATCACCGCGGTCATGCAGCGCCCGGCGGGGCGGCTGGCCGTCCTCGGCATCGCCCGGCGCAGCGGGGCGGCCCGGGCCAACAGCAACATCGTCTCCATGACCGTGCGCGACCTGGAGCCCGGGGAGGCGGTGCTCCAGACCACCTACCTCTCCGACGGGCAGACCATCGAGGGAGGCCTGCTCTTCCCCGAGGTGACCTTGAGCGCGGGCAGCGCTTCGGAACTGCTCGACGAGATGTGGTCCTCCCTCAACCCGGCCTACCGGGTGGCGGCGGTGGTGCTGCCGGTGGCGGAAGAGGTGGCGGCGCCCTCATCCGCAACGCACGTAAGCGAGGAAGGGATCCGGCCCGACCGTCCCGCGCCTCACGCGCCGTCGAGCGGGGGGTGGACGGGGTGGGCACCGCCGCCCATCTCCAGGGCCCTGTCGATGGCCGCGGTCACCAGGCGCTTGGCCTTGCGCACGGCGTTGGGGAGGGTCTCCCCTTTGGCCAGGTGGGCGGCGATGGCCGCGGAAAAGGTGCAGCCCGAGCCGTGGGCGCGCACGCCCGGGCGGCGCGGCGCGCTGAACCTGTCGATGCCGCCCTCCCGGGTGAAGAGGAGGTCGACGGCCTGGCCCCCGTCCGCCTCGAGGTGCCCTCCCTTGATCACCACCGCGCCCGGGCCCATGGCCAGGATGCGCTCGGCCGCCCGGGGCAGGTCGTCGAGGCCGCGCAGCTCGAGGCCGCTGAGCCTCTCGGCTTCGGCCAGGTTGGGGGTGACCAGCGCCGCCAGCGGGAACAGCTCGCCGGTCAGCACGTCCACCGCTTCCTCGTCCAGCAGGGCGTGGCCGCTGGTGGAGACCATCACCGGGTCCACCACCAGGTTGCCCACCGCGTACTCGCGCAGGGTCTCCGCCACCGCGCGGATGATGGGCGCCGCGGCCAGCATGCCCGTCTTGGCCGCGGCGGGGGGCAGGTCGTCGAGGACGGCGCGCATCTGCGCGCGCACCACCTCGGGCGGGAGGTCGTAGCGGTCCCGCACTTCCACGGTGTTCTGGACGGTGACCGAGGTGATGGCGCAGGTGCCGTGGACGCCGCAGGCGAAGAAGGCCTTCAGGTCGGCCTGGATGCCCGCCCCTCCGCCGGAGTCGGAGCCGGCCACGGTCAGGGCGACGGGGACGATCACACCTCTCCTCCCCGGAAGTGGTCCCAGCCGCCGGAGGAGATGTCCATCTCGCCCCCCGCGGCGTCGATGACCCGTATCTCCGAGCCCTCCTCCACCTCGCCGACGAGCAGGGCCGTCCCCGCCTCCTGCAGGGCCGCCGCCTTATCCGGCTCCACCGCCAGGAGCAGTTCGTAGTCCTCCCCCCCGCCCAGGGCCAGGTCGACCAGGTCCACCTTGAGCGCGGCGGCGGCTTCCCGGGAATGCGGCGGGAAGGGTATCTTCTCCATCTCCAGCACGGCGCCGGTGCCGCTCTCCTCGCAGATGTGCTCGAGGTCCTGCAGCAGGCCGTCGCTCAGGTCGATGGCGGCGGTGGCCCCGCGCGAGCGCAGGGAGGCCGAGATGTCCAGGCGGGGCTCCGGCCTCAGGTGCTTTTCTACATAGTGTGAATATTTCTGCTTGTCGCCGCGGTCCTTCATCAGCGCCGCCAGGCCCAGGGCGGAGGCGCCCACCTCGCCCGTGAGCATCAGCGCGTCGCCCGGGCGGGCGCCGCTGCGCAGCAGCAGGTCGTCCCGGCCCACCGTGCCCAGCAGGGCCACGTTGACCACCAGGCGGTCGGGGGAGCGGACGGTGTCCCCGCCCACCAGGGAGCAGCCGTGCTTCACGGCCGCTTCCTTCAGGCCGCTGTAGAACTCCTCGATGGTCGCGATGGCCAGGCCGGCGGGGATGGCCACCGACACCACCGCCCAGGACGGGGAGCGCCCGCCCATGGCGGCCAGGTCGCTCAGGTTGACGGCCAGCGACTTGTAGCCCAGGGAGAGGGCGTCGGTGAAGGAGAGGTCGAAATGGATGCCCTCCACCAGCATGTCCGAGGTGAAGGCCAGCAGGTCGGCGCCCCCGGGTCCAGCACGGCGGCGTCGTCGCCCAGGCCCACCCGCACGCCTTCGCCGCCGTCCTCCAGCATGCGCCGGAAGACGCCGATCAACCCGAATTCGCCGAGTTCAGCCAGTTCCACGGCGGGCCTTTCTCGTCCGAGACATCCCCTCTACTTCAATTATATAGGACTATTGCTCCGGGACCGACACGAAGAAGACCGTGAACAGCGCCACCGCCACGCAGGCGAGCCCCCCGAGGAGCAGGGAGGTCCTAGGGACAGGGCGTCCGAGAGGTACCCGAGCAGCAGGCCGCCGAGGGGGAAGACGCCCACGTAGGCCACCACCATCATGCTCGCGATCCTCCCCTCCATCTCCCGGGTGCAGTTCCCCTGCAGCGCCGCTCCCACCGCGGAGAGGAAGACCAGGAAGCTCCCCCCCACCCCGGCGGCGAGGACGCAGGACAGCCAGTACTGGTGAGAGAAGGAGAAGGCGATGAGGAAGGCCGCCGTGGAGAAGGCGCCCGCGCTCATCATGGCCTTCAGCCCCATCTTCCCCTTCAGCGCCGCCACCGCGGCCATCCCCGCCACCGCCCCCAGGCCGGTCATGCCCACCAGGAAGCCGTAGTGGCTCTCGCCGGCCCCGAGGAGTTCCCGGCAGACCGAGGGGAGCAGGACGATGAACGCGAGACGCCGAAGAACGACGAGGCCGCAGTTGGCCGCAAGCACCCGGCCCATCCAGCCGTTCTCCCGCACGTAGCGGAAGCCCTCGGCGAACGCTGAGAACATGCCGCTGAACGTGCCGACCCGGCTGGGCCGGGCGGCGGCAGGCAGTCCCGCGCGGCGAGGATGAAGGCCATGAACACGCCGAAGGTCAGGGCGTTGAGGTAGAAGGGGAGGTAGTCGGTGGTGGCCGCCAGCAGGGCCCCGCCCGCCACCGGCCCGATGAACCGGGCCAGGTTGAACTGGACGTTGTTGAGGGTGTTGGCGCTCAGGAGGGTCTCCCGGGCGGACCAGGAAGGGGATGGCGGAGACCCAGGCCGGTATGAAGATGGCGTAGGCTATACCGGACACCGCCAGCAGGGTGACCAGGGCCGCGTCGTGGACGGAGGTGTGGATGCACGCCCCCATCAGGACGGAGCAGGCCATCATCACCGCCTGGCAGACCAGGATGACGCGCCGGCGGTCCATGCGGTCGGACATGGCCCCGGCGAAAAGGCTGAAGAAGAGGCAGGGGACCCAGGCGGCCATGTTGACCAGGCCGACCACGGTGTCCGAGGAGCTGTTCCGGACGAACCAGAGGACGGCGGTGGACTGCAGCCAGGTGCCGACGCTGGAGACGAAGGCGCCGGACCAGTACATCCGGAAGGGGCGCGACGGACAGGGCGCTGAAGACGCCGGGCTGCCCGGGCGGCTCGTTCCCCCCGGGCATGTGGCCGGGCCCCTCGTTCTCGCGGGTCAGCAGGGGCCGGTCTCCTTACCCAGGTAGCGGGAGATGAACTCCATGGCGCAGAAGTCGCCGCACATGGTGCAGGCGCGCTCCCCTTCCACCTTGCGCTCCTCGTACATGGAACGCGCCTTCTCCGGGTCCAGGGCCAGCTCCAGCTGGCGGCTCCCAGTCCAGGGCCTTGCGCGCCCGGCTCATCTCCAGGTCCCAGTCGGCGGCGCCGGGCCGCCCGCGGGCGAGGTCGGCGGCGTGGGCGGCGATGCGCGTCACCACCGTCCCCTCGCGCACGTCGTCCACCAGGGGCAGGCCCAGGTGCTCGCGGGGGGTCACGTAGCAGAGGAAGTCGGCGCCGGACATGCCCGCCAGGGCCCCGCCGATGGCCGCGGTGATGTGGTCGTAGCCGGCGGCCACGTCGGTGACCAGCGGCCCCAGCACGTAGAAGGGCGCGCCGTGGGCCAGCGCCTTGGCCAGCCGGATGTTCGTCTCCACCTGGTGCAGGGGGATGTGCCCGGGCCCTTCCACCATGCACTGCACCCCGGCCGCGCGGGAGCGCAGCACCAGCTCGCCCAGCACCTGCAGCTCGGATACCTGGGCGGCGTCGGTGGCGTCGGCGATGGCGCCGGGGCGCATCCCGTCGCCCAGGGAGAGGGTCACGTCGTACTTCGCGCACATCTCCAGCAGGCGGTCGAACTGCTCGTAGAGGGGGTTCTCCCGGCCGTGGTGGAGGATCCATCCCGCGTGGAAGGAGCCGCCGCGGCTGACGATGTCCGCCACGCGGGGGTTGCGCTCGAGCACCTCCAGCACGCGCGTGGTGACCCCGCAGTGGACGGTGATGAAGTCCATGCCCGACGAGCAGTGGGCCTCCACCGCCTGGAACATGTCGTCGGCGGTCATCTCCACGATGCTGCCCCGCTGCTCCCGCGCTCTGGCGGCGGCCTGGTAGATGGGGACGCTGCCCACGCTCACCGGCGAGTTGCGCACGATCAGCTCGCGTACCGCGTCGAGGTTGCCGCCGGTGGAGAGGTCCATCACCGCGTCCGCCCCGGCTTCCACCGCCGCCTTGAGCTTGTCCAGCTCCTCCCGCGGCTCCTGGTAGTCGCTGGAGGTCCCCAGGTTGGCGTTGACCTTGACCGACAGCCCCTCGCCCACCGCGCAGGGGCGCGCCTTGCGCACCCAGCGGTTGGAGGGGACCACCGCGCGGCCGGCCAGGATGCTTCCCAGCAGCCGGTCCAGCTCGATCCGCTCCTGAGAGGCTATCTCCTTTATGTAAGCGGGGATGTCGCCCGAGGCGATCTCCTGCACTACCGTCTTCTCCAGCATCGTGGTACTCCTTTTCTCTTCCTCTTATCCCGTCGAGGCGGTCAGGCGGGCCAGGCGCCGGACCGCCTCGGCCATGTCGGGGGCCCCGGTGACGGCGGAGATGACCGCGATACCGTCCGCCCCCGCCCGTATCACCGCCTCCGCGTCGTCCTCGCCGATGCCCCCGATGGCCACGATGGGAGAGCGCACCGCGGCGCGTATCGCCGCCAGCCCTTCCAGCCCCATGGCCGGGGCGGCGTCCGGCTTGGAGGGCGTGGGGAACACCGGCCCCACCCCCAGGTAGTCGGCCCCCGCCGCCTCCGCCTCCCGCGCCTCCTCCGAGGCAGGTGGCGCTGACCCCGATGACCGCCTCCGGGCCCAGCATCTCCCGGGCCGCCCGGTAAGGCAGGTCCTCCTGCCCCAGGTGGACGCCGTCCGCCCCCGCGGCCCGCGCCACGTCCACCCGGTCGTTGACGACGAGCAGGGTGCCCGGGGCGCGCTCCGCGATCATCTCCTTGATGCGCAGGGCCAGCTCGAGCAGCTCGCGCGCCGGCATTTCCTTGTCCCGCAGCTGGATGGCCTGCGCGCCCCCCGCCAGGGCGGCCGCCGCCACGTCCAGGTGGTCCCGGCCCGAGGCCCCGTCCCGGCAGGTGATGACGTACAGCCGGTAATCCCTCACTTCTTCCTCCTGAAAACAATGTGCCGCATTCCCGAAAGGGATGCGGCACCCGATTACCTACCCTTTATGTTCCCTACGCCGGTATTACCCGGATCAGGTTCGAGGGTGTGATCTCAGCCTCTCTTTAGAAGCACCCCTACATCTCGTGCGGTTTTCAAATCCTCACCTTCATCATACTCCGGAACGAGCCCGGCGTTAAGTAACCCGGGGTGTGAACCCCGGGGCTTACGCCCCGGGCTACTCCGTGTCGTATAATAGACGGTAAGCGATTCATAAGGGAGGATGTGGACATGGGCGAAGAGGAAAAGAAAGCGAAGAAGCCGGCGGCCAGGAAGCCGGCCAAGAAGGAAGAGACGGCCGCGAAGAAGCCCGCCGCGGAGAAGAAGACGCCGGAGCCGCCGGCGCCCGAGCCGGAGAAGGCCGAGGAGAAACCGCCCGTGGCCGAGGAGGAGCCGGCCGCCGCGGAAGCCCCGCCGGAGGAGAGGGAGCTCAGCGAGGAGGAGCTGCGCAGGCTCATCGAGGAGCAGATGGAGAAGATCACCGTCAAGGACATCCTGGGGAGCGCCTATGATGGAACTGACCAGCCTGGCCTACAGGAAGATGGGCCTGCCCGAGGACGTCAATCTCAAGTACAGGGACTTCGAGCAGGCGCGCCTGGCCATCGACGCAGCTCAATGGGCATGCTCGGCGCGATGGAAGAGAAGGTACCGGAGGAGGAGATCGACGCCTTACCGGAGCACCCTGGCCAACCTGCAGATGAACTACGCGCGCCTGGCGAGCCAGGCGGGGAAAGATTAGGCTGTTCGAGAGGTTTCGCATAAGCCCGTCGCGGCAAAGGGGGTTCGAGGCGATATGGATCAAGCGTCGTGGAGCACGATCTGCCTGCAGCTGCAGGGCAAAGAGGTGATGGTCTGGACGCGGGGCGGCCATTTCTACCGCGGTTTCATGAAGGGGTGGAACGACGCCGGTTACGTGGTGGTGGAGCGAGCCAGCTGCCCCTTTGCCGGGAACGAGCGGGGGGAGCGCGACTGGGTGATCATCCTGGCGGAGAACATCGACGCCATCTCGTAGGGGCGACCTCTACCTGCCGCCCTTCAAGGCCTCCAGCTTGCGCCGGGCGATGGTGTCGTGGGGCTTGTAGCTCAGGAAGTTCTCCAGGTCCTCCCGGGCCATCTCCTTCTCGTCCTTCATAAGATAGGCCTCCGCCCGCTTGCGGTAGGCCTGCGCGTAATCCGGGTACAGCTCGATGGCCTTGCTGTAGTCCTTGACGGCCTCGTCCAGGTCCCCCAGGGCCACGTGGGAATCGCCGCGGCTGGTGTAGGCGGCGGCGAAGTCGGACTTGAGGTGGATGGCCTGGGTCATGGCCTCGATGGCCGGGCCGTACTCCTTGGCCCCGATGTGGGCCAGCCCCAGGTTGTAGTAGGCCACCGCGTAGTCGGGGAAGAGCCCCACCGCCTCCTGGAAGAGGGCGATGGCCTTCGCGTAATCACCCCGCGCGGCCATGATGTTGCCCTCGGTATGCAGGGACGTGGCCTTCTTGATGTCGTCGATGTTGGTGTAGCGGACGGGTACCCCGCAGTGGGGGCAGCGCTCGAAGCCCTCGGAGATGTCCTTGTTACAGTTGTAACACCGGGGAAGCTCGTCCTCGTTCACTCGGCGGTATACCTTCCCTTGAAAAAATGGCGCCCTTGGAGGGACTCGAACCCCCGCCTACGGCTCCGGAGGCCGCCGCTCTATCCGTCTGAGCTACAAGGGCACACACAGTTGTTCTCGCACCCAATATACCAACCATGTCCCGAGATTGCCAGAAAAGGTAACCGGCGGGGGGTCAGAGCGAAGCCGCCAGGTCCTTCCCGAAGGCCACCGCGCCGGCCAGGTCCTCCTCCGTCGGCACCAGGTTGACCCGGTAGGGCTCCAGGGGGGTCTTGAACTTGAGGCCGGACAGGCGGTCCTGGATGAGCTTGGGCGCCTCCCCGCTCCAGCCGTAGGAGCCGAAGGCCGCCCCCAGCTTGCCGCGCAGCTTCAGGGTGGCCAGGTGGGAAAGGAGGTTCCACACCGGCTCCACCGCGTCGCCGTTGATGGTGGTGGAACCCACCGCCATGCCGTCCGCCGCCTCGATGAGGTCGATCATCATCCCCAGCTCGGTGCCGGCGATGTCCGCGACCCTGACCTTGACCCCCGCCGCACGGATGCCCTCGGCTATCTTCTCCGCCAGCATGGCGGTGTTGCCGTAGGCGCTGGCGTAGAGGACCAGCAGGTTCGCCTCGGCGCCGGGGGCGGGCGTGGAGCTCCACTGCTTGTACAGCTCCACCAGCTTCCAGGGATCGGAGCGGAGCACCGGGCCGTGGCTGGGGCCGATCATCTCTATCTGGAGGCCGGAGATCTTGTCGATGGCCTCCAGCACGTACTGCTTGAAGGGGCGGAAGATCACCAGGTAATAGTATTCGAAAGCGTGGCTGTAGTCGTCCATCAGGTCGTCGAAGATGCGGTCGTCGCAGAAGTGGGCGCCCAGGAAGTCGCAGGGGAAGAGGATCTTGTCCTCCTCGAGGTAGGTGAAGATGGTGTCGGGCCAGTGCAGGAAGGGGGCCTGGATGAACTTGAGGGTCTTGCCCCCCAGGTCGAGGGAGTCCCCGTCCCCCACCACCATGGGGTCGACGTCGCGGTTGAGGATGTTCGCAACGAAGCGGACGCAGTTCTTGCCGCACACCACCCTGGCCTGCGGCGCCGCCTCGAGCAGGGCGCCCAGCGAGCCGGAGTGGTCGGGCTCGGTGTGGTTGACCACGACGTAGTCTATCTTGTCCAGGGGGGTGAGTTCCCTCAGCATCTCCAGGTACTCGCCGGAGAAGGAGCCTTTATTGGCGTCGATGACGGCGGTCTTCTCGCTCCCCTTGACCAGGTAGGAGTTGTAGGTGGTGCCGTGGTCGGCCAGCATGATGATGTCGAAGACACGCAGCTGCGGGTTGAGGACTCCCGTCCACCAGACCCCTTCTTTAAGCTCGACAGGGCGCATCGATCATTCCCCCTTAAACGTCTATCAGCCTACGCTTTCTCGAACAAGTCCTTGGCCGCGCCGCAGACCGGGCAGACCCAGTCGTCCGGCAGGTCCTCGAAGGGGGTGTTGGGGGCGATGCCGCCGTCGGGGTCTCCCTTGGCCGGGTCGTAGGTGTAGCCGCAAACGGAGCACTCGTACTTGTCCATGTCCTTCCTCCTTGGCGAATAACGGTCCTGGTACGGCAACTGTTATTATACCCATATTCAGGGGAGATAACCTGCCGTGGCCGGTGGCTTTCCTCGAGTACCTACGAGCCCCAGGCGGAGGCCCTGCCGACCACCTTCCAGGCGCCGTTGGTGTACTCGAGCTTGTAGATGACCCCGTCGATGGACATGGGGCCGTACATGGTGTCCACTTCCACCCGGGCCGTGCCCGCCCCTTCGTCCAGCTCCTGGACGCGGATGGAGTGCTGGCTCGCCGTCCACGGCGTGCCGTCGCCGCTGGAGGTCTCGTCGACCAGGGTGTTGAACTCCTCCAGGGATATCTCGGTGACCGTACCGTCCTCGATCTTCCACATCTTCTCGTTAAAGGCCTCCGGCCCGCCGCTCAGGTCCTCGATCGGGATACCGCTGCAGCACCACCAGCTGCATGGGCAGCTGCTTCGTGGGGGCGACGATGCTCCTGACGGTGTAGTCGACCAGGCTGTCCTTCATGGTGGCCTGGCCGCCTCCCCCGCACCCTGCCGCCGCCAGGGCGGCCGCCAGGACCAGGGCCAGGGCCAACAGGGCCACCGGGGCGAGGCGTTTCCTGCCGGGTACTATATATGCCACGCATGTCTCCTTTCGCTCATCTCCTTAGACGCACGTAATAGATTTCTTCGGCTCCGAGGCTAAGCCCTTCTGATAAACTGGAGGATGACGCACCGGATGGAAGAATCGAGGACGAGGAGGAGATAACCTTGGCATCCCTGGCCGACAGCATCGTCGAGAGGCGCGGGTTCCTCGAGGAGAACCGCCCGCTGGTCCACCACATCACCAATTTCGTGGTCATGAACGAGACCGCCAACCTCACCATCTGCGCGGGGGCGCTGCCGGTGATGGCCCACGCCGTCGAGGAGGTGGAGGAGATGGCCGGCCTGGCTTCGGCCCTGGTGCTGAACATCGGCACCCTCTACCCGGAGATGGTGGAGGCCATGCTGCTGGCGGGCCGTCGCGCCAACGCCCGGGGCATCCCGGTGGTACTGGACCCGGTGGGCGCGGGGGCCACCGCATATCGCACCGAGACGGCCAGGAGGATACTCGCGGAGGTCGAGGTGGCGGTGGTGCGCGGCAACGCGGGCGAGGTCTCCGTCCTGGCCGGGCGCCGGGCCGAGGTCCGCGGGGTGGAGTCCATCTCCGCCGATGACAGACCTGGGGGAAGTGGCGCGCGAGCTGGCCGCGCGGCTGAGCTGCGTTACCGCGGTCACCGGGCCGGTGGACTACCTGAGCGACGGCGAGCGGGTGATCTCGGTGCGCAACGGCCACCCCATGATGGGCCGGGTCACCGGCACCGGCTGCATGTCCACCACCATGGCCGCCTGCTACTGCGCCGCGGGTGAGCCCTGGCTGGAGGGCGCGGCGGCCGGCCTGACCGTCTTCGGCATCGCGGGAGAGCTGGCGGCGGAGAGGTCGGGCCCGGCCCCGGGCACCTTCCACGTGCTGCTCTACGACTGCCTGGCCGGGCTGACCCCGGAGGTCATCCGGGAGAGGGCGCGGGTGGAGGAAGCCTGATCAACCCCTGGGTTTGTAGGCCCTCTCGTTCCGAGGTTTGACCGCCAGGATGAAGAGCGACCTCTTCCCGTCGTCCACGTCGTAGAACACCCGGAACCTGCCGACCCGGAGCCTGAACTCGCCCAGGTCCCTTACCTTGAGCTTGATGGACCCGGGAGGACGCGGCTCTCGGCGAGGCCCTCGATGGCGCCCAGCAGGGCCTCGCGGTCTTCCCGCGGCAGCTTCCTCACCTGCTTGACGACGTTGTTGGGGACGACCACCCGGTAGGGCTGCCGCTTAGAGGCCAAGGGACTTCCTCAGCTCCTCGAGGCCGACCGTCTCGCCCTTCTCTATCTCCCGGCGGGACTTGGAGACCGTCATCACCAGGTTGGTGTCGTGCATGTCCTCGATGAGTTCCATCAGCGCTTCGTATTCCTCGATGGGCATGCAGACGGCGTCCGGTTTGCCCCTGTCGGTTATGAATATTCTGGAGCCCTTCTTGCGGGCGCGGTAGATGATGTCGGGCATCTTGGCGCGGAACTCACGCTTGCCGACGAACTCGTCTTCCTTCCTTACGGGATAAGACATCCCGGCACCCCCTTTCGCGGTCTCCTGACTCCATTATAGCCGGATGTTTTACAAATGCAAAACATATGCCCGCGGTCGGGGGCGGTCAGGAGCGGCCGGCCACCATCACGCCCTCCAGCGCCAGGGTGGCGCAGCCCAGGCTGCCCTCCATGGGGAGGAAGCGGAGGTCGCTGCCGACCATGGCCACCTGGTGGAGCAGGTCCAGCAGCTGGCCGGCGATGGTGATCTCGCGCAGGGGGCGGTCCAGTTTCCCGTCCTTGATGAGCAGCCCCAGGGCGCCCAGGGAGATCTCCCCGCTGATGGGGTTGGCCCCGGCGTGCACCCCCACCAGCTGCATCACCAGGATGCCCTCGCCCACCTCGCGGACGATCTCGTCCCGGCTCCTCTCCCCCGGCTCGAGGAAGAGGTTGGTGGGGCTGACGCGGGGGCGGTCGCGGTAGGAGCCGCGCCGGGCGTTGCCGGTGCTCTCCGTGCCGCTGCGCGAGGCGGTGTAGGTGGTGTGGAAGTAGCTCTTCAGGACCCCCTCGCTCACCACCTCGGTGCGGCGCGAGGGGACCCCCTCGTCGTCGAAGGGGGCGGTGGCCAGGCCGGCGCGCATCAGCCCGTCGTCCACCACCGTGAGCAGCTCGTTGCCGATGGACTGGCCCAGGCGCCCGGCGAAGAGCGAGCGCCCCTTGAGCACCGCCTCGGCCGAGAGGGCGGAGGCCAGCACCCCCAGGAACTCCGCCGCGATGAGGTTGTCCAGCACGATGGTGGTGCGGCGCGAGGCCATGCTGCTCGCGCCCAGCAGGTCCAGGGCGTGGCGGGCGGCCTCCTCCGCGCAGGCGGCCAGGTCCAGGTCGGAGGGCTGCTTGCCCACGGAGAAGGAGAAGCCGGACTGGGAGCCCTCCCCCTCGCCGGCGATGGGCATGACGTAGCAGTGGCAGTCGCTCCCCTGGTAGCCGCCGCAGAACCCCCGCGAGTTGGCCAGGGCCACCCGGTAGACGGAGTCGGCGTAGACGGAGCTCTCCACCGCCCGGATGCGGGGGTCGGCGCCGCGGGTCAGTTCCTCCAGCTCCAGGGCCATCTCCACCTTGCGCCCCACCGGGGTCGAGGCGGTCTCTTCCCTGTACATCTCCAGGTCTTCGCGGGTGAACTCCTGCGCCGGCGGCAGCAGGTTGTGCTCGTCGGGGGTGCTGAAGCGGGCGTTGTCCACGGCGTCGCGGATGGTGCGCTTGACTTCTTCCTCATCGAGGCCGGAGGTGTAGGCGTAGCCCAGCCTCCCCTCATCGAGGGCGCGCACTCCCACCCCCCGGGAGGCGGACGAGCGCAGCTCCTCCACTTCGCCCTGGTAGGTCTTGACGGTCAGGCCCGCGCCGTCCTGTACGTACACCTCCACCTCGGAGGCGCCCATGCGCTGGCCCGCCTCGGCCCAGGCGCAGGCCTTCTCCTGCAGTTCCTCCACCGTGAGGCGCTCCGGCGCCGGATGCTCGTGACCGCTCATCTATCCCACCTCCGCCGTTCCGCCGATGACCATCTCCCGCACCCTCAAGGTGGGCTGGCCGGTGGAGACGGGCACCGACTGGCCGTCCTTGCCGCACATGCCCGCGTCGAAATCGAGGTCGGCGGCGACGGCGTCGATGTTCTCCAGCACGCGGGGGCCGTTGCCGACGAGGGTGGCGCCCTTGATGGGGTCGGCGACGCGCCCGTTCTCCACCAGGTACCCCTCGGTGATGGAGAAGATGAAGTCGCCGGTGACCGGGTTGACCTCCCCGCCCCCCAGCTTCTTCGCGTAGACCCCGTTCGCGGTGTCGGCCAGGATATCCTCGAAGGTCTGCTCGCCGGGGGCGATGAAGGTGTTGGACATGCGCGGGATGGGCAGGTGCCGGTAGGACTGGCGCCGCCCGTTGCCGGTGGCCTCCACGCCGTCCCGCAGCGAGCGCTTCCTGTCGTTGATGAAGGAGTTGAGCACCCCCGCCTCGATGAGGGGGGTGCGCCGCGCCGGCGTCCCCTCGTCGTCGAGGTGGAAGGAGCCCCACACCCCGGCCAGGGTGGGGTCGTCGTAGGCCGAGACCAGCTCCGAGGCCACCTTCTGCCCGACGCGCCCCGCGAAGACCGAGGCGTCCTTGAAGACCGCGTCCGCCTCCAGGCCGTGGCCGCAGGCTTCGTGGAAGAGGACGCCGCCGGTGCCGTTGGCGATGATCACCGGGAAGGGGCCGGAGGGGGCGGGGCGGGCGTCCAGCATGGTCAGGGCCTGGCGCGCCGCCTTGGCGCCCAGTTCCCTGGGGTCGTGCCGGTCGAAGAGCTCGTAGCCGCCCAGCACCCCCGGAGCCTCGTAGCCGGTCTGGATGTCGCCGGCCCGGGCCGCCACCACCTGCACCAGGATGCGCACCCGCACCCGCTCGTCCTCCACCGCCCGGCCGTCGCTCGAGGCGACGAAGACGCGCTGGCGGCTGTCGCCCAGGGCCACGATGACCTGGACCACCTCGGGCCCCTCGCCGCGGGCCGCCGCGTCCGCCCGGCGGGCCAGGGTCAGCTTGACCTCCCGCGGCACCTCCTCGGGGTTCTTCTTGACGAAATGCAGCACCTCCGACGCCACGGTGGCGCGCGCCGGGGCGGTGAGTTCGACCACGGAGACGCCGGGGGAGTTGCGCACCGCCGCCGCGGCGATGGCCGCCGTCTCCACCAGGGACGCCTCGCTCAGGTCGTTGGTGTAGGCGTAAGCCATGGACTCGCCGTAGAGGACGCGCACCCCCGCCCCGTTCTCCCGCCCGGTGGAGTTCTCCTCCACCTTCTCCTCCTCCAGGCGCAGCGAGTAGCCGCGGCGGCTCTCCACGAAGACCTCGGCGAAGTCTCCTCCGTCGCGCAGGGCGCGCCTGATGACCTTATCCGCGATGGAAACGTCGAGCATGTCCTCTCCTTTCGGGTAACGAGACCCCTTTCGGGACAAGGGATCCGGGTGTTTCGCCGGCGACCGGTGATCGGGTTCCGGCAATGCAGACCCGGACTCGTCAGATGGCGATGTATTCGGCGAACGAGGTCGGCTCGGGAATCGGCAGATCGTCTTCTTCAAGGCCTTTCAAGTGCAACTCGATGGCGTCTTTCATGTTCTTCTCCACCTCTTCCCGGGTAGAACCGGTAGCCACGCAACCCGGCAGGTCTGGTAGTTTCTCGATTATCACCAGAAAACGATGCATCAGCCCTCCTCGGCCTGCTTCAGTATGCTGTTCAAGGTGCCCGGTGCAGTCGTGACTCTTGCGATGGTGACCCTCCGGCTTCGACGGATGCTTATACTGCAGTGGCTGCCTTGATACCACGTTCCAGCATTTTGATGATATCACGTACTTTCATGCCGCTCCAAACCCCGTTTCCATCATCACCGACGCGGCCTTTCCCGACCCCATGATATGGCGGCAAGGACGGGGGCACTAATGTAAGACCGGCGGGAGGATTAATCCGCAAGGTTGCCTTCCATCCCCAGCAGGGACCGGATGAGGGCGGCCCGGTCCTCGAGGATGCTCTCGACCCGGCGGGCCTCGCCGGTGAGGGCGAGGTAGTTATAGGCGTAACGGGAGAAGCGCACGTGGACGGCGTCCCCACCGCCCCCCGAAGACATCACCGCCAGGACGTAGGGGGTCTCCTCCATGAAGACGATGGCCGCGTCGTTGTTGTAACCCTGGTAATCCCCCTCCTTGTTGCCCACCTCCACGCCCGCGGGCACCCCGGCGGGGATGCGCGAGCGGTAGATGTCCTCCTTGAGGAACTGGATGATCTCCTGGAACAACGGGTTGGAGGCGGCCAGGTCCATGACCCGGCGCAGGACGATGCCGAGCTCCCTGGCGGTGGCCATGTTCTTGCCGTCGTAGGTCCCGGTCACCGGGCAGCCGATGGAGGCGGCGAAGCGGCGGAATTTGTCGTAGCCGTAGGTGCGCTTGAGCAGGTTGGAGGCGATGTTGTCGCTCTTGGCGAGGGCCAGCCTGCAGAGCTGCCGCACGGTGTAGGCGGTCCCCACCGGCGCGAACTGGATCTCGCCGGAGCCCCCTTCGTAGGCGGCCGAGGTGTAGGTGACGCGGTTGTCCAGGCTGGTCGAGCCGGCCGCGGCCAGTTCGTAGATGTATTCCACCAGGAAGAGCTTGTGGCACGAGGCGGAGCAGAACTTCTTGTCCGGGTTGAAACCCGCCTCCTCCCCCGTCTCCAGCAGCGAGAAGTAGACGCCGTAGGACCCGCCGTACCCTCCCGCGATGTTCGCGAAGGCCTGGTCCAGGTACTGGGAGTCGATGAGCGGCTCAGGGGCGGCGGGCTGGGCCGGGGTTGGCGGCTGCGGCTGCGGTTGCGTCTGCGTCTTGCGCCTGCGCCGCGGCGGTCGTCGAAAAGGCCGCTCCCGTGCCCGCGAGCAGCAGGAGGGCCAGTGCCGCCTTCACGGCCGGCGTGCTACAGGACGGCATATTCCACCGCGAGATGTCGGCCGGCGGTGTCCCAGAAGCTGAACTTGACCTCGCCGGTGAGCCCCAGGTCGGCCCGGGAGACGGTGACGATGTCGTAGGGGCTGGTGAAGGCCTGGCTGACCATGTTGCCGGGCAGCGGCTCCACGGCTTCCACGTAGACGTTGACGGTCCCCGACTCCTCCTTGACCGAGGTGACCTCGATGGCGTATCCGCCGGTGGGCTTGACCCCCTGGAAGGCGGCGATGACGATGTCCGAGCCCAGGTCCACCGCGGGGGGCGGCGGGGGGCTCTGCACGTATGCGGGCGGGTACATCCGGGCCCAGAACCCCTCCCAGCCCGCCTGGTCCACCACCACCTCGAAGAAGGCCGGGGTGCTCTGCGCGCCCGTCTCCTCGAAACTGTAGTAGGTGAAGGTGCCCCGGTCCAGCTCGCTGAAGGGGACCTCCCGCCCGCCGCCCTGCTCGCCCCCGCAGGAGAGGGAGGCCGCCAGCAGGACCGCCAGCAGGACCGCCAGCGGTACGGACGAACATGCCGCCGTGAAAGCTCTTCTCCTCATGCCCCCATTGTAAGCCATAAGGCCCGGCCTTCCCACTTCCGGCCGGGAAAACGCGGCGCCGGGCCCTCCCGGCTTGACATAGTAAACATTTGTTCACTATAATGAAAACCGGCCGGGGTTACCGGGGAAAGGAGGAGGCCGGGGCATGCGACAGCTGACGGAACGGCAGGGGCAGGCGCTGGAGTTCATCGCCCGCATGGTGGAAGAGCGGGACGACCCCCCCAGCGTGCGCGAGCTCTGCGAGCACATGGGCATCGCCTCCACCCGCGGGGCCCTGCGCCACCTGGAGGCGCTGGAGAAGAAGGGCTTCATCTCGCGGGGGACGGGCGCCCGCAGCGTCCGCCTGTCGGAGAACAGCCGCTACCGCCGCGCCTACCTCCCCCTGCTGGGCGAGGTGCCCGCCGGCCCCCTGCGCTACGCCTCCGAGGAGATCGAGGAGTGGGTGCCGGTGCCCGCCGACTGGGGCCGGGAGCAGCGCTTCATCCTGCGGGTGCGGGGCGACAGCATGGTGGGCGACCACATCCGCGACGGTGACCTGGTGGTGGTCGACCCCCGCCTGGAGGGGGGCGACGGCGAGATCGTGGTGGCCCTGGTGGGCGACGAGGCCACGGTGAAGCGCCTCCACCGCGAGGGCCGCCGGGCGGAACTGCGCTCCTCCAACCCCGCCTACCCGCCCATCCCGCTGGAGGAGGACGGGGAAGAGGTGCGCATCCTGGGCCGGGTGGTCTCCCTGCTGCGGGACCGCATATAGGACCGAGGACACGGGAGTTGATGAGACATGGTCACGCTGATAGAGGAACCGGTGGAGATGTCGGCCGTCTTCAACCGGAAGAAGATACTGCCGGTCTCCTTCGTCTGGCGGGAGCGCCGCTACCGGGTGGCCCGCGTGGCGGGCGCCCACCGCCAGCGCAAGGGGCAGTTCGTGGAGATATACTATTCGGTCCTCACCGGCGAGGGGGAAGACGTCTACGAACTGCGCTTCTCCACCGAGAGCATGAACTGGTCGCTGGTGCGCATCCAGCGGGGAATAGCGGGCGGTGACATAGCCGTGGGCAACTTCAGCATGCACGGCCTGATGCGGGCCGCCGACCAGAGACTGGCCTCCCCGGAGCCGGAGGCGCCGGGAGAAGCGGCGCGGGCGGGCGGGGGGCGCTGCGTCCTCCACCTGGACATGGACGCCTACTTCGCCGCGGTGGAGCAGCGCGACCACCCCCTCTACCGCGGGGTGCCGCTGGTGGTCTGCCACACCTCCAGCGATTTCTGCACCCACGGGGTGGTGGCCACCGCCTCCTACGAGGCCCGCGTCTTCGGCATCAAGGCGGGCATGTCGGTCTGGGAGGCCCGCTCCCGCTGCCCCGGGGTGAGCATGGTCCACGCCGACATCCCCAAGTACCTCTACAACACCCGGCGCATCGTGCGCCTCTGCGAGAAGTACTCCCCGCGCTCCGAGGTCTTCTCCATCGACGAGGTCTTCCTCGACCTCACCCGGCGGGTGGGCCCGGGGGGCTGGGAGGAGGCCCTCTCCCTGGCCGGGGAGGTGAAGCGGCGCATCCGCGAGGAACTGGGGCTGACCTGCTCGGTGGGCCTGGGCCCCAACAAGCTGGTGGCCAAGATGGCCTCGGAGTTCGAGAAGCCGGACGGCCTCACCCTGGTCCGGCCGGAACAGCTCCCGGGCATCCTCGCCCCCCTGCCGGTGAACAAGCTGGTGGGGGTGGGCCCGCGCATGCTCCGCAACATGCGCGCCCTGGGCATCGAGCGCGTCGGCGACCTGGCCCGCGCCCCGGTGCAGGTGCTCCAGAAGCGCTTCGGGGTGATGGGGCGCATCCTGCACCTGGCCGCCCAGGGCATCGACCACAGCCCGGTGGGGGGCAGGGCGAGGGCGACCTGATCAAGTCCTTCGGCCACAGCCTCTCCCTGCGCGGCGGCAGCGACGACCTGGAGGTGCTCGGCAACACCCTGCTGGGGCTGTCCGAGGCGGTGACCCGCCGCATGCGCCGCGACGGCTACCTGGGGCGCACCGTCTGCCTGCGCCTGCGCATCGGCTACGGGCGCGGCTGCGTGCGCTCCGTCACCTTGAGGGATCACACCTGCCTGCCCCGCCCCATCTTCCGCGCCGCGCGCTCCCTGCTGGAGCGGGAGGCCGCCGCCGGCGCCTGGGAGGATAAGATCACCACCGTGGGCGTCTCCGTGTCCCAGTTGAAGCGGGAGGCCGAGGGCCGCCAGATCTCCATCTGGGAATGGATCGACCCGCGCGAGGAGCGGCTCTTCCGGGCCCTGGACGGACTGCGGGACAAGTACGGGGAGGGAGTGATCACGCGCGCTTCCCTGCTGGACACCTTCGCCGTCTCGGGCATGAACCTGGCGCGTTGAGGCGCGCGACTCGCGCCCGGGTTCACCCCCGGGCGGTTCACGCCCCGGCTACTATAGCCTGACCACCTGCACGTCCACCAGCCCGCCCCTGACGTGCACCAGCAGGTAGTTGTAGTAGCCGCCCATGGCCTCGGGCAGGTGCAGGGGGGCGCCCGCCCCCCCGGTGACCAGTATCTCCGGTTCGGCCGCGCGGTATACCGTGTAAGCGTGGAGGTGGCCGCAGAAGACCGTGCTCACCCCGTTGCGCCGCCAGATGTCGACGGCTTCGTCCCCCGTTTCGCGCGCCTGCGCGTAAGCGTCGAAGGGGGTGGAGAGGTCGGGCGGGGCGCCGGGAGGGATGTGGGCGAAGGCGAACTTGAGGCGGGCGCCGGTGGCGGCGAGGTCCTCCTCCATCCAGGCCAGCTCCCCCGCCGGGAAGCCCCGGATGCCGTCGGAATCGTCCAGCAGCTGGAAGTGGGAGCCCTGGTAGTCGAAGGAGCTCCACAGGGGGCCGAAGTATTTCTCGAAGGTCGCGCCCGAGGGGTCGCGCGCCCGGTCGTTGTCTCCCCGCACGGCATAGTAGGTCACCCCGCTGGCCTGCAGGTAGTCGTACATCTTCTTCAGCTCGGCCTCGCTGCCCGAGGGGGTGAGGTCGCCCACTATCACCAGGAAGGCGGCGCTCTTCGGCCGCCTCGACGATCTGCTTGAACTGCGGGCTCAACCCGTCCGGGTCCCCGCACACCACGAAGGTGAAGTCGGAGGCGTCCTGGCCGGTCCCGCCGGCCTCCTGCCCCTCGTTCTGCCCGGATGCCCCTGCTCGACCCTGGCCCTGCTCGCCCTGCCCCTTTCCGCACGAGGACAGCGAGGCCGCCACCAGCAGGGCCGCCAGCAGCAGGGCCGCCAGGCTCACCATCGCGCGCATCTTCCGTTCCATGCATAAAGGTTATCACAGCCCGCCGGGCAGGGCATTGACGCACCCGCCGGCCGTGCCGCGATTGATAAAGTGCGGGCAAAGGTGTTAGCTTAGAAAGATGTAATATCGGAACCGGAAGGAGGAACGGAGCATGATCACCACGGGTGAGATCCTCGCCCGCAACGCCCGCAAGTTCCCCGAGCGGGAGGGCCTGGTGTTCGAGGACAAACGCTATACCTATGCCGCATTGAACGAAGCTGTCAACCGGCTGGCCGGTTCGCTGACGCAGATGGGGCTGGAAAAGGGCGAGAAGGTGGGCATCCTCAGCCTCAATTCCGACTCCTTCGTGATATCTTATTTCGCCGTCATGAAGGCGGGCGGGGTCGTGGTCCCCCTGAACTACCGCCTGGCCCCGCCCGAGGCCTTCTACATCCTGGACAACAGCGACTCCAGGTTCTTCATCGTCGGCGAGGAGTTCCTCGGCCTGGCCATGGAGATCCGGGAGAGGCTCCCCATGGTGGAGAAGTGGATCCAGGCGGACGGAAAGGCTTCCGGCGACTTCGAGTACCTGCCCGACCTCATCGCCTCCGGCGACCCCGCGGAGCCCGCCGTGAAGGTGGACCTCTTCGACGAATCGGCCATCATCTACACCGCGGGCACGGCCGGCAAGCCCAAGGGCGCCGTCTTCAATCACTACAGCCACCTCTCCATCGCCACGGCCATGCTCTCGGAGCTGGCCATGCGCGAGACCGACCGCATCCTGCACGTCGCCCCCCTCTACGACGCCGCCGACCTCCACCTCTTCCTCTGGCCCGGCACCTTCGTGGGCGCCACCCACGTGGTGATGCGGGAGTTCATCCCCGAGACGGTCTTGAAGACCATCGAGCAGGAGCGGGTGACGCATTTCTTCGGGGCCTCCACCATGTACCTGCTGTTGATGCAGGAGCCGTCGTTTAACCAATACGACCTGAGCTCGCTGAGGTACCTGGCCTACGGCGCCGCGCCCCTCGACCGCGAGCAGGTCGTCCAGGCCGAGGAGATGTTCAAGACCGACAGGTTCTTCTGTTTCTGCGGCCTCACCGAGGGAGGGCCGGGCGGGGTGCGCCTGCGCCCCGAGGACCAGGTCGCCAAGGCCGGGACCGGCGGGCTGCCCATCATCAACTGCGAGTCCCGCGTGGTCGACGACGCGGGCAACGACGTGGCGGCCGGAGAGATGGGCGAGTGGATGGTGCGCTGCGAGAGCAACATGCTCCACTACTACAACAACCCCGACGCCACCGCGGAGACGCTGACGGCCGACGGCTGGCTGCACACCGACGACATGGCCATAGTGGACGATGACGGCTACGTCACCCTGGTGGACCGCAAGACCGAAGTGGTGGTCACCGGCGGCGAGAAGGTCTACCCGCGGGAAGTGGAGATGGCCCTGCTGGAATGCCCCGGGGTGATGGACGTCGCGGTGGTCGGCCAGCCCGATGAGATCTACGGGGAAATGGTCAAGGCCTTCATCGTCCCCCTGCCCGACGCGGTCCTCACCGACGAAGGGATGCTCGATTTCTGCCGGGGCAGGCTGGGCGATTTCAAGATCCCCACTGCCTGGGAGTTCGTTGACGTCCTGCCGCGCAACCCCTCCGGCAAGCTCCAGAAGTACATGCTGCGCGACATGTGATATGCTGCGCGACACGTGATCCGACCATCTCAATAAAAAGAAGGGAACGATATGCGAATTGCCCTGCTTACAGGGGGAGGCGACTCCTCCGCCATCAATGCCGCCATCCGCGCGGTGGTGCGCAAGTGCATCGTCGAAGGATATGAGGTGATCGGGATCAAGCGCGGCTGGCGCGGCCTGATCCAGGACGAGGTGGAGCCCCTGTTCATGGGGTCGGTATCCGGCATCCAGCAGCGGGGCGGGACCATCCTGGGCACCTCCCGCACCAACCCCTTCAAGACGGATCACGGCGTGGAGAACATCATGGTCAACCTGCGCAAGCACGGCATCGAGGCGGTCATCGCCATCGGGGGCGACGACACCAACACGGTGGCCCACCGCCTGGCCGAGTACGGGGTGAAGTGCGTGGGCGTCCCCCAGACCATCGACAACGACCTGCCCGGCACCGACTACGCCATCGGCTTCGACACCGCCGTCTCGGTGGCCACCGACGCCCTGGACAAGCTGCACACCACCGCCGCCGCCCACCACCGCATCATGATCCTGGAGGTGATGGGGCGCGACGCCGGGTGGATAGCGCTGATAGCCGGCATCGCCGGGGGAGCCGACTCCATCCTGATCCCCGAGGTCCCCTTCACCCTGGACGGGGTGGTGGAGCGCATCGACAAGCGGCGCAGCATGAACAAGGAGTTCAGCATCATCGTGGTCTCGGAGGGAGCCCGGCCGGAAGGCATGGAGGAGCAGGTGGTGCAGAGCCAGAAGAAGGACCCCTTCGGCCACGTGCGCCTGGGGGGCGTCGGCATCTGGCTGGCCGGCGAGATCGAGGAGCGCACCGGCCTGGAGACCCGCGTCACCCACCTGGGGCACCTGCAGCGCGGCGGGGTGCCCACCGTCTTCGACAGGGTGCTGGGCACCCGCCTGGGCGCCTTCGCGGTGGACATGGTCAAGCGGGGCACCTTCGACCACATGGCCTGCCTGCGCGACAACAAGGTGACGGCGGTCCCCTACGAGGAAGCCCTGAACGGCGTCAAGCAGGTGGACCTGGAACTGTACGAGCTGGCCAAGCTCTTCTATTGATCGGTTATTCAGCAGGAACAGACAGGGAGGTTATTGGATGAAGGCGGGGTTGTTCAAGAAATGGTCGATAATGCTAGTTCGCCATGTATGCCACCGCGCGAATATCGATCCTCAACATCTTCAAGGTATATCTCGGGGGCGGTTACTCTCGCGCATATGCCGACAAGATATTCAGGTGGTACGCCGACAAGCGTTGATGCAAATCGGTGAAGATGAGGGTCACCTTCAACGACCCCCACCACCTCAAGTTCGAACCGGGCATCCCCTACATGGTGATGTCCAACCACCGCAGCCATTACGACATCCCGCTGGCGGTCAAGTACATGCCCGGGAAGCGTGCGCATGCTCACCAAGCAGGAACTGCGCAAGGTGCCCATCTGGGGCAAGTCCCTCTCCGTCGGCGAGTTCGTCTTCATCGACCGCTCCGACCTGGAGAAGGCCAAGACAGTCACTGGCCGAGGCCCGGAGAGTCATGGAAAGCGGGGTGGTGCTGTGGGTGGCCGCCGAGGGGACCCGCTCGCGCGACGGACGCTGGGCGAGTTCAAGAAGGGCGGCTTCATCACGGCCATCGAGGCCGGGGCCACCATCATACCGGTGGGCGTCAACGGTTCGGAGAAGGTGCTGCCTCCCAAGACCTGGGAGTTCCACCTGGACCAGGAGGTGGAGTTCACCATCGGCGAGCCCATCGACGCCTCCCGCTACACCCTGGACAACAAGGAAGACCTCATCGCGGTGGTGCGCGACTCCATCGCCCACCTCTGCGGCGAAGCCTAGCCAACGGAGTCACGCCAGCCGGGCCGGCCCCGGCGCCCGGGGAGTGAAGACATATGCGGATAAACACCTTCCGGCTCGAGCGGTACTTCGCCGCGCGCGAGTTCGGCGCGGCCCGCACCCTCTCGAGCTCTGACTGCGAGTCCCTCTCCCAGGCCGAGCTCCTGGCGATGGCGGACGGCGAGTCGCGGGAACTCTGGGACCAGCTCAGCCTCGGCTACACGGAGACGGCCGGCGCGCCCTTCCTGCGCGCCGAGATCGCCGGGCTGTACGGCCGCATCGACCCCGGGGAGGTCCTGGTGACCGTGCCGGTGGAGGGGATATTCCTGGCGATGAACTCCATCCTCGACCGGGGCGACCACGTGATCTGCGCCTTCCCCGGATACCAGGCGCTCTACGAGGTGGCGCTGGCCATCGGGTGCGAGGTCGAGAGGTGGGCCGCCGACGAGGAGCAGGGCTGGCGCTTCGACCCGGCCTGGCTGGAGGAGCACGTCCGCCCGGACACCCGGCTGATCGCCGTAAACTTCCCGCACAACCCGACCGGGTGCCTGCCGGGACTCGAGGACCTCGAGCGGATGGTCCAGGCGGCGCGCGGGTGCGGGGCCTACCTGTTCTCGGACGAGATGTACAGGTACCTCGAACTGGAGCCGGAAACGCGCCTGCCGCCCGCGTGCGACCTCTACGACCGGGGCGTCTCCCTCGGCGGGATGTCCAAGAGCTTCGGGATGCCCGGGGTGCGTATCGGCTGGCTGGCCACCCGGGACCACGGGCTGCTCCTGCGGATGCAGGGCCTCAAGGACTACACCACCATCTGCTCCGGCGCGCCCGGCGAGGTCCTCGCCACCATCGCCCTGCGCCGCCGGGACGACATCGTCGGGAAGAACCTCGCGCTCATCCGGGCCAACCTGGAGACACTGGACGGTTTCTTCGACAGGCACCGGGAGCTCTTCTCCTGGAACCGTCCAGCCGCCGGGACGGTGGCGTTTCCGGGGTTGCTCGGCGGCAGCGGCGCGGACCGTCTCTGCGACGAAGCGCTGTACCGGGCCGGCGTGATGCTGCTCCCCGCGTCGGCCTTCGAGTACGGTGACCGCCACTTCCGGGTCGGCTTCGGCCGGCGCGACCTGCCCGAGGCGCTGGACGCGTTCGAGAGATACCTGCATGGCGATTGAGGACGTCTTCGTGGCGGGCGCCGGGTTCATGGGCTCAGGCATCGCCCAGGCGGCCGCGGCCGCCGGCTGCCGGGTCACCGTCTACGACCTGGACGAGGAGCGCCTGGCGGCGGGACGGGCGAGCATCTCAAGCTCCCTCGAAAGGCTCGAGGCCAAGGGTAAGGTGACCCGCGGGGAGCGCGACGCCACGCTGGCGAACATCTCCTTCACCACCGGCGCGGACCAGGCCCGTTCGGCCGGCCTGGTCATCGAGGCGGTCACCGAGAAGCTGGGGGTCAAACGGGAGCTCTTCTCCCGCCTGGACGGCATCTGCCCCGCCCGCACCATCTTCGCCACCAACACCTCCGGCCTCCCGGTCTCCTCCATCGCCTCGGCCACCGCGCCGGCCGGACCGGGTGGTGGGCATCCACTTCTTCTTCCCCGTCCCCCTGGTGCGCTTCTGCGAGATCATGGGCGGCCTGCTGACGTCGGAGGCTACGCTGGAGGCGGCCGGCGGCTGGGCGCGCGCCATGGGCAAGGAGACGGTGCGGGTGCGCAAGGACCACGCCGGCTTCCTCGCCAACCGCTTCAGCTCCCCCATCACCGTGGAGGCCCTGTGCCTGGTGGACCGGGGCACCGCCACGCCCGAGGAGATAGACAGGGCCACCGGCGGCTTCGAGTACGGCACCGGCCCCCTGCAGCTCATCGACTACACCGGGCTGGACACCGGGCTCTACGCGCTGGAGTCCATCTACAACGACACGGGCGAGCTCAGGTTCAGGCCCGCCGCCGGTGCTGCGCCGCCTGGTGGCGGCGGGCCTGCTGGGACGCAAGACCGGCCGGGGTTTCTACGACTACTCGCAGGGCAGGGGCAGGAGTTACGGCAGCTTCGTAAGGACGCGCGGCGAGCCCCCCGACCCCGCGGTCCTGGTCCGGAGGCTGATGGTGCCGGGCATGCTGGAGGCCGTGCGCATGCTGGAGGCCGGGGTGGCGAGCGCCGAAGACATCGACCGCGCCGCCCGCCTGGGGCTCAACCTCCCCGCGGGCCAGCTGGAGATGGCGGACGGAATGGGCCTGGCGGCCCTGATGGAGGCGGCCACGGCACTGTACGAGGAGACCGGGGACCCCAAGTTCTTCCCCCCTCCCCTGCTGCGCCGCCTGGCGGCTGCCGGCATGCGTCTGCGCGAGCACTGAGAACGCCGCCGCCAGCGCGATGTACGTGTCCGTTTTGGTCAGTCATTAAAAACAGCTTGTAGAGTTGTATTTAACAGTCATTTTAACTTGCTACAGGCACCCGGCGGTGCTACCATCTTCTTAACAGAAACAATCGTTACGGTTAAAGCGGAAGGGGCGTGGCGCCATGGACTACGACGCGGTGGTCATAGGAGCGGGGCTAGGGGGCATCTCCTGTGCCTCCCTGCTGGCGAGGAACGGTTTCAAGACCCTGGTGTGCGAGAACACCTCCCAGGTCGGCGGGTGCTGTTCCACCTACGAGCACGAAGGCTACAATTTCGATATCGGCGCCAGCGTAGTGGAGCTGGCGGGGGTCATCGACGAGGTATATGCCCGGCTGGGCAGGCGTACCTCCGATTACCTGGACTTCATCCCCATCGACCCCATCTACGGTTTCATCACCGCCGACGGAAAACGCTTTAACTATCCCGTGGACGTGGCGGGCACGCGGGAGGTCATCGCGGGCATCTCCCCCGAGGACGCGGCTTCCTGGGACCGCTTCTCCCGGGTGGGCGCCAACGCCATCCGCGACGCCTTCGGCCGGGTGATGGCCAAGCCCATGGGGAGCATGACCGACCTGATGAAGCTGAGCCTGGAGAACCCCCGCATGATGAAGTACGCGAAGTACTTCATGCTCAACTTCGAGTCCACCTTGAAGAGCTTCTTCAAGACCGACATCGTCAGGGCCTCCATGTGCCTGCAGTCCTACTTCATCGGCCTGCCGCCCGCCCTCTGCCCCGGCTACGTGGCCTTCCTGGCCTACTCCGAGCACGAGGGCGTGGCCTACCCGCGCGGCGGGATGATCTCCATCCCCCAGGGCTTCGCCCGGGTCTTCGAGGAGTGCGGGGGCGAGATCAGGTTCAACTCCACCGTGCGCAAGGTGCTGCTGGACGGCAACCGCGCCTGCGGGGTGGAGCTCGAGGACGGCACCCAGATACGCTCGCGCCTGGTGGTCTCGAACATCAACGCCAAGACCCTCTACCTGGAACTGGTGGGCGAGGCCAACCTGCCGGCCTGGGCCAAGCGGGGCATCAAGAGCTTCAACGTGTCCATGCCCTCCCCCATGATCATGCTGGGCCTGGACACCAGGCCGGACCTGGACGCCCACCACACCATCCCCTACTCCACCCTGGACAACATGAACAGCATCTGGTTCGACGAGTACCTCAAGGGGCGCATCCCGTCCTTCGGCGCCGGGCTCATCTCCTGGCCCACCCACGCCGACCCCTCCCTGGCGCCCGAGGGGCACCACATCCTCAACATGATCGCCTTCGCCCCCTACGACCTGGCGGAGGGCGACTGGGACAGCATCAAGGAATCCTACCTGGAGAGGCAGTTCGACGTGCTGGAGAAGCAGTTCGGCCTGAAGCTGCGCGACCACGTGGTGACGGCCAGGGTCAACACCCCCAGGGACTTCGAGCGGATGCTGCGCCACCCGCGCGGCGCCGTGTACGGCCTGCAGAGCGACATCACCTGCTCCGCCGCCTTCCGCCCCGGCGCGCGCTCCCGCGCCGTCAAGGGACTCTACCTCACCGGCGCCTCCACCCACCTGGGCGGGGGCGTGGCCCCCACCATCGGGTCGGGCGTGGTGGCGGCGGACATCATCCTGAAGGAACTCGGCTGATGAATGTACCCAACCTCCTCTTCAAGGGATTAGGCTACTTCTACAGGCTGCTCTACCTCGTCCCCGTGCTGGGCGACAGGATGGTGCGGGGGATGGGCGCGGCCATAGCTACCGGCAACTGCCGCTCCCCCTACGGCATCAAGGAGTTCGTCTCCATGGACGATTTCCGCCGGCAGTTCGAAGGGCTGGTGAAGATGGCCGACCTTCCCGTCGTGGTTACCGGCCACGACGAGGAGCGGCTGCAGCTGGTGGTGGACCATTGCCCCTACGGTTTCACCGAGCCGAAGCACTGGGGGGTCTGCCGGGCCGCCATGTACATGGACGAGAAGATGTACGGCTACTGCGGGGCCACGCTGCTCATCGACGAGAGCATCCCGGACGGCGACCCCGTCTGCAAGTGTTCCATATACGCGCCGGGCAAGGCGCCGGGTGAAAAAGGAGGAAAGTGATGGCGGGCGACAAGTACGACGTGATCATCATCGGCGCCGGGGTGGGCGGCCTGGTCTGCGGCAACTACCTGGCGCGCAGCGGCAAGAAGGTGCTCATCGTCGAGCACGGCAAGCACGTCGGCGGCAACATCTCGGGCATCCGCCGCAAGGGCTACTTCTTCGACGCCGGCTCCCAGTCCACCGAGAACGTGGGGATCCTCTTCCCCATCCTCGAGGACCTGGGGCTGCTCAACCCCTCCGAGTGGGACCAGGCCGACTGGCGCTGGATGACCCCCGACTGCGACGTGGTGCTGCGCGACTTCCCGCAGATCCGGGCGGACTTCAAGAAGTCCTTCCCGGAGTCGGCCTCCGACATCGACGCCTGGTTCGACTTCATCGAGCCGGGGACCATGCTGATGAAGGAACTGATGAAGGAGCCCTTCCCGCTGCTGAAGCGGGGCGCCGAGAAGTACAAGCTGAACTTGAAGATGGGCAAGAGTGGGGCTGCCCCTGCTCAAGAACGCCCACGAGACCCTGCGCATGTCGGGCAGCGAGAAGGCGCGGGAGATCTTCAGCGACCCGCGCCTGGCCTTCCTCTTCGGGGAGTTCGGCAACGAGAACATGCTGCTCTTCATGTACTACGCCTTCTGGTACAGCTTCCTCTACGACTACACCTACCCCCGCGGCGGCCTGGTGGCCCTGGCGAAGATGCTGGGTGACAACTTCTTAAAGCTCGGCGGGGAGATCAAGACCTCCTGCACCATCGACAAGGTGCTGACGGCGGGGCAGTCCGCCAACGGCGTCGAGACCTCCGAGGGGGAGCAGTTCTTCGCCGACAAGATCGTCAACACCGGCAACACCAAGCGGCTGGTGACGGAGATGTGCGACCCCGCGCTCTTCCCTAAGAAGTTCACCGCGCGCAACAAGGGTGGAGAGGTGAGCATCTCGGTGGTCAACGCCTTCCTGGGCCTGGACATGGACGACGCCGAGCTCATGGAAAAGCACAAGGTGCACCATGCCCTCTACTGGCGGACCTACGACGCCAAAGCCGACATCTACGACCCGGAGCTGCACCGCAAGAGCTGGGCCATGACCAGTTGGGTCTCCATGCACGACAAGAGCCTGGCGCCGGAGGGCAAGAACTCCCTCCTGGTGCAGATACCCATGCCCTACGACTGGATGAACGGCTGGGGCACCGGCTCCTCCGACCCCACCGTCCGCAACGAGGCCTACAAGGAGCTGAAGGCCAGGGTGCTGGACGACATCATCGAGGACCTGGAGCCCATGATCCCCGGCATCCGCGACAAGGTGGAGTACAAGGACCTGGCGACGCCGCGCACCCTCTCCCGCTACACCATGAACCCGGAGGGCTCCATCATGGGCTGGTCCTACGACATGTACAAGACGCCGCTGTTCGGCCGCTTCGTCCAGTTCACCACGCCGGTGAAGAACCTCTACCTGGCCGGCCATTACTCCATCTGGCCGGGCGGCATCGTCTTTTCCGCCCTCACCGGCAAGCTGGTGGCGGAGGGCATGTACGAGGGCTTCGCCAAGACCCTCCTCTGGTAACGTCATCAGGGGAGATCTCGTGTCAGTCCGGGTTTGCGCAACACGAGGAGTCTGATATGAGAAGCCTTGGAGAGTTTCGGAAGGTCACACCTCACGACCCGTTTATGTCCGGAGATAACCTGTCTTATTTTGTGGGAGGATATTTTCCAAAAGCGGATCTTATGAGGATCTTGCGCGGAGGGATGTCCATTCCTTCTGACGAGGTCATAGCCAGGGAATTCCCGACTGTAGCGCGGAGAAAGGGCATGATCCCGTTCTTGACCCTGTACAGCAGGTGCAGCAACGTCCGCGAGCATATCTTCGACGTCACTGTGCGTCCGTACCTGGAGATCAACTTCTTCTTCCCGGTCACTTACACGCATAAGGGCGAGGAGCATCTATGCGCGTTCATGCCGCTGCTCTACCTCGATCGCCTTTTCCACTCGATTGCCGGATGTTCTCTAGGCTTGCGCAAACAATTCCACCCCAACTTGAGATTCACTGAGACCGATACGTTGTGCGCTTTCAAACTCGAAAACATCCTCAGTGCGAGTTTTCCGGATGATTCGATGGAAGAGGCGGAAGGGATCGACCCGTTCTTCGCGCAGATATTCACCAAGCCGACCCTGACCTATTCCTATTTCCTTAAGACCGACTTCTACACGACGCAAGTGTTTGATGTTAAAAGAGTGTACAAGGCTTCAGCTGACATCGAATGGAACTACAAGGGTACCGTGGTCAAGAGCGACGAGTATACCTTCTGCAACTTTGCCGAGTACAGCTTCACGGTTTCACGAGCCATGAGTTACGAAAAGTACTTTCACCCGAAATACCCTGTAGGCTGGAGCCGGATGGCCGGGCAGTGCGAATAGTCGTTTGAACCGGGTTCGCCAAGACCCTCCTCTGGTAGATATTGTCATTGCGAGGAGCGGAGCGACGAAGCAATCTCTTTAGATCGCTTCGCTTCGCTCGCGATGACAGCAGCTTCGCTCGCGATGACAGCTGCTGTTGCGCGGTATAATATCCTTAAAGGCTTGGCCGCAAGGGCATCTGCGAACGTCCCTTCGACGTAAAGGAGGACCCGCGCATGAGACTCTCCAGGAAGTTCAGGCCGGACTGGTCGGAACAGGCCCCCAAACCCGGGACCTACAGGTCCATCGCCAAGTACGGAGACCCCCATCACTTCAAGCACCCCAGCGACGCGTGGGTCCGGATGATGCAGGAGGAGTTCGGCATGAGCGACGCCGACTTCTCGGTCAAGCAGCACGAGGGGCACGAGACCGTCACCCTCGGCCGCCCGGTCGCCCTGAAGGATGGGCAGGTCGAGGCGCTCGAGGCCATGGTGGGCAAGGAGAACGTGGCCTCAGACGACTTCAGCCGCGTCAGGTATTCCTCCGGCAAGACCACCGAGGAGATCTGGGAGCTGCGCCGGGGCATCGTCCGCGAGGTGTGCGACGTGGTGGTCCACCCGCGCGACAAGCACGACGTGCAGAAGATAGTGGAGTACTGCGACGCCGAGCGCATCCCGGTGACCGTCTTCTCCGGCGGGTCGTCCTGCAACTTCGGCTGCCGCCCCATGCGGGGAGGCGTCACCCTGGTGCTGAGCACGCACATGAACCAGCTGCTGGAGGTGAACGAGCTCGACCAGACCGCGCGGGTGCAGCCGGGCATGTTCGGGCCGGCCTACGAGGAGGCCCTCAACCGGCGCGGCTACACCTGCGGCCACTTCCCGCAGTCCTTCGAGTACTCCACGGTGGGCGGCTGGGTGGTGACCCTCGGTTCGGGCCAGGCCTCCACCTATTACGGCGACGCCTACGACATCGTCTTCAGCCAGGAATACGTCACCCCGGCCGGCACCTTCAAGACCCTGGACTACCCGGCCACCGCCACCGGCCCCAAGGTCAACGACATCATGAAGGGCTCGGAGGGCACCTTCGGCATCCTGGTCGAGGTGACCATGCGGGTCTTCCGGTACACGCCGGAGAACCGGCGGCGCTTCAGCTTCATGTTCCCCACCTGGGAGAAGGCGGTGGACGCCAGCCGCCAGATAATGCAGGGCGAGTTCGGCCTGCCCGCCATCTACCGCATCTCCGACCCGGAGGAGACCGACCGCGGCTTGAAGCTCTACGGCATGCCGTCCTTCCTGGAGCCGTTCCTCGCAGCGCCTGGGCTTCATGCCCATGCAGCGCTGCCTGTGCCTGGGCAACGTCGAAGGCGACAAGGACTACACCCGCCTGGTGGCGCGCAAGATACTGCGCATCGCCCTGGCCCACGGCGCCATGCCCCTGGGCGGTTACGCCGGCCCGCAAGTGGGAGCACACCCGCTACACCGAGCCGTACATGCGCGAGGACCTCAACGACTTCGGCATCATCACCGACACGCTGGAGACCAGCGTCACCTGGGACAGCCTGCACCGGGTGCACGAAGGAGTGCGCGCCTACGTCAAGAGCTTCCCCGGCGCCATCTGCATGACCCACGCCTCGCACTCCTATCCCCAGGGGACCAACCTCTATTTCATCTTCCTCCTGCGCATGGAGATGGATGAATACATAGAATTCCAGGCCGGCGTGGTCGAAAAGATGCTCGAGTCCGGCGGCACCCCCAGCCACCATCATGGAATAGGCCGGCTGCTCGCGCCGTGGCTGGAGCCCCACCTGGGGAAGGAACAGGTGGAGGTGCTCAAGGCGTTGAAGCGCCACTTCGACCCGCACGGCATCATGAACCCCGGCGGCCAGCTGGGGCTCGACGACATCCCCCCGCTGCGATGAAGGACCTGATAGTCGCCATCGATTCCGGGACCCAGAGCATCCGCGCGGTGCTCTTCGACAAGCACGGCACGCAGCTGGCCATCGAGCAGGCCGACTACGAGCCCTACTTCTCCCTGGAGCCCGGCTGGACCGAACAGCATACCGAGGACTACTGGGAGAAGCTCTGCCGGGTGTGCCGGGGCCTCATGGACCAGATAGACATCGACCCCTCCCGCATCGCCGGCATCGGCATGACCAGCCAGCGCAACACGGTCATCCCCGTGGACCGGGAGGGCAACGCCCTGCGCCCGGCCATCGTCTGGCTGGACCAGCGCACCGTCGACGAAGTGCCGCCCCTGGCCGCGCCCCTGCAGCTCGTGGTCAAGCTGATCGGCCAGGAAGAACAGCTGCGCTACGCCCGCAAGCACTCCAAGTACCTGTGGATCAGGGAGCACGAGCCCGAGGTCTACAGCCGGACCCACAAGTTCGTGCAGGCCACGAGCTTCTTCGTCCACAAGCTCACCGGGGAGTTCCGCGACTCCTGCGCCATGATCTCCGGCATCTACCCCTTCGACTACAAGGCGCTGCGCTACTACGGCGCGCCCCTGGGCTTCATCTACGGCGCCCTGGGCGTCGAGAAGGGCCACTGCGTCGAGCTCTTCCCCCCGGATAAGCCCCTGGGCCGCATCACCGCGCAGGCGGCGCGGGAGACCGGCCTGCCGGAAGGCCTGCCGCTGGTGGTGGGGGGCGGCGACAAGCAGTGCGAGCTGCTCGGGGCCGGCGCCATCGACCCGTCCATCGCCGAGATAAGCTTCGGGACGGGGACGGCCATGGAGGTCATCTCCTACAAGTACCTGAAGGACGCGAAGATGCGCTACTTCACCTGGCCGGCCGCGGTGCCGCGGGCCTGGGTGCTGGAGTCGTTCATCATGCGCGGCTTCTGGATGGTGACCTGGTTCAAGCAGGAGTTCGGCCACCGCGAGGCCATGGAAGCGGAGCGGCGCGGGGTGGCGCCGGAGGTGGTGCTGGACGAGGTCATCCGGGACATCCCCCCGGGCTGCCAGGGGCTGATGCTGCAGCCGTTCTGGACTCCCGCCGTGAGCAACAAGTACGGCAGGGGCGCCATCCTCGGCTTCGGCGACCACCACACCCGCGCCCACATCTACCGCGCCATCTTCGAGGGCATCTGCTTCGAGCTGCGCCGCCTGCAGGAGATCGTGCAGCGCAAGAACGGCGTCCCTTTGAAGAGTATCCGCGTGGGGGGCGGCGGCTCGCGCTCGGACGTGGTGGTGCAGATAGCCGCCGACATGTTCGACCTGCCCGTCTCGCGCATGGCCACCTCCGAGATCGCCGCCCTGGGCGCGGCCATCGACGCTGCCGTCGGCACCGGCATGTACGCAAGCTTTGATGAGGCGGTGTCGGCCATGAGCCACGTGGGCCAGACCTTCCGGCCCGATCCAAGCAACCACCGCGTCTACACCCGGCTCTTCAACGAGGTGTACGTGGAGTCGTTCCGCGCCCTGGACCCGCTGTACAGGCGCATCGCCGAGATCACCGGGTACCCGGCGGAGGACTGACGGGCTTTTTCAAAGAGGAGATGACGTCCATGGACGGCTTTGACTGGTCGATGCTGGGAGGCTTCATCGACTACTGGGAGGAAGACGAGGAAGACGAGCAGCCGGCTCGCTCAGGCGAAGACGATGATGAAGAAGATGAATAGGGGCATGGCGCCCGTGTACGGGAGCGAGGAGTGGGAGGCCGTCTACCAGGAGATCCTCCAGAGGAGGCTGCGGGAGCAGTCCCCGCCCTACGTCCAGGGCACACCGGAGTGGATGGACGCTTACGAGAAGTCGATCCAGGGCGATGCCGCCTACCGGGAAGCGGCCGCGGACTGGGAGGGCTCGCTGGTCTTCCACTTCCTGGCCTCCCCCGACGTGGGACTGGAGCGGGACTCTTACATGTACCTGGACCTGTGGCACGAGGAGTGCCGGGCCGTCAGGCCGGTGCCTGAGGAGGTGGGCGAGGCGGCCGACTTCATCCTCTCGGCCTCCTACTGGACCTGGAGAAAGGCCAACCTCGGCGAACTGGACACCAACAAGGGCATCCTGCAGGGGAAGATCAGGCTCAAGGGCGACCTCGGCAGCGTGGTGCGCCACAACCAGGCGGCGGCGCGGCTCGGCATACTCTCAGCGAAGGTGGGAGGGCGCTGGCTGGACGAGTTGGACCCCGGGGAACGGGAAGAGATCAGGCTGCTCAACCGGGAACTGAGAGACCGGCTGATGTAGCTTCCCGGTTAATCGAGCCCCGCCTCCTTGAGCAACGCGTCCCTGTCCGGTATCCCCTTGTAGTGATACGGGCTGCTGATCCGGGTGGTGATGCAGTCCTCGGGGCAGCAGTTGACACAGCGCCAGCATGCGGTACATTCCTTGCCGAAGACCGGGTAAGGGTCCAGCCGGATGGCGCCTGCCGCACAGTCCCTCGCGCAGATGCCGCACCTGGTGCAGTCCGACTCGATGACCTTCTTCTTCCCCATTGCCAGGTTCGCGCGGCCCTTGGTAAGCCGCTCAAACCTCGAAAGCAGGAACAGCGGGGTGGGACGCACGCGGTACCGGGGCAGCTCGACCTGTTCTCCCGCAAGGAAGGCCGCTTGCGCTTCGAGCATCCTCCCGGTGAAGGCGGCGAGCGCGCGGACCGATGCCGCATCGGGTCTTTCCCCGTCGAGTTTATGGGTAGCGCGCCTGGAGACGGGCCAGGAGTCGGGGCACAACAGGTCGTGATGGCCGGTGACCGTGACGCCCTTCTTCTTCAGCCAGCCCGCCATCAGGGGAGCGGTCTGGCTCGGCTGCCCGCCCGAACTCGACAGCAGGAAGGCGGGCTTCTTCCCCAGGGACGGCATGGCCTTGATGAAACGCTCCACGTTCTTGGTGGGCTGCCAGGCCTGCAGGGGCGTGGCGAAGCAGTAAGCGTCGTAATCGCCCAGCGATATCTCGCCGGCCTTCGCGAACGTCCGCATGGTCACCTGCGTGCCCGCTCTTCTCCGCCACGGTCTTCGCCACCGTGCAGGCGAACTCGGTGTTTCCGGTCCCCGAGTAGTAGAGGATCAGCAGCTTCATAGGCTGCGGACCGGTCAGCCCTCTTCCCCTTCCTTCCCGGCGTCCTCCGCCTCCACCGCTTCCGCCGGCTCGGGCAGCTTGCCCCGCAGCAGCTCGCAGATGACCATGTATACCAGGAAGATGCACAGGACCACGACGACCTTCACTCCGGTCAAGGGACGGATCAGCCACAGTACCCCGAAGAAGAAGGCCGCGCCGAAGACGCGGATGCCCCAGATGTGGGCCGCGAAGAACAGGCCGACGGGGCCGGATTCCTTGCCGGCGAGGCGGCGGTCGCGCTCCAGCGAGAAGAGGTACTGCGTCTTGCGCCGCAACCAGACGGACCACGCGTAGGGGCCGGTGATGGCGAAGCCTGCCGCGCCGATGATCCCCACGAACAACAGGCCTATATTCGCCTTGATCAACTGGGCGGTGACCTGGTTCCAGATGAAGGTGACCGCCTCGAGGTTGGCCGGGTTCTTCACCTGCCCCAGGAACTCCCCCTTGGCCAGGTTGAGGACCATCAGCGAGATCGCCATGGCCACCGCCAGGGCCGCGCCGGAGATCATCAGGTACCTCC
Organism: uncultured bacterium; assembly: GCA_963814495.1. Taxonomy (GTDB): domain Bacteria; phylum Actinomycetota; class Geothermincolia; order Geothermincolales; family Geothermincolaceae; genus CAVXXD01. Next base: position 93,456 of record CAWFDJ010000027.1, read on the forward strand.
GGCGGTCTTCCGATATTAAGATGGCCGCCGCGAAGAGGAGCAGGGCGAGCAGCGGGAGCAGCCAGTTGAGAGTGTTGAGGATCTCGATACCGGTCTTGGCCATGCCCAGCTGGGAGGAGGTGAAGAGCTCTATGCTCTTGATACTCTGTGGGATGGGCACCTTTTCCAGGAAGGTGAGGCCGGCTTCCACCAGCCGGTCCTGAACGTCGTTCGCCAGTTCCCCGATGTCCAGCACCACCTTCCCGCCGCTTTCTATGCTGACGGCCTTTTCTCCATTGATGATGCCGACCACGGTGGAATGGGCCATCTCGAGGATCTTGTTCCACACCGCCTGGAACTGGGAGCTGGTGAGGATCTCATAGGTTATCTTCTGGATGAGCGTCTGCAGCCCGGTCGAGATAGGGCCGGCGATGAAGTCGAGCTTACCGGCCAGCGAGTCGAGTTTATCGGGCAGCGCTTCCTGGAGCGCCCCGGTAACGCTATTGAGCGCTTCCTCGACGCGCCCCTGGATATCCAGACCGACGTAGAGGCGGTTGGCTATCTCGTCGCTCAACGCCTTAGCCACTACCTCTTCTTCGATGAGCGGGCCTACCGTGCTGACGAATTTGTCGGTGTCCATGAAAGTGGTCTTCGCCCACACCGCGATGGGCGATACGATGGCCGTGAGGCAGGCGAGCACGATGAGGATCCAGGCGATTATGCCACGCCAGGGGAAGTGCCTCTTCTTCTTGACAGCCTGCTTCGTCAACTTCTCCTCGAGCGCGGCCTTCTCGGCCCGCAAACGCTCGACCTCGGCCTGCAGCTCCTCCGTGCTGGGACCCTTCGCGTCCACCCCGTTCTCTGCCATCTTGGGACCTCCCGATTCTCAACCAGACCATGAATTATTCTCGCGCAGCATGCACCGGACACGCCGTGTTAGTTATTCCCTTCCCCAAATGGCCTGAAACACCTTCCCTTCGTCTCGCTCGCCAGGCGCCCGTGAAACCTGCATGACAGTATAATGTTATAGAATAGCTGGTGTGCCCGCTTGCCGCCGGCAACAGCGCAGTGGCGCGGCTTGCCATCAGGGCCTGGCTGGGGTTCGTTACCGAAGCGGTCTTTGGATGGGCGAGCGGTCCCGTTAAAAGGAAAGGTGAAGGAAATGAAGTTGGTTGATGGGATGCTCAGATTCGCCGCGGCTTCTCAACTCTCATTCATGAGGCACAGGCCTTCTTTTATGAAGACCAGGAAAAACATAGAGCGCAATGTGTCGGGCTGGCCGATCATACCCTCGGGCTGGCCGATGGTGCAATCCTGGAAACGCTCGGTGGCGATTCCTTCACTACGCGCGTACGACGAACCTTTCTTCTCGGAGTCCGGCCTGCAGACTTCCTTTATCCCGGTGGGGGAAAACGTCGAAATCCCGCCGAACATAATCCCGCCGAGGGAAGTGATCGTGGATTTCCCTGAGCCGGGGCAAGTTACCTGGCCCTGGCCGAGGAATGCGTTTGCCGCGTAGGCGGCAAGTGCAGGAGTTTTCCCGCGGAGGTGGGGTCGATATTCATGGGAGAGGGCGCGCGCTGGACCTCGCACCCTTCCATGGGGCACCAGGTCTCCCTGGAGGAAGCCATGAAACATGTCGACCGTGCGCTGGAGATAGGGCTGGTGCCGATGGTGGGTCACCTGATGGTCGACTCGATGCTCTTCGGCATGCCCAGGTTCAACCGTTTTCTCACCGTGTGCTTCTGCTGTGAGTGCTGCTGCAACTTCCTCTCGAACATCAGGGCCATCAGGCAAGTCTGGCCTGGTTCGATCATGCCCGTCGACGGGGTTAGCATCGAAGTAACGGATGCCTGCAACGGTTGTGGTACCTGCCAGCGGGTATGCCCCGTCGAGGATATATCGATCAGCGATGGCACCGCGGCCATAGGCGATCTCTGCATTCGTTGCGGTTGCTGCGCAAACGTCTGTCCCGAGAACGCCATCGAGCTACCGGCCTCACCCGGATCGAAGATCCTTGAAGAGCTGAGGCAGCGGGTCGAGTCCCACACGAGTATTACTTAAACGCCCGCAATGAATACAGGCCGGACGATATGCTGTCCAGCCTGCTCTTTCTTGTGGTGGGCATTAAGACCTTACACTTTTCTTACTGCCCTTATCGACTGGGAAGAACGGATAATCTTTAGTACTGAAGTTTAAGCTTTATTCATCTACTACCTTGTAGATCGTCAGGGTCTGCAGGTTTCTGATCCTCTCATCCACGGACGGCTCCAGGTTATCTGACATAACCATTCCGGCCTTCGTCTCTTTGCTCTTAACGGAGACGAATAGAAGGTTGTCCAATATCTCCAACTCGTTATGCTTCATCATCCCGCGGACTTTTCCGATGGCACCGGTTAAGGCCTGGGTTCATCGTCCACTGCATTGCGAGGGCATCGGCGAGATACTCCCTGCTCTTGCCGTGAATAGATGTTAGCAGCTCTCCCGAGAGTGCAATTATCGCGAAGAAAATGACCCCGAGCACCAACGTACCGAATCCCAGGTTGACCGAGGGAAACTCGTTCTGAATTGCTGAGGAGCATGGCACGACAGCGATCAAGGGCAAGAAAATAATTATAACCATGAACATATGTAATAGATACCTGGGTTTCTCGGGATGTATCGCCTTATAATTGTTCATTAACTCGAACGGGGCTACTAAAGTGCTATTGCCTGCATCGCCGGTATAGATGTGCGCAGCTTCGTGGGACATCACTGCTCTCAGTTCATCCACGTTCAATTCGTCCCAAAGGGCTCGGTTGAGTACGATAACGCCTCTACCGTATCGCTTGAACGAAAAAGCATTGGGGACGAGTTTCTCCTCGTTGATGAAGAGCAGTTCTACTGGCTTGATCCCGAATGCCAGGGAGATCTCTTCAGCCACCTCCCTGATCCTGGCTAGATCTTCCTTCTCGCCTTCGAACTCATGGGTGAGTCCCAGCGCTTTAAATATCAACTTCATACTGGCGAATAACGCCAGGAGGTATAAGGCCAATACTGCAGTATCGAATAAAACCGCGCTCAAGATCGCCTGCCATGAAAGGCTCGTCATCAACAGGATCACATTGAGGAAGGCGACATATGCAATGATGAGAGCGAGGGACGCAACCCTTGCCAGATAGGTCTCTTTGCGGTAACGGTTTACCCGTGTATGGAAGTCCTTGCTGCCGATATCCCTGATGTCCACCAATGCCTCCATATTCTTAATAGCCTACTTAGGATATTAGCAATATTTATGCATAAATAGAAAAGGGCTTGACTGCGTCAAGCCCTTATGTCGTGGTGGGCGTTAAGGGATTTGAACCCATGACCTCTGCCGTGTGAAGGCAGCGCTCTCCCGCTGAGCTAAACGCCCGCGCCTTTTCGTTCGTCTATGATACCACAACCGATTTGGCAACAGAACCGCGGTCCTCCCGTCCTTTCTCTATAATATACTGGCCGGTTGCTGATAGAATATTCCCCGTACCCTGACCGCTTCCGGACAAGGGAGGTAAGATGGCTGCCGACCTGGAACAGACCAAGAAAGCTACGCGTGATTACCGCGCGCTTTCTCAGACGCCCTGGACCATCTGGGATGTCATGTACGCCCGCCGTTCCGTGCGCAAGTACGAGCCGGCAGGCACGGACTCGCAACTCATGCAGTCCTTTCAGGAGTTCCTCGACTTCGCCTGCGAGGCGAGCAACGCGGCGCCGGACAGCGTACGGCTGGTCTCCGAGCCGGGACAGGTCAAGGAACTGCAGAAGCGTTCGGTCAAGGGCATGCTCAACAAGATCAACCGCTGGATGGTCAACGCCCCCCTCCTCGGCTTCCTGGCCATCAGCTGCCCGCTGGAGGAGATCAAGGCGGACCGGCCGGTGCGCCTGGCCAGGTCGGTGCTGACCGCGCAGGACGCGGTGCTCTGGCTGACCGAGCACGGCCTGGGCTCCTGCTGGCTGGGGGCCATCAACCGGGAGGAGGCGGGAAGCTTCCTCGGGTTGCCCCGGGACCAGGTGGTGCCCCTGCTGATCTGCGTGGGCAAGCCCAAGCCGAAGGCCGCATTGACCATCGACAACTTCATGTACCAGACGGTCTCACGCCGGCGCAAGCCCCTGGAGGCGATAGCCTTCTCCGAGACCATGCGGACGCCCTACGTGCTGCCCTCGCTGGCCGGGGTCAAGGCCAAGGCGGCGGCAAAGCAGGACATCGTAAGCCTGCTCCGATTCATCTACGCCGGCGAGCACGCCACCACGGACGTCCCCCTCGACCTGCTGATCGACGCCTGCCTGGAGGCGGGCCGCCTCTCCCCCAACTCCAGCAACAACCAGGTCTGGCGTTTTGTGGTAGTGCGCGAGGAGGAGAAGCTGGAGAAGCTGCGGGTGGCCTGCCGCGCCAACCGCCCCTGGAGGGCCGCCATCGCCGGGACGGCGGAGGCGGGCGCCATGAACTCGCTCCTGCTGGACCAGCCCTTCTGGATGATCGACCTGCCCATCGCCTTCGCCCAGATGTCGCTGGCGGCGGCCTCGCTCAACTGCCTGACCAAGCTGCGCATGGACGACATCGACGAGGCGGGGGTGAACCGGTTGCTGGACCTGCCGCGCAAGACGCGCAGCGGGAGGCGTGTTGGGTATTTTCTAGAGCGTCGCTGGGTCCCGGGGCTTACGCCCCGGGCTACTTCCTGCCACCCGCTCCGCGGGACGCCTGGTATTTGCGCTGGTCCCGGGCTACGCGGCTACTTGTTGCCACCGCTCCGCGGGTTACGCCCGGGTTGTATATTATTGCGCCGCGGTTGCGCCCGGGGTTGACACCCGGCTCCGCAGCAGCTCGGTGGTTTTGGCGACGGCGAACTCCTTGACCTGCCGGCAGATGTCGGCGTCCCGCACGTAGGGCGCGAAGTCCCGGTAGCCGTAGAAGTCCCGCCGGTGAGGTCCCGGCACTCCAGGGAGCCGAACTCCGAGCGCCAGCCCTTGATGAAGCGGCACCCCAGCGACCACAGCTCGTCCTTCTGCCTACCGCCGTAGAGGTTGACGTGGCCCCGCCAGAAGCCGGCCAGCGTTGCCCGTGAACCCGATGCGCTCCGGGTCGAGCCCGAACCGCCAGCCGATGGGCAGGTAGCCCGCGGCTGCCGCGCCGCACAGGCCGCCGGAGAGGCCCACCCCGCCGTTCATGGCGATGTACAAGGCATCGAAGAACTCGTCGCCCGCCCCGGTGGTATCGCGCAACTTGCGCAGCACCTCCACCGCGCAGTGGTTCAACTCCGTAACCTCGCCCGGGTCCTCCTCCCACAGCGGGCGGTCCTCCAGGTAGGCCAGGAAACGGGCCGCCCCACCGGCGTGCACGATACAGCGTCCGAACCTGCCGCCCAGGGTGTAGAGGTTCAACCCGCCGATGGTGTCCAGCTTGCAACCGGTGCGCTCCCGGCAGATGGTGCTGCCGTAGGTGCGTTCGAACCAGGTGGTGTACTCCTTGAGCAGGCTGTGAAAGGCAGCCATCTTGCGCGGGTCGCCCGCCTTCAGGTCGTCCATATGGCGCAGGGCCAGGGACTGGCACCCCCCGCTGACCACCCCGCAGGTGGAGCCGGCGCTGAACCCGCCTCCCTCGAGGTGGCAGTTGGCCTGCATGAGCATGTCGTTCTCCACCCCCAGGTAGTCGCGTTGGGTGGAGAGGGTACACTGGTTGCAGTTGAGGTACTCGAAGATGCGCCGCCGCGCCGTGCGTGAGACTTCGGCCTTGTCGATCTTTCCCATTCCTTCCTCCCTTATGCTAGTGGGTTGTCGACGGTGACCTCCTCACCGCCCCGGGTGAAGGCGAGCCGGATGCCTTCCCCTTCCCTTCCGTCCATTATCCCGCCGCAGACCTCAGCCGTCAGCCCCTGCGCGCGGAAGAGCTCCACCAGCCCCACGGCCCGCGTCGCGGAAGCCGTCAGGATGAACCCGTAGCTGGGAAATCCTTCCATCCACTCCTCCACCTCCACCCCCGGCGGTCGGGGAACCCGGTCCAGTTCCAGGCGGGCCGATACCCCGGACGCCTCGGCCAGCATGGCCAGGGTGCCGGGCAGCCCGGCGTTGCTCACGTCCCGGCAGGCCGTGGCCAGCCCGCCTTCGGCTATCTCAGTCAGCACCGCGTAATTCTCCAGCACCCGCCCGGGCTCGCGACCGCTGGACGCGTCCCAGATGCGCATCGGGCCGTCCCAATGCCCCTCCGGGTCGTAGGTGAAGACGACAGCGTCCCCCGCCGCCGCCCCGAAGGTCCCCATCAGGCGCGACGCCCGTCCCAGGGCGGCCACGCTCAGGCCACGGCACGAGGCCCCGGCGTCCAGGTGCCCTCCCAGCATGGCCAGGCCGAAGAAGTCACACCCCTCCTTGAGGCCCTCCGCCGCCTCGCGCGCCCAGTCCCCGTCCCCGTCAGGCACTTGCAGGGTGTCCACCAGGGCCAGGGGGTGGCCGCCGGTGGCGAAGATATCCGACACCGCCACGTTGGCCGCGCAGAACCCGGCGTAACGGGGGCGGTCAGCAGCCCCTCGCGGATGGAATCGGTGGTCATGAGGAGCCAGCCCTGCCCGTCCTCCAGGTAGCCGCAGTCGTCGCCCAGGCCGAAGCCCCTGCCAGCGCCCCTGCGCCCGAAGACATCGAGCACCGGCCGGATGGCG
>CAWFDJ010000028.1:0-58933 GCA_963814495.1 uncultured bacterium
ACCTGGTCATCGCCATGATCTTCCTGGGGTGGCCAAGATAACCTACGAGCTGGGAAGCGACAACGGATATTTTACCAGCCAGGCCGTGCTCAGGATGCTCTATGCCTTCACCTACATCGCCTATATCAACCTCATCCTGTTCATCTTCAACCTCATCCCCATCCCGCCCCTGGACGGGTCGCGCGTGGTGGGGTACTACCTCAAGGGCGAGGCCCGCAACTTCTACAGGTCCATCGAGCCCTACGGCATCCTCATCCTCCTGGTGTTCCTATCCTTCTTCTCTGTCATCTTCACCTCCATAACCAGCGGCTTCTTCAACCTGCTGGCGTCGCTGGTGGGGTTGTGACGGGCGGCCGTGAGCAGGGGTAGAAGTGGCTGAGCTGCGCAACATGCCGGCCAAGGTGCTCACGGTGGCCCTCGCCCTCTCCCCGGCGCTGGACCGCCGCTTCAAGCGAGGAAAGCTCCTGCCTGGGCGCGGCGGAATACGCGCTGGCCTCGCGGATGAGCCGCTACGACCGGGCCCACTCGGCTCGCATGGCGGCGGAGGTCCACGACGACCCGGTGCTCAAGCGGGCGGCGCTCCTGCACGACGTGGGCAAGACCGACGCCCACCTCAACTTCGTCTGCAGGGTGCTATATACTAACCTGGAGCTTTTCGTCCCCATGCCTGTTGAGACGGGTGATGGCGAAGCTCGACGCGCGGGCGGCGGGAGACACCGCGCTGGAGAAGGTGAGTTCGCTGCCCCGCGCCTGGATGCGGGCGTTCTACGCCCAGGCCCACCACGCTTCCGTGGGGGGCGAGATGCTCGCGCGGGCCGGCTCCGAGGAGGAGGTCGTCGCGCTGGTGGGAGGCCACCAGGACTCGCGGGACACCTTCGGCGAGCGGGCGCTCCGCCTGTGCGAGCTCGATTGCAGCAAGTAAACGGAGGGATACATGGAGAAGGACCCCAAGGACGGAAGGAAGCGCATACTCACAGGCTACCGGCCCACCGGCAAGCTCCACCTGGGCCACCTGCACGGCAACCTGGGGCGCATGCTGGAGCTGCAGGAGGAGGCGGAGTGCTTCTTCTTCGTAGCCGACTGGCACGCCCTGACCACCGAGTACAAGGAGACCGAGCCCCTGCACCGCTACGTGGAGGAGATGGTGCTGGACTGGCTGGCCGTCGGGCTCGACCCGGAGAAGGCCTACATCTACCGCCAGTCCGACCTGCCGGAGATCGCCGAGCTGTTCCTGGCCCTGGCCATGATCATCCCCCTGGCCTGGCTGGAGCGGGTACCCACCTACAAGGAGCAGCTGGCGCAGCTCAACCACAAGGAGATCAACACCTTCGGCTTCCTGGGATACCCGGCCCTGCAGGCGGCGGACATCCTCTCGGTGCAGGCCGACGCGGTGCCGGTGGGGGAGGACCAGCTGCCCCACCTGGAACTGACCCGGGAGATCGCCCGGCGCTTCAACTTCCTCTACGGCGACTATTTCTCGGAGCCCGCCTCCATGCTGTCGCAGTTCACCCGCATCGTGGGCACCGACGGGCGCAAGATGAGCAAGAGCTACGAAAACGCCATCACCCTCAACGACTCGCCCGAGGAGATCACCTCCAGGGTGCGGGAGATGATCACCGACCCGGCGCGCCAGACCCGCAAGGACCCGGCGACCCCGACAAGTGCACAGCCGTCTACCAGCTGCAGAAGATCTACTCCCCCGACAGGCTGGACGAGATAGGGGAGAACTGCCGGACCGCCGGGTGGGGCTGCGTGGACTGCAAGAAGCTGCTGGCCGGGCGGATCATCGACTCCCTGGCCGGCTTCCGGGAGCGCCGCGCGGAACTGGACGCCAGGCCGGGGGCGGCCTGGGAGGTGCTGGAGGAAGGCCGGCGCCGGGTCCAGCCCATCGTGGGCGGCGTGCTCGGGGGGGCCCGTGAGAAGATGGGCCTGTAGGCCCGGCAGGCGGGAGGTCAATTGGGCTACCAGGTAAAGATAGACGTATTCGAGGGCCCCTTCGACCTGCTGCTCAACCTCATCTCCAAGCGGGAGATCGACATCTACCGGGTGGTCATCGCGGACATCACCGAGGAGTACCTGGCCTACCTGGAGAGCATGCGCTCCCTCGACCTGGAGATCGCCACCGAGTTCCTGCTCATCGCGGCCACCCTGCTCAAGCTGAAGTCCGACAGCCTGCTGCCCAAGCCGCCGGTGGAGGTGCTCGACGAGTTCCCGGTGGACTCCCGCGACGAGCTGATCTGGCGCCTCATCGAGTTCAAGAAGTTCAAGAACGCGGCGGCGGAGCTGGAGAAGCGCCTGGAGTTCGAGGACCGCTACTTCTACCGCGCGGTGGAGGTGGAGGAACCCTTCCGCGACCTCATGCCCGACGTGCTGGCCGGCCTGGAGCTCCGCCAGCTGGTGGAGGCGGCGCGCCGCCTGACCCTGGCCGAGGTGGAGATGGACGTGGACCTGTCGCACATCGCCCCCATCCGCATCAGCATCAAGGACTACATAGAGAGGATACTGGGCATGCTGGACCGGGCCGAGGAGGCCACCTTCGTCGATCTGACCCGCGACTGCGTCACCCGGCTGGAGGTCATCGTGTGCTTCCTGGCCATCCTGGAGTTGTTCAAGTGGGACATCGTCTCGGTCCGGCAGGCCCAGCGGTTCGGCGACATCAAGGTCAGTCGCAACCGGGACATCTCGGATGAAGAGGTGGACGAGATGTACGACCACCTCTCGCAATAACAAGGCTCGATCAGGAGGAAGAGTATGGACTTGAAACCCATCGGCGGAAACATCTGGAAGCGCTCGAGCAAGTCCTCGTCCGCCCCGGAGGAATACCTGGAGATACGGAACATCGTCGAGGCGATGCTCTTCGTCTCGGACGAGCCGCTGTCCGTGAAGAAGATCGGGGAAGTGGTCGAGGCCGACGGGGAGACCATCACCGACGCCCTGGCCGACCTGCGGCAGGAACTGCTGGAGGACAACCGGGGCATCCAGCTGCGGGAGATCGGGGACGGCTGGAAGCTCCACTCGCACCCGGCCTACGCCGACTACATCCAGCGGCTGATGCTCTCGGAGAAGCGCGGCCGCCTCACCCGCGCGGCGCTGGAGACCCTGGCCGTCATCGCCTACATGCAGCCCATCACCCGGGCGCAGATAGCCGCCATCCGCGGCATCCAGTCCGAATCGGTGGTCAAGGTGCTGGAGGGCTACCACATGGTGCGGGAGGCCGGCAAGGAGAGCGCCCCCGGCGGCCCGGTGCTCTACGAGACCACCCCCGAGTTCCTGGAGCAGTTCGGCCTGAAGGCCATCGAGGACCTGCCGCCCCTGGAGAGCTTCGAGCCCGACGAGGCCACCATCGAGCAGATCAAGCGCTCGCTGCTGCCCCCCGGCGAGGCGGAGGACTAAAGGCGGGGTGGTCGGAGGAAGGGGCGGAAGAGGCTTCAGCTGAGACGTTCATAGAGCCGCATGAGGACCTGGACGACGACGAGAATCTGCCAGAAACTGACGCGTTGCCCGGGGAGGCGGAGGCCCGGAAGACGCGGAGGGCGTCGCTAACCCCGTTTAAGCCTCGGAGGCGGGAGCGCGAGGCGTCAGCTGCCCCAGCAGTGACCGCAGCCTGATGACCTCGCTGACCATCTTGCCGGTGATGGCCCCGCCGGGTATGCCGCCCATCCCGAAGGCCCAGTGCCCCACCTGGTAGAGGTTCTTCACCGGCGTGTGGTAATCCAGGACGCTCTTGAGGAAGGGGTCGAAGGCCTCGCGCGCGTGCTTGGACCAACCGATGGTCGCCCCCCCGGTGTTCATGGAATACCGCTCATAGGTCTAGGGCGAGGCGGTGACCTTCAGCTCGATGCGGTCGGAGAGGCCGGGGACCACCTTCTCGGTGGTGGCGATCATCTGGTCCGCCACCATCTCCTTGATCTGCTCATAGCGCGGTGTGGGGATGCCCCCTTCGGTACCCCAGTTATCGGCGAACTTCTGCGTGGCGTAGTACTGGATGCACATGACGCTCTTGCCGGGCGGCGCCAGCGAGGGGTCGTGTGCCGAGGGCGTGGAGATCATCACCGGGCTATGCCGGTAGAAGTCGATGTCCGAGTCGATGCCGGAGAAGTCGGTGCCGTAGTTCCCCGGGAAGATGACGATGTGGTGGCAGCCGCGGACCGCGAGCTCCTCCGGCGGGATATCCGACCCCAGGTAGACGGAGAACATGGAGTGCGCCGGGGTGCTTTCGAGCAGGCGCTGGCGGTAGGGTGCGGGCACGTCGCCGGGCGGCGCCAGCTCCAGGAAGGTCTTGAGCATGTCCGCGTTGGACACGACGTAGCGCGCACGCACTTCCTCGCCCCCGGCCAGCCTCACCCCCACGGCGCGGCCCCGCTCGGTGACGATGTCTTCCACCAGGGTCCGGCAGCGGACCTCGCCCCCGTTCTCCCGGATGAAACCGGCCATGGTGTCAGAGATGGCCTGGAACCCGCCCAGCGGGTAGCAGTAGTCCATCATGAAGTAGATGAACACCAGCCCGAAGGAGACGTTCATACCGTAGAAGCCAACGTCACAGAGGATGTTGACGGGGTCGGGGTTGCCGACCCTGCGGCGCATCCATTCGGACAGGGGGGTGTCGAGCAGGCGGTAGAAGTCGCCGCCCGCCTTCAGCAGCGGGAGGTTCTTCATGATCACCGGGAGGTTTTCCCGGAGGAAACCGAGCGGCGTCTGGAAGACCGGGTTGGGGACGCTAGCCAGCATGTCGCGGAAGATGCGGCAGAAACTCAGGGAGAGGTCGTGGGTCTCGCTCAACCCCTGCCGTTCGGCGGGGAAGAGGCGGATGAGCTCGCCGTAGAAGGCGGACAGATCCTCCAGGGTGTCCAGGTGGCAGAAGAAGTCGGGGGAGGCGATGGCGAAACGGCTCTTGGCGAAACGAACCTTATCCTCCAGCCCCAGCTGCTTGAGCATGGGGAAGAACATCCCCACGTCCTCGAGGCTCTGGGTGCCCCCGTCGAAGGTATAGCCCTTGCGCTTGAAGGATGAGAAGTAACCGCCCGGGCGCGAGTGCTGCTCGCATACGAGCACCCGTTTTCCCTGCTTGGCGAGATAAGCGGCCGAGGTAAGTCCACCGATACCCGAACCGATGACTATCACGTCGTAACCCATGTCGTGCTTCCTTTACTCAAGAAGATACTATCTCAGGCCCAGCGCCTTGAACAGCGCGTCCACCTCGTCCGGGCCGAGTTCGCGCCACTTGCCCTCGGGCATCCGGTCGATGCTCAAGGGGCCCAGCCGGGTGCGCATGAGGTCGATCACGCGCAGGCCCACCGCCTCGCACATGCGGCGTATCTGGCGCTTCCACCCCTGGTGGATGGAGAACTCCAGGACGGTCGAGTCTCCCTCGCGCCCCACCACCTTGACCCGCGCCGGGGAGGTGCGGCCTTCCTCCAGGTCCACGCCCTCACGCAGTTGCTTGAGGATGCCCGGAGCGACCCTGCCTTCCACCCGCACCATGTAGGTCTTGTCCGTGCCGAAACTGGGGTGCATGACGCGATGGGCTATGAATCCGTTGTTGGTCAGGAGGAGCAGCCCGCGGCTGTACATGTCCAGCCTACCGACCGGAAAGTAACGTCCGGGTTCCTGGAAGAGGTCGAGGATGGTGGGGCGCCCTTCCGGGTCGTCCAGGGTGGTCAGGTAACCGCGCGGCTTGTTGAGCAGGAAATAGCGGGACTCCACCTGGGTATCCAGGGGGATGCCGTCCACCTCCAACGAGTCGGAGGCAGGGTCCACCCGGGTCCCCGGGACCATCACCCTTTTCCCGTTCACGCTCACCCGGCCGTCGGCGATGATCTCTTCGCAGGCACGGCGGGAACCCAGCCCGGCCGCCGCCAGGACCTTCTGCAGACGCTCACCCCTCGGATCAACCTCTTTCATGTATAGAAATATATCACCCCGGGGTGTAGTTTTCATGCAGGCGATTAATTAAACTATATAGATGTATTAAATGGAACAGGAAACGGAGGAAGCATGCACCTGCGAGCCATCAGGGGAGCGATACTCTGCAAGGAGAACACCAAGGAGGCCGTGAACGCCAAGACCTCCCTCCTGCTCGACGAGATGATAAAGCGCAACGACATCAAGCCGGAGGACATCGTGGACATCATCTTCACCGCCACCGAGGACCTCACCGCGGAGTTCCCGGCGGCGGCGGCGCGGCAGGCCGGACTGGCCCACGTGCCGCTGCTCTGCGCGAGGGAATTGAGCGTCGAGGGCAGCACCCTGGGATGCATCCGGGTGCTCATGCACTTTTATACCCGCAGGCAGCCGCACGAACTGCGCCATCCGTATCTCGAGGGGGCCCACCAGCTCCGGACGGACCTCCCCGAATAACAACGTAGACGACGGTTCGTAAGAGCATGGGAGCCTGGGCCCGCTGCCAGGCTCTCGTTTGACTATTAGAAGAGGAAGTGAGTACGCATGGTCATCGTGATGAAGGAGCCCATCCGGCAGGAGGACATCGACGTCATCGTCGAAAAACTGAAGAGCGTGGGCGCGGAGGCCCACATCTCCCGGGGACGTTTCAAGACCCTCATCGGGGTCATCGGCGACCGGGAGACGGTGATGCAGATCCCCTTCGAGGCCTACCCGGCGGTGGAGGCCGTGGTGCCCATCATGAAGCCGTACAAGATGGTCAGCCGGGAGTTCAGCCCCGAGCCGATGACCATCATGGTCGGGGGCGCCGAGATCGGCCCCGCCACCTTCTCGGTCATCGCCGGCCCCTGCTCGGTGGAGAGCGAGGAGCAGATCCTGCAGGCGGCCCGGATGGCCAAACAGGCCGGGGCCACCCTCTTCCGGGGCGGCGCCTACAAGCCGCGCACCTCCCCCTACGCCTTCCAGGGCCTGGGGGAGGAGGGGCTGAAGATGCTGGCCAAGGCCCGCGACGAGACCGGCCTGCCGGTGGTCACCGAGGTGCTGGACACGCGGGACGTCGAGGTGGTGGCGGAGTACGCCGACGTGCTGCAGGTGGGCACGCGCAACATGCAGAACTTCCTGCTCCTGAAGGAGATCGGCGGCATCCACAAGCCGGTGCTGCTGAAGCGGGGCATGAGCTCGACCATCGAGGAGTGGCTGATGGCGGCGGAATACATCGCCAAGGAGGGCAACCACGACGTCATCCTGTGCGAGCGGGGCATCCGCACCTTCGAGACCGCCACCCGCAACACCCTGGACATCTCGGCCGTGCCGGTGGCCAAGGGCCTGACCCACCTGCCGGTGTTCATCGACCCCAGCCACGCCACCGGCCGGCGCGACCTGGTGGAGCCGCTCACCCGGGCGGCCCTGGCCGTCGGCGCCGACGGGGTGATGGTGGAGATACACCCCAACCCGGCCGAAGCGTTGTGCGACGGCCCGCAGTCGCTGAACAAGGAGGAGTTCGCCGCCCTGATGCGGGGGCTCAAGGAGATCTGCGGCGCCTTCGGGAGAAAGATGTGACGGGAATAATCGGGACGGGGCTCATCGGGGGCTCCCTGGCCCTGGCCCTGAAGCGCCAGGGCATCGGCGGGGAGGTGCTCGGCTACGACGCCGACCCGCGCAGCCTCGAAACCGCCCTGGAGATGGGCGCCATCGACAGCGCCTGCGCTTCGCCTGACGAACTGGCCGCCCGGGCAGACCTGGTCATCGTCGCCGTGCCCGTCAAGACCATACCCGGGGTGCTCGAGGCGATCGGCCCGCACCTCAAGCAGGGCGCGCTGGTGATGGACGTGGGCTCCACCAAGGAGAAGATCGTCAGCGCGGCCGAAGGCACCCTGCCCCCCGGCACCGTCTTCGTGGGCGGCCACCCCATGGCCGGCTCGGAGCGGCAGGGCATCGAGAACGCCACCCCCGACCTCTTCGCCAACGCCGCCTTCATCTTCACCCCCACGCCGTCCTGCGCGGCCGAGACCCAGGCCTTCCTCTCCCAGACCTTCACCGCCATCGGGGCGCGGGTCATCTTCATGGACGCGCGGGTGCACGACCGCGCCGTCTCCATGGTCAGCCACCTGCCGCACGTCCTGGCCTTCGCGCTGATGAACGCGGCGGTGGAGGGCAGCCGCGAGGTGCAGGGGATGAGCCAGATCGTTTCGGGGGGGTTCCGCGACATGACCCGCATCGCCTCGTCCGACCCGTCCCTGTGGACCGGCATCCTGCTGGAGAACCGCCGGGAGGTGGACCGCGCCCTCGGGCTCTTCGGCCGCTACGTCGAGGAGCTGCGGGAGACGCTGGGCCGGGAGGACGCGGCGGCGCTGGAGGAGGCCATCAACCGCGCCCGCAACGGGCGGCTGGAGATGATCCCGGCGCTGCGTACCGTGCTCGAGGACCTGTATACCCTGTCCATCCCGGTGGACAACCGGCCGGGCATCGTCTCGGAGATAACCCAGGCGATGGGGGAGAGGGGCATCAACATCGAGGACCTGGAGATCGCCCATCCCCTGGAGGACCAGATCGGACTGCTCAACGTCTACGTGCGGGGGGAGGAATCCGCCGAGCTGGCCCGCGAGGTATTGAGCGGGCGGGGCTTCCGCCTCAACCTGGAGAAGTCGGTGAGGGAAGCGTGAGCGAGTTGCGGGTGAACCCGGTGAGCCGCCTGGAGGGCGAGCCGGAGATCCCCGGCGACAAGTCCATCTCCCACCGCGCCGCCATCCTCGGGGCGCTGGCCGAGGGCACGACCAGGGCGACTAATTTTCTGCGAGCCGAGGATACCCTGAGCACCCTGCGCGCCCTCGGGCAACTGGGCGTGGAATATGAGCTGGACGGCACCACCCTGACCGTGCGGGGGAAGGGATACGAAGGGCTCACGCCAGCCGGAGGGCGTCATCGACGTGGGCAACTCCGGCACCACCATCCGCCTGCTCTCCGGCGTGGCGGCCTCGTGCCGTTTCACTACCGAGCTGACCGGGGACGATTCCATCCGCCGACGCCCCATGCGCCGCGTCATCGACCCGCTCACCCGCATGGGGGCGGAGATAACCGCGGCGGGGAGGGGGACCTGGCCCCGCTGGAGATCAAGGGGGGCGCCCTGCGCGGTATCGATTACGAGCTGCCCATACCCAGCGCCCAGGTCAAGTCGGCGGTGATCCTGGCCGCCCTGAACGCCGAGGGGGCCACCACCATCACCGGGGACAGCGGCTCGCGCGACCACACCGAGAGGATGGCGCTGCACCTGGGGGCGGACCTGTCCGTAACCCCGCGGGGCATCACCGTCAACCCCTCGCGGCTGCGAGGCGGGCGAGCTGGATATCCCCGCGGACATCTCCTCGGCCGCCTTCTTCCTGGCCGGGGCGGTGATGCTGCGCGAATCCCAAGTGGTACTGCGCAACGTGGGGCTCAACCCCACCCGGGCCGGCTTCCTAAGCGTGCTCAACTCCATGGGGGCCATGGTCATGGAGGACTCCTACGACGAACGGGACGGCGAGCCCCGCGGCAACCTGCTGGCGAGGGGCGCCAGGCTGCGGGGGGTGGAGATCGAGGGGTGGCGGGTGCCCGGGCTCATCGACGAGATCCCCCTGCTGGCGGTGGTGGCCACCCAGGCCGACGGGGTCACCCGGGTGACCGGGGCCGAGGAACTGCGCCACAAGGAGAGCGACCGCCTCCAGGCCATCATCTCCCAGCTCGAGCTGATGGGCGCGGACATCCACGAGGAGGAGGGCGGCTTCTCCGTGTAAGGGGCGCACCAGGCTGAAGGGCGCGCGCGTGCAGTCCTTCGGGGACCACCGCATCGCCATGAGCCTGGCCATGGCCGCCCTGTGCGCGGAGGGCGACACGGTCATCGAGGACTGGGAATGCGTGAGCATATCCTTTCCCGGTTTCGAGGATACCTTGAGGAGCCTGGCGAGATGAGCGGCCACGTCATCACCATCGACGGGCCGGCCGGCTCCGGCAAGAGCACCGTGGCCCGGCGCCTGGCCGAGCGGCTCGGATACACCTACGTCGACACCGGCGCCATGTACCGCGGGCTGACCTGGCTGGCCCTGCGCCGCAAGCTGGACCTGGACGACGAGGGGGAACTGGCCCTGCTGGCGCGGGAGACGGAGATCACCTTCGAGTACGACCGCCATTACCGGCAGCCCTACCGCGTGCTGATCAACGGCAAGGACCTCACCGACGAGATCCGCTCCAAGCGGGTCACCGCCCACGTCAGCCAGGCCTCCGCCGTCCCCGGGGTCCGGGTGGAGCTGGTGAAGAAGCAGCGGGACCTGGCCGCCGGGCAACGACGTGGTCATGGAAGGGCGGGACATCGGCACGGTGGTCTTCCCCGACGCCGCGGACAAGTTCTTCGTCATCGCCTCGGTGGAGGAACGGGCCCGCCGGCGCTGCGAGGACTTCCGGCGGGACGGTTACGACTTCGACGAGGAAGCCGTCCGGCGGGACCTGGTCAAGCGGGACCTCTACGACTCCAGCCGCCCCAACTCGCCCCTGAGCGTGGCCGGCGAGGCGGTGATCATCGACACCACCAGCCTGAGCGTGGACCAGGTGGTCGCGGAGATCGTCAGGCACCTCGGCGGCGGGGACCGGCCATGAGACGCCGGCCGGGCGCCACTCCGGAGCCCGCGTCCATCGAGGAAGTCGACGACGATTCCCCCCTGTACGGCGTAGTGGCGCCGGGGGACCGGCTCATCTCCATCAACGGGCGGCGCCCCCGCGACCTCATCGAGTTCATGGTGGAGCAGGACTCCGACCACATCGACCTGCGGGTCTTGACGGCGGAAGGGGAGCGCGGCCTGCGCGTCTCGCCGGAACCCGGGCGGGGCCTGGGGCTCACCTTCGACCAACCGGTATTCGACGGCATGCGCGCCTGCCGCAACGCCTGCGTCTTCTGCTTCGTGGACCGTATGCCGCCCGGCCTGCGCCCCTCCCTCTACCTGAAGGACGACGACTGGCGCCTCTCGGTGCTCTCGGGCAACTTCATCACCCTGAACAACCTGGACGGGACGGATATCAAACGGATCCTGGAGATGCACCTGCAGCCCCTCTACGTCTCCCTGCACGCCACCGACCCCGGCCTGCGCGACCGCATGATGGGCGGCAGGCGCTCGGCCGCCGCGCTCAGGCTGCTTGAAGAAGCTCATCGACACGGGCATCGAGGTCCACCTGCAGGTGGTGCTGTGCCCGGGTTTACAACGACGGCGAGCGGCTGCGAGAGACCCTTGAAGCCGTCCTCGAGGACGTTGCCCGCCGCCTCGGCTGGTATCGTGCCGGTGGGGCTGAGCGGCAGGGCCGAGGGGGAAGCCATGCGAGCAGGTGGGGGAGGAAGACGCAGCCCGCGTGCTGGAGACCGTCGGGTAATTTCAGGCGGAGGCCCTCAGGCGCTCACGGACGGCGCCTCTTCTATGCGGCGGACGAATTCTATATACTGGCGGGAGCGCCCTTCCCCGGGCGGGGGAGTACGAGGATTTTCCCCAGCTGGAGAACGGCATCGGCCTGGCCCGCGACTTCATCGACGCGGCGCGGGAGGAGCTGAAGCGCGAGGAGGGCGCGGAACGGCGGCCCGCACGGCGGTGCTCACCGGGAAACTGGGGGCGGCGGTGCTGGAGCAGGCGCTGCGGGCCCCGGGAGGAGGGCGCCTGGAAGGGGTGGACGTCCGCCCGGTGGACAACGGGCTGTTCGGCCCGGGGGTCACCGTGACCGGCCTGTTGGCCGGAGAGGACGTAAAGAAGGAGATGGAGAGACTGAAAGGATACGGAAGGATACTGGTGCCCTCGGTGATGCTGCGCGACGGTGAATTTCTAGATAGTGTAAATATTGAGGAAGTACGGGAGGCGACGCGCGTCCCGCTGCGCGTCGTCGACACCGACGGCGCCGAGCTGGTCGAGGCACTCTTCCGGGCAGGGGAGGGGAGCTGAGCGTGCTGCCCCTGGTGTCCATCGTCGGCCGGCCCAACGTGGGCAAGTCGACGCTGGTCAACCGGCTCATCTCCAGCCGCGAGGCCATCGTCCAGGAGGAGCCCGGGGTCACTCGCGACCGCAATTATTACGAGACCGAGTGGCGCGGCCGCCGCTTCAACCTGGTGGACACCGGGGGGCTGGACCCGGGCACCCGCGACGCCCTGTCGGCCAAGATGGGGGACCAGGCCCGCTACGCCATCCGCGAGTCCGACCTGGTGCTGCTGCTGGTGGACGCGCAGGACGGCTTCACCCCGGCGGACGAGGAAGTCGTCGAGATCCTGCGGGGCATGGACAAGCCCATCATCCTGGTGGTCAACAAGGTGGACAACACCCGGCGCGAGGACGCGCTCACGGCCGACTTCCACCGCGCCGGCTTTCCGGTGACCGTGCCCATCTCCGCCCTGCACGGGCTGGGGGTGGGGGAGCTGCTGGACGAGATGGTGGAGGCCCTGCCCCCCAAGGACCCGGAGGAGGACGAGGAGGAAGAGGAGGGGAGGCCGCTGACCATCGCCATCGTCGGCCGGCCCAACGTGGGCAAGTCCTCCCTCTTCAACAAGCTCATCGGCCAGGACCGCTCGCTCATCTACGAGAAGCCCGGCACCACCCGCGACAGCGTGGACGTCTGCGTGGAGATGGACGGGGAGCCGGTGGTCTTCGTGGACACCGCCGGGTGGCGACGCCGCTCCCGCATCGACAACGAGGTGGAGTACTTCTCCATCGTCCGCCTGTGGAGGACCCTGGACCGCGCCGACGTGGCCCTGCTGGTCATCGACGCCACCGAGGGGGTGACCGACCAGGACCAGCGGATCGCCGCGCGCATCCGCGACGACGGCCTGGCCTCGGTGGTCGTCCTCAACAAGTGGGACATCGCCAAGCGAGGACGAACGGGCGCGCGAGCTGGTGGAGGACGCCCAGGAGGACCTCAACTTCGTGGCCTATTCCTCCATCCTGCGCACCTGCGCGCTGACCGGCTGGGGGATGAAGAACATCATGCCCGAGGTGATGCGGGCCTACACCAACTGGCAGCAGCGCATCCAGACCTCCTACCTCAACCAGCTGAAGGAGGAGCTCATCCTGCGCACCCCTCCGCCCTCCAAGCGGGGCAAGCAGCTGCAGATCTACTACATCACCCAGGCCCGCATCGCCCCGCCCGAGTTCGTCTTCTTCGTCAACGACCGCGAACTGGTCGCGCCCCGAGTTCTCGAGGTTCCTGGAGCGGCGCATCCGGGAGACCTTCGACTTCGCCGGCACCCCGGTGCGGGTGGTGCTCAAGGGGAAGAAGAAGCGCCCGCCCCGCTGACCGACATTCCTGGGGCATGACCGCCTGATTCGACCGACTCTGCTATAATACGATACGTCCGGCTCCCGGGCGTGTTATTAAAACGGTGGTCAAATGGCGAAATATCTCTGGCTGATAGCCTCGTACCTGGTGGGCTCCATCCCCACCGGCCTGATCGTGTCCAAGGCCATCTACCACGCCGACCTGCGCAAACTGGGAAGCGGCAACATCGGGGCCACCAATATCATGCGCAACTTCGGCTTCGAGCCCTTCCTGGGGGTGCTCATCCTGGACATGGCCAAGGGCATGGTAGCGGTGATGGTGGCCAGGGCGCTGGGCCTGAGCCAGCCCTGGGTGATGGCCTCCGGCCTGCTGGCCATCGTCGGGCACAACTGGTGCGTCTGGCTGAAGTTCTCCGGCGGCAAGGGCATCGCCACCTGCAGCCGGGGTCATCATGGCGGCCTTCCCCTGGCCGGTGATCATCGCGGTGGCCTGCGCCTTCTTCCTGCTGGTGCTGACCACGCGCATCATGTCGGTGGGCTCGCTGGCCGGCGCGGCGGCCTTCCCGGTCGCAACCTTGACGTTTATTACCGGGGAGACCTCGGGGAGAACTGGGCCAGCCTGGCCTTCAGCCTGATGGCGGCGGCCTTCGCCTTCTGGCGCCACCGCGAGAACATCAGAACGCCTGCTGAAGGGGGAGGAGCCCAGGCTCTCCATCAAGCGTAAAGGGGGACAGGAAATGAGAGCGGGAGTCATCGGCGCGGGTTCGTGGGGCACCGCCTTTGCGGCGCTGCTGGCAAAGCAGGGCCTGGAAGTCGGCGCTGTGGGCCAAGGAGCCGGAGGTGGCGGAGGGCGTCAACCGGGAGCACAGTAACCCCTTCTTCCTTTCCGACCGCGAGCTTCCCGCGGGGCTGACCTGCTCCAACGACCTCGAGGAGGTGGCGCGGGGCAGGGAACTGCTGGTCATGGCGGTGCCCTCCCAGTGGGCGGGGGAGACGGCGGCTCAGCTCAAGGGCATGCTCGACCCCGGCACCGCGGTGCTCAACCTGGCCAAGGGCTTCGACCCGCCAGGCGCGCGAGCGCCTCTCGGTGGTCATCGGGCGCAACGCGGGCATCGGCGCGGAGCGCATGGCGGTGCTCTCCGGGCCCAACCACGCCGAGGAGGTCATCCTGGAGATACCCAGCGCCGCGGTGGTCGCCTCCGCCGACCTGGAACTGGCCCGCCGGCTGCAGAAGGTCTTCAACACCCCGTACTTCCGCATCTACACCAACCGCGACGTCATCGGGGTGGAGACCGGCGCCGCCTACAAGAACGTCATCGCCATCGCCGCCGGCGTGGTGGACGGCATGGGCCTGGGCGACAACACCAAGGCCACCCTGGTCACGCGGGGACTGAGCGAGGTCATGCGCTTCGGGACGGCCCTGGGCGCCCGGGAGTGCACCTTCGCCGGGCTTTCGGGCATCGGGGACATCATGGTCACCTGCTACAGCCGCCACTCCCGCAACCGCGGGCTGGGGGAGAAGATCGGGGCCGGCCAGACCCTGGACGAGGCCACCCGGGACATGAAGATGGTGGTGGAGGGGGTCTACGCCACCGAACTGGTCTTCCAGCTGGCCCTGGAGATGGGCATCGAGGTCCCCATCGCCGAGACCGTCCACCGCCTGCTCTACAAGGGGCTCACCCCCGGCCAGGCCCTCAAGATGCTCATGACCCGCCGCCTCAAGGAGGAAGCGTCGGAGGAGAGCATCCTCTTCGGGGCGGATCCCGAGGAGCAGTAGGGGAGGCACCTTCCCGGTCAGGAGGCAAGACCGCCGGTCGTTACCAGATCGCTTCGCCAAACACCCGTAAAAGGCGAAAGCAGCCTTCCCTGGCGGGCCAGCTGCTTTCCGGGTGGGGCGTTGGATCTTTTTAGGATCCCAACGGTTATCTTTTCAACTACAACCATAATGATATCTCCGCGGCGGGGAAGGGGGAACTATCCGGGAGTATGATATTTCCTGTTTTGGTAGGATTGCTTAAAAATCATAACTCAACATAAGATATATTATCGGCGGTATGGGTATACAGGGATTTATCCGGGTTGGTCCCGGGAGCCGTCCCGCTCCAGGGCCGCCAGGCCTTCCAGCCAGGCCAGCTCGCCCTCGTAGATATCCACCTCGTGCCGGCAGACACTCAGGGAAAGCTCGTCGGCCAGGCCGCTCAGGGCCTCCAGGCGCGCCCTGCGCCCCTCCAGCATCCTGGAGACGCTCTCGATGCGCCGCTCCAGGGCCAGCCGGGCCTCGTTGGGCGCCAGCACCCCGGGAAACTCGAAGGCCAGGTAGAACTCGTTACGGATGGGCTCCGAAGAAGACATCATCTCGAACATCAGGTCGGACAGGCGTTCACGGCCCCGCCTCGGTCAACTGGTAGACGCTGCGCTCCGGGGCTCTTGCCCTCCTTTTCAGCGAGCGAGACCAGGCAGCCCTGCCGCTCCAGGCGCGCGCAGGCCTTGTAGACGGCCACGTCGCTCACCTTCAACCAGTTGCGCAAGCCGCGCGCGGCGATCTCACGGGTGATGTCGTACCCGTGGCGGGCTTTTCGGATATGAGGCCCAGAATGAGCAGATCGATGGTACGCATGGACCTATGCATCGCTATACTAAACAGTTAACTATATAACCATAAAGTAATATTACACCGCCAGCTTGCCGTTGGCGATGGCGATAAGGCGCGTGACCACCTCGGAGGCGAGCATCTTCAACTCGAAGACGTTGAGGTAGTGGGAGGCGGAGGCGTCGAAGAGGATGTTGGCCGACGCCGGGAACTCCTCGTCCGCCTTCCAGTAGATGAAGAGCAGGCTGATGCGGGGAAAGGTGTTGAACACCAGGCCGGCGTCGCCCTGGCTGACGGTGGTGCAGCCCAGGAGCCCGGCCGCGTCCACCAGGGCCTCCAGTTTTCCGTCGAAGTGGTCCTTGAGCCGCTCCTCCACCGTGTCGGCGAAGCTCTTGGAGTAGAAGAGGCCGTCGGGCAGTTCCCTGTAGGGAACCCACTGGTTGGACAGGGGCACCCCGTCCGCCCGGAAGAGGTAGAGCAGGGTGAGGAGCTTGACGGTGAAGGTGGAGAGGAAGTCGGGCATCTCGAAGGAGAGGCCGGGATGGGATAGGCCGATCTTCCACTTGAGGAAGGGCATCTCGAACGAGCCGCCGGAATAATCGACCCCCGCTTTTTCGGCGACGTCTGAGGGGTCATGGCTGAGCAGGTACCGGCTGGGCTCCTCGAAGGGGTCGCCTCGATCCGTCAAGATGCCACCTTCTGCTCACGGTCGATTGGCCAGGGTGCCCCTGACCCGGATGGGGAGCAGCGGCGAGAGCTTCTCGGCCCACTGCAGCAGCAGCTGGTCGGAGTAGGGTTTCAACGACATCGTAGGAGGGGTCGAGGGTGCCCGCCGGGCGGAACTGCTGCAGCACCAGGACACCCGCCCCGGCCAGGCGCTGCGCTATCTGGCGCAGGTCGGCCAGGTCGACCAGGCCCGGCACGACGGTGCAGCGGAACTCGTGCTCCACCCCGCTCCCCTTGATGATGTCGATGGATCCGCAGGATGGCCTCGACGGAGATGGGTGAGCGCGTGGCCAGCGGGTACTTGCCCAGGGAGGTCTTGACGTCCATGGCCACGTGGTCGACCCTCCCCTCCCCCACCAGCCGCCTGCAGGACCTCCGGCCGGGAGCCGTTGGTGTCCAGTTTGACCTGGAAGCCCAGGGCATGGACCTCGTCGGTCAGGCCTGGACAGCCCGGCGTGGAGGGTGGGTTCTCCCCCGGTTATGCAGACCCCGTCAATCCAGCCGCGCTTCTCTTCCAGCCAGGCGGCCACCTCGCCCCAGGCGATCCCGGGACGAGCGCCACCCTCCCCCACCAGCGAGGCGTTGTGGCAGAAAGGGCAGCGGAAATTGCAGCCCTCGAGAAAGAGCACCGTGCAGATCCTGCCGGGCCAGTCCAGCATGCTCGAGGGGAGGATCCCCTGGAAGGAAAGTTCCCGCATACGTCCCGTCCCTTTCAGTTGATGGCGGCGTTGATCTCACGCGGATTGGGCACCTCGCACCGCCAGGCCTGCAGTTCGTGTCCGTCGTCGTCGACCATCAGGATGGAGGGGGTGCACTGGATGCTGTAGAAGGCCGCCTCCGCCAGGCCCTCCACCTGGTCGATGTCGTAGACCTCAACCTGGTCCTCGAACCCCTTCACCGCTTCCTTGGCGGCCGGGCACTTTGGGCAATCCTCCTTGACGAACAGTTTAAGAAACAAGCTTGAGCCCCCCTTCCGTGTCTTCCTTGCCATCCGATCCAGCCGAATTGCTCATACTGGTCAGGGCGGTCCTGCCCCGGTCCTTCAGCTCTCCCATCTTCCCCCGGTTCCAGGTGGTGACCTTGGAGAAGTAGCCCACGATGCGGGTGATGCCGTAGACGTCGGTGGAGTCGCACAGCGGGCAGCGCTCGTGCAGCCCGCGGGAGGTGCGGCGGCAGCCGTTGCACACGGTGAACTCGGGCGAGAAGGCGATCTGGGCCGAGCGGGTGTTGCGGAAGGTCTTGATCACGAAGTTCTTGATGGATTGCGGGTCCGGCTCGTGCTCGCCCAGCCAGATGTGGCAGATGGCCCCGGCGTCGATGAGGGGGTGAAAGAGGCTCTGCTTCTGGATGCGCTCGATGTAGTCGATGTCCTCCTCCACGTTCAGGTGGACGCTGTTGGTGTAGTAGAACTCCCCGTTGTCCAGGTTGCCCTTGAGCACGGCGGCGGTCTGCTCGGGGAAGTACTTGGTGTCCAGCTTGGCCAGGCGGTAACCGCTGGACTCGGCCGGGGACTCCTCCAGCACCAGCTGGATGCCGTACTGCTCGGAGAGGCGCTTGCAGGTGAGGTTCATGTGCGCGATGACCTTGAGCCCGAACTTCAAGGCGTCCTCCGATTCGTGCAGCTGCCGGCCGTAATGATGCTCCACCAGCTCGTTGAGGCCGAGGACGCCGGCCAGGTAGGTCAGACGTTCCATGCGCAGGTAGTCGCCGCCGTCCTTGGCGGCGCAGAGCATGGACAGGGGCCCGTTTACCCCCAGGTCCAGCAGGCTGGAGATGAAGGCCTTCTTCTGCAGGTGGGCCTTGGCCACCAGCTGCAGCGCCTTCTCCAGCTCGTTGAAGAGCAGCTCGTCGGAGCCGTTGGCCTTGTAGGCGATGCGCGGCAGGTTGATGGTGATGTTCTGCAGGGCCGAGAAGCGCATCCGCTCCGGGGTCATGGTCTCCTTGAGGTCCTCGTCCTTCAGCTTGAGCTTGAGCCGGCAGCACTGCGAGACGGTGATCTCGTCCCCCCTGTCGAAGACGAAGTAGGTGATGCCCTGGTGCGCCGCCACCTTGCAGGCCAGGTCGAGGAATTCCTCGTGCCCCTCGGTCTGAGAAGAAGTCCTCGCTGATGTGGAGGAGCGGCTTGGGAAAGACGAAGGTCTTGCCCATGGCGTCCCCCTCCAGGTAGACCTCGAAGAGGGCGGTGATGAAGGACTGCATCTCCTTCTCGTAATCCTTGTACTTCTTGCCGGTGTACCTGCCGCCCGGGCCGATGGCCGGGGTCTCGCGGAAATGCCGGGGGACGTTCCAGTACAGGTTGAAGTCGGTGAAGACCACCTGCGAGCCCCGGGCCCCGGCCAGCTGGTTGAACTCGTAGATGAGCATCTGGGCCAGTTGCTTGACGCGCGGGTATTCCAGGCCGACCAGGAAGGGGGCGAAGAACATGTTGACGGCTTCCCAGCCGATGGCCCCCGCGTAATACGACTGGAGGGTGGAGGCCATCTTGACCATGTGGCCGATGAGCACCTCGGGGTGCTTGGCCGGCCGCGAGGTGGAGGTGATGTTGGGGAGCGACAGCCCGTACTTCTTTATATACTCCAGGCTGTGCCCGCCGCAGTATGGCCTGATGATGAAGCCCAGGTCGTGCAGGTGGATGTCCCCGACCATGTGGGCCTGGGCCACGTCCTCCGAGAAGACCTTGCGCATGGCGTAGTCCTTGAGGATGGACTCGGCCAGGGTGAGGTTGATGGACTCGGGGTTATGGGTGGTGTTGCTGTTCTCCTTGTTGGCGTTGAGGATGATCTGCTCCACGTCGTACATGGGCAGGCCGAGTTGGGAGTGCTTCTTGTGCAGGGTGTTGAAGCCCCGCTTGAGCAGCTCCAGGTCCACCAGCTCGCGGATGATGGAGGTGGTGACGGTGTTCATCTTTGAGGAGACGATGGTCTGCTCCACCGCGCCGGCGATCTCCTCGGCCAGCGACTGGGCCATCCCCGTCTCCAGCACCAGGGAGGAGACGATCTTCTCCAGGTCCCAGAGGTTGATCTCCTCCTTGGAATAAGTGCTGACGAGAAGAGCGATGTCGGTGGTGTCCCCCGCCGCCTCCGTCCTCTTCACTACCTTGATCTGGCTTGTCCCCATTGCTACCTCCTCGGAAAGCTCACTTATCCGTTTTCTTCATAAGTTCACCCAGCTCCTCCTGGAACTGGGATACATCCTGGAAGTCCTTGTAGACCGACGCGAAGCGCAGGTAAGCCACCTCGTCGATCTCCTTCAGCTTCTTGAGTATTATCATACCTACGAGCGACGACTTTATTTCGCGCTCCCCCTGCGCCCGCAGCTCGGACTCGATACTCTCCAGCAACTCCTCCACCTTCTGCTTGCTCACCGGCCGCTTCTCGAAGGCCTTGTTCAGGCCCACCATTATTTTCTCGCGTTTGTAGGGCACCCTCTCACCGCTCCGCTTGATCACCACCGAGGGGATCTGTTCGTACCTCTCGAAGGTGGTGAAACGGGACTTGCACTCCAGGCACTCCCGTCTCCTGCGGATGACGTTCCCGCCGTCAGAGGACCTGGAATCGATCACCTTACTGTCCTGGTGGCTGCAGAAGGGACATTTCATGTAGTCTCCCCTTCATCCCTTAAACCCAACATCTTGTGCCTTACGTTTTTATGATAACACAATATGTGGGTGAGTCAAGGGCTTTCAGGATGATTTTCGTCAGTTTTTGGCCCAAATGACGTAAGTCTCGATTTAAACTATAGGCTGGTCTTAAACCACTGGTATAAACTTAATGACTGGATGAAGGATTCACATTCATAACTAAAGTACAGGATGAAGAACGCGGCAATTCATCAAATAGCGATCTATCTGCGGTTATGCGTCTCTTAAGTGGTTGCCTGGCGGCAGCGCGGGCTGCCTGCGGCCATTACCGGGCGCGACCCGGGGAAAAACTCATGAAAGTCTATACGGTGTATCGAGGATCACCATGGCACCCGGGCCGAAAAGTTTTTTCAACCCTGCACCACAAGTCGAGGTGCCCAACAGGGATTATGCGAAAAGAATAAACCCGCGCCCTTGAGCGGGCACGGGTTTTCAGGTAATCCCGGGAACTCGCCGGGGCTATTTCTCGGGCTCAACCCCGTTCAGCGCCTTGACCAGGCCGTCCACGTCGATCCCGTGCGCCAGGGCGCCCTGCTCGATATTCTCGTAACGGGCCACGGAGCAGCCGATGCAGTGCAATCCGTGCTCCAGGAAGACCTTGACGGTCTCCGGGTTGTTCTGGACTACCTCCTGGATGGTCATCTCCTTGGTAATCATATCGGGTTACCTCCTCTCCTGCGGGTTATCGTCTCTCTTGCTCATCTTCACTAGGATAATTGCCCGGTGGCCTTCCGTCAATGATCCAGGGATATCTTCGGCGCCCGGTTCGATGCCGTACTTCAGGAGGAGGTTGTAGTAGTCCTTCTGGTAGAAGATCTTGCATTTCACCTCGGGGTAGAGCTCCTTCAGGCGCCGGACCTTCTTGTTCTTCTTGGTCACCAGCTTCTGGTTGAGGGTGGTGATCTCGATGTACAGGTCGTAGTCGGACAGGTAGAAATCGGGGGTGAACTTCTGGACGGGCGTGCCCGCCTTGTCCCAGGCGATGTCGAAGGACCGGGGCTCGTAGAGCCAGGCGATCTGGTAGAAGTCGAGGATGCGGGCGAATTCCTGCTCGCTCCGGTGGGCGAACCTCACCTCGTCCCACTTACGGAAACCGGGATCGTCCATGCCCCCTCGCAGTACGCTTAGGAGAAGTCCTTCTTCTTGCGGGCCATCTCCTCCAGCTTGGCCAGCTGCCCGACGGTGCCGATGGCTATGAGCGAGTCCCCCACCTCCAGCTTGAGGTCCTTGGGGGGCTTGGTGTTGAAACCGGCGCCGCGTTTCTTCACCGCCAGGATCAGGGCGCCCGAGACCGAGTAGATCTTGGCGTCCTCGATGGTCCTGCCGTCCAGGTAAGACTGCGGATATATCTCCACGTCGTCCAGGCGCCACTCCAGGCTCTCCATGTTGAACTCGATGTGATCGCCCCGCGTGACCAGGTCCAGGTAGTCCCAGACCAGGGGCTTGAGCAGCATGGCCGCCATGCGGCGGCCGCCGATGGAGTGCGGGGAGATGACCCTGTCGGAGCCGGCGCGGCGCAGCTTGGGCTCCGACTCCTCGTTGTTGCAGCGCGATACGATGAAGAGGTGCGGGCAGAGCTCACGGGCCGTCAGGGTCACGTAGAGGTTCTCGGCGTCCGAGGAGAGGGCGGTCACCAGCCCCTTGGCCCGCTCGATGCCCGCGGCCTTGAGCGTCTCGTCGTCGGTGGCGTCGCTCTTGATGACGGTGAAGCCCATCTCCAGGGCCTCGTCGGCCACCTTGGGGTCCTTCTCGATGACCAGGAACCTGGCGCCGGCGCCGGAGAGGTCCATGGCGATGTACTGGCCGACCCTGCCGTAACCGCAGAGTATGTAGTGGCCGAGCAGGGTGTCTATCTCTTTGCGCATTTTTCTCCTCCCCATCAGTCCGGTTATGCGCCCCTCCACCATGAACTCCACCGTGCTGGCCAGCGCATAAGCCACGGTGCCCACGCCGGCCAGGATCAGCAGGATGGTGAAGATCCTCCCGTCGGTGTTGAGGGGGAAGGTCTCGCCGTAGCCGATGGTGGAAAGGGTGATGATGGTCATGTACAGAGAGTTGAGGAACGACTGCCCTTCGATGACCATGTAGCCGGAACGTGCCGACGGCCACGATCGCCGACATCAGGATCAGCGCGTTTCTCAGTTTCTTCAAGGATTGCTGCAACGGCACCTTCCTTATCTGCAAGAAGCACCGCGGCTACACCCGCGATGCTCGGATTTTCCCTTACAGGCCGCCCTCACAGGCCATCGGTGTCGTCAGGCCTCGAAGTCCTCGGGCTTGACGCTGTTCAGGAAGTCGCGGAAGCGTTCGATCTCCTCCTCGTCGTCGGTCTGGATGAAGACGCTGGCCTCCGAGAGCACCTGCTCTGAAGCGTATATGGAGACCCCCATGCGCACCGCCAGGGCGATGGCGTCACTGGGGCGCGCGCTGATCTCGTAGGTCTTTTTCCCCTGCTCGAAGGTGACGTCCGCGTAGAAGGTGCCCTCCTTCAGGTCGGATATGACCACTTTCTTCATGGAGACCGACAGGTCCTCGAGGATGTTCTTCATCAGGTCGTGGGTCATGGGGCGGGCCGTCTCTATGCCCTGCAGGGCGAAGGCGATGGCGGTGGCCTCGAAGGCGCCTATCCAGATGGGCAGGAAACGCTCGCCCTCGCGCTCCTTTAAAAGGACGATGGGCTGGTTGGCGGGCAGTTCCACCCTCACCCCGATCAGCGTCAACTCGATCATGTCCACGCCCTACCTCTTTCCGCTGCGTACGCCGGTATATCTTATTATTCTCTACCCGCGCGCATATACCTACTAACATTATATTTGATTGCCAATCCTTTTTATACAGCGCCGGGCGGCGCCCGAGGGGGTGGCGAAGGTGGTCAGGGCCGCCCGAAAGCCCGGTCGAGCGGCTCTTCCTTGAGGCGGTAGATGTCCGGCAGGTTCCGGTAGAGCTGGCCGCGGTCGAGGCCGTACCCGATGACGAACCGCTCGTCCACTTCGAACCCGCGGAACCTCACCGGGAGCTCGGCGATGCGGTTGCGGCCCCGGTCCAGCAGGGTGCAGACCTCCAGGGAGCGCGGCCCCCTCTCCTTGAGGACCCTGAGGATGTACCCGAGGGTGAGACCGGTGTCGACGACGTCCTCCACCATCAGGACATCCTTGTCGTGGATGCTCGAGGAGAGGTCGCGCGTGAGCCTGACGGTGCCGCTTCCCCCCTCTCCTGCGAATAGCTGGAGATGGCCATGAAGTCCACGGTCAGGGGGTGGTCGACGCACCTCACCAGGTCGGCCAGGAAGATGAAGCTGCCCTTGAGGATGGTCACCATGGATATCTCGGGGCAGCCGGCGGAGGCATAGTGGGAAGCGATCTCCTCCCCCAGTTCCCGCGTCCGGCGCGCGATCTCGTCCCGGGCGATCAGCAGCTCGGCCAAGGGGCTCAGGTCCATTGCAGGCCTCCGGCGGCGGCCACGGTGCCGGGAACCAGGAACCCCAGGATCTCTCCGGCGGCCGCGAAGACGGACACGACGAACGCCCAGGCCCGGGTGGCCAGGCCCGGCTCCCCCGCTCCCTCGCGCGCTTCCAGGGGCAGCTCGACGGAGGTGCCGTCGGGGTTGACCGTCAGGGTGCCCAGGGCCTGGCCGGCCTCCACCGGGTAGTCCACCCACCGGCGATAGCTCATGGTGCCGGTCATGGCCCCCCGCAGCCGGTCCAGGCGCACCACCATGGCCAGTTCGGCCGGGGCCGCGCCGGTCACCTCCCCCTCCGGCAGGTGGCCCACCTCCGTCCGGAAGAGCTCCTCGTCCGCCCGCGCGTAGACCACCCGGGTGAAGCTGGTGAAGCCGTAGTCGAGCAGGGTGGCGCAGTCCTGGAAGAAGTCCTCTCCCCCGTTCAGCACCACCGAGACCTCCCGGCGCCCGTCCGTTTCCGCCGCGCCCACCACGCACAGGCCGGCCGGGACGGTGTAGCCGGTCTTGATGCCGTTGGCGTAGGGATAGATCTCCAGCAGGCGGTTGTGGTTGGTGGCCACGCGGGCCCAGGTGTTCCCGGGAGAGGGCGGCAACTCGTAGCTGTCGGTGACGACGATCTTGCGGAACTCCGGGTTGTCCATGCAGTGGGAGGCGATCCTGGCCAGGTCGCGGGCGGTGGTGTAGTGCCCCTGGGCGTCCAGGCCGTTGGGGGTGACGAAGTTGGAGTTGACGGCCCCCATCTCCGCGGCCCGCACGTTCATCAGCTCGGCGAAGGCCTCCACCGACCCCGAGACGTGCTCGGCCAGGGCCACCGCGGCGTCGTTGGCGGAGCGCAGCAGCAGGGCATAGAGGAGCTGCTCCACCGTGAGCGTCTCGCCCTCCTGCAGCCAGATGGACTGCTCCGGGGTGGTCGCGGCCCGGTTGCTGACGACCACCGGGTCGGAGAGGGTGCTTTCCTCCAGGACGATGATGGCGGTGAGGATCTTGGTGGTGGACGCGTTGGGCAGCGGCTCGTCCGCGTTGTACTCGTAGAGCACCTGGGAGGTGTCGGGGTCCACCAGGATGGAGGAGCGGGCGGTTATCTGCGGCGGCGTGACCTGTTTGGGCGCCGACGCCAGGACGGCCTCCAGCTCGGGCTGGTTGGCGGCGGGCAACTCGGTGGAATAGACGGTCTCGTCGCCCTGGAAGGTGACAGCCTGGACCGTCGCCACCAGCCAGGCAGAGGGCCAGGAAGGCGGCCAGGCTGAGCAGGACCACCGAAACGGCCAGCCTCCGCCGGCGCTCGGCCCGGCCCCGCTCCCTCTTCTCCTGCGCCTTTCTGCGCCTTGACCCGCTGCTGGGCCGCCTTCTTACGCTCGTGCGCGCCCGTGCCGGCCGGGTAACGCGTGTATTCCCTTTCCATGGTTCTATATATTAGTTATCCGGGGGGGAATTATCCAGAAGGATTCACGCCTGGGGGATGAGGTTGGCCAGCCCCAGGTAGACCAGCAGGCAGAGGAAGGTGACAGCGTACCCGATGAGGCGGGTCTGGAAATACATCAGCGGGCGGGTCCTCAGGCGGCCGAGCCATAACACCAGCAGCGAGGTGACCGTGGCGGAGAGCGCCAGGGACACCAGGAGGGAGAGGGACACCACCAGCCCGAACCAGAAGCCGTCTCCCCACCACAGCGCGGCCAGGAAGCTGGCCGAGGCCAGGATGGCCCCGAGGAAGAAGGTGGTGCGCAGTTCCTTCAGGGTCAGCAGCAGGGATTCCCGCAGCCCCACCTCCTTGCCCCCCACGGCGTCGAGGATGATGGCCTGGCTGAGGATGCCGATGTCGTAGATGCCCCGCAGCAGGATGGGCAGGAAGAAGATGACCGGCGTGATGGTGGTAGAGGGTGCCGCGGAAGGCCAGCAGCGCCAGGGCCACGGTGACCCCTCCCGCCAGGGTCAGCAGGAACACCGGCGCGCGCATGCGCAGCGAGCCCAGGGTGCCCTCCTCCACCTCGGCCAGGCCGGTGATCTGGGAGATGTCCTCGCGGGACTCCTCCCGCAGCACGTCGATCATGTCGTCGACGGTGATGATGCCCTTGAGGTGGTTGTCGTCGTCCACCACCGGCAGGGCCAGGAAGTCGTACTTGTTCATCAGGTCGGCCACCACCTCCTGGTCGTCGGAGACGTTGACGGAGATCACGTCCATCTCCATGAACTGCTCGACCGGGGACGCGGGTTCCTGGGTGAGCAGGTCGCGCAGGGAGGCTACCCCCTTGAGGCGCTCCTCGTTGTCGAGGATGTAGATGTAGTAGATGGTCTCGGCCGAGGGGGCCCGTTTCCGCAGGAGCTCGATGCACCCCTGGGCGTCGTAACCGCTGGTGACGGCGATGTACTCGGGGGTCATCCTGCCGCCGGCCGAGTGCTCCTCGTAGCCCAGCAGTTCGCGGAAGACCGAGGCCTCACGCACGCCCATGATGCTCAGGAGGCGCTCCGCCTTTTCCCGCGGCAGCAGGCCCAGGACGTCGGTGGCCTCGTCCGGCGGCATGGCCTCGAGGATGTCCGAGGCGCGGACCTCGCTCAACTCGCTCATGATGTCGGCCTGCCGGAAGGACTCCACCTCGGAGATGGACTCGGCCGCGGTGAGGTTGTCCATCAGGTCGATGGCGCGGGAGCGCGTCCCGGGGTCGAGCTGCTCCAGGATGTCGGCGATGTCCGAGGGGTGGAGGGAGCGCAACTGGGTCTGGGCGATGCGCAGCTTGATGCCCTCCGGCTGGATCTCGATGGGGGCCACGTAGTCCCAGGCGATGGTCTTTTCGCGCATGTCGAAGCCCAGCAGGTCCAGCAGGCGCTCCATCGGACGGCCCAGGCCCAGGCGGCGCAGGATGGCCGCGCCGCTGATGTCGACCCCCGTCAGCGCCAGGGAGCTGTCGAACTCGGCCAGGCAGAGGTCGTTGACCCGCACCACCTTGCGGCCGTTGAGGTCGACGATCTGCCGGTCGAGCAGGTGCTTGCCCAGGAAGAGGTCGGCCGAGCTCTCTCCCGCCTCCCGCAGGTCCTCCCCGCTCCTGGCCAGCATCACGCGGTTCTTCCCGGACAGGCCGGCGACGTCCTTCCACGGTATGGTGATCAGGCTGCGCTTGCCCCGCTTGGTCGAGATGATGGTGAGGGAGCGGCTGGGCGGGAGCTTCCGGCGGATGTCCACCCCGATGTCGTGGACCTTGCCCAGGGGCTTGCCGTCGCAGTCGACGACCTCTCTCCCGATGAGTTTCGAAAAGTAGACCATCGCTCTCACGTCCTGTGCCGGTGTCCGGCAGCGACTCTCCCGGAGGACCCGCGCGGGGCGGGCAGGGAGGCGTCGCCGTCGCTAGAACAGCGGTTTGTAATCGAGTTGTTTAAGGTAGGGTTTGACCCGGTTCTTCAGCAGGAGGTCCTTCAGCTCCCGGCTGAGGCTGGTGAGCTGGATGAGGTTCTCGATGGCGGTCCGCTTGGCCTCCGGGTCCTTCTGGCGCAGCAGCGGGTAGATGATGCCCTCCAGGAACTCGTCCTCCTTGTCGGTAAGGTTCTTGTACATCTTCAGGTGCCTCGGCTCGATGCCGTAACGCAGGAAGTCGTTGGCCAGCCTGATGATCTTGATGTCTTCCTTCTCGTAATACTCGCCGTCCTCCCCGGGGTGGGAGCAGATCAGCTTGTACTCCTCCAACTCGGTGGCGAAGGAGGGGGAGACGTTGAGCACCTCCTCGATGTCCGCCTTGAGGACCACGGTCTCGTCGGTCAGCTCGTCCTCCCTGAGCAGGGGGGCGTCGTCCAGGTAGCCGGCGGAGAGGTCGGAGGCCTTGATCCTGCCGCTCTCGATCTCCCGGAGCTTCTCCTTGATGACCTTCAGGGGGAGGTAGCGCTCCTTCTGCAGGCGCAGGATGAAGCGGAGCCGCTGCTCGTCCGCCTTGCTGTACTTGCGGTAGCCGCTGGGTGTCCGCTCCGGCTCCAGCAGCCCCTCCGTCTCCAGGAAGCGGATCTTGGAGATGGTCAGGTCGGGGAATTCGTCGTTGAGGGACTTGAGGAGCTCGCCTATGCTGACCAGGTCTTTTCTCTTCTCCATGCCTACCCCCGCGCGCCGCCCAGGAAGAACAGCATCCGGAACTTGCCGATCTGGACCTCGTCGCCGTTCTTCAGGGAGGACTGTCGATCCTCTCCTTGTTGACGTAGGTGCCGTTGAGGGAGCCGATGTCCACGATCTCGTAACCCGTGTCGAGCTTGCGGATCTCGGCATGCCGGCGGGACACGGTGATGTCGTCCAGGAAGATGTCTGACTCGGGGTGGCGTCCGGCGGCGGTGACGTTCTTCTCTATCTGGAAACGGGCACCGGCATCGGGCCCCTTCTTGATCACCAGGACCACTTCGCCGGTGCGCAGCGAGTCGGAGGGATAGGGTATCTCGACCTCTTCCCCTCCCTCAACCTCAATTACAGGTAAACCCGTGGTGGGGTCCTGTACTTCCCCGGACCCCTGCGCGGACCCGCAGTTGTTGCAGAACTTGCTGTCTTCCGACAGCTCTGGCCCCACATTTTTCGCACTTCATCCTGTTTCCCCTCGCGCATCGCTAATCACCGGTCGCATCTATTATATCAGCATGTTCTAGTAGTTAAAGGAATACTTAAACTTTAGAACGACGGGCCGATGCGGCGGCCGCGTTCAGGGGGTTTCCTGGTCCTCGACTTTTCCGGAAAGGATGGCCGAGAGCCTCTGGATGTCCTCCTCGGAGAAGAGGGACTCCCCTCCCGCCAGCTTCTCCTTCTTGCGCTTGACGATCTCGGCGCGGAGTATGTCGATCTTGCCGTGCAGGATGCGCCGCCGGTAGGAGACCTCTCTCTCCTCGTGCAGCATGGTGTCGAGGATCTCTTTCAGCTCCTCATCGGATTTCACGTCGAAATCGATGAAAACATCCGACGCGTCCAGGTCTTTCGGTTCCATCAAGCTCCTCCCCTCGCCTTTTTCATAGGAGTATTCTAGCACAGTCCGCAGGTAAAGTAACGGATCAGACGCACTGCGACCATGCGGTTGAGGTATAGCCTTGCAGCAGGGAACGCGAGAGCTCCAGTTCGGCGGGCGAGAGGTCTCCGGGGACCAGGCGCACCCCGAAGGCGGCCTCGAAACCACGCTCGAAAGCGCCGGCGATGTCCTGCCAGGAAGCCTCGATGCCCAGTTCTTCCAGGCAGGTGCAGGTCCGCGAGAACTCCCTGCCGCCGCTCCTCGGCCTCGCCGGCCGGATAATCGAGCAGCTCGAAGAGGAGCGGCCCGTTGTCACGGTCGAGGATGGTGCCGTGCTGCAGGACGGCACCGGCTTTCCTGGTCTGGGCGCTGCCGCACAGCTTGCGCTCCCCCACCTGAAGGTCGGCGGCGGCCGGTGAGGAGAAGCAGGCATGCACGCTGTCCAGGTTGTAGGCTGTGCGCGGCACCAGGGCGGCGTCGACTCCCAGCAGCGACAGGGCCTCGATGATGCCCCGGCAGATGACCGCGTAGGACTCCTCCACCGACTCCGGCAGACCCGGCCGAGGGAGGCAGCACCACCGAATAGGTGAAATCGTCCTTGTGCAGGATGGCCTTGCCCCCGGTGGGGCGGCGCACCACGTCGATGCCCAGGCGCCGGCAGGCCTCCAGGTCGATGTGGGCAAGCGGCTGGAAGCGGCCCAGGGTCAGGGACGGCGGCTCGAACCTGTAGAACCTCAGGGTGGGAGGGAACCCTTCGCCGCCGGCCGAGTCCAGCAGGGCCTGGTCGATGGACATCTGGCGGAAGCCGTCAGCCCGCGATCACCGGCAGGAGCCTCCAGGCGCGCGGCGTGTTCTCCATCACTCGCCCGGCCGCCTAGACCAGTTCGGCCTGCATGACTTCGGTGAGCTGGGAGAAGACGTAGGCGTCGGTCTCGGTGGAGAGGGACGCCACCCCGTCCTTGAAGACGCTCAGGCCGTATCCGCGCATGGCCCCGTCGAGGGCGGTGGCGTAGATGCAGATATTGGTGAGGACGCCGGCCAGGTAGAGGTGGCGGATGCCGCGCTCCCGCAGCAGCAGGTCGAGGTCGGTCCCGAAGAAGGCGGAATACCTGCGCTTCCTGACCAGGAACTCGCCCTGCAAAGGGGCCAGCTCTTCGACGACCTCCCCTCCCCAGGAACCGTGCAGGGCGTGGCTGGGCCAGACCTCGAACTCCGAGTCGTCCGGCAGGTGGGCGTCGGACACGTAGACCACCGTCACTCCCGCCTTGCGGGCAGCCTCGAGGGCCTGCCCGATGACCGGCACGATGCGCCCGGCGTCCGGGCACCACCAGGCTGCCCCCCTGCTTGATGAAGTCGTTGAGCATGTCGATGACCAGAAGGGCGCTGGCCGGCCTGAACTCTAGATCCATCATGCCTCCTTGATCGTCCGGGTCAGGTACTCAAGTGACGAAGCCGCGGATGAGGCCGAGGTACTCCTCCACCACGCTCTCGCAGCGCGCGGCGTCATCCGAGTCGGCGATGATGTGCAGCACCGGCTCCTCGGCGTCGGGCAGGACCAGGACCCAGTCGGCGTCGTCGAGGAAGATCTTCAGCCCGTCGGTGAGGTCCACCCGTTTTTCGGCCGCTCCACTCGCGCATCCTGCGCATGATCAGCCCGATGTTCTCCCACGAGGTCGAGAACTCCCTGGTCAGATAGTTGAAAGCGGGAAGCGCGGCCAGGTTGGCGCTGAGGGGTTGACCCGGTGTAGGTCAGCAGCTCCAGCAGCTTGACCAGGCTGATCATCGCGTCGTAGGCGGGCAGGAAATCAGGGAAGATGTAACCACCCGCCCCCGCCCCGGCGAAGACCAGGTCCTGATTGAGGGCCGCGTCCATCAGGGCGTTGCGGCTCACCTTGGTCCGCACCACCGAGTTGCCGGACTTGGCGGCAACCGCCTCGACTCCGGAGGTGATGGAGACGGGCACCGCGATGCTCGCGTCGTGGTACTTGGCCGAGACCAGGTGGACGAAGAGCAGCAGGGCCGAGTTGAGGTCGACGTGCCGGCCCTTGTCGTCGATGAGGAAGACCCTCTCGCCGGAACTGTCGATGACCGCGCCCAGGTCGGCGCCGGAGTCCTTCACCAGCCGGGAGACCTGCTGGATGTTGAGGGACAGCGACTCGAACCCCAGGGAGGCCTTGTGCTCGTCGACGTAGGCGTTGAGGCTGAGAAGGTCGCAGCCCAGGCTGCCCAGGATGCTCGGGAGCAGCGGCCCGGTGCCCCCGAAGGCGCAGTCCACCACGATCTTGAAGGCGCCCTCGGCGGACCCGCTCCCCATCCACCTGCTCCAGCAGTGACTTGGTATAGGTCTCGATGGCGCGGTGGGGAAAGCGGATGGCCCCGATCTCCTGCCCGAAGGCGCGGCGGAAGTTGGCCTGCGAGAAGACCTTCTCGATGCTGCGCTGCAGCACCTCGGAGAGGTCGATGCCCTCCCCGTCATTGAACTGGATGTCGATGGACTGCGGCTCGTGGGGAGAGGTGCGCACGTCGATGCCCCCCGCCGCCTGCTGGGTCTTGATGATGAAGCGGTTGACGGGTATGGGCGATATCTCCAGGTCGGAGACGTTGACGCCGGTGGCGTTGAGCCCGGTGATGATGGCCCGCTTGATGGTGCGCGCCTGCCGGGAGGCGTCACGGCTGGTGACCACCTGGGAGTTGCGCGGCAGGATGGAGCCGTAGGCCATGGCGATGCGCAGGGCGTGCTCCGGGGTGATGTCCACGTTGGTGATGCCCGAGACGATGCCGTTGCCGAAGAGGGTGCGCATGCCCTTCGACTCCCAGATGATGCTGGTGTTGACGGTGGCACCGGATTCGATGGTCTTGAAGGGGTAGATCTTCACGTCGTGGTTGATGAGGACGTTCTCCCCCACCAGGCAGTCGTCGCCGATGACCACGCCCTCCTCCACGCGCACGTTGGACTTGAGGTCGCAGTTCTTGCCGATGACGCAGCCCCTCAGGTGGGAGCCGTTCCCGACGTAGGTGTTGTCGAAGAGGATGGAGCGGTGCACGAAGGAGCTGTCCTTCACCGCCACGTTGGTGCCGATGACCGAGTATTCGCGGATGGTGGCCCCGCTCTCTACCTTGCTGTGGGCGCCGATGACCACCGGCCCCACGACGTTGGCCCCCTCGGCGATCTCCGCCTCCTCGCCCAGCCAGACCCCGCGGCTCACCTGGAAGCCGGGGGGCGTTATGTCCACCTTGCCGTCCAGGACGTCCTTCTGGGCCGTGAGGTACTGGGCGAAGTTGCCCACGTCGCACCAGTAGCCGTCGGCGATGTAACCGTAGAGGGGGTAAGCCCTCCTGCAGCAGCAGGGGGAACAGGTCCTGGCTGAAGTCGAAGGGGCCTTCGTCGGGGATGTGCTCGAAGATGGCCGGGTCCAGGACGTAGATGCCGGTGTTGATGGTGTCGGAGAAGACCTGGCCCCAGTTGGGCTTCTCCAGGAACCTCTCGATGCGCCCGTCCTCATCGGTGACCACGATGCCGAACTCCAGGGGGTTGGCCACGCGCACCAGCACCAGGGTGACCATGGCCCGTTTCTCCCGGTGGAAGTCGATGGCGCGGGTGATGTCGATGTCCGTGAGGGCGTCGCCGCTGATGACCAGGAAGGGCTCGTCCAGGTAGCCGCTGCAGTTCTTGACGCTTCCGGCGGTGCCCAGGGGGCTCTTCTCCAGGGCGTAGGTGAGGCTGACGCCCCAGTCCGAGCCGTCGTTGAAGTAGTTGCTGATGTTGGTGGGAAGGAACTGCAGGGTGGCGTAGAGGTCGGTGATGTCGTGGCCGGCCACCAGGTTGACGATGTGCTCCATGATGGGCTTGTTGACCACCGGGAGCATGGGCTTGGGGATGCTCGAGGTCAGCGGGCGCAGGCGGGTCCCCTGCCCTCCCGCCATGATCACAGCTTTCATCTGTAGACTCCCTCGTCTCGCTTGTCCCGGGCTACCCGAGGTAGTCCAGTACCAGCACCCGGGTGGCCTCCGGGAGCGCCTGCCTGTCGAGATAGACGAGGTCCTTGCCCACGAACACCACGTCTCCGAACCTGTCGGCGAAGGGCCGCACTCCCTGGATGGGGAACCCCAGGGCGTCCGTCTTGAAGTGCATGGGGATGGCGATGCGCGGGGCCACGTGCCCGGACCGTCTCCTCCGCCTGGGCGTCGTCGATGGTGAAGGTGCCTCCCACCGGCAGGAAGAGCACGTCGACGCCGCGCAGGCCCTCGAGCTGCGCGGAGTCGAGGCGGTGGCCGAGGTCTCCCAGGTGGGCGAAGTCCATCCCGGCCATGCTCCAGCGGAAGATGACGTTGGGCCCCCGTTCCGCGCCTCCCCTGGCGTCGTGGGCCGACGGCAGGCCTTCTATCTCCAGGCCGCCCCCGGAGACGTGGCGGCCGGGCCTGCGCACCACCTCGGGGCTTCCCTTGACGCGCCCCCACGTTGGCGTGGTCGTAGTGCTCGTGGCTGACCAGCACCAGCGTCGCCTCCAGGTCGGGAAAGGCGTAACCTATCTGCGGGTCGTAGGGGTCGGTGACCACGGCGGCGCCCCGGTCGTCGGTGACCAGGAACATGGAGTGACCGTACCAGGCGATGCACACGAACGGCGCGGATACGCGGTCGCGGGGGTATTCGCTCAAGCGGCCTCCTCCTTCTTGAGGTTCTTCAGGATATCTATACCCCGGTAGATATAGATGAAACCGCTGACGTAGGAGAAGACCACCCCGATGCAGAAGAGGATGAAGCCGTAGATGCAGACCGGAAGGCCGTCGGAGATGTAATAGTCGGGCGTGTTCAGGATGAGGAAGAAGCAGATGGCGCCGAAGAGAAAGGCGGTGGCCAGCTTGCCCGTCCAGTGCACGGCCAGGCGGTCGCGGACCTCCTGCTTGTTGATGCCGACCAGGGGCGCCCCCACCAGCATCAGCACGTCCCGGGAGACGATGAGGATGCCCATCCACAGCGGCAGGAACCCCTTGATCATCAGGGCCACCAGCACCGAGATGACCAGCAGCCTGTCGGCCAGGGGGTCGACCAGCTTGCCGAACTCGGTGATGGTGTCGGTGCGGCGGGCTATCTGCCCGTCCAGAAAGTCGGTTGCCGGCGGCGAAGACGAAGGTAAAGAGGGCCGCGTAATGCCACCCGTCGATCTCGGTCCTTGGAGGATGCGAAGATGAACCAGATGACCAGGGGGATGAAGACCAGCCTCATCACGGTGATGATGTTGGCCAGGTTCAGGATCAGCCAGCTTCGCTCGCGCGCGGTCTCGCCTTCCATTCGGCAACCTCCCCCTGAAGATACTGCGCGGATACCGGCGGGCGGCCACCGGGGCGGCGGCCCGCTATCTAAAAGAAAAGGCCTTGCAGAGGCCTTTCTTGTGGTCGGGACGAGAGGATTTGAACCTCCGACCTCTGGACCCCCAGTCCAGCGCGCTAACCAAACTGCGCTACGTCCCGTCGGTAGCGCCCTTTTGAGGCACGCCAAAAATTATAACATAGACAGGGAGGGGGTGTCAGGGAGCGTAGACGGAGACCCGGTCCCTCCCCTGCCGCTTCGCCAGGTACAGGGCCTGGTCGCTGCGCTGGATGAGCTCGGCCCCGTCCGCGGCGTCGTCCGGAAAGCTGGCCACCCCGATGCTGATGGTCAGGTCTCCCTCCGGCTGCTCGTCCTCGAAGGAGAAGCGGTGGTCCTTGACCACCTTGCGCAGGCGCTCGGCCAGGAAGGAGACGTCCTCCTTGTCCAGCTCGGGGGCGAGCACCGAGAACTCCTCTCCCCCGTAACGGAACACCGTGTCCACGTCGCGCACGCTGTCTCGCAGCAGGCGGGCCAGGGTGCGCAGCACCTCGTCCCCCATGGGGTGCCCGTGATGGTCGTTGTAGAACTTGAAGTGGTCGATGTCGATCATGATGAAGGAAAGCGGGTGGGCATAGCGGTCGGACCGTTTGACCTCCTCCTCCAGGATGTTCGCGAGGTAGCGGCGGTTGTACAGACCGGTGAGGGCGTCGGTGATGGCCAGGCGGTTGATCTCGTCGAAGAGGTGCGCCCGCTCCACCGCCATCCCCACCTGCTCGCCGATGGCGTTGGCCAGGGTCATGTCGTTCTGGGTGAAGGCTCCATGGTAGCGGCTGGCCAGGTGGAGGATGCCGTAAGCCGTATTGGAGCTCTTGATGGGCACGCACAGGATGGACTTGACCCCTTTCTCCACCCGCAGGTTGGGGCAGCGGTCGTCGTGGGTGACGTCGTCGGAGAGGAAGGCGCGGTCGCCGGTGAGTACGTAGCACGATTCGATCCTCTCGAAAGGATGGCTGATGTTGCGCTGCCTGTACTTCTCGCTGAACCCGAAGCTGCGCACCGGCTCGAGCAGGCCGGTCTCGTGGTTGATGATGTTGATCAGCGCCATGTCCGCGGCGAAGAGGCCGCGCACCACGTCCAGAGCCAGGTTGTAGATGTGGTCGATGCTGGAGACGGTGCCGATGGCGTCCACCACCCGGATGAGGCTGGTCAGCTGGGCCACGTTCTCCTCGGAGGAGCGGTAGAGGATGGCGTTCTCGAGGTAGACCGAGACGTGGGCGGAGACCAGCTCCAGCAGCCTGCCGTCGCGCTTGTGGAAGCGCCGCGAGCCGGCCTTGTCGCAGAGGACGATGAAGCCGATGCTCTTGCCGCGGGCCAGCAGCGGCGCGATGAGGCAGTTGCGCAGGTCCGCGTAGGGAGGGAAGACGGAGGCGTTCAGCTCGGGGCTGCCGAAACCCTCCTGCAGCAGGATGGCTCCCGGCCCCGAGGTGGGCTGGTCCAGGGCCTGGAGGCTGCCCGCCGCGGAGTCGAAGGTGCGCGAGGTCGCCGTCGGACACCCCGAAGGCGGGCCGCTGGAGCTGCAGGCCCTGGTCGTCGTACTCGTGCAGGTAGATCAGGACCTTGTCGACCTTGAAGGTGTGCGCGACCACCTCGGTGATGTACTCTACCACGTTGGCCAGGGCCGGGCTGGTGCTCCCTCCCTGGGAGATCCTGTAGAGCATGGTCAGCTTCTGGCGGTCCTTGATCATCAGGTTGGTGATGTAGGTGTCCAGGACGATGGAGCCGACGATGTAGGAGTAGCGCAGGGCCAGCAGGGCCGAGAGGCCGACGATCTCGGAGGTGTCGGACAGCACCACGATGAGCGTGTAGACGACGAGCTCGAGCGCGCCGGTGATCAGGGCTCCCTCCACGCCGAAATAAGCGCCGGCGATGAGGGGCAGGATGCCGAGCATCAGGTAGAAGTTGGACTGTACGCCCCCCGCCGCCACGATCATCAGGAATATGGCCGAGAAATCGACGGCGGCCACCAGGTAGCGCAGACTGACCCTGGTAGGAGAAGGCATCCGGCCAGATCGCGTAGATGATGTTGCACGCCGCGTAGCAGCCGCACAGGATGTAGAGCGAAGGTGTAGTTGACCTGGCCGCCAGTGTATTCTGCTCCCGAACTGGATGAACACCAGGGTGGTGATGATGAGGATCCAGCGGAAGACGTGCTCGCGCCGGAACACGTCCGCGTGGGTCAGTTCCATCCTCAGCCCCCTCCTTCTCCCCCGTCGCGCGTTACGCCCCGCCCGGCCTGCAGCCGCCCCCGCCTGACCGAGGCGGCCAGTGCCTCCCGCATCTCCTCCAGCCCCTCCCCGGTGCGGGCGGAGACCGGTATCGCCTGCGGGAACCTCCGCTACGAGGTCCCTTCTATCCTGAGTACCACAAAGATCGATCTTGTTCAACAGGTCTATGCGGGGGATCTCCTCGGCCCCGATCTCCGCCAGGACGTCCTCGCACCGAGGAGATCTTGCTGTCCAGGTTGGGGGAAGAGGCGTCGATGACGTGCAGGACGCCGGAGCTCTCCGCCACTTCCTCCAGGGTGGACTTGAAGGCCTCGATGAGCTGGTGGGGGAGGTTGTCGATGAAGCCGACGGTGTCGGTGACCACGGCCGACAACCCGTCTTCCAGGTGGAGGCGGCGGGTGGTCGAGTCGAGGGTGGAGAAGAGCTTGTCCTCCACCAGGACCGACGCGCGGGTCAGGCGGTTGAGCATGGTGGACTTGCCGGCGTTGGTGTATCCCACCAGCGAGAACGAGAAGAGCTCCTGCTTGGCCCGGCGCTTCCGCTTGACCTGCCGGACCTTCTCCAGCTGGGCCAGGTCGTGCCGGAGGACCTCGATGCGCTTGCGGATGCGCCGGCGGTCCACCTCCAGCTTGGTCTCCCCCGGCCCGCGCGCGCCGATGGGGCCCCGGGTGCCCGCCATGCCGCCCATGCGGGAGAGCTCGACGCCCCGGCCCGTCAGCCTGGTCAGCAGGTAGTTCATCTGCGCCAGCTCCACCTGGGTCTTGCCCTCGCGGGTGTGGGCGTGGATGGCGAAGATGTCCAGGATGAGCGCGGTCCTGTCGATGACCCGGCAGTCGCAGAGCTTCTCCAGGTTGCGCTGCTGGGAAGGAGTCAGCTCCCTGTCGAAGATGAGCAGATCCGCCTCGTGGTCCTCCAGCAGCACCTTGAGCTCCTCCGCCTTGCCCTTGCCGACCATCAGCGCGCTGTCGGGGTGGTCCCGCCTCTGGAATGCCGTGCCCACCACCTCGGCGCCCGCCGTGTCGGCCAGGGCGGCCAGCTCGGACAGGGACTCCTCCGCCTCCTGCGGGTCCTGGCCGGAGAGGCACAGGCCCACCAGGACGGCCTTTTCCATTGATTCCTCGGACGGGCTCGAGCCTGCCACGGAGCCGCTGTTATCTCGCGTAAGCTGCCTCGATTCTTCCGATGGCCTCGTCCAGTTCGCCGTCGGGGGTGCTCAGGGAGAGGCGCACGTAGCCCTCGCCGTGCCGCCCGTAGGCCGAACCCGGCACCACTACGATGTCCGTCCTCTCCAGGAGGTCCTCGGCGAAGGAGGCTGAATCGTAACCGTCAGGGACCTTCAGCCACACGTAGATGGTGGCCGTGGGAGGCCGCGCTTCCCAGCCCACGCGCTCCAGGCAGGCCATCAGGCGGTCGCGGCGTTCCCCGTACAGGGAGCACATCTCCGCGACGCAGTCCTGGCTGCCCCGCAGGGCCTCCACCGCCGCCAGCTGCACGGCGTTGAACACGCCGGAGTCCATGTTGGTCTTGAGCTTCCCGAAGGGGCCGATGATGGCGGCGGACCCGACGGCGAAGCCTATGCGCCACCCGGTCATGTTGTAGGTCTTGGAGAGGGAGTGGAACTCGATGCTGACCTCCCGGGCGCCGTCCACCTGCAGGATGGAGGGGGCCACGTAGCCGTCGTAGGTTATCTCCGAGTAGGCCAGGTC
Organism: uncultured bacterium; assembly: GCA_963814495.1. Lineage (GTDB taxonomy): Bacteria > Actinomycetota > Geothermincolia > Geothermincolales > Geothermincolaceae > CAVXXD01. The sequence goes on from CAWFDJ010000028.1 coordinate 37,842, forward strand.
GTGCGCGACGATGAGGTCGTGCCGGTGGGCCAGGTCCACGACTTCCTCGAAAAAGGAGAGCGGCGCCGGCGCGGTGGTGGGGTTGTTGGGGTAGTTGAGGAAGATGACCCGCGCCCGCTCGAGCACCTCCGCGGGGATGGCGTCCAGGTCCGGCAGCCAGCCGTTGGCTTCCCTGCAGCGGCATGCGGTAGGGCTCGCCCCCGGCGAAGGCCGAGGCGATGGCGTAGACAGGGTAGGAGGGGTCGGGCACCAGGGCCACGTCGCCGGGGTCCAGGAAGGCCAGCGGGAAGTGGGAGATGCCGTCCTTCGACCCGATCAGGGCGAGTATCTCGGCGTCGGGGTCGGAATCGAAGCCGAACCTTCCCTTGAGCCACTCCGAGGCGGCCCGGCGAAATTCCGGCATGCCCTGGTATGAGGGGTAACGGTGGTTACCGGGGTCGCCCGCCGCCCGGCACAGCGCCTCGACGATGTGGGGCGGGGTGGGCATGTCGGGGTCGCCGATGCCGAAGCTGATGACCCGGCGGCCCGCCGCCTTCTTCTCGGCGATCTTCCTGTCCACCTCGGCGAAGAGATACGGTGGTATCCTCTTTATCCTCTGCGCTTCCTCCACGCTTCCTCCTTATGACGGTCCCGGGCCGGACTCGGCCAGCCAGGCCTCGGAGACGCTGCCGCTGTATACCTCCAGGACCGGCCCCTGCATGAGGATGTGGCCGGTGGGGTCGCGGCTGATGAGCAGGTCGCCGCCGGGGAGGGAGACCCGCATGGCGTCGGACCCCCCGCGGGTGGCCAGGGTCGCCGCGAAGGACGCGCAGGCCCCGGTCCCGCAGGCCAGGGTGATGCCGGCACCCCTCTCCCACACCCTCATCCTGATATGGCCCTCGTCGACCACCTGGACGAACTCCACGTTGGTCCGCTGCGGGAAGAGACGGGTGATTCTCGATGGCCGGGCCGAAGACCTCGCAGGGGGACCGCGTCGACGTCGTCCGTGAAGATGACGCAATGCGGGTTGCCCATGGACAGGCAGGTGACGGAGAAGCTCTCCCCCGCCGCCTCCAGGGGCTCCTCCACCGCCTGGCTCCCCTCCCCCAGCATGGGGATGGAGGCGCGGTGAACTCGGGCAGGCCCATGTCCACCCTGAACCCCCCGCCCTCTTCCGGCGGCATCCGCTCGACCAGCTTGCCTCCCGCCCGGGTCTCGATCCACATGGGGTTGGCTGTCACCATGCCGTTCTCCGGTGAGGTAGGCGGCCAGGCAGCGGACCCCGTTGCCGCACATCTCCGCCTCCGAGCCGTCGGGGTTGTAGATGATCATGCGCGCGTCCCCGGACGCGGACGGCCGCTCCGCCAGGATGACCCCGTCCGCCCCCACGCCCGTCCCCCGGGCGCACAGGGCGGGGACCAGGCCGATGGGAAAAGGCCGGTTCGGGCGCTGGTGAAACGGTCCACGATGATGAAGTCGTTCCCCAGTCCCTGGTACTTCACAAAATCCAAGTCAGGTCTCCTTACCCTCGAGATTCGCGTCGATGCAGGCAGTTACGTCTCCGGCCGTGACGCCCGGGTCCGGACGGTCCGTCCGGTCCGCGGGTGACCCAGTGGACCCGCCGGTCCCTTCTGAACCAGGTCATCTGGCGCTTGGCGTACCTGCGCGTGTTCGATTTGACCTTCTCAATAGTTTCTTCAAGGCTTGCCTTATTGTCAAGGAGACCGAGTACTTCCCGGTAGCCCAGCGCCTGTGAGGAAGTGTGAGAGAACCCCCCCGCCGCCACCAGGCCCCTGACCTCCTCCACCAGGCCGGCGCGGAACATCTCCTCCACGCGCGCGTCGATGAGGCGCGCAAGCGTCTGCCGGTCGGCCCGGACCCCGATCACCAACGCCTCGATGACCTGGGGTATCTCGTCGAAGCCCCTCCGGCCCTCCGAGAACGGGCGGCCGGTCTCCTCGCAGACCTCCAGGGCCCGGATGATGCGGCGGAGATTGTGCGGCCCGATCCGCGCGGCGGAGACCGGGTCGACCTCCTCGAGGCGTGCGAAGAGCTCCCGGCGCGCCTCTTCCTCCGCTCGCTCCTCGTACGCGCGGCGCAACTCCCCGGACCCGGCCTGCGCGGCGAAGTCCAGGTCGTCGAGGACGGCCCTCAGGTAGAGGCCCGAGCCTCCCACCAGGAAGGGGGTGCCGCCCCGGGACCGGATGTCCTCCACCGCCGCCCGCGCCAGGCGCTGGAACTCGGCGGCCGAGAAGGAGCGCGTCCGCCGGCACCACGTCGATGAGATGGTGGGGCACCAGCGCCCGCTCCTCCGGGGTGGGCTTGGCGGTGCCGATATCCATGCCCCGGTAGACCTGCATGGAGTCGATGCTGATTATCTCCCCCCGGTAGAGCGGGGCCACCTGCAGGGCGATGCGGGACTTGCCGACGGCGGTGGGCCCGACCAGGGCGATCACGGGAGGGGCCATGTCACTTGTGGCGTTTCACTTCGAACCGGAACAGCTCCACCGGCTCCCGCTTGCCGATGCCCGCCTTGCTCCTGGCGATGTCCAGCTGTTCCTCCACGGTGTCCACGCCCTCCAGGTCCGGCAGGAGCAGCCCCAGGCGGCGGCCGCTCTTGACGATGACCCCGTACCGGGAGGGGTCGAGATGGCTGGGGTCCGGCACCGGCTCGGGCTCGCCCAGGACGTCCACGGAGATGTCCAGCTCGACGAGCTCGTCCGGCCGCACCGGCTCGAAGCGGGGGTCCCGGGTGCAGGAGCGGACGGCGTTCTGGACGATCTCCTCCGCCAGGCTTCCCCGGGTGGGCTCGAAGGTGCCGATGCAGCCGCGCAGCCGTCCCGTGCTTCTTGAGGCTGACGAAGGCCCCGGCCTTCCCTTCGACGGCATCGAACAGCTCGGGGCATTCCTCTTCCCTGAGCGTGCCGCCCTCACGTACGCACTTGTCGATGGCCCGCCGGGCCAGTTCCACGATGTCGTCGCGTTCGTCCTCTTTCTCTTGCATGTGAACCTCGCTAGGCCGTCAGGCCGGTTGATGAAAGGACACCAGGTAACCCACGCCGAAGGGCCCTTCGTAGGAGAGCAGGCGGCTCGAGAACTCGTGCCGGTGCAGCGCCCCCCGCAGGGCGTGGATGGAACGGAAGCCGCACTCCCCCGCCTCGTCGACCAGCCCCTCGTCAATATGGTCGATGCGGCTCAGAGTCCCCCGACTCCACGATGTCCTCGATGGCCGCGTCGAATTCCGAGGCGCGGGGGCTGTAGCCGGCGGGGGCCCCGGGTATGAGGCGGTGGGAGAGGTCGCCCGAGGCCACGAAGACAGCGCGGCGCCCCAGCGACTCGCAGCAGTCCGCGACCAGCTCGCCCAGGGCGAAGTGGGAGGAGTAAGGGAGCATGGAGAGCGACAGGTTGACCAGGGGCGCGTCGGTCTTCTCCCCCAGGTAATAGAGGGGCACCAGCACCCCGTGGTCCAGTTCCCCCGCCCGGCGCGCCGTGATGCCGCCGCTCGAGGGGATGGGCGTGACGGGGATGCCCCGTTCCCGGGCGCCCTCGACGATCTTCTCCGCCAGCTCCAGGTCGTTGGGCCTCTCCATCCGCACCTGGGGGCGGCCGAACTGCGCGAAGTCCCCCGCCAGCCGCTCGGAGACCTTGACGGCGAAGGAGGACGCGAGGAAGGGGCTGTGCGGGGAGATGACCACCAGGACCTCGGGAGAGAGGCTCCCGATGATCCCCGCCAGCTCGGTCATGGCGGCCACGCTGGCCTCCACTTTCGCCAGCTCCCTGTCCCCCGATGGCCGGTACCAGCAGGGGCGGGTGCGGGCAGATGCATCCGGCTATGATGCCTCGTTCAACGGCCATGATGTCGCCTCCTTATGTCCATATTTATATATTACCGTATTGGGGCATTGCCAACCGCCGGGTGATATATATCGGGGAAGCGCCAGGCCGCGGAATCAACCCAGGAGGATAATCCCTACCAACATGCCCATCGGCTCGTCCCCGGCGGCGTCACCGGAGGGAACCTCGCGTGAGTTCCACCCCAGGCTGCGGCCGAGGATATTAAAATTCACGCCCAGCCCTGACATCGATACCCGGGCCTTATCAGGGTTTCTGCACTTGTCTCCGTCCAGCACGCTACAGGTTTCATGCTCCGGACAGAACAGCCGTTTGCAGCATCCGCACGCGATGCCCCATGGTTTGCCGTAGCCGGCATCGGCAGCCATGCGCTCGAGTGCGGCCGTGGTTTCCTGGAGGAGCCTGGTGACGTCCGTTCGCTCGTCCGCGAGTAGTATCTCCATCGGCGTGTCGATCCTGAATACGAGCGCCCGGTCGTATTCATTGAGTCTTTGCCTGAAACCGGCCGGCTTCATTACGTGGGGCGGGCAGTTAGCCGATAGCCCATAGTTGTTGCACCCCGGTGGCTTGCAGAACTCGGGGAAGTGGTCTTCGGCCCGGATCACCGCTACAGATACGATGACCGCATCGTCTGCCCCAAGCGCCAGGGCGCTATCTATCAGGGCTTCATCCTTCGAGCATCTCCCGGTCTCCATCTACCCGCGACTCCTTTCCTCGCGCACTGGGGTATCCCTGTCATAGGCGTCTGCTTGAAGGACCAGTGGCCGGCTTCGGCGACCCTTGACGCGGACCACGGTGCCGATGAGGCCGGGGTCGCCGGGCAGGTTGACCACCTTGTTGGTGCGGGTCCGGCCGCGCAGGCGGGGCGGGTCGGCCTTGCGGCTGTGCCCGTCCACCAGCACCTCCAGTTCCTTGCCCACGTCCCTGAGGTTGCTGGCGAGGGCCAGTTCCCGCACCAGCGCGGTCAGCCTGTCGAAGCGCTCCATCATGACCTCGCGGGGTACCTCGGGCACGCCGCTCTCCGCGGCCCGCGTCCCCGGCCGGCGGTTGTAGACGTAGGTGTAGGCCATGTCGTAGGCGCTGGCCCGCACCGCGTCGAGGGTCTGCAGGAAGTCCTCCTCCGTCTCGCCGGGGTAGCCCACGATGATGTCCGACGAGACGGCCGCGTCGGGCAGGGCTTCCCGGATGTACGCCACCTTCTCGAGGTACTCCTCCCGTCCGTAGCCGCGGTTCATGGCGCGCAGTATCTCGTCGGAGCCCGCCTGCAGGGGAAGGTGGACGTAGCGGCAGATGTTGGGGTGCTCCAGCATGGCCTCGACGATGTCCGGAGTGAAGTCGCGCGGGTGGGAGGTGAGGAAGCGTATCCAGGTGTCCGGCCAGCGCGCGGCCACCTCCCCCAGCAGCGAGGCGAACCCCGGCTCGCCCTCGAGGTCCCGGCCGTAGGAGTTGACGTTCTGGCCGAGCAGGATGACCTCCCGGGCCCCGCCGTCGACCAGGCCGCCGATCTCCTCCAGCAGCTCGGCGCGGGGCCGGCTGACCTCCCGGCCCCGGGTAAAGGGGACCACGCAGTAGCTGCAGAAGTTGTTGCACCCGTAGATGACCGGGACCCAGGCCCGGAAGCCCTCGGCCTGCGCGCGGGGAAGACCCTCCAGGTCCAGGCCGGGCATCTCCAGGGCGCAGACAGGCGTGGAGGCCGCTTCCTCCAGCAGTTCGGCGATGCGCGGGTACTGCTGGGTGCCGAAGACCAGGTCCACGTGGGGCGCCCGGGTGAAGACCTCCACGCCCTCGTTCTGGGCGACGCATCCCCCCACCGCGATGAGCGGGCGTCCCCCGCGCTTGAGGGACCGCATGGACTGGAGGTTGCCCCAGAAACGGTCCTCGGCGCTCCCCCGGACGCAGCAGGTCATCAGGATGACGGCGTCGGCGGCACCAGGGTCCGGGGCCACGCTCCAGCCGGCGGCCTGCAGCACGCCCGAGACCCGCTCGCCGTCGTGGATGTTCATCTGGCAGCCGTAGGTGACGAGGTGGAAGGAACGGTTCATGACGGGTGGGCCAGGCCCTCCCGGTAGTGGAACCGGCAGAACTCGAGCGAGGCCTTCAGGTTGGCGATGACCGCTTCCCTTGCGGTCTTGGCGCCCAGGGAGCCGGGGTTGAGCTCCAGGGTGACGATGCCGTCGTAGCCGTCCGCGGCGAGGGTCTGGAGGAAGCGGTCCAGGGGCAGGTTGCCGGCCTGCGGCAGCTCGTGGTCGTCGAAGCCCTTGAGGTAGTTGTTGGAGAGGTGGATGTGTTTGACCGCGGGCCTTCAGGGCCTCCCAGGCCACGAAGATGTCGGTGTGGCTGATGGCGAAGTGGCTGGTGTCGAAGACCAGGCACTCGAATCCCGCCAGGTCCTCCAGGTTGTTGAAGAAGGAGAGGTTGAACCGCTTCCTCAGGTTTACGTAGATGGCGTTCTCCACCGCCACGGTGAGCTGCGTGTCCCGGTTGAGCTGGTTGAAGTTGTGGTAGAGCCACCGCGCGTATTCGATCTGCCAGAAGTACGGGAGGTGGATGATGACCACCTGCGAATCCAGCTCCCGCGCGAGATGCATGCTCCGCTCGATCTTTTCCATGAAGCGGCCCCAGACCTTGCGGCTGGCCAGCAGGAAAGGGGCGTGGATGCTGGGGATGCTCAGCCCGGAGGAGTCCCGCAGCCCGCGCAGGGCCTTGAGGTCCTGGCTGTCCGGCCGGTTGTCCACCATCACTTCGATGTGCTCAAAGCCCGCTTCGCCGGCAACCGAGAAGATATCGGGGAGTTCCCAGTTGTACAGGGATGCCGTGGACAGCGCGAACTGGACGATCTTGGACCTACCTCTTCTTCTCGTGCCTGCCCGGCTGTTTACGCGACTTCCTGCCGCGCTTGCGGAGCAGCACCGAGGTGGTCAGGGCCCCGGCCGCCAGGCTGCCGTAGCGTACGGCCGGCGACTTGATGGCGAAGTCCAGGGTCTGCATGCTCGAGTCCAGCCGGTCGACCATCTCCTGCACCTCGCTGGTGAGGTCGATGACCTTGCCCAGCTCCCCGTTCATGTCCTCGACGGTGGTGTTGAGGTTGGCGAGCAGCATGTTCAGCTGGGGACGGGCGTCGTCCAGCGTCTTGTTGAGGTGCTCGAAGGAGCGCGACAGCTTGAGCAGGAGGCGTATGGCGAAGATGGAGAGGAGGGGTATGCAGAGGATCAGCACTATGAAGAGAACGTCCCTGATAATATCACCGACCGAAGCGATCATCATTCCTCCTCTTCCGGGACGAGGCCCACACCGATAAGGGGATCACCGGGATTCCACGGTCAGCTTGATGGCCGTCCGCTCCTCGCCGTCGATCTCCACGTCCGTAAAGGCCGGGACGCAGATCAGGTCCATGCCGCTGGGGGCGACGAAGCCCCTGGCGATGGCGATGGCCTTGATGGCCTGGTTGAGAGCGCCCGCTCCGATGACCTGCATCTCCGCTGCGCCGGATTCGCGCAGCACGCCGGCCAGGGCTCCCGCGACCGAGTTCGGATTGGACTTCGAAGACACCTTCAATACTTCCATCTTGAGCTTCCTCTCCTGATCTAACCGCACTACGAAACCTGGGACGATCTTTCTGCGCCGATTCAGCGAACCAGACTTTATATTATAATTCCAGGCTTATTCCTCGTCAAAATAGACCGAGATGACCAGGCGCTTGCCGGACCGCTGGACGCGGCACCTGCCGGGCTTGAGGAAGTACTTGTCACCCATCTTGCCGGCCGCCTCGAGGACCTCGGCCGCCAGGTCATCCAGGTCGGAACGGCTGAACCGCCGGGTGGTGCGGTATGTTTCCCGCGGGGCCACGCGCTCCCCGTCCTCTCCGCCGGGAACGGAGGGCTGTTCTATGCCCGACCGCCGCAGGGAGAGCTCGTTGAGCGGGAGGAGCGGACCGATGTCCTCCTCCAGGATGCGGAAGGCGTTCCTCTCGGAGACCTCCAGCCCCAGCGGACTCGGCGGCGTAATGGGCCAGCTCCTTTCCCTCGCGGATGGCGTGCAGGTCCTCCCAGAGGGGACGTCCCGGGTCGATCGTCCATCCCGCCCGCGGCGCGCCAGTTCGCGGGAATGGGCGAACAGGGTCGCCAGGACCTCGGCGTTGGAACCGAGGTAGATGGAGGGCGCGCTCTCATCGAAGGTCAGCTCCACCAGCGAGCGGAGCACGTTATGGGGGCCGGTGGCCACCATCGCCCCGTCCTCCAGGCTGATGGTGGGCCAGGTCGACTGGTCCTTGCGCTCCGGCAGGCGGTGCAGGTCGACCAGGACCTTGAAGATGGTACCCCGCCCCTCGCCCGAACGGACCAGCTCGATGGACTCGACTGCCCGGCGGATGGAGAACAGGGCCATGCCGCGCCCGTGGATGCCGTGGGAGTCCGTCAGGACCTCGTCGACCTTGGAGGTCACCCGCGACTCGAAGATCCTGGCCTGCACCGGCCGGGGGATGCCCGAGCCCTCGTCCAGGACCGTGAGGCGGCGCCACCTCCCCTTCTCCCTGCGCGAGGCCACGTAGATGCGTTGCAGCCCCCGCGTCCCGGGAATTGCGTACCAGTTCGACGGCGACGTCCTCCACGCAGCGGATGTCCTGCTGGGCCTGGCGGCTTTCCGCCTCGGTGATGCGCAGGCGCACGTAGCCGTAGCCGAGGTCCTCCTCTACGTTGAGGGTGTTCTTGCTCGCGAAGCCCCTGACGAAATCGAGGAGCTCCGAGCCGGTTTCGGGCGTTTCGGGCATGAGCGCTCCCCACAGCCGCGGCTCTTACGGGCCCGTCTACTTGGCGTATTCCACCGACCTGGTCTCACGGATGACGGTGACCTTGATCTGGCCGGGGTAGTCCAGTTCCGCCTCGATCTGCCTGGCCAGCTCCTTGGTCAGGGCCACGCAGCGCACGTCGTCGATGACGTCGCTCTTGACCATGACCCTGATCTCCCGCCCCGCCTGCAGGGCGTAGGAGCTCTCCACTCCCTCGAAGGACTCGGCCAGGTTCTCCAGCTTCTCCAACCGCTTGATGTAGCTCTCCAGGGTCTCCCGCCGGGCCCCCGGGCGCGCGGCGCTGATGGCGTCCGCTGCCTGGACCAGTACGGCCTCGATGGTGTTGGGCTCGATATCGGCGTGGTGCGCCTCGATGGCGTGGACGATGTTGGCGTTCTCCTTCAGCCGCTTGGCGAGCTCGGCGCCGATGACGGCGTGGGACCCCTCGACCTCGTGGTCGATGGCCTTGCCGATGTCGTGCAGGAAGCCCGCTCGCTTGGCCGTCTTGATGTCCACGTTCAGCTCGGCCGCCATGATGCCCGCCAGGTGGGACACCTCCAGGGAGTGCTTGAGGACGTTCTGTCCGTAACTGGTGCGGTACTTGAGCCGGCCGATGACCTTGATCAGCTCCGGGTTGAGGCCGTGGATGCCGGAATCGAAGGCGGCCTGCTCCCCGGCGTCCTTGATATCCGCCTCGACTTCAGCTTTAGATTTCTCGAACATCTCCTCGATGCGGGCGGGCTGGATGCGCCCGTCGGCGATGAGGCGCTCCAGGGTCAGCCGGCCGATCTCGCGCCGCACCGCGTCGAAGCTGGAGAGGATGACCGCCTCCGGGGTGTCGTCGATGATCAGGTTGATGCCGGTGAGGGTCTCGAAGGTCCGGATGTTCCTCCCCTCGCGCCCGATGATGCGGCCCTTCATCTCGTCTCCGGGCAGGGAGACCACGGAAACGGTGGTCTCGGCCACGTGGTCGGAGGCGCAGCGCTGGATGGCCAGGGCGATGATGTTCTTCGCCCGCTTCTCGGCCTCTTCCCTGGTGCGGGCCTCGATCTGCTTGATGATCTGGGCCTGCTCCAGGATGGTCTCCTCCTCCACCCTCTTCATGATGATGCCGCGGGCTTCATCCCGGGAGAGGTTGGCCACCTGCTCCAGCATGGCCTTCTGCTCTTCCAGGGTCTTCTCGTAGCGGTTCTTGAGGTTGTTGAGCTCGTTCTCCTTGTTGGTGATGGACCGCTCCCGCTTCTCCAGGTTGGCGGCGCGGTTGTCCAGCTGCTCCTCACGCTGGAGCACCCTGCGCTCGAAGCGCTGCAGCTCGCTCCGGCGGGTCTTGAGCTCCTGTTCAGCTTCATTGCGCATGTTGAAGATGTAATCCTTAGCCTCTACTAAAGATTCACGCTTCTTGGCCTCCGCGACCTTGGTGGCGTCCTCGACGATGCGCTTGGCTTCGGATTCGGCCGAGTTGATCTTGGCCTCGGCGAAGTATTTCCTGATCACGATGCCCCCGGCCGCGCCCGCTGCCAGGCAGACCAGGCCGATCAGGATGATCCCAGTATGTCCATGCCGGTCCTCCTTGTTTCTTTCCAGTAAATAGAAAAATGCCGAGTATCCCTCAGCATCTCTGATATAAATAGGGCAAATCCCGACATTACACTGACGATATCTCAACTGCGCGCTCTTCGCGCACCCTATTTAGCTCATTCATGCTACCGGAAGCTCAAAAACATTCTAGAATAAGGAGAGGTTCCGGTCAACCCGCCCCATCATCTTCCGCGCGGGCGTCCCTCATCTCGGAGAGGACCTTGACCACCGTCGAGGTGGAGAAGCCCCGGCGGGCCAGGTAGCCGGCCAGGGCCGCCTCCCGACGGCGGTCGTCACCTTTGCAGGCCGGCCATTTCTTCCAGGCCAGGGAGAGGGCCAGGGAGATGTCTTCTTCCGGGTAGAGGCGGCGCAGCGCTTCGTCGGCCATCTCCCTGTCGATGCCCCGCCGCAGCAGTTCCTGGCGGGCACGGGAGCGTCCCCACCCCCTGCCGGGAGCGCTCTCTGAGGACCATCTCCGCCAGCCTCCCGTCGTCGATCAGGCCGCTACTTACGCAGGGAACCGGTAACGCTCGAGGCGGTATCGCCGTCGTAGCCCTTGCGCAGCAGGTAGTCCTCGACCTCGCGCGCGCTGTGCTCCCTGCGGGTAAGATAGGAGAGGGCCTTTTTACGGGCCCCCCTCCGGGGATACGTCTTCTTCCATGGAAGCGCGTCCGGCCTAACCCGCGGCGGCCGGGGCCTCGTCATCGGCGATGGCCGGCAGGCCGGAGGGGATGTTCAGCTTTTCCCGCAGTTGGGCTTCCAGGTCACGGCAGGCTTCGGGGTTGTCCATCAGGAACTGCTTGGCGTTCTCCCTCCCCTGCCCGAGCTGGTCGTCGTTGTAGGTGTACCAGGAGCCGCTCTTCTTGACCAGGCCGTTGTCCACAGCCAGGTCCAGGATGTTGCCCTCGGTGGAGATGCCCTTCCCGTACATGATGTCGAACTCGGCCAGGCGGAAGGGAGGGGCCATCTTGTTCTTTACCACCTTGACGCGCACCCGGTTGCCCATCATGTCCGTCCCGACCTTGATGGTCTCGATGCGCCGCACGTCCAGCCGGACCGAGGAGTAGAACTTGAGCGCGTTGCCGCCGGGGGTGGTCTCCGGGTTGCCGAACATCACCCCGATCTTCTCCCGCAGCTGGTTGATGAAGATGGCGGTGGTGTTGGACTTGCTGATGGTGCCGGACAGCTTGCGCAGGGCCTGCGACATCAGGCGGGCCTGCAGCCCCACGTGGCTGTCCCCCATCTCCCCCTCGATCTCGGAGCGGGGCACCAGGGCGGCCACCGAATCGATGACCACCACGTCGATGGCGCCGGAGCGCACCAGCATCTCGGCGATCTCCAGGGCCTGCTCGCCGGTGTCCGGCTGGGAGATGAGCAGCTCGTCCGTGTCCACCCCCAGGTTCCTGGCGTAGGACGGGTCGAGGGCGTGTTCGGCGTCGATGAAGGCGGCGATGCCGCCGCGCTTCTGGGCCTCCGCGATGACGTGCAGGGCCACCGTGGTCTTGCCCGAGGACTCGGGCCCGAAGATCTCCACCACCCTGCCCCGGGGTATCCCCCCGATGCCCAGGGCGGCGTCGAGGGAGAGGGAACCGGTGGGGATGGCCTCGACCAGGAAGCGGCTGTCGTCGGCGCCGAGCTTCATGATGGAACCCTTGCCGTACTGCTTCTCTATCTGCATCAGGGCCATTTCCAATGCCTTTTGCTTTTCCAACTCATCCTCCTATCAGAGACGGTGAAGCGCCTAACGTGGCTACTAATAGATTATACGGGCGGGGACGACAAAATCGGGCCGGGGACGCGCGCCCCGGGAGGGGTTCAGGCCTTCTTCAGCCGGGAGATGAACATCCCGTCGATTTCGTGCAGGTCGGGATAGGTCTGGATGAATTCCCCCCGTTCCTGGGGCTGCGGCGGCCCCCCGGGGCAGAAGGGCCCGGGCTCCTCCAGCGAGAACCCCGGGTGGGAAGCGAGGAACCCCTCGACCACCGCTGTCGTCTCTTCCGGGGTGATGGTGCAGACGGAGTACACCAGCGTCCCGCCCGGCGCGAGGGCCGCGGCCGCCGCCTCCAGCAACGCCGACTGGGTCTCCGCCAGTTCCCGGAGGTCTGAGCGGCGGCGCTTCCACTTGATGTCCGGCCGCCGCCTCAGGGTCCCCAGGCCGCTGCAGGGGGCGTCCAGCAGGATGCGGTCGGCCGGCCTGTCCAGGGCGGCCCGCAGGTCGAGGGAGTCGGCTGCCAGCGAGCGGACCGATTCCAGGCCCAGGTGGCCCACCATCTTCTCCAGGTCGGCCAGGCGCCGGGGCTGGTTGTCCACCGCCACGATCTCCGCCGCGTCGCCGGTGAGCTGGGCGATGTGGGTGGTCTTGCCTCCCGGGGCCGAGCAGGCGTCGACCACCAGCTCGCCGGCGTGGGGGTCGAGCACCCGGGACACCAGCATGGAGCTCTCGTCCTGCACCACGAAGTGCCCTTCCTCCCACTCCCGCACCAGCAGGTGACCGGGGAAGTGGAGGTTGGTCAGGGCCTCCGGGAGGTAGCGGCCGGGCGAGAAGGATATCCCCCGCTCCTCCAGCGAGGCCGCGTACTCATCCACCGGGTGCCTGAGGGTGTTGACGCGGATGGTCAGGGGCGGCCGGCGGTTGGATGCCCGGCAGAGGGAGAGGGCGCGCTCCTCCCCGAAGGTGTCGATGAGGTATTCCACCATCCACTCCGGGAAGGACTGCGTGACCGAGATGTGTCTCAGCGCGTCGCCGGTTTCCGGCCAGACCACCCGGGTGGGTTCCCGCGCCAGCCCGCGCAGCACCGCGTTGACGAAGGAGGAAGGCCCCTTGCCCAGGTGGCCCTTGGCCACCTCCACCGTCTCGTATACGGCCGCGTGCCCGGGTACCCGCATCTCCAGGACCTGGTAGGCGCCCATCCGCAGGGCGTTGAGGACCGCCGGGTCGACCTCGGAAAGCGGCCGGTCCAGGAAGAAGGAGAGGGCGTGGTCCAGCCTGGCGCGGTAGCGCACGGTACCGGTGGCCAGCTCGGTGACGAAGGCCCTGTCGTTGTCCTTGAAGCCGCCGCCGGCCAGGGAGGCCCGGAGCAGCAGGTGCAGGTAGGCGTCTTCCCGGAGGACCCTGTCGATGATCTCGTAGGCCAGGGCCCTGGGTTTATCCATGCCGGAAGGCTTCACCTTCCTCCGGGCGGTAGCCCCGCAGGAACTCGCCGGCGGAGAGCACCCTCCCGCCCTCGGGCTGCAGGTCGGTGACCAGGAGGGAGTTGGTGGAGGTGTTCACCAGGAGGTCGTGCTTGCCGATCTTATCGATGGTCCCCGCCTCCTCCTCGCTGGGCACCTCGGTCAGCCGGGCCTTGAGCACCTTGACCCGCTTGTCCCGGAAGGTGGTGTAAGCGCCGGGGCGCGGGGAGAGGGCGCGCACCTGGTTGAAGATGGCGGAGTCGGGCCTGGACCAGTCGATGGGGCGGTCGGCGGCGGTGATGGGCGGCGCGTAGGTCGCCACGGCGTGGTCCTGCGGGTAGGCGGGGAGCGTGCCGTCCCGCTCCAGCCGGGCGACGGCGGCCAGGAGCATGCGCAGCGCCAGCCCGGCCAGCCGGGCCTCGAGGCCGGCGGTGTCGTCGTCCTCGAGGATCTCCAGTCTCGGCCTGTTCGATGACGTCCCCGGTGTCGATGCCCTCGTCCAGGAAGGCCAGGGAGACCCCGGTGAGGCGGTGCCCCTCCATCAATGCCCGCTGGATGGGGGCGGCGCCCCGCAACTGGGGCAGCAGGCTGGGGTGGACGTTGAGCATCCCCAGGGGGAAACGCCGGATGAAGGGCGGGGGCAGGATCTTGCCGAACGCGGCCACCACTCCCAGGTCGGCCCCGCCGGGCGGTCCCGAGGCCCACTCCCCTCCCGCGGAGACGTCCTCCCAGTCGGCGACCTCGCAGCCGGGCACGGCCAGGGCCGCCTCCTTCAGGGGGGTCATGCGGGACTTGAGGCCGCGGCCGGCGGGACGGTCCTTGAGGGAGACCACCCCGGCTCGGGCGGTGCCCGCTCTCGCACAGGCCCTCGAGGAGCCTCACCGAAAACCCGGTGCTGCCCAGAAAGACTATCCTCAGTGCCATCTCCCCCGCCTCAGTCGGGCAGTTCCCCGTCGAGCATCTTCATGGCCAGCACGCGGTTCTCCCGCGTGGCCCGCTCCAGCAGGAGGCCGCCCTCGAGATGGTCCACCTCGTGGCGGAAGAGCCTGGCCAGCAGGCCCTCCCCCCGGACCCGCTTCCTCTCCCCCGACAGGTCGGTGAACTCCATCTCCACCACCGCGGGGCGGCTCACCGGCACCTGTACGTTGGGCAGGCTGAGGCACCCTTCCTCCTCCTCGATCTGCTCTTCGGACTCGTAGGTTATCTCGGGGTTGAAGCAGGCCACCGCCCCCTCCCCCAGGTCGAAGACGAAGAGGCGCTCCACCACCCCCACCTGGTTGGCCGCCAGCCCCAGGCCGGAGTAGTGATAGAGGGTCTCGACCAGGTCGCGCACCAGCTTGGCGGACCTCTCGTCGATGGTGGCGACCTCGGCGCACCTCTCCCGGAGCACCGGGTCCCCGAAGGTCCTGATCTTCAGAACGGCCATGTCTCCCTCTCGGCTCAGCCCAGCCCGGCCTCTTTCCGCAAGATGTCGGCCAGGTCGGTATGTTCCCAGGTGAAGTCCTTGTCCTGGCGGCCGAAATGGCCGTAGGACGCGGTCTTGCGGTAGATGGGCCTGCGCAGGTCCAGCTTCTTGATGATGGCCGCGGGCCTCAGGTCGAAGTGCCCCCGGATGAGTTCCTCGATCCTGTCGAAGGGGATCTTCTCGGTCCCGTAGGTCTCGAACATCAGCGAGACGGGGTGGGACTTGCCGATGGCGTAGGCCACCTGCAGCTCGAACCTGTCGGCGATGCCCGCCGCCACGATGTTCTTGGCCACGTAGCGCGCCCCGTAGGCGGCCGAGCGGTCGACCTTGGTGGGGTCCTTGCCGGAGAAGGCGCCTCCCCCGTGCTTGGCCGCGCCGCCGTAGGTGTCCACGATGATCTTGCGCCCGGTGAGCCCGGTGTCCCCGTTGGGGCCGCCGATCTCGAAGCGCCCGGTGGGGTTGACCAGCACCTTGAGGTCCTTGTCGATGAGCTCCTCCGGCACCACCGGCTTGATGACGTGCTCGATGAGGTCGGGCTTCATCAGCTCGACGATGTCCACGTTGGGGCGGTGCTGGGTGCTGATGACGATGGTGGAGATGCGCACCGGCTTGTCGTCGTCGTACTCCACCGTGACCTGGGTCTTGCCGTCCGGGCGGAGGTAAGGCAGGATCTGGGCCTTGCGCACCTCCGCCAGGCGGTGGGCCAGTTTGTGCGCGTAGGTGATGGACAGGGGCATCAGTTCGGGGGTCTCGTTGACGGCGTAGCCCACCATCATCCCCTGGTCCCCCGCTCCCTGGCTGTCGAGGTCCTCGTCGGCGGAGACCCCCACCCGCTCCTCGATGGAGTGGTCGACTCCCATGGCGATGTCCTGCGACTGGGGGTCGATGCACACGATGACCCCGCAGGTGTCGCAGTCGAAGCCGTACTTGGCGCGGGTGTAGCCGATCTCACGGATGGTCTCGCGCGCCGTGCCGGGGATGTCGATGTAGGTGTCGGTGGTCATCTCTCCCCCCACCACCACCAGGCCGGTGGTGCACGAAGGTCTCGATGGCCACCCGGGACATGGGGTCGTCCTTGATGGCGGCATCCAGGATGGCGTCGGAGATCTGGTCGGAGATCTTGTCCGGGTGCCCCTCCGTCACCGACTCGGATGTGAAGTAATGTCTCTTTCCCACGCGCGCACTCCTTTCTTCCCAAAAAAACAGCTCTCCGGACAAGGGAGAGCCAACTAGTCATACCAGTGGCTCTCATCTTTCAGAGACCTCCGGTCTCTGCAGGAATTGGCACCGTTTCGATGTCGATCGGTTGCCCGGGCCTCGCAGGGCCAGTCCCTCCGCCCTTCTTGATAAGAGCTCCAACCTAATTAAATTATCACCACGGGTTCGATTTCGTCAATGCGCTTCGCGGCCCGCCTCACTTGTAGATGAAGATCAGCGCGATGGTGGTGATGGTGAACACCACGGCGCTGATGATGGTCATGCGGTCCAGGTTCTTCTGGGCGATCTGGGTGCCGGAGAAGCCGCCGGTCATGGAGCTGCCGAAGGCGCCGGACAGCCCGCCCCCCTTGCCCGAGTGGAGAAGGATCAGCATGATCATGGCCAGGCTGGAGGCGAAGAAGAACACCACGGTGATGATGCGCAGTACGACCAACGCCTCACACCCCCGAGTTCTTGACGATGCCGGCGAAGTCGGCGGCCTTGAGGCTGGCCCCGCCGACCAGGGCGCCGTCGATGTCGGGCTGAGACATCAGCTCGGCCGCGTTGTCGGGCTTGACGCTGCCCCCGTAGAGGATGCGCAAGCCGGAAGCGACTTCCGCCCCGAAGGCCTCGCCGGCCAGCTTGCGGAGGTGCGCGATGATCTCCTGGGCGTCGTCCGGGGTGGCCACCACGCCGGTGCCGATGGCCCAGATGGGCTCGTAGGCGATGACCAGGTTGCCGGTCCACTCCGGTTCGACGGCGGCGAAGGCCGACTTCATCTGCCCCTCGACCTTCGCGAAGGCGTTGCCGGCCTCCCTCTCCTCCAGCGTTTCGCCGCAGCAGAGGATGGCCTGCAGGCCGCTCTCGAGGACGGCGCGCAGCTTCTTCGCCACCAGCTCGTCGTCCTCCCCGATGATCTGCCGGCGCTCGGAATGGCCGATGATGACCCGGTCCACCCCCAGGGCCTTGAGCATCTGCCAGGGACACCTCCCCGGTGTAGGCGCCCTCGGCCTCGTACCAGGCGTCCTGGGCCCCCAGGCCGATGGTCATGCCCTGCTCTTCGACAAGGGCCGCCACCGCGGGGATGGAGGTGAAGGGCGGGCACACGGCCACGTCGACCTCGCTGTTCTCCTTTACCAGCGGCCATAGTTCGCTCACCAGCGCGGCGGCTTCCGCGTGGTCCTTGTACATCTTCCAGTTTCCGGCGATCAGAGGCTTTCTCATGTTCGTTCTCCCTATGCGTCGTTGAGGGCCGCCACTCCCGGCAGCTCCTTGCCCTCCAGGAACTCCATGGAGGCGCCGCCCCCGGTGGAGATGAAGGTCATCTTGTCTTCCAGGCCGAACTTGGCCACCGCGGCGGCGGAGTCGCCGCCCCCGATGATGGAGACGGCCCCCGAGTCGGCGATGGCCCGGGCCACCCCCAGCGTACCGGCCTCGAAGCCCTTCCACTCGAACACCCCCATGGGGCCGTTCCAGAAGACGGTCTTCGAGGCCAGGATGATCTCGCGGTAGGCCTCGACGGTGCGCGGGCCGATGTCCAGCCCCATCCAGCCGTCGGGGATGGAGCCCGCGTCCACCACCTTGCCGGGCGTTCCCTCCTCGAAGCGCTCCGCCACCACCACGTCCGAGGGCACGCAGAGGCGGGTGCCGCTGGAGCCCGCCTTCGCAGGGCCGCGGACACCGAGCCGAGCTGGTCCTCCTCGAGGACCGACTTGCCGACGGGGGTGCCCTGCGGCCTTCATCAGGGTGAAGCACATCCCCCCGCCGGTGAGCAGGTTGTCCACCTTGCCCAGCAGGTTGTCGATGACCCCCAGCTTGTCGGAGACCTTGTTGCCCCCCAGGATGGCGGTGAAGGGGCGGGCCGGGTCGGCCAGCACCCCGCCCAGCATCTCCAGCTCCTTCTGCATGAGCAGGCCGGACACCGCGGGGAGGTGGCGAGCCACTCCCTCGGTGGAGGCGTGGGCGCGGTGAGCGGCGCCGAAGGCGTCGTTGACGTAGACGTCGGCCAGTGCCGCCATGGCCCGGGCCAGCGCGTCGTCGTTGGAGGTCTCCCCCGGCTCGAAGCGGGTGTTCTCCAGCAGCAGGACCTCGCCGGGCTTGAGGGCGGACGCCGCCGCCGCGGCCTCCGGTCCCACTACCTGGGCCACCTTGGTGACGGGGGCCTCGATCAACTCCCGCAGCCGCTGCGCCACCGGGTCGAGCCTCAGGCCCTCCACCACCTCGCCCTTGGGGCGGCCCAGGTGGGACATGAGGATGACCGCCGCGCCCTGGTCGAGCAGGTAGCTGATGGTGGGGAGGGCGGCGCGGATGCGGTTGTCGTCGGTGATGTTCCCCTGCTTGTCCAGGGGCACGTTGAAATCCACGCGCACCAGCACTTTCCTGCCTGATACGTCGACGTCCCTCACCGTCTGCTTGCTCGCCATCGGCCGCACTCCGCCTTTCCTATTCGGCGATGTGCTTGATCAGGTCGACCACGCGGTTGGAGAAGCCCCACTCGTTGTCGTACCAGGACATCACCTTGACCATGTTGCCCATGACGTAGGTGATGGCGGGGTCGAAGACGGAGGAGAAGGGGTTGCCGATGATGTCCACCGAGACGATGGGGTCTTCCATGTACTGCAGGACGCCCTTGAAGCGGCCGGTGTCGGCGGCGGCCTTCATGGCCTCGTTGACCTCTTCCTTGGTCACTTCCTTGCCCAGTACCGCCACCAGGTCGACCATGGAGGCGTCGCAGACCGGCACGCGCATGGCCAGGCCGTCCAGCTTGCCCTTCAGCTCGGGCAGCACCAGGGACACGGCCTTGGCGGCGCCGGTGGTGGTGGGGATGATGGACATGGCCGCGGCGCGGGCCCGGCGCAGGTCCTTGTGGGGCAGGTCGAGGATGCTCTGGTCGTTGGTGTAGGCGTGGATCGTGGTCATCAGGCCCTTCTCGATGCCGAAGTTGTCGTGCAGGACCTTGGCCATGGGGGCCAGGCAGTTGGTGGTGCAGGAGGCGTTGGAGATGACGAAGTGCTTGGCGGCGTCGAACTTGTCCTCGTTGACGCCCATGACGATGGTGATGTCTTCCTCCTTGGCGGGGGCGGAGATGATCACGCGCTTGGCGCCGGCCTCGATGTGCTTGGCGGCATCGGCGCGATTGGTGAAGAACCCGGTGGACTCCACCACGATCTCCACGCCCAGGTCGCCCCAGGGCAGGGCGGCCGGGTCGCGCTGGGAGAGCACCTTGACCTCGTTGCCGTCGATGATGATGCTGCCCTCGCCCGCCTTGGACTCGCCCTTCCAGGTGCCGTGCACGCTGTCGTACTTGAACAGGTAAGCCAGGGTCTTGGGGTCGGTCAGGTCGTTGACCGCCACCACGTCGATGTCGGGGTTGCCGGCGGCCGCCCTGTAAAAGAGACGGCCGATGCGCCCGAACCCGTTGATGCCAACTTTTACTGCCATCTTGCTTTCCTTCCTCTCTCGGATCACGGTTTTCCGATAAAATTCAACCCTAATATATTATCACCAGGAGATGGGGTCAGGTTCTACTGAACTCCAGCTGATCGGTAATAGCTGCGCTCGGAAATTCAAGATCGAGAGACCTGACCCCATCAGGAGAAGCCGCGGGCGATGGAAGCGATGCGGCTGAGCCGGTGGTAGGCGGCGGACTTGCTGATGGGCGGGACGGTGTGGGTCCCCAGCTCGGCCAGGGAGAGCTCGGGGTACCTCAGGCGGACCTCGGCTATCTCGCGCAGCGAGGGAGCCAGGCGGGCCAGGCCCATCTCCTCCTCGATGAGCAGGATGTCGTGGATCTGCTCCTGGGCGGCCATGGTTATCTTGCGCAGGTTGGCGGTCTCGCAGTTGACCCTGCGGTTGACGCCCTCCTTGATGCTCGAGACGATCAGCTCGTTCTCGACGCGCAGGACCGTGGCGTGGGCCCCCATCAGGGCCAGCAGCTCCAGGATGCTCTCCTTGCGCTTGAGGTAGACCACGTGGGAGGAGCGGCGCTGGAAGCTGGCGGCGGTTATACCCAGGCCGTCGAGGAGGCCCAGGACGCCCTCGGCCATCTCCGGGTTCGCCAGGTTGAACTCGAGGTGCTTGTTGCGGTGCATGTCCCCCAGGAAGCCGCAGCCGAGGAAGGCCCCGCGCAGGTAGGCCGCCTTGCAGCAGCGGTCGCGGACCAGGCGCCGGGGGATGCCCTCCAGCGGGCGGGAGTGCTCGTCCAGGATGCCCAGCTCGTTGAGGATCTGGACCAGGTTGTCCCCCTCGTAGAAGGAGAGGCAGTAGCAGACCTGGTTGCGCAGGCGGGGCATCTTCTGGACCGAGAGGTCGGGGGTGCGGTCGAAGAGCTCCCGGGCCAGGTTGATGATGGCCCGGGCCACCGAGGCGTTCTCGCTCTCGGTGTGGATGGCCAGCTGGTTGTGGCCCTGGAGGTGGAGGGTGCCCTCGGTGCGGATGAGGGCCGACAGCTCCGCCAGGCGGCAGCAGCGCTTCCCCCCGCGTACCTTGGAGAGCTCGTCCTTGACGTAGTTCGGCAAGCCCTACCCCCGCTCCACGTCCCGGTGCCTCAGGTGCACGTTGAAGTCGAGCTCGCGCATGTGCTCCGCCAGCACCTCGGAGATGACCACCGAGCGGTGCTTCCCCCCGGTGCAGCCGATGGCCAGGGTGAGGAAGGACTTACCCTCCTGCACGTAGAGGGGCATCAGGAACTCCAGCATCTTCTCAAACTCCCTCACGAAGCGCTTGGCCTCGCGCTTCTTCAGGACGTAGTCGGCCACCTGCTTGTCGAAGCCGTTGAGGTCCTTCAATTCGGTGACCCAGAAGGGGTTGGGGAGGAAGCGGATGTCGAAGACGATGTCGGCGTCGAGGGGGATGCCGTACTTGTAGCCGAAGGACATCACCACCAGCTGGAAGTCCTCGCCGGTACCGGTCTCGGAGAGGTAGCGGCGCAGGTCGGAGCGGAGCTGGCTCATGCTCAGTTCGGAGGTGTCGATGACCAGGTCGGCCCGCTCCTTGATGGACTGCAGGAGCTTCCGCTCCTCCCGGATGCTCTCGGCTATGCCCTTCTCCACCGAGAGCGGGTGGATG
>CAWFDJ010000029.1:0-60771 GCA_963814495.1 uncultured bacterium
TCGCTGCTTGCTTGACCGTTTCCGGGTTGTGACATACGCTATACAGCGAGTTTGCCTCGATTTAGATCACCTAAAAAGGAAGCCATGGAGATCAGGAATATCGCCATCATCGCCCACGTGGACCACGGGAAGACCAGGATCACCGACGCGTTGATGCACCAGACCGGAATGACCCGTGCGGACGTCAGCATGGACAGCAACGCCCTGGAACAGGAGCGGGGCATCACCATCTACTCCAAGAATACCTCAGTCAATTACAAGGGAGCCAAGATAAACATCGTGGACACGCCGGGGCACGTCGATTTCGGCTCGGAAGTCGAGCGGGTGCTCAGGTCCATCGATTCGGTGGTCCTGGTGGTCGACGCCCAGGAGGGGCCGATGCCGCAGACGAAATTCGTGCTGAAGAAATCGCTGGAGCTGGGGCTGGTCCCCATCGTGGTCATCAACAAGATAGACAAGCCGGCGGCCAGGATCCCCGAAGTCGAGGAGATGATCTACGAGCTCTTCTTCGACCTGGGGGCCAATGACGACCAGCTCGACTACGCGACCCTCTACACCAACGCCAAGGAAGGCATCGCCAAGAACGAGCTCGATGAGGAGAGCGAAGACCTCACTCCCCTGCTGGATGCCATCCTGGAGAGGGTCAGGCCGGCCTCCTCCGATGCCGCCAGCTCAAAGCCTTTCCGGATACAGCCCTTCAACCTGGCCTACGACAACTACATCGGGCGCCTGGCCATCTGCAGGGTCTACGAGGGAACTGTCAGGCAGGCGGACAGCGTGATCATCAAGGACTCCCGGGGAGAGCCGAGAAGCGGCAAGATAACCCGGCTGTTCACCTTCGAGGGACTGGAGCGCAAGGAGGTCCCGGAGGCTCACGCCGGCGACATCATCATGATCGCGGGCCTGCCGGACATCTACATCGGCGAGACCATCTGCGCCTCGGAAGAGGTGGAGGCCCTGCCCGGCATCAACATCGACGAACCCACCATCTCCCTCAAGTTCCTGGTGAACAACTCCCCCTTCGCCGGCCGGGAAGGAAAGTACGTGACCAACCGGCAGCTGAAGGAACGCCTGGAGAAGGAGCTCGAGGTCAACGTGGGGCTCAAGGTCGATTTCGACGCGACGGACCATTACAAGGTCTACGGGCGGGGCGAGCTGCACATCGCCATACTGCTGGAGAACATGCGCCGGGAGGGGTTCGAGCTCCAGGTCTCGCAGCCGACCGTGCTGTTCAAGGAGGAGAACGGGCGCAAGACCGAGCCCTACGAAGAGCTCACCGTCTTCGTGCCGGAGGACATGGCCGGCATGATGATCGAGAAGATGGCCGGGAGAAAGGGCGCGCTGCAGGAGATCGAGACCGACAACGGCGAAACGCGGCTCGTTTTCGAGATCCCGGTCCGGGGCCTGCTCGGCTACCGCAACGAGTTCCTGACCGACACGCGGGGCGAGGGCATCATGTACACCCACAACATCGGCTTCAAGCCCTACGCGGGCGAGGTGGAGAAGAACCAGTTGGGCTCGATGGTCTCCATGAAGACCGGCAAGGCGCTGGGTTACTCCCTGTTCAACCTGCAGAAGAGAGGCACCCTGTACATCGGCGCCAACACCGAGGTCTACGAAGGGAGCGTCATCGGCAACACCTCCAAGGGCAACGACATGACGGTCAACCCGGTCAAGGGAAAGCAGCTCACCAACATGCGCGCGGCCGGGTCCGACGACGCCATCCGGCTGACCCCCCCGACCGAGATCACGCTCGAACGCGGGCTGGGCATCATGAACAACGATGAATACCTGGAAGTCACCCCGCGGAGCATCCGGTTGAGGAAGATCCTGCTCACCCAGACCGAGAGAGGGAAAGCTGTTAACCTGTAGGTGGTTCCCGGTCTCTAAACCGCGATCGCGTTACCTTGCGGCGCCGTGCCCCACAGGGGGTTGAAGACGGTCCTTTCGGGCCGGTCCGCCCAGTAATCCAGGAAGCCGCGCATGACGGACCAGTACCAGTCCTGGTCGAAACCCTTGAAGGCGCAGTGCGAGCCGGTGGGGAGCACCCAGATGTCGACGTTGGGGTTGCCGTCCGCGGCATCACGCAGCCCCTCCACTTCCTCAACCGGGCACACGGGATCGTCCTCCGCGTGGATGAGCATCAGCGGCACGTCCACCATCGATATGAACTCCTTGGGGCTGGAGAGAGCGTACATCTCCTCCTCGCTCAGCCCGTAATGCGGGGCCGCGATCTCCCTGACGTAACTCCTGTAGTTGGAGGAAAAGGGCTTGAGGTGCTGGTAGGCGTCGTCGCCTTCCCTCTTCATGTTCCGGCACATCTCCAGGCGGCGCATCTCGGAAAGGCACATGAACACCGCGTAGATGGGGAAGAAAGGGTCGCCCAGCGGGGGCCGGCAGCTGATGTGGGAGGTCATCTGCTCCATGCAGGCATAGCCGCTCCAGGCCAGGGCTCCCCCGGTGATGTAGGGGTATTCCGCGCATTGATGAGAGGCGTTCATCACCGAGCCGGCGCCCAGGCTGTACCCCACGGCCGCCACGCTGGTCACCCCCTCCATCTCGCCCAGGAAGCGGCAGGCGCCGAGGATGTCCTGCCCTTCCTTCCACCCCCCGGTGGAGGGGGCGTTTGAAAGCCTCTGGCTCTCCCCGAAGTTGCGCAGGTCGGGCGCGAAGACGTTGTAACCCCAGGAATCAAAGGCCTCCAGGGCCGCCTCCATTATGTATGGCTTGTTCTTGGAACCGAGGAAACCGTGGCAGAAGACCACCCCGGGTCTTTTTATCCCATCTCTATGCAACCCCATGACTCCCACCAGGGGGGTGCCGTCCAGGCTCTCGAAGACCACCTTTTCGAATCCCTCGGGGTATGGATAGGCGCTGTTCTCCCTGGGGCCGCGGATGAACGTGTTTATCTTCGAGAGGTCGGGCCTGCTCGAGCTGACCATGTTGATGAGATTGGACCCCTGGGGAGAGAAGGGGATGTCGCGCAGGTATTCTCCTATTTCCGTAACGCTCTTCATTGTTTAGCCTGTTCGAGTTGGCCGATACCGTTACTCAATTTATCCAGGGCACTGGCCAGTGCCGCGGCCTCCGAATCCGTGAGCATGCCCATGACCCTCTCTCCCAACCGCGATATCTCCGGCGCCACCTTGTCCATCAGTTCACCGGCCAACTCCCTGCCCTTGTCGGTGAGGGACACGTACACCAGGCGCCGGTCCTTGCGGCTGCGTTTCCGCCTGACCAGTCCCTTGTCCTCCAGCCTGTCCACGAGCCCGGTGATGGTGCAGCGGGTGCGGGAGAGCCCGTTGCTCAGCTGGCTCAGGGTCTGGGATTCCTCCTCGTTCAGCAGCAGGATCGCCTTGAACTGCATGAAGGTGATGTGGTTGTCGCGCAACCACTTGTTGGCCTTCTCGTTCCAGGTCTCCGCGATGCCGGTGGCCGCGCTCATTATCTTCTCGAACCCGCTCTCCCGGTCTATCTCCACGCTCGCCGCCTCCTCCGAGCCTCTCTGTTTTCATATAGATAATGTTTATATACAAACTATTTCTATATTAAACAACCAGTATTGCCTGGTTGTCAAGGGGATGTGACCGGAATCAGCTCTGCCTTAAGAAGCCTGTCTATCCTTGTCTCTAGCTCCGACGGCCGAGCAGGCCCTGGACCAGGTGCCGGGGGATACCCGAGAAGCCGAACCTCGCCCCCAGCAGGGAGCCGGCCACCGCTCCGTTGGTGTCCGCGTCGCCTCCCTCGTGGATGACGGCGGACAGCCCTTCCTTCGAAGGACACCGCGTGCATGCAGTGCCCAGAAGCCCGCGCCCATGGCTTTCAGCGTGTATCCGATGGAGCGCTTTTCGTCCAAAGCCAGCGTTTCGATGGAGGGTGATCCTGGCCAGTTCGAAATACTCAGCGGTCCTTCGGTCATCGTAAGTGACGGCTGCCGCTTCGGCTTCCTCCGTGAACGACTCGCGGGGTCGTCTCCGCCCAGGAGCATCGAGCGGATGGCCAGGCAGTAGGCCACGCAGGAACCCACGCAGCGGGGGTCGTAGTGGGTTATCCGGCACACCTCTCCGGCATTCTCGATTACCGCGCTCCCGGTTCCCGATAATCCCATACGCCCAGGATGGATGAGCGCATGATCGCGCCGTTGGCCGCCGCCTTCCCGCCGGTTTCCTCCCACACTTCCCGGGAGGCACGGTGGGGGTCCTGGAGAAAGGCCGGGTGGTAGACCACGTGTGCGTACGGTCCTGCCGATTCCCATGCCTCCGCCATCCGCCCACTCGTAGATACGCCTGGCGATATCCAGTACAGTCCACTTGCCCCTTTTCCAGCAGGCTGTCGAAGATGCAGAGCATCTGGTCGGTGTCGTCGGTCCAGGCCCCGGACGGCCAGCGGCCGCGGTGCGCATCCCTGATCATCTGCGAGTAGTCCCCGAGCCCCGTCGGATAATTCCCGCGCACTTCCCGCTTGTTCATGAACTCCGTCCCCAGGCCCAGGGCATCCCCCACCGCCTGGCCATAGACGACCCCCCTGACGCGGTCCTCCAGTCTGTCTCGTTGCATCATCCGTATCTCTTTTCCAGGTCCAGCAGCCTCCGCTTCATGTCCAGGCCGCCGCCGTAGCCCACCAGGCTGCCGTCGGAGCCGATGACCCGGTGACAGGGGATGATGATGGGTATGGGGTTGCGGTTGTTGGCCATGCCCACCGCGCGGAAAGCCCGGGGCTTGCTCACCGCTTCAGCGATGTCCTTGTAGCTGGCGGTCTCGCCGTAAGGGATGCGGCGCAGGGCGTCCCATACCTTGCGCTGGAAGTCGGTGCCGCGGGGCGCCAGGGGCAGGCGAGAACTCCTTCAACTTGCCCGCCAGGTAGGCATTCAATTGCCGGTGAGCCTCCTTGAGCAGGTCCGACTCCCCCTCCTCAACGTCCCGCGGGATGACGTAGCCCTCGAACCACAGGTTGGTGATGGATTCCCCGTCTTCGGCGATTCCCAGCCTCCCGATCTCAGTCTCCCGGAAATACGCGCTTATCCCCACAGAATCCCTCGCCTCCTTCAGCAGCGCAAATATCTTACCGTCGTCCCATCTACCATTCTCATCCATGCGAGTGCAGCCGGACAGCCCTTTCTTCCAGCGCTCCGGGATCGCGTCCAAGCCGTGCAATGCCCCCACGGCCGCCCCTACGATGGCGGCGACGGTGTCGTTGTCGCGCGTGTCGTTGACGGCGCGCACCACGGCCTCCTCCAGGTCGTCGGAGTGCTTCATCAGGATGTAGAGCGCGCTGGGCACCGTCTCCATGAGGAACGCGCCGGAGTACCATTCCTGGCAGGCCTCCAGGGTCGAGAGGTCCCTCTCGTACGCGTCGAGCAGCCTCTCCTGCGTGAACTGCCACAACGGTCCCCTGAAGGAGTTGTATGCCGGCACTCTCGGCTGATATTCGTCCACCTCGATTCCCTGCGACACCTCAACGAAAGTGTCCACCCACCAGGTGGGCGACGGCGGGCCGTCCATGTGCAGCAGCTCCCACAGAATGTTGACGAAGGCCAGGCACGAGGCGATGGAGGCGGAGTCGTTGTGGGTGATCATGGCGCAGAGGGCGGCGTCCGCCCAGAGGGCAGGGCCCGGGTTCGCGCAGGTGAGGTATGACCACCGGCGGGATGCGCATCAGGGCCCCGTTGCCCGCGCTCTTGGGGCCGGCCTGATACCAGTGAGCACGTCGCTCTTGTAGTTCCTGATGAATTCCTTAACCGTGCCGCCTATGCCGAAGATGCGGTCACGGCAGAACCGCTCCGCCACGTGCCCGGGAACGAGGCCGCCGTCCTCGTTGATGCACTCGAGGGTCCAGAAGGACAGCTGCGTGTCGTCGGAAGGATAACCCCGGCCGTCTGAAGCCTTGGGGTTCGGCACGTAGTCGCGCACTTCCTGGCCCTTGTTCCACTGGCGGCGCGCGTCCGGGTTCTTGCCTTCGCTGGTGACGCCGAGTGAGTCCCCGATGGCCAGGGTCAGCATCATGGCCTCGACGCGGCCGAAATCCACGCCTTCGGGGAACGGCTCAGGTGCCTTGTCGAAGATGGGTCCCCTGGCGATATCGATTATTCCTTCATCGAAGAACCGGTTGAGCTTTTCCTGGTTCGTCTCCACCTTAGAATCCCCTTTGCCCTTCCTGCCCTGAAATGTCCCTTCCCTTCATACAATATATCTTAGCGGAACAGGAGACAGTTTCCGGCAGCGGAAGCTTTCTGACCTGGAAGAGGACGGTGGGCAGATGGACAGGAAGGGATTCGACCACATCGCGGGGTGCCTGCTGGGGGGCGCGGCAGGCGACGCCCTGGGCGCGCCGGTCGAGTTCATGGGGCTGGCGCAGATAAGGAGCAGGTACGGGCCCGCCGGCATCACCGACATGCGCGAGGCGGTGGGCAAGGACTCGGAAGGGCTGGCCAGGTTCACCGACGACACCCAGATGACCCTGTTCACGGCGGAAGGCCTGTTGAGGGCCGGGAACCGCATGGCCGAGAGGGGCGATCCGGCCACCGCCGCCGTCGTGCACAACGCCTACTTCCGCTGGCTCTACACCCAGGGCAGCGGCACCGGTGGGCTGGAGGGGCAGGTGGACGGGTGGCTCATCACCAATCCCCGGCCTCTTCGCCACCCGCGCGCCAGGGCACACCTGCATGTCCGCGCTGCGGTCGGGCGTCATGGGGACGCCGGAGGCGCCGGTCAACAACAGCAAGGGTTGCGGCGGGGTCATGCGGGCGGCCCCGGCCGGGCTGCTCTCCCCTCCCGGCGAGGCCTTCGCCACCGGGTGCGCCATCGCGGCCCTCACCCACGGCCACCCCAGCGGCTACCTGGCGGCGGGCTTCCTGGCCTCGGTGGTCTCGTCCATCATCGAGGGGGCTTCACTGGATGATGCCATCGCCCACGCGCTCGGAGGAACTCTCCGGGTGGCCCGGGCACGAGGAATGCCTGGAGGCGGTCGGCCGCGCCGTCGTCCTGGCGCGTGACGCGTCCTCCCCGAAGACGCCCGAGACTATTGAAACCCTCGGGGAAGGTTGGGTGGCGGAGGAAGCGCTGGCGATATCCCTCTATGCCGCGCTGTCCTTCCCTGACGACTTCCCCGCCGCCGTGCGCCTGGCAGTCAACCACGGCGGGGACAGCGACAGCACCGGTTCGATAACCGGCAGCATCCTGGGGGCGCTGCTGGGGATGAGCGCCATCCCCTCGCCGTGGATCTCAGCTGCTGGAGATGCGCGACGAGCTCACCGCGATAGCCGCGGACATGCTGGAGTCGCTGGAGAAGGGCCGGGTCAGCCTGGAGAAATACCCGGCCTGGTGATCCACTTCAAGATCAATAGGCCATCTTGTCCGGAATAACCCCGCGAACCCCACCCCGGGGATCGGCGGTGTCGCCTTTTCTCCTGGGTATGAGATGGATGTGGGCATGCATGATGGTCTGACCCGCGACCGGGCCACAGTTCACGCCGATATTGAATCCGTTAACCGTCGAGTCTTCCCGTATCGTCTTGTTCCTCAGGTAACGGATCAGCTTCTCGGCATCCGACTTTTCCTTTCCCGTCATGTCGAAAAAATCCGGGGTGTGCCGGAAAGGTACGATCAGCAGGTGGCCTTTCGAAACCGGGAACTTGTCCACAACGGAGAATACCGTCCCGTTCTCGTCTGTCGCTTCCGCCGTAAAGTCATCCGAACAGAACTCACATGTCTCATCCGTCTCGGTTCCGTCGCGCATGCGGAAGTCGGTCGTGTCCTTGTTCCGCTTGGACCTGTTGCATTTCGAGCACAGCGTCTGCAGGTTCGAGAGCTCGGTCTTGCCTCCACGCGACCTGGGGATGATGTGGTCTACGTCCAACGGCCTTTCATAGAGCGTCGCCCCGCACAGGCAGCAGTGCCCTCCCGAGTCCTTGAGGACCTGGTAACGCAGGCTGTCCGACACCGGATCGCTGTCCAGCAGCCGGTAGTCCCATATGGCGATGCCCCTCTTTTTCATGTACTCCAGCATCCGCCGGTTGCAGGTCATGATGATCTCGGCCTTCTGCTCAAAGCTCAGCGGGCCGGTATTCAGGGAGACCAGGTCATCCTGGTGCGCAACCACGTTGTGACGGCTCAGGACCTTCAGCGGCATCTCCTTGATGCGCTTCTCGTAATACTGCAGTTGGCTCTCGTCCTGGGTCAGAAAGGATTGAGCCAGCTGCCTTATCGTGGCGGCGCCACCGGATTCCACCAGGCTTCTTACCAGGAGAGGCTGGTAGATATGGCTCATCCGCATCCTGTTCTCCAGGAAGTCCTGCAGTTCCTCGAATGTCACGTCGACACCCCCTGAAGGATCGCCCTGATAATCGGCTTGTCCGCTTCGGCAAAATCGAAGTCCGGGAATTCCGAGGGATAGATCCAGGACATCTCGGCGTGGCTGTTCAGGAGGAACTCTCCCGACAGGTGCCTGACCTTGTACGCCAGCAGATCGATTGACATGTGGCTGTATTCGAAAGGGCTGGAGCAGATGAACTCGCCTATCTCGGTTTCTATGCCGAACTCCTCGAGCAGTTCCCGGCGCAAGCACTCTTCCGGCGTCTCCGGTGGCTCGATCTTACCGCCCGGAAACTCCCACTTGCCCTCAAGGTGATCACCCTCACGACGCCGGGCGATGAGTATCTTGCCGTCCATTTCCAGGACGGCCGCGGTTACCTTCTTCATGCTTCATATTGATATCATCCGAGGGGGACAAAACCGGAGGCCGTGAGGTACTCGTAGGTCTCGTCCAGTTCGCTCCAAGGGTGGTACGAATACCACGGTGGCGTCGCGGCCCCGGGTCAGGAGTACGCGATAAGCGTTTATCCTCAGCTTAAAGGGGTCTTTGACGTTGACGCCCCGCATGTATCCCCGGGCCTTGCGGTTGGTCCAGGAGCCACCTTCCATCATCAGGTCAGTTCCCCAGGCCAGCAGGACCGCATCCAACTCAAGGCCCTGGGCCCCGAACTCCGTTACCACATCGCTAAGACGGCGGCAGGAAAGGGGACTGTCCTCGGCATCACCGTACCATGGCCCGAACTTCACCCGTTTGGTCGACTGGAAATCGTTCGCCACGCCGAACTGCACCAGGGACTTGTCCTTAGCCGACGCGACCAGGCCGTACCTGGACTCCGGTGACTCCGCGTACCTCTCCCTCAGGTATCCCTTTGCCTTCTCCAGGTCCCTGGTTATGCGCAGGTGATAACCCTGGTTCTCCAGGAGCCTGGCGGTTTCGGCCGCTTCTCCGCTGGAGCAGCGCTCGAGCAGGGCGTTGACCAGGTCGTGGACGTCGGTCGCCAGGTGGAACCGTATCTCCGTGTCGAGGGAGAGTTCCTGTTCGACCACCCGCCTGATCTCACTGCCCGCGAAGACCGCCGCCGATTCGGGCGGGCAGTGTACTTCCCAGTCCGCCGGCGTGCCGCAGCCTTCGATGGCGTGGCGCCACTGGACCAGCCCGGCCTCTTCACCCACGTGGATCTCCTGTCCGCCGCCGATGAGCCCGATGACCACACACCACTCGGGTATTCGTTCCGCGAACTCGATGAAGTGCTCGGGCTCGGACTTGCCCTGGCTTACGCCCGCGTTCCGGCTGTGGGTCGACTCGACCCTCTCGGCATCGAACGCCCGTTGCGCTTCGTCGAAGATGAGCACGTGCTCCGGCGGCACCAGGTTGCGCCTCCCCGAGTACTGCTTGACGTAATCCCTCACGCCCCGGACGAAGGTCTTTCCCCCTCCACCGGCCTCCCGCAATTCGTACTGGAGCACTTCTACCAGGGGACCGTTACCTGAAAGATAAACGGCGGGAACTGTGGGCTTCCCGTTATCGCGCGGGACGGCCAGGTCGTCCAGGAAATGGGCGTGGGCTATCCGCAGCCCGACCAGGGTCTTGCCGGCGCCGGGCACTCCCGTCGAGCAGGACCAGCCGTCGTTCCTTGTTTGCCGCCGCTTCATGGACTACGCGGGTTATGTAATCCACGGCCGGGTCCGTAGCTGCCCTGGCCCTGAATATCGGCCTGATCCTCCCCGTCTGGAACAATTCCCTCGCCGCCTGCACCAGGGTGGGAAGCGGGCAGTAAGCCGACTCGGCCAGGAATTTCGCGGGGGACAGGGGCGGGGCGTCGGAGAAATTCTCGATGTCCATTATCAGCTCGTCCAGGGCATCGGGCCCGGCGATGTGCACTCCGATGCGTTCTCCCATGTACCCCGTGGCCCTGGTGGGAACGACGATGGGCATTACCAGCCGCTCGGCACATTCGACATGATAGCAGCGAATATCTCACTCTAATCAGCGGAGGTCGCGCGCGTAGGCCGCTGCCTGGTCTATATCCGCCTGGCTGGGCAACGCCTTCCCCTTCAATTCGAGCACCACTACTGCACCCCGGGCCAGGAAGATGACGTCGACCCGCCGGGACTCCATGGGCAGTTCGTACTCCAATACAGCCCAGTATTCCCTGGCGCGGTCGTCAAGCTGCATTACTTCCCGCACCTCGCCCTGAAGTTCAGGAATGGACTCCTCCCAGGCCTTTACCTGGGAGCCGCTGGCATCCTTGATGAAGTCCTCCAGCTTTATCCTTACCAGGCGCGAAGGCGTTTCGCAGAAATCGGGGAAGTTGGAGTCCCAGCCGCGCCGCGCGGAGATCTCGTAATCTGTCATGTTCTACCCCTGCCCTTTTCGCCGCCGGTAGTGCTTGCCTTACTGCATTATACCACTGCCGGCTGTCTTTCACGCGCAGCGTCAATACGGCCGCATGTCCATCCCCAGTACCCGGAAGTGATCGTCGAAGGCGAAGATGCAGTCAACTGCCCTTTCCCTGGCCAGCAGGAAGCTGATGCAGTCCACGTAAGACACCCGCTGGTCAAGATGCTTCATGAAGATGCCCCGCGCTTTCCGGAAGACACTGTCGCTGGCCCTTTCGACACGCAGTAGCCGCTCGTCCGCGCATTCATCCAGAAGCTTGCTCAGTCCCTCTATGTGACTGGCTGACATCCTTCGACTCATAAGCAGGGTGTATGTCTCAGCAATCACGAACTCGGAGGTCAATATGAGGGCGCCACTTCTTAATGCTTCATTCCAGAACCTCACCGCACGTGAGTGCTTAGCGTCCTTCTTCCTCACCAGCGCCACCCATGCGCTGGTGTCTACGAAGATTATCCTCATTCTTCACCACCGTAGAGGTACCTGTCGTGATTGCTGGCAAGGTCCTCCGGAAGGTCGTCATCTTCGATCAAGCCGGCCAGGGAACCCAGTAGACGCATCCTCTTCTTCTGCCTCTCATCTTCTTCGTCATCCGGATAGCGCGCCGGAAGTTCAGCTGCTCTGTCCGCCGCCGGGGTTTCAAGGTAAGCGGCAACTGCCTGCCTGATCAGCTCGGTCTGTGATGTCTCGGAAACGACGCTCTCCTGCTCCAGCTTCTTCTGCAGCTCTACGGAGATATATATGGTCTTGCGCACCTCGTTTCTTCCCACGTTCCCACCTCTTCTCTTTTCTCAATCTCACAGACATCATATCACACTGACGTCATTTCTTGATACCGTCAACAGATATGCACGCGTTTTATGTCACCCTGTCTGCTATCTTGTCATTGTTGTATAAGAACGCGGTATGCGGGGAAGGGTTGGCGTGAGAGACCGGGCTGAGAAGTACCTCAAGACGATGCTGGGGCCGGAAGCGGAGTTCCGCGAAGGCCAGTGGGAGGCCATCGAGTCGGCGGTGGTGGAGCGCAACCGCACCCTGGTGGTCCAGCGCACCGGGTGGGGTAAGAGTATCGTCTACTTCATCTCGACGCGCCTGCTGCGCGACGAAGGGAGCGGGCCTGCCGTCATCATCAGCCCCCTGCTCTCGCTCATGCGCAACCAGCTCGACATGGCCGCAAGGATCGGCATCCACGCGGTGTCCATCAACAGCACCAACGAGGAAGAGTGGGGATCCATCGAGGACATGTTGCGCGATGGAGAATGCGACGTCCTGCTGGTCTCTCCCGAGCGCCTGGCCAACCAGCGCTTCCTCGAGCAGGTGCTCCCCTCCATCGACAAGGGTATCGGCCTGTTCGTGGTGGACGAAGCCCATTGCATCTCCGACTGGGGCCACGACTTCCGCCCCGACTACCGGCGCATCGTGCGTATCGTCAGGGGCCTTCCTTCCAACGTCCCGGTCATCGCCACCACCGCCACCGCCAACGACCGTGTGGTGGAGGACGTGGACGAACAACTGGGGCCCGACCTCTACATCAGCCGGGGGGCGCTGGCCAGGGAATCACTCCGCCTGCAGACCATCCACTTGAGCGACCAGGCCGAGCGGCTGGCCTGGCTGGCGCAGAACCTGCCCGGCATGCCCGGCTCGGGCATCATCTACTGCCTCACCGTGGCCGACTGCCGGCGGGTCACCGAGTGGCTGAGGGCGCGCGGTTTCGACGTACTCGACTACCATGCCCAACTCGACAACGAGGAGCGGGAGGAGCGGGAGGGCATGCTCCTCGGCAACCGGGTCAAAGCCCTGGTGGCCACGGTGGCCCTGGGCATGGGCTACGACAAGCCCGACCTGGGCTTCGTCGTCCACTTCCAGAGGCCGGGCAACATAGTCTCATACTACCAGCAGATCGGGCGAGCCGGGCGAGCCGTGGACCAGGCCTTCGCGATACTGCTCAACGGCCGCGAGGACGACGAGATCCAGGAATACTTCATCAACAGCGCCTTTCCCGGGGGCCAGGGAGATGGAACAGGTCGTCGAGGCCGTCGAGGACTCCGAGGACGGGGTGAGCGCGCGGGGGCTGTTATCCCGGATGAACCTGACCTACGGGAAGATCGACAAGTGCCTGAAGCTCCTGGAGGTGGATGGGGTCATCTCCAAGACAGGCTACAGGTACTTCCGTACCGCCAACCCCTGGGAGCCCGACACCGCCAGGGCCGACCGGGTCACCGAGAGGCGTTATCGCGAACTGGAGAAGATGCGGGATTTCGTCTTTACCGAAGAGTGCCTGATGGAATACATCTCGCGGGAACTGGACGACCCGCACGCGCGGCCGTGCGGCAGGTGCGCGAACTGCTCCGGACCCTTTTTCAGCGAAGCTGTCGACGACGGGCTGGTCAGGGAAGCCGTGTCCTTCCTGCGCCGCGACAGCCGGCCGATAATACCCAGAAAGCAATGGCCCACGGGTGGGGCTGGTAGATGGAACGGCAACGTCCGGGAAGAGCTGAGGCTCCAGGAAGGGCGCGCCCTGTGCATCTACGCCGACGCGGGTTGGGGGCGGCAGGTGGCGCGCGAGAAGTACGAAGAAGGCCGCTTCTCGGACGAGCTGGTCGAAGGGGCGGCCGAGATGATCAGGGAGAGGTGGAAGCCGTCCCCGTTCCCCGAGTGGGTCACCGCTGTTCCTTCCCTGCGCCGGCCCGGGCTGGTGGCCGGTTTCGCGCAGCGCCTGGCTGATTCCCTGGGGTTGCCTTTTGAGCCCGTGCTCGTCAAAGTGAAGGAGACGGAGGAGCAGAAGCGGATGCAGAACAGCTACCAGCAGGCCAACAACATCGCGCAGGTGTTCGAGGTGGAGGGAGAAGTCCCCAGCGGCCCGGTCCTGCTGGTCGACGACATGGTGGATTCCCGCTGGACCATGACCGTCTGCGCGGCGCTGCTGCTGGAGGCGGGAAGCGGCCCGGTGTTCCCCTTCGCCCTCGCCCAGACCTTCACGGGGGGAGATGCCTCGTGATCCGCGACCTCTCCCAGGACAGCCTGGCCATGCTGCTGCTCTGTTCCAACCTGGGCTTGCCGCGCCGCGCCGAGGCCGAGGTGAACCCGCTGACCCTGCGGGAATGGAACGAGCTGGCGAAGGCCCTGAAGGCGTCACCCCTGGGCCGGCCCGCCGCTTTCCTGGACAGTACGAAGGAAGAATGGAAGGAGCCCCTCGGGCTCTCCGAAGCGGAGGCGGAGAGGATCAGGCTTCTACTGTCCCGCGGGGGGAACCTGGCCATCGAGCTGGAGCGGCTGGAGAGCCTGGGCATCTGGGTCACCACGCGCGTTGAGGATTCGTACCCTGGAAGGCTCAAGGAGGTGCTGAACAGCCGGGCCCCCATCTTCCTCTACGGTGCCGGAGACCCCGGGTTGCTGGAGGGAGAGGGCATCGCTATCATCGGCTCCCGCGACGTCGACGAAGCCGGGGCCGTCTTCGCCGCGCGCCTGGCCGGCAAGTGCGTGGAGTCGGGCTTCTTCGTCGTTTCCGGCGGAGCCCGGGGAGTCGACCAGGTGGCGCAAAACGCCGCCTTCAACGCGGAGGGGGACGTCGTCTCGGTCCTGCCGCAGGGCCTGGAGGCAATGATCAGGAAGCGCGACGTCAGGGAGGCTCTGCTCTCGGGGCACCTCTTGCTGTTGTCCACAGCTCATCCCAAGTCGCCCTTCAACGTGGGGCAGGCCATGGAGAGGAACAAGTACATCTACGCCCTGTCTTCCTACGCCGTCGTGGTGTCGAGCGCGCACGCCAAGGGCGGCACCTGGGAGGGCGCGGTGGAGGACCTCAGGCAGGGATGGGTGCCGCTCTTCGTCCGCGCCGGCGAAGATGTGCCGGATGGAAACCGCCGCCTGCTGAACCGCAAGGAAGGCTGCGGCATTCCCCTGGAGCCGGAGGTCCTCGAGCCGGGTTCCGATTTCAGGCAGTTCTTCCGTGAAGCGGCGCTGGCCAAACGCACGGCTGAGGCTGAGCGTTCGAATGCATGCGAGAAGGATGCCGAATACCAGGCCGAGCTGCCCTTTGAGGAGGCATGAGATGGATGTACGTGAGCGCGTCGAGGGGTTCGGCGGGTTACTGCTCCTTCCGTTGATGGCGCTGAGCGCGCTCGGCCTGCTCGCCCCCCTGCACTGGAGCGGCATCTTCATAGACGAGCATTCCCGGTTCCGCCTGCTTTCGGTGAAGATCTTCGCGCGGGTGGAGGTGCGCCTGCTGGCCGTCTTCTACTGGATGCTCCACCAGGACTTCATGAACGTAACGTGGGTGAGGAAGGTCCTCTACTACAGCATGGCCAAGTTCGCCGGCGAGCGCATGGTGGTGGCCCAGACCATGACCCTCGAGGAGATGCTGGAGTTCATCGCGGGTCTGCCGGATGAGAGCACCATCGCCCTGGGGCCCTGCCGCTGCCGCCTGGCCACCCACGCCTGCGGCCACCCCATGGAGACCGACATCTTCATCCTGACCGGGGCCCCCGTCTGGCTGAAGGCCTTCCCCCGCGACTTCCGCGTCATCACCAGGGAGCATGCCCGGAAGGTGGTGAGCGACAGCTACGAGATCGGGCTGGTACCCATGCTCGACCGGCACATGTATTTCCGCGGCAGCACCAACTACTTCGTCATCTGCAACTGCTGCGGCTGCGCCTGCCTGCCCATCCTGGCCTACCGGGGCTTCAAGCGGGAGGGGTACCACTTCATCCCCTCCACCCAGGTCTCCGTGGTGGACCTGGAGAAGTGCGGGGGGTGCGCCACCTGCGTGGAGGTCTGCGCCTTCAGGGAGAGGGAGATGCGAGGGGGGAAAGCCCACGTCATCGACTGCCAGGGATGCGGCCAGTGCGTCAGGTCCTGCCCCGACCAGGCCAACCGCATGGTCGCGCGCTAGGTCCCTGCTCCGTTACTTCAACGCCGTGCCGGCGCCTGCGGCGCCTGTTCAACCGGTGCCCCACCGAGAGCATCCCCACCATGCTGCCCAGGGCTACCGCCGCGGGGACGGCGCCGGCCCCGCATACACGGGCGCATGTTGAATCCTCCCAACAGGCAGGCCTCTCCCCCGTCCGGGTTGGTGACGTACACGTCGAAATACCCGGACATCGCCACGAAGAGGCCGATGGTGCAGGTGATCTCGCTATCGGAGATGCACGTTGACGTTGTACGCATTCAGCACCAGGCCGTCCGACTCGAAACGCACCGTCGCACCCGGTTGAAAACCGCTGCCCTTGATGCTGGTTATCTCGAGGGCCATCGTCAGCTCGATGCCCGAATCCGGCTCGATGGAGATGATGCTGATGGGATAGGCCGCCAGGAAGCTGCCTGCTGCCCGAGGTACCCGCCGCCGTGTTCACCACCACCGCGACCCTGCCCTTCAGCCCGCCGGGCACCGTCGCCTGTATCTCCCGGTCCGACCAGTACGGGGTAGGCTGCTGCCTCCACTCCGCCGAAGGTCACGGTGGAGGACCCCCGCTCCGCCCGAAGTCGCTCCCGGTGAGGGTGACCGTCGCCCACCTGCCCGGTGTCCGGGAGCGAGGCCGATCAGGTCGGGCCGGGCATCTCCCCCGTTCACCGTGCGCAGGACGGACGGGCCGGCCGCGCCGTTCGCAGCCGCCCAGGCGATGGAAGCATTGACGCCGCAGATGCCGCGGGGGTAGCTGCCGGAGGCGACGTACTGGACCTGCCAGGAGCCGCCCGCGTCCATGGTCTTCATGATGATGCCCTGCGACGAGCCCGAGTCGGTGCCGCAGGCCCAGGCGATGGATCCGTCCACCGGGTCGACGCCGTTGAAGTAGTCGACGGTCCCCGTGTAGGTCGCGGCCCAGTTGGTCCCGCCGTCCGCGGTGTGGTAGAGATGGCGCCGCTATCGGAGCCGTTGCCGCCCGCCGCCCAGGCCGTCGAGGCGTCCAGGGCGCTCACTTCGCGCAGGACGGGCGCCCCCGGCGCCGACTGCTCCTGCCAGGTCGATCCCATATCGCCGGTCTTCACCAGGATGCCGTTGGAGCCGTTGCCGCCCGCCACCCAGGCCGTCTTCTCGTCCACCGCGGCGACGCTCTCGAGCGTGCCGCCGGAGGCCGGCCGGGTGTAGACGTTGACCCAGGTGGCCCCGCCGTCTAAGGACCTCAAGACGCTGCCGTTGCCGGCGGCGTCCACCATCAGGGCCCAGACATGCGAGACATTGAGCGCACTGACGTCGGCTATCTCCGCGCCGGAGGAAGACGTATCGTAGACGGTCTCCCAGGAGGCCCCGCCGTCGAAGGTACGGTACAAGCCCCCGCTCCCGGAAGCGTAAGCCGCGTAGTAGTCCACCGCGGCGACCGAGGAGAGCGGCTGGCCCGCGAAGGTGGCTTGCGTCTCCCAGCCGGCCCCGCCGTCCGCCGTCTTCAGGATGACCCCGTCGCCGGACCCGTTGCTCCCCACCACCCAGGCGGTGTCGGCGTCCAGCGCCCCCACCCCCCGCAGCTCCGAGACACCGGGCGGGTTGGACACGGCCCAGTCGGAGTCGGCCGCCACGGCGGTTCCCGTGGACAACGCCGGGAGGAACGCCAGCAGGACACACGCGCAGACCGCCAGGAGCGGTCCGCCCAGGGATACTGATCTTTCTGCGCATCGCAATGACTCCTCTCCCGAAAAAGACAGCGACTTACCGGGGTCGTCTTTGTGATCTTGCTTCCTTGTGCCGCGCGGGGATTTGTGGGTATACGGGTCTCTTACCGCGCCTTCATGAAGGATACATCATCGGCACGACGGGCATCAAGCGCGTCAAGCCAGGGGAATGGTGAAACGGAAGACCGAGCCGCCGCCCTCGCGCGGTTCGTACCAGATGCTCCCCCCGTGCCCCTCGACGATCTCGCGGGCGATGTACAACCCCAGCCCCACGCCCGGCACCGAGTGATGCAGGGCTTCCTCCACCTGGTAGAAGCGTTCGAAGATGCGCTCACGGTCCTCATCCGGCACCCCCTCACCGTGGTCATAGACGGAGAAGACCGCCATGTCCCCGTCGGTGCCCGACTCCACCTCCACGGTGCAGGGAGAAGGGGCGAAGCGCAGCGCGTTCTCCAGCAGGATGATCATCAGGCGCACGAACTTGTCCGGGTCCGCCATGACCTTGCCCATGGTCTCGTCCAGCCTGAAGACGAACTCGCAGTCCGGCGTCCTGAAGCGCAGTTCCTCTGCCGCCTGGTGCAGGTAGATGTGCGGCTCCACCTCCCTTGCGACCACGGCAAAGTGGCCCTGCTCGATGCGGGAGACGTCAAGGAGTTCCTCCACCAGGCGGGTCAGGCGGTCCGAGGACATCTCGATGGCGCCCAGTATCTCCACGATCTCCTCGTCCAGGTGGTACTTGTCCAGCTCCAGCAGGTTCTGGACGTATCCCTTGATGATGGCGATGGGGTGGCGCAACTCATGCGCTGTCACCGAGATGAAGTGCCTCATCTGTCGGGCGCTCTCCACCAGCGCGTCCTCCGCCCGCCTCTGCCGGGTGATGTCCACCAGGCTGCCGGCGATGCCGGCGGGCTCTCCGTCCTTTGAGAACAGGCGGCCGGCGGTCCGCACGAAATGCACGGAGCCGTCCGTGTCTACGACGCGGAACTCGTGGGGCTCGGGCCGGCCCCGGAGCTGGTTGCTCAAGCCGTCGTACAGGTACGGCAGGTCGTCGGGGTGGACGAAGGCGCTGAAGCTCTTCCCCACCAGGTCATCCACCTTGTAGCCGGAGATCCGCTCGATCACCGGGCTCATGTAGGTGATGGTGCCCCGCGTATCCAGGAAGAAGACCGCCTCGTCGAGGTTGTCCACCAGGTTGTTGTATTTCTCCTCAGCGGCCGCCAGCTTCTCCTCGGCCAGGCGCAGCCGCTCTTCCGGGGTGGTGCTCTCGCCGGGGTTGTTGTCCATGTTAAACGGCCTCACCTTTCCAATCGCGCTCGCCGGTCCGGCGCCGGGTTGATTGCCTTATTATATCATCCACGCTACCTGCCGGGATGAGAAGAACGGCTTAACTCGTATATGTTATAATCTTAGTGATGTATATTAGAAGGTGATGTATATGGGCGAGAAGATGGTCAGGAAACAGGTCTACTTCACGGAGGAGGAAGAGCGCGGCCTGCGCCAGCTGTCGTTCCTCGAAGACAGGTCGCAGGCGGACATCATCCGCGAAGCCGTCGATCATTACCTGGAGGGGGGCCGGTCAGGCACGGCAAGCGCTCCCGGCAAGGGACGCAAAGCGAGCGGCAGGCCCGCCGGAAGCCCGCCGGCGAAGAAGAATCTGCCTCTCGACCGCATCGTCGGCCTGGCCGGAGACCTGGAGGCCCCGGACGACCTTTCTTACGACCACGACCGTTATATCTACGGCGGTGAAGGCACTTGAGGATCGTCTGCCTGGATACCTCGGCCTGGGTGGCGATGGCCTTCCCCCGCGACCGGAACCACGCGTCTGCCTCCTCCTTCTATTCCGGCTTGAGAAGAGGCGGCGTGACCCTGGTCACCACCGACCAGGTACTCTCGGAGACCCTCACCCTGTTGAGGCGCCGCGGGCTGAGAGAGAAGAGCATGCGGATCTTCCGCGACGAGATTGAAGCCGCCCGCGAAGGCGGTTCGCTGAGGCTGGTCCTCATGAACGAACATGCCTTCCGCCTCGCCTGGGACTGGTTCGACAAGTACGAGACGCTGGGGGCGTCCTTCACGGACTGCCACTTGGCCCTGGTGGCCCGGGACATCGAAGCCGACGGAGTTTTCGCTTACGACGAGCACTATAGGGCTCTCGGGCTGCGAGTGCTTCCCGAGGGTGCGCCGTAAACCGCCGCTCGTGAGTCATATCATCGCCACCGAGACCGTACACGCCGTTCACCGCCGGGGACCGCGCCCTGACCCCGGTTCAAACCCGGGTTGCCTAGACACCCGCTAAAATGTAGAATCATATTGTTATTCTGGCTGTTTGAACCATGCGACCACGAAGGGGGAGAAGTATGGCTGACGTCTATTCCGAGAAACCTTGGTTGAAGAACTACGACAAGAACGTGCCCGCGTCACTGGAGGGCAAGTACGAGGACAAGACCTACGCGGAGAAGTTCGCCGAGATCGTGGGGAAGTTCGGGAGCAAGACAGCCCTCATCTACATGGGCACGAAGATCACCTACAACCAGCTGGACGCGTTATCCAATCAGATGGCCAACTTCCTCATCAAGCAGGGCCTCAAGCCCGGCGACGTGGTGGGCTTGTGCATGGCCAACGTCCCGGCCAACTACATCAGCGTGGTCGCCGTGCAGAAGGCGGGCGGCGTCTCCACGGGTCTCAGCCCCCTGCTGATGCCCGACGAGATGGAGCACCAGATCAACGACGCCGGGGCCAAGATGATCCTCACCATCGACGTGCTCTTCGACAAGATCAAGGAAGTGGCCGACAAGTGCGACTTCTCCACGGTGGTCGTCACCGAGATCGCCGACTTCCTGCCCGGCATCAAGAAGGTCCTGGGCAAGGCGCTCAAGAAGATCCCCACCGCGGAGGTCACGCCCCTCAAGGGCAAGAAGGTCCTCCGCTTCATGGAAGCCATTAAGGACATGCCCACCACCAAGGTGGCCGTAAAACGGACCATGGACGATACCATCTTCCTGATGTACACGGGCGGCACCACCGGCCCCGCCAAGGGGGCCATCCTCACCCACCGCAGCTACATGTCCAACCGGCTGCAGGTCATGACCTACCTGGACATCAAGCCGGACATCATGGCCCTTTCCGCCTTCCCGCTGTTCCACATCGCCGGGCTGGCTTTCGGGGGGTTCTGCATGACCAACGGCAACACCCAGATACTGGTGCCCGACCCCCGCAACTCCCACTTCATCATCGAGATGGTCAAGAAGTTCAAGCCCGGCATCATCGTCAACGTCCCCACCGTCTTCTTCGAGTTGATGAAGAGCCCGGACTTCAAGCAGCTCGACCTGAGTAACCTGCTCTGGTGCCTTAGCGCGGCCGCACCCTTCCCGGAGGAGAACATCAAGGAGCTGGAGAGCGTCATCGGCGAGAGCAAGTTCATCGAGCTCTACGGCATGACCGAGACCTCCCCGGTCACCTGCATCAACCCCCGCTACGGCGTCAAGAAGGCCTCTTCCATCGGCATGCCCGTGCCGGACACCGAGTTCAAGCTGGTCGACCCGGAGACCGGGCAGCTGGCGGAGCCGGGGCAGCCCGGCGAGATCGCCATCCGGGGGCCGCAGCTGATGAACGGTTACCTCAACCAGCCCGAGGAGACCGCCAACGCCCTGCGGGACGGATGGATGTTCACGGGCGACGTGGCCAAGATGGACGAGGACGGCTACTTCTACATCGTCGACAGGGTCAAGGACATGGTCATCGTCTCCGGCTTCAAGGTCTTCACCCGCGAGCTGGACGAGGTGCTGACCAAGCACCCGGACGTGGAGATGGCCGCCACCATCGGCGTCCCCGACCCCGAGCGCCCGGGCTCGGAGCGCGTGGCCGCCGCCATCGTGCTCAAGCCGGGCGTCAAGGGCGACGACGCCAAGAAGCAGGAGATCCGCGCCTACCTCAAGGAGAAGGTGGCCCCCTACAAGGTCCCCAAGGTAGTCGAGTTCATGGACCAGCTCCCCACCAGCGGCGTGGGCAAGATCCTCAAGCGCGAGCTGAAGGACGATTTCAAGGACAAGCTGAAGTAGAACAGCTTCACGCATCGAGGGCCGGAGCGTAGGCTCCGGCCCTTTTTCTGCCCCACAACGTGCCGAACCATAATATAATCGTATGTGGCTGTTATTCGCGCGACCTACTATAAGGGAGGGGCGATGGAAGGAAAGCTGTTCAAAGGGAGATACCAGCTCAAGACCAAGCTGGGCACCGGCAGGCTGGGGGACACCTACCTGGCCGACGACCAGCAGCTCGGGCGACAGGTGGCCGTCAAGGTCCTCTTCCAGGAGTTCGCCTCCAACGAGGCGTACGTCCAGAAGCTGGAGGCGGAGGCGAGGGTAGCCACCGGGCTGGAGAGCCCCGCCATCGTCCGGCCGCTGGACTGGGGCTCGGAGGACGGGCTCTACTTCGTGGTCACCGACTACGTCGAGGGGCGCAGCCTGGCCCAGCTGCTCGGCTCCGAGGGAGGGCGCGTGCCCGCGGAACGGGCGGCCCGCGTCGTCTCGGAGATCTGCGGCGCGCTGCAGCTGGCCCACGCCCGCGGCCTCATCCACTGCGGCATCTCCACCTCCAACATCTTCATGGATGAGCTCGGGCAGGTGAAGCTGATGGACCTGGGCATGGCCTGGGAGGCTACCGGAAGGGGCACCCCCGAGTACGTGTCGCCGGAGCAGGCCC
Source organism: uncultured bacterium (assembly GCA_963814495.1). Classification (GTDB taxonomy): domain Bacteria; phylum Actinomycetota; class Geothermincolia; order Geothermincolales; family Geothermincolaceae; genus CAVXXD01. The sequence continues at coordinate 22,006 of CAWFDJ010000029.1, forward strand.
AGGGGCTCACCCCCGACGCCCGTTCCGACCTCTACTCGCTGGGCGTCGTGCTCTACCAGGCCCTCACCGGCAAGGTGCCGTTCGAGGGGCCCGACAGCCAGACGGTCATCGCCGCGCAGATCAACCAGGCGCCCGTCGACCCCTCGGTGGTCAACCCGGCCATCCCCGCGGCGCTGAGCGCCCTGGTGATGAAGGCGCTCTCCAAGGACCCGGCCCTGCGCTTCCAGAGCGCCCAGCAGATGCACGGCGCCCTCCTGCAGTTCCTGGAAGGCGCGGCCGCGCCGGCGCCCGCGGCTCCGGCTGCCCCACCGCGCACCTGCCGCGGAAAAGGGGTCCAAGGCCGGGGCCTGGGCGCTGGGCATCGTCATCGGCCTTATCGTCGTCGGCGGCATCGTGGTGCTGCTGCTCGGCTTCGCGGTGGGGCCCAAGTGGTTCGTCAGCGAGGACACGGGAGGCACCGTCACCGTCCCCAACCTGACCGGCCTCACCGAGGACCAGGCCCGCTCCTCCCTCGACAACGTGGGCCTGAAGATGAACAAGCAGGACGACTACGTGACCAGCGAGTCCCAGAAGGTAGGCATGGTCAGCGGGCAGAACCCCTACTCGGGCACCTCGGTGGCGGAGGGTTCGAGCGTGACGGTCAGTATAACCACGTCCCTGCGCATGCCCAACGTCATGGGGCAGTCCCAGAAGGACGCGACCAGCACCCTGAACAACCAGAAGATAACCAACGTCGTGGTCAGCAACGTCCCGGTCACCGACGCCGCCCAGGTGGGCAAGGTGGTCAAGCAGGACCCGGCCGCGGGCGTGCTCATCTCCCCCGGCATCACCGCCACCCTCCAGGTCGGCGTGGAGTCCACGACGGCGGCGGTGCCCAAGGTGACGGGAGACACCCAGGCCGTGGCCACCACCACCCTGGAGAACGCGGGGTTCAAGGTGACGGCGCAGCAGCAGTCCTCAGCCACCGTCCCGGTGGGCCAGGTCATCAGCCAGAGCCCGGCCGCGAACGCCCAGGCGGACAAGGGCTCCACCGTGACCATCGTGGTCAGCACCGGCCCCTGACCGGGCTGGTGCGCAGGTATCCGTGGTCTTGCCGATGAGAGGAGGAGACATGGACCGTCCCTGGCTGCGTAACTACGACTACTTCGTGCCCGAGAGCATCCGCTACCCGCAGGTGCCCCTGTATAAACTGCTCGAGCTGACCTGCGTCAAGTACGACGAGTACACCGCCACCATCTTCTTCGACCAGAAGCTGACCTACGGGGAGATACGGGACAAGGTACGCCGCCTGGCCAACGCCCTCAAGGGCATGGGGGTGGCCAAGGGGGACCGGGTGGCCCTGATGCTGCCCAACTGCCCCCAGTTCATCATCTCTTACTACGGGGTGCTGGAGGCCGGCGCGGTGGTCACCAACGTCAGCCCCCTGCACGTGGAGCGGGAGATCGAGTACGAGCTGAACGACTCCGGGGCGGAGACCATCATCTACCTCGACCTCTTCCACGCCCGCGTCGAGGCGGTCAAGGACGTCACGCCGCTGAAGCGCCGCATCATCACCAGCATCACCGACTACATGGCCGAGGCCTTCCCGCCCGGCGGCCGAGAAGGGGCCGGGCGACTACTACTTCCTCGAGGTGCTCGAGGGAGCCGTCCCCGGAGCCGCCGGATATCGAGCATCGACCCGGATGAGGACCTGGCCGCCCTGCAGTACACAGGGGGCACCACCGGCCTGCCCAAGGCGGTGATGCTCACCCACCGCAACCTCATGGCCAACGCCATGCAGTGCACCTTCTGGGCCAGGGAGTTCGTCGAGCGGGGCTCCGACGTCTTCCTCTGCGTCATCCCCTTCTTCCACTCCTACGGGCAATCCGTGGCCATGAACACCGCCATCGTCGGCGCCGCGGCCATGGTGCTCATCCCCCAGTTCGAGATCAACATGATGCTGCAGGCCATCCAGACCTACAAGCCCAACTTCTTCCCCGGGGTGCCCACGCTGTACGTGGCCATCCTCAGCCACCCCGACGCCCTGGCTTACGGGGTGGACAAGATCAGGCTGTGCAACTCGGGCTCGGCCCCACTGCCGCTGGAGGTCATCAAGCAGTTCAGCCGGATCTCCGGCGGCATCTTCTGCGAGGGCTACGGCCTGTCCGAGGCGTCCCCGGTCACCCACTCCAACCCGCTCTTCGGCATGCAGAAGGTCGGTTCGGTGGGCATCCCCTTCCCCGACACCGAGGCGCGGATCGTCGACGTGGACACAGGCCTGCAGGAACTCGAGCCGGGGCAGCCGGGCGAGCTGGTCATCCGGGGCCCGCAGGTGATGAAGGGCTACTGGAACAAGCCGGAGGAGACGGCCGAGACCCTGCGCGACGGCTGGCTGTACACCGGCGACATCGCCACCATGGACGAAGACGGCTACTTCTTCATCGTCGACCGCAAGAAGGACATGATCATCGCCGGCGGCTTCAACATCTACCCGCGCGAGGTGGACGAGGTCCTCTTCGAGCACCCCAAGGTGATGGAGGCGGTCACGGTGGGCGTCCCCGACGAATACCGCGGGGAGACGGTCAAGGCCTACGTGGTCCTCAAGCCGGGCGAGGAGTGCACGGAGGAAGAGATCATCGCCTTCTGCCGGGAGCGCCTGGCCCCCTACAAGGCGCCCCGGGTAGTGGAGTTCCGCGACGAGCTGCCCAAGACCATGGTGGGCAAGGTGCTGCGGCGGGCCCTGCGCGAGGAGGAGATAGCCCGGCTGGAAGCGGAGGACAAGCTCGAGGAGTAGGGAGAGAGGTGCTTCCGCCATGAGGATACTGGTCACCGGGGCGGGCGGCTTCATCGGCCGGCACGTGGTGGAGGAACTGCGCGGCCTCGGGCACCCGGTGCGCGCCACCGACCTTCCCGGGATGCTCCCTGGACGCGGCCCTCGGGGTGGGCGCCGAGGCCTGTCCGGGCGACCTCCTCGACGCCGGGGACGTGAGCCGCCTGATGGACGGCGTCACCCACGTGGTGCACTGCGCCGCCGCCTTCGACCTGGGCCTGCCCCTGGAGACGGTCATGCGGGTCAACCGGGACGCCGCGCGGATGCTCTGCGAGGAGGCCGGGCGCCGGGGGGTGGCCCACTTCCTCCACCTGAGCACCGGCGGGGTCTATGGCGGCTCGCTGGAGACGCCCATGCGCGAGGACCACCCCCACCACCCCGAGGACTCCTACTCCTTGAGCAAGGAGGCGGGAGAGAGCGTGGTCACGCACACCCTGCGCGGAGTACGGGGTCCCCCTCACCGTCTTCCGCCCCACGGCGGTCTACGGCCCCCACAGCACCTATATAGCCGGCGCCTTCTACGTCCTTCCCTCCATCCTCAGGCGCCTGGGCCTGCGCCGCTCCCCCTCCTTCAAGGGGGGCAAGTACCTGACCCTGGTGCACGTGCGGGACATCGCCGGGGCCGTGGGTTTCTGCCTGGACAACCCGGCGGCCATGGGGGAGGACTTCAACCTGGCGGAGGACCGGCCCCTGCAGGCGGGAGAATTCTTCGACCTGCTGTTCGACCTGTTCGACATTGAAGTGACCTTCCGCCTCCCTTATCCCAGGCGAGTGGTGGAAGGCGTCGCCTGGTTGGGCCTGAAACTGCCGGTGCCCCTGGTCTTCGGCCCCCTCAACCGCGTGCTCGAATGGGAATGGAAAAGGATCATGGACGAGAGCGGCCTGGTGCCGGCCCTGCGCCCGCGCTTCGACCGCGACTTCCTCTACTTCCTCCTGGGCGACCACTACCTGGACGGGTCCAAGATCAGGTCGCTCGGTTACGTCTCTCGTTACCCCACCTGCCTGGAGGGGCTGCGCGAGACCATCGACTGGTACCGGCAGGAGCGTTGGTTGCCTTGAACGTATCCGCGCCTGAGCGAGGGAGGTGAGCGGCATGACCGTTCCGTTGGACCTGGGGCTGTGCACCTGGATGGGGATGAGCTTCTCCGTCGCGGCGACGGAAGCGCTGGAGGGCATGGGCGAGGAGTCGCTGCTGACGAGCAAGCCCTTCCTGGCCGGGCTGGCCTTCTCAACGGCGGTGGGCACCGGCATAGCCGCCTGGTGCTACAAGCAGGCTCCCGACTGGATGCTCATGTACTACGCCGACCACGAGGACATCCCGCCCGCCGTGCAGGTGGGCATGTTCGGCATCTATCCCCTCATGTACACCTTCGGTTTCCTCTTCGCCCACCAGTTGGAGAGGAAGCGCCGGGGGCTGGGCTGGGCGGCCTGGGCGGGGAACTTCGCCTTCTCCCTCACCTACATCCTGGTGTCGCTGAAGCGGCTGCTGGCGGTGGGCACCACCGCGGAGTTCAAGCGGGGTGAGGCGCGGAGCATCTTCCAGCACCCCCCTGGCGCCTGTCCTGGCCATCGGCCTGCCCGGAGCCTTTCCTGCCCTCTACTTCTGCGCCAGGAAGGCCGCCGAAAGGTAGCAGCCCGAGGCGTGAGCCCGCGTAGCGGCGGCCGCAGTAGCCCGGGGCGTGAGCCCGCGTAGCGGGCGGCATGCAGTAGCCCGGGGCGTGAGCCCCGGGGAGGGCGTGACGGGCGAAGGCAGTAGCCCGGGGCGTGAGCCCCGGGGAAGGGCGTGACGGGCGAAGGCAGTAGCCCGGGGCGTGAGCCCCGGGGAAGGGCGTGACGGGCGAAGGCAGTAGCCCGGGGCGTGAGCCCCGGGGACGCGATGCCAGGAGGTAAAGAATCGAGACCCGGCCGGGGGTAAAGGTCAGTCGTAATTGACGTAGCTGCGGATCTTGGCGCGGGTCTTCTCCACGAAGTCGGGGTCGTCGATGCGCACCTTAATGGCGTCCACCGGGCAGGCCAGGGCGCAGCGGCCGCAGGCGCGGCAGTTGGCGCTGAACACGTACTTCCCGTCTTGACGCTGATAGGCCTCGATGTAACAACTACTCCACGCAGATGTCGCAGTCGATGCAGTCGTCGGTGATCTCCATGCTGATGCCCGGCAGCCTCGAGGTTATCCCCTCCACCACCTCGATGGGGCCGGAGTGAACGTAGCGTCCCAGGCAGCAGCAGTCGCAGCAGAAGCAGATGGAGAGCAGGCGCCCACGGTCCGGCAGCTTGAAGAGCCAGTTGTCCACCCGCGCCTTGCCCACCCCGGGGATGAGGCCGGCGTCCACCGCTCGGCGCACGTGCTGCTTGGCCTCCTCCACCGTGACCTCGCGCCAGGGGTAGACCTTCAGGTTGACGGCGTCGTCCCCCAGGAAGAGGCAGCCGATGTCGATGGGGTAGTCCTCGCAGAGGAAGCCGTTGCGGCAACCGCAGAAGTCGATGATCACCCGGTGGGAGGCCTCCTCGATCATCTGGTCCAGCATGGTCACCGGCATGGGGACAGTTGTCCGGCATCTCGATGTCGGTGTTGATGGGAAGCCAGCGGGTATCGGACTTGGCGGGGTTGAACCAGGGGTGCCGCTGGGCCCAGCGCTGGTTGGTCATCCAGATGAAGGTGCGCCCCAGGAAGGCCTCCAGCAGGTCCGCGCCCTTGCGCTGCACCCGCCCCTTCTGACCGTCGGACAGGTAGTTCCTCTTCGCCATCACGTTGAACCTCGAAGCCATGGCTGATCCTTTCCTTCGTCGCCTTTGAATATATTAGACACCATTTATGACTCTAAGTCAAATAGTGCTTTCCGTTGCTGTGGATTGCGCGGAGCATACGGAGGTGCTATAATCAATATCAGGCCGGGTTGATTCTTGAGAGGAGGCCAAATGGAAAGGATAGTGGAGCTGAAGGAAGTCGCGTGCCCAGTTCATCCTGGGGATCCGCTTCCGCACCTCCATGGAGAAGATCCAGGCAGACATCGGGGCGAAGTTCGGGGCGCTCTTCGCCTACCTCGGCGAGTTGGGGCAACCTCCCGCCGGGCCGCCCTTCGCGCTCTACTACGGCGAGGATGTTCGATCCCGACGACTTCGAGATGGAATTGTGCGTGCCGGTGGGCTCGCTGCCTGGAGAGCCGCGGCGAGATCGTAGCCCGCGAACTGGCCGGGGGGACCATGGCCGGCACCATGCACCAGGGACCCTACGGACCAGGTCAAGGAGGCTTACGACCGTCCTCGAAGCCTGGGTCAAGGAGAACGGCTACCGTTACACCGGGCCGGCGCGGGAGATCTACCTGAACGACCCGTCCCAGGTGCCGGAGTCGGAGCTCCTCACCGAGGTGCAGTTCCCCGTCGAAAAAGCCTAGAACGGCTTCCCTGGTCAGCCGATGGGCGCCAGGTGCCGGAACTTGGCTGACAGCCGGTCGAGGTGGTCCATCTCCTTCTCCGTGAGCTTGAGCTCATTGGCCATGAGGTTCTGCTCGACCTGGCTGACCTTCGACGCCCCCGGGATGGCCACCACCGTCTCGCCGTAGAAGTTGACCAGCCAGCTCAGCGCCACCACCGATGCCGATACCCCGTTGGCCGCGGCGATCTCCTCGAGGCCGGCGATGAGGTCCCGGCTCCGCTTCATCTGGCGCTCCATGTACAGCCGGCGCCCGATGGGCCGGTCCTTGAGCAGGGACGGGTCCTCGTGGAACTTGCCGGTGAGCACCCCCATCTCCAGCGGCGACCAGGAGATGATGGTCATGCCCAGTTCCTTGCAGGCCTTGAGGACGCCGGTGGTCTCGATGTGCCGGTCGAGCAGGCTGACCTTGATCTGGTTGGAGGCCAGGGGGATGTCGTGGGCGGCCAGGGCCGCGTGGGCTTTCTTGATCATCCAGGCGGGGAAGTTGCTCACCCCGACCGAGCGGATCAGTCCCAGGTCGACCAGCTCGGCCATGGCGTCCATCTGGGCCTTCGGCGTCGACGAGGGCGATGGCCTGGTGGACCTGGTAAAGGCCGATGGTGTAGGGCTTGAGGCAGCGCCTCCGCCTGACGATGGTGCGCCCCAGGGACCCCGCGGTGCGCATGGCCGGGAACCACTTGGTGGCGATGACGATGTCCTCATCCTTCGCGCCCGCGTTCTGCAGTGCCTGGGCGAGCCGCTGTTCCGAGCGGCCCATCCCGTAGGCCTCGGCCGTGTCGAACCAGTTGATGCCGCCGTCCAGCGCCGCCTTGATGATCTGGTCCACCACGTCGTCGGCCACGCCCTTCCACACCAGGGCGTCGAAGCCCTTGCCGCCCGCGAGCTGCCAGGTGCCCAGCCCGATGGGGGTTATCTCGATGCCGGTGCGCCCCAGTTGCCGTTTGGTTGTCTTGGATGATGAAAGGCACTCATTCTGACTCCTTTCAGTTGACTATCGGTGACTCAAATCATAAGCATATTACTATACCAATGCTATTGCTCGAAGTCAAGCCATGCGTCAGGCATTTGCTATAATGTACCCATCGGCTTCCGACGGGTCTGGCTCGGGAGTGTCCCGGGAATGCGAGTAAAAGAGACACGGGTATGGCGGGGGTTGACGAATTGGGGCTCTGCGGCGTTCCGCGCTTCATCAGCAACGCCCTGGAATGGGGGGACAACGGGGTCATCTCCCTCCCCTCGGCTCCGGGCGAGCGCATGGTCTTCTACGAATCGGAGACCATCGACGCCCTCTTCGACGGCATCAAGGAACTCATCGGCATGCCCATCGACAACATCGTCATCGAGAGCCGGCGCCGGGAGACCCGGCGCTACATGGAAGGCGTCTTCCCCCGGCAGATCACCGAGCAGGTGAAGTCGGGGACGGTCGGGGACCGAGAGCCGGGGCGAGACCGGCAGGCACTACAACCTCCAGGTCAACATGATCGGCAAGCTCTACGGCTACGGCGACATACAGGTTGAGCGACGAATGGAAGGGCTCCAACCTGACACCCCTGGCGCGTACGCAATACATCCGCGACCCCTACTCGCTCCCCTTCTTCATGGCCGACACCCTGGGCTCGGTGGAGGCCATCGAGGGTTCCGACCTCTGGGTCGACAGCGAGGACCTCGGGGACGGCCTCTACCGCATCACCGCGCATGAAGGCGACCACCCCGTCGAGCTCAAGGAGCGGCTGCGCAGGAGGAGGTACGGCTTCAAGCCCGGGAACATCTCCTTCCGGCGCTGCCAGGCCTGCGGCCTCCCCCTGGACGTGGCCCGCTGCCACTGGGACACGGACAAGGGGGTCATCTTCGACCCCGCCACCGGCAAACGGATGGTCTTCTTCGGGTCGGCGGCCATGGACGCCATCCTCGACGACCTCCAGTCCGAGGCTGGGCGACTCCGTTCCCGAGGCGGCCATCGAGGCCCAGCGCCGCTTCATCAAGTCCTACCTGTCGGGCGAGAACTGGCGCAAGCGGGGCCGTAACACCCGCCTGGTCACCGCCCTCTACGGCCTGGGGAACATCACCCGCTTCGTGGTGGGGGAAGGCCGGGTCGACATAACCATCGAGAACTCGTGCCTGCACCTCCCGGTGACCGGGCTGGCCCAGGCCCTGGTCGAGCTGGACCTGGGGCTGGAGGCCTCCACCTGCAAGTGGAGCCTGGCTGACGACGGCGATTTGAGCATCGCGATAGCCGCCCTGTAGTATACTCTTTTGAGGTAATCGATCTCGTAAGGAGTAGCCGCAGCAACATGGTGGACACGCAATAAAGCAACGCCGCACCCGCTCCTGGCCAACCTGGACAGTCTCTTCGAGCCGGCTTCCATCGCCTTCATCGGCGCCACCGACTTCTCCCTCAAGTGGGGTTTCCTGGTCTACAACAACCTGCTCACCGGCGGCTACCGGGGCGAGGTCTACCCGGTGAATCCCGGGCGCGAAAGCGTCATGGGGCTGAAGGCCTACAAGTCGGTGCGCGACATCCCGGGGCCGGTGGACCTGGCCGTCTTCACCATCCCGGCCGCCCAGGTGCCGGGGGTCATGGACGACTGCGCGGCCAAGGGGGTCAAGGCCGCCCTGGTCATCAGCGCCGGCTTCAAGGAACTGGGTGGTGACGGCGCGGAGCTGGAAATGGAGATGGTCCGGCGGGCGCGGGCCGGCGGCATCGTCCTGGCGGGGCCCAACGGGCAGGGCGTCTGCAACCCGGGGCTACGACTTCTTTCCCTGGATGCCCCTCTTCTATCCCGCCGCCTGGCCGGGTCGCCTTCCTCTCCCAGAGCGGCAACGTCCTCAACATGCTGGTGAGCGCGGCTTACAAGGCCGGCTCCGGCGTGTCCAAGGCCGTCTCCATCGGCAACGAGGCGGACCTACGGGCCGAGGACTATCTCACGTATTTCGCTGACGACGCCGATACCGACGTCATCGTCATCTACATGGAGGGCACCCAGGACGGGCGGCGCTTCTTCGAGCTGGCACGCCGGGTCACCCCCGAAAAGCCGGTCATCGTGATGAAGGGCGGGCGCACCAGCACCGGCATCGCCGCGGCCCGTTCCCACACCGGGGCCATGGCGGTGAGCGACGACCTCTTCGACGCGTCCTGCGCGCAGGCCGGGATCATCCGGGCCCGCGGCATCGACGAGGCCGGCATCCTGGCGGCATCCTTCGTGGACCGCCCCCTGCCGAAGGGGCGCCGGGTGGGCATCGTCACCGGCGGGGGCGGCCTGGGGGTCATCTCCGCCGACCTCTGCACCAGAGAAGGGCTCGAGGTGGTGCACCTGAGCGAGGAGACCCTCGGCGAGCATCGGCGCGCATCTCCCCTCCTGGTGGGTGCCGGGCAACCCGGTAGACCTGGTGGCGGGCCTGGACTTCTCGGTGACCATGCCCATCATCGAGACCCTGATGCGATTCCGGCGAGGTCGACGCCATCATCTTCACCTGGGTGGCGGCGCTGCGCGAGCCGGAGCTGCGCATGCCCTCGGAGCACAGCCGCGGCATGGACCTGCGGGACATGTGGGACAAGGTCGGCGGCGATTTCGTGAGCCGGGTGCCGGAGCTTTACGGGCCCATGCGGGAGAAGCAGATCCCCCTGTACGTCATCTCCAATATGGTCCGTTCCCGCTCGGACGCCGGCAGGCGCGCCGCGGCCGACGGCAACGGGGTCACCGCCTATAACGACCTGGAGATGGCCTGCCGCTCCCTGGCGGAGATGGCACGGTACCACGCGTGGCGGCGCGACCGCCATGAGCAGCCCGGGAGCCGTGTAGCCCCGGGTAGATCGGCGCACCGATGAACTGATAGGAGTAGCCCGGGGCGTGAGCCCCGGGTGACGGCGCACCGGAAGAAAGAGTAGCCCGGGGCGTGAGCCCGGGACCCAGGAGAAAGGCAAGATCGAGACCGGCGGAGGTGTGAGATTATGGATAAGGGCAAGCTGGTGGTGCTGGCTCCCCTGCCGGCGGCCATGTTCGAGGGGCTGCTGGCGTCCATCCCTGAGGCGGAAGGCATCGAGGTGGTCGTGTACAACGGTGAGCCCGGCGCCGGCCTCGAGGAGGCGGTGCGCGGGGCCACGGTCATCGTGGGCGACTTCACCTTCCGCCTGGGTATCGACGCGGCGGTGCTGGAGGCGGCCCGCGGCTGCCGTTTCATCCAGCAGCCGAGCGTAGGATACCAGCACATCGACCTGGAAGCGGCGCGCGCGGCGGGCATCCCGGTGGCCAACGTCGGCGCCGCCAACGCCGTCGGCGTGGCCGAGCAGGTCATCATGTTCGCCCTGATGCTGCTCAAGCGGGAGCTCTACTTCCACCGGCGCACGGCGGAGGGGGCCTGGGCGCAGAACGAGATCTTCACCCTGGGCCTGAACGAGCTGGACGGCAAGGTGCTGGGCATCGTGGGCATGGGGCACATCGGGCGGGAGGTCGCGAAGCGGGCCCTCCCCTTCGGCTGCCGCATCGCTCTACTACGACCCCGTGGGGCTCGACCCGGACACTGAAGCGGCCCTGGGGGCGGAGCGGAACGAGCTGGAGGACCTCCTGCGAGCCGCGGACATCGTCACCCTGCACACGCCGCTCACTCCCGGGACGCGCCATCTCATCGACGCGGAGCGCCTGGCGATGATGAAACCATCGGCCTTCCTCATCAACACCGCCCGGGGCGAGGTGGTGGACGAGGCGGCCCTGGCCGCCGCCCTGGCAGAGGGGCGCCTGGCAGGCGCCGGGCTGGACGTCTTCACCGAGGAGCCGGTGGACCCGGCCAACCCCCTGCTCGGGTCGGACAGGGTCGTCCTCTCGCCTCACGTGGCCGGCGCCACCAACGAGAGCAGGGTGCGCATATTCCAGGCGGCCATGGACAACCTCATGCGCTTCCTCCGGGGAGAGAAGCCCCTGCACGTGGTCAACGGGGTGGAATGACCGTGCTCGACTGGGCGGCGCCCTTCCTTCAGGAGTACTCGCTCCCCACCTTGAGCCGCAAGGCAGTGACCCCGGACGGGGTGGAACTGGCCACCCTGCGCCTGGGGCGCGAGCCGGGACGCGGCGTGGTCATCTGCCACGGCTTCGGGGGCAACAAGCACATCGCCGGGCTGGTGGAATGCGCGCGAAGCCCTGGCCGATGACTACACCGTCTACACCTTCGACTTTCGCGGGCACGGCGACTCGGGCGGGCTCTGCTCCTTCACCGAGCGCGAGGTGGACGACCTGGGAGCGGTGCTGGACATGGCCCGGGCCGACGGCAACCGGCGGCTGGCGGTGCTGGGCTTCTCCATGGGCGGCATCGTGGCCATCAGCTACGCCGCCATGCGGGGCGGCCTGGACTCGGTGCTGGTGATGAGCGTGCCGTCCCGCCTGGAGGAGGCGCGGGCACCCGGCGCGCGTTTCCTCCGCTTCCTCCTGCTCACCGCCCCGGGGCGGGCCTGGCTGGACCACCGTTTCGGGGTGAGGATGGGACCGCCTTCGGACCTGCCCGAATCGCCCGCCTCCCTGGTGGGGCGCATCCCTCCCCAACCCCTGACCATCATGGCGGGGACGGACGATTTCATCTTCGAAGTGGAACAGGCCGAGGAACTCCGCCGCCTGGCGGGAGACGGCGCCCGCCTCAAGGTCTTCGAGGGCCTGGGCCACGCCGAGGCGGGCTGCGGGCCGGAGATGTTCCAATACGTAAAGGACGTGCTGGCCCGCGACCTCGCGTGATCGGGGGTCAAGAAACCCCGGGCGAAATGCCGAAGATAACAGTACCTGCCAAGAAGACCCGCCAAGGTGATCCGGACGGCGAGAAGGGGGTTCCCGTGCGAGGCATGAAGGTCGTTGATCCTCCTGGTGGTCCTGACGGCCTTGCTGCTCCCCTGGTCTGCAGCAGGACGTTGGGGCGTGGTTACGGTTGCTGCGGAAAGCGTGCGCGCGGCGGCCGGGCAGTCGTTCTACGTGGACCCGGTCTCCGGCGATGACTCTTACGACGGGAGCTTCGACTCCCCCTGGAAGACCCTGGACCTCAGCCGCATCGAATCGCGGCAGCCGGTGAGCTATCCCTACCTGGAGGGAGACCCCCTGCAGGTGGTTAACGCGGGCGCCCCGGTCAAGGCGGGCGATACCATCTACCTGCGCTCCGGCGATTACGGGACCCTGGACATCTACGGCCTCTACAACACCGACCACGTAACCCTGGCGGCGCAGGCCGGCCACACGCCGTCCTTCGGCCAGATCAACCTGTACGGTGGGTGCAAGTGGAGGTTTTCAGGGCTGACGGTGCGAGGCACCAGGCCCGCCGACTACAACTACCTGGTCTTCCTGATGAGCCACGGCTGGCAGGGCCCCTGCACCGACACGGTCATGGAGGACTGTCACGTCTACTCGGTGGAGGACGTCTCGGCCTGGACGGCCGACGACTGGAACAACCTGGCCAACGGGGGCATCCAGGTGAGCGGCGACCGCAACACCATCCGCGGCAACCTGGTGGAGAACGTGGACTTCGGCATCGTCGAGTCGGGCAGCGACAACCTCCTGGAGTACAACACCATCCGTAATTACTGCGGCGACGGCATCCGCCTGGCCAGCCAGGAGGACGTGACCTGCCAGTACAACGACATCATCAACAACTACAGCGTCAACGACAACCACAACGACGGCATCCAGGTCTACGTAGGGCCGGGCGACAACGCCCCTGTATACCGCTACGTGCTGCGCGGCAACCGCATCATCGGGCACGAGGACCCCGACCAGCCCTATCGCCGACAACGTGCAGGGCATCGGGGTCTTCGACAACAGCATGGTCGACTGCATCGTCGAGAACAACGTGGTGATGGTGGGCCACTGGCACGGCATCTCCCTCTACGGGGCGGCGAACACCCGGATCGTCAACAACACCGTGTTCAACCCCTACCACCGGGGCGAGTCCGGGTACCGCGAGTCGTGGGTGTACGTCGGGCCCGCCAAGGACGGGACGCCCGGGCAGGACTGCGTGGTGCGCAACAACATCTCCATCTCCATCATCTCCGACTATCACGTCGATCCGGTCATCGACCACAACATCACCGGCAGCTTCGATCCCGACCAGCTCTTCGTGGATTGGGGAGAACACGACGTGCGGCTGAGGGAAGGGAGCCCGGCCATCGACGCCGGGGATCCCGGCTTCGCGCCTTCCTCCGATATAGACGGCATCCCCCGCCCCCAGGGAGCCGGTTACGACATCGGCGCCTGCGAATACCGGCAGATGATCAGCCAATACCTGGCGGAAGGATACACCGGTGAAGGGTTCGCCACCTGGCTGTGCCTGGGCAATCCGGGAACTTCCGAAGCCGTCGCCACCGTGACTTACCTCTTCCCGGACGGCACCTCGCAAGACGGATGATCGGGATTCCGGCGGGCTCCCGCGCCACCGTGAACGTCAACGGCGTGGTGGGCGACGGGCGAGAGGTCTCGTTCCGCATCGATTGCCCGGACCCCATCGTGGCGGAGCGTCCCATGTATTTCAACTACGGCGGTGCCTGGACCGGTGGACACGACGCCGTGGCCGCCGTCGCTCCCCGGCCTGGAGTGGTACTTCGCGGAAGGCTATACCGGCCCCGGCTTCGACGAGTGGGTGTGCGTGCTCAACCCGGGGGACACCGCGGCCGACCTGACCTTCCGCTTCCAGACCCAGGAGGAGGGAGAAGTGGTGCGGGGAGGTTACGCGGTGGCGGCCCGTTCCCGCGCCACCTTCAAGGTCAACGAAGTGCTGGGCCCCGGGTATCAGGCCTCACTCAAGCTGGAGTCCGACCAGCCGGTGGTGGCCGAGCGCTCCATGTACTTCGACTACCAGGGGACCGGCGGGTGGGGGTGGACGGGAGGCCACTGCGTGATGGGGGCACCCTCCCTGGCGTCGGAGTATCTACTTCGCCGAGGGGACCACCCGGGAAGGTTTCGAGGAGTGGCTGACCCTGCAGAACCCCGGCACCTCCCCCATCGAGGTAAGCGCCGTGTACCAGCTGGGCGAGGGGCAGGGTGGACCCGTCGAGAAGACCTATACCGTAGGGGCCGGCCTGCGTTCCACCATCTTCATACCGTTGGAGATCGGTACGGGGGTCGACGCATCCGTGCGCCTCTCTTCCACTGTCCCCTTCCTGGCCGAGCGGCCCATGTACTTCGCTTACGACGGCGCCTGGACGGGCGGGCACTGCGTCATCGGGGCCGCTGCCGCGGCATCCGAGTGGTTCCTGGCCGAGGGTTACACCGGCGAGGGTTTCCACCAGTGGCTTTGCCTGCAGAATCCCGGCGAAGTAGAGGCGTTGGTGGAGGTGACCTACCTGACGCAGGAGGAAGGGCCCCTGCCGGCCCGGGAGGTCAAGGTGCCGCCCCGCGCCCGCGTGACGGTGCGGGTGAACGAGCACGCGGGAAACGGTTACCAGCTCTCCACGCGCCTGCTGGTGACCTCCGGCCCCGGCATCGTCGTCGAGCGGCCCATGTACTTCGTCTATGGCGGCGCCTGGGACGGCGGCCACGACGTGGTCGGCTTCTCTCCCGCCCCGTAAGATGCAGTATAATCAGGGTGTCGGCTGAGATCTCAAGCAAAGGGGGTTTTCGGCATGTCCCGCACGATCTTCCGTAAGCATAAAGCCGGCCTTTCTTTCTCCTGGCTCGCCTGTGCCGCGCTGGTCTCCACCCTGCTTCTTGCAGCCCCGGGCGAGGCGCGGGCGGCGTCCGGCGACATGACCCTGTGCTCCCAGTCCAACAGCGAGATCATGGCCAATGACGACTGCTTATACCCGGCGGTCAGCGAGGACGGCCGCTACGTGGCCTTCGAGTCCGACGCGACCAACCTGGTCTCCGGCGTGACCCCGGGCAGGCGGCACATCTACCGCAGGGACCTTCTCTACGGCAGCACCGTGCTCTGCTCCAGGAGCGTGACCGGCGAGGAGGGCAACGGCGACAGCAACTATTGCGGCATCAGCGCGGACGGTTCGTACGTGGTCTTCGAATCGCAAGCCACCAACCTCATCGACGGCGAGACCACCCTGCATAAGCAGATCTTCCGCAAGGACTTGCGGACCAACGCGGTGCGAGTGGCATCCTCCACGCCCGGCTGGCTGGAGGGCAACGCCGACAGCTTCTATCCCTCCATGAGCGACGACGGGCGCTACGTCAGCTTTCGATTCCGCCGCCACCAACCTGGTCTCCGGCGCGTCCACCGTCAACTGGCGCGTCTACCGCAAGGACCTGACCTCCCGCGCGGTGATCGCTCTGCTCCGCCTCGTCCTCGGGTATCCAGGGGAACTACGGGAGCTACTAATCCCAGCATCAGCGCGGACGGGCGCTTCGTGGCCTTCAACTCGTCCGCCACCAACCTCATCGACGGCAGAGGCCACCTCCGGCGACGCAGGTCTTCCGCAAGGACCTGGAGAACGGGGAGACCCTCCTCTGCTCCGCCGACCGAGGGCGGGAGTGAGGGCAACAACGACAGCTACTACCCGGACATCAGCGCCAACGGGCGTTACGTGGCCTTCACGTCCGGGGCCAGCGACCTGGTGCCGGGCGGGACGACGCCCGCCCGTCTACCACGTCTATCCGCAAGGACCTGCAGGCGGGCACGGTCCGCCTGTGTTCCTGCACGTCCGGCGGGGTTGAAGGCAATAACAACTGCACCAACATGACCAGCCCGTCCATCTCCGCCGACGGCCAGTACGTGGCCTTCGCCACCCTCGCCACCAACCTCTCCAGCGACGCCAACACCGGGCGCCAGAACATCCTGCGCAAGGACGTCTCCACCGGGCAAGTGGTCTGCTGCTCCGTATCCGGCGACGGGGTCAAGGCCAACAACAACAGCTACATGGGCGACATGACCCCGGACGGCCGGAAGGTGGCCTTCCACACCGACGCCACCAACCTGATGGACGGCACCGTCACCAGCCACCGCCAGGTCTTGATGAAGGGGCTCACGTCCTACACCGCCTTCAATTTCGCGGAAGGGTGCACCGGGGACAACTTCCAGGAGTACCTGTGCCTGGGGAACTCCCTGCCGGAAGAGATCATCGTCGTCTGCACCTACCTGTTCAGCGACGCCCCCGGCGAGGTGCGCCTGTACCAGGTCCCCGCCGGCTCACGCATGACCGTCGACGTCAACAGCGCCGTGGGCGAAGGGCGCGACGTCTCCATCCGCCTTACCTGCGAGCGCTTCTTCGTGGCCGAGCGGCCCATGTACTTCGCTTACGGCGGGGCCTGGACGGGCGGCCACGACGTGGTGGGCGCGCCCTGGCCCACCACCTCCTGGTACTTCGCCGAAGGCTACACCGGGCCCGGGTTCGACCAGTGGGTCTGCGTGCTCAATCCCGGGGTCACCGACGCCGGTCTGACCTTCCGCTTCCAGACCCAGGAGGAAGGAGCCGTGACCAGGACGGGTTACGTGGTCCCCGCCGGCTCGCGCGCCACCTTCAAGGTCAACGACGTCCTGGGCGACGGCTACCAGGACTCCCTGCTCCTCCAGTCGGACCAGCCGGTGGTGGCGGAGCGGCCCATCTACTTCGACTACCTGGGCACCACCGGCAGCCGGCACTGGACCGGGGGGCACTGCGTCATGGGGGCAAACTGCCTCAAGCGCGATTACTTCTTCGCCGAGGGCTACACCGGCTCGGGCTTCGAGGAGTGGCTGACCCTGCAGAACCCCAACACCTCCCCCGTCCGGGTAAACGCCACCTACCAGTTCTCTGACGGCTCCGCTCCCTTCGACACCTATTACGAGGTGGGGGCGGGCACCCGCCGTACCGTTTACGTCCCGGAGGAGGTGGGGACGGACCGGGAGGTCTCGGTCTATCTGCTCAGTGACAGCACCTTCATGGCCGAGCGCCCCATGTACTTCCGCTACTCCGGGACGGCCGGCCACGCCTGGACCGGGGGGCACTGCGTCATCGGCCCCTCGCAACCCGAGTCGTACTTCTACTTCGCCGAGGGCTACACCGGGGAAGGCTTCGAGGAGTGGCTGTGCATCCAGAACCCCAGCAGCGTCGACGCGCCGGGTGCGGATAACCTACTTCGTCCAGGATCACGGGCCGCTGACCGAGCGGGAGGTCGACAGTCCCGGCCAGCTCCCGCGTGACCGTGCTCGTGAACGAGGACGCCGGGAGCGGATTCCAGCTCTCCTGCAGGGTCGAGATGACGTCGGCGGGGCAGGTGGTGGTGGAGCGCCCCATGTACTTCAATTACAACGGGCTGGACCGGCGGCCACGACGTGATCGGCTACACGCCATGAGGTTGAGGTTGCGATCAAGGCCTGACGCAGCAAGGAGGCGACGTGATGAGGAAGACGATTGGCTGGCTGTAGCGCTGTGTGCCGCGCTGGCGCTGACCATGCTGGTGATCGCCCCGCAGGAGGCGCGGGCCGACGCGGGGGACGTCGTAGCTGGTCTCCTGCGATCTCCGCCGGCGGGGAAGCCGGCGGCCTCAGCAGTTACAACGCGATAAGCGGCGGCGGGAGGTACGTCGCCTTCTACTCCACGGCCTCCAACCTGGTGCCCGGGGTCTCCGGGCACCACGTCTACCGCAAGGACGTCGCCTCCGGCGAGGTGCTGCTCTGTTCCGCCTCGCCCGACGGCACGCCGGGCAACGGCGCGAGCGACTTCCCGGCCATCAGCGCGGACGGGACCTACGTGGTCTTCCGTTCCGATTCCACCAACCTCATCCCCGGGCACCCCACCGCCGCGGGCAGGTACCACGTCTTCCGCAAGGACCTGGTCACCGGCGAGGTGATGCTCTGCTCCGCGGCGGCCAACGGGGAGGAGGCAGACGCGAATACCGTCCCAGAGACTTCTTCCATCAGTGACGACGGCAGGTACGTCTCCTTTTCCTCCACGTGCCACCAACCTCATGGCCGGCCAGCCCGCCAACGGCATGAACCAGGTATACCGCAAGGACCTGGCCTCCGGGGAGATCGTCCTCTGCTCCAGCGACGTCTCGGGGGACGCAAGGCGAACTCCGACAGCGTCATGCCCTCCCTCGACTCGGACGGCAACTACGTGGTCTTCCAGTCGAGCTCGACCGACCTGATCGACGGGGAAACCACCTTCCGGCCAGCAGATATTCCGCAAGGACCTGGTCACCGGCGAGGTGGCGCTGGCCTCCACCTCATCCTCCGGCACGCTGGGAAACGGTAGCAGCTACGTGGCCGACATCAGCGCGGGCGGCATGTACGTCTGCTTCTCGTCCCAGGCGACCAACCTCATCGACGGGCATACCACCACTGACATGCAGGTCTTCCGCAAGAACATGCAGACGGGGTCCATCGACCTCTGCTCCAGCAACGTCCTGGGCATCCGGGGAAACGCCGACAGCAACCTCTCCCGTATCGACGACAGCGGCCTGTACGTGACCTTTATCTCGAAAGCCACCAACCTGACAGCCGAAGCCACCACCGGCCACGAAAACGTCTTGCGCAAGAGCATGCTGAACGACGAGGTCACCAACTGTTCCAGGTCCGCCTCCGGGGTCCCAGGGGGACGACGACAGCCTGTATCCCTCGATGAGCTCGGACGGGCGGTTCGTCAGCTTCCAGTCCGAGGCCACCAACCTCATCGACGGACAGCCCACCAGCGGCAGCCTGGTCTTCCGCAAGGAGCTTGACTGCGTATCCCAGTTCTACTTCGCGGAAGGGTACACCGGCCCCGGCTTCCAGGAATACCTGTGCCTGGGCAACCCGGGAGACGCGGAGATAGAGGTCAACGTGAATTATGCCTTCGGCGGCGGTTCGGGCTCGGAGGGCGGTGAGTTCCAGGTGCCCGCGGGCTCGCGGCTGACCGTGGACATCAATGCCGTGGTGGGGGCGGGGCGGGAAGTGTCCCTGGTCCGTCTGGTCGTATGACACCTTCATGGCCGAGCGGCCCATCTACTTCGACTACGGTGCCGGGTGGACGGGCGGCCACGACGTGGTGGGGGCCACCAGCCCCAACTCCACCTGGTGCTTCGCGGAGGGCTACACCGGGCCGGGATTCGACGAGTGGATCTGCGTTTTCAACCCCGGGCTCGCGGAAGCCCGGCTTATCTTCCGCTTCCAGACCCAGGAGGCGGGGGAGGTGGTCAGGACCGGGTATTCGGTGCCGGCGGCCTCCCGCGCCACCTTCAAGGTCAACGAGGTGCTGGGCGCGGACTACCAGTGCTCGCTCACCCTCCAGTCCGACCAGCCGGTGGTGGCGGAGCGGCCCATGTACTTCGACTACCAGGGCACCGGCGGCTGGGGCTGGACCGGCGGGCACTGCGTCATGGGCACCGACTACCTCAAGCGCGAGTACTACTTCGCGGAAGGGCTACACCGGGCCGGGCTTCGAGGAGTGGCTGACCCTGCAGAACCCCAACCCCCTGGCCATCGAGGTCACCGCCGTCTACCAGTTCGCCGACGGCGCCCCGCCCTCGTCCATCGACTACAGCATCCCCGCCGGCACCCGCAAGACCGTCTACGTCCCCGACGAGGTGGGCGCCAGACCGGGACGTCTCGGTCAAGCTCACCTGCGACTCCCCCTTCCTGGCGGAGCGGCCCATGTACTTCGAGTACTCGGGCACCGGCGGATACGACTGGACCGGCGGCCACTGCGTCATCGGGGCTTCCTTCCGCCGCAACGACCTCTTCTTCGCGGAGGGATACACCGGGCCGGGCTTCGAGGAGTGGCTGTGCATCCAGAACCCCGGCGCCACCACCTCGCACGTGCGCATCACCTACTACACCCAGGAGGAGGGGGAACTGGCGGCGCGCGAGGCGGACATCCCGGCCAGTTCGCGCGTCACCTTCAACGTCAACACCCACGCGGGGGCGGGCTACCAGCTGTCCAGCCGGGTGGAGGTGGTCTCGGGGTCGTGGATCATCGTGGAACGGCCCATGTATTTCGACTACAACGGCTGGACGGGCGGCCACGACGTGGTGGGCTACGGCCTTTGACTAAGTCTTGCGAGCGAAGCGAAGCAATCTTCGGGCATGGAGAGATTGCTGTCGCTACGCTCGCAATGACATTATCGCTACGCTCGCAATGACACGAGTAGGGAGACGTTGATGGTGAGGTCGCCGTTTTCGGCGACGCTCCAGGTGTGGGTCGACGACTCCGCCCCCGTGGCCATCTCGAAGATGCCCTTGGCGATGCCCACTTCCACGTAGGGTATGGCGGGGTTGCGGATGGTCATGGCCAGGTGCTCCCGGTCCGCCTCGTAGCCCGTCAGCAGGCCCATGCCGCGGAAGGCGATCATGCGCCGCAGCTGCTCCTCGCCGCCCAGCCACTCCCCGGCGACGAAGTGCTCCTTGACGTAGCGCCTCTCCGCCTCGATGATGGTCTCGGGGATGGCCTCCCCCAGTTCCTCCTCCAGCTCCCGGAAGACGTTGTCCAGCCCCACCGGCCCGTAAAAGGCCTTGCGGACCCCGGTCGCCGGGTCGGTGATGATGCCGGCCTCCATGTCCCAGTGGTGCGCGGCCACCGCCAGGGGGGTGCCGCATGAAGGGCACCTGTCCAGGTTGTAATCGCCCGGCAGCAGGGGATATTCCTTCGACTTGAGGCGCTCCTTGAGCTCCGGCGGGTGGGTCCCCACCCAGATGTCCAGCTGGTACAGGTTCTCCCCGATCTTCTCCTCCTTGACCGTGCACTCCCGCCCGGAGGCCGCTTCCATGCCGCCCAGGTTGTCGCCGCGGAAGAAACGGATGGAGTAGGGGTTCTCGATGGTCATCTTGAGGTAATCGCCCTTCTCCGTGTGCTTCTTGATCTCCACCATCACGATGTCGCCGTAGCCGTGGGCCTTGCCGATGACCGCCATCTTCTCGGCGATGAGGGAGGGCTTGAACATGTAGATGAGCTTGCGCACGAAGGCCGGGATCATCTTCTCCAGGTACTCCTTGGTCACCCGGCTCTTGCTCTCGATGATGATCTTCTCGATGGAGTGGCCGATGATCTTCTCCACCTCGGCGAAGAGGCCCTCCAGGTTGTCCGACTCGCAGAAGAGCATGCGGTGGTCCGGGTCCTTGGCCTCGGAGATGGTGCCGTTGTCGTGCCAGACCAGCTCCTTTCTGATCAGCCCGTGGACCCCACATTCCTTGCACGGTTTCGGTTCTGCCATCCTAACCCTCGCTTTCAGGTCTCAACAAGTCAGCGCAGGGAGACGGTGATGGTGAGGTCGCCGTCGGCTCGGAGGCGCTCCAGGCGTGCTCGGTCTTCTCCTTGCCGGTGGCGATCTCGAAGAGGCCCTGCACGATGCCGACCATCAGGTAGGCCACGCAGGGGTTCTGGATGGTCACGGTGATGTGCCGGTCGTCGGCCTCGAAGCCGGTCATGTCGCCCAGGCCCCGCAGGGCGCACATGCGGCGGAAGTTCTCGGGCCCCTTCAGCCACTCCTCGCCCAGGTTGTCCCGCACGTAGCGCCGCTGCGCCTCGATGATGGAACTGGGGATGGTCTCGCCCAGCTCGGCCTCCAGGTCGTCGAAGATGGTCTCCAGCCCGATGGGTCCGAACAGGGCCATCCTCCTGCCCATCCTGGGGGTGGTGATGATGCCCTTCTCCAGGTCCCACTGGTAGGCGGCCACATCCAGGGGTATGCCGCAGGTGGCGCAGCGCTCGAGTGCGATGTCACCCGGCTTAGGCTCGTAGCGCTTGGGCTGCAGGCGCTCCTGCAGCTCGGGGGGGTGCGTACCCACGGTTATATTCAGCCGGTACTTGTCCTCCCCGATCTGCTCCGTGTCCACCTTGCACTCCCGGCCGGAGGCCGCCTCCATCCCGCCCAGGTTGTCCCCGCGGAAGAAGAGGATGGAGTAAGGCCACTCGATGGTCATGATCAGGTAATCCGCGGACCCGCCGTGCCGCCGGATCTCCACCAGCTCGATGTCGCCGTAGCCGTAGGCCTTGCCGATGTCGGCCATCCTCTGCGCGATGAGCGCGGGCTTGAACAGGTAGATGAGCTTACGCGCGAAGGCGGGGATCATCTTCTCCAGGTACTCCTTGGTCACCCGGCGCTTGCTCTCGATGATGATCTTCTCGATGGGCATCCCGATGATCTCCTCGATGCCCTCGAACAGCGCCTCCAGGTTGTCCGACTCGCACAGCAGCATGCGGTGGTCCGGGTCCTTGGCTTCGGTGATGGTGCCGTTGTCGTGCCAGACCTGCCCCTTGCTGACCAGGCGGGGCACCCCGCATTCCTTGCACAGTTTCATCTCCGCCACCCTGATCCCCTCCATTCAAGGTTAAAACACGGTTCTTGCCGGGAATAAGCTGCCCTCTGCTTGTTTCTTCGTCCCCCCGGGATATTCCTTTAGTCCCGGGTGCTCCGGGGATGCCGGCGCCGTGCGCGTCGCACGGGCAGGGCGGGCATCGGCCGCCGGGCGCGGGGCGTATAATATGGGCTATGAACGCTTCGAGAAGATGGTACCCGGCCTGGGGCACGGCGCTGGCACTCCTGCTGGTCCTGCCCGGCCTGCTCCTGACCTTTCCACCGCGGGCAGGCCGGCTCGCCTGGCGCCGGTGCCGCGGCCGCGCCGGCCCTGCGCGACCGCTACGGGGTCTGCCAGAGCCACCTGATGCTCTACGACTGCCTGGGACCCTCACCGCAGCTGCTGGAGGACAACCTGGACGCGGTGGTGGACGGCCGGCATCGGCTGGGTGCGCTGCGTCTTCGCCTGGCCCGACCTGGAGGGCGTGGAGGAGGGAAAGTGGACCTTCGACGCCGCCGACCGGGTGGTGGACGAGGCGGAGGAGCGGGGCATCTCCCTGCTGGGGGTGATGCTGGGCTCGCCCCGGTGGGCCAACGGCGGACAAGGAATGGAACTACCCCCCCACCGACCTGGACGCCTGGGGCACCTACGCCTCCACCCTGTCCGGCCGTTACGCGGGCAGGGTGGCCGCCTGGGAGGTCTGGAACGAGGAGGACATCCACGCCTTCTGGCAGCCGGCCCCCGACTCCGCCGCTTACGTGGCCCTGCTGGCACGGGCGTCCGCTGCCATCCGGGCGGCCGACCCGGGGGCGACCATCGTCATGGGCGGCATGGCCGGCCTGGACTCCGATTACCTGGACGCCTGCCTGACGCCGGTGCGGCCGATTACGTCGACGCCGTCGCCTACCACCCCTACCCGGAGACCCTCGGCCCACCGACCGGCTACACCCCGAAGGAAGAGCTCATGCGCAACTGGTGGATGTTTCGTGCGCTGGCTCATCTCCAAGTACACCACAAGCACCTGGAGGTCTGGCTGACCGAGTTCGGCTGGACCACCCACACCGACCCGCCGACCTGGAACCCGAGGGGCAGAGCGAAGCCACCCAGGCCGCCTACATCCTGCGCTCGCTGCTCAACTACGCCGCCACCTCCGCCGACATGGTCTTCACCTACGACCTCTGGGAGGAGGTCGACGCCCCCGCCGTCCCCGGCTACTGCTACGGCCTGCTCCACAACGACTTCACGGCCAAGCCCGCCTACCATTATTACCAGCGCTTCGAGGAGGTCTTCGGGCCGGCGACGGCTTCGGCCGCGGCTGCCTTCTCCTTTTCGTGCGCCGCGCCCGGCACCCTGGAGACCGGTGCCTGGGAGACGGGCGGCTCCAACCTGGCGGTGGCCGCCTGGAAGAGCGACGACCTCGGCGATACGCTGAGCCTGACCCTCACCGGCTATCCCCTCTGGTACAACGACCCGGTGACGCGTGGACCTGGAGACCGGGGAACGGACAGCCGTCTCCGGGGTCACCCGCGACGGCCGGGGGAACATCACCGTCTCGGGCCTGGCGGTGGGCAAGACCCCGGTGGTCCTGGAGTTCACCCCGGGCAGCCGGTGGTGCCTGGCCGAGGGGTCCACCGACGGGGGCATGGAGACCTGGGTGCTGGTGCAGAACCCGGGGACCTCCCCGGTGACGTGGAGCCTGATCCTGCAGACGGCCGAGGGCCCGCTGGCCCCGGCTTCTCTACAGAATGTAACTATTCCCGCGCGCCTCGCGCAGCAGCTTCCGCTTGAACGACTACTGCCGCACCTACGACGTCTCCACCCTGGTGACCGCCTCGGGCGAGGTGGTGGCGGAGCGGGCCACCTACGGCCCGGGCCGGGCCTGGGCCACCGGTTCGGTGGGGGTGAGCGCGACGTCGACGGCCTGGTGCCTGGCCGAGGGGTCCACCGACGGGGGCATGGAGACCTGGGTGCTGGTGCAGAACCCGGGGACCTCACCGGTGACGGCGTGGACCTGATCCTGGAGACGGCCGAGGGCCCGCTGGCCCCGGCTTCTCTACAGGATGTAACTATTCCCGGCGCCTCGCGGCGCAGCTTCCGCCTGAACGACTACTGCCGCACCTACGACGTCTCCACCCTGGTGACCGCCTCGGGCGAGGTGGTGGCGGAGCGGGCCACCTACGGCCCGGGCCGGGCCTGGGCCACCGGTTCGGTGGGGGTGAGCGCGACGTCGACGGCCTGGTGCCTGGCCGAGGGGTCCACCGACGGGGGCATGGAGACCTGGGTGCTGGTGCAGAACCCGGGGACCTCCCCGGTGACGGTGGACCTGATCCTGCAGACGGCCGAGGGCCCGCTGGCCCCGGCTTCTCTACAGAATGTAACTATTCCCGCGCGCCTCGCGCACGCAGCTTCCGCCTGAACGACTACTGCCGCACCTACGACGTCTCCACCCTGGTGACCGCCTCGGGCGAGGTGGTGGCGGAGCGGGCCACCTACGGCCCGGGCGGGCCTGGGCCACCGGTTCGGTGGGGGTGAGCGCGACGTCGCACGGCCTGGTGCCTGGCCGAGGGGTCCACCGACGGGGGCATGGAGACCTGGGTGCTGGTGCAGAACCCGGGGACCTCCCCGGTGACGGTGGACCTGATCCTGCAGACGGCCGAGGGCCCGCTGGCCCCGGCTTCTCTACAGAATGTAACTATTCCCGCGCGCCTCGCGCCGCAGCTTCCGCCTGAACGACTACTGCCGCACCTACGACGTCTCCACCCTGGTGACCGCCTCGGGCGAGGTGGTGGCGGAGCGGGCCACCTACGGCCCGGGCCGGGCCTGGGCCACCGGCAGCATCGGAACCCCTTTTAACAGGTAAAACGAACTTTGGAGGAGTGACCCCTGAATGTGGTTACTGGCATTTGGTATGATGGGGAGAAGGAGCAGAAAGGAGCGGGCATGAAGAACCACGGCAAGTTCGCCGGCGTACCATACGATTTCCGGCGGCCGACCCTGTCCCGCATGAAGGAGCGTATCTGGAACCCCGAGGACCCGCGCGTCCTCACCCCGCGCACCTACGGCATCGGCTGGGCGGTGAACCTCCCCGCCCTGAGGAAGAAGAGCAAGGCCGGGTTCTACGTCGCCGTCCTGTTCTACCTGGTCATCCTGCTCAACATGGCCCTTTCGCTCCGCCGGGGCCTGCGCAGGCTGAAAAGCCTTCTAGGGCCGGCGATGAAGGTATATCTCAACGGCAGGATACTGGAGGAGGGGGAAGCGCTCCTCCCGCTGCAGGACCGGGGCGTGCTCTTCGGGGACGGCATCTTCGAGACCATCCGGGCCTACGCGGGCCGTCCTTTCCGGCTGGACCGCCACCTGGCGCGCCTGCGCCGGGGGTGCGAGGCGCTGCGCCTGCCCCTCTTCCCCGAGGACGCCGAGTTCGAGATGGCCATCTCCCACCTCTACGAGGAGAACGTGGGCCGGGGTGACGCCTACGTGCGCATCACCCTCACCGGCGGAGCCTACGACGGGAGCAAGGACCTCACCCGCCCCGGCACGCCCACCCTGTTCGTGGTGGTCAAGCCCTTCGAGGGATACCCGGACGAATATTATACGCGGGGCATGCGCATGGTGGTGACCGGGGTGCGGCGCAACTCTTCCTCTCCCCTGTCCCGCATCAAGAGCAACAACTACCTGGACACCCTCATCGCCAAGCAGGAGGCGCGGGACCGCGGCGCGGACGACGCCGTCTTCCTCAACGAGCAGGGGCACCTGGCCGAGGCGAGCACCGCCAACCTCTTCTGGGTGAGGAACAAGGGAGTCTTCACTCCAGAGATCGGGTGCGGCCTGCTGCCCGGCATCACCCGCGAGGCGGTTATGGAGCTGTGCGGACTGCTGGAGATACCATGCAAGGAGGGCTGTTACCTTCTGGGAGAGCTGACGGGGGCGGACGAGGCCTTCATCAGCGTGAGCACCGGTGAAGTGGTGCCGGTATCCGAGGTCAACGGCCGGAGGGTAGGGCCGCGTACCCAGGGGCGGTCACTTCGAGGCTGGCCGAAGCCTATCGCGCGCTGGTCCGCGAGGAACTGGGCTTGATGTAACGGTCACGGATGACGAGGAGCAGGTGATGGCGATCTACGTCCTGGTGCACGGCGGCAAGAAGAACGGCATGGTCTGGGAAGGGGTGGTCTCCCGGTTCGAGGAGAAGGGTCACCGCGTCTTCGCGCCTTCCTCTTCCGATCCCGCGACCTCCACTCTCGACACGCATGTCTCCGAGGTGCTGCGAACTGCTGGAGGCCGAGGGCCTGAATGAGGTTATCCTGGCCGGCCACAGCTACGCCTCGTTCATCATCACGGGCGTGGCGGACAGGATGCCCGAGCGGATAAAGCGGCTCGTGTACATAGACAGCTCCGTTCCCGCCTCCGGCGAGTCGCTCCAGAAGTTGTTCGCCGACTCCGGCATCCGCTTCGAGGACTACGGCGTTCCGGAAGACCCGCCGTTCCTTGAGCCCCTTGTCTATGACGAAGATAAGCTGAAGAAGATGCCCAAGACCTATATCTGGTGCACTAAAAGCGAATTCGCCGTGGTCAGCAAGCCGACCTACGAGAAGGTGGTGGAGAAGGCGGACCGGGACAACTGGGACTTTTTCGACCTGGACTCCGACCACAAGTGCATGGTCTCGCATCCCGCCGAGCTCTCGGAGATACTCCTGCTCGAGCGGGGCTAAGCATACCCTGCGGCTCCGGGGGGAGCCCGACATCGTTTCCTGGCATTGCCCCGATCCCGGGCTTAGAATTGAAGAGGCATCGGTTGAGGACTATGGGAATGCCATTCATAACCTCTACACTAAGGAGGCGGGGGTCATGCGGGTTGACGCTGGGCGAAAGTGTTTCGTGTACCTGTCCGTCCTGGCGGTGGCGCTGGGGCTGGTGCTGCCGGCCTTCTTCGCGCCGGAACGGGCGCGGGCGGACAGCTGGGTCCAGGAGGCGGACGCCGGGTTCACCGGCGACTTCAACCGGATGCAGCTGGACGCCACCGCCACGGCCACCTTCGACGACGGCAGCGGCTCAGGCCCCCGCCTCTACGTGGGGACCTTCAACCTGCAGGGCACCGGCTGCCAGGTCTGGCGCCAGGACGGCCCTCTGCCCGCCGACTGGACCCAGGTCAACCTGGACGGTTTCGGCGACCCCAACAACATCGAGGTCAGCGGGATGGCCGTCTTCGCCCACGGGGGTACCACCTACCTCTACGTGGCCACCCAGAACGGAGCCACCGGCGGCGAGATCTGGCGCACCGCCGGGGCGGGCGGGGCGGGCGGCGGCCTTACACCGACTGGACGCCTATCGCCCCGGCCGGCTTCGGGGCCATCGCCAACTCGTCCGCCGTCCTGGCCACCGACGGGACCTTCCTCTACGCCGGAACCTTTAATTCGATCACGGGCTGCGAGGTATGGTCCAGCAAGGGAACGCCGGTCACGCCGTACACCGACTGGGCACCACTGCCCCGGGGGGCTTCGGCGATCCCGCCAACTGGGCCGTATCCAGCTTCCACGTCTTCGCCAGCGGTAACGGCTTCCTGCACGCGGGCACCATCAACGGCGGCGGGTGCGAGGTATGGTCCCTCACGCCCACGGGCTGGACGCGGGTGGACACCGCCGGCGGCGCGGGCGGCTTCGGCAACCGCCAATAACGTCGAGGCTTGCCAGCATGAGCGACCTCAACGGGGTGCTCTACGTGGGAACCCGCAACGGCAGACGGATGCCAGTTGTGGGGCAGCGCCGGGCTGACGGCGGGGCCCCCTCCCCCTTCCTCCCTATATCGACTGGACCCCCCTGATCGCCGCACCGGGTTTCGGCAACCCCAACAACATCGACCTGTGCAGCCTGGCGCCCTTCGGCGGGCAGATGTTCGCCGGCACCTTCAACGGCTCGCAGGGCCTGGACGTCTGGACGGTCGTCCCGGGGGCGTTCCCCGGCGGGCTGCCCTGGGTCTCGATGCCCCAACCAGATCGGCGGCTTCGGCCCGGACGACATCCGTGCTACCGTGCCTGACGGTGTCGGGCGGGAGCCTCTACCTGGGCATCCAGAACCACCGCTCCGGCTGCGAGGTGTGGTCGCTGCCGGGCCTGGCGGGCCCCTGGTCGCAGGCCAACGTCAACGGCTTCGCCCCCAACAACAACACCGCGGCCAGCGCCATGCTGGAGTTCCAGGGCGACCTCTACGCCGGGACCACCAGCATGACCACCGGCTGCCGGCTGTTCCGCTACGACGGCCCCGGCTGGACCCAGGTCAACCAGGACGGTTTCGGGCGGGACAACAACAGCTTCATCAGGTCCATGGCGGTCTACGACCACGGGGGCACCGAATACCTGTACGTGGGGACCATCAACCAGGCGGGCGGCGGCGAGGTATGGCGCACCGCGGGTACCGGCGGGCCTCCCTTCACCGACTGGACGCTGGTCGGCAGACTTCGGGCCGCAACGAGGTGGAGGTCGCTTCCCTGGCCGTTTTCGAGCACGGCGGCACGGAGTACCTCTACGCGGGGACCCGCAATGACGCCAGCGGCGTGCGGGCTCTGGCGCACCGCCGGGTCGGGTGGCCCCCCCTACACCGACTGGACCCAGGTGGCGGCAGCCGGTTTCGGCGATGCGAACAACGGCTCCGTCTTCAGCCTGACCGTCATGGGCAACCGGCTGTTTGCCGCCACCGAAAACGGCAGCACCGGCTGCGAGGTGTGGGCCAGTTCGGGCACCGGAGGGCCTCCCTACGCCGACTGGGCGCAGGCCAACGCGGACGGCTTCGGCGACGTCAACAACCGGACCGCTTCGAGCATGGCTGTCGTGGGCGCCGACCTTTACGTGGGCACCTGCAATTATTTCAGCGGCGGCGAAGTGTGGCGCAGCGCCTGCACGGGAGCGGCGCCTTATCGCCGACTGGACCCAGGTGAACGCGGACGGGTTCGGGGACGCGAACAACCAGGATATATATTCCCTCACCGGTTTCTTCGGCGGGCTTTACGCAGGCACGATCAACCCGGCTTCCGGGGCCGGGGTGTGGAAGTCCTTCCAGGAAGGCGGGCCGCCCTTCGCCGACTGGGCCCAGGTGAACGCCGGAGGTTTCGGGGACGTGAACAACATCCGCCTGAGCTCGCTGGCCGCCCACTCGGAGCGGCTCTTCGCCGGCACCATGAACCTCCGTCGACGGCGGCGAGGTATGGAGCACGGCGGCGCCCCTCTGGTACCTGGCCGAGGGCTGCACCGACGGGGGCATGGAGACCTGGGTGCTGGTGCAGAACCCCAACGCCTACCCGGTGGACGTCTCCCTGGAGTTCATGACCGCCACCGGCACAGGTGGCGGGCCCGCAGGAAAGCATCCCCGCCAAGTCCCGCCGTTCCTATAACGTCAACTCCTACGTGACCAGCTTCGACGTCAGCACCAAGGTCGTCCCCACCGGTGGAAACGTGGTCTGCGAGCGGGCCATGTACGGCAACGACCGGACCTGGGCGCACGACTCCATCGGGGCCCTGGCCCCTCCCGCCTCCCAATGGTACCTGGCGGAGGGCTCCACCGACGGGGGCATGGAGACCTGGGTGCTGGTGCAGAACCCCGAAACAGCCGCGGCGGCGGTGAACATCGTCTTCCAGACCGACGCGGGCGAGGTGGCGCCGCCCACGCTGCAGGGCGTGACCATCCCGGCCGAGTCCCGTCGTTCCTTCAAGGTCAACGACTACGTCACCACCTATAACGTCTCCACCCGGGTGGACTGCACCAGTGGTGGCGTGGTCTGCGAGCGGGCCATGTACGGCAACGACCGGGCCTGGGCGCACGAGAGCGTGGGGGTGACCAGCCCCTCCGTCAACTGGTACCTGGCGGAGGGCTCCACCGACGGGGGGATGGAGACCTTCGTGCTGGTGCAGAACCCCGGTTCGTCCGACACGACGGCGGACATCAAGTTCCAGACCGACGCGGGCGAGGTGGCGCCTCCCGCGCTGCAGGGCGTGACCATCCCGGCGTCCGTCCCGGCGTACCTTCAAGGTCAACGACTACGTCACCACCTACAACGTCTCCACCCGGGTCACATCGGCCGCGGCGGTCATCTGCGAGCGGGCCATGTACGGCAACGAGCAGGTCCTGGGCGCACGACAGCATCGGGGCGGTATCCTCGGCCGCCATATGGTACCTGGCGGAGGGATGCACGGAGGGAGGCATGGAGGAATTCGTGCTGGTGCAGAACCCCGCGGCCACGGACGCTACGGTGAACATCGTCTTCCAGACCGACGCGGGCGAGGTCATCGCCCCGGGGTTGCAGGGCGTGACCATCCCGGCCCGGTCCCGGCGCACCTTCAAGGTCAACGACTACGTGGTGACCTACAACGTCTCCACCCGGGTCGCGGCAACCACGGGCACGGTCATCTGCGAGCGGGCCATGTACGGCAACGACAGGTCCTGGGCGCACGACAGTATCGGGTACACTCCATAGAAAGCGACAGTCAACAACATGGCCATGAAGATCAGCCCATGCCGGGAATGCGGAGTGCCCCTGCAGCTCTCGAAGAGCAACAAGTGGCACGGTGACGGGACCGTCACGGTCGCCAGGGACACCCGGCACCGCCTGCTCTTCTGCGAGTCGGACATCCTGGATGGGCTCTTCCGGACCATCCGGGACGTCGCCGGCTCGCCCATCGACCAGATCATCCAGGACAGCAAGTGCAAGACGGCCCGCTGGTACATGGAAAAGCGCGTCCCCACTTCTCTTTCCAGGCTCGCGTACACGGTCAGCCCGAAGTCCTTCGCCCAGTTCACGGCCGATCTCACCAGGGTCATGGGGTTCGGCAGCATCAAGGTCAGGGAGATAAAGAAGGGGCACGGGGGGGAGGACCTGGTCAGGGTATAC
Source organism: uncultured bacterium (assembly GCA_963814495.1). GTDB lineage: Bacteria > Actinomycetota > Geothermincolia > Geothermincolales > Geothermincolaceae > CAVXXD01. Next base: position 53,277 of record CAWFDJ010000029.1, read on the forward strand.
ATACAGTATCCCTATTCGCTCCCCCTCATCCTCGGTGACATCCGCGCCGGCCTGGAGACCGGCTCCGGCCGCGATTGCACCATCACCTGCCGTCCTGTCGAAGGCGAGGAGGACCTGTACGTCGCGGACATATATGCCGGCACGCGGACCGCGGGGCGGGAGGAGCGGGATATCCCGGAGCGCCCACCGCGCAAAGCCGGAGACGTGGGCTACCGGAGGTGCCCCGTCTGCCTGGTACCCCTGGAGATAACCGAGTACCGCTGGGACCTGGGCAGGGGAACGATCCTGCACCCCGAAACGGGCCGCCGGGTCTCCATCGTCAGCCCGGACAGCCTGGAATACGTCATCGGGGAGTTGGAGAACAGGCTGGGCGAGTCCATCCCCGAAGCGGTCATCGAGGCCATGAGGCTCTTTTCCCGCACGCTTTTCTCCAGGGAACTCCAGTCAAGGATCGACGAGGAGGGGTTGCGGCGCATGCTGGCCCTGCGCGGCTTCGGGATACTCGCCTCGTTCTCGCTCGAGGGCGGGACAGCTCGAGATCACCGTCCGCAACCCGTGCGTCCCCCTGGCCATGGTGGGCCTGGCCAAGGGCGTCTACGAGGCGGCCACGGGAAACGAGAAGACCTCCCACGCCTGGAGCCTCGGGGAGGACGGCGACCTCTCCATCACCATCTCCCCCGCCTGAGACGCGGCCGGTCCCGGTCGCGCTCAGGGCGGTACGCTCGATGGGTGGTAGAATAATCATGCATCAGATCTATCAAACAAGGGAGGAGATCATGGACTTAAGGGAAGTGGACCGGGTAGAGATAACCACCATCGTGGACAACAGCTCCGACCTGCTGGCGCTGGATTCCAACGAGGTCGTGCAGCGCGTGCAGCTGGCCAAGGGGGGCAAATGGCGCACGAACCAGGTGGTGGCCGAGCACGGTTTCTCGGCCCTGGTCAAGACGTGGGCGGGCGACGAGACCCACACCGTGCTGCTCGACGCCGGCCTCTCCCCCGTCGCCGTCCCCTTCAACCTCAAGGCCCTGGAGGTGGACCTCTCCGAGATCGAGGCCCTGGCCCTCTCCCACGGCCACCTCGACCATTTCGGCGCCCTCCTGCCCATGCTGGAGATGCTGCCGCACAAGCCCATCCCCATGGTCATGCACCCCGACGCCTTCATCCGCCTCGCGTTACCTGAAGTTCTCCGAGGAGATCAAGGTGGGCTTTCCCGAGCTCAAGCGCGAGGAACTGGAGGGCGCCGGGGTCGAGCCCGTCGTCACGAGCGAGCCCTACCCCATGGCCGCAGGCACCATCCTCTTCCTGGGAGAGATCGAACGCCTGACCGATTTCGAGAAGGGCATGCCCATCGCCTTCTGCGATCAAGGACGGCTGCGAGCAGTGGGACCCCATCGCCGACGACACCGCCCTGGTGGTCAACGTACGCGGCAAGGGCCTGGTGGTCCTCTCCGGGTGCGCCCATTCCGGCATCATCAACACGCTCGAGTAGGCCCGCAAGGCCACCGGCGTGGAACAGGTCCTCGCGGTCATCGGCGGCTTCCACCTCGACAGGCCCGTCCTTCGAGCCCATCATCGACAGGACGGTGGAGGAGATGCGGCGCTTCGCCCCGCGCTACGTGGTCCCCGCCCACTGCACCGGGGTCAAGGCGGCGCGCGCCTTCGAGGAAGCCATGCCGGAGGCCTACGTCCGCAACCTCTCGGGGACGAAATATACCTTCACCGCCTGAGCGGGTGACGCGGGCCCTTTGCATATTTCTATATAATGTAATATAAATAGGTGTAAATAAACGAAGGGGTACCGGAGCGGAGGCCGGATGGAGAAGAAGGAGAGCACCTGGCTGGAGTTCAAGCTGCAGTCCTTACGCTACGGCATGTACACCCGCCGGCTGCCGTTGTTGCTGCTGCTCAACGTGGTCCTGGTCATCATCATCGGCTCCCTGGTCCTCTACCTGGTTGAAGAAGGGACCAACCCGGCCATCCACGACTATGTGGGACGCCGCCTGGTGCATGTTCGTGAGCATGGCCACCATCGGCTACGGTGACGTTGTCCCGGTGACCTTCGCGGGCCAGATCACCGTCCTGGTCTGCATGGTCATCGGCATCGGGGCCTTGAGCACCTACATAACCACCCTGGCCACCCGCCGGGTGTCCAAGACGAAGAGGAGGTACAGCGGTTTGCAGGGAAATACCAACGCGCACCAGTCATATCGTCGTCTGCGGATGGAACTCGCGGGGACCGCACGTGGTCGACAGGCTCAAGCTGGAACTGGGCGGCGAGCGCCGGCGCGTGGTGCTCCTGGCCGACCTGGAAGAAAGCCCCCTGGATGACGATTCCGTCTTTTTCTTCCGGGGCAGCCCGGCCAGCGAGTCCGACCTGCGCAGGGTCAACATCGAGCAGGCCGGATCGGTGGTACTGCTGGCGGACGACACGCGCGGCGAGCTGCCAGGACGACATCGACTCCCGCACGGTCCTGGCGGCCCTGACCATCCGCGCCCTCAACCAGACCGTCAACATGACAGCGGAGATACTCCAGCCGGAGAACATCAACCACCTGAAGCTGGCCCGGGTAGGCGAGGTCCTCGACTCCGACGTGGTGCTGGGGAACCTCATCGCGCGCTCCGCCCTCCACTACGGCCTCATCGGCATCGTCACCGAGTTGGTGACCCGCAAGGAAGACATGCGCATCTTCTCCATGCCCGTCAGCGAAGATATGGTGGGCAGGAGCAGTGAGGAGATCGTGCCGTTGCTGCATGAGCGTCATACCGGGAAGCTGATCGGCTTCATGACCGGCAGCGGCTTCAAGTCGTACGACCAGCCCCACGTGGTGCAGGAGGGAGAACAACTACTGCTTATAGCGGAGACGGCCCCGGACGGAACGGACGTCTCGAGCGGCTGAGCGGCCGACCTTCCCTCCCCGGTGGTTTCTGGTATCATGGTTGCAGCGGTGGATGTTGAGCTTGGAAGGCTTCTTTAGGACATGAAATTCAAGGCGTCCGAGAACCTGGCGGTGCAGATAGCCGAGTGGCTGAGCGACCGCATCGTCCACCTCGAGCTGAAGCCGGGCAGCCGTATCGTCGAGGCCAAGCTGGCGGAGGAACTGGGCGTGAGCCGCTCCCCGGTGCGCGAGGCCCTGCGCATGCTGGCCGACAACGGCCTGGTGGAGCTGCTGCCCCGCCGGGGCGCCCGGGTCACCGAGATGACCCCGGAGTCCATCTTCTGGCTGAACGACGTGCTCAAGGAGCTCCTGGGCCTGATCTCCCGCCAGGCCGCCATCAACCGCACCCCCGAGACCCTCAAGCCCATCACCGCCTCGGTGCGCGACATGGAGGACTGCGCGGCCCGGGAGGACGTGTCCGGCTTCCTGGAGTGCATCATCAGGTTCGGCCTGAGCTCCTGCCGGGCCGGCGGCAACCAGATCCTCGAGGGGCTGATCACCTACATCTGGCCGGTGACCCGGCGGTACATGTACGCGTCACTCTGCTGCAGAAGAGCGAGCTCAAGAACAACACCCGGTTCTTCCAGCTGCTCCTGCGCTGCTACCGGGAGGGCGACGCCGACAACGCCGTCGTGGTCATCCGGGAGCTGGTGGAGCACGACGAGCGCTTCGCCCTGAAGATGATCGCCGAGCTCCAGTCCTGACCAGCCCCCCTACAGCCCCATGGACTTGTTGATGACCTCCCGGATGCTGCGGACCATCTCGTTGAAGACCGTCTTCAGCTTCTCCAGTTCCTCGCCCTCGCGCACCGGCACGTCCACCTCGAGGTCGCCCTCCATCACCTGCTCGGCGGCGGCGGAGAGTTCGTTGATGGGCTCGGTGATGCGCTTGCGCAGCAGGTAGGAGAGGACGAAGAAGGTTATCAGCACGATGACCACGATGGAGATGCCCACGACCAGCCCGATCAGCAGGTTGGCGCGGTTCTTCTCGTCGTTGTAGAAGGCGTTGATCTCGTCCACCTTGTCCTGCAGGGAAGTGACCCCGACGAAGTAGGCGGTGATGCCGCGAGCCTCGTCCCGCGTCTTCTTGAGCACGATGAGCTGCTCGCCGGTCGAGCCCCAGCTCGGGGACGCCGTCTTCCATCAGCAGGTAAGGCTGGTCCTCGTCCATGGCCTTCTTCAGGTAGCCGGGTATCTCCCATCGAGCAGGGGCATCCTCGTTGGCCGCCAGGATGATGTGGCTGGCTCGAGAAGGGCGATTCGGTCATGACGGCCAGCACCTTCTCCAGGCCCAGCACCTGGTTGTCGACCTCGCTTCTTCATCTCGTTGTTCATCCACTTCTGCGGCTCGGTGAGCTTGCCGGTGGCCAGGGCGTTGAGCATCTCGTCGACCGTCAGTCTCCTGGGCCTTCTGGTTGAAGACCGGCATGAGCAGGTCGGTGATGTAGCCGGTGGCCGAGGTGATGTTCTCCACCTCCGACGCGATGATCTTGTCCTTGCTGTTCTCGATCATCTTGTTCATGCTGCGAGTTGACCACCAGCATGATCACCAGCGCGAAGATGATGAAGACCGCCACCACCAGGCCGGTGACGATGTAGAGGATGCCCGACCGCTTGCTCTTGTACTTGTCCGACACCTGCTTCGCACTCATTTACCTGCCCCTTTCCTCGAACTGAAATACATCCCTGTTATCCCGCTGATCAGTTCGTACTGGTAATACTCTCCGGCTATCAGGAACACGTACCCGAGGTGCAGGAAGAAGTTGGCCGGCTCGAGCACGCGCATGGACCCGGCCACCATGGTGACCTGGGTGGTGATGATGGTCTGGATGACGATGCTTATGAAGGTGAGGGTGATGAAGAGCCAGGGCCGCCCCGCGCGCCCCCGGCCCATGGTCATGGTGAAGACGACGGAGGTGAACACGGCCACCAGGCCGACGATGATGGCCACGAAGTTGGATATCTTGGTGCCCGCGTCCAGGTCGCTTGAGGCCAGCGGGACCAACACCACCACCAGGGCGGCTACGCCGAGGACGGCCAGGGCGGGCAGGACCTTGAGGGTGGAGCGCCAGTCGATGGGCAGGCCCGTCCGCCGGAAGGCCCCGTACAGCAGGAAGGGGTAGGCGATCAGCACCAGCCAGACCAGCAGGTAGATCAGGAGCACCACGTCCTGCGGGACCTTCCACTCCCGCGCGAAGCCGTTGATCAGCTCGCAGGCGACGGCGACCAGGTCGATGGCCATCACCAGGGACACCAGGCCCCACAGGCGGCGCACGATGGTCCCCTTGTCGAGGGCCGTGAAGAGCACCAGGGCCAGCACCAGGGCCATGACCACCAGGATGAACTGGATGACGTTGATGGCGGGCAGGAGTGTATTGTCCGTCCAGACACTGGATATGAACATGGCCAGCGAAGCCGCCAGGAGCATCAGCGAGGCTATGAGCCCGCCCTTGAACAGCCACCTCAAAGGAATCCCCTCCTTCGGATCGACGTAGAGGCCGTGTTTCTTCCGGCCCCCGTCACGTGTCCTCGACGCGCGCCATCCAGTGGCGCGGCCGTTATCACTCCCCGCCGCTATGTCTCTTGCCGCTATCTCCCCCGCCGTCGTCCGGATGCTCGCGCATCTCCCGGAACACCGCGGCCTCGCTGGCCGGGGCCACCATTTCCGCTTCTCCCCCTTCCGCCCGGGCCGAGAGTATGACCGTCCCCGCGATGATCAGGGCGAAGGCGATGATCCGCACGACGGTGAGGGGGACGTTCAGGCTGCCGTCCGCGTTGTGGGGGAACTTCTCGTTGAGCACCACCATGCCCATGACGATGGGCACGAACTCCATGATGCCGTTGTAGATGGGCGCCACCACCACCGCCATGCCCTTCTGCAGGGCCGCCTGCAGGAGGATGAAGCCGGGCAGGTAGCCGGCGATGCAGGCCAGGGTGAAGATAGATGAAGAGCGGCCAGCTCACCCCCCAGTACATCAGCAGCAGCCGGGTGAAGACGGCGGCGATGCCGAAGAGCAGGCCCACCGAGATGCCCAGGCCCGCCGCTTCCCGGTTGGGGGAGCCCCGCATCAGGAAGGGGACCAGAGCGGCCAGGCCGAACAGGACCGCGGCGATGACCCACGCCTCGTAGGGATGGATGAGCACGTCCTCGGGCAGGCCCTTCAGCAGGGACAGCCCGATGAGGATGACCCCCAGGATGCTCATGCTCATGCCCACGAAGTCGAGGGTGCGCGGCTTCTCTCCCAGGTTGCGCATGGCCAGCAGGGCCGGGATGACCACCCCGGCAGCGATGATGGGCTCGACGATGGAAACGGGGGCGAAGGACAGGGCCACCATGTACAGGGCGAAACCGGAGACGTTCGCCACCTGGGCCATGAGCCACGGCCGGTTGGTGATGAAGGCCTTGATCAGGTCCCAGGAGAGCTTGGCCTTGACCTCGGGAAGGTCCAGGACCGCCTTCTTCTGCAGATAGATGGCCCAGTTGATCAGGACCGAGGCGATCACCGCCACCAGCAACGCGCCAACCGTCTTCATGCGGCCCCCTCTCTTCGTCTCGCGTGATTCTCAAGGCTTATGCAATATTATAAGTCCTCGGCACGGTTTTGCGGGAATCGTCGAGGTTTACCCTGCTCAAAGGCCAGGCGCTTCTCCAGCCTCATCTCCCTCCCCCGCCAGGGGGCCAGGTAGGGCAGCACCTCTACCCCGGCCGCGACGGCCCTTTCCAGCGCGTCGGCGAAGGCGGGGTCGGTGGCGCGGTTGGGGCGGAACACCCGTCCCGCGGGGTATTTCACCGCCATCACCAGGCAGGAGCGGTACCCCTCCCGCTTCGCCCGGGTAAGCTCCTCCAGGTGGCGGGTCCCCCGTGCGGTGGGGGCGTCGGGAAAGAGGGCCTCGCCCTCGACCACCAGCGTGCACCCCTTCACCTCCACCAGGCAGGGCGGCTCGGTCTCCAGGTAGAAGTCGAGCACGCTGCGTCCGTAGCGGTACTCGGCCCGCCAGGCATGAACGTCCCGGAACTCCTCGAGGCTCCCTTCGCGCAGGGCTTCGGCGAAGAGGAGGTTGGGCAGGCGGGAGTCGACGTTGACCCAGCCAAGTTCGCACTCCACGCCGATCATGGTCCAGGCGGTGCGGCGCTTTCCCGGCGGGGCGGGGCGCAGCCTGACCCTGGCGCCGGGGATAAGCAGCTCGGTCAGCCTGCCCGGGTCGGGCACGTGGGCGTGCTCCTTCCGGCGCCCCACCCTCACTTCCGCCAGGAAGCGGTTGGGACGGGCCAGGAATTCCGCCTCTCGCCACTCGCCCAGGTCCATGCGGCCATCATACCGCAAGAACATGCGCTGTAGCCCGGGGTGTAGACCCCGGGACCGACGGAGCCCCGGATTGCCGACAATAGACCAAACGGAATAAATAAAGGTGGTGATCCCCGGAATTTGCTAACATTTTCCTGTAGGTACAGTCGAAAACAGACGTTGATGTTCGTTTTAGGAGGTTCTGATGTCCAGAAGCAGCCATGCGAAGTTCGCAAATCACATCAGCTTCAGGGGGGGCATCTGTTTCGGC
>CAWFDJ010000030.1:0-22750 GCA_963814495.1 uncultured bacterium
CATGACCTGGTGAGCATGCTGCCGGGGTGCCTGGGCTTCATCATGGTGGCCTACTCCAGCTCCTACTCCATCGCCAAGACCTGCGCCACCCGGCACCGCCGGGAGATCGACCCCGACCAGGAGATGATCGCCATGGGGGCGTCCAACCTGGGGGCGGGCCTCTTCCAGGGCTTCGTGGCGCAGGCCAGCCTGTCTCGCACGGCCACCAACGAGGAGGTGGGCGGGGAGACCCCGCTGGTGATGATGGTCAACTCGGCCCTGGTCCTGGCGACCCTGCTGTTCCTCACGGCGCTCTTCAAGAACCTGCCCCTGGCGGCGCTGGGGGCCATCGTCATCTTTTCCGTCAGCCACCTGGTCGACCTGAAGATGTTCACGCGGCTGCGGAGGGCCAAGCGCGAGGACTTCGCCTTCGCCCTGGCGGCGCTCATGGGCGTGCTCATCTTCGGGGTGATGGAGGGGATAGTCATCGGGGTGGTGCTGTCCCTCATCGCCTTCGTCACCCACGCCAGCACCCCGCACTCGGCCGTGCTGGGGGTGGATGAGAGCGGCATCCGTTTCGCGGACCCGCGTACCCACGCCGGCTTCGCGCCCGCCGCGCCCGGCCTGCTCATCTTCCGCTTCGACGCCCCCTTCCTCTTCTCCAACGCGGAGGCCTTCGCCGACGAGGTCCGGCGCCTGGTGGAAGGGGCGGACCCGCCCGTGGAGACCCTCGTCGTCGACTGCGAGATGATGTACGACATGGATACCACGGCGACGGACGTGTTCACGGAGTTGCGCGAGTTCCTCGAGTGCGACGGCGTCGAGGTGATGCTGGCCCGCGTGCACGCCCCGGTGCTCGCCTTCATGCGCCGCGACGGGGTGGTGGACCTGGTGGGCGAGGAGAACGTCTTCCTCACCAACTACGACGCGGTGGAGGAGTTCAAGCGGCGTCAGGCCCGGGCCTGACATCCGTCAGGTCAAGAGGGTTCTTTACAGGTGACCCGGAAGCTGAAGACGTCGCCGGACGCGCTCACTTCCACCGTCTGCCCCCGGTCGGCCTCGCCCTTCAGGATGAGGTCGGAGAGGGGGTTGGCCAGTTCCTTCTGGATGGTGCGCAGCAGGAAGCGCGCCCCGAAATCCCGGCTGTAACCGTGCTCCGCCAGCAGCTTGCGGGCCGGCTCGTCCAGCCGCAGGCCGATGCCCTTGCGCTCCAGGCCTTCGCGGACGTAGGCGATCTTCAGCTCGACGATGCGTTCGATCTGCTCGGGGCTCAGGGGGTCGAAGACCACTACTTCGTCGATGCGGTTGATGAACTCGATGGGGAAGTGGTCCTTCAGCTCGTCCATGACCATGTTGCCCAGCTCCGCGTCCCCGGCGGGGCCGACCGGGGCCTCGGCCTGCAGCCGGCCGATGACCTCCGAGGCTATGTTGGAGGTCATGACGATGATGGTATTGCGGAAGTTGACGGTCTTGCCGCGGCTGTCGGTCAGGCGCCCCTCGTCCAGCAGTTGCAGCAGGAGGTTGTAGATGGCCGGGTGCGCCTTCTCTATCTCGTCCAGCAGCACCACCGAGTAGGGTCGGTGCTCCACGGCCGAGGTCAGCTGCCCGCCCTCCTCGTAACCGACGTAGCCGGGAGGCGAGCCGATGAGCCTCGACACCGAGTGCTTCTCGGAGAACTCGGACATGTCCAGCCGGACCATGGCCTTCTCGTCCCCGAAGAGGAACGCCGCCAGGGAGCGGGCCACCTCGGTCTTGCCCACGCCGGTGGGCCCGAGGAAGAAGAACGAACCCACGGGGCGTTTCTGGTCGGCCAGCCCGGAACGGGAGCGCTTGATGGTTTCGGCCACCACCCGGATGGCCTGCTCCTGGCCCACCACCCGCCGGGCGATTTCCTCCTCCATGTGCAGGAGGCGCTCCGACTCCTCCTTGAGCAGCCGGGAGACGGGGATGCCGGTGGCGATGGTGATCACCTCGGCCACCTGCTCCGCCGAGACCTCGTCGACCTCTTCTCCCTCGCCCGCGGCCATGGACTGGCGTGCCGCCGCCTCGTCGAGCAGGTCGATGGCCTTTTCCGGCAGGCAGAGTCGGTGAGGTAGCGGTCGGAGAGCCCCACCGCCGCCTCCACCGCCTCGTCGCTTATCTTCACCCGGTGGAACTTCTCGTAGCGGGGCCGCAAGGCCGTGAGCAGGCTGACGGTGTGCTCCGGGGCCAGCTCGTCCACCACTATCTTCTGGAAGAAGGAGGAGAGGTTCTCATCCGGGGCGATGAGGTTCTCGAAATGCTTGAAGGTGGTGGCGGCGATGCACCAGATGCGCGGGTGGTCCAGGATGGGCTGGAGCAGGCTGGAGATGCTGACACCGGAGGCCCGGGCCTCCTCCCCCAGCATGGTGTGGACGTAAGGTATGTAGAGGATGAAGCCCTCGACGTGGGAGGTCATCTCGTTGACCAGCCGCAGGATGCGCTGTTCCAGCTCGCCCTGGACGGAGGCGCCGGCGGCCAGGGCCACCGCGTCCAGCTCGGCTATGCGCACGCCCTTGAGTATCTGCGGCACCTCGCCGCGTACCACCCGCTGGGCCAGGGCTTCCACGATGAACGCCTTGCCCACGCCGGCCTCTCCCACCAGCAACGGGTTGTTGCGGCGGTGCAGGCAGAGCACGCTGGTCATCCGCTCCAGCAGCTCCTCCCGCCCGGCCGCCACCTCCAGCGGGTCCTGGCGGGCTTCCAGGATGAGGTCGCGGCCGAAGAACTGGAGCAGGCCGCTGTCACCCGGCTGCTTGAGGGCCTCCTGCACCGAGCCGTTGTGCTGGAACACCGGCTGGGCGGTGACCGGGCCCCGCTCGATGCGCTGGCATTCCAGGTAGTAGAGGAGGCGGGCCCGCAGCTCCTTGACGTTGACCCCCAGGCGCAGCAGTATCTCCACCGCCAGGGTCTTGCGGTGGTCGAGCAGGGAGAGCATGATGTGCTCCGGCTCCACCAGGGGGTCCTGGAAGGAGGCGGCGATGTCCTGCGCCCGGCGCAGCAGGGAGCGGGTGTCCAGGGGGTTCGCGCCGCTTCTCTCCACCTTCTTGCTCAAGGCTTCGTTCAGGGCCATGAAGGCGGTGTCCAGGTCCACCCCCATCTCGCTCATGATCTCGAAGGAGGCCGCCTTCTCCTCGGTGAGCAGGCCCACGAGCACCGCGGTGGAGGCGATGGAGCCCATGCCGAAGTTGGTGGACTCCCGCTCCGCCCACTCCATCACCCACTGCCCGCGCTGGGTGATGGAGGTGAAGACCAGCGATTCGGTGCCGGGGGGCACCGGCTGGCCGAGGTCCCCGGTCACCACCACCCCCTCCGCCGGCGGCGCTCCCCCGTAGGGGTTCTGCAGCCACGACTGCTTCATGGAGAAGCGGTGGGCGCAGAGGCCGCAAAGGCGCAGGGTGCGCTGTTCCCCGTCCACCAGAACCTTGGACAGCATGGTGGCCGGGCGTTTCTTACAGCTCTGGCAGATGAACATAGGCATAGGATAATGGTAAAGGATAGAGGGACGGTTGTCGAAATATCAGATGGAATCGGGGTGATGGCATGGAACTGAAGAACAAGCTGTTCTACGAATCGATGCGCCTCTTCGCCGGCCCCTACCTGAGCTGGCACTTCAGGGTGAAGGGGGAGGGCATGGAGAACGTGCCCGAGCAGGGGGGCGCCCTTATCGTCTGCAACCACCGCTCCCTGCTCGACCCGGCCATGCTGGCCTGGGAGGTCGAGAGGTTCGTCAACTTCGCCGCGGCCTCTTATTCCTTCAAGATACCCGGCTCGGCCCAGCTCTACAGCTGGGCGGGGGCCTTCCCCATCTCCATCAGCGGGGGCAACTCCTCCTCCCAGGGCATGAACCAGGCGCTGGAGTTGCTGAAGGAAGGGGAAGTGGTGGCCATCTTCCCCGAGGGGGTGGAGTCCTTCGTCAACCCGGACCGCGTGAAGAAGATCTCCGAGTTCAAGACGGGCTTCGTCCGCCTGGCCTGGGAGGCCCGGGTGCCCATCATCCCGGCGGCGGTGGCGGCGCAGGAGGAGCGGAAGCTGCCGCGCCTGCCCGGCTTCGTGGTGGCGCCGTTCTTCCCCCACGAGAAGGCTTCCGAGGGGATGGCCTTCGTCTCCTACCGGCACGTGCGGGTGCGCATCGGCAAGCCGCTGGACCTCGGGCCCATCTACGACGACGAGCCCACCAAGCTGGACATCGACCGCATCAGCGGCAGGATCCGGCGCATCGTGGAGAAGCTCTACAACGGCGAGGACCTGGACCGTTTCGTCTACGGGGACCAGCCCTTCGACGTCCTGCGCGACCGCGTCTGAAGCACCCCCTGCCCCAGGCATCCCCTGGTGTATAATCTATGGCATGAACAAGACGTGTTCCGGAACGCTCCTGGCCTTGACGCTGGCGTTGCTGCTGGTCTTCGCGGTCTCCTGCGGGGATAAGCAGGAGGAGGCCCAGCCGTCCCTGGATGAGGCGAAGGCCCAGGCCAAGGAGGCCATCGATTCGGCCGAGATACTCCTGCAGGGGGCCACGCCCGGCACCGACCTCTCCGACGCGCGCGAGTTGCTGGACCAGGCTCGCGACCTGTACGCCCGGGCGATGGTGGCGGAGGATTACGTCGGGCCGGACCGCAGCGTGCTGACGCTGGTGGAGGAGGCCAAGGGCAAGGCCCGGCAGGCCATGGAGGCGGAGAAGCTATGAACCTGTACGACATGGTGGTGAGCCGAGGGACCAGGCTGGTGGCGCCCATGCTGGCGCCGCTGGGCGCGTCCCTGCTCGGCGTGGACCCGGTGGCGGCGCGGGGGGCGAGGCAGGTACAGCTGCGCGCCCTCGAGGCCCTGCAGGAGCGTTTCTCCCCCGACATCGTCTTCCCGATGATGGACCTGTCGGCCGGGTGGAGACCGTCCGCGAGACCTCCTGGGGGAAGACTTCATGCGGCCGCGGCATATCGGCGCGGGAAGCCGAGTACGCGCCTCGAGCAGCTGGACGAGATCGCGGACATCGACCCGGAGGAGCACCCCTCGATGCTCTTCCAGCTGGACCTGGCGGCGGAGATGCGTTCGAATCTCGACGCCCCGGTGGCCGCCTTCGCCTCCGGGCCCTTCCACCTGGCCGGGCAGCTCTTCGGGGCGGAAGAGATGCTCCTTTGGGCGGCCTCCGGCGAGGAGTGCCTCGGCCGGCATCATGGAGTTCGCCACCCGCCTGCTGGGCGGCTACATGGGGGCCCTGGCGCAGCAGGCGGACCTGGTGATGCTGGTGGAGCCGCAGTTGTCCATGCTTGCGCCCTCATATTTTGAGACGATCTGCCAGCCGTTTCTGCAAGGCCTCTCCGGCATCATCCGCTCAGCCGGCGCCTCCCCCGCCCTGCACCTCTGCGGGGACAGCCGGCACCTGCTCGAGCACCTCATGTCCCCTGGGGGTGGAGTGCGTGAGCTTCGACAGCCCGGTGGACCTGGTGAAGGCGGCGAAGCTGCTGCCCCTCAACCTCATCATGATGGGGAACCTGGACGTCCGGAGGCTCGAGCTGAGCAGCCCGGTGGACGTGCGGGACAAGGTCCGGCGGCTGCTGCGGGACATGTCCGGTTACCGCAACTTCATCCTCTCCGCCGGGTGCGAGGTGACCCCGCTGACACCCCTGGAGAACGTCGCGGCGATGTTCGATACGGCCCGCGGTGCTTGAGATGCCGGTAGACGCCGCCCCCGGTGCCTGAAATGCCGGCCCCCGCGCCGCGCGGGCTCTTCCTGCGCCCCCGGGACTGGAGGTGGGGGGAGTACGTGTCCTTCACCGCCGTCGTGGCCATGCTCGTCTCCACGCTGGGATTGAACTGGATAACCGTCGAGGTGGAGTTCCGGGACCCCATCCTGGGGATGACCTGGGTCGACCAGAACTACGACTTCAAGGTCCTGGAGAACCAGGCCCTGGCGTGGGTCATCATCGGGCTGCTGCTGGTCTGCCTGGTGTCCATCCCCTGGAGGAGGCCGGTGGCCTGGTCGGGCTGGTTCTTCTGCCTGGCCCTGGCGGGATGTTTCGCTTTTTACCTCTACGCCCTGATCGACCAGGCCTACGATATCCTGGGGTTCGTCGACGCGCTGCTGGGGCTGGTGCGGATGATCCCCATCGTCGGGCCCAAGCTGGCCGAGATGACCAGGCAGGCCATCATGGACTCCATCAAGTCGGTGCGCCCGCAGGCCGGCTTCTACCTCTTCGCCGCGGGCGAGCTGGCCCTCATCGCCGGCACCGCCCTGCGCCTGCGCCGCAAGACGCCGGTTCCCCCGGGGCCCGCGGCCGTCATGTGATCCCTGACCTTCACCATTCAGCTGGTGACGGTGTCCCCTCGTGGTGGTTTAGGTATCATGATGGGAGGCTCCGTCGGGACCTCTTCCTTCGGGGGTTTCTTCCTGTCCACTTTTCCCGGTTGAAAACCTACAGGCCCCTCTTGCTCCTCCGGCCCCACCGGTTCCACACCGGTTATGAAGATCCTTACGGCGTCCTCCGTGATGAGCCATTCCCGCCCTACCTTGCGGGCCAACAGCTTCCCATCCCTTATCCATTGGCGGACGGTAGCGGGGGTGACGCCCACCTCCTGGGCTACGTCCGTCACCCCATAGACCGTGACTCCGGCGATCTCTCTCTTAGCCATGCCTTTCATTATAACCGGTTCTCCCCTGGAGCCCGCGGCCGGCGTATAATCAGTAGCGTCAGTTCATCCCGGCAATCATCGACGCCACTTCGCCGCACCTTTTACTCCAGGGGCCCATAAGGAGGAAAGGCATGGAGATCGATCTCAACGCGGCGGACTACGTCAACCAGCGCCAGCTGGCCCTGGGGGAGCTGCTCTCCCGCCAGGCGCGCACCTACCCGGACCGCGAGGCCCTGGTCTTCGAGGGGCGCACCTACACCTACGGCGACTTCGACAGGCGTACCGACAGGCTGGCCAACGCCCTGGCGGCGCGCGGGGTGGAGAAGGACGGCAAGGTGGCGCTGCTCTTCTTCAACTGCTCGGAGATGGTGGAGGTGGTCTTCGCCGCCTGCAAGGCGGGCGCTGTCAACGTGCCGCTCAACTTCCGCCTCAAGGGGCAGGAGATCCTCTACCAGCTGACCGACTCGGAGTCCCGCGTCACCTTCTTCGGGGACGAGTTCATGGCCGTGCTCGAGGAGATCCGGGCCGAGGTCCCGGGCATGCGCTTCGTCTGCGTGGGGGCGGGCGTGCCGGAGTGGGCGGAGCCCTACGAGGACTTCCTGGCTTCGGGGAAGGACGGCCCGCCCGCCGTGCCCGTCTACGACGACGACCCCGCCTTCATCATGTACACCTCCGGCACCACCGGCCGGCCCAAGGGAGCGGTGCTCACCCACAAGAACCAGATGATGAACGTGCTCAACTGCCTGTTCGTGATCCTCACCGTGCTGGACGAGATCGAGCAGGAGCGGGTGCAGTTCGTGGGCCCCCTCTTCCACGAGGCCGCCCTGGCCCTGTGCCTGGTCACCATCTACCAGGCCGGCGCCATGCACATCCTGAGGTTCTTCGAGCCCGAGAAGATCATGCGGCAGATCCAGGACTTCAAGCTGACCAGCACCTTCCTGCCCCCGGTGATGTCCACCTTCCTGCTCAACTCGGTGGACGTGAGCGCCTACGACACTTCCTCGCTGCGCATCTACATCTCGGGGGCGGCCATCCTGCCCACCGAGACCCGCCGGCAGATCAACGCCGCCTTCCCCAACGTCAACCTCTTCGACGTCTTCGGCCAGACCGAGATGAGCCCGGTCACCTGCATGCTCAAGCCGGCCGACGCGGAGCGCAAGACCGCCTCGGTGGGCACAGGCCGTCTACAACGTGGAGATAAGGGTGGTGGACGAGGACGACCACGACGTGCCCCGGGGCGAGGTGGGGGAGATAATCTACCGCGGCCCCACGGTGATGAAGGAATACTACCGCAACCCCGAGGCCACCGCGGAGACGCTGCGCGGCGGCTGGTTCCACTCCGGCGACATGGTGCGCCAGGACGAGGAGGGCTTCTACTACGTGGTGGACCGCAAGAAGGACATGATCGTCAGCGGGGGGGAGAACATCTACCCGGCCGAGATCGAGGAGGTGCTGTACCTGCACCCCGACGATCCTTGAGGTGGCGGTCATCGGCGTCTTCGACGAGGAGTGGGGCGAGTCGGTGATGGCGGTGGTGGTGGCCAAGCCCGGCGAGGAGCTCACCGCCGACGAGGTCATCGCCTGGTGCGCCGACAACCTGGCCAGCTACAAGAAGCCCCGGCGCGTGGACTTCGTCGAAGCCCTGCCGCGCAACGCCGCCATGAAGGTGCTCAAGACGGAGCTGCGCTGCCACTTACGGCAAGAGCATCCGCTACTGATGATGGGGTCAGGTCTCTACTTTTGAATTCCCAACCAGAATTTACCAGTTACGGGACTTGCTTCGAATTACCATTACTGGATGGAAATTCACAAGTAGAGACCTGACCCCATCTCAGGGGGTGTAGCCGACCACGTCGTGGCCCCCGTCCCAGATGCCCCAGAAGTTGAAGTACATGGGCCGCTCCACGATGACGGGCTGGTCGGACTCCACCTTGGTGCAGATGTTCAGGCCCGCCCCCGCGTCGTCGTTGACGTAGACGGTGTAACGCGTGCCGCGGGTCACGGTGTGCGTCCTGGTGATGGGCGCGCCTCCCTCGGGGTAGTAGGTTATGGTGAGGTGGGCGTCGGTCGCCCCGGGGTTCTGGATGCACAGCCACTCCTCGAAGCCCGGCCCGGTGTAGCCCTCCGCGAAGAACCACTCGGTCTCCGGCGCCCCCGCGCCGATGACGCAGTGGCCTCCCGTCCAGCCCCAGCCCCCCATGCCGGAGTAGGAGAAGTACATGGGCCGCTCGGCCAGGAACTGGTAGGAGCAGCTCAGGTAGATGGAGACGTCCTGGTCCATCCCCACCACGTTCGGCACGTAGATGGTCGAGCGGCTGCCGGCCAGAACGGTGTGGGTGGTGATGACGGGGGTGCTCGACCTCAGCAGGTAGGCGGCGCTGATGGTTATCTCGGTGGCGTTGGGGTTCTGCAGGGTCAGCCACTCCTCGAAGCCGGGGATGGTGGTGCCCTCGGCGAAGTAGAACTGGTAGTCGAGGGAAGGGGTCCCCATGACGCAGTGGCCTCCCGTCCAGCCCCAGCCCCCGGTGCCCGAGTAGTCGAAGTACATGGGACGCTCGGCCACCACCGGCTGGTCGGAGTGGAGCTCAGGGAGGTCTGGTAGGCCCCTCCCAGCAGGGTGTTGGCCTTGAAGGAGGCGCGGGAGCGGGCCGGCACCACGTAGCCTTCGCGCACGATCTCCCCGGCCTCCTGGGTCTGGAAGTGGAAGTCCAGCTCGGCGGCCTCGTTCCCGGGGTTGAGGACGCAGACCCACTCGTCGAAGCCGGGGCCGGTGTACCCTTCCGCGAAGTACCAGTCCACCGAGGCGTCCGCGGCGCCCACCGCGTCGTGCCCTCCCGTCCAGAAGGCGGTGCCCCCGAAGTACTGGAAGTACATGGGCCGCTCGGCGATGAAGGGGGTGTCGGCCTCGCACATGATGGAGACCTCCTTGTCGGCCCCCACCGTGGCGTTGACGTCCACCGTGAAGCGCGAGTTGGCCTGGACCGTGTAGTCCTGCGAGGTGGTGCTGCCGTCGGGGTAGAGGAAGGTCACCTTGACGGTCAGGGGCGAGGCTTCCGGCTGGCCCAGGCACAGGTACTCCTGGAAGCCCGCCCCGGTGTAGCCTTCCGCGAAGAAGAAGTGGGCCCCCACGCGCGCGTTGGCCGAGAACGGGCTGGTGTCGCCCGGCGTTGGGGTCGCCGACAGGGCAGATGGCCACGGCCGAGATGCTGTCGCCCCGCGACATCCCGTTGATGGTGGTGGAGAACGCCCCTCCCGCCGTGGCCGTGGTGGTGGTGAGGTAGGTGAGGCCCTCCCCGCTGCCGCCGGGGTCGGGGGCGGGGCCGGTCTTGAAGATCTCCACCTCGGCGCTGGCCGGGGCGGTGCCGGAGACCACCGCTGACCCCGCGTTGAAGGTGTATGAGGAGCTGGAGAAGACCGGGGCGGCGTAGCCGTGGTTGGCGGCCTCCATCAGCTGGATGCCCAGGTTGCCGTTGGCATAGATGGAGTTGCGGCTGATCTTGTTGCGGTAGGCCAGGTAGTCCGTGTCGTTCCCGTACACGTACACGCCGACCCCCTTGTTGTCGGTGATGGTGTTGTAGCTCACCTCACACCCGGAGGCGCCGGATATCTCCACGCCGTTCCCGGGTATGCCGGTGCCGCTGTAGCGGATGAGGTTGCCCCCGGCGGCCGAGCCGCCGATGATGGTATTGTCGGCGCCGTCATAGCACGATATTCCCGAATTGTTGTCGAGTTCGTCCTCTCCGTCCACGTCCGTCCCGATGTAGTTGCCCATGATGTGGACGCCGACGCAGTCAGCGAGGAAGATCCCGGGCCCGTCGTTGGCGGAGATGACGTTGCGCTCGGCCGCGGTGGTCCCCCCGATGACGCTGCTGCTGCCGCCGCCCCACAGGATGATGCCTCCCAGGCCGGTGTTGCCCAGCGGCGCGTTCCCCGACGCGTTGGTCCCGATGTAGTTGCCGATGATGGTGACGACTCCGGCGCTGTTGGCGTAGACGCCCCCACCGGTGTTGGCGGAGATGACGTTGCGCTCGGCCGCGGTGGCCCCCCCGATGAGGGTGTTGTTGGCGCCTCCCCCGATGTTGATGCCCGCTCCGGAGTTGGCCAGCGCCGTGTTACCGGCGGCGTCGGTGCCGATGTGGTTCCCGCTGATATGGAGGTTGCTGGCCCCGCTGACGGAGATTCCCGCGTAGCTGCAGTTGTAGATGGCCAGGCCCTTGACCACGCTGCCGTCCGACCCGCTTCCGAATGCCAGCCCGTTGCCGTTGAGCTGGATGCCGATGCCCGACGTCCCGGGCTGGCTGGTGCCGTCGATGGTCACCTGCCGGAGGAGGGAGGGAAGGGGCGTGGAGACCGTGATGGTCTTGAGGCCCCCGCCCGGGACGTTGAAGACGATGGAGTGCGGGCCCACCCCGGCGCCGTTGACGTCGGAGATCGCCTGCCTGAAGCTGCCCGCGCCGGAATCGCTGGTGTTGGTGACCGTGAAGGTGGCGGCGTGGGCCTGTTCCGGCTGCGCCAGCAGCACCAGGGCCGCCACCGCCAGCAGCAGGAACAGCGCGGCCGCCGTTACCGACAACAACCTGGTTCGAGCTCTCATGAGTCATCCGCCTTTCGTCTTCGGTCTCACCTGTACACTGACCAGAACCGGATATCACAGGAACAGCAGGTCCTCCCCTCCCATGAAGTAGAGGATGGTGAGGGCCTCTTCGGCTATGGCCATGTCCTTGCGCGGGTCGCGGGAGAGGTAGCCCACCGGCGAACAGATCACCCGCAGGTGCTCCACCATGATGTCCCGCTTCTCGTGCAGGTGGCCGCAGAGCACCGTGCTCAGCTTGGTGTGACGCAACAGCATCCTTCCCATCTCCTCCGAGCCCATGAAGGAACCGTAGGCGCTCTCGTCCCCGGGCGCTCCGTTGATGAGGGCGGCGAAGGGGGGGTGATGCATGGCCACCACTATCTCCCGCACCTCAGCGGCCTGGCCGAGCATCTCCAGGTCGCTGTCCAGGCGGGCCAGGAAGTCCCGCGCCACCTCCACGTCGGAGCGGCGGAAAGGGCCGGGCTCCTCGTCCACCAGGCTGCTGACGTCGTTCCAGCAGGCCCAGCGCAGGTCGCTCCAGATGTCGTTCTGCAGTTCCCGGGTGGCTTCGGGGAGCTCCTGGGAGGACTCGGTGTCGCGGAAGGAGAAGTCGTACCAGCCGATGGACCCGGCGAAGCCGATGCCCTGGATTATCTGCGGCTCCATCCACAGCGGCACGAACCCGTTGCGCTTGCACAGCTGGGGCAGCTGGAAGTAGTACTTCTCGTAGGAGTCGCGCCCCTCTTCCTGCAGGTAGTTGGACATGATCCAGATGTCCTGGTTGCCGGGGACGAACAGCTTGGCGCAGGGCAGGGAGGAGAAGCAGTCCAGGGCGTACTCCACGTCCCCCATCTCCGGGCTGATGTCGCCGCAGATGAGGAAGGCATCCGGGTCGATTATCTTCAGCAGTTCCGCTATCTGCGGCACCAGCTCCCAGTTCCTCTGGGTGATGTCCACGTGCAGGTCGCTCACCAGCGCCAGCCTCAACCTACGGTTCCTTTCGCCTCCCCGTTGGAAAACCCCGACACAAATCATTATAGTCCCTCGGCCCGCAAAGCTTCAGCCCCGGCGAGCAGGAAAGATTCGAGATTTAAGGAATTATGTATTAATATCTAGTCCACTTATGTCAGTCAGTGGAGGTAAAATCAGTCAGAACCACGGTGATACATCTTTTATAAGGAGTCGGAGGTGCATATGGAGGTCGAGATAGGTCTGGGGAAAACGGCTCGGCGAGCCTACGGTTTGGACGATATCGCCATCGTCCCGTCGCGGCGTACCCGCGACACCGACGACGTCGATATCGGCTGGGAACTGGGAGGGCACCGCCTGGAGCTCCCCCTGATGGCCTCGGCCATGGACGCGGTGGTGGATGTGGACATGGCCATCGCCATCGGCAAGCTCGGCGGCCTGGCGGTGCTCAACCTGGAGGGGCTGCAGACGCGTTACGCCGACCCCGGGCCGGTCTTCCAGGAGATCGCCTCCCTGGCGCCCCCCGAGGCCACCCGCGGCATCCAGCGGGTCTACCAGGAGCCGGTGCAGGAGGAGCTCATCGCCCGCCGCATCGCCGAGATCAAGGCGGGAGGGGTCCTGGCCGTCGCCTCCCTCACCCCCCAGCGCGTGGAGGCTTACTACAAGACCGCCCTGGACGCGGGCCTGGACATCCTGGTCATCCAGGGGACGGTGATCAGCGCGGAGCACGTCTCCTCCAAGACCGAGCCGCTCAACCTGAAGAAGTTCATCGCCGAGCTGCCCATCCCGGTGGTGGCGGGAGGGTGCGCCTCCTACTCCACCGCCCTGCACATGATGCGCACCGGCGCGGTGGGCGTGCTGGTGGGCGTGGGGCCCGGCGCGGCCTGCACCACCCGGGGCGTTCTGGGCCTCGGGGTGCCCCAGGCCACCGCCCTGGCCGACACCTCGGCGGCGCGGGTGCGCCATCTCATGGAGACGGGCAAGTACGTGAATATCATCGCCGACGGGGGCATGCGCACCGGCGGGGACATCTCCAAGGCCATCGCCTGCGGGGCGGACGCGGTGATGCTGGGCTCGCCCATCGCTTCCACCAAGGAAGCGCCCGGCCTCGGCTACCACTGGGGCATGGCCACCTTCCACCCCGAACTGCCCCGGGGCACCCGGGTCAAGACCGACCAGCGCTGGACCCTGGAGGAGATACTGGTGGGGCCGGCCCACGAGAACGACGGCACCGTCAACCTCTTCGGGGCCCTGCGCATGTCCATGGCCACCTGCGGTTACGAGAACATCAAGGACTTCCAGCGGGCGGAGGTCATGCTGGCGCCGGCCCTGCGCACCGAGGGCAAGCAGCTCCAGTACCAGCAGGGCGTGGGGATGATCAAGTAGGCGTCGAGCACCGAGAGGGAAAGGTCAGGAATGGACCAGTCTTTTGACACTGTTCTGGTAGTCGATTTCGGTGCCCAGTACGCCCAGCTCATCGCCCGGCGGGTGCGCGAATGCAAGGTCTACTCGGAGATCGTCCCCTACGATATCTCCGCCGAAGCCGTCAAGGCCAAGGAGCCCAAAGGGATCATCTTCTCGGGAGGCCCCATGAGCGTCTACCAGGCGGGGGCCCCCAAGCCCGACCCGGCCCTCTTCGAACTGGGCGTCCCCATCCTGGGGATCTGCTACGGCCACCAGCTCCTGGCCGAGAAACTGGGAGGGGAGGTCTCCCACACCGACATCCGCGAATACGGCAAGACCGAACTGGAAGTCACCGACCCCGGGCTGCTCCTGGCCGAGCTGCCCATGTCCCAGACCGTGTGGATGAGCCACGGGGACAGCGTCCAGAGCGCCCCGGCCGGCTTCAAGGTCACCTCCCGCACCGGCAGTTCTCCCGTGGCATCCATGGAGGATACCGCGCGGGGCTTCTACGGGGTGCAGTTCCATCCCGAGGTATCGCACACCCCCAGCGGCATGGACGTATTGAAGCACTTCCTCTACGACGCGTGTGACTGCCTGCCCGCCTGGACCATGGTCTCCATCATCGAGCAGGCGATGGAGCAGGTCCGGGAGACGGTGGGCGGCAACAAGATCATCTGCGGCCTCTCCGGCGGGGTCGACTCGGCCACCGCGGCGGTGCTGGTCCACAAGGCGGTGGGCGACCAGCTCACCTGCGTCTTCGTCGACCACGGCCTCCTGCGCAAGGGCGAGGCCGAGCAGGTGGAGGACACCTTCCGGCGCCACTTCAAGATCAACCTCATCCACGTCAAGGCCCAGGAGCGCTTCCTGCGCCGCCTGGAGGGGGTCACCGACCCCGAGGTCAAGCGGAAGACCATCGGCGAGGAGTTCATCCGGGTCTTCGAGGAGGTGGCCTCGGAGCTGAAGGACACCGACTTCCTGGTGCAGGGCACCCTTTACCCCGACATCATCGAGAGCGGCACCAAGGACGCGGCGCGCATCAAGTCCCACCACAACGTGGGCGGCCTCCCCGACGACATGCAGTTCACCCTGGTGGAGCCGCTGCGCCTGCTCTTCAAGGACGAGGTGCGGGGGGTGGGCGAGGAACTGGGCCTGCCGGAGGAGATCGTCTGGCGGCAGCCCTTCCCCGGGCCGGGCCTGGCCATCCGCATCATCGGCGAGATCACCGGGGAGCGGCTGGAGATATTGCGCGAGGCCGACGCGGTGGTCATCGAGGAGATCAAGCGGGCCGGCCTCTACCGGGAGATCTGGCAGTCCTTCGCCATCCTCCCCGACCTGAAGACGGTGGGGGTGATGGGCGACGAGCGCACCTACGCCTATCCCGTCATGCTGCGCGCCGTCACCAGCGAGGACGCCATGACCGCCGACTGGGCGCGCCTCCCCTACGAGGTGCTGGAACGGATCTCGTCCCGCATCATCAGCGAGGTCCCGGGGGTCAACCGGGTGGCCTTCGACATCTCCTCCAAGCCGCCCGCCACCATCGAGTGGGAATAGGGCCCTCCCGGCCCCGCCTGTGATACACTGAGCTGTAACAGACCATCCGCGTGGTTGAAAAGGAGGCTGTCATGGGGGACCACCTCGATCGCGTAAAGCAAGCCCTGGCCGACCTCGAGCTGGACGAGCTCGCGCCGCTTCTGACCGAAGCCCTCGACGCGGGGGTCAAGGCGCCCGACCTGCTGGGGGCGATGAGCGCCGGCATGGTGGTGGTGGGCGAGCGCTTCGAGGCGGGCGAGTATTTCCTGGCCGACCTGGTGCTGGCGGGCGAGGAGATGAAGGAGGGAGTGGAGGTGCTGGGCCCCCATCTCTCGGCGGAAGACACCGGGGCCAGGGGAACCGTGGTCATCTGCACGGTCAAGGGCGACATCCACGACATCGGCAAGAACCTGGTGGGCACCATGCTCTCCAGCGCCGGCTTCAAGGTTGTGGACCTGGGGGCGGACGTTCCCGCCGACAAGGTGGCCGAGGCGGTGCGCGCCAACTCGGCCTCGGCCGTCGGCCTCTCGGTGCTCCTGACCACCATGGTGGGGTCCATCGGCGAGGTGGTGGAAGCCCTGAAGTCGGCCGGCTTGCGAGACTCCGTCAAGATAGCCATCGGCGGCGCCTGCACCACCCCCGAACTGGCCGAACGCTACGGGGTGGACGCCCTGGGACGCGACGCGGTGGAGGCGGTGCGCATCTTTTCCGGCTGGGCCTCGTAGGGGGAGTGGGAAGGATGGCCGCCCAACACGACAGGGTGCTGGCCGCCCTGGAACTGCGCCAGCCCGACCGCGTGCCGGTCTTCGACCTGATGAACGAGTTCCCCGTCTCCAACGCCATCCTGGGCAAGGGTCCCAACCCGCTGCACCGCCTGATCACCGACGAGCGCCTCGCCCCCTGGTTCGACTGGCTCTTCTCCCACGTGCCGAGCGCCCCCCTGACCGACAGGGAACTGGAGCAGCTGACCCAGCGGGGGGCCGCCGCCGCGGTGAAGATGGGCTACGACGCCGCCTGGCTGACCTGCTTCCCGGTGCTGCGTTTTGCAAGCTCCAAGGTGATGACGGACATCTTCGGCCGCCTCTGCGACGTCTCGGCCGACGCCGCGGGCAACCTCGTCAACCCCATCTACCGCGAGGGTCTCATCAAGGGCCCCGACGACTGGCGGGCCTGGCCCAAGCGGGACATCCTGCGCCTGCCGGAGAAGGTCAACCGCATCTTCCGGGAAGTGCAGCGGGAGTACGGCGACCGCCTGTTCATCTTCGGCTTCGGCAATTACGGCCTCTTCGAGAACACCTGGCAGCCCCTGGGCTTCGAGCGCTTCGTGGTGGCCATGCGCAAGGAGAAGGAGTTCCTGCGCCGCATGATCTCCTTCTACGCCGACCTCCACTGCATGCTCATCGAGGCCATGGCCGACGCCGGGGTGCCGGGCTTCGTCCACACCGACGACCTGGCCTACCGCTCCGGCCCCATGCTCAACCCCCGTCTCATCGAGGAGTTCTTCGGCGACCACTACCGGCGCATCGCCGAGACGGCCCACGCCCAGGGGATGAAGGCCCTCTTCCACTCCTGCGGCAACACCACGGCCTTGCTCGAGCACTTCTGCGACTGGGGCTTCGACGCCATCCATCCCCTGGAGCCCACCGCCGGTGTGGACCTGGCGGAGGTAAAACGGAAGGTGGGGGGCCGCGTCTGCATCATCGGCAACATCGATGTCTCCTACGTGCTGGTGGAGGGGAGCCGGGAGGAAGTGGAGGAGGCGGTACGCTCCGCCATCCGGGACGCGGGGCCGGGCGGCGGCTTCATCCTCGCCCCCGACCACAGCCTGCCCAACATCTCGGTGGACCGCCTGCGCTGGATGACCGAGGCCGCCCACCGCCACGGCACCTACCCCCTCATGAGTAAATTTGGGGTCAGGCCCCAAATTCACTTCCACGGAAGCCGGCAACTCCCTTATCGTCACCATGCGCTAGAATAGTCTGATGCGTGATAAGGAGTAAGGAGTAACATGTCCACCAACGACAAGATCCTGGACGGCCTCAACCCGGAGCAGCGCAAGGCGGTCCTGCATACGGAGGGCCCCCTGCTGATCCTGGCCGGCGCCGGCTCGGGCAAGACCCGGGTGCTCACCCACCGCCTGGCCTGGCTGGTCCGGGAGGAGCAGGTCCCCGCGCCCAACCTGCTGGCCATCACCTTCACCAACAAGGCGGCGGAGGAGATGCGCCGGCGCCTGCAGCAGCTGGTGGGCAACTACAGCCGGGCCATGTGGGCCTCCACCTTCCACGCCGCCTGCATGCGCATCCTGCGCAAGGACGCGGAGCGCCTCTCTTACCAGCGCAACTTCGTCATCTACGACGAAGACGACCAGAAGCGCCTGGTCAACCAGCTGATGCGGGACAACCGCCTGGACACCAAGCGCTACCCGCCGCGCATGGTGCGCTCGCGCATCTCCACCGCCAAGAACGAGATGGTCAGCTGGGAGGACTTCAAGAGGGACACGACGCGACGACTTCGATTCGACGGTGGGGGAGGTCTACCGCATCTACCAGGAGACGCTCATCCGCAACAACGCCATGGACTTCGACGACATCCTCCTCAACGCCCTGGCCCTGCTGGAGCTGTACCCGGTCATCCTGGAGGAATACCAGGAGAAGTTCCACTACATCAGCGTCGACGAGTACCAGGACACCAACCGCGTCCAGTACAGATGGGTCAACCTGCTGGCGGCCGGCCGGCGCAACCTCTGCGTGGTGGGCGACGACGACCAGAGCATCTACTCGTGGCGCGGGGCCGACCTGCGCAACATCCTCGACTTCGAGAAGGACTACCCCGACGCCACGGTCATCCGCCTGGAGCGCAATTACCGCTCCACCCAGGTCATCCTGGAGGCGGCGCACGGCGTGGTCAAGGGGATCGAGGGGCGCAAGCCCAAAAAACTGTGGACCGACCGGGCCGAGGGGTCCCCCATCAAGTACTTCCGCGCCGAGACCAGCATGGAGGAGGCCCTCTTCCTGGTGGAGGAGATCGGCAAGCTCACTTCGGAAGGCGGGTACTCCCTGCGCGACATCGCCGTTTTCTACCGCGTCAACGCGCAGTCGCGCATCTTCGAGGAGATCATGCTCCGCTTCAACCTCCCCTACAGGATCATCGGGGGCTTACCGCTTCTACGAGCGGCGCGAGGTCAAGGACATCCTGGCCTACCTGAAGGTGCTGATCAACCCGGAAGACGGGGTGAGCCTGCGGCGCATCGTCAACGTGCCGCGCCGCGGCATCGGCGACACCTCCCTGGGGCACGTGGAGGCCTACGCTTCCCTGCAGGGCATCTCGCTCCTGGAGGCGCTGGGCCGGGCGGAAGAGGTGCCGCAGCTGGGCCCGGCCGCCCGCAAGAAGATGACGACCTTCGTCGAACTCATCGCGGAACTGGGCCACGACATGGAGGAACACACCTTGACCGACCTGGTGCGGCGCGTCCAGGTCAAGAGCGGCTACCTGCAGGAACTACGCGAAGAGAAGACTATCGAGGCCGAGGGGCGGGTCGAGAACCTGGAGGAGTTCGAGCGGGTGGCGGCGGAGTACCAGGCCGCCAATCCCGAGGAAGGCCTGGAGGGGTTCCTCGAGCAGATCTCACTCCTCTCCGACATAGACCAGTACCACGAGGAGGAGGGCTCGGTCACCCTGATGACCCTGCACAACGCCAAGGGCCTGGAGTTCCCGGTGGTGTTCATGGTGGGCATGGAGGAGGGGGTCTTCCCCCACATCCGCTCGGTCTTCGAGCGCCGGGAGGACGAGGAGCGCCGCCTCTGCTACGTGGGGCTGACCCGCGCCAAGGACCTGCTCTACCTGACCCGGGCCAGTATGCGCTACACCTACGGCCGCGAGGAGTTCTGCCGCGAGTCCCCGTATATCAGGGACATCCCCCCCGGGCTCCTGCAGGAGGTCGGGGCCGAGGAGGTGCGCCAGGCCGCCGTCAAGCGCGAATACAAGCAGGCGGAAGAGCTGGCCGGGACCTTCCAGGCCGGCGACCGCGTCCTGCACACCAAGTTCGGGGAGGGGCGGGTGACGGAAGTGACGGTCTCCGAGAGCGGCCCCGAGATAACCGTGGAGTTCCCCCAGATCGGCCCCAAGCGGCTCCATCTACAGTACGCGCCGGTCACCAAGCTGAAAGACTGAACTCATCACGCAGCTGTCGTCGCGAGCGCAGCGAAGCGATCTTTAAGCTGAGAAAATCAAGGTTGCTTCGTCGCTGCGTTCCTCGCAACGACAGGAGGGGATCAGATCATCTTCATGTTGGCGAGGAGCTTCCGCACCGCCAGCCGGCTCGCCTCGGTCATGGCCTGCAGCTGCTGGCTGCCCTCGATGGTGAACTCCTCGTCACCTGCATGTCCGGCGGCAGCTCGAACTTGACCAGCGAAGCCCCGGTGCCCCGGCTCATGATCTTGTTCTCCCGGTTGTCCAGGAGGAAGGCGCTGATCTGGACGAAGGCGAAACCGGACGCGGTTACCTCGTCCTTGCCGTAGGGGTGGGGGTAGCGGAAGAAGAAATAGTCCACGTCGGGCAGAAAGAGGAAATCCGGGTCGAGTTCCTGCTGGATGAGGAGGAAGAGCTCGGTGGGCATGTCGCCCGCCGCCTCCGCGATGGCGTCGACGCTGCCGGTATCGGGGACCTGGTAGTACCCGATCTTGTCCAGTTCGCTCTTGACCAGTTCGGGCAGGATCTTGCTGGTGGCGTTGAAGTATTGCTCACGCTGGGTCGAGACCAGCTTGATGCTGTCGATGTCGGAGGAGATGAACATCTGGCACCCGATGCCGTGGGTGAGGGGGAGGGGTCCTTCCTGCTCCACCAGCGGCTGGTATTCCGGGTCTACCCCCGTGTCCTGGCCGCTCTCCACGAAAGGCATGATCACCACGCGCATGAAAGGGGTGAGTTTCCCCCCGCACTTGGAGCAGAACTTGGCCCCGGAAGCCTCTTCGCGGTCGCATTCGGGACAATACAGGCGAGCCATTCCCTACCTCTCTTTTTTCCGGTTGTAATTATTATACAACCAACCCGGTGTCCTGACGAACTCTACCCTCTCCTTGATGCCAGTGGTATAATGTTTTCGATTTTGCGTCGGATATTGTATGCGGGAGGAGCCCCGGCAACATGGAGATCCCTTACCTGGAAAAGGAACCCTCGGTGGCGGAGGACGCTTACGTCGCTCCCGGGGCCATGCTCATCGGCCCGGTCTCGGTGGGCAGGCGTTCTACCATCTGGTTCAACGCGGTGCTGCGGGCCGACAGGGGGGAGATCATCGTGGGCGAGGAGACCAGCATCCAGGACTGCAGCGTCCTGCACGGCCCTGTCAGCGTGGGTAGCTACGTCACGGTGGGGCATGGCGTCATCCTGCACGGCGCGGTGATCGAGGACAACGTCATCGTGGGCATGAACTCCGTGGTGCTGGACGACGCCGAGCATGGCCACGGGAGTATCGTGGCCGCGGGCGCGGTGGTCCCGGAGAAGATGGACGTCCCGCCCCATTCCCTGGTGGCCGGGGTGCCGGCCAGGATAATCAAGCAGCTCCCGGAAGAGCAGGAACAGGGCTTGCGCGCCATCGCCGTATCTTATTATGCTTTCGCGGAACCACATTTGGAGTCGAAGTAAACGTCGAGGAAAGAGAAGGGGAGGAAAGGTATGGAAATCCTGGACAAGGAGAGGAGGGTGTTCGTTCTAGGCGGCGGCATCTCCAAGTTCGCCGCCGAGCGCGTGGACGGCAACATGCGCGACTGGATCAACGAGGCGGTGCTGGAGGCGCTCGAGGACTCGGGCACGAAGATCGAGGACATCGAGCACTCGACCACCAGCTACTTCAGCGACCACTTCGACAAGCAGTTGAAGGCGGGGGCCATCTTCCATGACAACATCGGCATGTGCCCCAAGCCGAACGTGCGCGTCGAGGGCGGCGGCGGCACGGGGGGTCTTGCCATCCGCAACGCTTACGCCTACATCAAAGTCCGGCCTCTGCGACTCGATGATCGTGTTCGGCAGCGAGAACATGGGCCGCTGTGTCCCATCGGACGTGGCGCAGCAGTTCATCGCGCTCGCCTCGGACACCGACTGGGAAGTGCAGGTTGCAGGTTTCTACATCGCTTACTACGCCATGATGATGGTCGCCCACATGGAGAAGTACGGGACCAAGGAAGAGCAGTTCGCCACTGGTGAGCGTCAAGAACCATCGCAACGCCATGTACAACCCCAAGGCCCACTACCCGATGGAGATCACCGTCGATGACGTGATGAACTCGAAGATGATCACCTACCCGTACAAGCTCCTGGACAACTGCCTGCTCTCCGACGGGGCGGCCAGCCTGGTGTTCGCAACCGAGGATTGGGCGAAGAAGCACAGCACCGCCTGGGAGAAGAAGCCCACCATCGAGCTCACCGGCACCGGCTGCGGCACCGACTTCATGCGGATGGCCGACCGCCCGTTCCCCGACCCGGGCATCACTCCACTTCCGCGGCAAGCAGGACGGCGCGCAGGCAGGCCTACAAGATGGCCGGCGATCAAGAACCCCATGAAGGACTTCGACTGCTTCGAGGTCCACGACGCTTACTCCGGCGTGGAACTCGTCACCTACGAGGACCTGGGCTTCTGCAAGCCGGGCGAGAGCGGCAAGCTCATGGAGAAGGGCGTGTTCGACGTCGGCGGCGAGCTTCCCACCAACACCTCCGGCGGGCTCATCGGCTTCGGCCATCCGGTCGGCGCCACGGGGATCGGGCAGGGCGTCGAGGTGCTGCGCCAGCTGCGCCAGGAAGCCCATCCCAAGCGCCAGGTGGAGCTGAACTCCAAGCGCGGCGGCATGGACTCCCACGGCGGCACCGGCACCTTCTGTGCCATCAACGTATTCGAGAGGAGGGACTGATATGGGACTCGATCAGATCAACAACCTGATGGAGGTCTACACCGCTGAGGACCCCATGGCGTTCGCTCATCCCGACGGAGACCCCTGGAAGGATTTCCGCGAAGTAATGCGCATCGAGTGGAAGATGGACTTCACCTACAAGCACGTACTCGGCAAGTACTCCAAGTTCTTCATCGAGCTGGCCAACAAGAAGTTCGTCACCACCAAGTGCACCAACTGCGGCAAGGTCTGGGGCATCCCGCGGCCGCTCTGCGCCGACTGCATGAGCATCTGCGAGTGGATAGAGCTGCCGGGCACCGGCACCCTGGAGAGCTTCTCGGTATCGGAGTTCGTCCCCTCCTTCATGAAGGTGGAGATACCCTACGTGCTGGCCATCGTCAAGATGGACGGGGCCGACACGCTCTTCACCCACCAGTTGCGCAACTACGGCGAGCGATACCTCGGTCATCAAGACCGGCATGCCGGTCAAGGTGGCCTACACCGACGACAAGGTCGACCACCCCATGCTGCTCATGCACTTCGAGCCCGCATAGGCACCGTACCGAAACGGGGGAGGGGCATCGCCCCTCCCCTTTTTTTCTTGCCTATATTTACTATATAATGCCACTGGTTAATCCCCATGGATGACCAGCCAGAGTCGTAATATCAGTCACAGGAGGGGAAAAGGCAGGTGACGCAGCATGTTGTTCGAACTCGATGATGAAAAACAGATGTTCCGCAGCGCCGTCAGGGAATTCGCCGAGAACGAGAT
>CAWFDJ010000031.1:0-11753 GCA_963814495.1 uncultured bacterium
GCCGAGGTGCTCGAGCCCTAGCAGCCTATTTGCGCGACTTCTCGAAGACTCGCTTGCCGCCCACGTAGGTCAGGTCCACGAAGTCGTCCATCCCGCCCAGGTCCAGCTGGTGGGTGAGCATGAACCAGGTGGTGGGGAGCTTGAGCGGGTTGGTGTTGAACACCACGAAGTCGGCGAACTTGCCCACCTCGATGGAGCCGAGGTCCTTCTCCAGCATGAGGTCCCTCGGCGGAACTGAGGGTCCAGTTGTAGATGCCCTCCTCCACGTCTATCTTTTCCTTTGGGCCCCACTCCGCCTTGCCCCGGAAGTTGAGCCGGGTGGCCGCCAGGAACAGGCCGTACATGGGGTTGATGGGGCCGGCGCACCAGTCGCTGCCGAAGGAGACGCGTACACCGGCCTCCCGCAGGCTACGGTAGGGCATCACCCGCGCCATCCGCTCCGGGCCCTGTCACCGCTCACTGTCTCGGTGAACCAGAAGTGCGCCGGCTGCATGGCCGCGGATATCCCCAGCCGCGCCATCCTGGCCTGGTCTTCGGATGTAGGGATGACGCAATGGTCCACGCGGTGGGGAATGGACAGCTGCCCGCCCGTCGGGCGCCACCTCTCGTAGCCGTTCACGGCATCCCGGATGGCCGCGTCGCCGCAGGCGTGCGGTGGCGTATCTGCAGGCCCATGCCGTGGGCCAGCTCCACCACCGCCGGGTAGTCATCGAACTTCCAGCTGGGCTCTCCCCGGTAGTCCGGACGTCGGAATAGGGCTCGAGCATGTAGGCGGTGTGGTTGGCGGACACGCCGTCGGTGCCCATCTTCACCGATCTGCCCAGGACGAGGTGGTCGTCGGATTCCCGGTCCAGCTCCTTCCAGTCGACCAGGAAGGAGCGCAGCTCCCGCATGTCTCCGGGCATGTGGTGGTTGATGTAGAAGGTGCCCCTTACCCGGGAGTGTTCGAAGCCTCCCCGCTCCTTGAACTTGAGGATCATGGGGATGAACGAGCGGTGCACCATGACGTCGTCGTAGGTGGTGACCCCGAAGGAGAGGGCCTGGTCTATGGCGTTGGACATGCCCTGGAGCATTCTCTCCTCCAGCTCCCCGCCCATCTCTTCCGGCGCTGAAGAAGTATGCAGGGCTCGAAGAACCAGAAGGTCTCGAATTCGCCGGTGGGCCTCGCCGCGCTGCGTCCCGCACCGGCTGGAGCTGTTCGAACATCCGCGGGTTGCGCTCCTCGCATCAGCCGGGTCATGACGCTGTTGGCCCAACCGCAGTGGGCGCAGCTCGACCACGAGGATCACCGGCTTGTCGCTGATGACCTCGTCCAGGATGTCCTTGTGCGGCACGCCCCCCGGCACCAGGTCGTGGTTCCAGCCCATGCAGTAGACGAAGGGCAGGCCGGAGTTGGCGGTAGCGTGTGCGCAGGACCGCCTCCCTGATCTGGTCGAAGGACTTGCAGTTGTAGTGCTCCTGGGAGAGCAGGGGCTCCAGCGACCCCACCCAGAGGATGTGGCAGTGGCTGTCGATGAAACCGGGCGTGACCACGCGGTCGCGCGCGTCGACTACCTCGGTGGAGGGACCGATGAAATCGCCGATCCCTGCGTCGTCCCCGACGTAGACGAAACGGCCGTCCTTTACAGCGAAGGCCTCGGCCCGGCTGCCTACGCTCTCACAGGTCAGAACATTGCCGTTCACCAGGACCAGGTCAGCCGGGTTAGGGCCGTTCCTCGTGAACTTTGAACCCGCCGTGAGCCAATCGAAGATACCCATATCCGCCTCCTTATGCTGGACCGAGCCGTTAGCCGATAATATTATTTTCGTACAATCCCCGCGAGAAATGAATCCCGTTTTCCGGCCCGGCCCGGGCGGCCTCTTCCGCCTACTTTTTCTTGGCGGACATCTCGCTCGTCCCCCTCATCAGCTTCCCGTTATTTGCTTCTAATCTATTGGTCGTCGCGCGCGTTTAAGCTGGGATGAAACGGGTGTAAAATAAGTGTTAAACCGGATCTGGAGCGCCTTATCCCGGGCGGGCGCGGAGGCGCAGCGCCGCGCCGGGGTGGCGAAGAGGCGGCGGAGAGCCCCACGGCCGTGGTAGAATAAGGTAAATACTGGAATAAGCCTTCCCGGCAGACAAAACGCGGAGGTGCAAGATGTCCCCCAGGTTCAGGATCATGGCCGTTCTACCTGTTGCCCTGCTGGTGGCCGCCCTGGCCCTGCCGGCCCTCGGGCCGGGGTCCGGGGACGCCCTGGGCGCCGGATACCGCGCCGTGGGCTAGTGGACCCCGATCTCCGTCGGCGGCTTCGGCGCGGGGGGCGCCGACATGGCCGCCACCCCCTTCGCGGAGTTCTCGGGCGACCTCTACTGCGGGGTGGCCGGCCAGTCCGGGGCGGAGGTCAGGAAACTGGTGGGCACCTCCTGGAACCTGGTGAACACCCCCGGTTTCGGGACGGCCGACAACTCGGCTGTCACCTCCCTGGAGGACTTCGGAGGATACCTCTACGCGGGCACCGCCAATATGGACGGCTGCGAGGTATGGCGCTACAACGGCACCGGTTGGACGAAGGTGGTCGGTAGCGGCACCTCGGCCGGGCCGGGGTTCGGCAGCACGGGCAACATCATGGCGTCGTGCATGGAGAGTGAGCGGGGGAATGCTCTACGTGGGCACCACCAACGTGACCTATTCCGTCTTCCCCCCCTACATCTGGAGCAACGGCGGCGAGGTCTGGTCCTTCGACGGGGCCGTCTGGACCAGGGACGCCGCCGCGGGGTTCGGCGACGCCCAGAATGTCGGCATCACCACCATGAAGGAATACGCGGGCGCGCTCTACGCGGGGACCGCCCGGGTGAGCATCTTGTTAGTGGGCGCGAGTGTTACGTGGATATGCCATCGACGTGACGGTGGAGGGGGCGGGCTGTGAACTGCGCAAGCGGAACGGCTACAACGACTGGGGCCTCATCGACGAGAGAGGCTTCGGGAGCGCGGGCAACGCCGCCCTGACGGTGATGGAGGAATACGGGGGCGCGCTCTTCCTGGGCACCGCCAACGGCGGGATCTTTCACCAGCGTCAAATACTATCTATTCACCGGCGACATGGACATCGTGGACCTCTCCTGGCACTCGGACGGCTGTGCCGTCTACGCTTACGACGGCAGCCTCCGGTTGAGGAAGAGGTCACCGGGGGCTTCGGTGACCCCAGCAACGCCATCGCTTTCGCTTCCACTTCCGTGTCGGTCCCGGGGACCGACGTCTTGATGATGGGGGTGGTCGGGGTATCCGGTACGAGTATGGACGACTTTTACACCAGGGCTTCCCTGCGCGCATTCAACGGCACCGACTGGTACCACGCGGCGCCGGACGGCTTCGGCAGCGAACGCAACAAGGCGGTGAGCGCGCTCTACACCAGGTCCGGCCAGGTCTACGCGGGCACCCTCAACTTCGAGGACGGATGCGAGATCTGGCGCGGCACGCCGCCGGACGTACCCTTCCCCTTTATCACCGCTATCCGGGCTTCCGCAGGCAAGCCGGGCACGCAGGTGGTCATCGAGGGAGAGTACTTCGACGCGGCCCAGGGGGCTTCCCAGGTGGTCTTCGCGGACGAGGTGGAGGCGCAGGTGCTCTCCTGGAGCGACACTTCCATCACCTGCCTGGTGCCGCAGGACGCGGTGAGCGGCGAGGTGGTGGTGCGGACGGCGCGGGGAGAGAGCAACGGCTCCTGGTTCGAGGTTGAGGGGTACGTCTGGTACCTGGCGGAGGGCTCTACCGACGGCGGCATGGAGACCTGGGTGCTGGTGCAGAACCCGGGGACGGAGCAGGTCACCGTGGACCTGACCCTGATGACCGAGAACGGCCCGGTGAGCCCGCCGGCCCTGCAGGACGTGCCCGTGCCGGCGTCCACCCGCATGACCTTCCCCATCCACGCCTACGTGACCACCTACAACGTCAGCACCATGGTGCTGGCGGAGGGCGGGCCGGTCATCTGCGAGCGCGCCATGTACGGCGGCGAGCGCACCTGGGCCCACGACTCCATCGGGGTCACCGTCCCGGGTGAGAAATGGTACCTGGCGGAGGGGTGCACCGGCGGCGACTTCGAGACCTTCGTGCTGGTGCAGAACCCGGGGCTTACGCCGGTCGCCGTGGACCTCACCTTCATGACCTCCACCGGCCCCAAGGAAGGCCCGCAGGACTATCCCATCGCTCCCGGGTCGCGCACCACCTTCAAGGCCAACGACTACGTCACCGACTGGGACGTCTCCACCAAGGTCTCGGCCAGCGGGCGAGAGGTCATCTGCGAGCGCGCCATGTACGGCAACGCGCGCGCCTGGGCCCACGACTCCATCGGGGTCACCGCCCCGGGTGAGAAGTGGTACCTGGCGGAGGGGTGCACCGGCGGCGACTTCGAGACCTGGGTGCTGGTGCAGAACCCGGGCACCTCCGCCGTCACCGTGGACCTGACCTTCATGACCGGCTCGGGGCCGGTCAACGGCCCGCAGGACTACTCCATCGCCGCCGGCTCGCGCCACACCTTCCGGGTCAACGACTACGTCACCGACTGGGACGTCTCCACCATGGTCACGGCCGGCGGGGGGAGGGTCATCTGCGAGCGCGCCATGTACGGCGGCAACCGCACCTGGGGCCACGACTCGGTGGGGGTCACCACTCCCGGCGGCACCTGGTACCTGGCGGAGGGGTGCACCGGCGGCGACTTCGAGACCTGGGTGCTGGTGCAGAACCCGGGCACCTCCGCCGTCACCGTGGACCTGACCTTCATGACCGGCTCGGGACCTGTCAGCGGCCCGCAGGGTTACTCCATCGCCGCCGGCTCGCGCCACACCTTCCTGGTCAACGACTACGTCATCGACTACGACGTCTCCACCATGGTCAAGTCGTCGGGCGGGCCGGTCATCTGCGAACGCGCCATGTACGGCGGCAACCGCACCTGGGCCCACGACTCCATCGGCCTCGACCCATAATCGGGTCAGGCTAATCTTGAATTTCCACCATTTCGGAAAGCGGACAAGCTTCTGAATTACCATTATATGAAGGAATTCAGTCGGACCTGACCCCATGAAGGCGACCTTCACCGCGTGGTGCTTCCCCTTGTGGACCGCCGCCTCCAGCGCCTGCTGCCACTGGTCCAGGGTGAAACGGTGGGTGACCAGCCGGCTCAGGTCGACCTTGCCCTCGGCGAAGAGGCGCATGGCCAGCTCGAAGTCGTGCAGGCGCTCGCCCTGCCAGTCGTCCAGCTGGAAGCCGTAGACGCCCTGGATGGTCAGTTCCTTGAACCACACCGGCGTCCAGTCGATCTTTCCGGGGTTGCCGATTCCTAACAGGTTGTAAAAACCTCCGTTGGCCAGGACGCGCAGGGACGCGTCGAGGGTGTCGGTGGAGCCCACGCTGTCGAAGACCACGTCCACGCCCCCGATGAGCAGCGGCTTGGCCAGCAGGGGAGTGAAGAACTTGGCGCCGGTCAGCTCGGCCAGGCGCTTGTAGAAGGCCTTGCCCCCCGGCTTGATGACCTCCTCAGCCCCCATGTCCCTGGCGACCTCGGAGTGGAAGGGGTCGATCTCGGCCGCCAGGATGCGCACGCCCGGGCTGGAGCGCCCTTAAGGCCGCGATGGTGCACAGGCCCATGGCCCCGCAGCCGAAGACCAGCACCGTCTCGTCGCCGCGCAAAGGAGTGTTGATGACCATGTGCAGGCAGGTGGAGAGGGGGTCGGAGAGGGTGGCGTTCTCGTCGGCCACCCCGTCGGGCACCTTGAACAGCTGGTGCGCGTGGGCCACCCCCATCTCGCTCATGAAGCCGGGGCAGCCCGCGGTGGCCCCGGTGATGGTGCCCGGCTCCAGCGCGCCGGCTGTGAAGTTCTCGCACAGCTGGAAACGGCCCTTGCGCGCACATGCGGCAGGGCGGGTCGATGCCCCGCGGCCCGCAGCCGAGCATGGGCATCACCGTGACCCGGTCGCCCACCGCGAAGCCCTCCACCGCCTCGCCGGCCTCGGCTATCTCCCCGCACACCTCGTGCCCGATGACGAAGGGGTAGGAGGCGAAGGGCTGCAGGGTGAGGCTCTCGTGGCAGAGGATGATGCCCATGTCGCTCCCGCAGATGGTGGAGATGCGCGGCCGCACCTTCACCCACTCGGGCCCGGGCAGCGCCGGCTCGGGCACCTCGCGCAGCTTCACCGGGGCCAGCGGCGTGAACAGGACCTTCGGCCACCTGCCCACCAGCGCGCCGGTGAGCAGGTACTGCGGGATGTTGTACTCGAAGGTGATGGCTTTCATCTCGACCCCTTTCCGGTGTGATTCCTGGAGTGCGGGTGTTGCCGGAAAGAGACTGCAGATGATGCCGCTTAAGATATGCCTTGTTCAATATGATGATACAACTTACGACGGGCCGCTTACAGATTTATTTAACAGGGGGAGCTGGGAATCCGTTATAATATTCGTATCGTTAGGCAGGTATCCAGACGTGGACTAGAAGGGGTGATGCAGATGCTCGAAGCGCTCGCGGTGTACTCTGGTGTTCTAGCCGCCTCTGACAGTGGGGGAGGAGCAGCGGCGATACTTCTCCTCATCTACTTCGCCGTCGCCATCGCCTTCTACGTCGCCTACTCCTATGCCGTCTATCGCATCGCCGTCAAGATGAACTACGACAAGGCCTGGCTGTCCTGGGTGCCCATCGCCCAGTACTGGGTAATTGGAGAGTGTGCCGGGAAGGACCAGACCTTCAACCTCATCATGATAGTGGCGGCCTTCTTCTGCAGCTGTATGTTCCATGGTCATGGTGACCATAGCCTTCATGGACCTGGCAGAGCGCATGGGCCAGGAGAGGTACATGGGCCTGTTGACCATCATCCCCCTCATCGGCCTGATCTTCATGTACCTCATCGGGAACGGGGAGCCGGTGGCTTACGCTCAGCCCGCGGGCTACGGAGCGCCGCAGGGTTACGCGCCGCCGCCGCAGGGTTATGCCCCGCCGCCGCAGCAGGGTTACGCGCCCCCGCCGCCCCCGCCGGCCCAGACCCCGCCCCCGCCGCCGCCGAGCCAGACTCCTCCGCCGCCCCCGCCGCCCCCGCCGGCCGGCAGCTGATACGCACGACAACGAAAAAGGGCGGGCCCACGGGCCCGCCCTTTTAACGTCGTGGATTGATCGAGGCCGACGGTCACTGCGGGGTGATGGCCCCGGTGACCTCGGTGACCACCGGGTAGCCGCCCAGCTCCGCCGGTATGCGCGCCTTCAGCTCGGGGAGCCGTTCTCCAGGTAGACCACGATGCGCATCTCCCCGGCCGTGCCGCCGATGCCCACGCCCACCACGCCCGGGATGCTCATCAACTCGGCCGTGTTCGCGTCCTTGACCTGGAAGATGTCGGCTGCGGCCTCTCCCTTCTCGACCACGTAGATGACGTCCGCCAGGGCCTGGACCGGGTAGGACTCCGCCACCGGGCCGGTGAACCACACCTCCACCTGCCTGCCTATCCCCAGGGCCAGGGTGTCGGCGGGGACCGGCTCGGACCCCGGGGCCCTGGTGAAGATGCGCGTCCTGCCGTTGATGGAGACGGAGGCGCGATCGTAGGCTGACGCGACGCCCGGTGTCGCTTCGACCAGGATGGCCCCGACCACCTCGTCGGGGTCGGAGAAGTCGCGCGCGTCCCCGGTGATGCTCTCGACGCTGCCGGTGATGTCCGGGGGTCCGTCGGGCAGAGCCCCGCCGCCTCCCGAGCTCCCCGAACCGCTCGAGTTCCCGCAGCCCCACGCCGTAACGGCCAAGGATCAGGGCAACTATCAACGCCAGGTACAACATCGCGCGCCTTCCCATCTCGACCTCCATCTTTAACTTCACCCCCCGTTGACTTATTATATTATGATGGTTCGACACGCGAGGCGGTATACCGCCGGGGCGCCCAGTGGGGACCGACTCCCTGACCACTGAGAACGCCCCCGATACAAGCACTCCTTTTTCAGCGGGAAATATTTCTCGAAAAATAGCTGACTAACCGTCAGAAACGTAGTAGAATGTTCTAAACCGAGGCATGAGGGAGGAGATATCGTATGGCAGATAAGCAAGGAATACTGGTAGTCGCGGAGGTGACTCCGGAAGGGGCCCTCGACAAGGTGACCCTGGAGATGCTGGGCCTGGGCGCGAAACTGGCCGCGTCCTCGGGCAAGCAGCTGCAGGCGGCCCTGGTGGCCGGCGATACGGCGAGCCTGGCTGCGCCGCTCTTCGCCGTCGGGCGCGGACGCCGTCTTCGCCGCCGAGGGCGACGCTTTCGCCGCCTACGACCCTGACCAGCACCTGGCCGCGCTGGTAAAGATAGTCGAGGCGGCGGAGCCCGCGGCTCTGCTCCTGGGGCACACCACCACCGGGATGGACCTGGGCCCGCGCCTGGCCTTCGCCCTCAAGGCCGGCCTGACCACCGACGCCGTAGCCCTGGAGATGAAGGCAGGCGCGCTGGCCTGCACCAAGCCCATCTACGGCGGCAACGCCATGGCCGTGTACGTCTCCAAGGGGACGCCCGCGCTGGCCACGGTGCGCCCGGGCGCCGGCGACCCCGCCGCGCCCGACGCCTCCCGCTCCGGAGAGACGGTCTCAGTCGAAGTGGAAGCTCCCTCTGCGCGCCTCTCCCTGGGTGAGAAGGTGCTGGAGGAAGGGGAGGACATCCGCCTGGAGGAGGCCAAGGTCATCGTGTCCGGCGGCCGCGGCCTGGGCGGGGCCGAGGGGTTCGAGCAGCTGCGCGAGCTGGCCCGCCTGCTGGGCGGGGCGGTGGGCGCTTCCCGTCCCCCGGTGGACGCGGGCTGGTGGCCTTCCACCCAGCAGGTGGGGATCACCGGCAAGATCGTCTCGCCCGAGGTCTACGTGGCGGTGGCCATCTCCGGCTCCAGCCAGCACCTCTCGGGCATGTCCGATTCGCGGGTCATCGTGGCCATCAACAAGGACCCCGAGGCCTACATCTTCAAGGTATCCGACTACGGCGTGGTGGGGGAATGGCAGCAGGTGCTGCCCGGCTTGAGCTCCCGTATCAAAGAGATAGTGGGGGGTTGATGAACATGGCGGAGATGAACATCCTGGTGTGTGTCAAGCAGGTCCCCGACCCGGAGGGACCGCCCTCCGCCTTCGAGGTGGACTCCGCGGCCAAGAAAGTCACCCCCAAGGGCATCCCCCCGGTGCTCTCCCCCTTCGACGAGAACGCCCTGGAGGCGGCCATCCGCGTCAAAGGAAGCGGCCGGCGGCACCGTCACCATGCTCTCGGTGGGCTCCAACCTCTCCAAGGCGGTCATGCTCAAGGCCCTGGCCTCCGGCGCTGACAAGCTGGTGACGGTGGACGACGCCTCCTGTGACCAGGAAGGCCTCGACCCCTTCGCCACGGCCTCGCTGCTGGCGGCGGCCGTCCGCAAGCTGGGTCCCTTCGACCTCATCCTCACCGGCCGGCAGGCGGCGGACACCAACGCCGGGCAGGTGGGCCTGGGGCTGGCGCAGCTCCTGGACATCCCCGCGGTGTCGGTGGCGGGCAAGGTGGAAGTCGCCGACGGCAAGGTCCGCATCGAGACCATGCTCCCCGACGGCTACCAGGTGGTGGAGGCTTCCCTGCCCCTGCTGGTGACGGTCAGCCACGAGGTGGGCGACCTGCGCTACCCCAGCCTGATGGCCATCAAGCAGGCCAAGAACCTCCCGACGGAGACCCTCAAGCCGGCCGACCTCGACCTCGACGCGGGCAGCCTCGGGCTGGTCGAGATAACCGCGCTGACGCCCCCCAACCGCGAGCGGCGCTGCCGCCTGGTGGAGGCGGACAGCCCCGAGGAAGCGGGCGCCAGGCTCGCCGCGGTACTCAAGGAAGATAAAGTCATCTGTTAGATGGTTTGGAACCGATTTGAAAGGGGTTGGTACCATTGGCATTCGATCCGGACCTGATGTTCTCCGTGATGGAGAAGGCTTACCGAACAGGCCTGCTCGACAAGGGCAGCGCCATCATGGGCGAGGCCCTGGGCGAGGTCATCCAGAAGCACGGGCTGAACATGGAGGAGCTCATCAACCGCATGGACTCAGCGCAGGAATCGACGGTCCAGAAGATGGACAAGGCGTTGTCCCGCTCCACCGTCACTGCTCAAGCTCGCCGGCAACGAGAAGATGATGGTGATGATGAGCAAGCTGATGGACGTGACCCTGGTCAAGAAGCTCTCGATAAAGGGCTTTGTCTGGTTACTGGAACGTACCCTGGCCAAGTCCGACGGGACCCTGCCCCCATTCAAGGAGCAGGTCAAAGGCCTGTTGTTCTCTCGTAACTGATTCGCGCTAGGA
This sequence comes from uncultured bacterium, assembly GCA_963814495.1. Taxonomy (GTDB): domain Bacteria; phylum Actinomycetota; class Geothermincolia; order Geothermincolales; family Geothermincolaceae; genus CAVXXD01. Next base: position 10,281 of record CAWFDJ010000031.1, read on the forward strand.
GGAGATGGACTTGGCAAAGACAGAAGCGTCCGAGAAGAAGAAAGACCCGAAGGCCGGGCTGGCGGGCATCGTGGGGGCGGAAGCCGTAAGCGACGACGCGCAAACCCTGGCCGCCTTCGCCCCGAGCGGGGCGGACCTGCCGCAGCTGGTGGTCAAGCCGGCAAGCGCGGCGCAGGTCATCGATCTGGTGAAGCTGGCCAATAAGGAAGACTCAACCTGGTCCCGGTGTCTTCGGGGCCGCCCCACTAAGAGGGGGCACCCGGCCCGAGGCGGGCGCGGTGATGGTGGACCTCTCCGGCATGGACCAGGTGGTGCGCAAGGACCGCCGCAACAAGGTGGCCCTGATCGAGCCAGGAGTAACCTTCGGACAGCTCAAAGAGGCGGTCAGAGCCGCTGGGGCTGCGCATGCTCTCGCCCCTGCTGCCCCGCGCCGGTAAATCGGTGATAGCCTCCGAGCTGGAACGTGAGCCCATCACCACGCCCAAGTACCACTGGGACATGAACGACCCCCTGCTGTGCACCGAGATGATCTTCGGCACGGGCAACGTCTTCCGCACCGGCTCGGCCGCCGGGCCGGGCACCATCGAACAGCAGATAGCCGCGGGGCACGCTCAGAAGAACCCGCTGGGGCCGGCCCAGAGCGACCTGGTGCGCGTGGTGCAGGGGTCACAGGGGACCATGGGCATCGTCACCTGGGCCACCGTCAAGCTGGAGGTCAAGCCGCGCGCCCGCAAGCTCTTCTTCGTCCCGGAGAAGGACCTGGGCAAGCTGATCGACTTCTCCTACAGGGTGCTGCGGCCCAAGCAGACGGACGAGCACCTCATCCTGGACCGCAACAGCCTGGCCTGCATGCTGGCGGACGACCCCGCGAAGATCAAGGACCTGGCCGCCCGCCAGGCCCCCTGGACCCTGGTCTACGTGCTGGCCGGATACGAGTACCTGCCGGACGAGCGCGTGGCCTACCTGGAGGAGGACGTGGAGCGGCCGCGCAGGCCAGCGGGGTCAAGCCGGTGCGCGATATCCCCGGGACGACGCCCGCCCGCTTCCTCGAACTGCTGGACAACCCCTGCCCCGAGCCCTACTGGAAGGAACGGGCCCTGGGAGGCAGCCGGGCATATCTTCATCACCACCCTGGACCGCGTGCCCGGGCTGCAGGCGGTGATGGGGGAGGCGCTCGCGCAGCACTCCTTCCCGGCGGAGGCGATGGGTACCTACATCCAGCCCATGCAGCTGGGCCGCAACTGCCACCTGGAGTTCGACCTCTTCTTCGACCCGGCGGACGCCGCCGCGGTGGAGAAGGTGGAGGCGGTTTACCGCGAGGCTTCGGCCGCGCTGGCCGACGCGGGCGCCTTCTTCTCGCGCCCCTATGGATACTGGGCGGAAGTGGCCTACGGCCGCTGCCCCGACACGGTAAAGGCCCTGAAGATGGTCAAGGGAATGCTGGATCCCGGCGGGGTCATGAACCGGGGCAAG
>CAWFDJ010000032.1:0-106049 GCA_963814495.1 uncultured bacterium
CCGGCTACGCGAAAGGCCCCGGTGGCGGGGTAGACGGCGCTCTCTCCAAGTTCCTTCTCGATGCGCAGGAGCTGGTTGTACTTGCAGACCCTGTCGGTCCGCGCCGGGGCTCCCGTCTTGATCAGTTTGGAGTTGGTGCCCACGCAGAGGTCGGCGATGAAGGAGTCCGCGGTCTCGCCGGAGCGGTGGGAGACCACGTTGGCGTAGTTGTTCTCCACCGCCAGGCGCGTGTTGACCTCGAGGGTCTCGGTGACCGTGCCGATCTGGTTGAGCTTGATGAGGATGGAGTTGGCCACGCCGTCCTCGATGCCCCAGGGTGAGGCGGCCCAGGTTGGTCACGAAGATGTCGTCGCCCACCAGCCGGATGCGGTTGCCCAGGGCGGAGGTGAGCATGGCCCAGCCCTCCCAGTCCTCCTCAGACATGCCGTCCTCGATGGAGACCACCGGGAAGTCGTCGACCAGGCCGCGGTAGAACTCCACCAGCTCGCCCGCCTTGAGCTTGCGCCCCTCCCCTTCCAGGTCGTAGACGCCGTCCTTGTAGATCTCGCTGGCGGCCACGTCCAGGCCCAGGAAGACGTCGCCTCCCGGCTTGTAGCCGGCCTTCTCGATGGCGGCGACGATGAACTCCAGGGCGGCGCGGTTGGAGGGGATGTCCGGGGCGAACCCGCCCTCGTCCCCCACCCCGGTGGAGAGGCCCTTATCCTTCAGGACGGAGCGGAGGGCGTGGTAGACCTCGGCCCCGGCGCGCAGGGACTCGGCGAAGTTGGGGAAGCCGGCCGGCAGGATCATGAACTCCTGGATGTCCACGTTGTTGTCGGCGTGCTGGCCGCCGTTGAAGATGTTCATCATGGGCACCGGTATGGTGCAGGCGTTGATGCCGCCGATGTAGCGGTAGAGGGGGGTCTCCAGGCTGGTCGCGGCGGCGCGGGCCACCGCCATGGACACGCCCAGCAGCGCGTTGGCGCCCAGGCGGCTCTTTCCCGGGGTCCCGTCCAGCTCCACCAGCACCTCGTCGATGTCCGCCTGCCGGGTGGCGTCGAAGCCCACCAGCTCGGGAAAGACCTCCTCCTCGACGTTTTTTACAACTTGTAATACGCCTTTGCCGTTGTAGCGGGCCTTGTCCCCGTCGCGCAGCTCCAGGGCCTCAAAGCTGCCGGTGGAAGCCCCGGAGGGTACCGCGGCGGTGCCGGTCACCCCGTTCTCCAGGGTCACCTTCTGGTCCGCCGTGGGGTTGCCGCGCGAGTCCAGGATCTCCAATGCCCTTAAGTCGATAATGCCGGTCATGCCTACCTCCTTGCGACGCCGTATATTTCCCCTTAGTTTAGCAGAATTAGTAAATTTGGGGTCAGACCCCGAATTTACTTATCTCGCCGGCGCGATTATCCGGTTTTGTAAATTTGGGGTCTGACCCAAATTTACTGGCCGGTGTAGCCCTCGGCGAAGTGACCAGGTGGTGGAGGGGGCGGGCACGCCGAAGGAGTTCGAGCGCGCCGTCACGGGAGTGATAGCTGAAGTACATGGCGCGCTCGGCCGTGATGGGCTGGTCCGACTCCACCAGGGTGGAGAAGTCCGCCGTGCCCATGCCGTTGACGTCGTTCACCTTGACGGTGCCGCGGCTGTGCGGGCCCACGGTGATGTCCTGGCTGAGGGTGGAGCCGTCGCCCAGCATGAAGGTCAGCCTGGCGTTGGCGGCCTCCTCGCCCGGGTTGTTCAGCAGCACCCAGGTGTCGAAGCTGCCGTTGGTGCACCCCTCCGCGAAGTACCACTTGTCCGAGAGCGCGGTGACGCCGGGGGAATCGTGGCCGCCGCGCCAGCCGTAGTAGTCGAAGTACATGGCGCGCTCCGACGCCACCGGGATGTCCGAGTCGATGCGGGTGGAGACGTCGCTGTTGTCCAGCCCGGGCATCGCGTCGACGTGGATGATCGAGCGCGACTTGGGCGGCGCCTGCAGCTTGTACTCCCTGATGGCCCCGCCGGGCTGCATGAAGGTGGCTGTGACCTGCGCTGTACGCGCCTCGTCCGGGTTCATCACCAGCACCCAGGTGTCGGAGTACCCCCCGGTGTAGCCTTCCGCGAAATACCACTGCTGGTTGAGGGCCTCGATGGGCGGCGCGCAGCTGCCGCCTGCCCGGCCGTCGGAGTCGAAATACATGGCGCGCTCGGCCACGATGGGCTGGTCGCTGGTTATGTCTGCCGAGAATTCCGCCATCTCCAGGGCCGGGATGGAGTCGACGTTGATGGTGACGCGGGAGCCCGCGCCCACCGCGTAGTCCTGTTCCTCGATGACCCCCTGCCCGCCGAAGTACTGGACGTGCACGTTGGCGTGACCGTGTTGGGGTTCTGCAGCAGGATCCATGAGTTGAAACCGCCCCCGCAGTACCCCTCCGCCAGGTACCACTGGGTACGCTTGGCGGTGGCGCCGGTGGAGGTGTGGCCCCCCTTCATGCCGCTGCCCATGAAGTCGAAGTACATGGCGCGTTCGGCCACGATGGGGAGGTCCGAGACGACCTCGGCCGACACCTCGGCGTTCTGCAGGATGCCGTTGACGTAGACGGTGCAGCGGGAATACGGCCCCACCGCGTAGTACTCCTTCCACTGGTCCCCCCGGGCATCATGTAGGTGACGTTGACGTTGGCAGTCTCGGAATTGGGGTTCTGCATCAGCAGGAACTCGTCGAAGTTCTGCTCCGATAGTGAGAAGAAGTTGGTGGGCAGGTTCATGGCGGCGGCGAAGGTGTACCGGGCCACTTCCTTGGCGCCGGCGCTGCCCTCCAGGCGCACCCGGGTCACCCGCCCGCTGGGCCCGTAGGAGACGATCATGAAGCCGTACAGCTCGCCCACGGCCATGTCGTCGCGGGAGTTGACGATGGCCTCGAAATCGGGCCAGCTTCATGGAGACCTCCCGGTCGTGGCTGGAGGATTCTGCGCAGGCGTCGTCGTAGACAGCCTGCCAGTAGGGGTAGCGTGCCGCCCCACACCTCTTTGGCGGTGGCGGTGAAGCCGCCGCAGCAGGAGCTGTAGGCGGCCACGATGGGCGTGCCGTCGTAGGTGATGACCTGGCCGGCGGTCTGGTTGACGGCGGCCACCACGTTGGGGACGTTAGCCGGGTGATGGCCTCGTTCATGGCCTGGCAGCAGGAGCCGCTGGAGCAGATGTCGTAGCCGTCGGCCGCGTGCTTGCCCCGCATCTTGGTGGCGTAGGCGTAGGTGCGGAAGGCGGTGATGGTCATCTTCATCCCCTCGATGGGCCAGGAGTTGGGCTCCTCCTGCTGGTGCCAGCAGTAGTCGGCCATGGTGTAGTAGCGCACCACCCCGTCCCGGCACTTGACGCTGATGACCATGTTGTCGTCGATGGTGGAGAAGTCCACGCCGGAGTAGTATGTCTGGATGATGTCCCTGTAGCCCTCGCCGCGCAGGGCCCGGTAGTAGACGCCGGACATGCACATGCCCACGCCGTGCCCCTTGCCGTGCCCGTGGAAGGTGATGGTGCCCCCGCTGGCCACGGCCTGCCGCGGGGCCAGGCCCACCGGCAATGCCATCAGCGCCAGGCAGGCCGCTATCAGCAGGGCTGCCGCCGGCTTCGCCGCGCGTTTCCATCTCGCCGTTCCGTCCATGCTCACGCCCTTCTTCTCCTCTTTATCAACACTTATTAACTCTAATATAACAATACATCAATAGTAACATTAGCATACTCTGGAATCAAATCCAACCGAGTTTGACAACCGCCAGGATGGCGCCGGCCCGGTCCTCCACCCCCAGTTTGCGGTAGATGTTGGAGACGTGGGTCTTCACGGTGGTCAGGGAGATGAACAGCTCCTCGCCGATGTCGCGGTACTTGTAGCCCTGCACCACCAGGCGGAGCACCTCGCGCTCCCGCGGGGTGAGGATGTCGTCCCCCGGCTCGCCGATGAGCTCGCTCTTCTCCCGGGTCTTGACGTAGGATGCCAGCCGCTCCAACCCGTCGGCCTTCAGGACCTCCAGGGCTTTGCGGGATATCTCGGGGTCGAGGTGGATCTCGCCCCGGCTGGCCTTGCGCACCGCTTCCAGCAGCTCGTCCTTGCTGCAGTCCTTGAGGACGTAGCCGATGGCGCCGGCCCGCATGGACTCGATGGCCACGTCCATGTCGTCGTAGACGGTGAGCATCAGGCAGGCGATGCCCTCGCCCGACTCGTCGCCCTTGATGCGGCGCACCACCTCGATGCCGCTCATGTCGCCCAGCTTGATGTCGACCAGCAGGACGTCGGGGCGCAGTTCCAGCGACCTCTCGAGCACCTCCCGGCCGTTCTCCGCCTCGCCCACCAGCACGATGTCCTCCTGCCCGCTGATTAGCTCGCGCAGTCCGGCTCGCACCAGGTCGTGGTCGTCCACGATCATCAGCTCGATGGCCTTGACGGCGACCTCCTCTTTACTCACTTCGTTCATATCAATAGTTTCGTCATCCGGGGACCTTTGCCTTTACCCGGCGGTTGATTGTATGACGTTCCGAGGAGCTGTTTTGTGCCTTTGCGGCCGCCTTTCAGTCCTGCTTGCCGAACTGCCAGATGGCCAGGGCCAGCAGGACCACGGTGAAGCCCAGGATGACCAGCAGGTCCAACCAGAGTGGGTAGCGGGGCACCTGGAGCATCTCGGCCAGGGGCGTCCCCTTCAGGCAGATGCCGCGCAGGGCGTCGACGCCGTAGGTCAGGGGGTTGAGCTTGGTGAGGATGTCCATCCACCTGGGCAGGTCCTGCAGGGGGAACATGGCCCCGGAGAGGAAGAACAGGGGCATCAGGATGAAGTTCATGATGATGGGGAAGCCCTCGAAGGAGCGCATGCGCGCGGCCACCACCACTCCCAGGGAGGTCATGGCGACGGCCAGCAGGCTGATGATGGGGATGAGCGTCAGCACCTTCCACAGGGTGTCCAGGGAAAACCCCAGGAACATGGGGAGAAATGCCAGGGCCATCAGGACCATCGCCTGCAGCAGGGCGGTGGTGGCGCCGCCGGCCACCTTGCCCACCGCCACGCTGGAGCGGGGTATGGGGGAGACCAGGACCTCTTTCAAGAACCCGAACTCCCGGTCCCAGACGATGGAGATGGCCGAGAAGACCGCGGTGAACAGGACGGTCATGCCCAGGATGCCCGGGAACATGAACAGCACGTACTTGACGTCTCCCCCGCCGAAGGCCTTGAAGGCGCTCTGCAGGCCGGTGCCCAGCAGGAAGAGGTAGAGGATGGGCTGGAAGAAGGCGCCGATGCGCCGGGGGGTGTCGCGCCAGAAGCGCTTGACGTCGCGCAGCCAGATGACGTAGACGCCTATCCAGGCGCTGCGCAAGTTCCTGCGGGCCTCGTCGCCCCAGGAGATCCTCGGCTTTGCATTTCCGGGTAGCGGTCGTACCGGCCATGGTCATCGCCTCCTCTTGGACGGCGGGCGGGCGAACTTGGCGAAGGCCCGCAGGTTGGCGATGTCGTCCGCTCCCTGCTCGCGGATCTCCCGGCCCGTCAGCTTCATGAAGACGTCGTCCAGGGTGGGCCGGTGGACGCTGATGGAGTCGATGCTCACGTCGAACTCGCGGATGAAGTTGGGGACGAACTCCGCGCCCTTCTCCACCTCGAAGCAGAGGCAGTCCCGGTCCTGCAGGATGTCCACGTTCCAGCCCTTTAACTCCTCTTCCGCCCTGGCGTCGTCCGCTGTGTTGATCTTGACCACGTCCCCCCCCACCATGCTCTTGAGCTTCTCGGGCGTGTCCAGGGCGATGATATCGCCGTGGTCGACGATGGCGATGCGGTTGCAGTTCTCCGCCTCGTCCATGTAGTGGGTGGTCAGGAAGATGGTGATGTCCTTCTCCTTCTTCAGGTCCTGGACGTATCTCCAGATGTGGTTGCGGGTCTGGGGGTCCAGCCCGATGGTGGGCTCGTCCAGGAAGAGCACCTTGGGGTAGTGGAGCAGGCCGCGGGCGATCTCCAGGCGGCGTTTCATCCCGCCGGAGTAGGTCTCCACCATGTCGCCCGCGCGGTCGGTGAGGTCCACCATGTCCAGGACCTCCCCGATGCGGCGCTCCCGGTCTTCCGGGGGCACCCGGTAGACCACCGCGTGGAACTGGAGGTTCTCCAGGGCGGTGAGGCGGTCGTCCAGGCTGGGGTCCTGAAAGACCAGGCCGATGGACTCGCGTACCTGGTTCTTGTTGAGGCAGACGTCGTAGCCGTTGAGGACGGCCGTGCCGGAAGTGGGCTTGAGCAGGGTGCAGAGCATGTTGATGGTGGTGGTCTTGCCGGCGCCGTTGGGGCCCAGGAAGCCGAAGATCTCGCCGTGCTCGACCTCGAAGCTGACCTTATTCACCGGCCGTGAGGTCCCCGAACTTCTTCTCGAGTTCCTCTACCTGGATGATGCTGTTGCCCGTCTCGGCGTCTTCCATCTTCTTCCTTTCCCGCTTTTTAATTAGCGTTGCTAACTAAAGAAGAATGATATTTTATCCTCCCCGGTAGTGTCAATAATGCTGCCGCCGTCGACGGTGCCTGGCGCCGGTCGGCAGGCGCCGGTCAGTAGCCGATGACGTCGGAGCCGCCGGTCCAGGCGCCGCGGTAGTTGAAGTAGATGGGGCGCTCGGCCACGATGGGGGCGGTGGAGGCCACCCGGGCGAGACGTTGCGGCCCGCCCCGGCCTCGGCGTTGACGTAGAGGGTGCGGCGGGACCCGGCGGGCAGGGTGAAGGGTTCCTTGGTGAGCGGGGCGGCGTCCTCGTAGTAGTAGGTGACGGTGACCGTGGCGTCGGTGGCCCAGAAGTTGGCCAGGCACAGCCACTCCTCGAAGCCGTCGCCCGTGTAGCCCTCGGCGAAACAGGCGTCGGTCGAGCCCTCACGGGCGCCGATGACGTCGGAGCCGCCGGTCCAGGCGCCGCGGTAGTTGAAGTAGATGGGGCGCTCGGCCACGATGGGGGCGGTGGAAGCCACCCGGGCGCTGACGTTGCGGCCCGCCCCGGCCTCGGCGTTGACGTAGAGGGTGCGGCGGGTCCCGGCGGGCAGGATGAAGGGTTCCTTGGTGAGCGGGGCGGCGTCCTCGTAGTAGTAGGTGACGGTGACCGTGGCGTCGGTGGCCGAGAAGTTGGCCAGGCACAGCCACTCCTCGAAGCCTTCGCCCGTGTAGCCCTCGGCGAAACAGGCGTCGGTCGAGCCCTCACGGGCGCCGATGACGTCGGAGCCGCCGGTCCAGGCGCCGCGGTAGTTGAAGTAGATGGGGCGCTCGGCCACGATGGGGGCGGTGGAAGCCACCCGGGCGCTGACGTTGCGGCCCGCCCCGGCCTCGGCGTTGACGTAGAGGGTGCGGCGGGTCCCGGCGGGCAGGGTGAAGGGTTCCTTGGTGAGCGGGGCGGCGTCCTCGTAGTAGTAGGTGACGGTGACCGTGGCGTCGGTGTCCGAGAAGTTGGCCAGGCACAGCCACTCCTCGAAGCCTTCGCCCGTGTAGCCCTCGGCGAAACAGGCGTCGGTCGAGCCCTCACGGGCGCCGATGACGTCGGAGCCGCCGGTCCAGGCGCCGCGGTAGTTGAAGTAGATGGGGCGCTCGGCCACGATGGGGGCGGTGGAAGCCACCCGGGCGCTGACGTTGCGGCCCGCCCCGGCCTCGGCGTTGACGTAGAGGGTGCGGCGGGTCCCGGCGGGCAGAATGAAGGGTTCCTTGGTGAGCGGGGCGGCGTCCTCGTAGTAGTAGGTGACGGTGACCGTGGCGTCGGTGGCCGAGAAGTTGGCCAGGCACAGCCACTCCTCGAAGCCGTCGCCCGTGTAGCCCTCGGCGAAGTACCACTCCTCCACCGGGGGCTCGGGCTCCCCCCGCACGTCGAAGTAGCCGCTCGCCCCGCCGGCGCCGAGGTGGTCCGCCTCGATGCGGTCGCCGTCCCACGGGTCCTCCACGCTCACCTGGCCGGACCAGGCGCCGGCCTGGAAGGCCGTGGTCGAGGTGGGGCTCAGGCTGCCCGAGAGGTCGGACAGGGCCACCGTGCCGGTGAAGCCCTCCACCAGGTTGTCGTAGGCGTCCCGCGCGCTCAGGGTGACGCTGAAGGCCACGCCGGCCTGCTGGCCGGAGATGGCCGCGAAGGTGAAGTGGTCGAGGGGCCCGGGGTCCACGGCGAAGTCGGCGGAGGTGCCGCTCTCCCCCGCTCCGGCGGCGGTGAGGTGGACGGCCGGGTCCGCCTGGTAAAGGGTGAGGTCCCCGGTCCAGGTGCCCGCGGTGAAGGAGCCGCTGGCAGCCGGGCTCACGTCGCCCACGCTCGCCGAGAGGGCCACCGTGCCGGTGAAGCCCTCCACCAGGTTGTCGTAGGCGTCCCGCGCGCTCAGGGTGACGCTGAAGGCCACGCCGGCCTGCTGGCCGGAGATGGGCTCAAAGGTGAAGTGGTCCAGGGGGCCGGGGTCCACGGCGAAGTCGGCGGAGGTGCCGCTCTTCCCCGCTCCGGCGGCGGTGAGGTGGACGGCCGGGTCCGCCTGGTAAAGGGTGAGGTCCCCGGTCCAGGTGCCCGCGGTGAAGGAGCCGCTGGCAGCCGGGCTCACGTCGCCCACGCTCGCCGACAGGGCCACCGTGCCGGTGAAGCCCTCCACCAGGTTGTCGTAGGCGTCCCGCGCGCTCAGGGTGACGCTGAAGGCCACGCCGGCCTGCTGGCCGCCGATGGCCGCGAAGGTGAAGTGGTCGAGGGGCCCGGGGCCGACGGCGAAGTCGGCGGAGGTGCCGCTCTTCCCCGCTCCGGCGGCGGTGAGGTGGACGGCCGGGTCCGCCTGGTAAAGGGTGAGGTCCCCGGTCCAGGTGCCCGCGGTGAAGGAGCCGCTGGCAGCCGGGCTCACGTCGCCCACGCTCGCCGAGAGGGCCACCGTGCCGGTGAAGCCCTCCACCAGGTTGTCGTAGGCGTCCCGCGCGCTCAGGGTGACGCTGAAGGCCACGCCGGCCTGCTGGCCGGCGATGGCCGCGAAGGTGAAGTGGTCGAGGGGCCCGGGGATGATGGTGAAGGGCTCGCCGGCCGAGGTGCCGCACATGGTGGTCACCGTCACCGGCCCGTCACCGCACCAGGGCGGCACCCTCACCACGATGACGCCGTCGCTCCAGCTGACGTACTCCAGGGCCGCGTGCCCGTTGAAGTCCACGTGGCTGCTCCCCTTCTCCGCCCCGAAGCCGGAGCCGTTGACGGTCACCTCCATGCCGTACCAGCCCTCGGAATCGCTCAAGGACGTGGTGGCCGGAGCGTCGCCCCCCGGCGTCCAGGTCAGGCCCCAGTCGGTCAGTTCCGGCGTCACCAGGGCGTCCGTGGTCGAGAGGCCGGCCCGCAGGCGCAAGGCCGGGAAGGACGCGGGGTCGATGCCGGAGATGTCCGCCCCGGACGCCACTCCCGTCCGCACCGTGCCCGAGACGGCGTCCAGCAGGTCCACAGAAAGCGTAGTGGAGGCGGGGGTCGTCGCGCCGTACTCCACCGCGTCCCAGTCGAAGAAGTATCCCGGCTCGTATTCCAGCAGGTAACCGAAGAGGCTGGTGCCCGCGTAGATGCGCCCGTTCTCCCCCAGGGCCAGGGCGGAGACCTTCCTCTCCCAGCCCCCGACGCAGGGAAGCCGGCGGTAGCTCCCGTCCTCGTAGCGCACCAGCAGCTCGTGGTCCAGGGAGTAATCGTTCTGGCTGGTGGTGCCCAGGTAGACCTTGCCGTCGCTGCCCGGGCAGGCGGTATGGATACCCTTGCCCGTCCCGGGGTCCTCCTGCCCCAGGCTGCCGCTTGACGGGTCGTAGACGAAGACGTACCCGCCCGGCGACGTCCCCGCGTAGACCCTGCCGTCCGCCCCGCAGGCCAGGCCGGCCGCGAAGCTCTCGCTGCCCAGGGCGGCCAGCTCGCGGGGGTTGTCCTGAGGCCCCGTGCCGGGGCTCCAGGCCCTGCCGGGGTCGTACGCGAAGAGCGCCGCCCCCACCCCGGCCGTGCCGTAGACCAGCCCGTCCCGCCCCAGGGTCAGCGCGGTCACCTCGCTGCGCGCGGACACCGGCATGCCCAGGGCCACCGTCTCCCCGCTGTCCAGGTCGTAGTAGAAGAGACGGCCGCCGGGATAGGTGCCCCCGTAGATGCGCCGTCCCCGGCTGACCAGCGAGGTGATGGTCTGCTCCCCCGCCCGGGGCTGCCCCAGGTCCTCGTATGTTCCCGTAGAGGGCCTGTAACGCACCAGGTGGGCCGAGGGGTGGGTTCCTATATAGATGGCGCCGTCCGCCCCCTCCGCCAGGCTGGTGAGCCCGTATTCGCCCGGAAGCGGCTGGCCGAGGTCCGTCAGGTCACCCAGCCCCAGGACCCCGGGCCGGTAGCGGAAGAGGTGGCCGCCTGTCACCGTCGAGATCTCCGGCTCGTTGGGCCAGTCCACGTAGGTCCCCGCGTAGACGTCTCCCCCCGCGGCCGCCGCGATGGCCGAGACCCGCTGGCTGGCGTTGCCGGTGTTGGGCGGGATGGTCAGCTGGCCCAGCACGGGCGCCTGCGGGTAGACGGCGTCGGACTTGAGCGAGGCCGTGTCGTCGTAGCGGGCAGCACTCGAGAAGCGGAAGAAGACGTTGTTGAGCCCGGCGCCGTAGACCACGGTATCCGACCCCTGCGTAAAGGCGCAGAGGCGGTTGACCCAGAGGTAGTCCTCCTCCGGAGGGCCCAGGTTCTCCAGGGTGTCCGTGGCCGGGTCGTAGGCCAGGAGGGAGCCGTCGAACCAGTCTCCCCGGCTGTGCCCGTAGGTGCCCAGGTAGACCAGCCCGTCCGGTCCGGCAACCAGGGCGGAGAGTTCCCGCTGGTTCTCGAGGACGGGGCCCTTGTCCACTATCCCCGTCTCGGGGTGGGAAGGATCGTAGACAGCCAGTCGGCAGGTGGGATAGGAGCCGAGGTAGATACGCCCGTCCGGGCCGATGACCAGGTCGCTGAAACTCACCTCCGAGCCCAGGCGACCCAGGTCGGTGAAGGACGCCCCGCCCACGTCATATGAAAAGAGGCGGGCCTCGTTGCCGGTGCACATGTAGATGACGTCCTGAACGGCATCCGGATGGGCCACCACCCCCCAGGCCTCGTCGATGTCCGGGTCGGCCTTACCCAGGTCCTGCACGACGGGCGTGGTATCCCATACCGTCGCGGGGTCCAGGCGGAAGAGCCTCCCCCCGCTCTCCGGCGGGGCGGGGGCGGCCGCGGGGGAGTCCGCGTAGGTCCCGCCGTAGACCCAGCCGTCGTTGCCCATGCACAGGGAGTTGACGGCGTTCTCCCCCGCGATGGCCTGTCCCAGGTCGCGGGGGTTGCCGGAGGTGCCGGTGCCGGGGTTCCAGGGGAGCGTGGGGTCGTAGACGAAGACCCGTCCCCCTTTCTGCCGGCACTCCTCGGCGTAGGCGGTCTCCCAGTAGTAGATGCACCCGTAGATCATGCCGTCCGGGCCTTCCAGCAGGTCGCGCAGGTTCATCTCGGTGCCCGGCCGCCAGTCGTCGATGACCGGGATACCCAGGACCCGGGGGTTGCAGCCGGCTTCCGTCCCCGGGTTCCACGCGGGGCCGGCGGGGTCGTAGGTGTAGAGGTTCCCGGGCATGGCGGTCCCGCCGTAGATGATGCCGTCGGAGGCATGGATGAGCGCGCTGGTGTACAGGGTCGTGGTGCTGACCCTGCCCAGGTTGGAGAGCTCGCCCCTGAGCCGCATGCCGTTTCCCGATAAGACGGCCCGGTCGCTCGAAGTGATCAGGTGGTTATCCTCGAAGGTATCCGTCCACCTGCCCGTGGTGTATTCCGGCCGGGCCTGGGGCGCGCTGGCCAGCAGCAGGAGGCCGCATGCCAGGAATAGCATGAGCACGCGCACGCAGCTTCCTTGCCGGGAAATCTTACCGGAATTCCTCCCGTCCACCGCCCATCAACTCGGTCTACGGGAACGGGGGCTGGGCCGGTGGGATGTACACCGCCGCCTGCTCGATCTTGATGGTCAGGCCGGCGGGCAGGCCGAGGGAGGTCTTGTAGGCGTAAGCCCTCGTCCACAGGTCGCCGGTGAATCCGCTCTGGGTGGCGTTGACGATGTTGGCCACCGTGTAGGGGTTGAGGTAGGCGATGAGGTTGGCCAGGTTCTGCCGGCCCGCCGCGCTCAAGGCGTTGAGGGCCTGGGCCACGTAGGTCCCGTCCAGCGAGTTGAGCAGCTCCAAAAGGAAGTTGTAGCCGTAGTTGGAAAGGGTGTCGGCCAGGGTCGCGCCGTTCATCTGGGGCAGCAGGCGCTCGATGAAGGAAGAACCCGGGTGCATGGCGTACTCCTGGTTCACCGCGTTGGCGATGACCGAGCCGCTCAGGTTGGAGATGAGGCCCGAAAGGAAAGGCGGCGTTGTCGTTGATGGCCGAGGCCAGCATGCCCACGTCCAGGTTCTTGATCAAGGTATCGGTCATGCCGGGGTTGTTGTTCATGGCCTGGGCCATGACCGCGGCGGTGTTCGCGTTCAATTGGGCCACCGCCGTCTGCAGCATCTGCTGCGAGGCGGTGTTGGCGTTGAGGCCGGCCGCCAGCACGATGGCGGTGGAGGGGCTCAAGCCGTTGATGACGTTGGAGATCAGCGCGGTGTTGTTGTTGATGCCCGCGGCCGAGGCGTAGGCGACGCTGGTGGACAGGTTGGCCAGCAGCTTCTGGAGGAACCCCTTGCCGGCGGCGCAGTTGGCGTTGACGGCCTGGGCCAGGGTGACCGCCGTGTCGGAGGTGATGTTCTCGATGAGCACCCGGACGAAGTCGGGGTTGGCGTTGACGCCCACCGCCATGCGCGCCCCGGCGTTGGCGCCCATGTTCACTAAAAGCCCGATGAGCAGGTTGTTGTCGGGCATGGCCGCCACGTTGGCGTTGATGCCGGCGGCCAGCGCCTGGACGGTGGGGACGCTCAAGTTGGCCACCACCACCGACAGCAGGTCCTGCCCCGGCGGGCTGGGTGTCCACGTTCAGATTGATGCCGTCCGCCAGGGCCGCGGCCGTGGCCGAGGAGGCGTTCTCGAGCATCCCGGTTAAGAAGGGGCCGTTGGCGTTGATGGCCCCGGCCAGCACCCCCGCGTCCAGGCGGGCGACGAGGTTGGAGATGAACTCGCGGCCGCTGGTGTAGTTGTCGGTCAGGCCTTCCGCGGCCGCCTGGCCGATGGCGCCGTCCAGGTTGGCCACCAGGTCACGCACGAAGGCGGGGTCGGAGTTGACGGCCTGGGCCACCACCGAGCCCGAGAGGTTGTTGAGCATACCCAAAAGGAAGTCCGAGGTCGCCCCGGCGCCCATCGCGGTGCCGATGTCGGCGGGCAGCTGGGAAAGGAGCGACTGGATCCAGGCGGCGTTGGCGTTCAAGGCTCCCGCCACCACCGCCGGGTCGAGGCCTTCCATCAGGGCCACGGTGAAGTCGGGCCGGGTGTTCATGGCGCCGACAGCCGCGCTCACCACCGGCGCTCCGATGTTCAAGACCAGGTTGTAGAGGAAGGTGCCGTTGGCGTTTACGGCTCCCGCCACCACCGAGGGGTCGAGGCTTGAGATCAGGGCGTCCAGGAAGGCGGGGTTCTGGTTGGTGCCGGCCGCCATGGCCGCAGCCACGTCGCGGCTCAAGCCCGCGGCCAGGTCGGTCACCAGGCCCAGGTTGCCCCGGAGCGAGTTGACCACGATGCCCGCGTTCAGGTTGGTGAGCATGGCCGCAAGGAACGCCCCGTTCAGGTTGATGCCTGAGGCGATGGCCTGGCCCGCCCCGGGCGAGAGGTTGCGGGAGAGGACGCCCGCCATGGCCGGGTTGGCGTTGATGGCGTCGGTCAGGACAGCCGGGTCGAGGTGGTTGAGCATGGCCACCACCAGGTCGGGGTTGTTGCCCACCCCGGCGGCGATGCCCGCGCCCGCGTCCGGGCTCAGCTGCAGCATCATCTCGTGGGCCAGGGTCATGGCTTCTGAGGAGTTGACGATCAGGGCCAGGGTGGCCACGTCGGCGTCGTTGTCCAGCGCGCCCAAGATGCGCGAGAGCATGGCCTGGTTGCTGATGAGGTCGGCGGTGAAGCGCGGGTCGAGCCGCGCGGCCACGTCGGCCGCCATGTCGATGGAGGAATTGATGACATCCGAGATCATGTCCGGGTCGAGTTGGGCGATGAGCGAGTTGACGAAGACGGTGGAGGTGGCGAGGGCGGCGGCCACCGGCGCCGGGTTCATGTAGTCCATGGTGGCCCCGATGAGGGTGGAGCCGTTGACGATGTCCGCCACGAAGCCGGGTTCGATGATGGAGGCGACCATGGCCGCGGTGTCCGCGTTGGCGTTGAGCGCGCCCGCCAGCACCGCCGGGTCCAGGGAGCCCATCAGCCGGGCCAGGAAGGGCCCGTTGGCGTTGACGGCTGAAGCGATGACCGCCGGGTCGATGTAGCTCATCGAGGCGGAGAGGAAGGCCCCGTTGGCGTTGATCACGCCCGCCAGCACCCCGGGGTCGAGGTAACTGACCAGCGAGGTCAAAAAGGCCCCGTTGGCGTTGACGGCCGCGGCTGTCGCGGCGGGGTCGAGCTTGCCCATGATATCGGAAAGGAAGGGCCCGTTGGCGTTGACCACGGAGGCGATGACCGCCGGGTCCAGCCAGGAGATGAGACCTGAAAGGAAGGCCGAGTTGGCGTTGATGCCGGAGGCCAGGGCCTGTGCGTCCAGGTAGCCGATGAGCTGGGAGATGAACTTGCCGTTGCGGTTGACGATGCCGGCGACCAACTCCGGCTTGAGCGCGCGGATCAGATCGATGGCGAAGTCGGCCGAGTTGTTGACCACCTCGGCGACGGCCTTGGGATCGAGGTAGCCGGTCATCTCGATCAGGAACTCGGGGTTGTCGTTGACCACCTGGGCGATGACCTTGACCGTGCCCTCCTCCACCATGGCCGCGATCACGTCGCCTAAGAACTCGGGGTTGTCGTTGAGCGCGTCCGCCACCGCTTGCGGGCTGGTGTTGGAAAGGATGGCCCCTAAGAGTTCGGGGTCGGAGGCGACCTTGCCCAGGATGGTCCCCAGGGCGCCCTGCGCCGGCACCAGGACCAAAAGGCCCATGGCCATGGCGACAAAGACCAGCCCCACCACTATGATGTTCACCGTCATCTGGAAATTCTTATTGAGCAACATATGTCATCACCTCATCAGGGCAGGGCGCCCGATCCCATCTCTGAAATGTACCCTTCACCCTGCAGGACTATCTGGAAAATAAAGCGTCGCTTTCAAGTAGATGCCGATACCGAAGTGGTGGAACAGCCCGTTGGGGTAGTTGGCGATGGCCGTGTTCACGGCGGTCGCGAACTGGGCGGCGCTCAGGTTGTTCAGCAGTTCGACGGTCATGGCGTATCCGTTGGCGTTGACCGACTGGGCTATGGCCTTGCCGTCGAGCCCGTTGACCAGCGTGGGCAGCAGGCCGATGAGCCCCGCGCCGGAGTTGTAGTTCAAGGCCTGTCCCACCAGGGTCCCGCTCAAGCGGGTGGGGCCGCCGATGAGCTGGTTGATGAGGTTCTGGCCGGCGGCGCTGTTCATGATGCGCCCCATCATGGCCGCGTCCAGGCTGGCCAGGTTGTTGCGGAGCATGTTCATGGGCGCCCCGTCGATGCCCGCGTTGACGGCCGCTCCCAGGGCGGCCGCGTCCAGGGAGCCGATGAGCGTGCTCAGGATGTTGTTGGGGTTGTCGTTCAAGGCGTCGGCTATGGCCACCGCCGTGTGCGACTGGATGCCGGTCATGGTGATGTACAAAGGCGAGGGCGAGCCCACGGCCATGCCGTTGATGCCTCTGCCCAGGGCGCGTCCGGTGTCCGAGTTCAAGTTGCCGAGCAGGTTGGTCAGGAACCCGGGGTTCTGGGCCGCGTTCTGGTTGAGGCCGGTGGCCAGCGCGGCCGCGGTGGCGGGCGAGAGGTTCTCGATGAGCAGGCGCATGAAATCGGGGTTGGTGGTGGCCGCCTGGTTGGCCGCCTGGGCCATGGAGATGCCCGCGTTGCCGTCCAGGTTGGTGATGACGTTGGTGAGCAGGTTGGGATTGACATCCAGCGCCCCGGCTATCACCTGGGCCAGGGCCGGGTCGAGGTTGGAGATGAGCGCCGGCATCAGGTCGTTGTTCAGGTTCATGCCCTGGGCCATGGCCGCGCCGGTCACGTCGGAAAGCTGGGAGATGAGGGCCTGGATGAAGCCGGGGTTGGCGTTCAAGGCCTGCGCCACCGCCTGGGCTACGCCGGCGTCGAGGTTGGCCACCAGGTCGCGGGCGAGGGTCGGGTTGACGTCCAGGGCGCCGGCGATGACCGCCGGGTCGAGGTTGGCGATCAGGGTGGTCAGGAACCCCTGAGAGTTGTTGACGCCAGCCGCGATGGAGTCGGCCAGGGCCTGGTCCGCCGGGTTGGTGGTGCCCAGCAGGGCGGTTAAGTTGCGGGCCATGGTGGGGTGGTTATTGACGGCCTGAGCCAGCACCACCGGGTCCAGCCCGCCGATGACCGCGTTGAGCAGGGCCCCGTTGGCGTTGAGGCCCAGGGCCATCTGGCCGGCCGATGCCCCGTTGACGCCCGCGATGAGCGGCTGGATCTTGGAAAACGCGAAGGGCTGGATGCCCACGGCGAGGATGTGCGTGTTCAGCGCGCCGATGAGGTTGGTAAGGAACTGCTGGTTGGAGTTGAGGCCTTCAGCCGCGGCGGTCGCCAGGCTGGTATCCAGGTAGGGCATGAGGTCCGCGGCCAGCTCGGGATGGGCGTTGATCACGCCCACCAGCATGGTCGGGCTCAAGTCATGGATCATCTGGGAAAGGAAGGCCCCGTTGGCGTTCAAGCCGGCCGCCGCCGCCGCGGCGGTGCCCGGCGTGAGGTTGGCGGTGAGCCCGGTGACGAAGGCCGCGGTCTGGTTCATGATGCTCAAGATCACCGACGAGTCCAGGCCGGCCACCATGGCGTCCAGGAACGGGGCGTTGGCATTGATGCCGGCCGCCGCAGCCGCCGCGGTCTCAGGGTGCAGCGCGGCCAGGATGCCGGTCAGGAAGGTGGTGGACTGGTTTAAGGCCCCTGCCAGCACCACCGGGTCGGAGGCCGCCACCATGGTGTTGATGAAGGCCGCGTTGTTGTTGAGGCCCTCCGCCGCCGCGGCGCCCACGTTGGCCGGTATCTGGCTGACCAGCGAGGTCAGGAAGGCCGCGTTGGCGTTGGTGGCCCCGGCGATGACCGAGGGGTCGAGCAGGCCCATCACGTCGGTCATGAAGCCCACGTTGAGCAGGATATGCTTGATGTAGTCGATGTTCAAGTACTCGACGATGCGGGACACCGACTCGCCGTTGCCGTTCATGATGTCGGCCACCGACTGCGGGTCCATGTTGTTGACCAGGGTCAGGATGAAGGCCTCGTTGGCATTCAGGGCCGCGGCCAGCGGGGCCGGTTCCATCAGGCCCAGCATGCGGGTCAAGATGGCCTCGTCGCTGGCGATGGCCGCGACGGACCGGGGGTCGAGGTTGTTGGCCACCGCGGTGACGAACCCCAGGTTGGCGTTTAAGGTGTCCACGATGATCTGGGGGTTGACCGCCCCCATCATGCCGGCCAGGAAGGCGCCGTTGGCGTTGATGGCCTGAGGCCAGTACTCCGGCGTCCAGCGAGCCGATGAGGCCGGAGAGGAACCGCGGGTTGGCGTTGATGATCTGGGCCGAGGACGCGGGGTCCAAGAGTCCCAGCAGGCTGGTCAAGAAGGGGCCGTTGGCGTTGACGGCCTGAGCCAGCACCGCCGGGTCGAGCGAGCCGATGAGCAGCGAGGTGAACTCGGGGTTGGCGTTCATGGCCCCCGCCAGCACGTCGGGGTTGAGGTTTGCGAGCAGGCCGGAAAGGAAGGCGCCGTTGGCGTTGACGATGCCCGCCACCACCTGGGGGTTCAAGTAGCCCATGAGGTCCGAGGTGAACTTGGGGGTGGCGTTGAGGATGGCCGCGACCTGCTTGGCGTCGAGCGAGCTCGAGCAGGCTGTCGACGAAGGGGATGTTGGCTTCCAGGGCCAGGGCGATCACCTGGGGATTCAAGTTGTTGACCACCTCGATCACGAAGGTGGGCTTGGTGTTGACCACCAGCACCAGGTTCTGCATGCTCTCCTCGCTCGAGCCCATCTCCTTGATGAGGGCATCGAGGAATTCGGGGTTTTCGTTGACGGCCTGGGCCAGGGCCACCGGGTCGAGGCCGCTGATGATGCCCGAGAGCAGCTGGTTGCGGCTGGCCATCTTGCCCAGCAGGGCCCCGACGCCGGTCTTGGCGGGCGTGAGCATGACCAGGCCCATGAACATGAAGACCAGCACCAGCCCCAATACTATCAAGTTCACTACGAGCTGAACCGGTTTTCTCAATAGCATCTCAGCTCAACCATCCTGTCTGAACCGGTTTCCAATAGCATCTCGGCTCAACCATCCTCTTCCTACCAACTCGTGTACTCTGCCGGCGGGAAGTTGGCATCCTCGCCGGAACGCATGACCCTGCACCAGACGTCCAGCCACAGAAGCCCGTAGCCGGCCACGAAGACGTGCGACGCGGCGAAGAACCACACGCACTCCAGCATGTTGTAATTGGGGACCGGGGTGTCGGGCTGATGTACCGCCATGGCCCGGTTGATAACGTCCACGATGACGTTGGCGTCCAGGTTGCCCAGGAGCGTGGTTACCATGTTGCCCGAGGAGTTGTTGACCGCTTGAGCCACCACCTGCCCGAGGTGGTTGGTGCCCGCCCTGGCCAGCAGGGCGTTCATCAGCGCCGGGTTGGCGTTCATGGCATTGGCGATGATGGTGCCGTTCAAGGTGGCGAGCAGGCTGGAGACGAAGGCCTTGCCCCCGTTGGTGGCCAGCGCGTTGTTGAGGGCGGTGGCCAGAGACGCCGGGCTGAGCTGGGCGACGAGGCTCTGCATGAAGGGCTCGTTGTTGTTCAGGGTGTTGGCCAGCACCGTGCCGTCCAGGTTGCGCAGCAGGTTCTCCACCAGGGTGGGAGCCCCGTTGACGGCCTGGGCGATGGCGGTGGCCGCGCTTGAGTTCAGGTTGACCAGCAGCTGGTACATGAAGCCGTCGAAGTTGTAGGGCGGGGTGTTGATGGCCGCGACGATGGCGGTGGACACGTCCGTGTTCATCGCCTTGAGCATGACCTCGAGGAAGTATTCCCCTCCCCACATGGTCTGGGAGTTCTCGTTGAGTCCGGCCGCCACCGCCGTCCCGGTGGCCCCGTTGAGCTCGGGCAGAAGCGAGGTGATCAGCGCGGTGTTGGCGTTCAAGCCAGCGGCGATGGCCGTGGCCACCCCGCCGTTGAGCCCGCTCATCAGCGAGCCCATGAAGGCCGGCGGGGCCTGGTTGAGCCCCTTGGCGATGGCCGTGCCCACCGCGGGCGACAGTCCCGCCAGCAGCGGCTCGATGATGTCGGGACGGTTGTTCAAGGCCGTGGCGATGGCCGCGCCCACGTCGCCGTCGAGCCTGGCCGCCACCTCCGTCGCCGTGGCGGGGTTGGCGTTCATGCCGGCCGCGATGGCCGCCGCGGCGGTGGGGTCGAGGTTCTCGAGCAGCCCGCCCACGAAGGCGGGGTTGTTGTTGATGGCCGAGGCGATGACCGCCGGGTTGGAGTAGAGCAGGGTGGACTTTAAGAAGGAGTCGGCCGTGACCGGCTTGGCCGCGTCGATGTTGAGGCCCTGGGCCGCCGCCGGCAGCCGTCGCGCTTGAGAGCAACGGCAGAAGCGTGCTGACCAGGTTGCCGTTACAGTTGTTGAGCGCGGCCGCCAGCACCGCGGGGTCTGAGGCCGCGAGCACCGCGTCGAGCAGGGCGGGGTTGGCGTTGATGCCGGCGGCGGCCGCGGAGCCCACGCCGGCGCTCAAGTTCTGGATGAGCTGGCGGGTGACCGCCGCGGTGTCGTTCAAGACCCCCGCCATCACCACCGGGTCCAGGGCGGCCAGGGCGGCCACCAGGATGCTGTGGTCGGTGTAGGTGACGGCGTTCATGTTGATGGCGTTGGCGAGCACGGTCCCCAGGGCGGGATCCAGGGCGCCCAGCAGGCCGGTGACGAAGGCGCCGTTCTGGTTGAGCACCCCGGCCAGCACCTCCGGGTCGACGTCGGAGATCAGCTCGTCTAAGAAGGCCGCGTTGGTGTTGAGCCCGGCCGCGGCGGCGGTGGCGATGTCCGGGGTCAGCGCCGCGATGAGGGCGGTCATGAAGCTTGACGCCGGCGTCCAGGGCCGCGGCCAGGGCCGCGGGGTCCAGCGTGTTGACTAGCGCCACCAGGAAATCGGGGTTGTCGTTCATGCCCGCGGCCGCCTGCGTGGCGACGGCTGGTGAGAGGCCGGCCACCAGGTCGGTGACGAAGCCGGAGGCCTGGCTGAGCGCGTCGGCCAGCCCCACGGCGGGCAGGTTGTTGAGCAGGCCGACTAAGAAGCCGGGGTTGTTGTTGAGCGCGTCGGCGGCGCCGGCCGCGATGGTCGGGCGAAAGCAGCGGCAGCAGGCGGGAGATGAGGGTGGGGTGCTCGCCTAAGGCCCCGGCGATGGCGGCCGCGTCGATGTAGCGCATCACGTCGGTCATCATCTGCTGGTTGTTGGCGATGGTGGCTAACAGTTGGGGGCTGAGCTGATCTTCCACCTGGTAGATGAGGGAGGGGTTGTCGTTGGCGATGCCCGCCGCCCAGGCCGGGTCGATGGCGCCCACCAGCCCGTTGGTGAACGAGGTGTGGGCGTTCATGGTGGCGGCCAGCCAGATGGGGTCGAGCGCGCCCACCAGGGCGGTGATCCAGGCGGTGTCGTTGGCCGTCTCGGCCAGCACCCCGATCAGGAGCTCGTCCGAGAGGTTGTTGATGAGGCCCACGGCCATCTGCGAGTTGGCGTTGACGGCTCCCGCGATCACCCCGGGGTCGAGGTAGCCCAGGAGGCGGGAGAGGAAGGTGGGGTTGGCGTTGACGCCGGCTGCCAGGACGGCAGGGTCGAGCACGCTGATGAGCGAGGTGAGGAAGGGGCCGTTGGCGTTGATGACGCCGGCCACCACCGCCGTGTCCAGGAAGCCGATGAGGGCCGAGGCCATCTGCGGGTTGGCGTTGATGGCCGCTGCCAGCACCGCCGGGTCGAGCAGGCCGATAAGCGAGGCCGAGGAAGGGGCCGTTGGCGTTGATGGCGAAGGCCAGCACCGCCGGGTCCATGGCGCCCATGGAAGCGGTGAGGAAGGCCTGGTTGGAGTTGATGGCTCCCGCGATGACCTCGGGCTTGAGGTAACCGAGCAGCGCGGTGAACCAGGGCCCGTTCTCGTTGACCACCCCGGCCAGCACCTTGGGGTCTAAGTACTTCATCAGGTCGATGGCGAACGTCGTCGAGCCGGCGACCACCGAGGCGATGACCTGCGGGTTGAGGTTGGCGATGAGCTGGATGAGGAACTGCGGGTTTGAGTTGACGGCCTCGGCGATCATCTTCGCGCCCTCCGGCCCGAGCTCGTCGACGATCTCCACCATCATCTCCGGGCTCTCGTTGAGCGCGGCGGCCAGGTCGGCGGGGTCGAGGTTGTCCAGCAGGGCGGAGAGGTTTCCGTTGGAGCTGATGATCTTGCCCAGCAGCGGCCCCATGGGGCTCTTGGCCGGCACCAGCATTATCCCTCCCAGCACCATGGCGGCTATCACCAGGGTGATGACGATGATGTTGATCACCGTCTGGAAGGGTGCTCTCAAAAGCATCTTCTTCGCCTTCCCTTTCTCGTCTCCAATGGCTACGAGAGACCGGGTGGTGTTGCGTCTGTTGAGTAAGTAATCGTCTGTTTAGAAAGTAAACTTGATTATACTATTTTCAACCATCGTCCGCAACCGTTCTTACGCTTTTTATTCTACCCCAGCCGGCGACAGTATGGGTCATAGGACAATCGCTCCCGGCCATTTGTCACATAATATTTACACGACGGTAACATCCCCGTTACATATATCCGGGTGAACGGGCCCCGGCGGGGGTTGAGCGGTGGAATCCGGCCGTTGACTGAAGCCGTCGGACGGCTCCGACGCCGGGTTCAGGGCTCCAGGACGCCGATGGAGCAGGTCCCCCCGGTCCGGCCGTTCCAGTACATGGCCCGCTCGGCCACCACCGGGTATCCGAGGCTCGAGATCATCACCGACACGTCGGAGGAGTCGATGATGCTGTTGACGTCCACCGAGACCCGGCTGAACGGAGGCAGGTAGCAGTATTCCTCGGCGGTCCCCCCGCCCGGCAGCATGAAGGTCAGGGTGGCCTGCACCTCCGTGTCGGTGGGGTTGGAGACGAGCACCCACTCCTCGAAACCCCAGGCGGTGGTGCCCTCGGCCAGGTACCACACCGTCGCGGGGGTCAGGCTGCCGGTGCTGGCGTGCCCCTCCACGCGGCCGTTCCAGTACATGGCGCGCTCGGCGATGACCGGGTCCGCGGCGTAGATGGAGGTGGAGACGTCCTCCGCCCCCACCACGTCAGCCACGTTCAGGGTGTAGCGGGTGTTGCCGGGCAGGGGCACCTCGAAGTCGGTGCCCTGTCCCTGCCCGTCCAGGAAGGAGAAGGTGACGGTGGTGGGCGTGGCGGACGGGTTCTGCACCAGCACGAACTCCTCGTAGCCCCAGGCGGTGGTGCCCTCGGCCAGGTACCAGGTGCGGGAGGGGGTGGTGGCCCCGATGGAGTCGTGCCCGCCGGAGCGGTCGTTCCAGTACATGGCGCGCTCGGTGATGACCGGCAGGTCGCTGGAGACGCGGACGGAGACATCGGTTGAGGGGACCACCTGGTTCAGGGGGACGGTGCGGCGGGTGGCGGGGCCACCTCCATCACGTAGGGGGTGACCGCCGAGCCGTCCGGCCGCATGAAGTCGAAGGTGACGTGGGCGGTCTGGCCCGCCCCGGGGTTGGGGTTCTGCACCAGCAGGTATTCCTCGAAGCCCCAGGCGGTGGTGCCCTCGGCCAGGTACCAGGTGGTGGAGGGCGCGTTCACCCCGATGGAATCGTGTCCGGCCTGCCTGTCGTTCCAGTACATGGACCTCTCCACGATGACCTCGCCGCCCGTCGACTCTACGTAGGTGGAGACGTCGCTCGGCGAGACCTCGGCGTTGAGGTGGATGGTGGTGCGGGAATCGCCCGGCAGGTCCAGGGGCGCCCGCACCTGGGGGCCGGTCGGCTTCATGTAAGTGATGTTCACGGTGACGGGGGCCGGGTTGGGGTTCTGGATCAGCACCCAGGTATCGAAGCCCCAGGCGGTGGTGCCCTCGGCCAGGTACCAGGTGGTCGGAGGGGCGCGGCTGGGAATCGTTGTAATAATAATAGGCTGATGCCGGAACCGCTGATACCGTCGGTATCCCAGGCCCTGACCTCCACCCGGTGCCCCCTCGCCGCTCAAGCGAGGAAGGTCGTAAGCCGGTGAAGGTGCGGGTGACGGGGCGTGTAGGGGACCGGTACGTCGTAGAAGTCCTTGAGGGCGCCGTCGACGTAGAGTTCCAGGCGCTGGATGTCGGTGGAGCGCAGGCTCTCGCGCGTAGGCGGTGACGTACCCCGTGGGCTCGAAGGTGTAGGGGGTGGGGCTCTGGATGGTCACCTCGACGCGGGCCAGGGCCTCCATGACGTCCAGGCGGCCGAAGCCGTAGTACTCGTCCCAGCCCCCGTCGCCGAGGTCCTGGGCGTTGTCCCGCAGCGCCTCCCAGACCTGCTGGGTGGTGAGGGCGGGGTCGTCGGCCCAGACCAGCAGGGCCGCCCCGGCCACGTGGGGAGTGGCGATGGAGGTGCCCGTGGAGTAGCCGAACTCGTCGCCCGGCAGGACCACGGGGATGCCGGCGGTGCCGCCCCGGAATTCGCCCGGCGCCACCAGGTCCACGCTGGAGTTGTGGTTGGAGAAGCCGGAGTGCAGGTCGTCGACGTCCACCGAGCCCACCCCGATGACGTCCGGGTAGGCCGCCGGGTAATCGAGCTGGGTGCTCCCCTCGTTGCCCACCGCCGCCACCATCAGGCAGCCGGAGCTGACGGCGAAGCTGACGGCTGAGCGCACGTCGGGGTCGTCCTCGCTCGAAGGTGAAGCTCATGTTGACGATCGTCGGCCCCGTGACCGGCCGCGTAATAGACGGACTGGCTCACCGAGTCGGTGGTGCCCTCGCCGTGGGAGTTGAGCGCCTTCAGGGGCATGATCTTGCCGAACCAGGCCATCCCGGCCACCAGCGCGGCGTTGTCGGTGGCCGCGGCGGCCACGCTGGCCACCCCCGTCCCGTGGCCGTCGTCGTCTAAGGGGTCCGGGTCGTTGTTGTAGAAATCGTAGCCGGCGACGCAGCGGGAAGCGAACTCCACGCCGTCGTAGTCCAGGCCGGTGTCGATGACCGCCACGGTGAAGGCGTCGGAGCCGCGCTCCGAGTCCCAGGCCTCGTTGGCCCGCACCCGGCGCAGGTTCCACTGCTGCCCGTAGCGGGGGTCGTCGGGCGTGGTGTCCTGCGCGCGGTAGACCAGGTTGGGCTGCGCGGACCTCCACCATGGGCAGCCGGGACAGCAGCGAGCAGGCCTCCTCCACGTCCAGGCCCTCCCTCAGGGTCAGCTTGACCTGGGAAGGCAGGGGGAGCTCCTCCTGCAGGCGCTCAAGGCCCGCCGGGTCCAGGTCGGAAAGGAGGCCGGCGGCCGCATCCAGCAGCCACTCCAGGGAACCCCGCCATTCCCCGGAGAGCCTCACCACTATCTCGCCCGGCACGAAATCCCCGGCCTCCACGGAGGCGGCTCCCGCGGGTGCGGATGCCGCGGCGCGCGTCGCCGGCCCCGCCAGGCCCGCGGAGGCGAGCAGCACCATGGCTGTCACCGCCATTGTCGTGACCAGGTAGATGCTCCTGTTCTTCAACTCCGTCTCCCGTCCTTCCTGCGAGGCCGCCAAGAAGAGGCCTGACCCTAACTCGCGCCCTCCCTGGTGATATCGGCACCCAGGGCGGAAAGCTTCGTCTCCAGCCCCTCGTAGCCCCGGTCGACGTGGTGGATGTCCCCCACCACCGTCTCCCCTTCGGCGGCCAGGCCCGCCAGCACCAGCGCGGCGCCGGCCCTCAGGTCGGAGGCGTAGACCTCCGCCCCGGTCAGCCTGCCCCCGCCGCGGATGATGGCGTGGTGCCCTTCGATGTTGATGTTGCAGCCCATGCGGTTGAGCTCGTCGACGAAGATGAAACGGCTCTCGAAGACGTTCTCGGTGAGCACGCTGGTGCCGCCGGCCAGGCTCAGGAGCACCATCATGGGGGGCTGCAGGTCGGTGGGGAACCCCGGGTAGGGCAGGGTGGCGATGTCGGCGGGGCGCAGGCCCGGGGCGGAACGCACCACGAAGGAGCTCTCGCCTTCCTCCACCTCCACCCCGATCTCCCGCAGCTTGTTCAGGAACACCTGGAGGAAGAGGGGGTCGATGCCCGCCACCTCCACCTCGCCCCCGGCCATGGCCCCGGCCACCGCCATGGTGCCCGCCTCGATCCTGTCGCCCACCACGCCGTACTCGGTGCCCCCGAGGGGATGCCCCCCCTCT
This sequence comes from uncultured bacterium, assembly GCA_963814495.1. Taxonomy (GTDB): domain Bacteria; phylum Actinomycetota; class Geothermincolia; order Geothermincolales; family Geothermincolaceae; genus CAVXXD01. Next base: position 25,396 of record CAWFDJ010000032.1, read on the forward strand.
ATCTCCAGGGTGGGGGTGCCCGCTCCCTCGATGCAGGCTCCCATGCTGGCGAGGAAGGCCGCCAGGTCCTGTATCTCCGGCTCCCGCGCCGCGTTGTCGATGCGGGTGGACCCCTCGGCCGCCACCGCCGCCATCATCAGGTTCTCGGTGGCGCCGACGCTGGGGAAGCTCAGGGTGATGCCGGGTGCCCCGCAGGCGCGGGGCCCGGGCTTCGATGTAGCCGTGGGACAGTTCGATCTCCACCCCCATCTCGATCAGGCCCTTGAGGTGCAGGTCGATCTTGCGCGAGCCGATGTTGCAACCACCCGGCAGCGCCACCTCGGCCCGGCCGTGGCGGGCCAGCAGGGGGCCCAGGACGATGATGGAGGCCCGCATCCTGCGCACCAGGGAATAGGGGGCCTGGTGGGTGGCCAGGTCGCTCGAGTCCAGGTCCAGGACGCCGCCGGAGAACTCCGCCCGCGCGCCGAGGTGGCGCAGCACGTCCATCATGATGCGGACGTCGCCGATGTCCGGCACGTTGGACACCCGGCAGGGCTGGTCGGTGAGGAGGCTGGCGGCCATCAGCTTCAAGGCCGAGTTCTTGGCCCCGCTGACCTTCACCGTCCCGCTCAGGGGGTTACCGCCCCGGATGACGAACCTGTCGCTCATATATATCTCCGTTTATCTGCTGTAACGTCATGAATATTTTACACGTTAGACGGTGGTAACGGGGATGTGCAGGTGCCGGGGGTCAGGCCCGGATTCAGGCCGGGGCGGGGGTCAGCCGGTGAGCTTCTTCATACGCTCGGCTTCCTTGCGCTCCAGGGCCTTCTTGACCTTCTTGAGGCGGAAGATGTCCTCGCGGGCGCGCTCCTCCAGGCTCATGTTGATGAACTTGATCTGCTCGTTATATTCGGGGATGACGATGTTCTCCAGGGCGTTGACCCGGCGGTTGGTCTTGCGCAGCTCCTCGCCCAGCCGCTTCAGGCGGGTCTCGATGTCCGCGCTCTCGATGATGACGTCGATGATCTCCTCGAACTTGTCGGCCACCCCGTCCACCCGGCTGGTCACCCCGGTGATGGCGTACCCGCGCTTGGTCAGGGAGCGCATGGAACTGGACCCCTTCCTGATCACCGGGATGGGCACGCCCATGACGTGGGTACCGGTGATGTCCACCAGGGCCTCGCCCGAGGAGGCGTAGGAAGCGGAACGGATGACCGGCCCCCCCTCCTTGGCCTTGGCCATGGACAACTCGAACTGCGCCTCCATGGTCACCCGCTCCAGGCGGAGGGAGAGGCGCATGGTCTCGTCGATGATGGGCATGAACTCCCGCAGCAGGGCGTCGCGCTTGCGCTTGAGCAGGTTCATGCCCTGGTCGGCCAGGAGCCGGCTGTCCTTGCGCTTGAGCAGCTCGCTGCGGGTGGGGTGGACCTGTTCCATGTTATGTTACGTCCTTACAGCGCCTTTGTCCGGGTTGTAGTACTTGTCGACGTATTCCGACTTGATGCGCTTGACCGTCTCCTTGGGCATCATGCTGATGAGGTCCCAGCCGATGGAGAGGGTCTGCTCCAGGTCGCGGTTCTCCTCCTTCTGGTCCAGGTAGTTCTGCTCGAAGGCGTCGGCGAACTTGAGCGCCATCCTGTCGACGTCGGTCAGGGCCTCCTCGCCCACGATGGCCACCAGCCGGCGCAGGTCCATGCCCTCGGCGAAGTAGGCGTAGAGCTGGTCGGCCACGCCGCGGTGGTCCGCCCGGGTCCGGCCTTCCCCGATGCCCAGGTTCATCAGGCGGGAGAGGCAGGGCAGCACGTCGATGCAGGGGAAGATGCCCTTGCGGTGCAGCTGGCGGGAGAGGACGATCTGCCCCTCGGTGATGTACCCGGTGAGGTCGGGGATGGGGTGGGTGATGTCGTCGTCGGGCATGGAGAGGATGGGCAGCTGGGTGACGGAGCCCTTCTTCCCCTTGATCCTGCCGGCCCGCTCGTAGATGCTGGCGAGGTCGGTGTACATGTACCCGGGGTAGCCGCGCCGCCCCGGCACTTCCTCGCGCGCGGTGGAGATCTCGCGCAGGGCCTCGCAGTAGTTGGTCATGTCGGTGAGGATCACCAGCACCTGCATGTCCTGCTCGAAGGCCAGGTACTCGGCCACGGTCAGGGCGCAGCGCGGGGTCTGCAGGCGCTCGACGGTGGGGTCGTCGGCCAGGTTCATGAAGAAGACCACCCGCTCCAGGGCGCCCGACTTGGCGAAGCTGTCCTGGAAGAAGGAGGCCTCGCGGCGGGTGATGCCCATGGCCGCGAAGACGATGGCGAACTCCTCGCCCCCGATGATCTTGGCGTTCTTGACGATGAGGGCGGCCAGCTCGTTGCCGGGCAGGCCGGAGCCGGAGAAGATGGGGAGCTTCTGCCCGCGCACCAGGGTGTTGAGGCCGTCGATGGCGCAGATGCCGGTCTGGATGAAGTCGCGGGGTTCGTCCCGGCTCCAGGGGTTGATGGGGGCACCGATGATCTCCCGCTCCTCCTCGGCGAAGATCTCCGGGCCGCCGTCCCGCGGCTGGCCCAGGCCGTTGAGCACGCGGCCCAGCAGGTTGATGCTGCAGGGCATCTTGGCCACCTCGCCGGTGAAGCGCACGCTGGTCTGCTTGGTGTCCAGCCCCGCCGTGGGGCCGAAGACCTGGACCACCGCCATCTCTCCCGCGATCTCGATGACCTTACCGTACTTGGTGCTCCCGTCCACGGAATGGATCTCCACCATCTCGTCGTAGGAGGCCCCCTTCACCTTGCTGACGAAGAGCAGGGGTCCGGCCACCTCCCCGATGGTCTGGTAGTCCGTAGTCGCCAGGGTCACGGATTCTTGCGCCATAATAATCTCTCCCGTTATCTCTCTACCACTCGCTCAGGGAGCGCAGTTCCGTCTGGACGCGCTCGATGAGGTCGGTCAGCTTCTCCTCCGCCTGCTCCGAGGGGATCTCCTTCATGCGGGCGATCTCGTTCTTGATGGGATGCTCGGTGACCTGGCGCAGGGAGACCCCGTGCACCAGCGCTTCCTCCAGCCCGCCGTAATAAGTGAGGATGACCTTGAGCATCAGGTACTGCTTGCGCAGGGAACAGAAGGCGTCGGTATCCGAGAAGGCGAACTGCTGGAGGAAGTCCTCGCGCAGCAGCCGCGTGGTCTCCAGGACCGCCTTGGCGAAGTCGGGCAGGGCGTCCGGCCCGACCAGCTGCACGATCTCCTGCAGTTCCACTTCCTTCTGGAGCAGGCTCATGGCCTGGTCCCGCAGTTCCTTCCAGTCCTCGGCCACGTTCTTGGCGTACCAGTCCTTGATCTGCTCCATGTACAGGGTATAGCTCTTCAGCCAGCTGATGGCCGGGAAGTGGCGGCGGTGGGCCAGGGAGGTGTCCAGGGCCCAGAAGGCGCCGGTGATGCGCAGCGAGTTCTGGGTCATGGGCTCGGAGAAGTCGCCGCCGGGCGGGGAGACCGCGCCGATGGCGGTGATGGAGCCGACCCGGTCGTCCTCGCCCAGGCAGACCGCGCGGCCGCAGCGCTCGTAGAAGTCGGCCAGGCGGGTGGCCAGGTAGGCGGGGTAGCCCTCCTCGCCGGGCATCTCCTCCAGGCGGCCGGAGACCTCGCGCAGGGCCTCGCCCCAGCGGGAGGTGGAGTCGGCCATCATGGCCACGTTGTATCCCATGTCCCGGTAGTACTCGGCCAGGGTGATGCCGGTGTAGATGGAGGCCTCGCGGGCCGCCACCGGCATGTTGGAGGTGTTGGCCACCAGGATGGTGCGCTGCATCAGGGGGACGCCGGTCTTGGGGTCGATGAGGCTGGGGAACTCCGCCAGCACCTCGGTCATCTCGTTGCCGCGCTCCCCGCAGCCCACGTAGATGACGATGTCCGCGTCCGCCCACTTGGCCAGGGTCTGCTCGGTGACGGTCTTGCCGGTGCCGAAGCCGCCCGGGATGATGCTGTATCCGCCCTGGGCGATGGGGAAGAAGGTGTCCAGGATGCGGGTGCCGGTGATGAAGGGGAGGTTGGGGTTCTCCTTCTTCTGCACCGGGCGGGGCACCCGGGCGGGCCAGGTCTGCATCAGCCCGATCTCGGAGCCGTTCTCCAGCCTGCATACCTTCTCTACTACGGTGAACTCCCCCTCCTTGATCTCGGCCACCTTGCCCGAGACGCCGGGCGGGACCATGATCTTGTGGGAGATGTGCTGGGTCTCGGCCACCTCTCCGACGACGTCGCCCTCCCGCACCTCGTCCCCCACCTCGACGGTCGGGGTGAACTCCCACTTACGCTCGCGGGGCAGGGCCACGGTGGTGACGCCGCGCAGGATGAAGTCCCCGTGGTCCTCCGAGATGTCCACCAGGCGCCGCTGGACGCCGTCGTAGATGGAGGAGAGCAGCCCGGGGCCCAGCTCGATGAGGAGGGGCTCCTCCATGCACACGGCGCTCTCGCCCACCTTCAGCCCGGAGGTGTCCTCGTACACCTGGACGATGGCCACGTCGCCGTCCAGGCGGACGATCTCGCCGATGAGGCCGAGGTCGCCGACCTTGGTGATGTCGTACATCTTGCCGCCGGACATGCCGTCCACGTTGACCACCGGTCCGGACACTTTAACGATGGTTCCCTCGATCATCTTATTCTCCTTGACTTCCCTTCAGCGTTATATCGAATCCCACGGCGCGGTGGATGAGGCGGGCCAGGTAGGCCCGGCGCTCGCCGGCCATCTCGATGCTCTCCTTCACCGGCAGCGGGATCACTATGGGCCGGTAGATGCTGTCTATCTTCTCCACCGTCTTCTCGTCCAGCTCGTAGTAGTAACTCTCGTTGATCGCCAGGATGCCCGCGTCGGGGCTGTCCAGCAGGTGCCTCACCTGCTCGCGCGCCGACTCCGGGGAGTCCACGCTGATAACGTTGACCCCCGCGAAGCGGAACCCGTCCGCCGTCTCCGGATCCGTTATCACGATCACCTTGTACATCTCTTAAACGTTCTCCTCGGTCCCGGTTGCCTGGGATCAACCCGACTTGGCCGCGGGCTCCCTTTCCAGGTCGATCAGCTCCTTGCGGATCTGCGACTCGATCATGCCGATGCTCTTGCCTCGCATGATCACGCGCAGGTTGGCCACCTCCATGTACTTGCGCCACATGTACTTGATGATCACCCCGATATCCAGGGGGTTGTCGTCCAGCCGGATGGCCGTGCGGATCATCAGCTTGTCCAGCTCGTCCTGGAAGATGCCGTAGCCCTTCTCGTCCAGGTCGCCCATGGCCGCGGCCAGCACTTCCCGGAAGGGCCCGGTCGACAACTCACTGACCACCGCTTCCTCGTCCTTGGCCCCGGCGATGCGCGTGAACACCCCGAACTGCATGTCTCCCCCGGGCAGGTAATACTCCTTCAGCTGCTCCCGGTCGTAACTCTGCCCGCTCAGGCGCAGCAGGGTGACGTGGTTGATGCCGTCGATGTCCAGCTTGATCATCCTGGAGACCTTCTGGCTGGAGGAATCCTTGCCTTCCGCTTCCTCCGACACCTCCGCGTAATGCATCCGGTCCATGGCCAGCTCCAGGATGGCCAGGTCGTGCTCGTGGAAGTAGTCGTGCAGCTTGCTGTTGACGGCCGTGCCGTACCTGATGCGCCAGCCGCGCCCGAACATGACCATGGCGTCCACGCTGGCGCGGAAATCGGGCTGGTTGACGATCTCCTCCAGCGTCACCTCGTCCAGGTCTCCCATGGGCACCAGGGCGCGGATGATCTCGCTGTTGGGGATGAGCGCCTGCTTGCCGCGGAGGATGGTCTTCAGGTTGTAAAGGTCCCACCTCGCCAGCAGGGTGCGCACCAGGTCGTGGGGACGGCCCTCGAAGAAGTTCCTGATGCTGGTGAACTCCTTGACCATGTTGCGGTTGAAGGCGCGGTCCACCACGGTAGGGTGCAGCCCCTCGATGACGGCTTCCTCGATGTAGGGGCCGTACTGGGTATCGTCGAGCTCGCTTAGGAAATGGTTCAGGTCCTTCGCGGCGAGCAGGGCGTCGAACTTGATGGCGTCGAGCAGCCGCCCGCTCATCGCCTTCACCCTGGCATTGCCGTACGCGTAGTCTTTAAGTGGAACTTGACCCATTATCGCGGCCGCTCTCTCCTCTTCTCAACTATGTTTCGTATTATGTTCAGGTCTGGACGGATGTCAGGCCCCGCTCCATATCCCCGAAGAGGATATCGGCTATCTCCAGCTTCATGCGCTCCAGGGCCCGCTTCAGCCGCTCGTCGAAGGTGTTGACGATGTGGACGCGGTCTTCCCGGTCCGAGACCATCACCCCGCCCGAGCACTGGAGATCGGCGATGACCGGCAACTCCAGCCCTTTCTGGCTGAGCACCCGCCGGGCCAGTTCCTCGTCCCGCGGGTCCACGTGGACCACCCCTTCTCCCCCGATACGGGAGAGCGCCTCGTCGATCAGGCCCCCGAGGACTTCGGGGTAATCCGCTTTGTCGCGCAGTCCGGCGGTGCTTTCCTGGGCCAGCCGGAACGCCTCTTCCAGCACCGATTCCTTGGCCTTGATGACCAGGTTCTTGGCCTTCAGCCGCGCGGAGTAGAACATGCCCGCCTTCTCGTTGGCCGCCTCCATCTGGATCTTCTCCAGCTTGGCGTCGCGGATACCCTCGACCTCCACCTTGACCTTGGCCAGGATGTCGTCTACTTCCGTCTGGGCTTCTCCGAAGATGGACTGGCACTCCTCGCGACACTGTTCGTCCAGGGCCTGCAAGATGTCCTCTATTGACATAGGTTCACTTCCTAGGCGTTTTCGTTACGAGCACGGCGGTTCCTTGCGGCAACGCCGTCCCCGCGTATTCCTCCGTCTTATTCAGGCTTTAGTCCGATGACCAGGAAGGCGATAACGAATCCCAGTACCACCATTGTTTCGGGGATGGCGATGAGGATGATGGCGGTACCTGTCAGTTCGGGTTTCTCCGCCAGGGTCCCCGCCATGGCCGCACCGATCTTCGACTGAGAAATTCCGGTCGCCAGCGCTGGGAGCCCGATCGCCAAGGCTGCGCCTATTGCGATGAGTCCTACTTCCAAGCTATTCACCTCCTGTTTTTTTGAACGGATCGTATTCTTCCTCAGATTCCTGATAGAACTTGTTGAACGTCTCGACCAGGTTGAGACGCAAGGACTGGATGGACGGGCTGAGCACGCCCAATGCCAGGTTCAGCGTATGCAGCAGCGGCGGCCACGAGGATGCCGACGGGTATCAGCCACCCGCCGAACTCCGCCGCCAGCTCGTTGGCCACGTCGGCCATGATCACCGAGGCCAGGGCGATGCCGTAGAGTCGGGCGTAGCTCAGGATGTTGCCGAAGATGAGCACCGCCTCGATACCGCCGCCGAAACCACCCCCGTAAGCCCCCAATCCGACTCCGATGATGGCGATGAACACCCCGACCAGGGCGCCGGCCTGGACCTTGTACGCCCAGACGAAGAAGAGGGCCACGGCTATGCCCAGGATGACCATGAGCCAGCCTATCTTCTCGATGGCATGCTTCCGTTCACCTTCGCGCAACCTGTCGATGATGCCGATGATCAGGCCCAGGCTCATCTGGACGGCGCCGATGACCATCACCACGATGAGCAGCAGCTTGAACATGTCCTTGTTGACTCTGGGCGGCCCGCTCGATGGGCCATCCCCAGTCCTTGCCGTTGGCGGTGTCCCCAACTACTATGACCGGGTTGAAGTACTCTACGCCTGCCGCGTCGTGCCCTAGATGTTGAATGCCTTGAGCAGGAGGTTGCCGAAGAACTCCAGGTAGAGAAGCCGAAGAAGAAGGCACTTATCGATGATATCAGCAGGACGTTGGCGAAGAGGGACATGATGCACTTCTCCTTGCCGTTCTTCTTGATCCAGCGTTTCATGAAGTAGACGCCGGCCATGAGCACCAGGGCGTAGCCCATGTCGCCGAGCATGAAGCCGAAGAGCAGGGGGAAGAAGATGGCGACGATGAAGGTGGGGTCGATGGCGCCGTACTTGGGCCGGCGCACCAGGATGTAGATGAACTCGAAGGGCTTGATGACGGGGTTGTTGCGCAGCTCCACCGGGGCCGACTCCATCTCCTCGTGGCTGACGGCCTCCTCGGTCAGCTCCACCTTCCCCTGGAATTTCTGCTCCAGGGTGCGGCGGGTCTCGTTGACCTTGTCGGACGGCATCCAGCCGGTGATGACGAAGACGTGGCCGCTCTGGCCGAACTTGGGGATGGCGTCGATGGAGGTTATCCTGTCGGCCAGGTACTCCTTGAGGGCCAGCAGCTGCACGTACCACTTGTCGGAGATCTCGTCGATCTCCTTCTGCACCTTGGCCAGCTGGGGCGGCAGCTCCTTGAACCTGGCCTCGATCTCCTGCAGGGCCTCGTCGTAGGGCTTGTCGGCCAGTTCCGAGGGGAGGCGCACCTGGTTGACGTTCTCGGCCGCCAGGAAGTTGTGCACCTGCTCGGAGTAGAGCTTGTTGAAGATGACGATGGCCGCGTAGGTCTCTTCGTCCACGCGGGCGGTGTGGATCTCGCACTGCTTGTTGGTGATCTTGTCCAGTTCGTCCTTGATGTAGTCGAGTACCGCCGCGTATTTCTTCTCTACCAGCAGGGCGATGGAGGTGTAGTGCTCGGAGGTGGTGACCTGGCTGGCCAGGGGGTAGACCTTCTTGATGATGGGCTCGTACTTGGAGAGGCGGGACATCTCCACTTCCAGCTCCTGCTTCTGGCTGATGAGGCCCTTGAGGGAGGCTTCCTCCTCCTCGACCAGGCCGGAGATCTCCTCGAGCTTCCTGCCGCTGTAGTTGTTGTACTGCTCCTTGACGGCGCTCTGCCTGACCCGCTCGGCCGGCGGAGTAAGCTCGCCCAGGATGGCGTTGTTGCGCATGGCCAGGTTCTGCAGGCGGCCCTTTTCCTCCTCCATGGCCGGGTCCATCTCCATGGGTATCAGGGTGGCGTAGCGGGGCCCCTGTTTCTTGGAGATGTCCTCCAGGTGCAGGATCCCCATGTCCTGCAGCGTCTCGAGGACGTCGAAGAAGAGATCCTTGATCCCCACGATCTCGACTTTTGCCATTTTTACAAGCATATGTTATCCCCTTCTCGATCCAGAACCCTTCGGCAGATGCTCAGTAATGACTTATGGCTTGATCTTTCAGGAATGTCATTTTCGGTAACGCGGCTCAGTCTCCCGTCGTGGTGGTGATCGAGCCGACGATGAACGCGAGGGCCTTGTCCAGGTTCTTCATCCCTTCCTCCCTGACCCTCTCCGACTCCTGCTCGGAGGCCAGCTTGATCTCCTCGATCTCCTTGCGGGCCCGCTCGATCTCCTGCTGGTACTCTTCCCTGCCGACCTCCTCCATCAGCGCTTCCCGCTTGATGGTGGCCGCTTTGCCCTTGGCGTCCTCGATCATCCTCTCGGACTTGCGTTTCTCCTCGCCGGTCTTGGAACGGATCTCCGTCTCCTTGGCCACGATGCGGGTGAAAGCCTCGCTGCGGGAACCTACCCACTTGTCCTCCAGCTGCTTGGACAGCTGGGGATTCTTCTTCTCCTGCTTCTTATCTTTCCTGGTCTTCTCCTCAGCGTTTTCCATGTCTCTTTCCTTCGATATTGTGGAACGTCGACTACTGGAATGTCCTGTAACATAATAGCCATGCGGTCTATTTATGTCAATAAAATTACCTCTCGGGAAGTAGGGCCTCGAGGGCGCTTTCTACCTGCAATTCCCGTGTTTTGCGGGGCATGGCCGGGCCGGGCTTACTATACCGGAAGGTAACCGAAAGTGGGTGGCGGGGGGCTCAGGTGTTGGAGCGGTAGAGGAGCCAGAGCCCGTGCAGGGTGAGCAGGGGGTCATGGGTCTGGATGGTGCGGCATTCGTCCACTACCACCTCGGCCAGCCCGCCGGTGGCGATGACCTTGCAGCCGGGGCCCAGTTCCTCGAGCATCAGTTCCACCAGGCGGTCCACCTGGCCGGCGAAGCCGAAGACGATGCCGGACTGCATGCTGGCTATGGAATTATGGCCGATGGGGCCCTCCGGCCTGGTCAGCTCCACCCGGGGCAGGCGGGCCGCCATGTTGAAGAGGGCCAGGGAGGATATCTCGATGCCCGGGGCGATGGCGCCGCCCAGGTATTCACCGTTGGCCGAGATGGCATCCAGGGTGGTGGCGGTGCCGAAATCCACCACGATGGACGGGGCCCCGTAGCGGTCGAGGGCGGCCACCGCGTTGACGATGCGGTCGGCTCCCAGCTCGTCGGGGTTGTCGATGAGCACCGGCATGTCCACCTTGACGTTGTGGCCGACGATGAGCGGCTCGAAGTTCCAGATGTCCCGCGTCATGTGCTGCATGGCCATGGAGGCGGTGGGGACCACCGAGCTGACGATGATGCCGTCGAAATCCTTGAAGGTCAGCCCCTTGAGCAGCAGGAAGCCCTGGTAGTAGAGGGCCAGTTCGTCCCCGGTTATCTTGTTGTTGGTGGAGGTGCGCCAGTGGTGGACGAGTTCACTGCCTTTGTAAGCTCCGATCACCGTCTGGGTGTTGCCGATATCTATGGCTAGTAACATACGGTTATCTTAGATGAAGTCCAGCGCAATATCCAGTGCGGGGCAGCTGTGGGTCAGGGCCCCCACCGAGATGAAGTCGACGCCGGTGGCGGCCAGTTCCTCCACCCGCTCCAGGGTGACCCCGCCGGACACCTCCAGCTTGACCCGCCCGCCCGCCAGGCGCACCGCTTCCCTGACCTGTTCCGTCTCCATGTTGTCCAGCATGACCACCTGGGCGCCGCCGGCGATGGCCTCCTCCAGCCCCGCCAGGTCGCTCACCTCTATCTCCACCGGCAAGGAGTCGCCGTACTCGTTCCGCACCAGGCGCAGGGCCATCTCTATCCCGCCGATGCCCCGGATATGGTTGTCCTTGATGAGGACGGCGTCGTAGAGCCCCATGCGGTGGTTGGCTCCCCCGCCTACCCGCACGGCGTATTTCTCCAGGTACCTCAGGCCGGGGGTGGTCTTGCGGGTGTCCTTGATGGCGACGCCGTAGGGGGCGGCCCGGCGCGCGTAGGCGGACGTGAGGGTGGCTATGCCGGAGAGCCGCTGGAGGAAATTGAGCGCTGTGCGCTCGCCTTCCAGGATGGAAAGGATGGAGCCTTCCACCCGGGCCAGGCGGGTACCGGCCTCCAGGTCGTCCCCCTCGGTAACCAGGGCCTGGAAGGCCACCTCCCGGTTGAGCAGGTGGAAGACGGCCGCGGCCACCGGCAGGCCGGCCACCCGGCCGTCCTGCTTGAGCAGGAAGAAGCCTTCCCCCCGGTCCTCGCTGGTGAACATGGCGCGGGAGGTGATGTCTCCCTCGCTGCGCAGGTCCTCGTCCAGGGCCAGCCGGACCGTATCCAGGTACTCCCGCTTCACGGGTCAACCCTCACGATCGTAACCCGGAACGCTCTGCAGCGACCCTACCGCCCGCGTGTAGGCGGAGAGGCCGGACGCGTCACGCCTGTAGACGATGTGCTTTCTCCATTCCTCCCGCGGCTCGGGGAAGTCGATGCGGAAATGGCAGCCGCGGCTCTCTTCCCGCATCAGGGCCGCCTGCACCATCAGGTTGGCCAGGGTGAGCATGTTCTGCACCTCGAAACCCTGGATGGTGTGGTATTCCGCCTGCAGCACGTCCGTGTTCCCCTGCAGGAACAGGGCCGCCTCTTCCAGGCCTTCCCGGGAGCGCCGGAAGCCCATGTCGTCCTGCATCATCTGCTGGATAAGGCCGCGCAGCAGGCGGGCGGTGATGCGGGAGCGCCTGCGCTCGAACACGTATTCCTGCCCGGCTGCCGGCGGTTCGCTGCCGCATTCCTCCATGCGGCGGTAGATCGCCTCACCGATGCGGCGCGAGAACACCAGCCCCTCCAGCAGGCTGTTGGAGGCGAGGCGGTTGGCCCCGTGCACGCCGGTGCAGGCCACTTCCCCGCAGCCGTAGAGGCCGGGGACGACCGACTGCCCCCAGGAGTCGGTGACCATGCCGCCGCTCATGTGGTGGGCGGCCGGCGACACCGGGATGGGCGTCCTGGTGATGTCGATGCCGGCCTCCAGGCAGTGCCGGTAGATGGTGGGGAAGCGCTGTTTCAGGCGGTCCGTCCCTATTACGGTGGCGTCCAGCAGGAGGTGGTCCACCTCCTGGTCCTTCATCACCTTGACCATCTCGTTGACCACGATGTCACGGGGCGCCAGCTCCGCCAGGGGGTGCAGCCCCACCATGAAACGGCGGCCGGACTGGTCCACCAGGTGGGCCCCCTCCCCGCGCACCGCCTCGCTGATGAGCCAGCGCGGGATCTCCGGCAGGTGCAGGGAGGTCGGGTGGAACTGCATGAACTCGATGTCGGCCACCTCCGCCCCGGCCCGCAGCGCCATGGCCACCCCGTCCCCGGTGCAGATGGAGGGGTTGGTGGTGACGGCGTAGAGCTGGCCCATGCCTCCCGCGGCCAGGACCACGGCGGGAGAGCGGAAGAAACGGATCTCTCCCTTCTCGTTGTCCATGGCCAACAGGCCGCAGCACCCCTCCGGCCCGGTCACGATGTCGATGGCGAAGTGGTTCTCGAATATCTCCACGTGCTCCTCGTTGCGGAGGAAGCGTACCAGGCTCGCCTCCACCTCGGAACCGGTGGCGTCCCCCCTCGCGTAGACCACGCGGGCCCGGGAGTGGCCGCCTTCCGTGGTCAGGGCCAGCTTGCCGTCCACCCGTTCGAAATCGGCCCCGATGTCGTCTATGAGCTCCCGCACCCGGTGGGGACCCTCGCGTACCAGGATCTCCACCATCTTCTCCTCGCACAGGCCCTTGCCCGATACCAGGGTGTCCTGCTTGTGCAGCTCGGGAGTGTCGCCCGGCCCCAGGGCGGAGGCGATGCCTCCCTGGGCGCGGCTGGTGGCCGTCTGGTCCAGGGCGGTCTTGGTGAGCAGGGCCACCCGGTAGTCACGGGCCATGGCCAGGGCGGCGGAGAGCCCCGCCACGCCGCTTCCCATCACCACCACCGGGTAGTTCTCGGTGGGCAGCTGCTTGAGCGAGTAGTTGATGAGGTATCTGGGCATGGGGTTACCCTATGGAGACCATGCGCTCCACCGCCAGCAGGGCGCGGGACCGGATGTCTTCCGGCACCACCACCCGGGGCTCCAGGGCGCGCAGGGACTGGGCTACTTTAGACAGGGTGATCAGCTTCATGTCGGGGCAGAGGGCGTCGTCGGAGGGGAAGAAGAAGGCCTTGCCGGGGTTCTCCTTCTCCAGCCTGTAGAGCATGCCCACCTCCGAGCCCACGATGACCTCGCGGGCGGGAGAGCGCCGGGCGAAATCGTAGATGCCCTGGGTGGAGGCGACCTCGTCGGCCAGGTCCAGCACCTCCTCCCGGCATTCGGGGTGGGCCACGAAGGGGGCGCCGGGGTGCGTCTCCTTCAGGGAGAGGATCTGCTCCCGGGTGATGCGGTCGTGGATGGGGCAGCAGCCGTCCCAGATGATCAGCTCGCGGCCGGTCACCCTCTGGACGTAACGGCCGAGGTTGCGGTCGGGGGCGAAGATGATCTCCCCCTCCCCGACGGCCTGCACCACCTGCACGGCGTTGCCGGAGGTGCAGCAGTAGTCGCTCTCCGCCTTGACCTCGGCCGAGGAGTTGACGTAGGTGACCACCGTCGCGCCGGGATGCTCTTCCCGCAGGCGCCGGACGTCCGCGGCGGTGATGGTGTCGGCCAGGGGGCAGCCCGCCTCGGGTTCGGGCAGCAGGGTGACCTTGCCGGGGGAGAGGATGTTGGCGGTCTCCGCCATGAAATGGACGCCGCAGAAGACGATCACCTCGGCTGAGGAGGCCGCCGCCTGCCGCGCCAGCCCCAGGGAGTCCCCCAGGTAGTCGGCGATGGCCTGCACTTCCCTCCGCTGGTAGTTATGGACCAGGATGACCGCCCGGCGCTCACGCCTCAACTCCTCGATTTCCGCGAGTATGGCGTCATCTCCGGTCGGTTCCATGGTTCCTCCAGGTAAGGGTGGTAAGACTTCGGGGAAGCCCTGTTCAGCAGATGTCGTCCGGGTCCACGTGGTCCTCGATGTGCACCATCCGGTTGTTCTCGTCCACGTAGACCACCCTGGGCTTGAGCGTGGCCGCTTCCGCGTCCTCCATGATCACGTAGGAGAAGATGATGATGCGGTCGCCGCGGTGGATGAGGCGGGCCGCGGCGCCGTTGATGCAGATGGTGCCGCTGCCGGCCGGGGCGGCGATGACGTAGGTCTCCAGGCGGCTGCCGTTCTCGATGTCCACCACCTGTACCCTCTCGTAGGGGAGATATCCGCCAGGCTCATCAGGTCGGAGTCGATGGTTATGCTTCCGACGTAATGCAGGTCGGCCTCGGTGACCGTAGCCCGGTGGATCTTGCTCTTGAGCATGAACCTCTGCATGGAACCTCCGTTAAGGACCTTCTTCTTACCTGATTCAATCGTCCAATATGACCAGCATATTGTCAATGAGACGCGCCTTCCCGACGCGCGCCGCCAGGGCGAGCAGGATCTCTCCTTCCAGGCGCCCCACCGGCTCAAGGGTTATATTATCATAGACTCCCACATACTCAAGCTCTATCGAGGGCTCTTTCTCCAGGACCCCGCGCATGCTCCCTTCCACCGCCGTGGCCGAGCGCTCGCCGGCCCGGGCGGCGGCAGCCCCGGCCTCGAGTGCCTGGTAGAGCAGGGCTGCCCGGGCTCGCTGGTCCGGTTCGAGGTAGGTGTTGCGGGAGCTCATGGCCAGCCCGTCCGGCTCGCGCACGGTGGGGCAGACCCGTATCTCCACGTCGAAGTCGAGGTCCTCCGCCATCTTGCGGATGACCCGCACCTGCTGGGCGTCCTTCTGCCCGAAGTAGGCGCGCTGGGCGGGGACCAGGTGAAAGAGCTTGGCCACCACCGTGGCCACCCCCTCGAAATGCCCGGGGCGGGAGGCCCCGCACAGGCCTTCGGTGACACCCCGTACCGCGACGCTGGTCAGGAACGGCCGGGGATACATGTCCTCCACGGCGGGGTGGAAGACGTAGTCCACCCCCGCCTCCCGCGCGTCGCGGCAGTCGCGCTCGAAGTCGCTGGGGTAGGCGGCCAGGTCCTCCCGCGGCCCGAACTGCAGGGGGTTGACGAAGATGCTCACCACCACCACGTCGTTCTCCTCGCGGGCCGCGCGCATCAGGGCCAGGTGCCCCTGGTGGAAGTAGCCCATGGTGGGGACGAAGCCTACGCTCCTCCCCTCGCCCTTGAGGCGGTCGACGGTGGAGCGCATCTCGCGCGGGTCGGTGATTATGTCCATTTCTTCCGATGCCTCGTATGACGTCAAAGGTGTTTTCGGAGCAGTTCCTCGATCTCGTCGGCCCGGGCCATGCTCAGGCCGGAGCGGGCCAGGTCCAGGGCGAAGAGGGAGAGGGAGGCGTAGGCCTTGAGCATGGCCTCGTTCTCCTCGGCCTCCAGCGTCTCCAGGTGGCGGCGGATGACGCCGACGTCCCCGCGGGCCACCGGGCCGGTCAGGGCCTTCTCCGTGCCGAGGTGCCTCAGGTTGTCCACCGTGCCGGCGATCAGCGGGGTCAGGGCCTTGAGGGCCCGTTCCCCCTCCATGCCGATCTCCTGGTAGATCAGTTCGGCCATGTGCTCCAGCGAGACCAGGAGGTTGCTGGCCATCACCGCGCCCAGGTGGTAGAGGCGCTTGTCCTCCTCGGCCAGGATCACCGGGTCGCCTTCCAGCCTGGTCACCAGCCTCTCGGCCCACGACCTGTTCCCCGGCGTCCCGGGCGGTTATGGCGAATACCGTGCCGGGTATCTTCTTGATGGCCCCCCGCACGTCGGCGAAGGTCTGCAGGGGGTGGATGGAGAGCACGGCGGCCCCCTGTTCCTCCGCCGCCGCCAGGACGTCCAGCCCCAGCATCCCGCTCATGTGCACCACCTTCCTGCCCGGGCCCAGGGCGCCGGAGGAGGCCAGGTCGAGGCAGGCGTCGGCGATGAGGTCGTCCGGGGTGGTCAGCAGGAAGACGTCTCCCTGCCCCGCGGCCTCCAGCAGGTCGGTGGTGAGGAGCACTCCTTCCAGGTAGCGGGAAGCCCGCTTGAGCGAGGCCTCGCTGCGGGAGACCACCGCCACCACCTTTTCCTTCTTATCCTGCAGGAGATGGGCCATGGCCGTCCCCACCCGCCCCGCTCCTACGATGACGAAACGGTCCTTGCCTTTCATGCCCGTTCCTTTCCGTCCGTGTCCTCCCACTTTACCACGCCGGCCCGGTCTTCTTCGCTCAGGGCCTCGAGGGCGTCGGCGACGCGGCGGCCGTCCGGCATGGCGGATGTCCGGCTCCAGCTCCAGCAGAGGGCACCAGCACGAAGGCGCGCTTGAGCATCTCGGGATGGGGCAGGACCAGCTCCTCGAGTCGACGACCTCGTCCCCGTAGAGGAGGACGTCCACGTCGATGAGGCGCGGGCCCCAGCGCTCCTCGCGCACCCGGCCCATCTCGTCCTCCACCGCCAGGCACCGCTGGAGCAGGGCGTGGGGGTCCAGGGATGGTCCTGACCTCGGCCACCAGGTTGAGGAATTCGGGCTGGTCGGTGTAGCCCACCGGCGCGGTACGGTAGAGGGAGGAGACCCTGAGGACCTCGACGTCCCCGGAGGAAGCGAGCTCTTCCAGCGCCTGCCGCAGGTTGCGCTCCCGCTCCCCCAGGTTGGAGCCGAGGCTGAGCCAGGCTCGTCTGCCGCGCGCTTCCTCCATCGCCGCTCAGCCCTCGAACTCCGCTTCCACGCCCACCCATTCCACCGGGTGGATGAGGGGGGCCTGGGGTTTGCGGACCCGCACCCGCGCCCGCTCCACTCCCGGCTTGTCGGCGAGGAGGCGGCCCACCCTGGCCACCAGGGCCTCCAGGAGGTCGTAGCGCTCGGTGGACACCAGGGCGTGCACCTCCCGGGTGAGGGCGTCGTAGTCGAGGGCCAGGGGCAGGGCGTCCGCCTCCGCCGCCGGGCCCATGTCGTAGTCGAGCTCCAGGTCCAGGTAGAAGTCCTGGCCCTTCTCCTGCTCCTCCGGCAGGCAGCCGTGGAAGGCGAAGACCTTCAGGCCCCGGATGATGACGGTGCCGCGCATCTAGTCCTTCCTGACCTCGCGGATGTAGATGGTCTTGATGGCGTCTCCCGTCTGGAGGGAGTCCACCACCGGCATGCCCTCGATGACCTCGCCGAAGACGGTGAAGGACGTCCCCACCTGCTCCGAGTAGTCCTGTTTCATGATCAGGAACTCGGTGGGGTTCTCCGGCATCATGCCCGCCGTCTCCTCCGTGGTCTGGGCCATCCAGTAGAGGACCACCGCCCCGCGCACCGCGGGGAGCTTGCCCTCGGAAGGAACGGTGAACGGCCTCTTCCAGCGTCGCATCATCGGGTCCACGGCTTGGTGGAGGCGGTGGCCTCGAGTGAGCGGGCGTGGCTGCCGGTCTGGACCACCCAGTCCTCCACCCGGTACCAGTTCATGCCGGTGTAGAAGCCGGAGTTGATGAGGTCGGTGAAATGCTGGACGGTCTGGGGGGTGTCCTCCGGCTTGAGCTCGATGACGATATTGCCGGTGCTCTGCTCGATGGTCATGTACCTGCCGCTCTCGTCCAGGGTGATGGAGTCTATGACCTGGTTCAGCCCCAGGCCGTCGACTACGTCCATGCCCTCGGTGACCATGCCGAAGACGGTGAAGTCCGGGTCGAGCCAGGAGGCGTCCGACTTGAGGATGTAAAACTCGTTGGTGGCGCTGTCCGGAAGGGGCTGCTGGGTGGAGGGGTCGCTGGGCTTGGCCAGGGCCACCGCGCCCCGCACGTTGGGCAGCTTGACCTCGTCCACCACCGTGCCCACGCTCTCATCCTGCTCCGTGGCGGCCTGCAGGGTCCCCGCGTCGACGTTGGCCGCGGCGTCCCGGCCCTCGATGCCGGTCATGGCCGCTATCTCGTCCACCTGGTAGAACTTGGCGCCCTTGTACGACCCCTGTTCCACCAGCTTCTCCATGTGCGCGCTGGTCTCCGGGGCGTCGGCGTCCTTCATCTCCACCACGATGTTGCCCCGCTCGGTCTCGATGACCATCTGCTTGACGTAGGTCGGCAGCCTGACCAGCACGACCACCAGCACCAGGGCGATGACGCAGGCGGCCAGGGTCAGCCCCATGGACCACAGCAGGGTCCTCTTCCGCTTGGCATATTTTTCCAGCTGCTTGAGCCTCTCCTCTTCACGCCGCTGCTGCTTCAGTTTCTGCGCCCGTCCCATCTATGATTCTCCATTCTTTCCGGCGATGGCGTCGGCCACCTTCACCACTCTTACCATCTCTTTGACGTCGTGGACCCTGATTATGTCCGCGCCGTTGGCTATGCCCACGGCCACCGCGGCGGCGGTGCCCTCCAGCCGCTCCTCCACCGGCAGGTCCAGGACCCGGCCGATGAAGGCCTTGCGGGAGGGGCCCAGCAGGATGGGGTACCCCAGCGCTTCCAGCTCGTCCAGGCGCCGGATGATCTCCAGGTTGTGGCCCAGGGTCTTGCCGAAGCCGATGCCCGGGTCCAGCATGATCTTGTCCGCGGGGATGCCGGCCGCTTCCGCCTCCTCCGCGCGCGTCCTCAGGAAGGACGCGACCTCCCCCATGAGGTCGTCGTAGGAGGGGTCGTCCTGCATGTCCTTGGGCATGCCCTGCATGTGCATGAGGCAGACGGGAACCCCCGCCCCGGCCACCAGGGCGGGCATGCCCGGGTCGAGCCGCATGGCGCTGATGTCGTTGACCATGGACGCCCCGGCCTCCAGGGCCTTGAGCGCCACTTCCGCCTTGGTGGTGTCCACGCTGACCGGCACGCCGGCGTTGGAGGCCACCTCCCGGATGACCGGGATGACCCTCTTCAGCTCCTCTTCCAGCGTTATGAACTCCGAACCCGGGCGGGTGGACTCCCCCCCGATGTCCAGGATGTCCGCCCCCGCCTCCGCCTGGGCCATGGCTTCCTCTACCGCGCTGGGGTGCGCGAAGAAGCGGCCCCCGTCGGAGAAGGAGTCCGGGGTCACGTTGACGATGCCCATGACCAGCGTGCGCCGGTCCAGGTCGTAGGTCCGCCCCCCCATCTCCAGCCGGCGGTTGCGGCGCCCCTCCAGGTTGGCCAGGGCCTCGCTCATCTCCTCGTTCAACTTGCGCAGCCCGAAGGGCTGGTTGGTCAGCTTACCGTGGAGCAGGCGGAAATGGCGGGAGGTGCCGGAGACGATGCAGGAGGTGGTCTGGCCTTCGAACTGGAAGACGTCCCGGGGCAGCGAGACTTCCCCACCGATGGAGAGCATGTTCTGCTTGAGGATGTTGGCGGCGCGGGTGTCCAGCCCGTCCACCTTCAGCAGGTAGTGCACGAGCTTGGGGTACATGATGTCGTAGCCCTCGTCGCTGGGAGCCAGGTCGCGCAGGTGCGCCTCGGCGTCCTTCAGGGACCCGACCTTCAAGAACGCGGACGTTGAACCTCAAGTGCTTACCTCTCTCGTGAACGACGGCCGGGCTGTCAGCCCCTGGCGCGGATGAGCGACATGGCCTCGGCCCGGGAAGCGGCGTTGGTGTGGAAGGTGCCCCGCACCGCCGAGGTGATGGTGACCGAACCGGGCTTCTTCACCCCCCGCATGGACATGCACAGGTGCTCGGCCTCCACGATGACCAGCACGCCCCGCGGGTTCAGCGCCTTGACCAGGGTGTCGGCCACGTCGGTGGTCAGGCGCTCCTGCACCTGCAGGCGCTTGGCCAGCACGTCCACCACCCGGGCCAGCTTGCTGATGCCGGTGATCTGCCCGCGCTCTCCCGGGATGTAGGCCACGTGGGCCTTGCCCAGGAAGGGCATGAGGTGATGCTCGCAGACCGAGTAGAGGGGGATGTCCTTGACGATGATCATCTCGTCGTGCTCCTCCGCGAACATGGTGGTCACCACGGACTGGGGTTCGGTCTCCATGCCGGAGAAGATCTCCTCGTACATCTTGGCCACCCGGTCGGGGGTGGTCAGCAGGCCCTCGCGGTCCAGGTCCTCCCCGATGCCTTCCAGCATCAGCCTCACGCCTTGCTTGATCTTTTCCTTGTCCAAAGCATCCTCCTCTGAATACGGGATAAAGATAGTTAGATATTATATCAACAACCTTCCCGGGGTTTACACCCCGGGCTACTCCATGTCAGCCCCTGCGGGGCTGTGATGCGGGGGTTATTCGGGTTGGATGGCGGGCTTGCCCTTGACCGGGGAGGGCTTCCGGCGCTTGCCGGGCTCGGGCTCCGGAGCCGGGGGCACTTCCTGCCTGACCTTGACGGCCTCCAGCTCGCGCCCCTCCATGATGGCCAGGAGCTCTTCCTTCTCGATGGTCTCGCGCTCCATCAGGGTGGAGGCGATCTTCTTGAGCAGGTCCAGCTGCTCGGTGAGGATGCGCCGGGCCTCGTTGTAGGCGTCGTCCACCAGCCGCCTGATCTCCTGGTCGATCTCGTAGGCGATCTGGTCCGAGTAGTCCGGCTGGGAGGCGAAGTCCCGGCCGAGGAAGACCTCCCCCGGCTTCTGCCCGAGGGTGAGGGGGCCGAGCCGGTCGCTCATGCCGTACTCGCAGACCATCTGGCGGGCGACCTTGGTGGCCCGTTCGATGTCGTTCTGGTCGCCGGTGGTGATGTCGCCGAAGATCATCTCCTCGGCCACCCGGCCGCCCAGGAGCATGGCCAGCTCGTCGATGAGCTCGGAGCGGGTCACCAGGTACTTGTCCTCCATGGGGAGGGTGAGGGTGTATCCCAGCGAGCGGCCGCGCGGGATGATGGAGATCTTGTGCACCGGGTCGGCGTTGGGCAGGGTGTGCGCGACCAGGGCGTGTCCGGCCTCGTGGAAGGCGATGATCTCCTTCTCCTTGTCGCTGATGAGCCTGGTCTTCTTCTCCGGCCCGGCGATGACCCTGTCGATGGACTCCTCCAGCTCATCCATGTCGATCTCCTTCTTGCTGTGGCGGGCGGCCAGCAGGGCCGCCTCGTTCACCAGGTTGGCCAGGTCGGCCCCGGTGAAGCCGGGAGTACGCCGCGCCAGGACCTCCAGGTCGACCTCGCGGGCCATCGGCTTCCCCTTGGCGTGAACGTCGAGGATGCCTATCCTGCCCTTGAGGTCCGGGCGCTCCACCACGATCTGGCGGTCGAAGCGGCCCGGCCTGAGCAGGGCCGGGTCGAGGATGTCCGGGCGGTTGGTGGCGGCGATGAGGATGACCCCGGACTTGGTGTCGAAGCCGTCCATCTCCACCAGCAGCTGGTTGAGGGTCTGCTCGCGCTCGTCGTGTCCTCCCCCCAGCCCGGCGCCGCGGTGCCGTCCCACCGCGTCGATCTCGTCCATGAAGATGATGGCCGGGGCGCTCCCCTTGGCCTGCTCGAAGAGGTCGCGCACGCGGGACGCGCCCACGCCCACGAACATCTCCACGAAATCGGAGCCCGAGATGGAGAAGTACGGCACTCCCGCCTCCCCCGCCACCGCCTTGGCCAGCAGGGTCTTGCCGGTGCCGGGGGGGCCGAACAGCAATACCCCCTTGGGTATCTTGGCCCCCAGGGCCTGGAACTTGCCGGGGTTCTCGAGGAACTCCTTGATCTCCTCCAGCTCCTCCACCGCCTCGTCCAGGCCGGCCACGTCCTTGAAGGTGATCTTGGGGTGGTCCCGGTTGGCCACCTTGGCCCGGCTCTTGCCGAAGGCCATGATCTTGTTGCCGCCCCCCTGCATCCTCTCCAGGAAGAAGAAGAAGATGACGAAGATGAGCACGAAGGGCAGCAGGCTGATGACCACCCCCATCAGGTCGATACCGCCCTGCGGGTCGGTCTTGACCTCCAGGCCGGCGTAGCCCCGGTAGCGCTCGGCCACCTCCGGGTTGCTGCTCTGCGACCTGGACCGGTAGTCGTCGATCTGCCCCACCAGCTCGTCCGTGTAGTCCGCCGGGAAGGCCACCTCGTACTGCTCGCCGCTGATGACCTCCCCGGCGACCTTGTGGTCCTTGTCCAGGATGGTCACCGTCTTGATCTGGCCGGCTTCCAGCTCGTCGCTGAACCAGCTCAGGTCGTGGGCCTTCTTGTCGTCGGTAGGCCACTTGTACCACGCGATGAGCAGGATGAGCACGATGACCAGGTAGAACATGAAGGTCCGCGCGCGTTTTCCTCCCAGGTTCACGCTTTTCTCATCTCCGTTTCCATCTCCATATACTCCTCAAAGTCTTAGTCGACCGTGTTATCCCCGATATTAACGGCCCCGCCCGCTGACGTCAGTGACGCCGGTCATGCCGGCCGGCCCGCGGCCCCTTCCTCCATCACTCCCACGTACGGCAGGCCCCGGAACCTCTCCGCGCAGTCCAGGCCGTAGCCCACCACGAAGTGGTCGGGCACCTCAAAGCCGCAGTACCGCACGGGGATGTCCACCTTCCGCGCCTCCGGCTTGGAGAGCAGGGCGCAGATCTCCACCGAGGCCGGCTCTCGCGTCTTGAGCGAGCGCACCAGGTAATCCAGGGTCAGGCCGGAGTCGACGATGTCCTCCACGATGAGGACGTCCTGTCCCGCGATGTCCAGGTCCAGGTCCTTGATGATGCTCACCACCCCCGACGACTTGGTGTCCATGCCGTAACTGGATACCGCCATGAAGTCGATGCGCACCGGCAGGTCGATGTGGCGCGCCAGGTCGGCCAGGACCACGAACGCCCCCTTGAGCACCCCCACCAGGATCAGGCTCCCGGAGGCGTAGTCGCGGGTTATCTCCTCGCCCATCTCCCGGATGCGCGCGTCCAGCCGCTCTTTCTCTATCAATACCGCCGGCCTGCCTGGCATGTCCGTTCCTTTCCTTCCGGGGCCTACCTTACCCATTATACCCGTTGTCGGGGGGCTCCGCCCCGGCGCGGAGGCGGGCGACGCGGCGGGTGCTCGCGGTCACCTTGAAGCGGTCGTCGATCCGCTGGCCCACCAGCCAGGCGATGCGCCCGTCCGAGAGCACCGCCAGGGTGCGCGAGCGGAGGCGCCGGGGTACCTTGGCGTCGGTGAGGAAGTCCTGCACCTTGCGGCTGCCCGGCGCGCCCAGGGGGAAGAAGCGGTCGCCGGGCCGGATCAACCGGGCCTGCAGGGGGAATTCCAGCCGGTCCAGGTCGAGGAACGCCTCCCAGGGCCCCTGGCCGGTGATCTCGTCCATGCCGGGTACGTCCTCGAGGAACTCCACCTCGAGGGATATGCCGGCCGCGGCGAAGAGGTGGTCCCCCTCGCCTTCTATCAGCGTCTCCCGGGATTCCGGGCCCCCCGGGGGAGGTTCGGCTTCCCCGCTCTTGAACACCACCACCCTGTCGTACTCGCGCACGGCCTCCCACCCGGAGGGCAGGGCCATGCGGCTGCCGCTGCGGCCGCCGCAGATGTTCACGCGCAGGTCCTCCACCAGCTGGAAGGTGGGCCGGATGCCCATGGCCAGGAGCTTCCGCCAGAGCAGCAGGCGCCGGCCGGCCAGCGGCAGCTCGTCGAAGGCGTTCAGCTCGATGGCGGCGGCGGCGGAGACCGGGATGTCCTGCCAGCCTTCCGGCACCGCCTCGGCCCTCTCCTCCGCCAGCAGCTCGAGGACGCGGGCCAGGCTCGCCTTGACAGCGGGGTTGAACTCGCTCTCCAGGTAGGGCAGGAGCCCATGCCGCACCCGGTTGCGGGGGACGGCGGGGTCCAGGTTGGTGGGGTCGCTCAGCGGGGGCAGGGGCAGGCATCCCAGATAATCCCCCAGCTCGCTCTCCCACACCTCGATGAGGGGGCGGATGTAGGGGCCGCGCACCGGCGGGATGGAGGCGAGGGCTCGCGGGCCCGCCCCGGTCACCAGCCGCAGCAGAAAGGTCTCCACCCGGTCATCCGCCTGGTGCCCCAGGGCCGCCCGGTCGAACCCGCCGCCCGCGAGCCGCCGCTCCAGCGCGGCGTAGCGCGCTTCGCGGGCCGCTTCCTCCGGGCTCATGCGTCCCCGGGCGCCCCGCCGCTCGACCTCCACCCGCTCCGAGGCGAAGGGAAGCCCGTAAGCAGCGGCCACCCGGCCCACGTATTCGGCATCGTCGGCGGAGGCGGGCCTCAGGCCGTGATCGACGTGGAAGACCTCCAGGCGCAACGCCATGGGGTCGCTGAGCCGCCACAGGACGTCCAGGAGCACCAGTGAGTCGGGGCCGCCGGAGACGGCCACCAGTACCTTCTCTCCTCCCTGGAGCATGCCGTACCTGTCGATGGAGCGCCTGGCCTTCTCCAGGACCCTGTAAGCCTTACGCGGCAGCTTGTGCACGACGGCAGCCACCCTCCCGCTACCATATGCCGGAGGGGCTGTTCACGCGGGTCACCATCCACAGGCCTTCCACGTAGTCCAGTTCCACCGTGAACTCCTCCGGGGCGGACTCGCCGTAGTCCACGGCGACCTGGATGACGGCCCAGTCCATGCCCTCTTCCTGCGCGGTCTCCACGCCCAGCATCTCGCACCCGGCCTCGATGCCGGAGGCGCGCGCCTCCCCCACCCGGGCGGAGAGGTCCTCCGCGCCGTACTCCTCCAGGATGGGGGAGTAGGGGGAAAGGAGGTAGTACATGGCTTCCCCGTCGCCCCGGCTGAACGACTCGTACCAGAGGGCCAGGACGTCTTCCGGCCCCTGGCACCGGGGGCGGCTCGAGGTCCCCCGGCGGCGGGGTCGGGCTGGGTTGCTGCAGGGCCGCCGCCTGCAGGGCCTTGGCCAGGCCCCAGACGTCTTCCTCGACCTTGGCCCCGTTGTACTCCTGGGCGTCCTGGTAGTCCCCCAGGGACTGCCGGGCCCGGGCGGCCAGGCTCTCCAGGTCCGGGACCTCCCCCTCCGCGCCCAGCATGGCCACGTCCAGGTAGTCCTGCAGGCCTCCCAGGTAGGATCCGTAGTCGGAGAGGAAGGCCTCCAGCAGGCCGTTGAACTTCTCCTGGTAATCGGGGACCAGGATGCGGCGGTCGAGGTCCTGCCGGAAGGAGTCGGTGGCCTGGCGGGCCTCCCCGGCCAGCAGCCGGAGGCGCTCCGCCCCGCCCTCCTCCGCCAGGCCTTCCAGGCCCTGCACCAGCCATTCGGTCCGCGCTTCGATGGCCGGCCACCTCGAGAGGACCTTCTCCACGTAACGGTCGACGGGGTTGCCGCAGCCGTAGACCTGCACCAGCAGGATGCCGGCGAAGGCTATCACTATGGCTATGGCGTGCAGTCTCCCGTTTGCGCGCATCATCAGTCCCGGTGCCAGTAGACCCTGGCGAAGGTCGATTTCTCCTGCCACTGGATGTCCAGCTGGCCGTGGTAGGCCTTTTCGAATTCCTTACCGAGCCGTTCCGCCAGGGCCTGGTCGGTGGTCTCGATGATTATCTCCTTCTCCTTCTCCTCGATGTGGGCGATGCGGGCCGCGATGTTCTTCTTCAGCTTCTTCTCGGCCACGCTGTGGATGAGGTTCTTCGCTTCCTCCCGGTGCCCGAGGAGAAAGTCGCCGGACAGGTGGACCACCCCGTCCACCCGGCCCCGGGCCACCCTGTCACATCCCGGGCAGAGGCTGCGCTCCCAGTCGTGCCCGCGCATCCCCTTCTCCCTCAAGCCCTCGTCAAAAACCCATTTCTCCTCGACACAGACCGCGTAGCATGAAGGACAGATCTTCATACGTTCCTCCTTCGTAGCGAACATGGCCTCTCCATTCCTATATACCCCGGGGGGACGCCTTCATGCGCCCCACGGGAACACGCTTTCCGTCAGTCATAGGCACGGGGTACCCGCTTTCCCAGGCCGCATACGATCTCGTAGTTAATGGTATCGGCAAGCGCGGCCATCTCCTCCACGCTGATGTGGTCGGCTCCCGAGGCCCCGATGAGCACGACCTCCTCCCCGGGCTCGCGGGCGTCGTCCCCCAGGTCCAGCATGCAGTAGTCCATGCAGATGGTGCCGGCCTGGCGATAGCGCCTGCCGCCGATGAGGGCGGACATGCGGTTGGAGAGGCGCCGGTTCAGGCCGTCGCCGTAGCCCATGGGGACCACCCCGATCCAGGCGTCCCGCTCCAGCCGGCAGGTGAGCCCGTAGCTGACGCCCTCACCCGCGCGGGCCCGGAAGACGTGGGCCAGGGAGGTGGTCAGCCGCAGCGCGGGCTGGAGCTCGATGGTGCCCTCGAAGGCCGGGCCGGGGTAGAGCCCGTACATGGCTATCCCGATGCGCACCATGTCCAGTTCCGCCTCGGGCAGGCAGAGGGCGGCCCCGCTAGCCGACGCGTGCTTGCAGGCGAAGGAGTGCCCGGCCTTCTCCAGCCTCTCGACCGCGTCGAGGAACAGCTCCAGCTGGGACCGGGCGAAGGGCGAGCCCGGCTCCGAGGCCGTGGCGAAGTGGGTGTAGACGCCCTCGATCTCCAGCGACCCGAGCCCGCCGACGAAGGCGGCCTCGTCCACGCAGGCCGCCGGGTCCATGCCCACGCGGTGCATCCCCGTGTCCAGCTTGAGATGGACGGGGACGCGCCTGCCCGCCCGCGCGGCGGCGCTGTCGAGCGCTTCCGCGTAGGCGCGCGTGTAGACGGCGGAGACCAGCTCCAGCTCCACCACCCGCGCGGCGGCGGAGGGAGGGGGCTCGAACAGCAGTTGGGTGGGGGCCGATATCCCCGCCTCCCGCAAGCGTTCCCCCTCCTCGACCAGGGCCACGCCGAGGCGGGACGCCCCCGCGTCCAGGGCGGCGCGCGAGACCTCCAGGTCCCCGTGGCCGTAGGCGTCGGACTTCACCACCGCCATGATGGCGGTGGTGGGCCGGAGGCGCGAGCGGAAGAGCTCGAGGTTGGCGGCGACGGCTTGCGTGGAGATACGGGCCAGGGTGGGGCGCCAGATCAACCGGAAGCCCCCTCCCGGGCCAGGGCCCTGACGATATCGGCCCGGGTGATCAACCCGACCAGCGAGCCCTCGTCCACCACCAGGATGTACTCGTAGTCCTTGTCCACCAGGATCGAGGCGATCTCGGTGATGTCCGAGTCGAGCCCGGTGGTGGGAAAGGTCGTGTCCATGACCTCCCCGGCCGTCGCGCCCACCGCCTTCTTCAGCTCGCTCTCGAACTTCTTCGTGGAGCCGGGCAGCATGATGTAGCCCTCGAGGAAATGGAAGAAGGTGGGGTAATGGACCCGGGCGTCCTGGTGGACCAGGTCCTCCTCGGAGACCACTCCCACCAGCTGGTCCTGCTCGTCGAAGATGGGGACGACGCGCAGGCGGTTGTCGGCCATGAGGCCGGCGATCTCGCTCACCGGCGTGTCCGTCCGGGCGCTGATGATGTCTGAGGTCATGATGTTCCTGGCGGTAACGCTTGGCATCTTCTCTCTCCTTTGGTCCTGTAAGGCTCGTCAACTCCTGGCCCTGGCCAGGGGCAGGTGGGAGAGGATGTCCCCCGCCACCATGCCCACCTCGCCCGTGAGGTGGGCGGCCAGTTCTCCCGCCTTGCCGTGCAGGTAGACCCCACAGCAGGCGGCGGTGAAGGCTTCGACCCCCTGCGCCAGGAAAGTGGCGACGCAGCCGGTGAGCACGTCCCCGCTGCCCGCGGTGGCCATCCCCGGGTGGCCGGAGGTGTTGATGCCGATCCTCCCGCCGGCGTCGGCCACCACCGTGTGCGCCCCTTTGAGGGCGACCACGCAGCCGTATTCCGCGGCCGCCCGGGCAGCCGCGCCGATGCGGTCCTCCTGGATCTCGCGGGTGGAGAGGCCTGTCAGCCGGCTCAACTCGCCCGGGTGGGGGGTGATGACCAGGGGAGCCTTGCGGCCGGCCAGCCGGTCTCCCTGTCCCTCCAGGCAGTTGATCCCGTCCGCGTCCAGCACCACCGGCACCTCCGCCCGGGCCAGCAGCCCCTCCACCAGCCGGGCGGTGCCCGCCTCCCGCGCCAGGCCGGGCCCCACCGCCAGCGCGTCGAACCCCTCGAGGGCCTCGAGGACGGGGCCCAGGGCCTCCTCGCTCACGTGGCCCGGCGGGCCTTCCGGCAGGGGGATGGTCATGACCTCGGTCAGCTTGATCTCCATGATCAGGTTGAGGCCGGCCGCCACCCCCAGGGTGACCACGCCCGCTCCGCTCCTCAGGGCCGAGCGCGCCGCGAGCGCGGCCGCGCCGGTGAGGCCGGGAGAGCCGGCCACGACGAGCACCCTGCCGCACTGCCCCTTGTGGGCGTCGGGCGGGCGCGCCGGGTATTCCTTTTCGATGGCGTAATCGATGGCCTCCATGCGGCTGTCCGCCGCCTCGTCCAGCAACCCGGGCCGTATGCCGATGTCCCGGACCACCAGGTCCCCCACCAGCTCCGCGCCGGGATAAAGGTACAGGCCGGTCTTGGGGTAGGCGAAGGTCACCGTGCGGCCGGCCCTGACGGCCGGGCCTTCCACCCGGCCCGTGCGGCCGTCCACCCCGGAGGGGACGTCCACCGCCAGCACCGGCCGGCCGGCCCGGTTGACGGCCTCGATGCACTCGCCGTAAACGCCCCCGGCGGTCCCCTTGAAACCGATGCCGAAGATGGCGTCGATGACCAGGTCCGCGGGGTCCATCGCCGCGGCCAGGGCTTCCCGGTCGTATCCGTGCCAGGCCAGGCCGGCGGCCTCCATCCTCTCCAGGTTGCTCTTGGCGTCGGGGTGGAGGTCGGCGGGCCCGTCCAGCAGGAAGACCTCCACGTATGCGCCCCACTCCGCCAGGTAGCGGGCGGCCACCAGCCCGTCCCCGCCGTTCTTCCCCTTGGCTGAGACGATCACCACGCGCTTGTCCATGCAGCTGTTGAGCATGTCCCGGGCCTGCTCCGCCGTGGTCCGGCCGGCCCGCTCCATCAGCTGGAGGGGGTCGGCCCCGCGCTCGACGGCCAGCGCGTCGAGGGCCTGCATCTCGTCGGGCCAGATGACTCTCATGCCTCACCACCCTCGCGGGACACCAGCACCGTGGCCACCGCGCATTCCTTCTCGTGCGCCAGGCTCAGGGAGATCTCTCCCGGCTTGAGGCCGCGCAGTTCCTCCCGCGTACCGCCGGAGATGCTCAGGCAGGGACGGCCGTCCTCCATGCTCACCTCGTAATCGAGGAACCGCAAGGCCTTCAGCCCTCCGCCGAGCGCCTTGAAGGCGGCCTCCTTGGCCGCGAAGCGGGCCGCGTAATGGCGGGCCGGGTCGGAGAAGCGCTCGCAGTAGTCCCTCTCCCCGGGGGTGAAGACGCGCTGCGCGAACTCGGGATGCCTCCGCATGATCCCGCGGATGCGCTCCACCTCCACGATGTCGACCCCGATGCGGTGTGAGTGTCTCATGCCACCACCGTCTCCCTTTCAGCGATGCCCTTCGCCCACGGGCCGCGGCCTATTCCACGGTGACCGTCTTGGCCAGGTTGCGCGGCTGGTCAACGTTGCACCCGCGCTTCCTGGCGATGTGGTAGGCCAGCATCTGCAGCACCGGGGTGATGAGGATGGGGTTGAGGATGGGGTCCACCTCCGGCACGTAGATGACCTGGTCGCAGTGGGCCGCGATGTCCGGGTCACCCTCGGTGGCCACGGCCAGGACGGGCGCGCGGCGCGCCCTGATCTCCTCCAGGTTGCTGACCATCTTCTCGTATACGGCGTCCCGGGGGGCCAGCGCCACCACCGGGAAGCCGGGGTGGAGCAGGGCGATGGGCCCGTGCTTCATCTCCCCGGCGGGATAACCTTCCGCGTGGATGTAGGATATCTCCTTGAGCTTCAAGGCCCCCTCCATGGCCACCGGGTAGTTGATGTTGCGGCCCAGGAAGAGAAAATCTTCACTCTGATAATATTTATCGGCGTACTCCTCCACCCTGGCGTCGGCCTCCAGCACCTTCTCCAGGTAGGCGGGGATGGACTCCAGTTCCCTCATCATCCTCTGGATATAGGACCTCTCCAGGGAGCGCATGCGCCCGGCCAGGTACAGCCCCAGCAGGTACACCGCCGCGATCTGGACGATGAAGGTCTTGGTGGCGGCCACGCCGATCTCCGGTCCCGCGTGGGTGTAGATGGCCGCGTCGGCGTCGGCGGTCATCTGGCTGCCCACCGTGTTGACGATGCACACGGTGCGCGACTTCCGCTCCAGGGCGCCCCGCAGGGCGGCCATGGTGTCGGCCGTCTCCCCCGACTGGCTGATGGCCACCACCAGGGTCCGCGGGTCCAGCTTGGGCTCCCGGTAACGGAACTCGGAGGCGATGTCCACCTCCACCGGGATGTCCATCCAGCGCTCGAAGACGTACCGGGCCAGCAGCGCGGCGTGGTAGGAGGTGCCGCAGGCTATGAAGATGACGCGCGCCAGGCCGCGCGGGTCGATGAGGTCGGGTGGGAGGAGGTCGGGTTTGAACCCCTTGAGGGGGTCGAAGGGGTTGCCCCGCAGGGTGTCCGCCCAGGCCGTGGGCTGCTCGTGGATCTCCTTGAGCATGAAGTCCTCGTAGCCGCCCTTCTCCGCGGCGTCCACGTCGTAGGTGGCCTCGAAGACCTCCCGCTCCTGCGGCGTCCCCGCCAGGTCGGTGATCTCCAGGCGGCCGTCTCCCACCAGCGCGACGTCCCCGCTTGAGAGGAGCACCGCCCGGCGCGTGTACCGCAGGAAGGCGGGTATGGCGGAGGCCAGGAACATCTCACCGTCGCCCACGCCCACCAGCAGGGGGCTGTCCTTGCGCGCCCCCACCATCACGCCCGGGGCGTCCAGGGAGAAGCAGGCGATGGCGTAGGAGCCCCTGACCTGCCTCAAGGCCAGGCGTACCGCCCCGGCCAGGTCGGAGCCGTCGAAGTTCTCCTCGATCAGGTGGACCAGGACCTCCGAGTCGGTCTCCGAGGCGAAGTGGTGGCCCCGTTCCTGCAGGCCCCGCTTGAGCTCGTGGAAATTCTCGAGAATGCCGTTGTGCACCAGGGTGATGCGGCCTTTACAGTCCAGGTGGGGGTGGGCGTTGACCTCGGAGGGCTGCCCGTGGGTGGCCCAGCGGGTGTGCCCGATGCCCATCTGCCCGTCCACCTTGCGGCCGCCCAGGGCGGCCTCCAGGCGGTCCAGGTTGCCCTCACTCTTGATGGTGAGGATGCGGGAGTCCTCCCGGACCGAGACCCCGGCCGAGTCGTAGCCGCGGTATTCCAGGCTGCGCAGCCCCTCCAGCAGGAGCGTCCCCTTGTCCCGGGGGCCGATGTATCCGACAATCCCGCACATGCCGTCAGGCCGCCTTTCTCTCAACTGCCTGGTGTCCCAGCGCCTTGACCGTACTCGCACCTCAGCCCATCTCCTTCTCTATGACGGATGCCAGTTCCTGCGCGATGCCCTCCGCCTCTTCCAGCGTGGGGGCCTCCACCATCACCCTCACCAGCGGTTCGGTGCCGGAAGGGCGGATGAGCACGCGGCCGTTGTCCCCCAGCCTCCGCTCGGCCTCGCCCACCCGCTCCCTGACCAGGTCGCTCCGTTCCAGGCGGTCGCGATCGGGCACGGGCACGTTGACCAGCACCTGGGGGAACCGCCGGATGGAGCCGGTGATCTCGGAGACCGGGCCTCCCCGGTCCTGCCAGGCGGAGCAGAAGCGCAAGCCTGTCAGGAGGCCGTCCCCGGTGGTGGACTGGTCCAGGAAGATGATGTGGCCGGACTGCTCGCCGCCCAGGTTGAGGCCGCGGCCCAGCATCTCCTCCAGCACGTAACGGTCTCCCACGGCGGAGAGGTGCACGGTGATGCCCCGCTCGCGCATGGCCAGATGGAACCCCTTGTTGGACATGACCGTGGCCACCAGCGAGTCCTGGTTGAGCTCCCCCCGGCCCGCCATGTGGCCGGCGCAGAGGGCCATGATCACGTCCCCGTTGAGCAGTTCGCCCCGCTCGTCCGCGACGATGAGCCTGTCGGCGTCGCCGTCGAAGGCCAGCCCCAGGTCGGCCCCTTCGCTCACCACCAGCCCGGCCAGGCGCTCCGGGTTGGTCGATCCGCACCCGGCGTTGATGTTGCAGCCGTCCGGCTGGTCGAAGAATGCCCGCACCTCGGCACCGCACCCCGCGAAGATGCGGGGGGCGGCCTCGAAGGCCGCTCCGTTGGCACAGTCCAGCACCAGGAGCCGCCCCGCGAGGTCCACGCCCCCGATGTCCAGCAGGTGCCGGACATACCAGTCCAGCGCCTCGGGATGCCGGGTGACCCGGCCCACCGCCTCGCCCTCCGGGCGCCCCTCCGACAGGGCCTGGTGGTCCTGGATGGCCCCTTCTATCTCCTCCTCCACCGCGTCGGGCAGCTTGAAGCCGCTGGAGTGGAAGATCTTGATCCCGTTGTCCTCCATGGGGTTATGGCTGGCGGAGAGGACCACGCCGGCGTCGGCGCCCCAGTCCCTGGTCAGCACGGCTATGGCGGCGGTGGGAAGGATTCCCAGGAGCGAAGCGTCACCCCCGGCGGCGGCTACGCCGGCGCTCAGGGCGGCCTCCAGCATCTCGCCGGAGCAGCGGGTGTCGCGGCCGACGAGTATCCTGGGGCGGGACGTGTCGCGGGCCAGCACTCCCACCACGTGGAAGCCCACCTGGAAGGCCAGCTCGGGGGTGAGGTCCCGGTTGGCCCTTCCCCTGATGCCGTCCGTGCCGAACAATCTCCGCTTTTCGCTCATCTCCTTACATCCCTTGTCGGCCTGAAAACATAAAGAGAATATAGCACCCGGACGCCCCGCCTTTCAAACTGCGCCCGTATCGCGATAATCCCTGTTCACACAGGGTCCGGCCATGGCCCCCAGCACACCCTGGTAGTCCAGGGAGAAGGCCAGCGTGTCCCCCCTGCCGGGGCCCGAGGTACCGCCCTCCCCGGCCAGCAGGGTCAGGTCCCCGAAATACTCCAGGACCCGCAATCCGGGCTCGCGGGGGACGAGGGATCCCGCCCCCAGGTCGGAGCGGCCGGCCGCCACCAGCAGCCGGGTCTCCATGCGCCCTCCGCCGCCCCGGGCCTCCTTCGATTCCACCACCTCGGCCAGCAGGGTGAAGGCGTCGTCCCGCAAGTCCGGGAGCTTCTCCCCCCGGGTGGTCTCGCGGCCCAGCAGCAGGGCTTCCCCGACGCGCAGCTCCACCCCGGCGGGCAGTTTCCCGCCCAGGGCTTCCAGCAGCATGGCGGAGTTGCCGGCCGAGATGAGCGGCTCTTCCACCGGGAAGAGCTCCCTGTGCTTCTCCGCCAGTTCCTTGAGGAGCTCGGCCGGCGCGGGAGACGGCGGCTCTCCCCGGCAGGCCGTATGGGTGCCCAGGCCCACCAGTTCGATGGAGCCGCGCCGCGCCGGCGCGGCGCATGGCTGCCGGGGCCAGGGGGAGGGGGATACCCTCCCGCTCCCCTCCCGTCTCCACCATCAGGACCACCCGCGGGGCGCTCCCGGAGGCTTCGCCCAGGGCGGCCAGGTCCTCGAGCATGGATTCGCTGCTCGCCAGGAAGAGGTCGGCCCACCGGCAGGCCTCGGCCAGCTCGCGGCCTGCCGCGGGCAGCAGCATGGCCAGCTCGGTGGAGGGCAGGGCCTCGCGCAGCCGGCCCAGGTTACGGGCGCGGGAGTCGGCCAGGCCGAGCGGCTCCCCCCTCCAGCATGGCCGAGGCGACGCGTACGTCGCCGTGACAGGCCTTGGTGACCCCCCTCATCCCGATGCCCCTCTCGGCCAGGGCACGCGTCAGCGCACCGGCGTTGCCGCGCAACAGGTCAAGCCGGATGACCAGCTCCGGATGGGAGCCCGAGGGGGAACGCATGTCTAGCGCTTGGAGAACTGCGGGCGTTTGCGGGCTTTCTTGAGCCCGTATTTCTTGCGTTCCACCATGCGCGGGTCGCGCCGGAGGAACCCGGCTTTCTTGAGATCGCCACGCAGGGTATCGTCGCAGTCGAGCAGGGCCCGGGCTATGCCGTGGCGCAGGGCTCCGCCCTGGCCGGAGTTGCCCCCTCCCTGGATGCTGGCCACGATGCGATAACGGCCGGCGGTACCGGTGACCTCGAGCGGCCTGAGGATATCCACGCGCACGGTGGCGCGGGGGAAATACTCTTCCAATTGTTTGCCGTTGACCACGATCTCCCCATCGCCGGGGTATAGCCTGACCTTGGCTACGGCCTTCTTCCTTCTACCCGTCCCATATCCCAGGGTCTCTGGCAATGCTCCACCTAGCCTTTCTAACGCTTGACTCCCGCCAGTTCCAACGGTTCCGGCTGCTGTGCCTGGTGGGGATGGCGGGGCCCCTTGTAGACGTGCAGCTTCTTGAGCATCTGGCGGCCGAGGCGGTTGTGGGGGAGCATGCCCCGCACCGCCTTGGTGACCACGAAGTCGGACTTGTTCTTCATCAACTCGGAGTAGGGGATCTCCCTCAGGCCTCCGGGATAACCGGAATGGCGGTAGTAGATCTTCTTGTCCAGCTTGGCCGCCGGTCAGTTTGACCTTGTCCGCGTTGATGATGATGACGTTGTCGCCCACGTCCATGTGGGTGGAGTAGGTGGGGTTTCTCTTGCCCTTGAGGATCTGGGCCACTTCGCTGGCCAGCCTGCCCAGCACCAGGTCCTCGCGCGTCTATGAGGTACCATTTCCTCTCGATATCACCGGCCTTGACCGTGTATGTCTTCATCTGCCTCACCGTCTGGATTCTCCGTTTCGGCCCTCAGGCCTCGAACACGACAAACATAAATGATAGATGAAAGGGGTTTGCTAGTCAAGAAAATCCATATGGGCCGGAAGATATGCAGAATCGGGCCGCACGCGCGTATGATGTCATATATAAGGAGCCAGGGAAAGCCGGGCACGACAGCCGGAACGGAGGCAACGAGCATGAACGGAGCGGGAAGGGACGATGCCGGGTTCTCGCTGATCGAGTTGATGGTGGTCATCCTGATCATCGGGATACTGGTGGCCATTGCGGTGCCGGTGTTCTTCGGCGCGAGGAGCCAGAGCGAGGAGGCTGCCTGCCAGGACAACCTGAGGACCATCGACGGGGTCGTCTCGGAGTACGACATCGCCCACGGCGCGTGGCCGGACGACATATCCCAGCTGGCGCCCGAGTTCCTGCGCGAGGTGCCCGTGTGCCCGGCCGGCGGCACGTATTCACTCAGCGCCGACGTCCCTCCCCGGACCATCTGCTCGGCCGGCCACACCTATTGACGCCCGCGCCGGGACCTGCCGGGGCACCCTCGGGTTCCATCCCTTAAACCTTCTCGTAACGCCGTCCTTTTGTGTTCCGGCGAGCTTTTCGTTAAGATGGACTAAAACCGGGATGGGAGAGGAGGCATCAGCGTTGGAAAGCCATTTCGATCTGGATGATGTGGGAGTATACGGTCAGCTCGACCCCTCCGGCATGACCGCGGCGATCGAGAGTTTCCCCGAGCAATGCCGCAAGGCCGAGAAGATAGCCAGGGACCTGAGGGACCAGTACCCGGCGGACGACATCCGGGAGGTCGTGGTGCTGGGCATGGGCGGCTCGGCCATCGGCGGGGACGTCGTCAAGGCCCTGCTGGAGAACGCCCTGAGCATGCCGGTGACCGTGCACCGCGGTTACTGCCCCTGCAAGTATTACTCCCCCCATACCCTCCTGTTCGCCGTGAGCTACTCCGGAAACACCGAGGAGACCCTGGCCAGCCTGGACGACGCCGTCTACCAGAACTGCAAGGTCGTCGCCATCACTTCCGGGGGCACGCTGCTCCAGAAGGCCCAGGGTTACCGCTGGCCCACCCTGCAGGTGCCGGAAGGGCTGCAGCCCCGGGCCGCCCTGCCCTACCTGACCCTGCCCATGGCCATCATGCTGGAGAAGATGGGGATGGTCAGGGACTTCTCCCGGGTACTGGGCTGGACGGTGACCTCGCTCGGACAGCCGGGCCAGGCAGTGGGGCCGCCTGCAACCGGCCCGCGGCAACTTCGCCAAGCAACTGGCGCAACGGCTGTATGGCAAGGTGCCGGTCATCTACGGTATGGAAGGGCCGCTGTCGGTGGCCGCCTACCGCTGGAAATGCCAGATCAACGAGAACTCCAAGGTGCCCGCCTTCCATAACGTCATCCCGGAGATGAACCACAACGAGATCGTGGGCTGGGATGAACTGGACGATTTCTCCAGGCTGGTCGAGGTGGTCTTCCTGGTGGACGAGGAGGACAACCCCCGGCTGGTGCACCGGGCCAGGATCACCTCCGAGCTGATCAAGGACAAGGTCGGCGGGGTCAGCGTGGTCCACGTGAGCGGCGCCTCCCGCACCGAGAAGCTGCTCTCCACCATCCTGCTGGGAGACTTCGTCAGCGTGTACCTGGCCCTGCTCAACGGCAGGGACCCCACCCCGGTGGAGCGCATCAGCCAGCTCAAGGCGCGCATGGCCGAGGTCAAGGACGAGCCCGCCTGCTTCGGGGAATGAGGCCCGGGCGGGGATAAGGCCGATGGCTTCCACCGCAACAGCCTGGCAGGACAGGGCCCTCGAGGCGGCCGGCCTGCTGCGCGGGCGGCTGCGGGTGGAGGGGTTGCGCCGAACCGCGCTGGGCGGTGGTGCTCGGCAGCGGCATGCAGAGCCCCCCTTACCTGGACCCCGGGTCCCCCTTCCTGCAGTGGCGAGTTCGAGGAGATACCCCACCTCCCGGCGTCGTCGGTCCCCGGGCACGCGGGAAGCCTGCAACTGGGCCTGATCGAGGGCCAGCCGGCCCTGGTGCAGCGGGGCCGCATCCATTACTACGAGTGCCTCGACTTCAACGCCGTCACCTTCAGCTTGAGGATCATGCGCGAACTGGGGGTCGGGCACGTCATCCTCACCAACGCGGCGGGCGCCCTCAATCCCGTCTACGAAGTGGGCGACCTGATGCTGGTGCGGGACCACGTCAACCTGATGGGGGGAAACCCCCTCCTCTCCCTCGAGCCCGGCGAGGGGGAGCGTTTCCTGGACCTCTCCGACGCGTACGACGATGCCGCGGGCGACCTGGCCATGTCCATCGCCAGGGCCCAGGGCGCCAGGATGGAGGGGGGAGTACTGGTGGCGGTGACCGGCCCGTGCTACGAGACCGGCGCCGAGCTGCGGTTCCTGCGCCTGCTCGGCGGCGACGCGGTGAGCATGAGCACGGTGCCCGAGGTCATCTTCGCGCGCTGGCTGGGGCTGCGGGTGACCGCCATCAGCTGCATCACCAACGTCTGGGACATGTTCAGGCCGCATGCCCTCGGCCATGCCGACGTCCTGGAGGCCGCGGAAGAAGCGGCACCGGCGCTGGAGCGGCTCATCCGCGGCCTCATCCGCGAAACGGCCGCGGCCGGGCCCGGGTGAGCCTCAGGCAGGCGGCGCCTGCCCGCGCCGCTTCGCGGCCCGACCGGCCACCGTGCTCAACCTGTATAGCCACCGCCGCGGCCGCCAGGGACGCGTAGGACAACGCCACCACCTGCGTGAAGGTCTTGCCGGCGCCGTACTTCAAGTCGAAGCCGAGCTTGAAGGCATGCGCCAGCGCCACCACGAACAGCAGGTAGTTGAGCCGGTGCAACCAGCGCCAGACGCGCTTGAGGCGCTTGCGGGCCAGGGCAGCGGAGACGGTCACCGCGAGCAGGACCAGGGCGACCGGCCCCAGGGCCACGTAGATCACCCTTGTACCCGGTCAAGCCCGTAGATGATCACCAGCACGCCGTGCCCCAGGGCCAGCAGGAAGGCGGCCAGGCCGGTGAAGTTGTGCGACGACGTAGACCT
This sequence comes from uncultured bacterium, assembly GCA_963814495.1. GTDB lineage: Bacteria > Actinomycetota > Geothermincolia > Geothermincolales > Geothermincolaceae > CAVXXD01. The sequence goes on from CAWFDJ010000032.1 coordinate 62,941, forward strand.
TGCGCGGCGGGAAGACCGCGTTGAAGAGGGGCCGGGCCGCGCCGGTCACCACGTTGAAGAAGAGCAGGGTCAGGGCGTAGAGGGCCAGCAGGCGCAGGGCGGTCCACTGGCCGGAGATGGAGGCCGTATCCGAAGCGGCCAGGACCAGCGGCGGCACGGCCAGCGCGGCCAGGGCGGCCACCAGCGTGGCGGCCTGGCAAGCGCGCCTGGCGAAACCCTTCATCCCGCCCTCCCCGCGGCCGGCCTACTGGCAGGGTGCCCACGACGGGGAACCTCCGGAGGTTGGCGCGCATCCTCTCCGGCGCCGTCTTCATCACCTCGGAAAGGTCCCTTCCGGCCACGGAGCCCGGGCAGGAGGAGTGCGAGCCCTGCGGCCACATCGAACTGCCGGTGACGTCGTAGACGACCCCGTCCACCGCCACGTAGGCGGGACGGCCGTCCTTCCCGTCGAACTGCGACAGCTCCTGCGCCGTAAAGACCTTGCCCGGAGTCTCTACCTGCCCGCTCTGCCCGTTCGCCCGCAGGCGTCGCCTCCTGCGAGCCGTCGCCACCGCAACCCGCCGCCAGCGCCACGGCCACCACTGCCGCAACGGCCGTAGGACAATCAGTTTCCTCATGACATCCCCTCCAGGTAGTAGAATCGGCTAAACCGATTCTCCCCCAGGCACTCCCGAAACATCAACCGGACCTCAAAGCGTTGGCCCAGGCCTCGCCCTCCCCGCTCCCGCTAGTAACGTCCGAGCTCCCCTGGCGAAGCCGGGCCCTCCGGACGGACCCTCGAGCCAGCCCGGAATGACAGGAGATGCATCTCCCGGGCAGACCAGCCGGAAGCCCGTAATCTGGGCTCGCCAGGTCCGGAAGGAGGTTCGGCTGGATAAGGAGTTGGAGTTCGAGGTCAGGAGCGGATGAGGGCGAGGACCTCGTCCCGCTTCTCCTCCATCAGCTCCCGCGAGACGGCCTCGAGGTTGAGCCGCAGCAGGGGCTCGGTGTTGGAGGGGCGCACGTTGAACCACCAGTCGGAGTACTCCACGCTCAGGCCGTCCTTGCGGTCGATGGCCGCGTCGGAATAGGCCTGGACGATCTGCTCGAGCTTGGCGGGGATGTCCTCCACCCGGCTGTTGATCTCGCCCGAGTCGAAGTACTTCTTGAACGGCTCGACCACCTCGGAGAGGGGCTGGTCCTGCAGGGAGATGATCTCCAGCACGATCATGGCGGCGATGAGGCCGGAGTCGGCCCGGTAGTTGTCCCGGAAGTAGTAGTGCCCGGAGTGCTCGCCGGCGAAGATGGCGCCCGTCTCCGCCATGGTCTGCTTGATGAAGGAGTGCCCCACGCGTTCGCGCACGGGGGTGCCGCCGAATTCCCGGATGGTCTCGGGCACGATCCAGGAGTTGACGCAGTTGTAGATGACCGTCTCCCCGGGGTGGGTCTCGAGGATGCGCCGGGCCACCATGGCGGTGGTGATGGAGGCGCTGACCGGCTCGCCCCGGTCGTCGACCAGGAAGACCCGGTCGGCGTCGCCGTCGAAGGCCATGCCCAGGTCGGCCCGGTTCTCCAGCACCCAGTCCTGCAGCAGCTTGATGTTCTGGGGCTCGATGGGGCTGGGCTGGTGGTGGGGGAAGCTGCCGTCCAGCTCGAAGCAGTAGGGCACCAGTTCCACCGGCAGCCTGTCGAAGACGGCCGGGATGAGCATGCCCGCCATGCCGTTGCCCGCGTCCACCACTATCTTCATGGGCTTGATGCTGCTCACGTCGATGAAGCTCAAGACGTGCCGCACGTATTCCGGGAGCATGTCGCGCTCTTCCAGGGAGCCCGTCCGCGCCGCCGCCGGAAACTCCCCCCCGACGGTCAGGTCCCGGATCTCCGCGATCCCGGTGTCCTCGCTGATGGGCGCGGCCCGGCGCCGGCATAGTTTGAGCCCGTTGTACTCCTTGGGGTTGTGGGACGCGGTGAACATGGCCCCCGGCACGTCCAGCACGCCGGAGGCGAAGTAGATGGTGTCGGTGGAGCAGAGGCCGATGTCCACCACGTCGGCCCCCTGCGCCCGGGCACCCTCGATGAAGGCCCGGCTGAGGGAGGGGGAGGACAGCCGCATGTCCCTGCCCACCACGATGCGCTCCTCGCCCAGGAAGGTCACGAAGGCGCGTCCGATGCGCCCGGCCACTTCCTCGTCGATCTGCCCGGGGTAGATGCCCCGGATGTCGTATGCCTTGAAGATGCTCGCGTCGATTTCCATGCGACATATGATAACACAAAGCGGCGGGGCCGGATGACGGGAGCCGGGTGGTATACTAACCTTATCTCGAGAGCCGGGGGCTTAAGACATGGCCAACATCAAGCTGATCATAGAATACGACGGGAGCGAGTACTTCGGCTTCCAGAAGCAGCCCGACCTCCCCACCATCCAGGGAAGGCTGGAGGAGGCGCTGCGCCAGTTGGTCTTCATGGAGTCCCCGCTGTACGGCGCCGGCCGCACCGACGCGGGGGTGCACGCCCGGGGCCAGGTGGTGAACTTCAAGGCCTCCACGCGGGTGCCCGTCGGCCGCCTGCCCGCCGCCCTCAACGCCCGGCTCCCCTCGGATATCGTGGTCAAGCACTCGGAGCTGGTCCCGGACGACTTCAACTCCCGCTACGACGCGATCAGGCGGGAGTACTGCTACTACATCATCAACACGCCGCATCAGCCGGCCCTGGGGCGCAATTACTTCTACCACTACCCGCTGGCCCTGGATGACGCGGCGGTGGACCGGGCCGCCCGCAGCATGTTGGGGACGCACGACTTCTCCTCCTTCTGCCGGGTGGAGGAAGGCCGGTCCTACGTGCGGGAGGTGTTGGAGGCTTCCTGCGTGCGCTGGGCGGGTGACGTGGTCATCATCAGGATAGTGGCCAACGCCTTCGCTTACATGATGATGCGCATGCTCTGCGGCTGCCTGCTGGAGGTGGGCCGGGGACGCTGGACCGTGCCCTACCTGCGGGACGTGATGGAGGCCCGGGACAACTCGCTCTGCGCGCCCGCGCTGCCGCCGCACGGGCTGGTGTTGGAGTGAGTCACGTATTAGGGTAGCTTGGATCGCTTCGCTGCGCTCGCGATGACAGGAGCTGCGCTCGCGATGGCAGTTCCGCTCTTACACCAGCTCTAGTATGACCATGGGGGCGGCGTCTCCCAGGCGCGGGCCCAGCTTGATGATGCGGGTGTACCCTCCCGGCCGGTCCTGGTAACGGGGTCCGATCTCCTCGAACAGCTTGTGCACCACCGCCTTGTCGGTGACCACCTTCAGGGCCTGGCGCCGGGCGTGCAGGTCCCCGTCCTTGGCCAGGGTGATCAGCTTCTCCGCCAGGGGCTGCACCTCCTTGGCCTTGGTCTGAGTGGTGCGTATCTTCTCGTGCTCGATGAGAGCGCGCGACAGGTTGGCGAGCATCGCTTTCTGGTGGGCCGGACCGCTTCCCAGCCTCGGTCCCTTCTTCGGCTTTGGCATCTTTACTTCACTCTCTTCTTTCGACTATTCGCTCTTCAGCTCCCGGTCCAGCTCGGCCAGGGCCTTCCTGGTCTTTTCCAGGCTGGTCTTGGTGAACTTGGGGATGTCCAGCAGTTCCTCCGCGGTCTTCTCCACCAGCTGCTCGACCGTGCTGATCCCCTCGTCCTGCAGGGCATTGAGGGCGGACGCGGGGATGGCCAGCTCCTCCAGGGGGGTGCTCACCGGTTCGGGCTGCAGCTCCTCCGCCGCCTCCTTCTGCTCGGGGTAACGGGCGGAGAACTCGCTCTTCTTCAGCTCCAGGCCCTCGGCGGCCAGGCGTTCCTTGACCTCCTCGATGGAGCGGGAGCCGAAGTTGCGCATGGCCAGCAGGTCGTCCTCGGTCCGCTCGATGAGCTCGCCGACTGTCCGGATCTGCTCGCGGTGCAGGCAGTTCAGCGCGCGCACCGGCAGCTCCAGTTCGTCGATGGACCTCTCCAGCTTGGCCCCCATGGGCCCCACCTCGGCCTCCGCGAAGGGCTTGACCTCCAGGTCGGCGGAGAGGGAGGAGAACAGGTTGATATGCTCGTTGAGCACCTTGGCCGCCATGGACAGCGCGTCGTCGGCCTTGATGCTCCCGTTGGTGTAGACGTCCAGGATCAGCTTGTCGTAGTCGGTGCGCTGGCCCACCCGGCAGTTGGTGACCTTGAAGGACACGCGGGTGATGGGGGAGTACATGGCGTCCAGGGGAATGGTCCCCACGGTCTCCCGGTCGCGCTTGCTCCGCTCCACCGGCACGTAGCCGCGGCCCCGCAACGCGATCATCTCCATCTTCATCCTGCCGTCCTTGTTCAGGGTGGCGATCTTCAGTTCGGGGTTGAGTATCTCCACCCCGCTGGGCGCCTCGATGTCCGCGCCGGTGACCGTCTTGGGGCCCTTGGCGTCGATGAACAGGGATACCGGGCCGTCCTCGTGCATCTTGAGGATCAGGCCCTTCAGGTTGAGGGTGATCTCGATGGTGTCCTCCTTCACCCCGGGAAGGGTGGAGAACTCGTGCATCACACCCTCGATGAGCAAGGCGTTGATGGCCGCGCCCGGGATGGAGGACAGCAGGATGCGGCGCATGGAATTGCCCAGGGTGTAACCCCATCCCCGCTCCAGCGGCTCTACCGTGAAGCGGCCGAAGTTGTCCTCCAGTACCTCACTCTCGATTTTCGGCTTCTGCATCTCCAGGACCAATGGGTTCCCTCCTCTTTATTTGGAATAGAGCTCGACGATGAGCGATTCCTTTACCGGGATGTCGATCTCCTCCCGCATAGGCAGCGCCGCGACGGTGATGCGCCGCGCATCCGGATCCACCTTCAACCAGTTCACCAGGTGCCTGCCCTCCGCCAGTTTCACCGCGTTCAGGATGACCGCGGAGTCCTGGCTGGCGGACTTGATCTCGATGACGTCCCCCTCCTTGACACGCATGGAGGGGATGCTCGCCTTCCTGCCGTTGAGCACGACATGCCCGTGCCGCACGATCTGCCGGCCCTGCTTGCGGGAAGCGGCCAGGCCGCCCCGGTAGATGACGTTGTCCATGCGGCATTCCAGCAGCCGCAGGAGGTTCTCGCCGGTGATGCCCTTCTGGCGGGCGGCCAGCGCGTAGTAGTTGCGGAACTGCTTCTCCAGCACGCCGTAGATGCGCTTCGCTTTCTGCTTCTCCCTCAACTGGAGCAGGTATTCCGTCTCCTTGATCCTCCCCCGGCCGTGTTCACCGGAGGGGTAGGGGCGGCGTTCGATGGCGCACTTCTCGGTCTCGCACCTGGAGCCCTTGAGAAAGAGTTTCTGGCGTTCGCGACGGCATTTCTTGCAGGCTGGATCGATATCTCTGGCCATGGCCGGTCACCTACACCCTTCTCCGCTTGGGAGGGCGGCAGCCGTTGTGCGGCTGGGGCGTCACGTCGGTGATGCTCACCACTTCCAGTCCGTGCGCCTGCAGGGTGCGGATGGCCGTTTCCCGGCCGGAGCCCGGACCCTTGACGAAAACGTCCACGCGCTTCATCCCGTGCTCCTGGGCCTTGCGGGCCACGTTCTCGGCCGCCAGCGTCGCCGCGTAGGGCGTGCTCTTGCGCGAGCCCTTTAAGCCCACCGTGCCCGAACTGGCCCACACGATGGTGGCGCCGGTCTTGTCGGTGATGGTTATGATGGTGTTGTTGAAGGTGGACTTGATATGAGCCTCGCCGTGCAGGATGTTCTTCTTCTCCCGCCTTCTTACCCTGGTCCTCGCCTTTGGTTTCGCCACTCTCTTCCTCCTGAGTCGTCTCTTAAAAACTCTAAACGGCGCCGCTTACTTCTTCCGCTTGACGCCGACCGTCTTGCGCGGGCCCTTGCGGGTGCGGGCGTTGGTATGGGTACGCTGGCCCCGCACGGGCAGGCCCACGCGGTGGCGCAGACCCTGGTAGCAGCCGATCTCCATCTTGCGCTTGATGTTCTGCGCTATCTCCCGGCGCAGGTCCCCCTCGACCTTGAGGTTCTGGTCGATGTACTCCCTCAGCCTGACCACTTCCTCCTCCGTGAGGTCGCGTACCCGCGTCTCCGGGTTCACCTGGCAGGTCTTGAGGGCCTGCCGCGCCCTGGTCCGGCCGATGCCGAATATATAGGTGAGGGAGATCTCCGTCTGCTTGTCCCGGGGAAGGTCAACTCCTGCTATTCTTGCCAAATCCTCTTACCTCCTTGCAGACCGCTAGCCCTGCCGCTGCTTGTGGCGGGGGTTCTGACAGATCACCAGCACCCGACCGTGCCGCCGGATGATCTTGCATTTTTCGCACATCTTCTTGACCGATGCTCTGACTTTCATCTCCGTCTCCCTCGTATCGTCACTTTCCGGCCCCACCCACCGTCTACTTGTGCCGGTAGATGATGCGGCCGCGGTTGAGGTCGTAGGGCGATAGCTCCACTTTGACCTTGTCCCCGGGAAGGATCTTGATGTAATGCATGCGCATCTTCCCGGAGATGTGGGCCAGCACCTTATGGCCGTTGTCCAACTCCACCCTGAACATGGCGTTGGGCAAGGACTCCAGTACTGTCCCTTCGACCTCGATAGTATCTTCCTTATTGGTCAAATCCGCTCTTTCCTCTTATGGCGGCCGTCTCCGCCGCAACTCCATAACACCAGAAATCTAATACTATCAAAAAGACCTGTTCGAGTCCATATTAAGTTCTCAATCCACCGTCAGGACCAGGGGTTCCCCGTCCGTGACCGCCACGGTGTGCTCGAAGTGGGCCGAGAGCTTGCGGTCCCTGGTCTTGACGGTCCAGCCGTCCTCCATGACCTCCACCTCGAATCCTCCCTGGTTGACCATGGGTTCCAGGGCGAAGACCATCCCCGCCGCCAGCCTGGGGCCGCGGCGCGGGGGGCCGTAGTTGGGGATCTGCGGCTCCTCGTGCATCTTCTGCCCGATGCCGTGCCCCACGAACTGCACCACCACCGAGAACCCGGCCCCCTCCACCTCCGTCTGGATGGCGTGGGAGATGTCTCCCAGGTAATTGCCGGGCCGGCACTGGAAGATGCCTTTTTCCAGCGAACGCCTGGTCACGTCCATCAGGCGCAGGGCCTCCGCCCCGACCTTGCCGCCCACCGCGTAGGTCCGGGCGGCGTCGGCGTGATATCCCTGGCAGACGACGCCCACGTCGATGCCGATGATGTCCCCGTCGGCCAGCCCGCCGGTGTCGGGTATCCCGTGTACCACCACCTCGTTGATGGAGGTGCAGATGGACCTGGGAAAGCCCTGGTAGCCCAGGAAGGAGGGGGAGCCGCCCCGCGAGCGGATGAACTCGTCGGCCAACTGGTCCAGCTGGCCGGTGCTCACGCCCGGCGCGATGCTCTCCTCCATGAGGTCCAGGACCCCGGCCACGATGCGGCCAGCTTCCTTCATCTTACCGATCTCCTCCTTCGAACGGATGACGATCATCTACTGCTCCCGTTCCCGGCTTCTTTCCCTAGCCGAGTACGGCCTGGATGGAAGCGAGTACTTCCTCCATGGGGGCGTCGCCCTCGACGTCGCGCAGCAATCCTTGCTGCCGGTAGTACTCGATCAGGGGCGCGGTCTTGGCGGCGTACTCCTCGAGGCGCCGGCGCACCGTCTCCTCGCGGTCGTCGTCCCTGTGGTAGATCTCCCCCGAGCACTCCCGGCACTCCTCGCCCACCGGCTCCGCGTCGAAGTGGACGTTGTGGATGGCGCCGCATTCCCGGCACACCCGGCGCCCGGAGATGCGCTTGATCAGCGCCGCGTCCGGGACGTCCACGTTGACGACGTGGTCGATGGCCCGTCCCTGCCCGGCCAGGATGCCCTTGAGGGCGTCGGCCTGGGTGACGGTGCGGGGGAAGCCGTCCAGGATGAACCCGGCCTGGCAGTCGGGCTTGAGCAGCCTGTCCGCCACGATGTCGATGACCAGCTGGTCCGGCACCAGGTCCCCGCGGTCCATGTATTCCTTGGCCTTGCGGCCCAGCTCCGTCCCGGCCTTGACGTTCTCGCGGAAGATGTCGCCCGTGGAGATGTGGGGGAGCGAGTACGTCTCGGCCAGGCGCACGGCCTGGGTCCCCTTACCCGCCCCGGGCGGGCCCAGCATAATCAGGTTCATGCGGCTACCTCTTCTCTCATTTAAGGAACCCCTCGTAATGGCGCATCTGCAGCTGGGACTCGACCTGTTTCATGGTCTCCAGGGCTACCCCCACGATGATCATGATGGAGGCGCCGGCGAAGGGTATCTCCTTCGTTCCGTAAAAATAGAAGAGGACCATGGGCAGGATGGCTATGGACGCCAGGGCCAGCGAGCCCGGCAGGTTGATCCGGTTGAGCACCTTGGATATGTAACTGGCGGTGGGCGCCCCCGGCCGGATGCCCGGGACGAAGGCACCGTACTTCTTCAGGTTCTCCGCCTGGGTGAAGGGGTCGAACACGATGTAGGTGTAGAAATAGGCGAAGAAGACGATGAACGACGGGTAGATGATGAAGTAGGGCCAGCCTGTCTGCAGCCACTCCGCGAAGCCCTGCAGCGCCGGGACGAACTGGGCGAGCATGGCCGGGAAGTAGATGACCGAGGAGGCGAAGATGATGGGGATGACGCCGGAGGTGTTGATCTTCAAGGGGATGTAGGTGGACCCGCCCATGGTCATGCGGCGGCCGCGCACCTGCTTGGCGTACTGCACGGGAATGCGCCGCTCGCCCTGGTCCAGGTAGACCACTCCCACCACCACCGCCACGCCGATGGCCGCGATGGCCGCCATCATCAGGGGGGCGTAGTTGCGCACCGAGGCCTTGTCGATCATCACTTTTACCTCGCCGGGGATGCGCGAGATGATGGCGCAGAAGATGAGCAGGGACATGCCGTTGCCGATGCCCCGCTCGCTGATGAGCTCGCCCAGCCACATCAGCAGGGCCATGCCCGCCACCAGGCAGGTGACGATGATGGTGCCCTTGAGCCAGGTGAACTGGATGATCCGGATGTATTCCTCCGTGCCGATGGTCCGCGGCTGGGCCAGCGAGTAGACCAGCCCGATGGTCTGCATCAGGGCCAGCACCAGCGTGGCGTAGCGGGTCACCTGGGTGATCTTCTTGCGCCCCGACTCCCCCTCCTCCTGCCACTGCTTGAGCTTGGGGATGACCGAGATGAGCAGCTCCATGATGATGGAGGCGGTGATGTAGGGCATGATCCCCAGGCCGAAGATGGCCAGGTGGGCCAGGGCCCCCCCGGAGAACAGGTTGAGCAGGCCGAAGACCCCTCCGCCCTCCTCGATGTAGATACGCAGGGCGTCCAGGTTGACCCCGGGGGCCGGGATGGCGCAACCCAGGCGGTAGAGCATCAGTATCAGTAAGGTAAAGCCGATCTTGTTCCGTAGGTCGGAGATGGCGAAGATGTTGCGGAAGGCTTTGAACAACCTAGACCACCTCTACGCTCCCCCCACGGGCCTCGATCTTCGCGACCGCTCCCGCGGTAAAGGCATGGGCTTTCACCGTGAGCTTCCTCTCCAGCTCACCCGAGCCCAGGATCTTGACGTCCTTGACGGTCTCCTTGATCAGCCTCTTGGCCTGCAGGGTCTCCGGGCTGACCAGCTCGCCGTCGGCGAAGACGTTGAGCTTCTCCACGTTGACCAGCTGGTATTCCTTTTTATTGCGCGGCTTGAACCCCTTGAGCTTGGGCAACCGGCGCTGCAGCGGCATCTGGCCTCCCTCGAAGCCCTGCCTGATCTTACCGCGCGCCTTCTCTCCCTTGGTGCCCCGCCCGCAGGTCTTGCCGTGGCCGGAGGAGCGCCCGCGTCCCACCCGCTTGCGCTTGTGGGTCGAGCCGGGGGCCGGCTTCAGGTCCTGGATCTGGAATGTCATCAGGCCTCACCCTCGATCTCTTTCTCGCCGCTCCCGGCCTTGGCCTTGCGTGCCGGCTTCTTGACCTTCTCATCGATGACTTCCACCGTCACCAGGTGGCTCACCTTGGCGGCCATGCCCCTGATCTCCGGGCAGTCCTCCTTGATGACGGTGTGCCTGATGCGCTTGAGGCCCAGGGCGCGCAGGGTGCCCCGCTGCTTGGGGGGCCTGCCGATGGAGCTCTTGACTTGGGTTATCTTCAACGTCGACACTTGCTTACTCCTTCAGATGTTCCATGCTCACCCCGCGCAGCCGGGCCACTTCGTCCCGGCGCTTCAACGACTGCAGGCCGTCGAAGGTGGCCTTGACCACGTTGATGGGGTTACGCGAACCGTAGGACTTGGTGAGGATGTCCTGGATGCCGGCCAGCTCCAGCACCGCGCGCACCGGCCCACCGGCGATGACGCCGGTACCTTCGCGCGCCGGCTTGAGGAGCACCCGGGACGACTCGTACCTGCCCTCCACCTTGTGGGGAAGGGTGGTGCCCTGCGTGGGCACCTTGTACAAGCTGCGCCTGGCTCTCTCGGCACCCTTCTGGATGGCCGCGGGAACTTCCCGGGCCTTGCCGTAACCGTATCCGACCAGGCCGGCGCCGTCTCCCACCACCACCAGGGCGGTAAAGCTGAAGCGGCGTCCGCCCTTCACTACCTTGGCCACCCGGTTGATGTTGACCACACGCTCCTCCAGCTCCAGGCCGGCAGGATCGATCTTGCCCATACTCACCTCCACGTTTCCTTACATTATGTAAATATTATCGCGCCTCAGAAGCGCAGGCCCGCTTCCCGGGCCCCTTCGGCCAGGGCCTTCACCCGGCCGTGATAAAGGTTGCCGCCGCGGTCGAAGACCACCGTCTCCACGCCGGCCTCGCGGGCCCGCGCGGCGATGGCCTTGCCCACTTCGGAGGCCTGTTCCGCCTTCTTCTTCCCCCCCATCTCCAGGGACTTCTCCATGGAGGAGGCGGCAACCAGCGTACGGCCCGAGACGTCGTCGATGACCTGGGCGTAGATATGGCGGTTGCTGCGGAAGACGGAAAGGCGGGGGCGGGAAACCGTCCCGGAGACCTTCTTGCGCACGCGCTTCTGGCGGCGGTCCTTCAGCTGTTGCTTGTAACTGGTATGCTTCATCTCAGATCAACTCCATGGTCCTCTAAGCGGTGCTCTTTCCGGTCTTCTTGCGCACATGCTCCCCGGCGTAACGGATGCCCTTGCCCTTGTAGGGGTCGGGCTTGCGCAGGGCGCGGATGTTCGCGGCCACCTGTCCCACCTTCTGCTTGTCGATACCGTGCACCCGCAAGCGGGTGGGCGTCACCAGCTCGAAGCTGACGCCCTCCGGGGGCTTGATCACCACGGGGTGCGAGAAGCCCAGGGCCAGCTCCAGGTTTTCTCCCTGCAGGTTGGCGCGGTAGCCCACCCCGTGGATCTCCAGGTTGCGCTGGAACCCCTGGCTGACCCCCTCGACCATGTTGGCGACCAGGGTGCGGGTGAGGCCGTGCAGGGAGCGGTGTTCCCGGGAATCGGAAGGGCGCTTGACGGTCAGGACGTCTCCCTCCATCTCCAGGATCATCGCAGCCGGCACCACCGTGTTGAGGGTGCCCTTGGGGCCGGTCACCGTGACCGTGCGTTCCTCTATCCGTATCTCGCAGCCCGCCGGTATCCGCACGGGCATCCTTCCGATTCTGGACATCTTCTCCTCCCGGTCTATCCTCTCCTGAGGGGGTTTCGGCTTCCCCTACCAGACGTAAGCTATCACTTCGCCGCCCAGGTTCATCTTGCGACAATCCCTGTCGGTGATGATGCCTTTCGAGGTGGAAACAATGGCTATACCCATCCCGCCCAGCACGCGCGGCAGGTCGGCGCTCTTGGAATAGATGCGCGAACCGGGCTTGGAGATGCGCTTGATCCCGCTGATGACGTGCTCCTTGTTGGGGCCGTACTTCAGGACTACCTTCAGGCGGTTGAAGACGTCGCTCGAAACCACCTCGTAGCCGCGGATGTAGCCTTCGCTCTCCAGTATCTTGGCGATCTCTTCCTTGGCCTTGGAGTAAGGCATCTCCAACTCATCGTGATACGCGGAGTTGGCGTTCCTTATCCTGGTCAACATATCTGCAATCGGATCAGTCATGGTCATCTAACCGCTACCCCCTACCAGCTAGCTTTCTTAACGCCGGGGACCTCGCCGCGGTGGGCCAGCTCCCGCAGGCATATCCGGCACAGGCCAAAGTCGCGGAAGTAAGCCCGAGGTCTCCCGCAGCGATTGCAGCGGTTGTAGGCCTGGGTCCCGAACCTGGCCGGCCGGCTCTGCTTGGCGATCATCGATTTCTTTGCCATACCCTCCTCCTCACTTCTCTTTAAAGGGCATGCCGAACTTCTTGAGCAAGGTCAATGCCTCGTCGTCCGTCTTAGCCGAGGTCACGATGGCTATATCCATCCCCCGGACCTTGTCGATCTTGTCGTAGTCGACCTCCGGGAACACCAGCTGCTCGTCCAGGCCGAAGCTGTAGTTCCCGCGCCCGTCGAAGGAGTTGGGGTTCAAGCCCCGGAAGTCGCGCACCCTGGGGATGGTCAGCGACATCAGGCGGTCCAGGAACTCGTACATGCGGTCGCCCCGCAGAGTCACCTTGCACCCCACCGACATCCCCTCGCGCAGCTTGAAGCCGGCGATGGACTTCCTGGCCCGGCAGAGCTTGGGCTTCTGGCCGGTGATGACGGCCATGTCGACCATGGCCGCGTCGATGGCCTTGGGGTCGTGCGCTCCCTCCCCCACGCCCATGTTGACGATGATCTTCTCCAGGCGGGGGACCTCCATGTCGTTGCGGTATCCCATCTCCTGCCTTATCTCCGGCAGGAGCTCCGCGCGATACCTTTCCTTAAGTCTCGGTGTCATCTTCTTCCTCTTCTTCCGCCTCTATCCGTTCTCAAGCCCTAGTCCACGTCGGCGCCGCACTTGCGGCAGATCCGCTTCTTGGTCCCGGACTCGTCCACCAGGTAAGCGACTCGCACTACCTTGCCGCATCCGCCGCACACCAGGCCGACGTTGGAGACGTTGATGCGCGCCTCCCGGTGGATGATGCCGCCCTGGGGGTTCTCCTGGGACGGGCGCGTGTGGCGCTTGATCATGTTCACGCCCTCCACGATGACCCGGTTCTCCAGGGGATAAGCCTTGAGGACCTTACCCTGATGGCCCCGGCTCTTGCCGGTCAGGACCTCCACCTTGTCACCCTTCTTGATCTTTAGACCGCCCATCTCTATCTCTTCCTTCTCTTCCTTCTCTCCTGGCGTCTCACAGGACCTCGGGGGCGAGTGAGACGATCTTCATGAACTTGCGGTCGCGCAGCTCGCGCGCCACCGGCCCGAAGATGCGGGTGCCGCGTGGATTGAGCTGCTCGTTGATGAGGACCGCAGCGTTCTCGTCAAACTTTATGTACGAACCGTCGGGGCGGCGGCGCTCCTTGCGGGTGCGCACCACCACGGCCTTGACGATATCCCCCTTCTTGACGGCTCCTCCGGGGATGGCCTCCTTGACCGTGGCCACCACGATGTCGCCGACGTAGGCGTAACGCCGCTTCGACCCTCCCATGATCCGGATGATGAGGATCTCTTTCGCGCCGGTGTTGTCCGCCACTCTCAGCCTTGACTCTACCTGAACCATGTTGCTCCTCCTGCCTCTTCAGCAGGCGGGATCACTTGGCCTTCTCCACGATCTCCACCAGCCTCCAGTTCTTGGTCCTGGATAGCGGGCGGGTTTCCATGATACGTACCACGTCTCCCACCGCACAGGCGTTGCTCTCGTCGTGCGCCTTGTACTTGCTCGTGCTCCTGACGATCTTCTTGTAAAGGGGGTGGGGCTTGCGGGTCTCCACCGCCACCACCACGGTCTTGTCCATGGCGCTGGACACCACCGTGCCCTGCATGACCTTTCTGGTCGCATTACGCTTGGTCATCTTGCGAATCTCCTCCTAAAACTCCGTCCTTAGACCCGTTCGCTCTCCAGCTCCCGCTCCCGGATGATGGTGAAGATCCTGGCGATGTCCTTCTTCACTTCCTTGATGCGGCTGGTGTTGTCCAACTGCCCGGTGGCCGTCTGGAAGCGCAGGTTGAACAGCTCCTCCTTGGCGTCACGCATCTTCGCCAGCAGTTCCTCACCGGAAAGCTGCCTTAACTCCTCCGTCTTCATCCTCAATCACCACCCCAGGACTCACGCTTCACGAACCTGCACTTGATAGGGAGCTTCATGGCGGCCAGGCGCATGGCCTCCTTGGCCACCGGCTCGGTCACGCCCGACAGCTCGAACATGACCCGTCCCGGCTTGACCACGGCCACCCAACTGTCCGGGGCCCCCTTGCCGCTTCCCATCCTGGTCTCGGCGGGCTTCTTGCTGATGGGCTTGTCGGGGAAGATGTTTATCCACACCTTGCCACCCCTGCGCATGTGCCTGGTCATGGCGATACGGGCGGCCTCTATCTGCCTGTTGGTTATCCAGGAAGGCTCGAGGGCCTGCAGCCCGTAATCCCCGAAGTTGACCTTGGTGCCGCCTTTGGACATGCCCTTCATGCGGCCCCGCTGGACCTTGCGATGTCTTATCTTCCTCGGCATCAACATGCCGCTATACCTCCTCTTGCTCTTCCGCCGCGGTCTCGGCCGGGGCTTGCGGCTCTTCCGCCGCCGCCTCGGGCTCGGGAGCCGCCTCCGTCTCGGGTGCCTCGGCCACGGGCTCCGCCGCCGCTTCCGCGGCTGCCGGGGCCTCCGGCTCCAGCACGGCCACCACCGTCTCCGGCTCTTCCGCCGCCGGCGCGGTGTCGTCGCCGACCATCTTGATGCGGGAAGCCGGCTTCTCGGCCTCCTCCGCGGCGCCCTTGTCCAGCGAGCGGCGCTCCGGGGTCAGCACGTCGCCCCGGTACACCCACACCTTGACCCCGATCACCCCGAAGGTGGTGCGGGACACGGCGTACCCGTAGTCGATGTCCGAGCGCAGGGTCTGCAGGGGCACCCGGCCTTCGCGGTACCACTCGGTGCGCGCCATCTCCGCGCCGCCCAGCCGGCCCGCGCAGGATACCCGGATACCCTTGGCCCCCGCCCGCATGGCGTTCTGTACGGACTTCTTCATGGCCCGCCGGAAGGAGACGCGCCCCGCCAGCTGCTCGGCGATGTTCTGCGCCACCAGGTAGGCGTCCAGCTCGGGCTCGCGGATCTCCTGGATGTTCACGTGTACCTGCTTGCCGGTGATCTTCTCCAGCTCGTTCTTGACCTTGTCGACCTCGGCGCCGCGCCGCCCGATGACGATGCCGGGGCGCGCCGTCCAGATGTCCACCTTGACCCGCTGGGCCGTCCGCTCGATCTCCACCTGGGAGACCGCCGCGCGGCTCAGCTTCTGGTCCAGGTACCTGCGGATCTTGATGTCTTCCTGCAGCAGTTCGGGGTAGTTCTTAGTGGCGAACCAGCGCGACTTCCAGTCGTTGATGATTCCCAGCCTGAACCCGTAGGGATGAACTTTCTGTCCCACTTATTTCATCCTTTCTTGCTGACTTTAGACCGGCCCGGTCGCTTCCGCTTGCGGTCGGCCTCTTGCTTCTCACCCGGGCTCAGCACGATGGTGAGGTGGCTGGTCCGCTTGCGGATGCGGGTGGCCCGCCCGTGGGCGCGGGGCCTCCAGCGCTTGAGGGTGGGCCCTTCGTCCACCCAGCAGCCGTCCACCACCAGGTCGTCGGCCCTCAGGTCGTTGTTGTTCTCGGCGTTGGCGATGGCGCTCTCGAGGACCTTGACGATCACTATCGAGGCGTGCCCGGGGGTGAAAGCGAGGATGCGCCTGGCTTCCTCGACTTCCTTGCCCCTGACCAGGTCCATGACCTTCCTGGCCTTGTAGGGAGATATCCTGATGTAGCGGGCTACCGCCTTCACCGCTACCTTGCTCTCGTCGTTATGCTTATCTGCCATTCCTCTTCACCTGCGTTCCTGCTCTTTAGCGCCGCATCACTTGAAGCGGGTGGGGCGCTCATGGGCGTGTCCGTGTCGGGTGCGCCGGCGGGTGGGAGCGAATTCTCCCAGCTTGTGGCCGACCATGCTCTCGGTGATGAAGACCGGGACGTGCCGCTTGCCGTCGTGCACGGCGATGGTGTGGCCGACCATCTCCGGGAAGATGGTGGAACGCCGCGACCACGTCCTGATGACCCGCTTCTCGTTCCTGGCATTGAGCCCCTCGACCTTGGCGAGCAGCCTCTCCTCGGCGTAGGGACCCTTCTTCAGAGACCTTCCCAATGCGTAACCTCCTGGTTCAGCGCGCGCTTGAGCGCCGCTACGTCTTCCTTCTTCTCACGATATACTTGCTCGATTGCTTGTTCTTGTCCCGCGTGCGGTACCCCAGGGTCGGCTTGCCCCAGGGGGTCACCGGGTGGCGCCCCGCGGAGGACTTGCCCTCCCCGCCGCCGTGCGGGTGGTCCACCGGGTTCATGACCGTGCCGCGCACGGTGGGGCGGCGGCCCTTGTAACGGCCCTTGCCCGCCTTGCCTTCCCTGATCAGCTCGTGCTCGGTGTTGCCGATCTGCCCGATGGTGGCGCGGCACTTCAAGTCGATCAGGCGCACCTCGGTGGAGGGGAGCTTCATGTGGGCGAACCCGCCCTCCTTGGCCATCAGCTGGGCGGAGCCGCCGGCCGAGCGCACCAGCTTGGCGCCGGTGCCCGGCTTGAGCTCGATGTTGTGCACGGTGGTGCCCACCGGGATGTTCTGCAGGGGCAGGGCGTTGCCCGGCTTGATGTCCGCGTCCGGCCCCGACATCACCTTGTCGCCCACCTTGAGCTTGAGAGGGGAGATGATGTAGCGCTTCTCGCCGTCCGCGTAGTGGAGCAGGGCGATGCGGGCGGAGCGGTTGGGGTCGTACTCGATGGTGGCCACCCGGGCGGGCACGCCGTCCTTGTCCCGCTTGAAGTCGATGACGCGGTAGCGGCGCTTGACCCGGCCTCCCTTGTGGCGCGTGGTGATGCGCCCCTGGGAGTTCCTCCCCGCCTTGTAGTTGATGGGCGCCAGGAGTGACTTCTCCGGCTGGGTCGCCGTGACGTCGGCAAAATCTGAGACGGACGCCAGGCGCCTGCCCGGCGAGGTCGGTTTGTACTTCTTTACACCCATGATCGCTTCCGTACCTTTCCTTAACTCACGTGTTAGACCGGAGCGGCCCCTCGAAGAATTCGATGGAGTCTCCCTCCGCCAGGGTCACCACGGCCTTCTTCCGCGTCGGTGTGCGGCCCTGGGACATGCCCTGGCGCTTGGGCTTGGGCGTGACCTTGAGGGTGTTGACCGCCACCACCCGCACGTTGAAGACCTCCTCCACCGCCTGGCGGATCTCGGTCTTGCCGGCCCGCGGGTCCACGATGAAGGTATACTTGTTCTGGTCGATGAGGCTGTAGCTCTTCTCCGAGATCACCGGCCGGATGATGATGTCATGCGGGTATTTCATCTTCCACACCTTCCTGCAGTATGTCCAGTGCCTTGCGCGTGAACACCACCCACTCGCTGGTGAGGATGTCGTAGGTGTTCAGCTCGCCTACGGTGATGGCCAGGGCGCTCGTCAGGTTGCTCATGGATTTCATGATATTGACGTCTTCGTCGGGCAGGACCATCAGGATGTCGTCCTGCAGCCCCAGGGCGTCCAGGATCCCCTTGATCTCGCGGGTCTTGGGCTCCTCCATGGAGAAGTCCTCCAGCACCACGATGCGCTCCTCCCCCGCCCTCACGCTCAGGGCCGAGCGCAGGGCCAGGCGCCGCACCTTCCTGTTCACCTTGATCTTGTACTCGTGCGGATGGGGCCCGAAGACGGTGCCGCCGCCCCTCCAGAGGGGTGAGCGGATGCTGCCGGCGCGAGCCCTTCCGGTGCCCTTCTGCCTCCAGGGCTTGGTGCCGCCGCCGGAGACCTGGTTGCGCTCCTTGGTGGAGGCGGTGCCGGAGCGGGCGGCCGCCAACTGCCGTCTGACGGCCAGGTGCATCACCGGGACGTTGACCGGGGCGGAGAAATAGTAGTCGGCCAGCTCGACGCTGCCTGCTTCCTTTCCCTCTCTGTCCTTTACAGTTACGTTGATCATCGCTATCGTTCCATTCTCGTAAATGTCCCGCGGTCCTTACATCTCGATGATGCCCGCGCGCTTCTTTCCCTTGCTTGAGTGCTTGACCGCCTCGCGGATATGGACCAGCCCTCCCTCGGGCCCGGGCACGGCCCCCTTCACCAGCAGGAGGTTCCTCTCGGGCTTGACGTCCACCACCTCCAGGCTGAGCACGGTGACCTGCTCCCCGCCCATGCGGCCGGGCAGCTTCTTCCCCTTGAACACCTTCGAGGGGGTGGCGCACTGGCCGACGGCGCCGGGCGCGCGGTGGAAGTGGGCGCCGTGGGAGGCGGGGCCTCCGGCGAAGCCGTGGCGCTTGATGACGCCGGCGAATCCCTTCCCCTTGGAGATGCCGGAGACGTCGGCGCGGTCTCCCACGCTGAACACGTCCACCTTGATCTCCTGTCCCAGCTCGTAGCCGGTGGGGTCTTCCACCCGCACCTCCTTGAGGTAGCGGAGGGGCTTGATGCCCTTGCTCTTCAAGTGGCCGTTGCGCGGGGAGTTGAGCTTCTTCTCCTGCACTTCCCCGAAACCGATCTGGACGGCGTCATAGCCCTCCTTGTCCCGGGTCTTGATCTGGGTGACCAGGCACGGCCCGGCCTCGATCAGGGTGACCGGCACCGCCTTCCCGCTCTCCGAGAAGATCTGGGTCATCCCCAACTTCCTTCCGATAAGATTCTTCATCATCCATCACACCTCTTGTCCAAAGGCTAAAGGCCTGCGTATCCCGGTCAGAGCTTGATCTCGATGTCCACCCCGGCCGGCAGGTCCAGCCGCATCAGCGAGTCCACCGTCTTCGGCGTGGGGTCGAGTATGTCGATGAGGCGCTTGTGCACCTTCATCTCGAAATGCTCCCGCGAATCCTTGTTGACGTGGGGCGACCGGATCACGCAGTAGAGGTGCCGGTCGGTGGGCAGGGGCACCGGGCCGCTGATGTTGGCGCCGGTACGCTTGGCCGTCTCCACGATCTTCTTCGCGGACTGGTCGATGATCTCGTGATCATAGGCCTTCAGTCTGATCCTGATCTTCTGCTTTGCCATCTCTCCTCTTTTCTAGCCGCTCGAAGTCAGCCGCTAGGGTCTACTTGATGATCTTGATGACCCGGCCGGCCCCCACCGTGCGGCCGCCCTCGCGCACCGCGAAGCGCAGGCCCTCCTCCATGGCGATGGGCACCAGCAGCTCCACTTCCATCTCGGTGTTGTCGCCGGGCATGATCATCTCCACGCCCTCGGGCAGGGTGCACGAGCCGGTGACGTCGGTGGTGCGGAAGTAGAACTGGGGGCGGTAACCGGCGAAGAAGGGGGTGTGGCGGCCTCCCTCTTCCCGGGACAGGATGTAGACCTGGGCCTGGAACTGGGTGTGGGGGGTGATGGAGCCGGGCTTGACCACTACCTGGCCGCGCTCGATCTCCTTGCGCCCGATGCCGCGCAGCAGCAGGCCGACGTTGTCGCCCGCCTCGCCGCGGTCCAGTATCTTGCGGAACATCTCCACCCCGGTGACCACGGTCTTGCGGGTGTCGGTGATGCCCACGATCTCCACGTCGTTGCCGGTCTCCACCACGCCGCGCTCGATGCGGCCGGTGGCCACGGTGCCTCTGCCGGTGATGGAGAAGACGTCCTCCACGCTCATGAGCAGGGGCTTGTCGATGTCGCGGACGGGGGTGGGGATGTAGGAGTCGACGGCGTCCATCAGCTCGAGCACCGAGGCGCAGGCCTCGCACTCGCGCTTGCCGCAGCCGCACTGCATGGCCTTGAGGGCCGAGCCGGCCACCACCGGGATGTCGTCGCCGGGGAACTCGTTCTGGGTCAGGAGCTCGCGTACCTCCATCTCCACCAGCTCCAGGAGTTCGGGGTCGTCCACCTGGTCCACCTTGTTCAGGTAGACCACCATGGCCGGCACCTCCACCTGGCGGGCCAGCAGGATGTGCTCGCGGGTCTGGGGCATGGGGCCGTCGGCGGCCGAGACCACCAGGATGGCCCCGTCCATCTGGGCGGCGCCGGTGATCATGTTCTTGATGTAGTCGGCGTGGCCGGGGCAGTCCACGTGGGCGTAGTGGCGGTTTTCGGTCTGGTATTCCACGTGGGCGATGGCGATGGTGATGCCGCGCTCGCGCTCTTCGGGAGCGTTATCGATGGAGTCGAAGGACCGCACCTCTACGTCCAGGCCCGCCTGGTTGGCGAGGCACATGGTGATGGCCGAGGTGAGCGTGGTCTTGCCGTGGTCCACGTGCCCGATGGTGCCCACGTTCACGTGCGGCTTGGTCCTCTCGAACTTCTGCTTGGCCATTTTGACCCTCCTTGATATCCCGTTCTCTATGGTTCCTGGCTTTTAAAACAACTTCCCTATTTTAACTACCGAGTCTTATATAGGCAATACACTTTTTCCACAATCTTTCAGGGAATATCAGCCCCGGGCTCACCAGAGCAACTCCCTGTTCGCCTCCCCCTTGATCCGCTTGATCACCTCGGACGCCAGCTGCGCCGGCATCTCGCTGTACTCCGCGAACTCCATGTGGAAGGTAGCCCTTCCCTGGGTCACCGACCTCAGGTCCGTGGCGTAACCGAACATCTCTCCCAGCGGCACCTTGGCGTGGACATCCAGGCGCTTGTCCAGCGTCTCGATGCCCTCCACCTTGCCGCGGCGCGAACTGATGTCTCCCAGCACCTCTCCCAGGTACTCCTCGGTCAGGGAGATGCGCACCTGCATGATGGGCTCCAGCAGCACCGGGTGGGCGCGCCGCAGGGCGTCCTGGAAGGCGGTGGACGCGGCGATGCGGAAGGCCAGGTCGGACGAGTCGACCTCGTGGTAGGAGCCGCCCACCAGGGTGGTCTTGACGTCCACCGTGGTGTAGCCGGCCAGCACCCCGTACTCCATGGCGTCGCGGATGCCCGCTTCTATGGCCGATATGTACTCCCGGGGGATGACCCCGCCTACCGTCTTGTTGACGAACACGAAACCTTCGTTCTTCTCGGCCGGTTCCACGTCCAGGACGACGTGGCCGTACTGGCCCCTGCCGCCGCTCTGCCGGATGAACTTGCCCTCGACGCGGTGGACGGTGCCCTTGACGGTCTCGCGGTAGGAGACCTGGGGCTTGCCCACCGAGGCGCCCAGCCCGAACTCGCGCACCAGCCTGTCGACGATGATCTCCAGGTGGAGCTCGCCCATGCCGGAGATGACCGTCTGGCCGGTCTCGGCGTCCTGCTTGACCCGGAAGGTGGGGTCCTCCTCGGAGAGCTTGCGCAGGGCCTCGTTCAGCTTGTCCTGGTCCGCCTTGGTCTTGGGCTCGATGGCGATGGAGATGACCGGCTCGGGAAAGGCCATGGACTCCAGCAGGATGGGGGCGTTCTCGACGTAGAGGGTGTCGCCGGTGAAGCACTCCTTCAGGCCGACGGCGGCGACGATGTCACCGGCGTAGACCGCGTCCCGCTCCTCGCGGGAATTGGCGTGCATCTGCAGGAAGCGGTTGATGCGCTCCTTGCGCTGGCGGGTGCCGTTCATCACCGCGGACCCGGTCTTGAGCGTGCCCGAGTAGACCCGCAGGTAGGTGAGCTTGCCCACGTAGGGGTCGGTCATGATCTTGAACACCAGGGCGCAGAAGGGGGCGTCGTCGTAGGGCGGGCGCTCCTCTTCCCTGCCGTCCTTGGGGCGGATCCCCTTGACCGGCGCCACCTCGCGCGGGGAGGGGAGGTAGTTGACCACGCCGTCCAGGAGGGGCTGCACGCCCTTGTTCTTGAAGGAGGTGCCGCAGAACACCGGGGTCACCAGCGTCCGCAGGGTACCGGCGCGGATGGCCATCCTGATCAGGTCGGGGGTTATCTCCCTGCCGTCCAGGTAACGCTCCATCAGCTCGTCGGAGAAGTTGGCGCAGGCCTCCAGCATGGTGCGGTGGTAGAAGTCGGCGCTCTCGAAGAGCTCGGGCGGGATGTCTTCCTCCGCCCATTCCGTGCCCAGGTCGTCCAGGTAGCGGATGGCCTTCATCTCCACCAGGTCCACGTAGCCGGAGAACTCGTCCTCCGCGCCCATGGGTATCTGCACCGCCAGGGGCTGGGCGTCCAGCCTCTGCTCGATCATCTCCAGGCAGCGGAAGAAGTCGGCGCCCACGCGGTCCATCTTGTTGACGTAGCAGATGCGCGGCACCTCGTAATGGTTGGCCTGCCTCCAGACCGTCTCGGTCTGCGGCTCCACCCCGGCCACGGCGTCGAAGATGGCGATGGCCCCGTCCAGGACCCTCAGGGAGCGTTCTACCTCTACAGTGAAGTCCACGTGCCCTGGTGTATCTATAATGTTGATCTCGTAATCTCCCCAGAAGCAGGTAGTCGCGGCGCTGGTGATGGTGATCCCCCGTTCCTGTTCCTGGATCATCCAGTCCATCACCGCGGAGCCGTCGTGCACCTCCCCCATCTTGTAGGTCTTGCCCGTGTAATAGAGGATGCGCTCGGTGGTGGTGGTCTTCCCCGCGTCGATGTGGGAGATGATACCTATGTTGCGCGTGCGTTCCAGGGGAAACCTCGGCTGGAGCTCCATCTTCCCTTTTCTCTCTGCTTTTCTCTCTGACTTAGCTTCAACGGTAGCCTTCATAAATATCGTGTTTACCACCTGTAATGCGCGAAAGCCTTGTTGGCCTCCGCCATCTTGTGGAGATCCTCCTTCTTCTTGATCGAGGGGCCGGTATAGCTGGCGGCGTCCATGAGCTCGTTGGCCAGCCGCTCGGCCATGCTCTTGTCGTTGCGCTGGCGGGAGTAGTTGACGATCCAGCGGATGGCCAGGGTGTTGCTGCGCCGGGCCGACACCTCCACCGGGATCTGGTAGCTGGCTCCACCCACCCGCCGGGAGCGGACCTCCAGGATGGGCCGGACGTTCTCCACTGCCTTGCGCATGACCGCCATGGGGTCGCCCGCGGTCCTCTTCTCGATGATCCCCAGGGCACCGTAGACGATCTTCTCGGCCTTGCCCTTCTCCCCCCGCTGGAGGATCCGGTTGACGATCTGGTTTACCAGCACGCTGTTATATACGGGGTCGGGCTGGATATCCCGCTTGGTCGATGGTCCTTTTCTAGCCACTTACTGCTCCTAGTCCTCTCTCGCTAACCTGTTGAACCGCTAGCCGGCTACCTTCTTGGTGCCGTACTTGGAACGTGCCTGCTTGCGCCCGGCCACCCCCGCCGCGTCAAGGGCGGAGCGGATGACCTTGTAACGTACACCCGGCAGGTCCTTGACCCTTCCCCCGCGGACCAGCACGATGCTGTGCTCCTGCAGGTTGTGGCCGATGCCCGGGATGTAGGCGGTTACCTCGATGCCGTTGGTCAGGCGGACCCTGGTGATCTTGCGCAGGGCCGAGTTGGGCTTCTTGGGAGTGGTCGTCTTCACCTGGGTGCAGACCCCGCGGCGCTGGGGCGACCCCTGCAGATGCCGGGGTCTTGTCCCGCTTGCGCTTCTCCGATCTTCCCTTTCTGACCAGCTGGTTTATGGTTGGCAACTCTTCCTCCTTCATCATGACGATTTTGGGCGCCAAGGGGGTATTTTATCACTAGCCCCTTACGGTGTCAACGCGCCCGGGCCTCATCCACTCTCGCTTACAGGGCCCTTTCGCCGACCTCCGCTTCCTCCGCTTCCGGCACGTTGAGGGCGAGCTTTCTCTCCTCCAGCGCCTCCTCGATCTCCTCCAGGGCCTTGTCCCCGATATTCGGCAGCCCCAGGAGCTCCACACCGGTCCAGGCCGTCAGCTGCCCGATGCGCTCGATGCCCGACTCCGTGAGGTTGTTCCTGGTGCGGGTGGATATGCTCAACTCGTCCAGGTCGGCGAGGAGCTGGGCCACCTCGGGGTCGACAGGCTCCTCCGACTCCGAGGCCCGGAAGGACAGGCCTACGCTCTTCAGCGCGGCCGCTACCTCCTCCACCGCCTTGTCGCCGATGTTGGGCACGCTCAGCAGCTCTTTCGCGGTGAGGGCGGCGAGCTGGTCGGCGCGCTCGAAGCCCGCCAGCACCAGGTTGTTGCGGGTACGGGTGGGCAGTTCGAGGTGGTCGATGGGTTCTCCCCTCTCGGACTTCGGCTTCATGGCCTCCAGCAGCTCCTCGGCCGAATAGGTCTCTCCCGGGAACCCGCCCACCGCGCGCAGGGCGTCGACTTCCTCCTGCAGGCTGATGCCGGAGCTCTTGGCCTTGACCTTGATGTTGCGGTAGCGGCCCATGCCGGTGCCGGCCGGGATGAGCTTGCCGATGATGACGTTCTCCTTCAGGCCCAGCAGGGGGTCTTCGCGGTTGGAGATGGCGGCGTCGGTGAGCACCCGGGTGGTCTCCTGGAAGGAGGCCGCCGACAGGAACGACTCGGTGGCCAGCGAGGCCTTGGTGATGCCCAGGAGCTGCGGGTCCGCCGTCGCGGCCTCGCCGCTCTCCGTCCTGACGATCTCGTTCTTGTCTCTGAACTCGATCTCCGTCTTGAGCTCCCCGGGCAGCATGTCGGTGTCTCCCTGCTTGGTGATCTTGACCCGCTTGAGCATCTGGCGGACGATCAGCTCCACGTGCTTGTCGTGGATGTCCACGCCCTGGCTCTTGTAGACGTCCTGCACCTCCGAGACCAGGTAGAGCTGGACCTCCTGGATCCCCTTGATGTGCAGCAGCTCCTGGGGGCTGATGTGCCCGTCGATGAGCTGGTCGCCCGCGTTTATCTCCTGGCCCTGCCGGACGATCAGGCGGATGCGCCGGGGGACCTTGTAGTTCTTCTCCCTCTCGAAGGGGAGCAGGTTGATCAGCTCGGCCAGGCTCAGGGCGGTGAGCTTCTCCACCTTCACGATCTCGGCGGCCTTGAGGATCTCCCGGGTGGCGGCGGAGAGCTTGAGGGCGTCGATGGGCTCCGATTTCGCCAGCTTGGCCTTGCCGGGCTCCCGGTGCTCGTCGTCGCTGAGGTGGAGGCCCTGCTTGGCCATGGCTTCCCTGATCTCCTTGAGGGTGTCCCTGTCGATGTCCCGCACGTGGATGACCCGGACGTTCTCCGACGCCTCGATGATGACGGTGCCGGAGATCTCGGCGATGGCCGCCTGGCCCTTGGGCTTGCGGGCCTCGAACAGCTCGACCACGCGGGGCAGGCCGTGGGTGATGTCCTCGCCGGCCACGCCGCCGGTGTGGAAGGTGCGCATGGTCAGCTGGGTGCCGGGCTCGCCGATGGACTGGGCGGCGATGATCCCCACCGCCTCACCGATCTCCACCAGCTTGCCGGTGGCCAGCATGCCGCCGTAGCAGAGGGCGCACACGCCGTTGCGGGCCTCGCAGGTCATCAGGGAGCGGACCATGACCGACCCGCGCCTGACCCTCTTGATGTGCTCGTCCATCTTCCTGTCGATCTCCTTGCCCTCCTCGACCAGGACCCTGCCGGTCCAGGGGTCGAGCACTTCCTGAAGGCCCTTCCGGGCCTGGAGGGCGTTGTTGATCTCCTCCTGGTTCTCCAGGGCCGCCGCCATCAGGCGTTCGGCCTCCTCGTCGTAGATCTCCTGGTTCTTCTCGACCAGTATCTCCCCGGTCTTGGGGTCGACCACCTTCTCCAGGGAGATGCGGGCCTTGAGCGAGTTGTTCAACTCGCCCTTGTCGTTGAGGATGAGGCAGGGTATGCCGTTGTCGGTTGCAGCAGTCGTCCTCGCGGATGATGACGTCCTGGGCCACGTCCACCAGGCGCCGGGTGAGGTAGCCGGAGTCCGCGGTGCGCAGGGCGGTGTCGGCCAGCCCCTTGCGGGCGCCGTGGGTGGAGATGAAGTACTCCAGCACGGTCAGGCCCTCGCGGAAGTTGGACTTGATGGGGCGGTCGATGATGTCGCCCTTGGGGTTGGCCATCAGGCCGCGCATGCCGGCCAGCTGGCGGATCTGCTTGATGTTGCCGCGCGCCCCCGAGTTGGCCATCATGTAGATGGGGTTGAAGGGCTCGAAGGACTCGTCCATGGCCTCGGTCACCGCGTCGGTGGCCTCGGTCCACAACTCCACCACCTGCTGGTGGCGCTCCTCCTCGGTGATGCGCCCGCGGCGGAAGCTGGTCTCGACCTCCTGGACCTCCGTCTCCGTCTTCTCCAGGATCTTCTCCTTGGCGGGGGGGACGGTGATGTCCTGCACGCTGATGGTGATGCCGGCGCGGGTGGCGTAGTGGAAGGTGACCTCCTTGATGGCGTCGAGGGTCTCCGACATCTTCAGCCTGTCGTAGCGGGAGGCGCAGTCGGTGACCAGCTCGGAGACCTCCTTCTTGGAGACCACGTCGTTGACGAAATCGTAGTCGTCGGGCAGGGCCTGGTTGAAGATGACCCGCCCCACGGTGGTCTCGATGAGCCTGGCCGGCCGGCCCCTCTCCCGGATGCGCACGTTGACCGGGGCGTGCAGCTCCACGTGGCCGTACTCGTAGGCCATGATGGCCTCCTCGGCTGTGTGGAAGCACTTGCCCTCGCCCCGCTCACCCGGCTTTATCACTGTCAGGTAGTTGGCGCCCAGCACCATGTCCTGGGTGGGGGTGGTGATGGGGCGGCCGTGGGCCGGCGATAAGATGTTGTGGGCCGACAGCATCAGGATGCGCGCCTCCGCCTGGGCCTCGGCCGAGAGCGGCAGGTGCACGGCCATCTGGTCGCCGTCGAAGTCGGCGTTGAAGGCGGTGCAGACCAGGGGGTGGATCTGGATGGCCTTGCCCTCCACCAGCACCGGCTCGAAGGCCTGGATGCCCAGGCGGTGCAGGGTGGGGGCGCGGTTGAGCATCACCGGGTGTTCCTGGATGACTTCCTCCAGGACCTCCCAGACCTCGGCCCGCTGGCGTTCCACCATGCGCTTGGCGCTCTTGATGTTCTGGGCGTAGCCCCGGTCCACCAGGCGCTTCATCACGAAGGGCTTGAACAGCTCGAGCGCCATCTGCTTGGGCAGGCCGCACTGGTGCAGCTTGAGCTCCGGGCCGACCACGATGACCGAGCGGCCCGAGTAGTCGACGCGCTTGCCCAGCAGGTTCTGGCGGAAGCGGCCCTGCTTGCCCTTGAGCATGTCGGATAGCGACTTTAAGGGCCGGTTGCCCGGGCCGGTGACGGCGCGGCCTCTGCGGCCGTTGTCGAAGAGCGCGTCCACAGCTTCCTGCAGCATGCGCTTCTCGTTGTTGACGATGATCTCCGGGGCCCCCAGGTCCAGCAGCCTCTTCAGGCGGTTGTTGCGGTTGATGACCCTGCGGTAGAGGTCGTTCAAGTCGGAGGTGGCGAAGCGGCCGCCGTCCAGCTGCACCATGGGGCGCAGGTCGGGCGGGATGACCGGGATGACCTCCATGACCATGGAGGTGGGCTTGTTGTCGGTGTGCAAAAATGAGGCCGCCACCTTCAGGCGCTTGATGGCCTTCTGGCGCTTCTGCCCCTTGGAGTTCTTCAGGGTCTCCCGCAGCTCTTCCACCAGCACGTCCAGGTCGATGCCGGCCAGCAGCTCGCGGATGGCCTCGGCTCCCATGGCTCCCTTGAAGAAGTCGCCGTAACGGTCGCGCATGTCGCGGAAGAGGGTCTCGTCCGCCACCAGCTGCATGTACTTGAGGTCCTTGAACTCCTTGAAGACCTCCTTGAGCCGCTCGATGCGGGCCTTGGTGCTCTCCTCGAAGTCCTTGATCTCGCGTTCGCGCTGGGCCGGGGTCTTGGGCGGGATGACCGGCTTGGGCGGCGGAGGTTCCTCCCCCTCCGCGAGCTCCACTTCCTCCTCGGGCTCCGGCTCGGGCTCCGGCTCGGGCGGGTTCGCGAGTTCCTCCCGCATCTCGGCCAGTCTCTCCGCGGCGGCCGCCTCGATCTCGGCGATGTCCTCGTTCAGCTCCTCCTCCAGCACCGGCAGCTCCTGGTGGCGCTTGTCCTCGTCCAGGCTGGTGACGATGTAGGAGGCGAAGTAGATGATCTTCTCCAGGTCCTTGGGGGAGATGTCCAGCAGGTAGCCCATGCGGGTGGGCACGCCCTTGAAGTACCAGATGTGGGCGACCGGCGCGGCCAGCTCGATGTGGCCCATGCGCTCGCGGCGCACGCGGGAGCGGGTGACCTCCACCCCGCAGCGCTCGCAGATGATGCCCTTGAAGCGCAGGCGCTTGTACTTGCCGCAGTAGCACTCCCAGTCCTTGGAGGGGCCGAAGGTCTTCTCGCAGAAGAGCCCGTCCTTCTCCGGCTTGAGCGTGCGGTAGTTGATGGTCTCGGGCTTCTTGACCTCCCCGCGCGACCAGGAGCGGATCTGGTCCGAAGTGGCCAGCCCGATCTTCAAGACGTCGAAGTTGTTAATATCCAGCAAGGCTGTGACCTCCTCTGCCTTTCGCCCTTACAGGAACTCGCCTTCTCGGTCATCCGAGAAGTTGAGCCCGATGGTCTCCACACTGCGCAGGTCTATCCCGAGTTCCTCCGCCGTCCGCAGGATCTCGTCGTCCGTCTCGGCGATCTCGATCTCCTCTCCCTCCTCGGAGATGACCTCGATGTTCAGCCCGAGGGACTGCATCTCCTTCATCAGGACCTTGAAGGACTCGGGGATGCCCGGCTCGGGGATGTTCTCCCCCTTGACGATGGCCTCGTACACCTTGACCCGGCCCATGACGTCGTCGGACTTGACGGTCGAGCAGCTCCTGCAGGGCGTAGGCGGCGCCGTAGGCCTCCAGGGCCCACACCTCCATCTCCCCGAAGCGCTGCCCGCCGAACTGGGCCTTGCCGCCCAGGGGCTGCTGGGTGACCAGGGAGTAGGGGCCGGTGGAGCGGGCGTGGATCTTGTCCTCCACCAGGTGGAGCAGCTTCATGATGTATATGTAGCCCACGGTGATGTCGTGGTCGAAGGGCTGCCCGGAGCGGCCGTCGAAGAGGGTGGTCTTGCCGCTGGGGGGCAGGCCCGCCTCTACCAGGGCGTCCTCGATCTCCGGCTCGCGCGCCCCGTCGAAGATGGGGGTGGCCACGAAGATCGGGCCCTCCGGCTGCTTCTTGCCCTTCTCGGGCCAGCCGGCGTGGGCCGCCCAGCCCAGGTGGGTCTCCAGTATCTGGCCGATGTTCATGCGCGAGGGCACGCCCAGCGGGTTCAGGACCACCTGCACCGGGGTGCCGTCGGGGGTGAAGGGCATGTCCTCCACCGGGAGTATCTTGGAGATGACCCCCTTGTTGCCGTGGCGCCCGGCCAGCTTGTCGCCCTCGGATATCTTGCGCTTCTGGGCCACGTAGACCCGGACCATCTGGTTGACCCCCGGGGGCAGCTCGTCGCCGGCCTCCCGGGAGAACTTCTTGACGTTGATGACCTTGCCGGACTCGCCGTGGGGCACCTTCAGGGAGGTGTCCCGCACTTCGCGGGCCTTCTCGCCGAAGATGGCGCGGAGCAGCTTCTCCTCCGCCGTGAGCTCGGTCTCGCCCTTGGGGGTGACCTTGCCCACCAGGTAGTCGCCCGGCTTGACCTCGGCGCCGATGCGGATGATGCCCTCGTCGTCCAGGTCCTTCAGTATCTCCTCGCCCACGTTGGGGATGTCCCGGGTGATGTCCTCCGGCCCCAGCTTGGTGTCGCGGGCGTCCACCTCGTGCTCCTCGATGTGGATGGAGGAGAGCAGGTCGTCGTAGACCAGCTGTTCTGAGATGATGATGGCGTCCTCGTAGTTGTAGCCCTCCCAGGGCATGAAGGCCACCAGCAGGTTGCGGCCCAGGGCCATCTCGCCCAAGTCGGTGGAGGGCCCGTCCGCCACCACCTGGCCTTCCTCCACCTTCTGCCCGGTCTCCACGATGGGGCGCTGGTTGATGCAGGTGCCCTGGTTGGAGCGGCGGAACTTGGCCAGCTTGTAGGTGTCCACGGTGCCGTCCTTGCGGGTCACCTCGATGCGCCCGGCGTCCATGAAGGTGATCTCGCCGGCGGCGCGGGCGCAGATGACCTCGCCGGTGTCCTTGGCGGCGCGGTACTCCATGCCCGTGCCCACCAGGGGGGCCTCGGTGGTGGTGAGCGGCACCGCCTGGCGCTGCATGTTCGAGCCCATCAGGGCGCGGTTGGCGTCGTCGTGCTCGAGGAACGGGATGAGCGCGGTGGCCACCGACACCAGCTGGATGGGGCTGACGTCCATGTAGTCCACCTCTTCCGGCGGGACCGTCTTGACGTTTCCGCCCTGGGTGCGGCAGAGCACCGCCGTGTCGATGAAGCGGCCGCGCGAGTCCAGGCGCGCGTTGGCCTGGGCGATGACGTATTTATCTTCCTCGCTCGCCGTGAGCGAGTGGATCTCCGTGGTGACCTTGCCCTTCTTGACCTTGCGGTAGGGGGTCTCGATGAAGCCGAACTCGTTGACGGTGGCGTAGGTGGCCAGCGAGCCGATGAGCCCGATGTTGGGGCCTTCCGGCGTCTCGATGGGGCACATCCGCCCGTAGTGGGAGACGTGCACGTCGCGCACCTCGAAGCCGGCCCGCTCGCGGGAGAGCCCTCCCGGCCCCAGGGCGGAGAGGCGGCGCTTGTGGGTGAGGCCGGCCAGCGGGTTGGTCTGGTCCATGAACTGGGAGAGCTGGGAAGACCCGAAGAACTCCTTGACGGCGGCCACCACCGGCCGGATGTTGATCAGCGTCTGGGGGGTGATGGCGTCGGCCTCCTGGGTGGTCATGCGCTCGCGGATGACCCGTTCCATGCGGGCCATGCCGATGCGCACCTGGTTCTGGATGAGCTCGCCCACCGGGCGCACCCTGCGGTTGCCGAAGTGGTCGATGTCGTCGACGCCTTCCTCGAAGCCGTCGAAGACCCTGATGAGGTAGCGCATGGTGCCGACGATGTCGTCCTTGGTCAGGGTGGACTCGCTGATGGGGAGTTCGATCTCCAGCTTCTTGTTCATCTTGTAGCGCCCCACCTTGGCCAGGTCGTAGCGCTTGGCGTTGAAGAAGAGGTTGTTGAGCAGGCCCTTGGCCGAGTCCTCGGTGGGGTGCTCGCCCGGGCGCACCTTCTTGTAGATGTCGGTCATGGCCTCCACGGCGGTGGCGGTGTTGTCGCGCTCCAGGGTGTTGGCGATGAGCTCCGATTTCTTGAAGAGCTCGAGGATCTCATCGTTGCTCTCCCAGCCCAGGGCGCGCAGCAGGACGGTGGCGGGCTGCTTGCGCTTGCGGTCGATGCGCACGAACATGCCGTCCTTGCGGTCCGTCTCGAACTCCAGCCAGGCCCCGCGGGAGGGGATGATCTTGGCCGAGTAGAGCACCTTGTCCGACTGCTTGTCCATCTCGCTGTTGAAGTAGACGCCGGGGGAGCGGACCAGCTGCGACACCACCACGCGCTCGGTGCCGTTGATGATGAAGGTACCGCGGTCGCTCATCAGGGGGAAGTCCCCCATGAAGACCTCCTGCTCCTTGATCTCCCCGGTCTCCCGGTTGATGAAGCGCACGGTGACGAAGAGGGGCGCGGAGTAGGTCATGTCCTTCTCCTTGCAGTCCTCCACGTCGTACTTGGGCTTCTTCAGCTGGTGCTCGCCGAACTCCACCTGCAGGTCGCCTGTGAAGTCCTCGATGGGGGAGATATCCCGGAAGACCTCGGCCAGCCCCTCGCCCAGGAACCAGTCGTAGGAGTCCATCTGGACTGCGATCAGATTGGGCACGGGCTTGATCTCGGGGATCTTGGCAAAGGTCCTGCGGGTCCTGATAACCGGGTCGCTGTTAGACAATTTTTTCACTCCTCCGTCGCCAAATTGTCACGTAAATCACGCTACACACGCAAAGTTATATAATATAAGATTATCGCGGGCAGCGTCAAGGGGACGTAAAGGGAGATGCCAGGCCCGGGCGCTTGCCTTTCGAACCGGCCATACCGGTTTCCGGACAAGCGCCAGGGCACTGGCACCTTGAGCGGCAATGACACCGCTGGTTACTTGATCTCTATCTGCGCACCGGCTTCGCGCAGCTGCTCGCTGATCTTGTCGGCCTCGTCCTTGTTGACCTTCTCCTTGATGGCCTTGGGAGCCTCGTCCACCAGGGCCTTGGCTTCCTTCAGGCCCAGGCCGGTGATGGCGCGCACTTCCTTGATGACCTGGATCTTCTTGTCCCCGGCGGCCAGCAGGACCACGTCGAACTCGGTCTTCTCGCCTTCCTCGCCGCCTTCCTCGCCATCGCCGCCGGCGGCGGGCATGGCTCCCGGCATGATCCCCATGGCCATGGGAGCGGCCGCGGTGACCCCGTACTTCTCCTCGAGGGCCTTCACCAGCTCCGAGAGCTCCAGGACGGTCATGCCGTCGATGGCCCCGATGATCTCTTCCATGCTCAGCTTACTGTCAGCCAATCTCTACACCTCCACGTTGTCTTTCTTCCTGATTATCCAGCGGGGACGGCCTTCAGGCCGCCGCTTCCTTCTGCTCTCTTACGGCATTGAGCACCTGCACCAGCCCCCGGGTGGGACCGGAGAGCACTCCCACCAGGTTGTTGAGGGGCGCCTTGATGGTGCCGACCAGCTGGGCCAGCAGCACCTCGCGCGGCGGCAGGGTGGCGATGGTCCTGACGTCCGGCCCCTGGACCACCTTGCCTTCCACAAACCCGCCCCGGATCTTCAGCTTGGGGTTCTTGCGGGCGTAGGCGACCAGCGACTGGGCCGCTTTTACCACGTCCTCCCGGACATAGGCCAGCGCGACGGGACCCTCGATGAGCGACAGGATGGGCTCATACTCGGTCTCCCGGATGGCGATGCGCATGAGGGTGTTCTTGGTCACCTTCAGCTCCACGCCGCTGTCCCTCAAGGACTTGCGCAGCTCAGCCAGGTCCTCCACGGTGAGGCCGCGGTACTCGGTGACCACGACAGCCGCGTTGGACTCGAAGCGCTCCTTGATGGCGGAAACCTTCTCTACCTTGTCAGGCCTGGGCATTCTACCCTCCTTTCGGACACTCGTACAATGAAAAGGCCCTCGCGGAAGCGAGAGCCGCATAGCGCTTACGTCTCCTGCCTCCGCAGGCGATGGCATTAAGCCCTCGCGGGCACCTGCTTCTCGGGCACGTTCACAAAGCTTGGACAGATTATCAGGCGTTACGCCTGGTTGTCAATACGGGTACGGGCGCGGCGGACGGCCGGCGCCCCTAATCCTCATCGGTCATGAAGTCCCGGGTGATGGAGGAATCGACCTTGACCCCCGGGCCCATGCTGCTGGTGAAGGTCAGGCTCTTGATGTACTTGCCCTTGGCCGAGGCGGGCTTGGCCCTGATTATCTCCTCCAGCACCGAGGCGTAGTTCTCCACCAGGGCCTTCTCGTCGAAGGAGGCCTTGCCCAGGGGGAGGTGCATGTTGGCCTGGCGGTCCACCCGGTACTCGATGCGGCCCTTCTTGATGTCCGCGACGGCCTTGCCCACGTCGAAGGTGACCGTGCCCAGCTTGGGGTTGGGCATCAACCCGCGGGGGCCGAGCAGCTTGCCCAGCTTGCCCACCGTCCCCATCATGTCCGGGGTGGCGATGGCCGCGTCGAACTCGAACCAGCCGCCCTGCACCTTCTCGGCCAGCTCGGCCGCGCCCACTTCGTCCGCCCCGGCCTCCTCCGCCTCCCGGGCCTTGTCGCCCTGGGCGAAGACCACCACGCGTACCTGCTTGCCGGTGCCGTGGGGCAGGCTGACGGTGCCGCGCACCATCTGGTCGGCCTTGCGGGGGTCGACCCCCAGCTTCATGGCCACCTCCACCGTCTCGTCGAACTTGGCGGAGGACATCTCCTTGACCAGCCGGATGGCCTCGAGGGGGGTGTAGATCCTGTCGCGGTCCAGCTTCTGCTCGACCTCGCTGTAGCGCCTGCTTCTCTTCGTCATCTCTTTCTCTCCTTTCGTGGTGATTAGCGGACTTCAAGTCCTCCCACTCAACGGGCCTTAAACGGGTTGCCGTGACTTCGCGGGGGCGGCGTCAGCCGGTGACGACGACGCCCATGCTGCGGGCGGTGCCCTCGATGATGTTGGCGGCGGCGTCCTCGTCGTCGGTGTTCAGGTCGGTCATCTTCTGCCGGGCGATCTCCTTGACCTGTTCCCGGCTCAGCTTGGCCACCTTTTCGCGATTGGGCTCCTTGGACCCCTTCTCGATGCCCGCCTTCTGCTTGAGCAGCACCGCGGCCGGCGGGGTCTTGGTGATGAAGCTGAAGGTGCGGTCCTCGAAGATGGTGATCTCCACCGGGACGATGGTGCCCATCTGGGCCTGGGTCATGGCGTTGTAGGCCTTGCAGAACTCCATGATGTTCACGCCGTGCTGGCCCAGGGCCGGGCCCACCGGCGGGGTGGGGTTGGCCTGGCCGGCAGGTATCTGCAGCTTGACCTTGGCGATGATCTTCTTGGCCATTGTCCTCTTCCTTCCTCTACAACTTGGAAACCTGGTCGAATCCCAGCTCCACCGGGGTCTCCCGGCCGAAGATGGACACCAGGACTTTCAGCCTGCTCTGGTCGATGTTGATCTCCGCGATGGTGCCGGTGAGGTCCACGAAGGGCCCGTAGGCCACGCGCACGCTCTGGCCCTCCTGGAACTCCGTCTTGGGACGGGGCTTCTCCGTGGCCGGCTTGTAGATGAGCTTCTCCACCTCGGCGTCGGACAGGGGGGTGGGCTTGGCCCCCGACCCCACGAAGCCGGTGACCCCGGGCGTGTTGCGCACGACGTACCAGCTGTCGTCGTCCAGGAGCATGTTGACCAGGATGTATCCGGGCAGGAGCTTCTTCTGCACGATCTCCTTCTTGCCCGTCTTGATCTCGATGACGTCCTCCATGGGGATGGCCACCTTGAAGATGCGGTCCTTGACGTCCATGGTGACGATGCGGTTCTCGAGGTTGGTCTTGACCTTGTTCTCGTACCCCGAGTAGGTGTGGATTACGTACCAGCTGCCTTCCATCTTCCTTCTGTGCCTACCTTATTATCAGTACCTTGACCAGCCATGAGAAGAACTGGTCCAGGCCCCACACGAACGCTCCGACGAAGGTGGTGACGATCAGGACCACCACGGTATAGGAGGTGACCTCCTGCCGGGTGGGCCAGGTGACCTTCTTCATCTCGGCCTGGACCTCGATCAGGAACTGCTTTACCGTGATCCGCTTCTTCTTCGGACCACCCTTCTTCTTGCCAGCAGGCTTCTTCTTGGCCTGGGCGCGTTTCTTGTCCAGGTCCATCTTCTGCTGGGCGCGTCGCATCTCGCGGCTCGGCAAGTCCTAAAACCTCCCCTTACAAAAAATGGCAGGAGTGGAGGGTCTCGAACCCCCGACCTGTGGTTTTGGAGACCACCGCTCTACCAACTGAGCTACACTCCTACTTATGCAAAAATTATAGCCTAGCGCGTTTCCCGGTGCAAAGTGTGACCCCTGCACCAGGGGCAGAACTTCTTCATCTCGATACGGTCGGGGTCGTTGCGCTTGTTCTTCCTGGTGGAATAATTCCTTCTCTTGCACTCGGTGCAAGCCAGCGTAACCGTAACCCTCATCTCATCACGTCCATTCTATTTAAGTCTTTTCGTGCCAAAGGAATAAGCTATCACCAGCCTGGGGCGTTGTCAACAAAAGAGGGGGAGAGCCGGCCGCTCAATCGACTGGCAGCGGGGGAGTGCCCGTGCCTTGACGGATGGGTGCATCCGTCAAGGCACAGGCACTTTATCCGGAGTTACTTGATGATCTTGATGACCCGGCCGGCCCCCACCGTGCGGCCGCCCTCGCGCACCGCGAAGCGCAGGCCCTCCTCCATGGCGATGGGCACCAGCAGCTCCACTTCCATCTCGGTGTTGTCGCCGGGCATGATCATCTCCACGCCCTCGGGCAGGGTGCACGAGCCGGTGACGTCGGTGGTGCGGAAGTAGAACTGGGGGCGGTAACCGGCGAAGAAGGGGGTGTGGCGGCCTCCCTCTTCCCGGGACAGGATGTAGACCTGGGCCTTGAACTGGGTGTGGGGGGTGATGGAGCCGGGCTTGACCACTACCTGGCCGCGCTCGATCTCCTTGCGCCCGATGCCGCGCAGCAGCAGGCCGACGTTGTCGCCCGCCTCGCCGCGGTCCAGTATCTTGCGGAACATCTCCACCCCGGTGACCACGGTCTTGCGGGTGTCGGTGATGCCCACGATCTCCACGTCGTTGCCGGTCTCCACCACGCCGCGCTCGATGCGGCCGGTGGCCACGGTGCCTCTGCCGGTGATGGAGAAGACGTCCTCCACGCTCATGAGCAGGGGCTTGTCGATGTCGCGGACGGGGGTGGGGATGTAGGAGTCCACGGCGTCCATCAGCTCGAGCACCGAGGCGCAGGCCTCGCACTCGCGCTTGCCGCAGCCGCACTGCATGGCCTTGAGGGCCGAGCCGGCCACCACCGGGATGTCGTCGCCGGGGAACTCGTTCTGGGTCAGCAGCTCGCGTACCTCCATCTCCACCAGCTCCAGCAGTTCGGGGTCGTCCACCTGGTCCACCTTGTTCAGGTAGACCACCATGGCCGGCACCTCCACCTGGCGGGCCAGCAGGATGTGCTCGCGGGTCTGGGGCATGGGGCCGTCGGCGGCCGAGACCACCAGGATGGCCCCGTCCATCTGGGCGGCGCCGGTGATCATGTTCTTGATGTAGTCGGCGTGGCCGGGGCAGTCCACGTGAGCGTAGTGGCGGTTTTCCGTCTGGTATTCCACGTGGGCGATGGCGATGGTGATGCCGCGCTCGCGCTCTTCGGGAGCGTTATCGATGGAGTCGAAGGACCGCACCTCTACGTCCAGGCCCGCCTGGTTGGCGAGGCACATGGTGATGGCCGAGGTGAGCGTGGTCTTGCCGTGGTCCACGTGCCCGATGGTGCCCACGTTCACGTGCGGCTTGGTCCTCTCGAACTTCTGCTTGGCCATTTTGACCCTCCTTCTGAAAACCAGCGGCCCCGGCGGGCCTTCCCCTTACGGATCAGCCTATGAAAAGAGAACTCGTCTCGTCTTCTTCTGGTAGCGGTGAGAGGACTCGAACCTCTGACTCCACGGGTATGAACCGTGTGCTCTAACCAACTGAGCTACACCGCCACTAAAATATATGGAGCCCGCTAACGGACTTGAACCGTCGACCTCATCCTTACCAAGGATGTGCTCTACCGTCTGAGCTAAGCGGGCATTTAATCGAACAGATCAGAGCAATAGATTATGTTACTATACCGATTTTGCAATATCAAGAAAGGCGCGCGTGCAGCGTAAATCACTTTGGGGTCAGGCCCCAAAGTGATTTCACTGCGGTCGATTCGTCACGCGCAAACTAAATTTGGGGCCTGACCCCAAATTTAGCTTGCGGAGGCTAGTCGGCTGAAGTAGCCTTCCTTGATGAGGCGGTCGCGCAGCTCCCGCTTGAGCACCTTCATGGTCATGTTCAGGGGCATCTCGTCCAGGATGATGACCTGGCGGGGCGCCTTGTAGGCGGCGATGTGCTCCTTGCACCACGCCTGCAGCTCCTCC
This sequence comes from uncultured bacterium, assembly GCA_963814495.1. Taxonomy (GTDB): domain Bacteria; phylum Actinomycetota; class Geothermincolia; order Geothermincolales; family Geothermincolaceae; genus CAVXXD01. The sequence goes on from CAWFDJ010000032.1 coordinate 100,203, forward strand.
GGGGTCAGTTCCGCCCCCGCGTTGAGCTGCACGAAGGCCACGGGGACCTCCTTCTTCTCCGGGTGGGGGGCGCCCACCAGGGCGCACTCCAACACCAGCGGGTGCTCCAGGATCTTCTCCTCCACCTCCCGGCTGAAGATGGAGTAGCCGCCGCACTTGATGACGTCCTTCTCCCTGTCCATGAAGTAGATGTAGCCCAGCTTGTCGCGCCGGCCGATGTCGCCGGTGCGCATCCAGCCGTTGGTGAAGATCTGCCGGTTGGCCTCGTCGTTGTTCCAGTACCCCTGCATCACGCTGGTGCCCTTGACGGCTATCTCCCCCGCCTCGCCGCGCTTGACCTTCGCGCCCTCCTCGTCGATGATGCGCACCCGGATGCCGGGCAGGGGTATGCCGATGGAGCCCGGCTTGCGGATGAAGGGGAGGTTGATCGAGATGAGCGAGGCCGTCTCCACCATGCCGTATCCCTCGAGGAACCGCCCGGAGATCTTCTCTATCTGCTTGATCTGGTCCACCGGCATGGCGTCGGAGCCGCTGATCCACAGGCGCATGGAGGAGAGGTCGTAGTCCTTCATGCCGCAGGCCAGCATGAAGTTGTACATGGCGGGGACCCCGATGAACAGGGTGGCCCGGTGCTTCTCCATGTTCTGCGAGGGTCTTCACCGGGTCGAAGAAGCGCATGAAATACCCGGAGGCCCCGCTGACCACCCCGCCCATCAACTGGGTCACGAAGCCGAAGATGTGGGCCAGGGGCAGCACCGCCACGCACATGTCCTTGGGCCCGATGCGCAGCATGCGCACGGCGCGGCGGATGGGTATGACCAGGCTGCGGCCCCGAGAGCATGGCCCCCTTGGGCTTGCCGGTGGTGCCCGAGGTGTAGAAGATGCCGGCGGTGTCGTCGGGGCTCATGGCCGCGGCTTCCCGGCGGTCGCGGCAGCCCTCGGTGAGGTCGTCGACGCTGACGAAGCCCTCCCCCACCTTCTCCTTCGGGCCCAGTTGTATCCAGCTCTCGATGCCCGGCAGCCTGGCCTTGTCCTGGATGTTCGCCTCGAACAGCTCGCGCTCGGTCACCAGCACCTTGGCCTGGCAGTCCTCGATGGCGTAGGAGAGCTCGTCCGCCTTGAGCATGTAGTTGAAGGGGACGGAGACCGCCCCCAGCTTGGCGGCGGCGGCGCAGAGGAAGGCGAACTCGGGCACGTTGGTCAGCACCAGCGCCACCCGGTCCCCCTTGCGCACCCCCAGCTTGTCGTGGAGCCCGTTGGCCAGGGTGTCCACCACCCGCACGCCCTGGTTGAAGGTGATGGAGTCACCCTCGAACATCCGGTACTGGAGCGGGTTCTCGAAGCTGACGAAGACGCGGTCGCCGTGGCGCTCCGCCGCCTGCTGCATCATGTTGGCCAGGTCCAGCTTGCCGCCCATGGGCGCTCGACCTTACCCGGCTTACGCCATCAGGTTGGACAGGGACATGGCGAAGGGCATGTCTCCGTCGATCTTCAGCTTGCCCTGCATGAAGGCCATGGGGCCGGGGATCTCGCCGGTGGAGATCTTGCCCCAGTCCTCCACCGCCGCCTTGAAGGTGCAGGTGGGCGAGGTGGAGCCGTTGAAGCAGACGGAGATGTTGACGGGGCTGCCGCCGGCGTCCAGCTCCAGGGTCATGCTCCCCCGGGCGGACTTGAGGTTGTCGTAGGAACGGCGGTTGGCCATGTTGCCCATGTCCGTGAACATGTCCATGGCCCCCGCCAGCTTGCCGGTGACCGCCTGGCGCCAGACGTCCTCGGAGAGCTTGACGGTGATCATGGGGTCGTCCACCGCGCCCGCCACCACTTCCAGGTCCTTGGCGTCGGCCACCTTGATGCTGTAGACCTGCCCGTCGATGTCGAACTGGACGGTGAAGAGGGTGCCGTCCATGCCGCTGACGCTCTTGCCCGCCAGCTGCTCCCCGAACAGCCCGGGGACGTTGCTCTCGAAATACTCCTGTACGGTGACGTCGTCCTTTACGTCCATGCTCTACCCCTTTCCTCTCTGGGTCCCCATCTCGGGGACGCCTTACTGAACCAGCCTGTCAGTATGATAGATGCTTGTTACCAATGAGTCAACATGTTTGTGCCGGCAATCCCCTCAGGCATTGTATTATACTGACATGTCAGTATAATAGTATGGGAAGGCCGTTCCCGTCAATACCGGCGGGGACTGGAGGAAAGAGGGCATCGAATGGGAGTAGACGCGGCCGGGATAAAGAGCATCTTACGCGGCGAGGGAGTGGACCTGGTCGGCATCGCCGGCGCCGGCAGACCTTCCGCTCTCTTATCCTCCGCGTCCCGCCAGCGGCCTCATGCCCACCGCTCGCAGCGTGGTGGTGATGGCCGTCGCGCACAGCCTGGGCGCCGTCGAATCGCCCTACCTCAAGGTGTGGACGCGTAACAAGATGCAGACCTCCCGGGTGCTGGACTCCGCGGCGGAGAAGCTCTCGCGCCTGCCTCGAGCGGGAGGGCTTCCTCTCCCTGGCCATATCGGCCGACAAGCCCGTGGAGATATATAAGCGGGACCCGGAGACCGGGCAGCGGCTGCCGCACACCAGGGTGGCGGGCCACCTGTCGCTGAAGCACGCCGCTGTCAGCGCCGGCCTGGGTGAGATCGGCCTCAACAACCTGTCTGCTCACGCCGGAGTTCGGGCCGCACCAGCGTCTGGCGGCCGTGGTCACCGAGGCGCCCCTGGAGCCCGACGGACCGCGGGCGGCGGGCCTGTGCACGCGCTGCGGCGCCTGTGAGCGGGCATGCCCGGTGGGAGCGCTCCGGGGCGGACGCCATGCCGTGGACCCCTGTTTCGATTACTGGACCTACGGCTTCGAGCGCATGCGCCCGCGCCGGCCCGGGCAGTGGCCCGCCTACCTGCGGATGCTCCTGGCGTAACCTGCGCCGGCGGGACCTGCTGGTGGAGTCCGGCCAGACCTACATCACCGACGTGGACAACTGCATCGAGTGCATGAGGGCTTGCCCTGCCGGCAGCCGCTGGGAAGGTCTGCGCGGAGATGTTCAGGAATAATAACGGGTGACCCGGCAAGCGCAGCCGGTCTTTGACGGAAGGGAGAACCAGGATGGGAGCGAAGCGGACGCGCATGGCGCCGGAGGAGCGCAAGGAGGAGATAATGAGCCGCTCCGCCGAGGTGTTCGCGGAGAAGGGGTACCGCCCCTCCTCCATCAACGACATCATCGAGCGGGCGGGCATCGCGCGGGGCACCTTCTACCTGTACTTCCCCTCGAAGCGGGAGGCCTTCCTGGAACTCGTCCAGTCCTATTTCGAGGATATCGAGGGCATCCTCTGGGACAACCACGCCAGGCTGGAGGAGGCCCTCAAGCGGAAGGGGGACTTCCTGGCGGCCTGGCGCGAGAACATCGTCGCCATCCTCGACTACCACGTCCGCAACCCCCACCTGACCTCCATCGTCTACCGGGAAGCGCTGGGCCGGGACGAGGACTTCTCGGAGCGGGTGAGCGAGCTCAGCCAGGTGGCCCGCAAGATCTACCTGGAGGAGTTCCGGATGCTGGCCGAGCGCAGGCTCATCCGCCCCTGCGACATCGAGCTGGTCACCTCCACCGTCATCGGGGGCACCGTCTACGCCATCATGGAGCACCTGATGGAGAAGGAGCGGGTGGACGTGCCGGCCCTGGCGGAGAAGATCCTCGAATACCACGTGCGCGCCCTGGCGCCGTAAAGCCCCGGTGCGCCGGCCCTCAGACCATCTCCAGGCAGCTGCCGATGTGCGCGCGGCAGGCCTTGAGCACCGCGTCGGAGAGGGGCGTGTCCTTGAGCGCCCGGGACAGGGAGAGCCCGCCCACCATCAGGGCCAGGGCGGCCAGGGCCTCGCCGCGGGGGTCCTCCACTCCGGCCTCCTCCAGGTGGCCGGCCATCCCGGAGACGATGGCGGTGAGTTCACGCTCCAGCGCTTCCCGCACCGGCGCTTCCTCCCTGGCGATCTCGCCGAGGGTCGCCGGGAGGGGGCAGCCGGCCTCGGGGTGGTCCCGGTGCGACCTGGACAGGTAGGCCCTGGCCACCGCCTCCAGCCACTCCGCCCCGGTCCTCTCCCCCGCCGCCGCGCCCAGGGTTTCCGCGCGACTGCCGCAGGGCCTCGCCCACGGTCTCCGCCACCAGTTCCCGCTTGGAGGGGAAGTGGGCGTAGAAGCCGCCCACGGTCATGCCGGCGCCTTCCATCACCCCGGACACGCTGGCGCCGGCGATGCCCTTCTCGCGCACCAGGGAGCCGGCCGAGGCGAGGATCCTCTCGCGGCTCTCCGCCTTCCTGCCCGTCCTTTCGTCGCTCCCGGAAGCCATCTTCGACTCCCCGCCTAAGTGGTCTTGAACCTGGCGGCGATGAACTCCTGCAACTGGGGCGGCGGCGTCGTCGCTTCCCTCACCCGGAGCAGGATGGCCCCGTCGCCCTGGCAGGTGGGGGTGCAGACCCCGCAGCCGATGCAGCGGTCCCCGTCCACCACGGCGACCTGGTCCACCACGGTGATGGCGTTCACCGGGCAGCGGTCCTCGCAGGTGCCGCAGCCGGTGCAGTCGTCCGCTACCACGTGAGCCAGGTAGTTGGAGCGGGAGTAGGTCTCGAGGCCGTTGGCGGTTGTTCACGCGGAAAAAGGCGCAGCAGCAGGGGCAGCAGTTGCAGATGGTGCGCAGGGAGCCCTCCAGGTTGTCGCAGACGTGCACCAGCCCTTCCTCCGTCGCCTTGCGCAGGATGTCCAGCGCTTCCCGCTTGTCGATCTGGCGCGCCTTGCCCATGTCCACGATGTAGCGGCCCAGGGCGCCGAAGTGCATGCACCGCTCGGTGGGGCGGTCGCAGCCCTCCCCCGTATATTTCGAGATCTGCCGGCAGGGGCAGTGCCCCACGGCCATGAAGGAGGCCTCGTCCAGCTTCCGCGCGATGGCGTCAAAGGGCAGCACCTGGGACTGGTCCTCGAGGGACTCGGCGATGGGGACTACCCGGATGAGCGGGATCCCCCGGGCCATCTCCCGGCCGTACTCGTTCTCGATGTATTCCCTCCAGAGGGGCGCCAGCTCCCTCTTCACGGGAGTGTCCACGCCGTCGAGGTAGGGCACCTCGGAGAAGCCCACCACGCTGGGGAGCAGGCGGTAGTAGGTCTCCCGGCCGGGCTTGCGCTCGGTCATGACCGTGCCGCGGTGGGCCATGTCGTCCAGGATGCCCTCGAGCCGGCCGGCCTTGTCGGGCAGCAGCGCCTCCACGTCGGCCAGGGCCTTCCTCTCGTAGATGCTCAGCTTGAGGGCGACCTCGGGCTCCTCTCCCGGGTAGAGTATCTCGAGGATCTTGAGCAGGGTGGGTGACATGGGGGCCCCGGCGTGGGCCTTGTCCAGGTGCTCGGCCAGCTCCACGTAGATGTTGTCGCTCATCTTCCCCTCCTGACTCGAGAGCGCCTCCGCGCTCATGATATTATATGCATAATATTATGCTCATAATATGATGTCAAGCTCCGGGGTCCGCGGGATTTTACGGAAACCACACATTGTCCCCATCACCAGTTCAGAAGTGGGCCCGAGAATGATGGTTAAGACGCGAGCAGGAAAGGAAGCCCGGCCGGGCTCGATGTAAGAGAGGTGATGCGGATGGAGTCTGAGGAGCGGACCGACGGGATGGAACGCAGGAAGTTCCTGGGCAAGGCGGGGCGCTGGGCGCTGGGGCTGGCGGCGCTGGGGCTGGCCGGCTCGCTGGCGTCCTGCAGCAACGAGAGCGGCACGGCGACCACCTCGGATACCGGTACCGCCTCGAGCGGCGGCACCGGGTCCGGGTCCTTGCCGCAATCCCCTTCCACCGCCACCGGGGCCTCGGCGGTGG
>CAWFDJ010000033.1:0-16219 GCA_963814495.1 uncultured bacterium
TGGGCTATACTTGCATGTGGCGTAAGCGCAAGAGGCGGACTTACAGGAGGTATCAGCCTTGGAGATCATCACCCTTGACCGACTACTCCTTCGGCAGCAATTGCTATCTGATCATCAGCGATGTCGGGGACGAGGCCGTGCTGGTGGACGCGGGCATGGACTCCCGGGGATACTGGCAAAGCTGGAAGAGAGCGGGGCCGCGCTCACGGCGGTGCTGCTCACCCACGGCCATCCCGACCATCTCGTGGGCCTGAAGGGCGTGGTAGACGCCACCGGCGCCCCCTGCTACATGCAGGACGACGACGTGGAGCTGGCGAAGGCCATCCCTCCCATGTTCCTGCAGATGATGGGCCTGGCGGAGCTGGAGCTGCCGGACGAATTCCTCCCCCTGGAGGACGGGCAGGTGCTCGAGCTGGCGGGCATGGAGTTCAAGGTGCTCACCACCCCGGGGCACAGCACGGGCAGCGTCTGCTTCCTCACCGACGGGGTGCTCTTCTCGGGCGACCTCCTCTTCCGCGGCTCCATCGGCCGCACCGACTTCCCGGGCGGCTCCTTCGAGCTGCTGGCCCGCATGGTCAAGGAGAAGGTCTTCACCCTGCCCACGGAGACCAAGGTGCTGCCGGGGCACATGGACCCCACGGTGGTGGGGTGGGAGAAAAAGACCAACCCGTTCCTGATGGGGGTCTAGGAGCCCTCTCTCTCCCCGTCCTTCCCAGCCTTTCCCACGAGGAGTATCGCCAGGGCCAGCGCCGCAACGGCCAGCAGCATCACCAGGTCCAGCAGCAGCACCTTCATCCCCGCTGCCGCGGTGGAGAGGGAGGTGTCGTCGGGCCGGATGAAGGGGACCAGGAACGACGCTACACCCAGGAAGACGCAGATGCCGCCCACCACGTTGAGGTTGTGGCTGCCCGCCCGGGAGCCGAAGCGGACCAGGCCCTCGCCGCGGGGGTGCTTCGACAGCTCGGCCTGGTTGAGGGCGATGAAGAACAACCCGATGGATATCCATACAGCCGAGTTGATCAGGGCGTAGACCATCGCGGGACGCCTCTACTCCGGCTTGAGCCCGACGATGAACAACACCGGGGGGATCTTCCTCAGCAGGGACACCTCCTGCACCGTGAAGCCGTTCCTCTCCAGCATCTCCGCCAGTTCCTGCCGGTTGAAATAGCGGTTGTCCGAGCCGACGATGCGGCCGTAGCGCAGGCTGGCCCGTCCCAGCAGGCCCTCGCCGCACATGTCGCAGAGGTACAGCCCGGCCCCCGGCTTGAGGATGCGCAGGATCTCGCGCAGGCACATCTCGGGGTCCTCGAAGTGATGGAAGGCCACGTTGGAGACGGCCAGGTCCGCGAAGGAGTCGTCCAGCGGCATCTTCTCCGCTCCCCCCAGGACGAACTCGAGCCCCTCGAGCCCCCTCCGCCTTCACCCGGGCTTCGTCGATCATGCCGTCGCTGTTGTCCACCCCGGTCACCCGGGCGCCCCGGTCCGCCAGGCGGCGGTCCAGAGCGCCGGTGCCGCAGCCCACGTCGAGCACGCGCATGCCCTTGACGTCGGGCAGGGACACCAGCAACTGGTCGTAGAGGGGGAGGAAGAACCGCTTCCAGAGCAGCCCCTTCTCGTAGGTGGGCGCCCAGCGGTCGAACCGCTGTTCCAACAGCTCCTTCTGCTCTTTGCGCTTCTTCTTGTCCTCGGGCAAAACCCTGCCCTCCTGCCGTTTTTTGATGTCCTCTGCTATCTGGTATAATATCAGCTATTATGCCCGCCATAAAGAGAAGGGACAGGGTGTGAAACCAAGCCGCAGGGTGGCCCTGGCCGCCAGCTTTGTCGGCATCATCCTGGTCATCGGCGTGGTGGGCTACATCCTCATCGAAGACATGACCTTCAACCAGGCCCTGTACATGACGGTGATCACCCTGTCCTCGGTGGGCTTCAAGGAAGTGACGGACCTGGGCACCGGGGGCGAGTATTTCACCATCTTCATCATCGTCACCGGGGTGGTGTCGCTCTTCTTCCTGGTGGCCAGCCTGGTCGAGCTGTTCCTGGAGGATATCTTCGGAGAGAGAATGGGGAGGAGAAGGATGAACCTGAGGATAAGGAAGTTGAAGGACCACTACGTGGTCTGCGGGTTCGGCCGCGTGGGCGAGAACGTCTGCCACGAGCTGGCCACCACCACCCGGGAGGTGGTGGTGGTGGAGCAGGATGAGGCCGCCGCCCACCGCGCCGCCGACGAGGGCTTCCTCACGGTGCTGGGCGACTCCACCGAGGTGGCGATGCTGGAACAGGCGGGGGTGAGCCGGGCCAAGGGGCTGGTCTCGGCCCTGCACACCGACGCGGACAACCTCTTCGTGACCCTCACCGCCCGCTCCCTCAACCCCTCCCTGTACATCGTGACGCGCTCGGTCTTCCCCGAGTCCACCGACAAGCTGCTCTTCGCCGGGGCCGACAGGGTCATCTCCCCCTACGTGATGAGCGCCAAGCGCATGGCCAACCTGCTGCAGAAGCCGAGCGTCTGCGACTTCCTGGACATCGTGGTGCACGCCGAGGACATCGAGTACCGCATCGAGGAACTGGTGCTGGGGAAGAACTCCGCCTACACCGGCAAGACCATCGCCGGCTCGAAGCTGCGGGCCGAGACGGGCGCCCTCATCCTGGCCCTGCGCTCCGCCGGCAAGAAGGACTTCGACACCAACCCCGGCCGGGACACCCCCATGAGGGAGGGGGACACCCTCATCGTCATGGGTACCGGCGACCAGATCTCCCGCATGCAGAAGAGGGTCTGAGATGGAGCCGGCGGCCGGGCGCGGCAGGAAGGTCAGGCACGGCTCATGAGGGTACTGGCATACCTCGTGAAGGCCTGGAACGGCCTGGTAGACCTGGCGGGGCGCACCCGCCTCATCAACCCCGACGACGTCCCGGTAAGGCAGGTCGTCAAGGACATAGCTTACGCGGACGCTCACCGTCTGCAGAAGATGGACATCACCGTCCCCTCGTGGAACCGCCCCTCCCCATCCTCGTCTACGTCCACGGCGGCGGCTGGATGAACGGCAGACAAGAGCGTCTACCGCCGTATCTGCGCCCTGTACGCCCAGGCCGGCTTCCTGGTCTGCAACATCAACTACCGCCTGGCCCCCGAATATGGTTTCGCGGCGCTGGCAAGGGACGTGGCGTCTGCCGTGCGCTGGGCTTACGACAACGGCGCGTCGTATGGTGGCGACCCTTCCCGGATGTTTCTGGCCGGCGATTCGGCCGGCGCGCAGCTCGCCTCGTGGTACGCCGCCGCCCTGCGTGACCCGGCGCTGCCGGAGGCCACCGGCCTCAGCGGGCTCATCCCGCCGGAGTCGTTAAAGGGGCTCCTCCTCTTCTACGGCGCTTACGATATGGACGCCATGCTCACGACGGGTTTCCCTTTCATCAAGACCTTCTACGCGGCCTGCTTCGGGAAGGACCCGGAGACGGGCAGGCCGATGGCCGGCATAGCGTCTACGCTCCGGCATCTCACCGGGGGTTACCCGCCGTCCTTCATCAGCTGCGGTGGGAACGATCCCTTCCTGCCGGAGTCCCAGGCCCTCTCCGCGGCCCTCGATGAGCTGGGCGCCCCCCACCGCGACTTCTACCTCACCCCACCGGAATACCGGAGCGTCAGGCACGGTTACCTCAGCTTCCGCTTCTTCGAGTCCTCGCGCGCGGGGATGCGGGAATCCATCGCCTTCCTCAGGGAGCATTCCGGATAGCGGCCTGCCGTGGATCCGCCCTGCCGCCCTGGAGCGTATAATAACTATGAGGTGATGGACTTGGAGGTAGAGGATTTCGAGCGCGGCAGGCTGGTGGGCGGCGGCGCCTACTGCGACGGCTGCGAGGATTACCTGGAGGAGGGGGAGCACGTCTTCACCCTCATCGTGGACACCGGTACGGTAGAGGAGTTCATCTGCTGCCAGGATTGCCGCCCCGACGACGCGTCCCTGCCCGCCGCCGTGCGGAGCCTGGAGACGGCCCTGGCCGTCGAGGACCTCGAGCGGGACGAGGAAGCCTCTGTCTACGAGGTCAAGGAGGGCTCGGAGTGCCGCCTCTGCGGGCACATCTACGAAGCCGGCGAGTGGCTGCTGGTGGGGGCGATGGAGGAGTCCTACGACGGGCGGGTCTTCTGCGAGGAGTGCCACGCCCGCATGCTGGAGGAATAGGTTAACGGACCCTTAAGGCTCGTGGAAGACCACCCCGCGGCCCTGGCACATGGGGCAGGTCTCGCCGAAGGCCTCGATCAGCCCCTCCGAGACTCTCTTGCGGGTCATCTCCACCAGGCCCAGGCGGGACAGCTCCACCACGTAGGTCTTGGTCCGGTCCTTGGCCAGCTCGCTCTCCAGGACCTCCAGCACCTCCTTGCGGTTCCTGGACTCGATCATGTCGATGAAGTCGATGACGATGATCCCCCCGATGTCCCGCAGGCGCAGCTGGCGGACGATCTCCCGCGCCGCCTCGAGGTTGTTGCGCAGCACCGTCTCCTCCAGGCTGGAGCGGCCCACGAAGCGCCCGGTGTTCACGTCAATGGCCGTGAGGGCCTCGGTGGGGTCGATGACGATGCTGCCCCCCGAGGGCAGGGGCACCTCGCGCCGCAGCGCGTCCTTGATCTGGCGGTTGATGTCCAGCGCCCTGAAGAGCGGCTCCTTCCCCTGGTACAGCACCACCTTCTCGACCAGCCAGGGGGCCACCGCCTTCAGATACTCCCGCAGGCGCTTCTGGGCGGCGGGTGAGTCGGTGATGATCCGGTCCCAGTCGTCGCTCAGCAGGTCGCGCGCCACCCGGACCTCCAGCTCCGGCTCCGAGTAGAGCAGGCTGGGGGCGGACTGCCGCTGCGCGGCGTTGTTGATCTCCTTCCATTTACGGACGAGGAACTCCAGGTCGCGCCGGATCTCCTTCTCCCCCCGGTCCTGGGCGGCGGTGCGCACGATCACGCCCATGTCGGCGGGCTTGACGGACTCGATGATCTTGCGCAGGCGGCCGCGCTCGTCCGGGTGCAGCTTCTGGGAGACCCCCACCGTGCGGGACTGGGGCAGCAGCACCAGGTAGCGGCCGGCGATACTGATGTAGGAGGTCAGGCGGGCGCCCTTGGAACCCATGGGGTCCCTGCTCACCTGCACCATCAGTCTTCTGCCCCGGTTTGAGCAGGCTCTTGATGTTCTGCTCCTTACCCCCGCCTTTCTCCCTGCCCCCGCCTTTCTCCTTGCCCCCGCCCTTCTCGTTGCCCCCGTTCTTCTCCTCCACGAAGATGTCGCCCACGTAGAGCAGGGCGTTGCGCGCGTGTCCGATCTTGATGAAGGACGCCTCCATGCCCGGGAGGACGTTCTCCACCTGGGCCAGGTAGATATCCCCCACCATGGAGCGTTTGCTCACCCGGCTGACGTCGATCTCCACCAGCTGCCCGTTCTCCAGCACCGCCACCCTCGTCTCGTCGGGGTACGCGGCGACCACGATCTCCCGGCCGGCCGGCCGTAGACCTTCCTCTTTACCCTTCTTCTTCTTAAGGAAAGGCATCTATTCTCTCACCTCTCTTAATCGAGCTTCCCTGCCCGAGACCTCCAACAACCGCCCCCGCGACTCCTCGACGATCTCGTCGAGGGAAGCGTAGAGCCCCTGCCGGGTTACGCGCGGCCTTAAGCCGCTCCAACCTTCCTGCGCTCCGAGCTTCTCCAGGGCGTCGCGCAGCCTGGGGTAACCTTCCCCCTCCCCCTCGCCGCCGGCCGCCGCCAGGGGCAGGGCCAGCAGGACCCCGGGCGCCCCGTCCCCCTCCTCCGGCTCCACGCTGTAGAGGGCGTAATGGACCCACCGGGACATCTTGGGAAAATGCTCGGGCAGCAGTTCCGCCGAGAGCACCCTCAACCCCTCCGGCATGTCCCGGTTGATGCGCTCGGCCAGGCCGCCCGTCTCCACCTCGCGTTCCAGCCCCACCTCCAGGTACTCCCCACGCGAGCCCACTCCCACCGGCAGGGCCGGGGTGCAGGAGATGCGCGGGTGGGGCGAGAAGCCCTGGGTGTAGGCGAGGGGCAGGTCGCAGCGGCGCATGGCCCGCTCCAGGGCCCGGGTCATCTCCAGGTGGGAGAGCCAGGCCAGCGATCCTGTCTTCTCGAATTTCAGGAGCAGCCGGGTCATGCGGCCCCCTTCCCCGGGGCAGGCGCCGCAGGCGGCGCACTCCCCCCACCTGCAATCCGGGGTGGGCGCGCCCTCCAGCGCCTTCCCGTACTCCTCCCATAAAAACTCCCGCTTCAGGCCGGCGGAGAGGTGTTCCCAGGGGAAGACCTCGTCGCGCCCGCGCTCGCGCTCCACGTAGAAGGCGGGGTCGATGCCCTCCGCCGCCAGGGCCTCCTCCCACACGGCCCAGGAGAAACACTCGCTCCAGTTGTCGAACCCGCCGCCCGCCTCGGCCGCCCGCATCACCACCGGCAGCAGGCGCCGGTCTCCCCGCGCGAGCAGGCCCTCCAGGTAGCTCATCTCCGCCTGGTGCCAGCGGAGCTGGACCCGTTTGGTGCGCAAGGCCTCCTTGAGCAGCCCCTGGCGGCGGACGGTCTCTCCCACCGGTACCTGCGCCGCCCACTGGAAGGGAGTGTGCGCCTTGGGAACCAGGGTGGAGAGGCTGACCGACAGCTTGAGCCCGGGGAAGCGCGCCCCCCGCTCGCCCTTGAGGGACGAGTGGATGAGGCGGGCTATGGAGCCGACGTCCTCGTCCTTCTCGCCCGGGAACCCGATCATGAAATAAAGTTTGACCCGGCGCCACCCCGCCGCGTAAGCGGCTTCGAGGGCACGCAGGAGGTCGTCCGGGGTCACGTCCTTGTTGATGGCCGCGCGCATGCGCTCCGAACCGGCCTCGGGGGCGAAGGTCAGGCCGGCCCGCTTACCCTCCCCCAGGCTCGAAGCCATCTCGATGGAGAAGGTGTCGGTGCGCAGCGAGGGCAGGGACAGGCAGATCCTGGAGCCGCCCAGGTCCTCCGCCAGCGCCCGGGTGAGCTCCTCGATGCCCGTGTAGTCGGTGCTGTTGAGGGAGGTCAGCGAGAGCTCGTCGTACCCGGTGGCGCGCAGGGCCTCCCGGCTCCAGTCGCGCAGGGCCCCCACCGACCTCTCGCGTACAGGCCGCTGCACCATGCCCGCCTGGCAGAAACGGCACCCGCGGGTGCAGCCCCGGAAGAGCTCGACGTTGAGACGGTCGTGCACCGCCTCCACGAAAGGCACCACCGGGCGGGCGGGCAGGCAGTAGGCGTCAAGGTCCTCCACCAGGCGCCGCGTCACCGGGAAGGGGGCCCCGGCGGCCGCTTCCACCCCCGCCAGGCACCCGTCCGCTCCGTAACCCGGCTGGTACAGGGAGGGGACGTAGACCCCGGGGATGCCCGCGGCCAGGCGCGCCATCGCCTCCCGCCCCAGGCCTTCCCGCCGCCACGCCGCCGCGGCGTCCAGGATCTCGCCCATGGCTTCCTCCCCGTCGCCCAGCAGGATCAGGTCGAACAGCTCGGCCACGGGCTCGGGGTTGTAGGCGCCCGGCCCTCCCCCGACGATCAGGGGGTGGCCTGCGCCGCGCTCGACAGCCAGCGCCGGGATGCCGGACAGGCGCAGCGCCCGCACCACGTTGGTGTAGGTCAATTCGTGCTGCAGGGTTATGCCCACCAGGTCGAAACCGCTCAGGGGACGGCGCGACTCCAGGGAGAAGAGGGGGATGCCGGCCGCCAGCATGCGCTCCTGCATGTCCGTCCAGGGCAGGTAAGCCCGTTCCGCCAGCGCGTCGGGCCGGGAGTTGATTATCTCGTAGAGCACCTGCAGGCCCGCGTTGGAGCAACCCACCTCGTACAGGTCGGGGTAGACCAGGGCGCAGCGCACGGCCGCGGCATCGAAATCCTTGCGGTATGAGTTGACCTCTCCGCCCAGGTAACGCCCAGGTCTGGTCACGCCGGCGAGTTCCTTCTGAAGGAACGCCTCTATGCGGTTCGCGTCACGTTCCATCCGTTATCCTAAAAAATGCAAGAGACGACCTGATTATCGCCCCGGTAATCCTTATTCGGTTATCCCTCGGTTCCCCGCCCGGGTTACTTGTTGCGCAGGAAGGTAGGGATGTCCAGTTCCTCGGACGAGAAGACCATGGTCTTCTCGGGCACCGGCTCGGGCTTGGTGGCCTTGCGCGCCGCGCGAGGCACGCCCGCCTGGCCGAACTCGAAGCCCGTGGCGATGACCGTGACCCTGATCTCGTCGCCCAGGGCGTCGTCGATGACCGCGCCGAAGATGATGTTGGCGTCGGGGTCGGCCACGCTGGCGATGATCTCCGCCGCCTCGTTGACCTCGAACAGGCCCATGTCGGAGCCGCCGGAGATGTTGAGCAGGATGCCCTTGGCGCCCTCGATGCTCGCTTCCAGCAGCGGGCTGGAGATGGCCGCCCGGGCCGCCTCGGAGGCGCGGTGCTCGCCGCCGGCGTTGCCGATGCCCATGAGGGCCGAGCCGGCGGCCTGCATGATGGTGCGCACGTCCGCGAAGTCCAGGTTGATCAGGCCGGGCACGGTGATCAGGTCGGTGATGCCCTGGACGCCCTGGCGCAGGATGTCGTCGGCCATGCGGAAGGCGTTGAGGATGGAGGTCTTCTGCTCGGCCACCTCCAGCAGGCGGTCGTTGGGGATGATGATCAGCGTGTCCACCTTCTCCTTGAGCTTCTGGATGCCTTCCTCGGCCTGCTGGGCGCGCTTGCGTCCCTCGAACGAGAAGGGGCGGGTGACCACGCCGATGGTCAGGGCCCCCATCTCCTTGGCGATCTCGGCCACTATGGGCGAGGCGCCGGTGCCGGTGCCGCCGCCCTTGCCGGCGGTGATGAAGACCATGTCGGCGCCCTTGAGGGACTCGGCGATGGCGTCCTTGTTCTCTATTGCTGCCTTCTCTCCCACCTCGGGGTTGGCGCCCGCCCCCAGGCCCCGGGTGACGTTGCCCCCGATGTAGGCCTTGACGTCGGCGTCGGACATGAGGAGGGCCTGAGCGTCGGTGTTGATGGCGATGAACTCAACGCCCTTGAGGCCGGCGTCGATCATGCGGTTGATGGCGTTGGTACCGCCGCCGCCGATACCTACCACCTTGATCACCGCCAGATAGTTCGTCGCTGTCTCTGGCATCATTTCCTCCTCCTTTATGCTCCACTCGATACTGGTGAGGCTTTCTCACTAACTCTAAACAACCACTTTAGACTTCTTCTCGACATACGTCTCGACTATTATATCATTTGGCTGCCGGATTGCTAATTCCTCCCCTTTCCTCCCTCTATACATCATTATTTCACGCCACCCGGCTTATTCCTTCCTCGCGCCGGGACGTTCCCCGGTCCGCTTTCCCGTCCGTCCTCGACCACCCGCCGTTCCCCATCCACGCCGGGCCGCGAGACCCGGGCCGCGGGAGTGACCAGAGCACCCGGATGGTTTGTTTATTTCTAAGCTGAAGGTTAAGGGAGGGCTTGCCGCAACCTCAACCTCAATGTTAGTCAAACCCCCTCTTCCCCCTGCATGCCGGCCCTTCGGCGCGGGGGCGATCCGTTCACAGCGGCCGGATCACCGGGTTGGCGGGGTTGGAGACGTCGATGTAGGCTAGTTGCTTGTACTCCTTCAACTCGTCCTCCAGGATGAGGAAGGCGATCTGGAGCTTCTTCTCCAGGTCCTCCGGGTCCCCCAGGTAGATCCGCACCCCTTCCCGTGATACCAGCACCATGCCGTGTTCCGGGTCGGGCAGGACATAGGCGGTGCGGGCCCGCATCACTTCGTCCATGAGCGCATACACCTCCATCTCCCGCGCGAAGACCTCCCCGGGGATGGTGTCGGACACGGCCAGGCCTTCCACCGGCAGCCCTTCCAGGATGGTGTAGGCCGGCCAGGGGGTGGGGCTGGCGGCCACCAGGACCCCTTCCTCGTCCACCAGGCAGTAACCCGCCTCCGTCAACACCTGGGCCACCGGTTCGCGCTCCACGATCTCCAGGACCACCCCGTTGGGATAGTCCTTGACCACCCTCACCTCCTTGATCCAGGGGTCCTGGAGGAGGTTGGACACCACCCTCCCCCTGTCGAAGGTGAGCAGGCGGTCGTGGGTGTTCAATCCCGAGAGCATCTCCACGTACCAGGCTTCCAGCCGGCTGTTGCCGCGCACCTCGACGTGGTCGACGTTCAGGGTGTCGGTGAAGAAATAGACCCAGACCAGGAGGGCGATGCAGGCGAGCAGGCAGGCCAGCAGCGCCACCCGCTTCCACTTGACGCGTCCCCTGCGCACGCCCCCGCCCCGCCGGGGAGCCGCCTGCGCCCGGGTATCCGGCGCTTCCGGCGCGGCCGCCCGGCGTCCCGGCTCCCCCTTCAGAGCATCTTCAGCCCGGCGCTCGCGAGGATCCTCTCCACGACCTGGTCGAAGGAGATTCCCACGGCCGCCGCGGCCTTGGGGATCAGGCTGAGCTCGGTCATCCCTGGCAGGGTGTTTACCTCGAGGCAATATGACCTCCCCTCACCATCCAGCATGAAATCGACCCGGGAGACGCCCGAGCAGCGCAATGACCTGTGGGCCCGCAGCGAAAGGTCCTGCAGGGCGCCGGCCAGCCTGTCGTCGATGGGTGCCGGCACCAGGTATTCGGTCATGCCCGTGGTATATTTACAGTGGTAATCGTAGATCCCTTTGGAGGCCCGCACCTCCAGCACCGGGAGCACCGTCTCGTCCTCTCCCAGGATGCCCACGGTGAATTCCCGGCCTTCGATGAACTCCTCCACCAGGACCATCTCGTCGAGGCCGAAGGCCTCATCCAGGGCGCGCTCCAGGTCGTCGTGGTTCCTGGCCACGCAGGCGCCCACCGAGGACCCCTCGCGGTCGGGTTTGACTATGCACGGGAACCCGAGGTCGCGGCCGATCCCCTGGGCTATGCGCTCCAGGCCCTCGTCCAGCAACTCGACCCGGGTGATGACCACATCTTCCGCCACCGGGATGCCCTCCACCCGGAAGATGGTCTTGGACATGACCTTGCTGATGGCCGCGGCCGAGGCCAGGATGCCCGAGCCCGTGTAGGGGATGCCCGCCAGCTCCAGGGCGCCCTGGACGGAACCGTCCTCGCCCCCCCGGCCGTGCAGGCAGATGAAGGCGGCGTCCACCTTTCCGGTGACCTCCACCAGCCTGGCCAGAAAGTCCTCTCCCACGTCCAGCTCCACCACCTGGTGCCCCAGCTCCCTGAGGCCGCGGCCGACTGCCGCCCCGGAACGCAGCGAGACGTCCCTCTCCCGGGAAACGCCCCCCATCAGCAAGAGCACCCTTGCCATTCCGTCACCCCCTCGTCTTCCTGTCGGTGCGCCTGAAGTCCCCCAGCTGCTCGATCTCCTGCTCCAGCCGGATCCCTTCCCGGGCAAAGACCCAATCCCGCACCTTCCTTATGAGCTCAAGCACCTGCCAGGCCTGGGCATGCCCGGTGTTCACGATGAAGTTGGCGTGCTTCTCCGAGACCATGGCGTCACCTATGCGCCAGCCTTTGCAGCCGCACCTGTCGATGACCTGGCCGGCCTGATATCCTTCCCCGTTCTTGAACACGCTCCCGGCGGAGTGCCGGCTGAGCGGTTGGGAGGCCTTCCTCCATTCCTGGTGCCTGCGGCATTCCAGCAGGAGTTCCTCCCTGTCCCCGGTATCAAGCTTGAGTTTAACTTTATATATGATGCCCGGCAGGCTGGACCCGCGGTAGACGAACTTCACGTCCTTCCGCTTCAACCACGTCCAACCCTTTCCCTCCTCGTATACCAGGGCTTCCTGCAGGTGGTCGGAGATCTCGCGTCCGCGGGCACCCGTGTTGTTGACGATGGCGCCGCCCAGCGTGCCGGGTATTCCCACCAGCGGCTCCAGCCCTCCCAACCCCCTGTCCACGCTCCACAGCACCAGGCGATTGAGGGTGACCCCTGCATCTACCTCTACTATACCCTTACTTTCATGCACTTCGCGGATGCCCCTCTTGACCTTCAGAATGAGCACTCCAGGGAACCCCCGGTCCGAGGCGAGTATGTTGGACCCCCTCCCCAGCACCTTGATGGGCAGCCCGCAATCGACGGAGGCCTCGCGTACGTAATCCAGCTCGTCGATGGATTCCGGGATGACCACCAGGGCGGCCGGTCCCCCGATGTGAAAGGTGGTGAGGCGGGACAGCGGGTGGCCGGCCAGCATCTTCCCGCGTACCTGCCCTTCCGTCCGGATCAGGAAATCGGTGACGCGGTCCTTGAGTATCTGCTCCTTGCTGGTCATGGCCGTTACCCCTATCCCGCCGTCCTTAAGGCGTCCAGGATCTCGTGGGAGCACTGGGTGACGTCCCCCGCCCCCATGGTCAGCACCAGGTCCCCGGAACGCAGGTACGCCAGGGCGGAACGCCCCAGCTCCGCCCGCTTGGGAACGTAGACCGCGGCGTGGTGGGGATGGGCCTCGAGCAGCGCGTCCAGGATGAGCTTGGCGTTCACCCCGGGGAGGGGGTTTTCTCCCGCCGCGTACACCTCGGTCAGGATGACCAGGTCGGCCAGGCCCAGGGCTTCGCCGAAGTCCTTCCACAGGGCGGCGGTGCGGGAATAGCGGTGCGGCTGGAAGATGCACACCACCCTCTTCCCGCTCTCACCCTGCGCCGCCGTCAGGGTCGCCTTGACCTCCGTCGGGTGGTGGGCGTAGTCGTCGATCACCCGGATGCCGTCGGCCTCCCCCACTCGCTCGAAGCGACGGTGGACCCCGGAGAACCCGGCCAGGGACCGGGCGGCCTCCTCGAAGCCCACCCCCTGCCCCATGGCCATGGCCATGGCCGCCAGGGCGTTATGAGCGTTGTGCGCGCCCGGGACCTTGAGGGTCACCCTGCCCAGGCGCTCCCCCTTCCTGTAGACGTCGAAGCTGCTCCCGCCGGCGCCGAGCTCCAGGCCCTCGCAACGGTACAGGTTGCCCTCCCCCTCCCCGAACCACACGGCCTCGATATCCAGCCCGCGGGCCACCTCGCGTACCCGCCCGTCGTCCCCGTTGAGCACCGCCGTCCCGCCTTCCGGGATACGCTCCAGGAACGAGCGAAAGTACTGTTTTACCTGGTCTTCCGAGGAGTAGAAGTCATGGTGGTCCTGCTCGATGTTGGTGATGATGACGCCGCGCGGCTCCAGGAAGAGGAAGGAGCCGTCGCTCTCGTCCGCCTCGGCGATGAGGTGGCGTCCCCGCCCGGTGCGGGCGTTCCCGCCGATATCGTTGAGCTCGCCCCCCACGATGAAGGTGGGGTCCAGGCCGGCGTCGCAGAAGATCTTGGCGAGCATGGAGGTGGTGGTGGTCTTACCGTGCGTCCCCGCTACCGCCAGGCCCTCCCGCTCGGCCATCAGCCGCGCCAGCATCATGGCCCGGGGGATGACCTCCAGCCCCAGTTCCCGGGCCCGCACCATCTCGCGGTTGTTATCGCGTATGGCGGGAAGGTAGTACGACCAGGCAGGCGCCCTCCACGTTCCCGGGCCGGTGCGGTATGCATTTCGCGCCGGCCTCTTCCAGCCGCTGGGTGTTGCGGGAGCCCTTGAGGTCGGAGCCGCTGACAGCCGTCCCCTGGTCGACCAGGATGGCGGCGATGGCGCTCACGCCCGCGCCCCCGATGCCTATGAAATGCACTCTTCCTTCGCGCAACGCCTCAACCTCCGGCCATTTCCAGGGCGAAATCAGCAAGCAAGGCCGCGGAATCCGGGACCCCGAGCTCCCGGGCCGGTTTCCCGTCTCCACCAGCCTCTTCTCATCCCGCATCAGTGCGATTATCTCACGATATAATTTCTCCCCCGTCAACTCATTGTCCTGCATGAGCAGGGCCGCCCCCCGCTCCGCCAGCACCCGGGCGTTGGCCTCCTGGTGGTTGCGGGCCGCGCGGGGAAAGGGGATCAGCAGGGCCGGCATCCCCAGTACGGCTATCTCCGACAGGGTGGAGGCGCCGGAGCGGCTTATCAGCAGGTCGGTGCAGGCGTAGAGCAGGTCCATCCTGTCCACGTAGGGATAGGGGCGCCAGGTGACCCCGGCGCCCGTCCTGCCCGACTTCCTCCACAGCTTCCCGGTACTTATCCTTGCCCGCCACGTGGATTACCTGCACCGGCTGCGCCTTTCCCCGAAGAAGGTCAGCGCGCCGGCCAGGGCGCGGTTGAGGGACTCGGCCCCCGGCTCCCCCCGACCAGGGAGACGGTGAAGACGCCGTCCTCGAGGCCGAAGAAGCGCAGCGCTTCCCGGCGGTCTTGGCCGGCCGGAGCAGTTCTTCCCTCAACGGGTTGCCCACCACCCTGACCTCCCGGCCCCGGAAGTACCCGCCCGACTCTGGAAGCTCACCGCCACCGCCAGGCGCCCCAGCAGCCTGTTGGTCAGGCCGGGGATGGAGTTCTGTTCGTGGATGAGCACGGGCACCCGCAGCGAGGCGGCGGCGAGCACCCCCGGCGCGCTGGCGTACGAGCCGAAACCCACAGCCACGTCGGGGCGCTCCCGGCGCATGGCCCGGCGGAATATGTACGCGGCCTGGGCCATCTTGAGCACGGCGGTGACGTTGGCCAGGGCCTGGAACTGGAAACGGCGGTGGAAGCCGTGGAGCTCCGCCGTGGTCAGGCGTTTGTCTCCAAAGACCTCCCGCATGCCGATCTTTTCCGAGATGAAGAAGTGGGTCTCGCCGGTGTCGCGCGCATCCAGCTCCTTATCCAGCGCGAGTAGAGGATACAGATGTCCTCCGGTACCTCCCCCGCAGATCGCTACGCGCATCGGCGGTCACCTTCGTCGGATTTCTTTATCATGGCGACCTCTCCTGGAGGCAACACTCACCAATATACCAACCAGGGACATAAAAATCACCAGGGACGATCCCCCGTAGGAGATGAACGGCAGGGTCACCCCGGTGATGGGCAGGATGCCGGTGACCGCGCCCATGTTCACGAAGGCCTGCGCCCCGATGAGGAAGGTTATGCCCATGGCGCCTGCCGCCGAGGCTGTCCGGAGCTCGCCGGGCTATCTTCACCCCCGCCAGGATGAAGGTGACGAAGAGGACGATCACCAGCATGGTGCCGATGAAGCCCGCCTCCTCCCCGATGATGGAGAAGATGAAGTCGTTGTGGGCATTGGGGAGGTACATGAACTTCTGGCGGCTCATGCCCAGCCCCATCCCGTAGAGGTTGCCCGAGCCCATGGCCAGCAGGGACTGGATGATGTGGAAGCCGCTGCCCTGCGGGTCGCCCCAGGGGTCGAGGAAGGCGAAGAAGCGGTGGGCGCGGTAGGAAGAGTTGGACATGGTGACCACCGACCCTGGCCAGGCCCACCAGGACGATGGCCGTCAGGCGCTGCCAGCGGGCCCCGGCCACCACCAGCATCACCAGCACCGTGCACGCGATGATGACGGTGGTGCCCATGTCCGGCTCCACCAGGATCAGGCCCAGGGCCAGGGCTGAAAACGCCAGGGTGGGGAAGGTCAGGTCGAAGGGGTCCCTGATATCCAGGTCGCGGCGGTTGAGGTTGTAGCCTATAAAAAGGATGGGGTCGCGTTTCTCCATCTCCACCTCGCCCGGGACGCCCCGCCAGGTCCCGCTCGTACTGCAGCTCCAGCCCCGCCAGCCCGGTGTTGTCCATGCCCACGTAGCCCAGCAGCTGCGCCGCCAGGTACTCCTGGGGGTAGCACCGCTGGCTCTCCTTGACGAAGCCCAGGCCCGCGAGGTTCAGGCCCTTGACGCGTTCGGCCGCCTCCGCCTCCATCTTCCGCTCCAGCCAGACGAAACCCGAGGAGCTGCGGAGCTTGTCCGCCAGCTGGTTCTGGGGTGCCCGAGGACCAGGGACAGCTCCGCGGCCGTCTTGTCGGGGTCCTCTGACCTGATACGGGGTGGCGTAGAGGGAGTAGGAGCATCCTGAATCCAGGGATCTCCCCGTCCCTGTCGAGGATGGAGCCCCGCCGCGGTTGCACCGAGGTCAGCTGCATGCGCTGCTCGCGCGCCGCGTCGGAGTAGCGGGAGGCGTCGACGATCTGCAGGTCTATAAGCCTGTAAGTGAGGGCGCCGAAAGCCAGAAGGAGGGCCAGAGCTACCAGGGTCACCCTGTTCGCCTGCCCTCCGCGCTCCATCCTGACCTCCCGGAACTGTTACCCCGAAGGACCGTTCGGGCATCCGCGTTCCGATGCTTCCTTTCGGTTCTTCCTCCACCAACGGCTGTCTGCCCAGCCTGATCGAACGTGCTCCTATTGCGTGCCGCTGCCCTGGTTCGGGGC
>CAWFDJ010000034.1:0-52718 GCA_963814495.1 uncultured bacterium
TCCTGCGCGATCACGGAAGCCGTGTCGTCGGTGTCGGGGGTAGTGCCCGGCTGCAGCAGGGTGAAGTTGACGGTGACGTCGACGTAGCTGCCGGCCGCCATGCCGGCGCCTGCGCTCAGGTCGTTCCAGGTGAGGGTGCCGGCCGCGACCGTGCTGGGGGGCGGGGTGGCCCAGGCGTACTGCAGGTAGGTCGGGTCGTAGGTGTCGGTCAGGCTCGGACCGGGCGCGGCCAGCGCGGTATCCCCGTCGTTGGTCACGGGATGGTGTAGGTCGCGGTGCCGCCCACCGGGATGAAGGCGTCGGGGTGGTCGAGGGTCTTGGCCACGTCGATGCTCGGGTCGGTGATGACCAGGTCGCTGTTGGTGTCGAGGTGCTCAGTGACGGGGCTGGCGAACTCGTCCACCGTGTCGACGGCCGCCGTGTCGTCGGTATCGGGGGTGGCCCCGGGCTGCAGCGCCTCGAAGGTCAGCGTCACCGGTCCGTCCCCTGCGGCGCCAGCGCTCCCCAGGTCGTTCCAGGCGAGGGAGCCCGGGTTCGAGACGTCCGGGGTCACCGTGGCCGACACGAAGCTCAGGTAGGCGGGGTCGTAGGTGTCGGTGAGCGGGCACCACCGGGATGTCGGTGTTACCGGTGTTGGTCACGGTGATGGTGTAGGTGAAGGTGTCACCGATGGGGACGTAGCGGTCCGCGTCGTCGAGCACCTTGGCCACGCTCGATACCGGGGTGCTGCTGGACGTCGATGTCCGGCCGTCGCGAGTGTCCTCCGGCAGGGCCGTCCCCGCCCCGTCCACGCCGTAAGCGGTCCCGGTGTTGGTCTGGATCCCGTAGGCGGCCCACTGGTCGACGCTCATGTCGAAGGTGAGCACCAGCGACTCGGTGGGGGCCAGGGTGGCGTCGATGTTCCAGTCGAAAGGCCGGGCCCGGGGGCGCCGGCGGGGTCGGCCGTGTAGGTACCGCCGGGCCAGGCCGCGCTGGTGGAGCCGTTCACGTAGCTGAAGTACGGCGAGGGGATGGTGTCCCTCAGCCCGACGTGGTCGGCGTGGGCGTCGCCGTTGTTGGTGACGGTCAGCTGGTAGGTGACCGTGTCTCCCCAGTCGGGGTTGGCGCCGGCGGTCACCGTCTTGGCGATCTCGAGCACCGCCGCCCGGCAGGTGATGTCCCGGCCGGCGCTCACGGGGCCGTAGTCCGGCCGTAGGGGTCGGGCTGGCCGCCGTTGTACGACGCTATGGCCGGCGGTGTTCCCCACCACCTGCCCGTAGGCGGCGCCGCCCTTCACCGTCCGCCTGGAAGGTGAGGGTCACCGTCTCCGCGGGTCGATGCCGCGGCCGAGGCCCGCCTGGACGTCCCAGGTGAGGACGGGGTCGCCGGAGGCGTCCGCCCCCGGCCCGGTGATGCTCCCGCCAACGTAGGCGAGCGCTGTGTCGACGGTGTCGCTCACGACGACGTCGTAAGCCGGCCAGCCGCCGTTGTTGGTGACCTCGATGGTGTAGGTGATGGTGTCCCCCGCCTCGGGCGTGGCGTTGTCCACCGCCTTGGTCATCGCGAGGTCGGGCTCGCGCACGGTGACGTCGGGGGCGGCGCCGGAGTCGTTGTGGGTGGTGCCGCCGGTATCCGCGTCGTCCCAGGTGAGCCCGGCGGTGTTGGAGAAGACGTCCCCCGCCACGACGTCGGTAGTCGTCGACATAGGTCTGGTCCACCCGCACGTCGACGGTGAGGGTGAGGTCGACGGGGCCGTCCGTGTCGTTGGTGTAGTCGACGATGTTCCAGAAGACGTACCATTCCCCGGTGGAGGGGTTCTCGGCTGAATTCGTCCAGCCCACCGAGGGGTTGTTGCCGGTCACGGTCAGGCCGTCGGGGAAGGTGTCGGCGGTCTGGGCGTTGTAGATGCTGGTGTCGCGCCGGCACGGTCACCGTCTGGGTGTAGGTGTAGGTGTTGCCGATGGTGGTGATGTCGCCGGCGGCGTTCTCGGTCTTGGCCATCGTCGCCGCCTGCATGGTGATGGAGGAGGAGTCGGTGTTGTCGTCGGCCGGGTTGAGGGTGCGGTCGGTCTGGCGCCCGTCCGCGTCGGACCAGGAGTTGTAGCCGATGGAGGTGATGTCGGTCAGGACGGCCGAGGCCCCGGCGTCTGGCGAGGGGCTCTGGGTGACGCTGACCACCAGGTCGGAGCCGGGACCGGGGGATGTTGGTGGGCCCGTCGCTGCCGGCCGTCAGGTCGATGGTCAGCTCGCCCGTCAGCGGGTTCCATCCGACCGTGTATTCAGCGCCCTCGGTGAGGAAGCTGCCGCCCAGGGTCACCCCGGTCACCGCCGGGGTGTTGCCCCGCATGCCCACCGGGAAGGTCTGGACGATCCCGTTCTGGTAGGAAGCGGAGGTGCCGTCGTTGGCCACCGTCACGGTGTAGTGGATGGGGGTGTTGCCGGTGACCGGGCCGGCCGCGTCGTTGGCCTCGGTGAGCACCAGGTGCGGCTCGGTGGCCGTCACCGTGGGAGCCGATGGCGTCGGAGCGTATGGGTGGTGCCGCCGGAGGCCGCGTCGTCCCAGGCTAGGTCGGCGGTATTGTCGAAGGTGCTCTGGGGCGGCAGGCCGCTCACCGGGGTGGCGTCGTTGAACGAGGTCTTGATGCGCACGCCGACGCGCAGCTGCAGCTGCTGGGTGGCGCTGGTGATGTTGGTGTAGTCGCCGATGGTCCATGCGACGGCGGTGGTCCCGTCCCCCGGGTTCGGCGTCACGGTCACGGTGCCGACGGTCTGCGGGATGCCGTCCACGTAGGTGGAGGTGCCGGTCACTTCCAGGCCGTCGGGGATGATATCGCTCGCGTAGGCGTTGTAGATGGTGGTACGGCTCGGGCACGTTCAGCGCCCACGGTGTAGTAGAACGGCTGGCCTATGGCCGCGGCGTTACCCGCGGCGTTCTCGATCTTGACCGCGGTCGCGGACGACACCGTGATGGACGAGGTGGCCGGCGTGGTGGTGGAGGACCTGCCCCCCGAGCCCGACCAGGAGTTGTAGGCGACGACGGCTGAGTTGGTCAGGGTCGCGCCCGCCCCCGCGTCGTTGGAGGCGCTGGCGGTGTACCTGACGACCAGGCTTGCCGCGCCGGCGGGGATGTTGGTCGGACCGGCCGAGCCCGCGGTGAGGTCCACGATGAGCACGCCGGTGCCGGAGTTCCAGCTGACGGTGTAGTTGACGTTCTCCGTCAGGGTCACCCCTCCCCGCGTCACGCTGGTGACCACCGGGGTGTTGCCCCGCATGCCCACCGGCAGCGTGTCGGTCACCACGTTCTGGTAGGAGGTGCCGTTGCCGGTGTTGGTCGGCGGTCAGGGTGTAGTTGACCGGCTGGCCTCCCACCACCGGGCCCGAGGCGTCGTTGGCCTTGGTGAAGGCCAGGTCGGGGGCGGTGGCGGTGACGTCGGGGGCGGTGGCGGAGGTGGAACCGTGGGCCCAGTCCAGGGTGGCGGTGTTGGCGAAGGTCGGCCCCGGCCGGCACCGGCGCCGCCGCCCGAGTAGTTGGTGCGGATGCGCACGTTCAGGCGCAGCTGCACCTGCTGGGTGGCGTCGGTGGAATTGGTGTAGGAGGCGATGGTCCAGGTCAGGGCGGCCGGGCCGTTGAAGGGAGCCGCCGGTGCCACCACTCCCACGGCCTGCGGGCTGCCGTTCACGTAGGTGGCGTAGCTGTCCACGGCCAGTCCGTCGGCGATGTTGTCGGCGACCACCGCGCTCTGCAGGGTGGTGTGCGCCGGCACGGTGATGGTCAGCGGTGTAGGTGAACGGCTGGCCGATGCTCGCCTGGTTGCCCGCGGCGTTATGGGTCTTGGCCAGGGTGGCCGCCTGGACGGTGATGGAGGAGACGGCGGGCGGGGTGGTGGAAGCCCGGCCCCCCGAGCCCGACCAGGAGTTGTAGGCGACGACGGCGCAGTTGGTCAGGGTCGCGCCGGGGTCGGCGTCATCCGAGGCGCTGGCGGTGTACCTGACGACCAGGCTGCCGCCGGCGGGGATGTTGGTCGGACCGGCCGAGCCCGCGGTGAGGTCCACGATGAGCTCACCGGTGCCGGAGTTCCAGCTGACGGTGTAGTTGACGTTCTCCGTCAGCAGCAGGCCGCTCAGCCTGACGCTGGTGACCACCGGGGTGTTGCCCCGCATGCCCACCGGCAGGGTGTCGGTGACCACGTTCTGGTAGGAGGTGCCGTTGCCGGTGTTGGTGACGGTCAGGGTGTAGTTGACCGGCTGGCCTCCCACCACCGGGCCGCCGGCGTCGTTGGCCTTGGCGAAGGTCAGGTTCGGAGCGGTGGCGGTGACGGTGGGGGCGGTGGCGGAGCGGTGGTGAACCCCTCCCGTGTCGGCATCAGTCCCAGCGAGGTTGGCGCTGTTGGCGAAGGTGGCCCCGGCGGGCACCGGCGCGCCGCCCGAGTAGTTGGTGCGGATGTGCACGTTGAGGCGCAGCTGCACCACCTGGGTGGCGCCGGTGTTGTTGGTGTAGTCGCCGATGGTCCAGGTCAGGGCGGCCGGCCCGTTGAAGGGCAGCGGCCGGCGCCACCACTCCCACGACCTGCGGGCTGCCGTCCACGTAGGTGGCGGAGCTGTCCACGGCCAGGCCGTCGGCGATGCTGTCGGTGACCGCCGCGTTGTAGATGGTGGTATAGGCCGGCACCGACACCGAGACGATAGTAGGTGAACGGCTGGCCGATGCTCGCCTGGTTGGCCGGCGCGTTCTGGGTCTTGGCTACGGTGGCCGGAACGAATGGTGACGGAGGAGGTCACCGGGGTGGTCGAGTAGGACCTCCCGTTCGGGCCCGACCAGGAGTTGTAGTCGACGACGGCGCTGTTGGCGAGGGTCGCCCCGGCGCCCGCCACGGCCGAAGGAGTGGCGTTGATGTAGACGACCAGCCGGTTGCCGACGCCGGGCTGGATGTTGGTCTTGGATACCCCGTGGTCGAGGTCGACGGTCAGCTCACCGGTACCCGCGTTCCAGGTCACCCAGTAGTCGACGTTCATCGATCAGGGGGACGCCGGCCAGGGTCACGTTGGTAACCGTGGGCGGGATGTTGCGCATGCCCACCGGCAGGGTGTCCGTCAGCACGTTCTGGTACGAGGCGGAGGTACCGTTGTTCACCGCCGTCAGGGTGTAGTGCACGGTCTGGCCGCCGGGGATGGGGCCGCGGCGTCGTTGATCTTGGTCAGGGTCAGGTCGGGTTCGGTGGCGGTCACGGTGGCGGCCGTATCCGTATCGGTGTGGTGGGCCCCTCCCGTCGTCCGCGTCGTCCCAATCCAGGTCGGCGGTGTTGGCGAAGGTGTCGCCGCCGGCACGTGCACCTGGCCGGTCCGCCGTGACGTAGGTGGTCTTGATGTGCACGTTGATCTGGAGCGTGATCACCTGGGCGGAGCCGGTGTTGTTGGTGTAGTCGCCGATGTCCCAGGTGACCGTGACGGTGGTCGCCGCCGGCGCGGCGACCGCTACCGTCCCGAGACCTGCGGGAGCCGTCACGTAGGTGGAAGTGCCGTCCACCGCGAGGCCGTCCACGATGGTGTCGGTGACCGCCGAGTTGTAGACGGTGGTGTGCGCCGGCACGGTGACGTCCACCGAGTAGGTGTACGGCTGCCCGATGGCGCTCAGGTCACCGGCGGTGTTCTGGCTCTTGGCGATGGTGGCCGGCGGTATGTCGGCCGTCGAGTCGTCGGTGTTGTGCTGCGAGACGTCGGTGCTCAGGGGCACCTGCCGGCCGGTCCCGTCCGACCGGGAGTTGAACTCCACCGAGGCCACGTTGGTCAGGGCCGAGCCCGCGCCCACCTGGCTGTTGACCGTCCCGGTATAGGTGACCACCAGGGTCTGGCCGGCCGGGATGTCCGTCGGCTCCGCCGGAGCCGGCGGTGAAGTCGACGGTGAGCTGGTTCCCGGCCATGGAGGCGGTGAAGTCCACCCCGGGCGTGAGCGGGACCCCGTTCAGGGTCGCCGCGACGGTGCCCGAGGGGTCGGTGTCCGTCATGTAATCGGGCAGGGTGTCCACCAGCACGTTCCGCTAGGAGGTCGCCGAGCCCGCTGTTCTCGACGGTGATGGTGTAGTCGATGGTGCCGCCGGGGAGCGCCGCGCCTCCCGCGTCGTTGTCCTTGGTGAGGTCGAGGTTGGGCTGCCAGACGTGCTGCGTGGCCGGGGGAGTGACGACGCTGTGGGGGTCCACGCCGTCGCTCCAGTCGATGGTGGCGATATCGTCGGCGGTGTTGTCAGCGGTGGGGTCGCCCCCGTGGGTCCACCACCACACCCAGTTGTCCGGGTCGGATGGGCGAGCCGGCCGGGTCGATGAGGCCGGTGATCACGCAGTCGAAGCTGAGCTTGAAGGTGAAGTCGGCGCCCCCGCTGTTGTCCACGTCGTTGAGCAGCCAGGTGAAGGTGGCGCCGGGGTCGGGGGTGTCGTAGTCGATCGACGGCTGGAACGCGTCGATGAAGCTCAGGGCCGGGCCGGGGTCCGGCCCCGACACGCGGCTCAGCGCGGAGCTGCCGGGCACGTACTCGATGCCGTCCTGGTCGATGACGTCGACGATGCTCGGCGAGTACATGATGGTCCCGGCCGGGACGGTCATTACGATCTCGTAGCTCGACGGTGTCCCCGATGGTCGCGGGGGTGTCGAGCGCGGTCTTGGCCGAGGTCACCTCCGGCGTCCGCACCTGCGAGCTGGCCTTGTTGCGGCCGGTGGAGTCGTCGTTCTCGGTGACGTGCCGGCCCGCGCCGGACTCGGAGCGGTACTCGATGTAGGCGTTGTTGGTGAGGGTGGCCCCCGAGCCGACGTCACCGTCGACCGTGCCGGTGTAGGTGACCACCAGGTCCTGGCCGGCGGGGACGCTCACCCCGGCGTTCACGGTCACGGTGAGTTCCCCGGTGCCCCCGTTCCACCCGGTGGTGAAGGCGACCGGCACGCCGTTGACGGTCACCGCCACGGTGGCCGAGGGGTCGGTGTCCCGCATGCCCGCGGGCAGGGTGTCGACGACCACGTTGTCGTAGGAGGCGGATCTCCCCGTGTTGCTCGCGGTTATGGTGTAGTCGACGGTGTCGCCGGCCTTGACCAGGACTTCGGGCGGGCCGACCTTGTCGTTGGTCTTGGACATCTCCATGTACGGCTGCTGGAGCGTCGTGGTGGTGGTGTTGGAGGTGGCGGTGCGGTTCTGGAAGCTGTCGCTCCAGCGGAAGTCCCCGTCGTTATTGGCCGTGTTGTTAAGCGTAGGGTTGCCGCCGGTGTTGGGCCAGAACCTCCAGTTGGCGGGGTCGGTGGCGCTTCCGCCCTGGCTTACGGGAGTGATAAGACCGGTTGCCAGGAGCTGGAAATCGACCTGGAAGACGTAGGCGGTGGCCTGGCCGCTGTTGTCTATGAGGTTCCTCATCGCCCAGGTCAGCGTGGAGCCCGGGTTGGGGCTGGTCCAGTTGATGGTCGGGTTCATGTTGTTGGTGAGGTCGCTGAACAGGGCGGGTGTCGGCGGCGTCCCGCTGACATCGGTGAGCAGGGTGCTTCCGGTGACGTACTCCAGGCCGTCCTGCCGGATGAAGTCCCTCAGGCGGTTTATCCCCGTACCTGTCGCCAGGTTGTTCGCGGGTACGGTAACCGTCAGCCGGTAAGTGACCTGGCTCGCCGCGCCGGTGCCGATGGGCACGGTGCTCGAGCCGACGATGCTCTTGGCGATGGTGATGTTCGGCAGGGTGATGGTCGCGCTCGGCGGTGGCCGGGCCCGTAGTCCCGGTTGGGGGTGGTGCCCGCGTTCTGCGCGCTCCAGGTAACGCTGGACGTTGTTGGTCAGCGAGGCACCCGCGCCCACGGTGCTGTCCACCCGCGAGGTGTAATCGATGGTGACCACGCTGTCGGCGGAAGGAGGCGCCGGTATCTCCGTGCGGATCGCCCCTCCGTTGTCGAAGTCGATGAGGAATACACCCGTGGCGGGTGTGTAGTTCAGGGTGTAGTCGGTGCCGAGCGTGAGGGTGGTAGCCCCCCGCGTGACGGTCACAGTCCCCGTGGTGGGGTCGTAGTTGCGCATGCCGCTGGGCAGGGTGTCGGTGACCAGCACGTTGCGGGCCGCCGCGGTGCCGGTGTTGGTCAGGGTGATGCGGTAACCCCAGTCCTGCCCGGCTCCCGGGTTCGCCGGGGTGCTGATGACGGACTTGGCCGCGGTGAGGTCCGGCTCGGCATAGGTCAGCGCGGCGATGTCACGGGCGGAGGACTGCTGCTCCTCGGACGTCATCCATGAGGTCTTCCCGTAGTCGTAGACGACCGCTGCATCCACTACTGCTGCTGAGTCCTGGACCACGACCTTGAACTCCACCTGCCACCAGCCGCCCGGTGAGACGTCTCCGAGCGACCAGGCCAGGCCCGTAAGCGTACCGGAGGATATCTGCTCCGGCTGGTCGGCGTACCTGGCGCTGTACTTGCCCACCGGGGGGTCGTAGTTGAAAGTCTCCCGCCGCGGAATAGGTCATGGTGAAGGAGCCGGCCACGAACTGGGTTCCCTGCGGTATCCAGTCCACCACGTCCACGTCTCCGAACTGGGTGTTCGGCACCACCGGGTTGGCCCCGTCGTTGGTGTTCATCCTCACCCGGAACCATACGGTATCGCCCACGGTCGGGGTCGATGGAGTGGCTGTAGGTGCCGGGGACGCCGCCGTTGTCCGGCGCCGCCTCCTTGACCACCGGCGGGGTGGGCCCGACGTCGACCACCGAGGCCGAACTCAGGTCGGTGGAAGTGCCCGTGCGCGATTGCCGGTTGTCGGACCAGTCGCAACTCATGGCGACGTCGTTGGTCATGACGTCGCCCGCGACTATCCAGGTACGGCCCGGCAGCGGCGGCACCGACCAGGTGTTGTCCACCGTGGCGTCGAAGGTGATGGTCGCCTGCCCGCCCGCGGCGAGGGAGGGCACCTTGGCCGGCGTGTTCCAGGTCAGCCTGGTCTGTCCGGCGCCCGGCGTATCGTTCTCGATGAGGTCGGGCGCGGGGCTCGCGCTGCCGACGGTATAGGTAAGCCCGTCCGGTACCACGTCCACTATGCTGAAGTCGCTCAGGTCGTAATACTCGAGATGCGTAATAGGTAAGGCTGAAGCTGACCGTCTGGCCGTTGTGCGCGGTCCCGGGGCTCACGCTCTTGCGGATGGTGGCGTAGGCCGCGATGACCGTGGCGTCCTTGCTGTCGCTGTAAGGCGTCCCCAGGTAGGTACAGTCCAGGTCCGCCACATTGTGGAGCGAGG
Source organism: uncultured bacterium (assembly GCA_963814495.1). Classification (GTDB taxonomy): domain Bacteria; phylum Actinomycetota; class Geothermincolia; order Geothermincolales; family Geothermincolaceae; genus CAVXXD01. Next base: position 9,218 of record CAWFDJ010000034.1, read on the forward strand.
TCTGGTCGGCCACCGGAGTGCCGAGCGGCGGCGTGCCGTCGTAGTCGTTGTAGGGCCGGTTGGTCCCCCCGTTCGCCGTCCCGTAGTAGTCGTACCGGATGCCCACCGAGTAGGTGGAGGTGAAACTGGCGCTCGCCGCCATGGTGCCCAGGTTCCAGGTGAGGGTCCACTGCCCGGTAGTATCGCTCCTGGTGACCGAAGTGGGTGCCGTGCCCCCGGTGGATGCCAGGTACTCGATGCCGTCGGGCAGCACGTCGGTGATGACCACGTTGTCGGTGGCGTTGACGTAGTTGTTCTGAGCGGTGACCGTGTAGCTGTAAGGCCACTTGCTCCCGATCAGCTCGCCGCAACCGGTGGCCTGGTCGTCACCGGTGGACTGGTTGGCGCTCTTGGCGGTCAGCTCGATGGGGAGGACGTCGGTGTCCGCGCTGGCGCTGCCGGTCCTCCAGGTGCCGCCGCCGTCGGCGCTGTCGTTGACCTGGGCATCGGCCTCGTCGTGGATGACGTCGCCCACCGCCCAGGTGGGATCGGAGGGGCTCACCACGATGCTGATGGTGGCGCTCTCGGTGGGAGCGAGGTCCTTGATGTCGTCGAACTGCACTGTAAGGGCGTTGGTGACGGGGTCGGTGGTCACGGAGGTGGGGGTGAGCGCCCCGCCCGGGCCGCTCGCGGAGACATAGGTCACCGTCTTGTTCTTGCCGTCCAACCGCAAGGGCACCGAGGTGAAGGTGTCGGTGACCCCGAGGTTGTAACCCCGGTCGTCACCGGTGTTGCGGACGGTGATGCTGACGGTGGCCTGGCCCCCCAGCAGCGTGCTCCCCCCGGACTTGCTGACCGAGAGCGACGGGAGCCGCCTGCGCCACCCCCCTCCACATGAAGAGGGACAGCGGTAGCGCCAGGAAGGCGCAGAGCAATACGGCCAGCAACGTCACGACGACCCGGTTCGACCTGCTTCCGACCATGATGACCTCCTGTTTTTCACTGCCGGCCGGACCACGGGTCCAGCCGGAGACCTCTCTTACTCCCGGTCCGTTGAAGGACCGCATAAGCGCCGGCCCCGGACCACGTCCGGGTCGGTACAGGCAACCGGGATACGTCGGATGGAGGACCGCTGCCGGACAGCGAAGCTCACAGGCCCACCGTTGCCGGGAAGGCACCCTGTTTCCCTCATGGGGCGGTTCTTTCTCTTCAGTAGCCTTGCTTCTTCGTATATTCTTCCCAAATCGGGTTCATTACTAACTACCGCATAGCGGGCTTTCCCGGCAATGATATAAATCACGCGGGGCATTCCGCCCCTGTGATAGTATGGGGTCGAGGTGAGATGAAGATGTTCCCCGAGTACGAAGAGCCCCTGTTCCGGCCCGCCCTGCGAGGCGGGTTCGCTGATCATCCAGGCCACCCTGGGCTGCCCCCACAACGCCTGCACCTTCTGCTCCATGTACAAGATGAAGAAGTACCGGGTGCGCGGGGTGGAGGAGGTCCGGGCCGACCTGCGCAAGGCGCGCCTGATGTACTCGCGCGTCCCCTCCATCTTCCTGGCGGACGGCAACACCGTGGCCATGAACTCGGACAAGCTGGCCGAGATAATCGCCTGCGCGCGCGACCTCTTCCCCGAGGTGGAGCGCATCTCCAGTTACGGGGGGGCGAGGTTTCTCAAGGGCAAGTCCCCCGAGGCGCTGCGCAAGCTCAAGGAAGCCGGCCTGGACATCATCTACCTGGGCCTGGAGTCGGGGGACGACGAGATATTGCGCCTGGTCAACAAGGGCGTGGACTCCGAAGGGATGGTGGAGGCGGCGCGCCGGGTCAGGGAGGCGGGCATCCGCCTGAGCGCCTATATATTACTGGGCCTGGGCGGGATGGAGCGCTGGGAGCAGCACGCCCGCAACACCGCGCTCACCCTCAACCGCATGCGGCCCGACTTCATCCGCCCCCGCACCTTCTACCCGGTGCCCGGCAGCGAGCTGTGGGAGGAGATCGAGCGCGGCGAGTTCACCGAGGCGGACGGGGAGACGGTCATGCGCGAGCTCCGGCTGATGCTTCAGAACCTGGACGTGGAGGGGGCCCACTTCCTCTCCGACCACATCTCCAACTACGTCCCGGTGTACGGCACCCTCAACCGCGACCGCGAGGAGATGATCGCCACCATCGATGAGGCCCTGGCCGACCCGGGTGAGCACCTGGGCCCCCGCCACCTCACCTCGCTGTAAGGCACGATTTGTCATTGCGAGGAACGCAGTGACGAAGCAATCTCTCCGGGTACGGGAAAAAGATCGCTTCGCTGCGCTCGCGATGACAGATGCTGCGCTCGCGATGACAGCCGCGATCGGTCAGGCGCTGCCGCGGATGGCGTCGATGATGGAGGGGTCGAGGTCCTCGAACCGCTCCATCCACTCGATGCGCTCCTTGCGCAGGGCTTCCTCGAGGGCCTGGATCTCCGAGGGCTGGTAGAAGTTCCTCAGGTCGAAGCGGGCGAAGTCCATGCCCGGCACTTCCTCCGGCACCTCGTAGCCCCAGAAGGGGTCCTCTTTCCACTTGATCCGGTCGCGCGCGATCATCTCGATGATCCGCACCGAGTCGCGCACGGTGATGTTCTCCCCGGCCGTTCCCCTCGGTGGCCCCCACGTTGCCGGTGTTCATCATGTAGCACCTGATCTGGGGGTTCTTCTTGAGGATGGAGAGGAAGATGTTGCCCTCCTCGGCCTCCGAACCGACGATGAAGGGGTTGGTGCCCACCACGCGGATGGCCCGGCCGGCCATGGTGGGGTCTCCGGCGGAGGTCTCGATGGACTCGCCGAGCATGAAGGCGGCGGCGGCGAACTCCGGGTTGAGCCTGGCCACCGGGGGCACCACGTCGCGGCGGCGGGTGATGAAGACGATGGCGTTGACCTCCTGCAGGTCGACGTTCGGTATCGGTGAAGGCCACGTCGCTCCGCTTGACCATGGCCCGGCCGTTGGAGGTGATGGAGCTGTCGTAGAAGTCGATGCGCGCGTCGTCCTCGTACACCATCACGTTCTCCAGGATGGAGCGGGGGCTCAGGCAGGCCGCGTAGAGCAGGGGCTGGGAGTCCAGGTCCAGGGCGTCGGTCTTGATGTAGTAGGAGTTCTCGGTGCCCATGGCGCTGCCGTCGGGGCGCAGGATGACCACGTCGTCCTGGTGGATGAAGACGCGCTCCGGCGACTCCAGCCAGTGCGAGTGGCAGGTGAGGCTGGTCTTGCCGGTGCCGGAGAGGCCGAAGAAGAGGAAGCCGACGTCGGACAGCTTGCCGTCCTCGCTGACCCGTACGGTCTTGGAGCCGGCGTGCAGCCCCAGGCACTGCCGCTTCTTCACCGCGTACATCAGCTGGCGCAGCATGGCCTTCTTGTTCTCGCCCTTGTAGTCGGTGCCCAGGATGATGGTCAGGCCTTCCTCGGGGAAGACCATCACCCGGCGCTCCGGCCACTCGGAGACGGTGATGGTGACGAAGTCGGGCTCGCCGTCGGGGTCCTCCTGCTCGAAGAGGGTGTTGCCCCACATCAGCGGGATGCGGGCGTACTTGGAGGTTATGTAGACGCGGGCGTGGAAGCGGAAGTCGGGGTGCTCGCACATGCGCCGGTCCAGGCGGATGACTTCCTTGTCCTTGAGGTAGTCGAAGACCTCCTCGATGAGCTTGAGGTCGCTTCTCGTCGGGGGTCTTGTCGTGGTATATCTCCGTGAACTTGGCCGAGCGGTTGCGCACCGTGGTGATGACCGAAAGGTTGCCGACCTGGGTGACCTGCCCGCCCTGCTCCAGGGCCCACCCCCTCAACTGGGTCGTCCGAGGGGTTGTTGACGACCTTGGCCGGCTTGAACGTCTTCCCGTAGATCTCAAAGGTATCGGCCATTTTCTTCCTCCCTATCGCGAATCGTCGGGTCTGTAAAAGATTACGCTGATTATAGAATAAGTGCGGGCCGTCCGCCATAGTGGGGGAAGTATATATAATGGTGCGGAAGGAGACGTGCGTGGAGGAGGGATGGAGATGAGCACCACCGATTCGGAAGGGGTCCGGGCGAGATACCGGGAGACGCGCTGCGAGACGGCCGCGGCCGGCCTGCGCAAGCGGGGCATGGACGCCCGCGTGATGGAGCGGGCGGGAGGCGGCGGTGCGGGAGGTGCTGTCCATCATCCCGGCCGGCTCGGAGGTGGGGTGCGGCGGCTCCATGACCGTGCGCGAGCTGGGGTTGCTGGAGGCGCTGCGGGAGCGCGGGGACACCGTCTTCGTGCACGACCCCACCATGGGCTTCGAGGAGACCCAGGAGACGCGCAAGCGCTCGCTGCTCTGCCCTTACTACCTGTGCTCCTCCAACGCCATCACCCTCAAGGGCGACCTGGTCAACGTGGACGGCGTGGGCAACCGGGTCTGCGGCATGACCTTCGGGCCGGGGACGGTGGTGGTGGTGGCCGGGTCCAACAAGCTCACGGCCGACCTGGACGAGGCCATGGCGCGCATCCGCGGGGTGGCCGCGCCGGCCAACGCCATCCGCTACAACCTGGACCTGCCCTGCGTCAAGCGGGGGCAGTGCACGGACTGCCACGCGGAGCTGTCCATCTGCCGCGTCACCCTGATCACGTCCATGCGCCCGATGCTGACGGACCTGAAGGTGGTACTGGTCCCGGAGGACCTGGGCTTCTAGCCTTTACCAGGTCATTGCGAGGAGCGCAGCGACGTGGCAATCTTCCGCAATGTCCGGCAAAAGATCGCCACGCTTCGCTCGCGATGACTACTTGATTTTCGCGGCGGGCGGCGTGATAATGTCGGTGGCATGTAAAGGCGGCCTGACGGCCGGCACCCAGCCGGGTGCCGGCCTTTTTTTATACGGAGAGGAGAGGCGATGGGCGGTAACGGTTCATCTTCGGGAAAGATACTGATGATCGACAACTACGACTCCTTCACCTACAACCTGGTGCAGTTCCTGGGCACCCTGGGGGCGGACCTGGCGGTCTACCGCAACGACCACGTCACCCTGGAGGAGATCGAGGAGCTCGCCCCCGCGGGCATCGTCATCTCCCCCGGCCCCTGCACCCCCAACGAGGCGGGCATCTCCCGGCAGGTCATCACCGCCTTCGGGCCGCGCACGCCGGTGCTGGGCGTGTGCCTGGGGCACCAGTGCATCGGGGACGTCTTCGGGGGAAAGGTCGACCGGGCCCCCTACGTCATGCACGGCAAGACCTCCGCCGTCCACCACGACGGGCGGGGGGTCTTCCGCGGCCTGCCCGACCCCATCGAGTGCGCGCGCTACCATTCCCTGGCCGTCTACGACGGAGGGCCTGCCGGACTGCCTGGAGGTGAGCGCCCGCACCGATGACGGGGTGATCATGGGGCTGCGCCACCGCGAGTATCCTGTCGAGGGCATCCAGTTCCACCCCGAGTCGTTCATGACCGAGGAGGGCATGCGGCTGCTCGGCAACTTCCTGGAGGTGTGCGCATGAGCGAGACGCTTGCGGAGCGTGCCCTGCGGCTGGACCCGGTGGTGGAGGACCTGAGCGGGGCCGGCAGCCCGGAGGAACTCTTCGACCACGTCGCCCACCTTCCCTACTCGACTTTCCTCGACTCCAGCCTGGAGATGGAGGGGTACGGCCATTACTCGTTCATCGGCTTCGACCCCTACCTGGTGCTGCTCTTCCGCGACGGGCAGTCCACTTACCTGGAGCGGGAAGGGGCGCGGCGGACCGCGCGGGAGCACCCGCTGGACGCCCTCCGCCGCGAACTCGGCGCGCGCCGCATACTCGAGCACGACCCCGCGCTCCCGCCCTTCACCGGCGGGGCCATGGGGTACTTCTCCTACGAGCTGGGGCGCTACATAGAGGAGCTGCCGGCGTCGGTGACCGACGACATCGCCCTGCCGGAGATGGCCCTGGGCTTCTACGACAAGGTGGTGGCCCACGACCACCGCGCCGGGCGCACCTGGCTCTTCCTCACCCCGCCGGACGACCCGCGCGCCTGCCGGGAGCGGGCCATGCGCCTGCTGGAAGGGGTCCCCGTCCGGCCCGACTGGAACGGCGGGGGCGGCAAGACCGAGTTCGTCTCCAACTTCACCCACGACGAATATATAGAGGCGGTGAAGCGGATCAAGGAGTACATCCTGGCGGGAGATATCTACCAGGCAGACCTGACCCAGCGCTTTTCCACCACGCTGAAGCGGCCCCCCTGGGAGATGTACAGGCGCCTGCGCCGTCTCAATGCCGCGCCTTTCTCGGCTTATCTCAACTTCGGGGAGGGGAAGATCTGCTCATCCTCTCCCGAACGCTTCCTGCAAGGTGGAGGGGCGGAGGGTGGAGACACGCCCCATCAAGGGGACCCGGCCCCGCTCCGCCGACCCCGATGAAGACCGTCTTCTGCAAGAGGAGCTGCTAAGGCCAGCCGGAAGGACCGGGCGGAGCTGGCCATGATCGTAGACCTGCTCCGCAACGACCTGGGGCGGGTATGCGAGTACGGGAGCGTGGTGGTGGAGGAGCACGCGGTGCTGGAATCCTACGCCACCGTGCACCACCTGGTCTCCACGGTCACCGGCGACCTCCACCCGGGGCGGGACCAGGCCGACCTGCTGCGGGCCACCTTCCCCGGCGGATCGATCGTCGGCGCCCCCAAGATCCGCGCCATGGAGATAATCGACGAGCTGGAGCCCACCGCGCGCAGCGTCTACACAGGGTCCATCGGCTACCTCGGCTTCAACGGCTGCTCCGACCTGAACATCGCCATCCGCACCATCATCACCAGGGGAGAGGCCGCCTACTTCCAGGTGGGCGGGGGCATCGTGGCCGACTCCTCGCCCCAGGACGAGTTCGAGGAGACCCTGCACAAGGGCAAGGCGCTCTTCGCGGCGCTGCAGCAGTGACGGAAAGTGACGGAAAAGTGATGGTGCCTGGCACCGTCACTTTTCCGCTACAATATCACCATGTGGAAAATAGCCGAATACGACAGCATCGATTCCACCAACCTGGAAGCCCGCCGCCTGGTGGAAGCCGGTGAGGGCGGGGCCGGCCTGGTGGTGCGCGCGCGCCACCAGGAAGCGGGACGCGGGCGCCTGCGGCGCGACTGGTTCGACCTGCCGGATAAGAGCCTGCTGGCCTCCCTGGTGCTGGAGGGCATGCCGGGCCCGCAGGCCACCCGCCTGGCCTGCGTGTCGGCGGCCGCGGCCATCCGCTGGGAACGGCGGGGCCGGCCCCCGCATCAAGTGGCCCAACGACCTGGTATACGGCAGTCGCAAGGCCGCCGGCGTGCTGGCGGAATCCCTGCCCGGGGAGCGACCTCACCGTCGTGGGCATCGGCATCAACCTCAACTACGGGCCGGGCGAGCTCGTCTACCCGGAAGCCACCTCCCTGCTCATCGAGGAAGGGAAGCCCTTCGACCCCGGCCTGCTCCTGGAGTCGCTGCTCGAGGAGGTCGAGCGCAGGGCCGCGGCCGGCCCGGCGGCGTGGGCCCGGGAATACACGGACGGCCTGGCCTGGCTGGGCGAGACGGTCTCGGTCCGCCCCCCCTTCACCGTCCACGGCGAGGCGCAGAGCCGGGAATCCGGGCTCTCGGGGGTCATGCGGGGAGTGGACGACTCCGGTTTCCTGCTGCTCGCCGCGGAAGGCCAGGTCTTGCGCATCGTGGCCGGCGACCTTCATGCGGAGGGGATGAGCGCATGAGTTACATAAGCGACGAACAGGTGCGGGAGATGATGGACAGGTACGGCGTCCCGCGGGAGATCGACCTGACCCTGGAACTGACGCCCGCCGAGTTCTCCATGCTGCGCGGCTCCCGCAAGCGCGAGCGCTCCCACGACATCACCTTCTTCATCTTCAAGGACCGCGGCTACCGCGAGTTCGCCGCCATCGCCAAGCCCTTCTTCCCGCCCGGCGTCTACCGGGCGCCCTCGGGGGCCGCCCACCCGGGCGAGGACATCGAGGAGGGGGGCGCCGCGAGGCGCGTGAGGAGACCGGGCTGGAGGTGGAGTTCGACCGGTTCATCCTGCTCATCCGCCCCCGTTTCACCTGCGGGCCGGAGTTCGAGGACTGGACCTCCTACATCTTCACCGCCTTCATGACCGGGGGAGAGCTGCAGCAGCAGGACTTCGAGGAGATCAGCGAGGTCCGCTGGATGACCCTGGAGGAGCTGCAGGACAGCGTGCGGCAGGCCCTGCGGAACACCGGGATGCCCCTGTTCCAGTACCGGCTGCGCCTGCACGACGAGTCGGTGGAGGAGATCCGCAGGCTGGCCGGGGGGAGCGGGGCATGAGCGCCCGGTGGAGGGAAGGGCCGGTGGGCGCGGCCGCGGCGAGGAGGCCGCTGGCCGTCCTGGCGCTGCTGCTCGCCGCCGCGTTCCTGTTGCTCTCCCTCTCCTCCTGCGGCGGGAAGGACCTGCTCCTCCCCATCGACTCCAGCGAAGGCTTCGGCTACATAGACGGCAACGGCAAGGTAGTGATATCGCCGCGCTACCAGTGGGCCGACGACTTCAGCGAGGGCCTGGCCCGGGTGACCGTCGATGGCCGCATGGGCTTCATCGACGCTTCCGGCGAGCTGGTGATAGAGCCCCAATACGCCTGGGCGGGGAGCTTCGAGGAGCAGCTCGCGGTGGTCGAGGTGGAGGGCAGGTACGGCTACATCGACGCAGGCCGGGTACATGGCCATCGCGCCCCGCTTCGACCGCGCCGACGCCTTCTCCGGCGGCCTGGCGGTGGTGGTATCGGAAGGGAAGTACGGGTACATCGACACCTCCGGCAACACCGTCATCGAGCCGCGCTACGACTGGTCGGGCCGTTTCTCGGAAGGGCTGGCCCTGACCCTGGAAGGTACCACTTACGGGTACGTCGACCGCTCGGGTGAGCTGGTGATAACCCTTCCGCCTCCCGCCGGCCTCCCCCAGTCGACCGGGGAGGGGGCCGGGGACGGCCTGGACGGGCTAAACGGGCTGGACATCGAGCAGTGGCAGTCGCTCCTCTCCTACTGCGCTTTCTCGGACGGCCTGGCCTTGCTGGAGAAGGACGGCAGGTTCGGCTACATCGACACCTCCGGGAAGACGGCCATCGAACCGTCGTTCGATTCCGCCAAGTCCTTCAGCGAAGGCCTGGCGGCGGTGAGGTCCGGGCGGAGATGGGGCTTTGTGGACACCTCCGGCGAAATGGTGATCGAGCCCGGGTTGGACCAGGTCGAGTCGTTCAGCGAGGGCCTGGCCCCCTACAAGAACCGCGGCGTCTGGGGCTACATCAACACCTCGGGCAGCATCTCCATCAACGCCCAGTACGACTACGCGGCGGGCTTTTCCGCACGGCCTGGCGTCCGTCGAGGTCGGCAACGCCCGGGGATACATCGACAAGCAGGGCGGCTACGTCTGGAAGCCCTCGGGGCCCGACACCGACCTGGGCATCACCCGCCCCTCCAAGGTGCCCCTGATCATCATCGACGTGGCGCTGGCCTTCTGCATACTCGCCCTGGCCGTGGGGATGGTCAACTACTACCGCATGCTGCGTCATGCTCAAGCGGGGGGAGGGCCAGCAGGCCGTCGACGTGTTCCTCGAGCGCTACCACTCCTCCGAGCGCATGCGCAAGATCAAGAAAGGCCCCTTCGTCCTGGACGAGCACCTGGAGAAGCTGCTGAAGAACAACCGCGTCTACATCGTGGCCGACCTGGTGTTCCTGGTGGTCCTGTGGGTGCCCAACCTCATCTACATCGCCTTCGCCGGCCGGGGCATCTTCAATTACTACATCTTTCACAAGAACGGCTTCCTGGGGGACGACTGGGTGTACAACGTCCTCGGGACGGTCACCCTGTTGATGTTCCTGGCCTTCTGCCTCATGCAGCGTTCCCTGCTTGAGAAGCTGCTCGGCTACCTCAAGGGCGCGGGCCTGGACGCGGAAGCGGAGAGGAGAATAGAAGGTCAACGGGGGTCAGGCGCGGGCTGGCTGGCGCGCCTGCAGCATCTTCAGGGAGTCCTGACAGGCCTTGCGCACCTTTTCGTCCCTGTCAGTCGAGTAGCGGGTGAGCAGCTCACGGCTCTCCGGCGCCCCGATGCAGGCCAGGGCGCGCGCCGCTTCCTGCCTTACCTCGGAGTGCTGGGCGCGCTTCACCGGCATCCAGTGCTTCTTCTTCAGGAGCCGCGCGATCTCCGGGGCGGAGGAGTAGTCCCCGATCTGCCCCAGGGCCCACACCGCCGCCGCCTTCACCGTGGGGCTGTACGCCCGCTTGTAGTGCAGGGTGCGCGCGGGCTTGATGATCTCCAGCAAGCGCCGGGCTGGTGGAGATGTCGCCGATCCGCCCCAGCGCCAGGCAGCACTCGCGCTGCACCATCTCGTCCCGGTCCGTCAGGCCCTCGAGCAGCAGCGAGATGGTCTCGGCCGTCTGGATGCGGCCGATGGCCTTGACCGTCTCCCGGCGCACCTCCGGGTTCTGGTGGTTGATGAAGCGGGACAGCGACTGGATGATGGAGCGGTTGCCGATCTCCGCCAGGATGGAGATGATGTTGCGGTACATGTGCCAGGGGTCGTAGCGTTCGAGGTCGTTGATGAGGGTCTTGATGGCATCCTTGCCGATGTATTCCAGCGCGTCGAAGGTGACCTTGCGCACCAGGATGTCGTCGCTCTCCTTGAGCACCTGGATGAGGGGCTGGACCGACTTGTTCTCGAACTTGATGAGGATGTTGGCCACCTCGGTGATGGTCTCGATGTCGCCCTCCCGCAGCACGTCCGCCAGGCCTTCCAGCAGCTCCGGCGTGGCGATGCTCTCGATGGCGTCCATGGCCAGCTTCTGCTGCTCCGGCTTGCGCATCTCGGAGGGGCTGCGGTGGCGCCAGAAGGTATCGATGATCTCGATGGCGGCGCCGTAGTCCTCGCTCATGGCGAAATGCTCGGCCATGGCGGCCAGGCTGTCGGACAGGGCGCCGTAGATCTCGTCCAGCTCCCGCTCCTTCTCCAGCCGCTGCAGCAGCTGCCCCTTGAGCTCGCTGGCCAGGGCGGCCTCCTGCAGGGTCTTCCCCAGCTGGATGATCTCCGGCAGCCTCTGCAGGGTCTGGGCGGTCTTCAACCGGATCTCCGGGCTCATGTCGTTCAGGTTGTCCAGCATGCTGGCGGACCAGCTTGTCCGCCGCCTCGGGATTGTTGGTCTTGTAGAGCTTCTCGATGAGGCGGGGGATGCTCTCGTCGATGGAGAGGCCCTTGGACAGCTCGTCGATGTCCAGGCCCAGGCCCTCGTTGACCAGGAAGTTGGAGATCTGGTAGACCAGGGTCGAGGAACCCGCCTCGCCGCCGGCCTCCCGGGACTCGCTGATCTTCTTCCACATGTCCGCCTGGAAGATGCGGTCGCTGACCGCCGACTCCCACGGCTTGCCCACCGACGAGGCGTAGATCTCGTCGATGAGCGCGGACAGCGCCTGGTAACGCTCCTCCTTCTCCGGCTCCAGCTGGCCCTGGCCGGAAGAGGACTTGAGGGCGTCGTGCTCGCGGATGACGTTCTCCAGCAGGTCGAGCACCTTGGACTCGCGCAGGCTCTCCAGCACCTGGCGGCGCAGGTTCATGGCGGCGAGGGTCTCCGGCAGCACGGACAGGAGGTATTCCTTCAGCTCGGAAGGCTCCAGGAACCCCACCGCCTTGCAGAGCTCGGCGGCGTCCATGTCCTCCAGCTCCGGCTGCTGCAGCTCGCCGATGAGCTTCGCCACCTTCTCCAGGCCGTCGACGATCATCCCCAGGGCCTGCTGCGGCTCCTCTATCTCGGCCACGATCTCGCGGATGGCCTGGCGCAGCAGGATACCCATGCGCGGGGGGTTGCCCATGATGTCGGCCAGGGCCTCCTCGCCCAGTTCCTCCCGGCTGTCCTTGCCCAGGATGTAACCGATGAAGCGCTCGTCCTTGAGTTTTTCGGTGAGGCGCTGGATCTCTTCCTGGCGCAGCTTGGCCAGGGCCGCCTCCGCCTCGCGCACCTCTTCCTCTTCCTCCTTGACGGTGGTGACCTCCTCGTCGTCGGAGACGGAGATGTAGCGGCGCTCGTTCACCAGGATGTTCTCCACCTGCCGGTTGCGCAGCGCCTCGGTCAGGCCGCCCTGGGACTGCAGCTTCTCCGGCTCCTCCGCCATGACCTCCAGGAAGGAACGGAACTCCTGCGTGGTCAGGCCCTGGGAGATGGTGATGCTGAACACGTCGCGGCGCCGGAGCGAGGTGAGGAAGGCGACCACCGGGGGCCGCGCCTGGTCCTTCTCCTCCAGCCTGATGCCGTTGACCAGCAGGAGGTTGTTGGCCTCGCCCAGGCTCAGCTTGCCGGTCCGGGAGATGATCCTGGCAAGCCGGTCGTAACCCGCCTCCACCGAGGTGGAGATCATGTCGCTGGTGGAGGGGTACATGTGGATGTTGACCATGGCGGCGTTGAGAGCTATCAGCAACTCCACCGATTGCTTGGAAAGCTCCGCGTCAAGCTCGCCCGCTGTTTCCTGGCCAGGCCTGGCCTCTTCGTCCGGCATGTCGCTCCCTTATCCGCCCTCGAGTCCTATTCTGTGATTATAATACAAAAGCGCAGATAGCAGTAGCTGCGCCGCCTTCCCCGCGCGTTATGCTCCCCTTGCCAGCCGGGCCTCCACGAAACGGGGCAGCCCGTTGTAATCGAAGACGTATCTCCGCCGTCTCGTAACCCGCCTCGAGCGCCCGCTCCCTGACCGGCGCGGCTTGCGGGGCTCCCGCCTCCATGATCACCCAGCCTCCCGGGGCGAGCCAGGCGCGCGCTTCCTTAAGGATGCGGAGATGGAAGCCGGTGCCGTCCCCTTCCGCCAGCAGGGCCAGGCGGGGCTCGTGCTCCCTGACCTCCGGGGGAAGCTCCGCGAACTCCCGCTCCGGGACGTAGGGGGGATTGGAGAGGACCAGGTGGACACCGCCGCGCAGGCGGTCCGGCAGGGGGCCGAAGAGGTCTCCCGCGTGGAAGCACACCCGGTCCTCAAGCCCGTTCTCCTCCGCATTGTGCCCGGCCACCTCGAGGGCTTCGCCGGAGATGTCCGAGGCGTGCACCTCGGCCCGCGGGTTCTCCTGCGCCACGGACAGCGCGATGCAGCCGGAGCCGGTACCCAGGTCCAGCACCACCGTCAGCCAGGGGTCCTCCTCCATCTTCTGCAGGGCCCTCTCCACCAGCAGTTCCGTCTCGGGACGCGGGATGAGCACCGCCGGGCTGACCCGCAGGGAGAGGTGGCGGAAGCCGCGGCGTCCGGTGATGTATTGCAGCGGCTCGTGGGCCAGGCGGCGCTTGATCAGGGCGCGGAACCTGTCGGTCTCGGCGGGCGAGACCGGCTTGTCGAAATTGGTGTAGAGCTCCACCCGGGTCATCCCGGTGGCCTCGGCCAGCAGGGTCTCGGCGTTGAGGCGGGGGCTGATGACGCCCCGCTCCTCCAGCAGGTCGGTGGCCTTCTTCAGCAGGTCTACGGTGCGGTGGCGGACTTCGGCGCCCGGCTCGCTCATGTCTCCGATACGGCCATCTGCCTCAACCGTTCCGCCCGGTCGTAAGCGGCCAGGGACTCGATGATCTCGTCGATGTCCCCCTCCAGGATGGTGTCCAGGCGGTAGAGGGTGAGCCCGATGCGATGATCGGTCATGCGCCCCTGCGGGTAGTTGTAGGTGCGGATGCGCTCGGAGCGGTCTCCCGACCCCACCTGGGAGCGCCTGGTCTCGGCCTGTTCCCGCTGCTGGCGGTCCTGCTCGTTCTTGAGCAGGCGGGCGCGCAGGATGCGCAGGGCCTTCTCCTTGTTCTGCAGTTGGGACTTCTCGTCCTGGCAGGAGACCACCAGCCCCGTCGGGACGTGGGTGACGCGCACGGCGGAATCGGTGGTGTTCACCGACTGCCCGCCCGGGCCGGTGGAGCGGTAGACGTCCACCTTCAGGTCGTTGGGGCCGATCTCCACCTCCACGTCCTCGGCCTCGGGCAGCACCGCCACCGTGGCGGCGGAGGTGTGGATGCGCCCGCCCGACTCGGTGACCGGGATGCGCTGCACGCGGTGGACCCCCGACTCGTACTTGAGGCGGCTGTAGGCGCCCTTGCCCTTGACCTCGAAGATGATCTCCTTGAAACCGCCGAGGTCGGACGGGTTGGAGGAGAGGGACTCCACCTTCCAGCGGCGGGACTCGGCGTAACGGGTGTACATGCGGTAGAGCTCGCCGGCGAACAGCCCGGCCTCCTCGCCGCCCGTCCCCGCCCGGATCTCCATGATCACGTTCTTGTCGTCCAGGGGGTCGCGGGGCAGCAGCATCTGCCGCAGCTCGTCCTCCAGCCGGGTCAGCTTGCCCTCCGCCTCCTCGACCTCGCGACTTGAGGTACTCCTCCATGTCGGGCTCGTGTTCTTCCTTGAGCATGGAGCGGGCTTCCTCCAGCTCCCCCTCGATCTTGCGGTATTCGCGGTAACGGTTGACGATCTCCGCCATCTCCGCATGGGTCCGGGAGAGCTCCTTGTAGCGCTGCTGGTCGGAGAAGACCTCGGGGTCGGCCAGCTTCTGGTTGAGGTCCTCGAAGGTCCGCTCTATCTCGTCGAGTTTCGGTCTTATGTCCAATGTTATCTCGCTGCCTTTCGTCTCGCTCGTGAGGGCGTCAGACCCCTGCCCGGGTTCGTTGACTCGTCCCGTTCGGGCGCCTGAGCTCCGTTCGGTCACGTACTCTTTGCCTTCGGCGTCCAGCACCGCGCGCAGCGAGGTCAGCGCCACCTCCGCCTGCCCCTCGTCCGGCTGGCGGGTGGTGAGCTTCTGCAGGCCCAGCCCCGGGGCCGCGATGATGCGCAGGAAGAGGTTGTGCCGGTGGCGGTCCGCCAGCTTTATTATCTCATACGCCAGCCCGGCGATGACCGGGAGCAGCAGCAGCCGCTCCACCACGCGTATCCACAGGTCCGGCCTCCCCAGCAGCGAGTAGATGAGCACCGTCAGCACCAGGGCGTAGAGCATGAAGGAAGTGCCGCAGCGCAGGTGGTCGGTGCCCTGCTTCAGGGCCTCGGCCGGCTCCAGGGGCAGCCCGTCCTCGTAGAGGTGGATGGACTGGTGCTCGGCCCCGTGATACTGGTAGAGGCGCCGGATATCCTTCAGCAGCGAGGTGGCCAGCAGGTAGAGGATGAAGATGGCGATGCGCAGCAGGCCCTCCACCAGGTTCAGCAGGATCACGTTGCTGCCGCGGTCGACGATCAGCGGCGCCAGCCAGGTGGGCAGGGCGATGAAGAGGCCCACGAAGAGGGCCAGGGCCAGGGCCATGGACACGGAGAACTCCAGCCAGCCGAATCCGCCGGACCGTTTCTCCTCCCCGCCGCCCTCATCTTCGCGCCGCGGCTCCTCCTCCGGCGCCAGGGCTATGTCCGCCGATTCCTGCAGCGCCCTGAAGCCCAGGGCGAGCATGCTGCCCATGTTGAGGATGCCGCGGATGAAGGGCTTGTTCAGGCCGGGGTGGCGCAGCAGGATGGAGTCCAGGGGACGGCACTTGATGTAGATGTCCCCGTCCGGCTTGCGTACCGCCAGGGCCCAGTGGGCGCGGGAGCGCATCATCACGCCCTCGATCACCGCCTGCCCGCCCACGCTGAAATCGTCCTTCGATCCGGCATGGGAGAGGCACGACGCGACGCAGGGCGATAACGCCTTGAGCGAGATGGGTACTGATGGTTGGCATCGCGCGGCCGCGGACGCCGGCTAGCTCTCGGCCGCTTTCTCCGTTTCCTTCTTCTTGCCGCGGGTGGCGGCGTGACGGCGCTCGAAGCGCTCCACGCGGCCTCCCGTATCCACCAGCTTCTGCTTGCCGGTGTAGAAGGGGTGGCACTTGCTGCAGAGCTCCACCTTGAGGGTGGGGCTGGTCGAGTGGGTCTTGAAGGTCTCCCCGCACGAGCAGGTGACCGTGGCCTCCACGTATTCCGGATGAATTCCCTTTTTCATCCTCACTACCTCCATCCATGTGATTTTACAACCCTCACATTATAACACCGCGTCGCGCAAATGACAACCGCGGCCTCTCATGCGATGGGCGACTTCTGTATCTCGACCAGGAACTCCACGTTGCTCTGGGTGCTGCGGATCTTCTCGATGAGCAGCTCGATGGCGGCGTTGGGGTCCAGTGAGTGGAGCACCCGGCGCAGTTTCCAGACCACCTGGGCCTCGGGCGGCTCCATCAGCAGCTCTTCCTTGCGGGTGCCCGACTTCTCGATGTCGATGGCCGGGAAGATGCGCTTGTCCGCCAGCTTGCGGTCCAGGTGCAGCTCCATGTTGCCGGTGCCCTTGAACTCCTCGAAGATGACCTCGTCCATGCGCGAGCCGGTGTCCACCAGGGCAGTGGCGATGATGGTGATGCTGCCGCCCTCCTCGATGTTGCGCGCCGCCCCGAAGAACCGCTTGGGCGGGAACAGCGCGGTGGAGTCCACGCCGCCGGAGAGGATGCGCCCGCTGGTGGGGGTGGTGAGGTTGTAGGCGCGGGCCAGCCGGGTAACGCTGTCCAGCAGGATGACCACGTCCTTCTTGTGCTCGACCAGGCGCTTGGCCCGCTCCAGCACCAGCTCGGCCACCTGGATGTGGTTCTCCGAGGGCATGTCGAAGGTGGAGCTGACCACCTCGCCCTTGACCGACCGCTCCATGTCGGTGACCTCCTCGGGGCGCTCGTCCACCAGCAGGACGATCAGGGAGACCTCGGGGTTGTTGGCGGTGATGCTGTTGGCGAACTGCTTGAGGATGGTGGTCTTGCCGGCCCGGGGCGGCGAGACGATCAGCCCGCGCTGCCCCTTGCCGATGGGGGCGATGAGGTCGATGATGCGCGGGGCCATGCCCCCCGTGTCGAACTCCAGCCGCAGGCGGTCGTGGGGATAGAGCGGGGTAAGGTTCTCGAACTGCCGGCGGGTGCGGCAGACCTCCGGGTCGTCCCCGTTGACCTTCTCGATGCGCAGCAGGGCGTTGTACTTCTCTGAGTCCTTGGGGGCGCGCACCTGGCCGGCGACCTCGTCGCCGCGCTTGAGGTGGAACCGCCTTATCTGCGACTGCGAGACGTAGATGTCGCCCTCGCTGGGCAGGTAGCCGTTGGTGCGCATGAACCCGTAGCCCTCCGAGAGGACGTCCAGGACGCCGGTGCGCTGGAAGAGCCCCTCGTCCTCCGCCTTGCGCTTGAGGATGGAGTCGATGAGGTCGGCCTTGCGCACCCCGGTGATCTCGGTGATGTTCATGCTCTTGGCCATCTCCTTGAGGTCGGCCAGGAGCAGCTTCTCGAGGTCGCTCCGCTCGATGCTGGAGCTGTTCATGCCCCCATTGCCTCTCTCGGCCCTGTCGGCCCTGTCGACCCTCTCGACATCCTCCCTCTCCCCCTCGCCGCTGTTCCTGGGCTGCGAGAAGTCCTTGCGCTGGCCACCATAGGGCTTGCGCTGGCCGTAGGGCTTGCGCTGGGAGTACTGCTTGCGCTCCGTATACTCTTTTCTGTCTGCCATCATTCCTCCGTTTTTCCGGACTTAAAGATCCTTGATCTTCTCGTAGTCCTTTAAGAACCTCTCTATGCCGATATCTGTCAGGGGGTGCTTGACCATCGCCGTCATCACCTCGTAAGGGATGGTGGAGATGTGGGCACCCGCGCGGGCGGCCTCGATGACGTGCATGGGGTGGCGCAGGCTGGCCGCGATCACCCGGGTCTCGATGCCGTATATGTCAAAGACATCCACGATCTCCTCGACCAGCTGGATGCCGTGGTTCCCGATGTCGTCCAACCGCCCCACGAAGGGGCTCAGGAAGGTAGCCCCGGCCGCGGCGGCCAGCAGCGCCTGGTTGGTGGAGAAGATCAGGGTGACGTTGGTCTTGATGCCCTCCTCGCTCAGTACGCTGACGGCCTTCAGGCCGGCCGGCGTCATGGGGATCTTCACGTTGATCTGGGGCGCGATGGCGGCGAGCTCCCGCGCTTCGGTGAGCATCCCCGCGGTGTCCATGGAGAGGGCCTCCGCGCTGATGGGCCCGTTGACGATGGCGGTTATCTCCTCCAGGCAGTCGCGCATGCACCGGCCTTCCCTGGCCACCAGGCTGGGGTTGGTGGTCACCCCGGACAGGATGCCCCAGTCGTTTATCTCACGGATGTGTTCTATGTTGGCCGTGTCCAGAAAGAGCTTCATCAATACCTCCCGCTAGTGATCTCATCCATGTCAGTCGACCTTGAGCCCGGCCGGGACGCCGTCGGAGCGGCGCCGCTCTATCTGCTCCAGTTCCTGCACGCTGTTGAGGATGTACTCCACCACCTCGGAGATGGTCACGTCCAGGTTGATGCTGTCGATGATCTTGACCCCCCGCTTGTTCGACTCCCTCACCAGGTAGTCCTGGATGCGGCGGATGTCCTCGAAATGCTCCACGTAGCGGAGGAAGGGGCGGCTGCCCTGGGTCTCCAGCTCGCGGATGTAGAAGTGGCTGCGGTGCAGGGCCTCGTCGTTGACGGTGATGATGAACTGCTCGACGAAAGCGCCGGGGAAGTCCTCGGGCTTGACGAAGCCCGGCGCGACATGGGCCCCCTCGATGATGAGATGGGTCCCCTCGGTGATGGCCCGGTTGATGAGCGCCTTCACCCCCACCAGCACGGCGATGGTCTGGTCGCGGAAGCCGGCCACCACCGGGTCGACGTCCTCCGGCAGCGGTTGGCGCAGGGCCGCCCCGGCGGCGAAGGATGAGGTGTGGATGGTGGGCATCAGGTCGTTCGAGAAGAAGGCCCGCATGACCTCCCGCACCGCGTCGGTGGAGACGATGCGCACGATGCCCAACCGGCTGGCCAGCATGGTGGCGATGGTGGACTTGCCCACGCCGGTGCTCCCGCCGATGAGGATGATCAACGGCTTGTGCATGAGGCTCAGGGAATGGTACTTCTCGTAATTGCCGGCGTAGCGCTCGCCCATGTCCGCCAGGATGGTCTGGTAGATAAGCCGGTGCAGGCTGTCCTCGTTTATCTTCGTCTCCCCCCGCTCGATGAGGCCCTCCTCGATGCTGGTGGCGATGTCGTAGGCGCGGGAAGGGTGGACGCCCGAGGCCATGATGGCGCTGGCCGTAAGTCCCTTGGAGTAGGGCACCATGTTGCGATGCTCATCGATGATGATGACCCTTCTGGATTTATTTTCTTTCTCGCTCATGCAGGGTTCCTCTGTCTTCGGGTCCCCGGATCCGCCTGAAGGCCCAGCCGGCCGATGAGGCCGTCGAAATAGGCCTCGATGCTCTCCTCCCCGGTGGCGATGGGCCGGTTGTGCACGAAAACGGTCTCCTTGCCCGTCTCGCTCGCGAACCTCGCCGCCACGTCCACCGCGGCCGCCTTCAACTCTGTCAACAGCACCTCGAAGTCGGGGGCTGCGGCCAGTTCCGCCTCCAGTGATCGGCGGTCCGCCAGATTGTTGCTCCACCCGACGACCTTGCAGCCCGCCGTCTTTTCCAGGTGTTCAACGAGGGTTTCTCTCATCCGGGCAGGCGCTGTGCACGTAAAGAATACTACCTTGTTCTCTATGGATTTCAGTGGAAACGGTCTGAAGATGGTCCTTATTGGTGCGATGTCGTCCCTTACCGATCCGATTCCTTCCTCCAGACGCGAAATCATGTCCGCGTCCGATTCCTCACACATTGTAATCACCACCGCATCAGAAATCAAGAGGCGGTACAGGCCGAGGTATCCCAGGGCTTCCTCCAGCGGCCTGTCGGCGTTGACGACGTAGAGGTTGAGATCACCGCGTACCGGGGGGATGGCCGCCCCGCTGCCCTCCAGGATGATCACTTGCTCCTCCAGGCTGTTGGCCAGCACCGCGCCCTCGATGAAGTTGGTGACGAAGGGGGCGCCGGCCATGCCGCCCCCGCAGCGGCGGCAACCGATGGTGGTGACTCCGGCGACGAGGGCGTCCTCGAAATAGTCGGACGCGGCGTGCCTGCCCTTCTCCAGTTGTTCGAGGAGGAAGCCGCAGTCGATGCCTTCCCGGGGCGGGCAGAGCAACTCGGGTTCCGGCGGGCCGCCCCGGCCCATGGCGATGACGGCGCAGGGGATGGAGCGCCCCTTGAGGTGGCGGGCCAGGTGGGCGGAGACCGCCGTCTTGCCGCAGCGCTTCCCCGCGCCCATGACGCTGATGGAGGGCTTCTCCAGCACCGCTTCCAGGGCGGGCGGGTGGAACTCGAAATCGGCGCCCCGGTAGTGGGCCCCCGCGTGCAGGGTGTGGGAGATGAGCTGGAAGCGCAGGCGGCTGTCGACCACCGGCTCGTCGCTCAGGTCCACCACCACCTCGGGCCGGTAGGCGCGCAGCGCCGCCGCGAGATCCGCCGGCACGTCCTTCGCGAAGATCACCGGCTTGCCGGCCAGGTCCAGGTCGCTGTCGGAGGAGACCTTCTCCGTACCTCCCAGGAAGAAGAGGGCCACCGGGTCCCAGCCGTTCGCGGCGGAGAGCTCTTCCACCGCGTCCAGGGTCACCGGCGGGTAATGCTCGCCGTCCACCAGGAATATCGCCTTGATGCTCCCTCACTCCTTTGGATTGATCAGCCGGGGACGTCTATGGATTGGGTGATGCGGGATGCCGTTATTATCTAATCTATCCAGTCTGCCGTCTACTCAAACTCGTAACCCAGGATCTCCTTGACCACGCTGGAAAGCCCGCGCCGGGCCCCGTTCAACCCCGGCGAGAAGCGCGCGATGACATCCTTGTCCCCGAACGGGTACTTGCGGAGGACGGTGACCTCTTCCTCCCGTATCTCCACGAGATTGTAGCACGGCTTGGTGTGGCCGCGCAGCCGCAGCGACGCCACCGTGCCCGCGTTGACCACGTACATGCCCTCCAGCTCCCAGACGTAGGGGACGTGCTTGTGCCCGGTGAGCACCAGGTGCACCCCCGCGTGGATGAGCACCTCCAGCAGGTCGCCCGCGTCGTAGATGATGTTGCGCTCGCGGCCGGTGCCGGGGACCGGCAGCAGGTGGTGGTGGAGGGCGAACACCTTGAAGTGGTTGGGCTTGTCGAAGGCCTGGATGAATGTGCTTGTAGCGCTCGCGGCCGATGCGCCCGTTGTCCAGGTCGGGCTCCGAGGAGTCCACCGCCAGGATGGTCACTCCCTCGTAGTCGAGGAGGGCGCCGCGGTCGCCGAAGAGCTCCTCGAAGTGGAGGTAGCCCACGTTGCGCGAGTCGTGGTTGCCCGGCACTATGATGACCCGCTCGCACTCGAGGTTGTTGAGATAGGCGCGGGCGGTGTTGTACTCCTGGCGGAAGCCCTCGTTGGTGAGGTCGCCGGTGACGATGATCACGTCGGGCCTGGACTCGTTGAGCTCCTGGATGGTGCGGTTGAGCAGGTTGGAGACGAAGTGATACGACCCGATGTGGAAGTCGGAGATATGGGCGATGGTTATGGGTGATTTGCCGAGCTCGATCTGGTCCTGAGGCGTCATGCTGCTGTCCGTTCGTGCGAATCAATGGTACGTAAAACGTCCTCTATATTATATCACCATCGGCGTGGCATGTATCGTGCTCCCTGGTGCTCAACTAAGGGAGCTCACGTCATCCGGCGCATGAAGCGGGCGGGGTCGAGCGCCTCGACTTCCTTCACCCTCAGCAGGTGGGTATCGGTGGTCACCAGGCAGTCGACCCCGTTGGTAACAGCTACGGCGAGGTACAGCCCGTCGTTGTAGGAGAAGCCGTTCTTCTGCGAGTAATGATCCAGGCGGTATTCCGCGGCCAGCGTAGCCAGGGCGGTGTCGATGTCCACGACCCGCAGGCTCTTCCTCAAGGATCCGAGTATCAGTTGTTCGGTCTGTTCCCAGACCAGCCTCAACTCCTCGCGGGAGAGGTCCCGGTTGGCGCGGCCCAGCACCCACCTTATCTCCGCCAGGGCTATGCTGGGGACGACCGCCTCGACCTTTCCGTCCTGCAGGAGGTCGATCAATCCCGCCGACGCCTCGACGCTCGCCCGGTCAGCCTTGCTCGTGCCGGGGATGAGCACGTGCAGGAAGACGTTGGCATCGATGCAGATGAGCCTCAACGGTCTTCCCAGCCCTCCTCGAACTCCCGATGATAGGCGCCGATGTCCCCGCCGAGGTACTCGCCCGTTTCCCTCAATGCGTCCACCAGGCGGGCGGGGGCTTTTCTCAGCTTCCAGGCATCGCCGTCCTTCAGGAAGATAAGCCTGTCGCCCTTGACGACATGCAGGTCTTCCCGGACCTCCCTGGGCAGGGTGACCTGGTTCTTCGAGGTAACGGTGGCGGTTGACCCTTTCATCCCTTTCTCCCTTGTTCATCCCTTACTATTCACATATCACCTTACTTATTATAGAACGTAAGGGGTTACCACTCAAGACATCTGCGTCGAGGGAGCTCGCGGGAGGTAAAGAATCGGGACCCGGCCGGGGGCAAAGGTCAGTCGGAGGTGAGGAGCTCCAGGAGGTCCCAGGCGGGGAAGCCGCGCCAGGACCCGCCGGCCACTCCCGTCTCGCTGAAGGAGGCGCCGCCGTCCGGCTTGATGCCCGGATAGTACAGGGCGAAGGGGACCGGTTCGGCGATGTGGGTGCGGAGGGGGATGGGCGTGGGGTGGTCGGGGATGACCAGGATGCGGAAGTCTTCCCCGAAGCGGGGGGCCTCGTCCAGCATCCGGCAGACGATACAACGGTCGATGTTCTCCAGGGCCTTGACCTTCTCCTCCACCAGGCCCTCGTGGCCGGCCTCGTCCGGCGCCTCCACGTGGATGTAGACCAGGTCGTGTTCCTTCAACGCCTGCGCCGCGTAGCGCGCCTTGGCGTCGTAGTCGGTGTCGAGGTAGCCGGTGGCCCCCGGCACCTCGATGGGATCCATGCCCGCCAGGATGCCCAGCCCGCGGATGAGGTCCACCGCGGTGATCACCGCGCCGCTCAAGCCGTACCTCTCCTTCAGGGTGGGCATGGCCGGGTTCCTCCCCTGTCCCCAGAACCAGATGCGGTTGGCAGGGTGCTTTCCCGCTTCCCGGCGCGCGCGGTTGACAGGGTGGTCCTCCAGTACCTCCCTCGAACGGTCGATGAGCTCGACAAGCCTCTCCGCCCCGGGGCCGCGCGGCTCCACCTCGGCAAGCGGGCTCCCCACCACGTCGTGGGGAGGAGTGCAGGCGGTGGAGGACCAATCGCCCTCGATGATCATCAGGTGGCGGTAGCTCATCCCCGGGTGGAAGCGGACGCCCGGGCCGCCCAGTTCCGCCTGGACAGACTCCATCAGCTCGCGCGCCTCTCCGGTGGAGACGTGCCCGGCGCTGTAGTCGGCTATCCTCTCGTCCTCCACGGTGATGAGGTTGCAGCGGAAGGCGTATTCGCCCTCCCCTATCTCCACGCCCAGGCTGGCGGCCTCCAGGGGCCCGCGCCCGCAGTAGTAGGTGCGCGGGTCGTAGCCCAGCAGCGAGAGATTGGCCACGTCGCTGCCGGCCGGCAGCCCCTCGGGGACGGTGACGGCGGTGCCGCAGGCTCCATCTGAGGCGATGAAGTCCATGTTGGGGAGCCTGGCGGCCTCCAGCGGGGTCAAGCCGCCCAGTTCCTCCAGGGGATGGTCGGCGGCCCCGTCCGGCACGATGATGACGTATTTCCTCATGTCGATACCTTATTTGTTAAGATTGCTTCGCTTCGCTCGCAATGACACGGGCCGCTCAGAAGCCGAGGAGCTCCAGCAGCGCGTCGCGGTCCGCCTCGATGCTCACCGGCTCCTCCACCACCTTGACGGCGCGGTCCGGGTCCTTCAGGCCGTGGCCGGTGAGGATGCACACCACCGTCGAGCCGCCCGCCAGCTCGCCCCGCTGGAAGTACTTGTACAGGCCGGCCACCGAGGCGGCCGACGCGGGTTCGCAGAAGACCCCCTCGCGCCGCGCCAGCAGCTTGTAAGCGGCCACTATCTCGTCGTCCGAGACCATGTCGATGAGGCCCTGCGACTCCTCCGCCGCCGCCACCGCCTTCTTCCAGGAGGCGGGGTTGCCGATGCGGATGGCCGTGGCGATGGTCTCCGGGTTCTCCACCACGTGGCCCCGGACGATGGGGGCGGCGCCCTCCGCCTGCAAGCCGATCATGCGCGGCAGGGCCTCGATCCGCCCGGCCCGCTTGTACTCCAGGTAACCCTTCCAGTAGGCGGTGATGTTGCCGGCGTTGCCCACCGGGATGAAATGGTAATCGGGAGCCGCCCCCAGGGTGTCGCAGATCTCGAAGGCCCCCGTCTTCTGCCCCTCGATGCGGTAGGGGTTGAGCGAGTTGACCAGCGCGATGGGGTACTTCTCCGAGACCTCTTTCACCAGCTCCAGGGCCTGGTCGAAGTTGCCCCTGACCGCCACCACCTGGGCCCCGTGGATGAGGGCCTGGGCCAGCTTGCCGAGGGCGATGGCCTTCTCGGGGATGAGCACCACGCAGTCCAGCCCGGCGCGTGCCGCGTAGGCCGCCGCCGAGGCCGAGGTGTTGCCGGTGGAGGCGCAGATGACCGCCCTGGCGTTCTCCTCGCAGGCCTTGGAGATGGCCATGGTCATGCCGCGGTCCTTGAAGGAGCCGGTGGGGTTGAGCCCTTCGTACTTGAGGTAGACCTTCGCGCCCAGCTCCCGGCTGATGTAGTCCGCCTTGATCAGCGGGGTGTTCCCTTCCAGCAGCGTGACCACGGGGGTGGAGTCCTTGACGGGCATGAATTCCCGGTAAGCCTCGATGACGCCCCGCCAGTCCTTTCGGTCGATCATGTTCAGTCCCCTTCGTTGTCCTCCACCCGGATGACGCTGGAGACCTGCCTGATGGAAGGCAGGGCTTCCAGGTCCCGGACGGTCGCGCGGATGCTCTCTTCCTTCACCGTGTGGGTGATCAGCACGATACGGGCCTTGAGCCCGGTGCCGTGCTGGATAACCGACTTGATGCTGACCTGGTTGTCGGCGAAGACCCCGGCGATGCTCGCCAGGACTCCCGGCTCGTCGGGCACGTCGAAGAGCATGTAGTAGCGGGAGACGGTCTCCCCCATGTCCTTCACCGCCTTGTTGTCGAAGCAGGTGCAGCCCAGGCCCCGCCCCCCGGTGAGGATGGCGCGGGCGATGTAGATGACGTCGCCCACCACCGCGCTGGCGGCCGGCAGGCTGCCCGCGCCCCGCCCGTAGAACATCAGGTCGCCCACGGAGTCCCCGGTGACGAAGATGGCGTTGAACACGTCCTTGACCGAGGCCAGGGGGTGGTCGAGCGGGAGCATGGTGGGGTGGACGCGCACGCTGATGCCGTCCTCCTCGTTCTTGGCGATGGCCAGGAGCTTGATGACGTAGCCCAGTTCCCCCGCGAAGTGGATGTCCTCGGGCGTGAGGCGGGAGATGCCCTCGGTGTAGACGTCGTCCAGGCGCACGCGCACGTTGAAGGCGATGGAAGCCAGGATGGCCAGCTTGGCCGCGGCATCCAGCCCGTCCACGTCGGCCGAGGGGTCGGCCTCGGCGTAACCGAGGTCCTGGGCCTGGCGCAGCGCCTCCTCAAAGGGCAGCCCGTCCTCGCTCATGCGGCTCAGTATGTAGTTGGTGGTCCCGTTGACGATGCCCAGGATCTCCGAGACGGTGTTGCCGGCCAGCCCCTCCTTCAGGGGATGGAGGATGGGGATGCCCCCGCCCACGCTGGCCTCGAAGGCGATGGCCAGGCCCTTCGACTCGGCCAGTTCGAGCAGCTCCCCCCCGTGGGTGCTCATCAGCGCCTTGTTCGCGGTGACCACGTGCTTGCCCGCCTCGAGGGCGCGGGTCACGAAATCGCGGGCCGGCTCCACCCCGCCCATCACCTCCACCACCACGTCGATCCCGGGGTCGTCGAGGACGTCTTCCACCCGCTCGGTCAGCTTGCCCTCGTCGACCTCGACGAAACGGGGGTCGGCAAAGGAGCGCACCGCGATCCGTTTGATCTCCATGTCGCAGCCTGTACGGTTGGCGATGAGCTCGCGGTTGCGGGTGAGGATGTCCACCACGCCGGAGCCCACCGTGCCGCAGCCGATCTGCCCGATAACCAGTTTCTTCATGTTCCCTTTTTCCTGCATACCTGCCGCCTCGCGTTCCCTCGAGGATGAATATCGATGATGAATATTCTACCACGAACCAGCGCGGCGGCTAGCGGGCGGCGGCGGCGGGATATATAATCTACCCCATGAGAATAGACGAGCCGGTATTGCAGATAGCCCTGGACTTCGTGGACCTGGAGCGCGCCATCAAGGTGGCCGAGGAGGCCGTCGAGGGCGGCGCCGACTGGATCGAGGCGGGAACCCCCCTCATCAAGAGCGAGGGCCTGAACGCGGTGCGCGCCCTGCGGCAGCGCTTCCCCGACCGGGTCATCGTCGCGGACATGAAGACCATGGACGCGGGGCGGGCGGAGGTGGAGGCGGCGGCCAAGGCCGGGGCCAACGTCATCGACGTGCTGGGCGCGGCCTCAGACGCCACCGTGCGCGAATGCGTGGACGCGGCCAACAACTACGGGGCGGAGATCGTGGTCGACCTCATCGAGGTGCGCGACCCGGCCGAGCGCGCCCGGGCGGCCGAAGCGGCGGGAGCCCATATCATCGCCGTGCACACCGCCATCGACGTGCAGATGCACGGCGGCGACCCCTTCGAGCGCCTCAAGGTGGTGGCCAACTCGGTGAGCATCCCCGTGGCCGTGGCCGGGGGCATCAACTCGGAGACGGCGTCCCGCGCCGTCAGGAACGGCGCCCGCGTCGTCATCGTGGGCGGCGCCGTCACCAAGAGCGGGGACGCCACCCGGGCGACCCGGGAGATCAAGCAGGCCATGCTCTCCGGCGAAGCCGTCAAGACCGACCTCTACCGCCGGGTCAACCTGGAGAACGTCCGCGAGGTGCTGGAGCGGGTCTCCACCGCCAACATCTCCGACGCCATGCACCGCGCCCCGGGGATGGAGGGCATCATGCCCCTCAAGCCCGGTTTCCACATGGTGGGTCCGGCCGTCACCGTCCGCGCCTACCCGGGCGACTGGTCCAAGCCGGTCGAGGCCATCGACCTGGCCAGGGAGGGGGACGTGCTGGTCATCGACGCCACCGGGTGCGGGCCGGCCCTCTGGGGGGAACTGGCCACCCACAGCGCCATCCAGATGAAGGCCGCGGGCGTGGTCATCGACGGGGCCATCCGGGACACTCCCGACATCCGCGAGCTGGGCTTCCCCGCCTTCAGCCGGCTGGCCATGCCCAACGCGGGCGAGCCCAAGGGGTTCGGGGAGATCAACGTGCCGGTGATGGTGGGGGGGATCAAGGTCTTCCCGGGTGACTGGATGGTCGGCGACGACGACGGGGTGATGGTCCTCCCCCGCGACAAGGTGGTGGAGATCGCCAACCGGGCCATGGACGTCCTGGAGAAGGAGAACCGCCTGCGGGCCGAGATCCAGGCCGGTTCCACCCTGTCCCAGGTCGCTTACCTCGAGAAGTGGGAGAAGAAGTAGCCTCCCGACCCACTCCCGCCCCTTCCCCCCTGGGAACAAAAAACCACCTCATGCTGTCGAATATCATGGCTGCGACGCCTATTATTTGAAAAAATGACAGGCGATGTTTACACTTACAGCGAATAATTAGTGAGGAGTGGCCATGGAAGACCTCAGAGCAGCGAGAAGGCGGCAGCCGGCCCGCCAGAAGATCAGGTTGACGCCACGGTTCTACGGAGCGGTGGCGGTGGTGGTCGTGGTCCTGTTGATAGTGGTCATCGCCTTCGCGGCGGGCGGCGGTTCCGACTCCGGGGGCAGCCTGGCCATACTGGGCTCCAAGGGGGTGGCCGAGTTCGACCGTCTCAAGGTCAACGAGATGGGCGCGGTGATGGTGCTGGAATACCACATGATCGGCCCGGAGGACGCCAGCACCAACTACGGCAGGTGGACCCGCTCACCCGAGAACTTCCGCGGCGACCTGGAGACCCTCTACACCGAGGGCTACCGTGCCATCCCCCTGAAGGACTACGTCACCAACAACGTCACCGTCGAGGCGGGATATACCCCTGTCATCTTCACCTTCGACGACTCCACCAACAGCCAGTTCAACTACGTGGCGGAAGGCGGCGCGCCGGTCATCGACCCCAACTGCGCCGTCGGCATCATGGAGGACTTCTCCCGCCAGCACCCCGACTTCCACATGACCGCCACCTTCTACGTGCTCCCCTCGCTCTTCGGGCAGGAGGAGTACGCGGGGATGAAGCTGCAGTACCTGGCCGACCACGGCTACGACATCGGCAACCACACCGTCAGCCACGCCGCGCTCAGCAAGGTCACCGCGGAGAAGGCGGTCCAGGAGATCGCCGATTTCAGATGCCAGGGTAACTGATATGTTCAATGCCACCAACAAGCAATTGGTCCGGATGGTCGAGATCTCGACAAAAGTGCAGGTCTCGCCCGCCGGTCATTCCAACGTTAGATTTTCTACATATTTGTTTCTGTTTTATATGACCTGGTGAAAAGCGAGATCCCATGGCGGAATTGCTCAAGAAGAACAACGCATGAACCTGGAGGAAGCTTGAAATTGTAGTAAAAATAATGAAAAGTGTTTAAAAGAGTATGTTTATATTTCCGATTGGGGAGGTTATCTTGATTAAAAATCAAATTAAGGCTCAGAAAATATTGAGATTTATTTTTGGTCCTACCTTCAGCGTAATCATTCTATTGATTTTTGCGATTTCAATTGGAGGATATCTATATTTCTCTTTTCGACATGGCATTAGTTTTAATGCCAATTATATTCTTGCCATAATTACGGGACTTTATGCAACGCTCACCTATTATCTTGTCTCTGCTTCAATTGCAACCCAGAGAGGAAACACGCTGAATTGGATCAATAGTTTTTTAGCAGTTGATGAACCGGGCAAAACACTTTTATTTAGTATTTTTTTCCGGATAAACTTACGGGACGTTACAGGAGATCCCCAAAGAATGAAAGACTTAAATGCTTTAGTAGCTAAGCTTAATCGAGTTGCTTCTGCCGCAGTTCATGCAACAGCTTTGGAAGAACTATTAGAGCTACATTGGGATTGGTACTATTACCTTTATTCAAAGTATGAAAATCTAATGAGAGACATTATGAATGAGAAATTAAAGACATTTCTTTCGATGAGAGGGCGGGTATGGCATGGAATAGATAGGGATGATGCCGTTAGAGTTTGGGTTTACTATTTATATGCTATTAAGGAAGAGGTTGATATCTATGCTGAACGCCGGACTCATACAAATAGGGATTAGTTGGTAATTGGGGTTAAGGGGGAATTGGGGACGGTGCTTAACTTTGTTACTTTGGCGAATGAAGTCTTGGGCGGGCTGATAATCCGGATGCTTGGATGGTTGATTCCGGGGCGTGAAGATATTTGAATTCCGTATAGAATGGTCCCATGTCCAAGCATATAGGTATCGTGGCGTGCAGCGCCGAAGGGGCGGCATTGTGCTATCGCACCATCTGCATGGAGGCGCCGGCGCTGATGGGCGAGCACAACCACCCTGAGATCTCAATGCATACCCATCCGCTCGCCGACTACATGGACTGCATCCGGAAAGGTGACTGGGACGGGGTGGGCGAGCTTATGCTCTCGTCGGCACGCAAGCTGGCGGGTGCTCGGGGCCGAATTTGCCATCTGTCCTGACAACACGATTCACCAGGCGTTCGCGCAGGCCAGTGTGCGGTCGCCCATCCCCTGGCTCCACATCGCCGAAGCAGTCGCAGAAGAGGCGGCGGCGCGCGGCTTTCGTAGGCTGGCCGTGCTGGGGACAAAATACCTGATGACCGGACCGGTTTATCCCGATGTTCTCGAGCGTCAGGGAATCGAGTGCCGCATCCCCGAGGAGGCGGAGCGCAAGCGCATCGACGCCATTATCTTCAAGGAGCTGGTGAACGGCATCTTCCTGGAATACTCCCGGAGATACTTCAACTCTGTGATCAAAAAGCTGAAGGACCAGGGGTGCGACGCCGTGGTGCTGGGCTGCACCGAGATCCCGCTGCTGGTCGTGCCAGCGATCCCCGCTGCCGGTCCTCGATTCCACCCGGCTGCTGGCCCGCGCGGCCCTGCGCTGCTCTTTAAAGTAGATGGAGGATGGAAAGTTAATCCAAATATTTTATTATGCAAATCTCAGTGGTCAGGTCTCGATTCTGGCCATTTTCAAGAATGTGAGGAGATGAAGTGTGAATTATGAGTACCTGGCATATCTATGTCTGGGAGTATTTTCGCTGACATCATTTGTTTTTAGTTTAATTAAGCCGACTAAGTTTTCCAAAAAAGTATTGCCGTTTTTGATCTTTTTGCTCTTCATTTTACTTCTTATTCGCATTGGCCGAGTTTTTCTTGTGAATTATTTGAATGATTGGTGGGTTTTCATGCTCATCGTTTTCGGTTGCCCACCCTCGGCGACTTTACTGATGTCGCTGTCAGGGGCAAGCTCTCTTGCCGATCGCTGTTCGCCAAGGCTGGGAATTCCCCTCACCATCTTGAATGCGGCCGGTTGCACGGGATTGTATGTTGGATTATTGCTGACTTACTTTTACAAATTTATTGTTGAAGGCCATGGGCTTGGAGCGAACCAAATATTGTATATAAAAATAATTGGTGGGATTGAAACAGTGGTAGTTCTGATCTATGCCTTCATTATCTGGAAACAGCGATTGATTGAAAATCGTAACAATGATGGCGCTTGAGCCGTTTTTTCGAATTTCCAAAGGAGACGCGTCCTGAATGATCCCCGTCAGCCAGTGGAAGAACCGCTTCGTCATTTTTATCATCAGTCTTCTTGGCGTTTCTTCTTTGCTGTTCTTCATTACCGGGTATTCCGCTCTTTACTGGGCATGGCTGCGCGGTGATTTGCAGTCGGCTCTGCCGTATCTGCCGTGGGCCAGAGGTTTCGGAATCCTGGCCATCGCCGGCGCCGCTGCGGCTCTCGTGATTTTGTTCACGTCGAACATCTTCCCGCTTCGACCGAGGACCCGCCTTTGGCTATCACTGCTTGTCACGGCCACGATCGGCCTGTTTTCAGAGTTCAGGAACGAAGGCAAATTCTATTTCAAGAATCACCACCACTTCTTCGCGCCGGGGACGTGGCTTCACGATGGATTGGATCGTCTGGTTTCTTCGCTCGGCGATTTTCTATACCGGATCGAATACTCACACTGGAACGATTTCCTCCTGGGTCCGGCGATCGTCAGCGCTCTTTTCGCGCTTGTTTTCTTCAGCATCTATAGCGCTTTCAGAAATCAGGATGGCACGCATCAGCCTGGGCCAAGCCGACCTCGGAGGAATCATCGGTTTTAGACCAGAAGCTGCGGTTCGCGCGGATCCTCATGAATGTCGGGCTGTTCTGGTTTTTTTTCGTGGCATGGTCGCAAAAGGCGGGCTATTTCAGAAACCCATATTCGAAGGATGTAATCGATCTGCCGTTCGAGTTTGCCGGAACCATGATGGGGTTCTGGATGGTGCGTGTCCTGACCAGGCCGTTCGGCCAGCGGTCCGAGAGGTTCCGTTCGACTTTCCTCGTCGATTTTGTGTCATCTGGGGTCATTGGTCTTTTGTACACGCTGATTGTAGGTCCGTTGACAGCGGTTTTGAGCGGAGCCGTTGGCCGCGCTTTGTACCCGGTCGTTCCGGACTCACTGGCGATCCACGACTACACGTTGTTCCAACAGCACATGCGACCGCTTGAGCTATTATTGCTTGCCGCAGTGACGTGGTGGATCCTAAACCGGTTGTCCAAACATGAGGAGATGGCACGGCTCGGTGGATTTCCCAAAGAAGCTCAAGCAGAGCCTAAATGGTACGTCCTGAAAACCGTGGCCCTGGTTGCAGGGGGGACGACAGGCTTATTGCTTATTCTGGCGATGATGTTCTCGCTTCTGAAACCGCAAGGGTTGAGCTTGGACGCTGACGACGCTGGGGGCGGGAATAGGAGCGGGATCCGGGGCGTTCTTCTTTGTCCAGCGCACCTGGAAACGAGGTTTCACGACGCTTTTCATTCAGAACGATGATGTGTCCGCTGGCGCGCCATCTGTGAAGGAGCAATCGAAACCTCCTCCAGATTAATCTGGGGGATTTGAGGGCGGGGGATTTGGGGACGGTGCTGACTTTATTACCCTGCGGAGGCAGAGCGCAAGCGCATCGACGCCATTATCTTCAAGGAACTGGTGAACGGCATCTTCCTGGAATACTCCCGGAGATACTTCAACTCGGTGATCCAGAAGCTGAAGGACCAGGGGTGCGACGCCGTCGTGCTGGGCTGCACCGAGATCCCGCTGCTGGTCGATGCCAAGTCGCCGCTGCCGGTCTCGACTCCACCCGGCTGCTGGCCGCGCGGCGCTGCGCCTCTGGAATTTGGAATTGGGTGGCTGCTTGACTTTGTGACTTTGGAAATTTAATGAGAAAGTGGTGTCAGGAATTGCAATATGATAAATTTCCATCCGGAATGATATGAGAATGAGACGCTTGTCGCCAATCGGAATGCGCTTTCCATCACAGGATGAAGCGCGGGTATGAAGGGAGAACGAACTCAAGAGCGAAGCGGACGAGGAATTCTAAAAAGGAGGAGCGACATGGAAAAGATTGCCAAGAACACGATTTGCCTTTGGTATGACGGGGGCGCCGAGGATGCGGCGCGGTTCTATGCCGCCACTTTTCCCGACTCCGCGGTCGGCGCCGTGCACCGCGCCCGGGAGACTTTCCGTCGGGGAAGGAAGGGGACGTTCTGACGGTTTTCTTCACGGTGATGGGCATTCCCTGCCTCGGTCTCAACGGCGGCCCGGTGTTCAAGCCATCCGAAGCGTTCTCGTTTCAGGTGGCGACCGTTGACCAGGCTGAAACGGACCGCTATTGGGAGGCGATCGTCGGCAACGGCGGCCAGGAGAGCGCCTGCGGCTGGTGCAAGGACAAATGGGGCGTGTCCTGGCAGATCACGCCGCTGGCCCTGACCGAGGCGATCACCGACCCCGATCCCGTTGTTGCCAAGCGCGCATTCAATGCGATGATGACGATGGGCAAGATCGATATCGCCGCTATCGAGGCGGCGCGCCGCGGCTGAGGGCCAAAGGGGGCCATGTGGGCGACGTGACGGGTACTGATCTGATCGGGATACTTGAGGAAAGGTTCGGCGCGAACATGCACCGCCATCCGGGGATCAACTGGGAGGCGGTGGAGCTGAAATTGAAAGCCGCTCCCGAAAAATTGAAGACGCTTGGCGAGATGGAATTCACGGGCGGGCAGCCTGACGTCGTCGGCCATGACAAAAGCGGCGGCGTGTTTATTTTTTGCGACTGCTCCCCGGAGACACCATCAGGCCGGCGCGGCCTTTGCTACGACCGCGAAGCCTTCGATTCGCGCCAGAAGAACAAGCCGCGCGGAAGCGCCGCCGACATGGCGGTAGCGATCGGCTGCGACATGCTCGACGAGGAGCAGTACCGGGAACTGCAAAAAAAGGGGGAATACGACAGCAAGACGTCGAGCTGGGTGAAAACGCCCGATGATATCAGGAAACTGGGTGGCGCCCTGTTTTGCGACCGCCGTTACGATCACGTTTTTGTCTATCACAATGGCGCGGAATCCTATTACTCGGCAAGGGGTTTTCGCGGCCTGTTGAAAGTGTGACGGGCGGCGCTGAGTTCATTGCGACAATTGGAGGCGCTGGCGTGAGGGGTGAGCATAGCCACCTGGGCCGGGTTTGTTAAAGGACGGACAATGGATGCAAACAAGGAGAGCGAGGCATGGAATTTATTGAGTTGGTGAAAGCCAGGCAAAGCGTGCGCCAATACCAGCAGCGGCCTGTTCCCAGGGAACTGCTGGACAAGCTGGTCGAGGCCGTGCGCCTGGCCCCTTCGGCGAGCAACGCCCAGCCCTGGAAGCTGATCATGGTCGACAACCCGGAGCTGTGCGCGCAGGTGGCGCGGGCCACCTTCAGCGCCGCCGTCGCCTTCAACCGCTTCGCCGTGGAAGCGCCGGCCTTCGCCGTCCTGGTGGTCGAAAAGCCGGGATTGCTTACCCAGGTCGGCGCCTGGCTCAAGAAGCGCCCGTTTTACCTGATCGATATCGGCATCGCCGCCGCCCATTTCTGCCTGCAGGCCGCGGAGCTCGGCCTGGGCACGTGCATGCTGGGCTGGTTCGACGAAAAGAGGATCAAGCGCCTGCTGAACGTCCCGGCCGGGAAGCGGATCGGCCTGGTGATCACGGTTGGCTATGCCGCTGAGGGCTACCCGCTGCGGGACAAGGCGCGCAAGGACGTCGGCCTGATGAGCGGTTTCAATTCCTATTGATCGCGCAACCCAGCGGGCAATCAGGTTCAGGTCTTGAAATGGCAGTTATTTTTTTTGATAAAAAATGAATTGTAGAACATGCGATTCAGGGTCGAGCCCCGTTTTCCGATTCCTGACGGCTGGAGACGGAGAGCTTTTGCGGGAGTACCTGTACCTGGCCTTGTTCGTCCCGGAAGGTCACCCGCCGCTTCCCAAAAATATCCTGCAGGAACCCTCGATCGCCCGCTACCTCAGCGGTTGGGGGCGGGATGGCGATTTCGGGGTGATGGCCAGCGCGCCTGCGGGTGGAGACATAGGGGCGGCCTGGCTGCGCCGCTGGACGGATGACGGGCGGGGGTACGGCTATGTGGCCGCGGAGTTTCCGGAGTTGAGCATGGCCGTCCGGCCCGGCCATCGCGGCCGCGGCGTGGGCACACTGATGCTGCGGACGCTGCTCGACGCCGCAGACGAGCGCGGCTGGAGCGTGTCGCTGAGCGTCCACCGCGAGAATCCGGCATGCCGGCTGTACCGCCGCTGTGGCTTCGTGGAGCACGAGCATCATGGCGATTCCGTAACCATGTTGCGTCGGGCTCCAGACCGCGGACCAGCGGGCGGCCGGACAAGCGGGGGAGAATAGAGGGAAACTGGGGACTGTGCTAGACTTTGTTGCTTTGTCAGGATTTATGCAGGAGGTCTCGTGAAGCCAACCATGAAGTATGTGATCCAGACCGACATCAAGTTCGGCGCCCTGGAGAAGATCGACATTGATGCCCTGCAAAGGGCCTGTACCCATGAGTGGTTCAACCAGACATTATGCCAGGTCAATGATTCGCTGGTGCGGCTGGGAATATTCAAGGGCGAGTTTCACTGGCATCAGCACGACCGGGAGGATGAATTTTTTCTTGTGTTGGAAGGCAAGCTGTTCATCGATTTTGAAGACCGCAGCGAAGAACTGGGGCCAAAGCAGGGCATCGTGGTTTCCAGGGGCGTAAGGCACCGGCCGCGGGCGCCCGAGCGCGCGCTGGTGCTGATGGTCGAAGCCGCCACGGTCAATGCCACCGGAGATGATTGCGATCCGGGATTGGGAGGCTCCAGCATCGGCGCCTGAGATATCTCGCGCGAGATCGGGGGAAATTTGGGGACGGTGCTTGACTTTGTTACTTTGGCGAATGAAGTCCGAGGATGGGCTGATAATCCGGATGCTTGATGTGTTAGATTACCTGGGTGTGAAAGATATCTGAATTCGGAAGGGGAAAAAAGTGTCAGGTCTTTCGTTATGACATTCAATCATGTATAAGGATGAACTGAATCTTGATGCGGTTCCGAGGAACGGATGAAATGTAGCTGTTTGTCGTTTCTGTTTTTATTTTTCTTTTTGTCGGCAGTATCTATCCCGGCGCAAATTCCCGCTCTCCCGGAAGGCGCGCAAACGAAATGGGTCGTCGCCGAACCGGAAGAGATCGTCAGCTACTTGATATTCGATCCCGGGACGGTCAGGGGGAGGGTCCCCTCGTTCCTGCGCCTGATCACGATTAAAGAACTGGCCCAAGGCGGCGTCTCCTGGGCGAAGGAACACCTGAACAAATTTCCGGCGCAGGCGGATTGGGGCATCTCGTTCATCGAGATCGTCCGCATGAAAACGTTCATCATCGACGGCCGATCTCCCAGATGGCCCAAGGATGGGGCCGCGGCGCTATGGTTCGCCCGCGTGGCGCCCATGGATCCGGCAATGGACCTGGGGCCGGGGAAGCCGTTCCTGGCATTGGAATTTTTGCTGCCCGACAAGGAGTATGCCGGCTATATGCGTGGCAAGGGGCACTATGCCGGCTACGGCGACGTGCGCCTGCGCGAGGAAAAGGATGGCAGTTGGCTGGGCTTGATCGAGGCCGACGGATTGAGCCTGATCGCCAGGTGCTCGCCGGGAGACGAGACCTCAGGGTTTGGATCGGCCGGCATGCAGGCGATCTTTCCGCCCGCCGATTCCGGGGTGACCGGCGTTGTCCGTGTCGCCTTCGCCGGGCACCGGGAGCGGCCTTGCGCGGAAGGCGCGGTTTGGAAATTCAGTGGCGTTCATCCCCTGGCCAGGGGAATCATGCTGGGAGAAACAAGCTTTCAATTCGGTTTCGACCTTATCGGTGGCGCCTTTAAGAAATGATACGTCCAAAAATATTGGGAGCGATGGGGGACGGTGTTTTTCTCCGCGGCGGCAGGCTTTAGATGCTTCCTGAATATTGCGCGATCATCGGTGCGTTCATCGGCTCTCTCGGCGGTTTCTATTACCTGTACGAAACCATCGTTGGCAAAGCCCAGCCCAACCGCGTCACCTGGCTGCTGTGGGGCCTCTTTCCGCTGGTCATCTTCGTGGCGCAACGGGCGCAGGGGATCGAGAGCATATCGTGGGTGTCGTTCGTCGCCGGCTTTTTGCCGTTGCTGATCGTCGCGGCATCTTTCTTGAACAAGAAGGCCTATTGGAAAAGCGAGCGGCGCGACTACTATCTGATGGCCGCGGCCATCATCGGCATCATCCTCTGGGCCATTACCGATGATCCGAACCTGGCCCTGCTGCTCTCGCTGCTGGCCGATATCCTGGCGAGCGTTCCGACCATCATCAAGGCGTATCTCCATCCTCTTTCTGAAAGCTGGATCGCCTACGCCGTCAGCACGTTTGGTTTCGGGATCAGCCTGATGTCGGTTCAAACAGCCAACTTTGAAAACACCGCGTTCGTGGCCTACGTGTTTCTCCTCAACGGGACCCTGGCGCTACTGGCCTCAAGGAATCGCAAACATATAAAGGATCAATCATGACAACAAAGCAATCCGGCGCTGTGTCTTGTTCGTGCTCGCGGGCGTTGTTGTGGCAGGTTTTGCCCTGGGCGCGGAGAATGCCCCCAACCAGGAAACGCTGCGCCGCGAAGTGGAGGCCATCGCGCGCTCGATCAATGGCAAGCTGGGAGTGGCTCTGATGGGGCTGGAGACGCGGGAGACCTTCCTGTTCAACGGCAACGACCGCTTCCCCATGCAGAGCGTTTACAAGTTTCCCCAGGCCTTGGCCGTGCTCGAGCGGGTGGACAAGGGCCGGCTCTTTCTGAGTCAGGCCATCCATGTGGCCCCTGCCGACCTCCTGCCCGACACCTGGAGCCCGCTGCGGGAGCGTTATCCTGCGGGAAACGTCGACATCGCCTTGAGCGAGCTGCTGCGCGTCACCGTGTCCGAGAGCGACAACAATGGCTGCGATATCCTGTTCCGCATGCTGGGCGGCCCGTTGGCGGTCGACGCCTACATCCACGGCCTCGGCATAAAGGGCATGGCCATCGCCGCCACCGAGGAGGAGATGCACCGTGTTCGCGATTCGCAATTCAGCAACTGGTGCGAGCCGGCGGCCATGGCGCGGCTGCTCGATCTCTTTTTCCAGGGCCGGACCCATGCCATCCCCAGCCGCGATTTCCTGATGCGCCTGCTGCTGGAAACCGCCACCGGACCCGGGCGGATCAAAGGTCTGTTGCCCCCGGGGACGCCGGTCGCCCACAAGACCGGCACGTCGTTCACCGATGCCAAAGGGGTGACGGCGGCCACCAATGATGTCGGCATCGTCACCCTGGGCAATGGCAACCACGTCGTCATGGTCATTTTCCTGGCCGATTCCTCCGCTTCTCTGGAAGCCCGGGAAAACGCGATTGCCCGCGTCGCTCGCGCCGGGTATCATTATTTTTCGCCGGCCAAACCCGAAAAAAATTAGGAGATCTCAGCGCAGGATGGAAGAATACACGGAATAGCATTCCGCCCCCATTCTTTCTGTTTCCATCCAGGCGGGAAATTTTCTGTTATTACTTTTATAAATAAGGGAATTATAGGAAAATAAGGCGGGGGGACAGGGCGGCAGCTCCAGGGGAATCCCTGAAAAGGCACTTCACTTTTTTGGAATGAGGAGGAGGCCATGAGAGAAGTACTTCTGATCGTCGGAGCGGGGTTCGTGGCGGTGTTCGCCACGGGCTATTTGCTGAAGAAGCTTGGGCGTCCCTACAAGACGCTGTTGCTGACGCTGCACAAGCTGCTCGGCGTGGGCGTCCTCATCTACCTGATCGTCACCGTGACGCGCGTGAACCGCATCGCGGCACTGGACGGCCTGGAGTGGGGGTTGTGCCTGGCCGCGGGCGCGCTGTTTCTGGCGGCGCTGGCCAGCGGCGGCTGGCTGAGCTCGGCGAAGAATGAGCCGAAACTCGGCTTGACCATCCACCGCCTGCTGCCGCGCCTCGTGGTCGTGGCCACCCTCGCCTTTCTCTACCTGCTGGCCCGGCGCTGAGCGGCATATCAATCAGAGAAGCACGTGGCCGTTGATCTCAGGAAAGAACAGCAGGCGGCGCTGGCCAGGCCGCGTTTGCGCTATTCGCCGGCGGCAAGGCTGTTTTTTCTCTCCATGGACCTGCTCGCCGGGAAGAAAACGACCCTGGCCAAGGTGAAGCTCATCGAGATGCTGGCCGGCATTCCCTACCGCGCCTGGGAATTCCGCCACTATGCGCTCATGACCCGTTGTCACGGCGATCCCGGTCAGGAGAAAAGAACCCGCGAGATCATCGCCTGGTGCCGCGCCGCCCAGGACAACGAGCGCTGGCACCTGCTGGCGGTCCATGAGAAGATGCAAGAGGATGGCTGCCGGGCCCCCTGGTATCTTCTTGCCCCCGTCACCGTCCTGGCGATTGGTTTTTATGCCATCTTTTCGCGGGCGCTGGCCCGGGTCAGCCTGAACCGGGCTTTCCGCTTCAACGCCGAATTCGAGGATCACGCCGAGCACGCCTACGCGCAATTCGTTGCCGAGCATCCGGAATGGGAGCAGCAACCCCTGGCCAACGAGCGCGTGAGGGCGTACGCCGACCTGCCGACCTGGGCCGACGTTTTCCGGCGCATCGGGCTCGACGAGCGCGAGCACATGAACCGCAGCCTGATCTATAGCGGCCAGCCGCAGCGCGTCGTTTAATGGATCGCTGATGAAAACAAGATCCAACCAAGCGCCATGTCATGTTCGTGCTCGCGGGCGTTGCCGTGTTACTACTGAAGCCGCATTACCATGGCCCGCTGGCCCGGGTTCTTCACGATTACGGCGGGAACTTTGCCATATCGTTCGCCGTTTATTTCCTGGCCGCCCGGGCGGCCTTCCGGCTGAAAAAAGGGCGCTGGCTTGCCGCGGCCTCCGCCCTGCTGGCCGTGGAGCTGTTCGAAATCGCGGATGGGTTCGGCATCATGGCCAATGTGTACGACCCGGTTGACCTGCTGGCCAATGCGGCGGGAATCGGGCTGGCATTCGCGGTCGATGCCATTACCTGAGCGGCGGCGCCTGCTGCAGATGATAGTACAAAGGAGATTTGTATGAAAAAGACCCGTTTCCTTTTGATTTTTCTCCTGGGATTAGTGGCATTCCTGAACTTGCCCGGACAAGAGCTCAAGGTTGCCAGTCACGGCCTGGACATTCATTTCCAGGTGTTCGGCCAGGGAACCCCGCTGCTCATCATCGGCGGCGGCCCGGGCGACAACGCCGGGCGCTACCTGGGCCTGTGCGAGCTGCTGGCAAAAAATGTCCGCTGCATCCTGGTCGAGCAGCGCGGTACGGGAAAATCCATGCCAACCGTCCTCGATGCCTCCACCATATCGGTCGCCCTGACCCTGGACGATTTCGAGGCCATCCGCCGCCGGCTGGGCCTGAAGCAGTGGGCGGTGCTCGGCTTCTCCTACGGCGGCTACCTGGCGTCGGCATACGCCCAGCTCTTCCCCGCCTCGATCTCCTCGCTGGTCCTGCTGGGATCGGTCGGCTTGAATTTCGACGGCGTCCCGCACTTCATCGACAACGTCTCTTCCAGGCTGTGCGCCGCGGACCGCGAGCTCGTCGAATACTGGAGCGATCCCGTTCGCATGAAGGCCGATGCCAAGGGGGCCACGACCGAGATCATCCGCGCCTATATGCCCGGCTATTTTTTCGACCGCAAGAAATCGCTGCTGGTCAGCCAGGTCATGAAGGCATCCGACTTCGATTTCGCGATGGGGGAATGGATTTACAAGGATGTCGTTGCCCGGGACCTGGATCTGGCCAAAATGAAGGGAGCGTTCTCCGGGCCGGCACTGATCCTGCAGGGCCGTCAAGACCCGTCGGGCGATTCCGTGCCGTTGGCGCTGGCAAGCCACTACCAGGGCAGTCAAATGGTTTTCATCGAGAAGTGCGGACATTATTCCTGGGTCGAGCAGCCGGAAAAAGTTCTCGGCGCCATCGTCGGGTTTCTTTGCCGCTGAAATCCCGGTTTCTGATTGTCAGGACAAGGAGGTTGGCCAGATGCCTGAGATAATGGAAGAGAAGAAATCCGCAAGCGTCCGTAATCGCCGCGTGCATATGGCGAATGAAAGAACATTTCTTGCCTGGATCAGAACCAGCATCGGCATCATGGCCTTCGGTTTTGTCGTTGAGAAGTTTGCGCTGTTCATAAAACAGATGTCGTTGATTTTGGGAGAAGTCAACATCGAAAAAGCGTTGCCTCCTACTCATGGATATTCGGCAATCGTCGGCATATTTCTTGTCGCTTTTGGCACGTTGATGAGCCTGCTTGCATTTATCAGGTACAAGAAGGTCGAGAGACAGATTGAAGCGGATACCTATCAACTGACGTCAACGCTTGACCTGCTGCTCGCCCTTTCCGTCCTTGCAGTTGGAATTTTTCTTGTGGCGTATTTGATTCATAGCATGTAGAGGAAATTGCAAAAGCCCATAAGGCGGCACGCCGGGCGCCTTCCATCTCAATCATTTGATCAAACCCCGGCTCTTGATTTGGTGAGCGACAAGTTGTATTTTGCATTCAGGTAAATTATAAACCGGAGGATCGACCAACAGGAACATGGCCAGTGATTCACCCCTAAAAACAGCGTTGCTTTTTATTTTGCTGATCGTCATCGTGATCGGCCTGTCCCTGCTTTCCGATCGCATTTGGAGCAGCAAAGCCGAAACGTTGCCGCAGCCGAAGGAGCTGGTCCTGGAATTGGACATGACGGTCGGCCGGTTCGGCATGGCCAATGATCTGCCGAAATCGGTCTTAAAAGAGATATTCGCTCTGCAGGCGAAATCCGACCTGGAAAAGAAGTTGCTGGAATTCGGCACGACCGAACAGATTGCCGCCATGGTCGCGAAAGAAATGGCCCTGGCCGCGGAAAGCGCCAGCAAGAACTGGCTGAAAATACCGCTGAAATTCGTGCTGTGGTTCATTTTATTAACCGCAATTTTCACCTGGTTGAGAAAACGCAAGGTTGTCTCCGGCCTCAGGAAATATCTGCTTTTCGCCTCCGTTCTGATTTTCGGCGTGGTCATGGGGTCGGATCCGAGCCCCATGGGCACGGTGAAGGACGCCGTTTACCTTTATGGCACCACCCGGGCGGTCTTCGTTCCGCGCCTGATCGCCCTGGGGATTTTTTTGGCGATCGTGTTCCTGGCCAACAAGTATATTTGCGCCTGGGGCTGCCAGCTGGGCACGCTGCAGGACCTGATCTTCCAGATCAACCGCACCCGCCAACACAAGGCGGTTTTCGTCAGGCAGATCAAGCTGCCTTTCGTCCTGACCAACTCCATCCGCTTCATGTTCTTGTCCGGGTTCACCCTCGTGGCTTTTTTGCTCGCGTTCGACATCATCGGCTGGATCGACCCCTTCAAAATCTTTAAGCCTGCGGCGCTCGGACTATATGGCGGCATTTTCCTCGGCGCGCTTCTCGCGACCAGCCTGTTCATTTACCGGCCCTGGTGCCATCTTTTCTGTCCCTTCGGGCTGGCGGGCTGGCTGGTTGAAAAAATCAGCCTGGTCAAAATCAAGGTGAATTATGAAACGTGCATCGCCTGCCAAAAGTGCGTGGCTGCCTGTCCCTCGACGGTCATGGGCGCGATCCTGAAGAACGACACGAAAACGATCCCGGACTGCTTTGCCTGCTACGCCTGCCGGGAGGAATGCCCGACCGGATCGATCACTTTTTCTATGGGGAGAAGAACCCTGCCGCCCGCGGGTTTTTTTAACGAAAGAGAAAACCGCGGAGCCAATGGCAAGATCTGGGGAAAAATTGGGGGCGGACTATAAAAAGGCAAAAACCTGAACAGGGAATTGCAAGCTGTGCCTGCCTTTGTTGCTTTGTGAATTCGGCCGCCGATTCCTGCTGTCGCCAGTGGGGATGCTGATGCTGATCGCCGGGTGAGGCAAGGGGAAAATTGGTGACGAACCCTGCGGCGGAACCTTGAAGGCGCGATTGGGAGAGCTTGGGGCTTACTCGCGCGGCTGCTTGTTTTTGTCCTCGTCGAAGACCTTGCCGTACAGCTTCAGGCCGCAATCGGGGCACAAGCCATGGGAGAAACGGGCGCCGGTGTGCATGGCCACGAACTGTTCGACCTGCTGCCAGTAGCCCTGGTCGTTGCGGATTTTCTTGCACGAACAGCAGATGGGCAGCAGGCCGCTGAGCACCTGGACCTTTTCCAGGGCGGTTTCGAGCTCCCGGGTGCGTTCCTGGACGCGCGTCTCCAGGTTGTCGCGGGAGTCGCGCAGCTCTTCGATGGCCTGTTCGGCCTTGCGGCGCATCTGGGCCAGTTCGTCGCCCATGGCGTTGAAGGCTTCGACGAGATCGTCGAATTCGTCGCAGGCGCGCATCTCGATCTTGGCGTCGTAGCGGCCCATGGACAACTGCCGGCAGCGCGCGATCAGGGTGTTGATCCGGCCGGTCAGGCCCCTGGAGAGATAGAGGGCGAACAGCAGGGCCAGCAGCAGGGAGGCCAGCAGCGACACCAGGCCGGTGAGGCGCAGTTGGGAGAGTTTGTTGTCCACCTCGTCGGCGCGCATGTCGATGCCCACCAGGTAGCGGCCCTCGCCGTTGCGCAG
Source organism: uncultured bacterium (assembly GCA_963814495.1). Lineage (GTDB taxonomy): Bacteria > Actinomycetota > Geothermincolia > Geothermincolales > Geothermincolaceae > CAVXXD01. The sequence continues at coordinate 52,205 of CAWFDJ010000034.1, forward strand.
GGGGGCGTAGCCCGAGAGAAAGACCCCCCACTCGTCGCGGTAGGGTTTGTCGTCCACCGACGGCGCATGGAAGCCGGTTCGCATCAGGTCGGGGGCCTCCGCATACTCGCGGCCCGGCAGGGCCTGCTTGTCGGTTTCATCGGAATCGACCACGAAGGCGATGCGCTCGCCCTCTTTGCGCATGATGAAGAGAAAGGCGATGTCGGGGTTGGAGCGCCGCAGGCGGCGCAGCTTATCCAGGGTCGCCTGGTAGATCTCTTTTTGAACGTCGGCTTCGGAGCGCACGGCTTCCAGATCCCGGGCATCGATGCTCTGGCTCAGGAGCGCGGCGCTGTTCTGCAGGCGCGAGCGCAGGCTCTGCATCAGGCTCTCGATGGCGTTGAAGTAGAAGAAGGTGCCGATGCTCCGGACACCAGGAGGACCGCCATGAAATGGCTGATAAACAGCTTCGAAACATAGCGCACACGAAACCGGGGCGACATGCTCATGGGGTTTATCCTTTTATCTTCAATCT
>CAWFDJ010000035.1:0-39775 GCA_963814495.1 uncultured bacterium
GTTCATGGACACCGTGGACACCGTGGACACTACTGCGCCGCCGCCGCAATGAAAAAGTGACGGTGACAGGCACCGTCACTTTTTAGATTGCCGCGTCGCTCCGCTCCTCGCAGTGACACGCGGTCTGTCATCGCGAGCGAAGCGAAGCGATCTAAGATTCCGCGTCGCTCCGCTCCTCGCAATGACACCTAAAAGGCTCAGGGGTTGAGGGCGGCGAGCTGGTCCAGCACCTCGCCCAGCTGCCTGACCTTGTCCCCGTAGGTGGCCCAGTCGCCCGCGCGCTGCGCCGCCTCGGCCTCTTCGTAGAGCTGGTTGGCCCGGGCGGCTGAGCTGGGCGGTGGTCGCCTCCTGACCCGGGCTCCACCGGTTCCACCGGCTCCACCGGTCTCCACCGCTCCTGATCGCTTCGGCGAAGAGCACCTTGCAGGGCCTGCTCCAGGGTGTTCTCCATGACCACCTTCGAGCCGTCCGAGACGATCGACCCGCTTGATCTGCGGGATGGGCGGGTCGGTGGCCGACAGGTACAGCGGCTCTACGTAGAGGAGGGAGGTCTCGATGGGGATGACCAGGGTGTTGCCCCGGATCACGCGTGAGCCGGCCTGGTTCCACAGGGTAGATCTGTTCGGACATGGTCGGCTGCTGGTCTACCAGCGACTCGAACTGCTGAGTTCCCAGGACCAGCTTGTTCGCCGGGAATGAATAGTTTATGAGCTTCCCATAATTGGGAACGTCGCAGCGGGCCGCCATCCAGTCGACCATGTTGTCCTTGCCCCTCGGGTTGAAGGGCTGCATCAACACCAGCTCTTCCTTGCTCCTCTTCGGGAAGCTTGAGGATGACGTAGAAGGCGGAAAGGGGCAGCGACTTGCTTTCGATGCCGTAGGTCTGGGTCGGCAGGTCCCACACGTCCTCCTTCTGGTAGAAGGCCTCCACCTCGTTCATGTGATAGGTCTTGAACATATCCATCTGGGTGTTGAAGAGGCCTTCCGGGTAGCGCAGGTGGCGCTGGATGTCCTCGGGCATCTCCTCGAAGGGGGTGAAGAGGTCGGGGAAGATCTTGGCGTAGGTCTGGACCACCGGGTCGGTGGGGTCGACCATGTAGAAGGTCATCTTGCCGTCGTAGGCGCTGACGGTGATCTTCACCGAGTTGCGGATGTAGTTGAGACCGCCGTTGTACTCGGAATAGGGGTAGAGGTCGCTGGTGGTGTAGGCGTCCTGTATCCAGACCAGCTGGCCCGCGTCGTCGACCACCAGGTAGGGGTCGGCGTCGAGGGTGAGGAAGGGCGCCACCGTCTTGATGCGGTCGGAAAGGGTGCGGCGGAACATCAACCGGCTGTCCTGAGTCGATGTACCCGCTGAGCAGGAGGTTGATAGTCCGCGAAGCGGATGGAGAAAGCCAGCCGCTTGAGGAAGCTGCTGATCTGTACCCCTCCGTCCCCCTCGTAGTAAGGCTCGACGTTTATAGTAGTGCTTCCCACCGAGTAGTTGACCTCCGGCGCCCCGGTGCGCACCACCACGTAACCCTTGTTGGTCTCGTTGAAGTAGAGCTCCGGCTGTTCGATCTCGACGCCCAGGTCCGGCTCGGAAATCGGGGGGATGTCCCGGATCACCAGCAGCGGGTTGCCCTCCGGGGTGAAGGCGTTGGGGGGAGCCATGCAGGCTCCGAAGCCGTGGGTGTAGGAGAGGTGCTCGTTCTGCCAGGAGCGGGCGGACTCGGGCAGCTGCTCGGGTATGAATTCCCGCGCGGAGACCAGCATCTGGTTGTAGAGGCCGTCCCCCACGGTGTAGCGGTCGACGTCGATGTCGGTGAAGCTGTAGATCTGCCGCAGGACCTGGCGCTGGTTGAGCACGTGCAGCATCTCGGCGGGGCCCCACAGGCGGATGTTGCGCACGGTGGCCTCGTTGGCGAGGATGTCGTCGTAGTCGAGGTCCTGGTCCACCGGGAACTCGCCTCCAGTCCACGTCGGCGTCCTCGCCCTCGTTCTGCACTCCGTAGGCGTCCTGGGTGTACTCGATGTTGTGCCCCAGGTACTCGTACTCGCGCGACAGTTCCTTCGGCTTCACCAGGTAGTTCTGGATGATGTAGGGGTACAGCGCGCCCGCCAGCACCGAGACCACCACGATGGTGATGAGGCCGACGGCCGGCAGCTTCCAGCCCTTGAACCAGATGTTCGCGATGAACAGGCCGGCGCAGATGACCGAGACGCCGATGAGGATGTACAGCGCGGGGATGAGGGCGTGCACGTCGGAGTAGTGGGCGCCGGTGAAGTTGCCCGAGGTGTGGTAGAGGGTGGTGAACATCTGCAGGCGGAAGCGGTAGGCCTGCGTCAGCAGGATCAGCCCCGCCAGCACCGAGAGGTGGGCCTTGGCGTGCCCGGCGAAGCGCTGGTTCTTGCGGTTGAAGTTGATGGCGCCGTAGAGGAAGTGGACGGCCGCGGTGATGACCAGCGTGGCGATGAGCACGGCCATCAGCCACCCGAAGACGTACTCGAGGAAGGGCAGTTTGAAGAGGTAGAAGCCGACGTCCTTGTCGAAGATGGGGTCGGTCTTGCCGAAGCCGGTGTAGGTGAAGAACTTGAGCACCTTCTCCCACTGGTGCCCCGCCGCCCATCCCACCAGGATGGAGAGGAGCAGCGACCCGGCCAGCAGGCCGCGCCCCAGCCACTTGCCCGCCTTGTTGCGGAAATCGGAGAGGCCCTGCTCCAGCGCGTTGCCCTTCTCGACCAGCTCGTACTTGGGGGTGAGGCGCCTGGCCAGGTAGATGTTGAGGTAGAAGATGAGGAAGAAGACCGTGCCGAAGAGGAAGAAGACCCAGATCTTGGTGGTGATGACCTTCCAGAAGACGCCGGTCTGGCCCACCTCGTTGTACCACAGGTAGTCCGTGTAGAAGGTGGAGAGCCAGGAGGCGCTCAAGATGATGACGGCCAGCACCAATACGACTACGCCGATGATGATCTTGGCGCGCGTGCTCAGGATGCTCTTGCCGGGGCCTTTGCCGGAACCGTCGCCTCCCGCGCCGCCGGAGCCGCCCTTGGCGGCTTCCTGCCTCTTCTTCTTGAGCTTTTCGAAGAACTCGCCGCTCAGGAAGTCGTCCCAGGGGGATTTCTGTTCTGCCATCATCACTCCTTATGATCGCTCGATCTTCGGATCGGATCCGTGCCCTCAGCTCGCAAGCCTGCCTTCCAAGAGTCTAATTTACCAGATTGCGCGGAAAAATTCCCGCGCGGGGCGAAAACGCGGGCGAACTTTGGAGGCGTGACCCCTATTTGTTCGGTCGGTGGTGAAGGGGGGGCATTGCGCGTGATGCGCGGGCGAGGTCAGTCCGGCAGCTTCTTGTAGGCCTCCACCACCGCGGGCAGCATCTCTCCGGCCTGACCGATCAAGACCAGGTCGGCCAGCTGGTCGTGGACGGTGCGGGTGGTGTTGAAGAAGATCAGCTTCCCCTGGTTCCGCTTGGTGTACACGGGGAGGGAAGCGGCGGGGTACACTTCCAGGCTGCAGCCGATGACCAGCATCAGGTCGGAGGAGGAGGCGATGGCGGCGGAGCGGCCGAGGACCTGGGCGTCCAGCGATTCACCGAAGAAGACGACGTCGGGCTTGATGACGCCCTCGCATTCGGGGCAGAGGGGCACCCGGGAGTTGTCCTCGCTCAGCGCCATGATCTCCTCGATGAGGAACATCTTCTTGCACTGCAGGCAGTGGCCGCTGGCATAGGTGCCGTGGACCTCCAGGACCTCGCCGGAGCCGGCCCGCTGGTGCAGGAAGTCGATGTTCTGGGTGATCACCGCCACGCACTTGCCCAGCTTCTCCAGCTCCACCAGCGCCCGGTGGGAGGAATTGGGCTCGGCGTTCATCAGGGTGGGGTTGAGCTCGCGGGCCATCTCGTAAAAGCGTTCCGGGGCGCTGAGGAAGGAGTCCAGCGCGGCGTAGACGAGGGGGTCGTAGCGGGCCCACAGCCCTTCCGGGGAGCGGAAGTCGGGGATGCCGGACTCGACCGAGATGCCGGCGCCGGTCAGCGCGCATACCTGCTTTGCTTCCTTGATCAACCGTGCGGCTTGTTCTATCTCGTTCACTTCGTCCTTGCTCCCCGTCGAGTGGATTTCCGCGTTAATTATAGCCTATACGCGAGGTTGTCCCCAACGGTTTTTCTCGCCTGCCGCGCGGTTCAGGGGGCGGGGTAGGCGGTGACCGCGTCCCCCCCGGCCCAGAGGTCGTGATAGAGGAAGAAGGTGGACCGTTCCACCAGGATGTCCCGGTCGGAGACGACCTCGCAGGAGACGTCGTCCTCCCCGCCCAGCACCTCGCCCAGGTCCAGGCAGATGAGGGAGGCGGCGGGCACCGTCTTCTCGACGGAGCGGGTGCTCCCGTCCGAGAGGAAGAGGGTCAGGGTGGTGGAGGCAGGCTCGTCGCCGTAGTTGGCCAGCCAGAGCTGGGTCTCGAAACCGGCGCGGGTGCTCCCCTCCGCCAGGTACCAGTGGCGGGCCGTGACCGGGCTGCCGGCGGCGCAGCTGCCTCCGGCCAGGCCGTCCGCGGTGCAGAAGTAGATGGGGCGCTCCGCCACGATGGGGACGCTCGAGCGGATGCGGATGGCGTAGTCGCCGGGGGCTTCGGCCAGGTTGGTGAGGTCCGCCGTGACGCGGGAGTAACCGGGAAGGGCCAGGGTGGTGGAGGCGGCCGGGCCGGCGGCGGCATAGAGGCTGACGGTGACTTCGGCGTTGTCGGGGCCCGGGTTGGCCAGGCACAGCCAGGTATCGTAGCCGGGCTGGACGCATCCCTGCGCGAAGTACCAGTCGGCGGAGAGCGCGGGGGCCCCCATCACGTTGTGGCCCCCGGGCCAGGCGTCCAGGTAGAGGAAGTACACGGGGCGTTCCGCCACCACCGGCAGGCTCGATGCGACCTGGATGAAGAAGTCGCGGTTGGAGCCCACCACCTGGTTGGCGCTGACCGTGTAGCGGCCGTCGGCCGGGATGCGGGCGGAGTGGACGATCCCCTCACCGCCGGTGCAGAGGAAGGTCAGCTCGACCGAGCATTCCTCCTCGTTCGGGTTGAGCAGGGATATCCAGGTCTCGTAGCCCTCCCGCGTGGACCCTTCGGCGAAGTACCACCTGTCGGAGGGCTCGCGGGTGCCCCGGGAGATGTGGCCGCCGCTCCAGCGGCCGTCGTAGTAGAAATAGAGGGAGCGCTCGGCCAGGAAGAACCCGGACGAGTATATCTCCATGCCCAGGTCGTGCCCGGAGCCGATCTCCTGGTTGACGTAGACGTTCAGGCGCGTGTGGGGGGCGAGGGCGTAGATGCGCTCGCGGTTGGCCCCCTCGTCGACGACGTAGGTGACGGTGACCTTCAGGTCGTCCGCCCCCGGGTTGAAGAGGGTCAGCCACTGCTCGAAGCCGCCCCGCGTGCTGCCTTCGGCGAAATACCAGGTGCAGCCCTCTTCGGCAGCGGGTCGGGGTCGGGGGCTGGCTGGGGTGAATCCGGAGAGCAGCGCGAACGAGGCCAGAAGGGCTATCGCCAGCAACAACCGGATGACGGCCTTGACCGTCCCTGGTCTAGCAGGGTCCTGTTCTGTCGATACCATCGCTCCCACCTCTTTCCTCAATACCCCCCCATTATACCCGACTGGCGGACATTATACCCAAAGGGCCGGCCGGCGTCATTGTAAAACCGGGCCGGAGTGAGGTATCATTCCCCGGATGAGATGTTGTTCGAGGAGTCGTGATGCGTAAAGCATTCATCATATCGATATGCGGCCTCTGGCCGCGGGCCTGGCCGTCATCCTGCTGGTGACCTCTTGCGGCGGCGGCGGGGGCACCGTACCCCCGGCGGACGGGGAGGAAGCGGTCCCGGTGCAGGCCACCGGGAAGAAGGTCCTGATCGTCGTCCCCCAGATCGATTTCCAGGACAAGGAGTTCACCACCGTGCGTGACGCCCTGTCCCAGGCCGGGTGCCAGTTCGCCGTGGCCACGCGGGACCATGCCGCGGCCGTGGGGGTCTCGGGCACCTCGGTCACCCCGGACGTGCTGCTCAGCGAGGTGTCGATCGACGACTACGACGCGGTGGTCTTCATCGGCGGCCCGGGCGCGGAGACCCTCTACAACCTGGAGGACGCCCGCAACATCGCCGTCGAGGCGGTGAAGGAGAACAAGGTCGTCGGGGCCATCTGCCTGGCGCCGGTCATCCTGGCCCGCGCGGGGGTGCTCGAGGGGCGCCGGGCCACGGTCTATTATTCCATGTCGCGCGAGCTCGACAAGAACGGCGCCGAGTACACCGGGGCCAGCGTGGAGGTGGACGGCCGCATCATCACCGGCAACGGCCCGGAGGCCAGCGGCGAGTTCGCCCTCACCTTCCTCCAATCCCTGTAATGGGGTCAGGTCTCTAATCTTGAATTTCCTTCCAGTATCTGCCAATCAGGCAAGTCCCGTTCTGGCATAACGAGACTGTTCCCTGCGTTTCCCCGGATGTCCCAGCCGCGTTCCTTCCGGCTTCTCCTCTGAACAGATCGGGAAGATAGTATTTAAAAGTATAAGATATATAACTATAATATGATGTGAGATAAGCCCGGATCTGATCGAAGAGGGATGATACGGCACGGAAAGGAGGAAAGCAGCGGAATGGCAAGGCCATTGAGGATCGAGTTCCCCGAAGCCTTGTATCACGTGACCGACAGGGGAATCGAGAAGAAGGATATCTTCCGGATGATAAGCGACAAGCAAGCCGTCCTGAAGAGGATGATCGCGGCGAGCGAGAAGTACGGCTTCGTGTTCTATGCTTATTGCATTATGGACAACCACTACCACCTGCTGTTCAAGACCCCGTTCGGCAACCTCTCACGAGGCATGCAGAACCTCAAGAGCACTTACGCCCAGTGGTACAACGAGAGGCACGACAGATGCGGGCCTCTCTTCCAGGGCAGGTTCAAGGCCTATCTGATCGAGGAGGAAAGATACCTGCTGGCCGCGGCTCGCTATATCGTCTTGAATCCGGTTAAGGCGGGCATCGTCAGGAGTGCGTCGGCCTACACCTGGAGCAGTTACGGATACATGATGGGGAAGAAGGGCTGCCCGGGTTTTCTCGACGCGGGTCACGTGCTTGAATGCCTCTCACCGGATCCATCGATTGCGCGCAGGATGTTCAGGGGCTTCACAAAGCAGGGATTGAACGAAGAGGAGCCGGATTACCTGGAGAAGGCAGTCGCGGCGGGCAGCAAGACCTTCGTCAAGGCGGCCGCGGAGGAGGTCGCTGTCAGTGGGAAGATGGACGACGAGGAGATATCCAGGAAGGAGCGTTTCTTCAACCGGCCGACCCTGGACAGCCTGTTTGCCGAAGCTCGCGACAGACACTTCCGGGAGGCCCGAAACGCCAGGATACAGAGCCGCTTTTCTGCTGTACGGCTATAGTCAGAAGGAGATCGCGAGTCATCTAGGGCTGAATCACTCAACGGTGAGCCGCATCCTTAAGGAGCGAGGAAATCCGGATGGTAAATTATGGAAGGAAATTCAAAAGTAGAGACCTGACCCCATCTAGAAGGGGAGGGAGGAGAAGACGGTGTTGGCGCCCTCCACGCTGAGGTCGGAGACGCGGATGATCTCGTCGGAGAACATGCCCACGTAGCGCGTGGTGGAGTGGCCCACGTCGGTGAGGATGGTGTAGTGGTTGAAGCCCAGCCGCTTCTTCTCCCGCTTCAGCGCCTCCACCCAGGGGCGCTCCAGGGGCGAGTCGCCGTCGGTGATCATCACCACGTCGGCCTCGCGATAGTCCCTGGTCCGCAGGATCTCGAGCGCCGCCTCCATGGGCTTGACGAAGTCGGTGCCGCCGCCCAGGAAGTACTCGGCCATGCGCACCACGTCGTCCACGCGCTCCAGGCCGGGCGGGAAACGCAGCACCAGCAGGGGGTCGTCGCGCGCCCCGAACTCGATGACAGCGCAGTGGCGCTTCTTGCGCCAGGCCAGCTCGCGCAGGGCCAGGGCCACCGCCTTGGCCCACAGCTCCTTGACGCCGTGCATGGAGTAGCTGACGTCGATGAGCACCACCAGGGGGCCGCGTTCGCCCGGATCGTTGTGGCGCAGGTGGTAGCAGAGCAGGCGCCGCTCGTGGTAGCGGCGGAAGAAGTCCTTCTTCAGCAGGGGGTTGGCCAGCATGGACATCTCGGCGGGGATGAGGCGGGCCAGGTCCGCCCCGCACTCTATCTCGTAGACCTCGTCCACCCCGTGGCGCATGCGCTCGTTGTGGGCGCTGATGGCGGCCATGCGGAAGCGCCCCATCAGCTTGAGCAGCTGGCGCAGGCGGTCGGAGTCCTTCATCTTCAGGGCCAGGTCGAGGCGCTGGGTGGGGTCGAGGCGGGACGGCGTCCCCGGGCTGTCGCCCCAGTGCACCATCTCGGAACTGCTCTGGTCGAACTTGCGGGCGGCTTCCTCGAAGGCCTGGTTCATGGCCTCGCTGGAGCTGGAGCGTTCCCTTTGGGGCTTCTCCTCTCCGCCCTCACCCCCCTCCCGGGCGTCATCGCCGCTCGTGACCGGGGTGTCCTGCGTGTCCTGGCGCAGCTTGTCCGCCTCTTCCTCCAGGCTCTCCTTGAGGTTCTCCAGGCGCTCCCTCTCCTCGGGGTCCTCGGACTGCTGGAAGAGGTCCTCGATCAGCTCGATGTTGAGCTCCGTCTCGCGCAGCATCTCTTCGGCGCGCGCCACGCCTTCCTTCTCCTTGATCTCGGGCTCGGTGAACCGGCTCATGATCTCTTCCGCGGTGATGGTGGCCGCCAGCATGGAGATGTGTTCGTTCAACACCGTCAGCTCGTGCATCTTCAGGAAAGGCTTGCTCACCGTGAAGTCGCCCAGCAGGGCCAGGTTGAAGCGGAAGCGCCGTTCCACCTCGTGGTATTCCCGCAGGATGATGGTGTGGCGGAAGAAGGCGGTGAAGAGGTCCTGCAGGAACTGCGGGAAGGGCCGGAACCCCTCGCTGATGGTGGCGATGGCCTCTTCGAGGAAAGGGGACTCGGCCAGGATGGAGGCGTAGGCGGTGCGGTCGAAGTAGTCGCTGACCACGGCGTGGCGGCCGGGGTCCTCCCGCATCTCGTCGCGGTGGGTGCGAAGGAGGAAGGGGCTGGGGAGCGTAGGCCATGGCTACGCGCAACCGCCGCGCTGCAGGCCCTGCTTGGAGAATTCCTGGTCGATCTCGCGCTCCAGGCCCAGGCAGTGGTCGAGGACGCGGTTGTGCACCTTCTCGATGCGGCCGCGTATCTCCGTCAGCCGGGCGGTGGGGCGCTCCTCTTCCTGGGAGCGGACGGTCAGGCGGTGCAGGGACTCGTTGATCTTCTTCAGCTTGGAGTGCGCCTCCAGGCCGGCCCGGGAGCTCTCCTCCTCGTCGTCGAAGTCGCGCATGGCCAGGCGGGCGATGTCCTCGGCCTGCTCCAGCAGCATCTCGGCCTGGCGCTCCAGGGGGTTGATGGAGTCGAAGATCATCTCGGCCACGGTGGTTATCTGCTCGGGGTCCTGCCAGAGGATGTGCCGCAGGACGAAGAGGTCCTCGTCCTCCACGGCGCGGCGGCCGGCCAGCAGGGCGGCGGCGCGCACGATGTCCAGGGACTCGCGGTAGCGGCGGTCGGAGGCGAAGATGCCCTCGCGGCGCAGGGCGGAGCGGAGGCGGTAGAGGAGGTCGAGGACGTAATCGGGCACCTCGACGGCGGCGAGTTCCGCGCGCAGGGCGTTCAGCTCGTCCAGGGTGAGGCGCAGGGCGGGCTGGGTGTCTTCCAGCTGGAGCATGCGCTTGAAATCGCCCTCGTCCTCGATGTAGTCCACCACGAAGCGCATGAGGAAGCGGTCGTAGAGGGCGGCCAGCTCCTCCTCCTCGGGCAGGTCGTTGGAGGCGCCGATGAGCGAGATGAGCGGCACGCTGACGGCCTCGTCGCCGTTGAAGAAGACGCGCTCGTTGATGAGGGAGAGCAGGGCGTTGAGGATGGCCGAGTTGGCCTTGAAGATCTCGTCCAGGAAGGCGATGTGGGCGTCGGGCAGGCGGCCCGCGTAGACGCGCTCGTAGCGGTCGTTCTCCAGGCCGCGCAGGCTGATGGGGCCGAAGATCTCCTCCGGGGTGGTGAAGCGGGTGAGCAGCCACTGGAAGTAGTCGGCGCCCTCGAGGTGGCGGCAGACGCGGTCGGCCAGCATGGACTTGGCGGTGCCGGGCGGCCCCAGCAGCAGCACGTGCTTGCCGGAGACGATGGCGTAGAGGATGCCCTCGATGACCTCGGGGCGTTCGAGGAACACGCCGGTGAGCTCTTCCCGCAGCGCGCGCAGTTTATCCAGGGTGTTGTCTATCATGTCCGTTCTCCGTTCTCTCGAACCTGGTCTGCAGGGCTCCCCTCCCGCCCCTAGATTATAATCCCCTGCGCCGTAAAAGGACTTATGATGCGCGTCAGTGGAGGACGGCAGGCGAGCCGGAGGCGGTGCAACAGCCCGAGTCGGTGCAGGTGGTGGTGCGCTTGACCACCAGCGGCCCGTCCGCCTTGACCTCGGTGGAGACGTCGTAGGTGGTGACGTAGTCGTTGAGGTAGACGACGAAGGTGCCCTTGGCGGGGACGCTCAAGCCCTGCAGGCTGGCCGGAGTGAGCATGACCGAGCCGGTGTACAGGGCTGAGATCGGCGGTCACGTCGGCATCCGTCGGGTTGAACATGGTCACCAGGGTGCGCATGCCCCCATCGGTGGAGCCCTCGGTGAGGAAGGCGTAGCCGGAGGCGAAGGGGGAGGCCTGGGAGGAGGCGCCCCAGCTCCAGTCGGGGGCGTACTCGGCCCATTCGCATACCACCTCGGCCCCGCTCGAGGTGATCACCGCCGAGGCGTAGACCCCGGACAGGGTGTCGTTGACGTTGAAGGTGGCGCGGGAGCGGGCGGACACGACCGCCTGAGGCCCCTGCACCTCGGCCGAGCCGGTGTAATACTTGATGTCTATAGAGGCGGCGGTGTCGTTGGGGTTGGCTATGAGCAGCCAGGGGCTGAAGGCGGCGTTCAGGCCGGGCGCGTACCACTGGGCCGAAGCCATGGGTGAGCCGGTGGAGCAGGTGCCCCAGGCCCAACCCCTTCCCGGGCCCCCGTAGGTAGCCCGTTCGCAGACCACGGGGTTGTTCGAGGTCACCTCGGTAGAGACGTCGTATGAAGTGACCCAGTCGTTGGCCAGGAAGGTTGCGCGGGTGTGGGCGGGCATGGTGTCGGTGGGCCCCGCCACCTCGCCTGCGCCGGTGAGGAACTTCAATGTGACCTCGGCCGGGGCCTCGCCCGGATTCTCCACCAGGATGTAGGTCTGCATGCCCCCATTGGTAGAACCCTCCGCCATGCACCACGGCATTGGCGGCCCCGGGGAAGCCGGCAGAGGTGGTGCCCCAGGCCCGGCCGTTTCCGTAGGTGGAACGCTCACAGTCGACCGGCGCCCCGTAGGAGATGACCCGCGTGGCCAGGTCGTAGGTGGTGACGTAAGAGGTGACGTTAAAGGACGTGCGGCTCTCCAGCCGGGAGGACCAGGCCCGCCAGCTCCGGCAGGGCCACTTCTCCCTGCACCCGTGTCGAAGACGAGGTCCACGGTGACCGGACCGGGGTTGGGGTTGGCCACCAGTATCCAGGTCTCCATGCCCCCGTCGGTGGAACCCTCAGGGAGGAACCAGGTGTAGGCGTCGGAGGCGAAGGCGAAGCGGCCTCGATGGTGTGGCCGGTGACCACGGTCGAGAAGGTGTAGGTGTACACGGGCCCCACCGACGCTCCATCAACCAGAACGTCGGCTACGTGGTAGCCCGTGTTCGGGGTAATGGTGAAGGCCTGGTCGGCGCCGTAGTCAACGACGACCTGGCCGGTCGGGCTGATGCTTCCGTTGGGGCCTGAGGAAGCGGTTATCACCGGATTCCACTGGGCGTAGAGGGTCACGTTGCTGGTGCCTATGGCGAAGGTGTCGCCGCCGGTGTAGCTGGTGCCGCTGCCGTTGGCGGCCGTGTTCCAGCCTGAGAAGGTGTAGCCGGTCCTGACCAGGGTGCCGGTGTTGCCCAGGACCGTCGCGGTATCGCCGGTATGGTAGGCGGTGGCGTCCGTGGGGACGGACCCCCCGGTGTTGCTGTTGCCGTTGTAGGTGACGGAGTAGGTGTTCTCGGTCCACTGGGCGTAGAGGGTCACGTTGCTCTGAACCCATGGCGAAGGTGTCACCGGGGGAGTAGCTGGTGCCGCTGCCGTTGGCGGCCGTGTTCCAGCCGCGAAGGTGTAACCGGTCTTGACCAGGGTGCCGGTGTTGCCCAGGACCGTGACGGTATCGGTGATGTGGTAGGTGTTCCCGTCCACCGGGACGCTGCCCCCGGTGTTGGTGTTGCCGTTGTAGGTGACGGAGTAATCGTTCGCGGTCCACTGGGCGTAGAGGGTCACGTTGCTGGTGCCTATGGCGAAGGTGTCGCCGCCCGTGTAGCTGGTGCCGCTGCCGTTGGCGGCCGTGTTCCAGCCGCGCGAAGGTGTAGCCGGTCTTGACCAGGGTGCCGGTGTTGCCCAGGACCGTCGCGGTGTCGGTGGTGTGGTATACTGGTGGCATCCGTGGGGACGGACCCCCCGGTGTTGGTGTTGCCGTTGTAGGTGACGGAGTAGGTGTTCTCGGTCCACTGGGCGTACAGGGTCACGTTGCTCTGAACCCATGGCGAAGGTGTCGCTGGGGGAGTAGCTGGTGCCGCTGCCGTTGGCGGCCGTGTTCCAGCCGGCGAAGGTGTAGCCGGTCTTGACCAGGGTGCCGGTGTTGCCCAGGACCGTGACGGTGTCGGTGATGTGGTAGGTGTTCCCGTCCACCGGGACAGCTGCCCCCGGTGTTGGTGTTGCCGTTGTAGGTGACGGAGTAATCGTTCGCGGTCCACTGGGCGTAGAGGGTCACGTTGCTGGTGCCTATGGCGAAGGTGTCGCCGCCCGTGTAGCTGGTGCCGCTGCCGTTGGCGGCCGTGTTCCAGCCGGCGAAGGTGTAGCCGGTCTTGACCAGGGTGCCGGTGTTGCCCAGGACCGTCGCGGTGTCGGTGGTGTGGTAGCTGGTGGCATCCGTGGGGACGCTGCCCCCGGTGTTGGTGTTGCCGTTGTAGGTGACGCGAGTAGGTGTTCTCGGTCCACTGGGCGTACAGGGTCACGTTGCTCGAGCCGATGGCGAAGGTGTCGCCGGGGGAGTAGCTGGTGCCGCTGCCGTTGGCGGCCGTGTTCCAGCCGGCGAAGGTGTAACCGGTCTTGACCAGGCCGCCGGTGTTACCCAGGACCGTGACGGTGTCGCCGTGATATGGTAGGCGGTGGCGTCCACCGGGACGGACCCTCCCGGTGTTGGTGTTGCCGTTGTAGGTGACGGAGAAGTCAATCTACCAATCGCCCGATGCTGGTTGCCATTAGCATCTCCGGGAACCACATGGCCCCGTCGGGACCGGCGGCGATTCCCCAGGGACTGCTGGCCGCGGTTATGCCCGTGCCGTACTCGGTTATACTGCCGCTCATGTCGATACGCCCGATGCGGTTGCCGTTGCCCGCGTTCATCTCCGCGAACCACACCGCCCCGTCTGGACCCGCCGCGATGCCAAAGGGCTCGCTGCCTACGGTCAGGCCCGTGTCGTACTCGGTGACGGTGCCGCCCATGGTGATGCGCCCGATGCCTTCGTTCCCGCCGCCGCATTGCGTGAACCACATGGCCCCGTCTGGACCCGCCGCGATGCCTTCGGGCCATACGGTCAAGCCGCCGTACTCGGTGATGGTGCCGCTCATGTCGATGCGCCCGATGCGCTTACCGTTGCCTTCCGAGAACCACATGGCCCCGTCGGGACCGGCCGCGATGCCGTTGGGAAAGCTGCTGGGGGTCATGCCGGCACTGTACTCGGTGACGTTGCCGCTCATGTCGATGCGGCCGATGCGGCTGCCGAAGTATTCCGTGAACCACATGGCCCCGTCGGGACCCGCCGCGATGTAATTGAGGCCGCTGCCGGCGCTTATGCCGGTGCTGTACTCGGTGACGTTGCCGCTCATGTCGATGCGGCCGATGCGATTGCCGCTCTGTTCCGTGAACCACATGGCCCCGTCGGGACCAGCCGCGATGCCGTAGGGGCCGCTGCTGGCGCTGATTCCCGCGCTGTACTCGGTAACGGTGCCGCTCATGGCGATGCGCCCGATGCGGTTGCCCCAGTTCTCGGTGAACCACATGGCCCCGTCGGGACCCGCCGCGATGATGGTCGGGCCGCTGCCCGAGGTCAGGCCGCCGTACTCGGTGATGGTCACGCCGGAGATGTCAGCGCCGGCCGGCCCTGCCGGCAGCAGCACGAAGGCCACGCAGGCGACGGCCAGCCAGACCGACAGCGCGACGCGGTAGTTGCCCTTTATCCTTTGGATCCCGGTACTCCTCTTGCGGCTCATGCGGCAACCTCCTTCTTTGCTGCTCGGGGTCCATCCCGGAGTCCCCTATGCCGTTCGCGTCCAAGCGAGCCGTTCTGACCCATGAAAAGGTGGACAGAGCGCGCTCGCGCACACCTTCTAATCTTATCATGCCAGCTGCCCGCCGGCGTTGAGGCTGCCCGGTAAAATTGGGGTCATAAAATTGGGGTCTGACCCCAATTTCAATTTAGAGGTCGCGGCCGAGCCACTCCCGGTAGAAGGTCTCCAGGTCGGGCTGGAAGTCGAAGATGGGAGGATACCCGGGCGGCACCGCCTCCACCTCCAGCTGGGCGCGGCAGCGCGGGCAGAAGTACTCGCGCAGCTGTATCCAGGAGGGCTTGGAGTGCATCAGCGGCGGGTAGATCTCCTGCAGCTTCTCCTCCGAGTCCCGCACGTAGATGAGGGCGGTGAGCTTCCAGTTCTGGTGGTAGTCCCCGAACTCGTAGCCGCAGTCGCACTTGACCACGCGCGAGCCGTCCGCCTTCTCCACGATGAAGAGGTGCAGGCCGAGGGGGAGCAGGATGCGGTCGTCCCAGGGCACCCGGTCCGAGAGTATCTCCACGTACTTGTCGAAGCGGTCCGGGTCCTTGAAGGCGCTCATGATGCGCTTGACGTCGTTCCAGGGCAGCTTGCCGTCGATGAGCAGTTCCAGCGTTTCGCGGTCGTATTGAGTCATCTCCACCCCTCCTCTCTATTCCACGCTCTCGGCTTCCGAGAAGTGGAAGTCGTCCGGCAGGTTCCAGAACTCGCGGAAACCCTTGCCCCAGCGGGCGGAGAGGTCCATGGACTGGTTGTACATGATCCGCACTTCAGGGGCCAGGCGGCCGGCCATCACGCGCTCGCGCTCCAGGGACAGGAATTCGGCCACGGGCATGGCCCGCTTGCTGCGCTCGTTCTTCAACTCGGCCCGCTTGTCTTCCGTCTTGCTCCCGTCCACCTTCCAGAGCCCGCCCGGCTCACGCGAAGCCACGGCGCCGAAGACCTTCTCGGCGTAGCGGGGCAGGATGAAGTTGCCGTTGAGGTCGTTCTCGATGAGCCCGGGATCGCGCTCCAGCGGGTCGCCCAGCCCGCCGCCGCCGCGGTAGACGGAGTAGTAGATGTCGCCGTGGTTGAAGCGGTAGGGGTAGTTGAGGGTGCGCGTGTCGAAGAGGTGCTCGCCGTTGACGAGCCGGAGGATCTCCGAGTCGGCGGTGTCGTCCTCGCGCGAGGGGTAGGGCTGCTTGTCGGCGAAGCGCTGCAGCAGGTCGGTGTTTAGCACGTTATGCCGGTAGCCCGAAGCGGAGGGGTATCCCCCGAAAAGGCCCGGGCTGGGGAAGACGTTGCCGTCGCCGCAGTTCTGCATGACCAGGTCGGGGGTCTTCCACACGGAGTAGAGGGAGGCGTAGCCGCTGCCTCCCCTGTACTTGCCCATGCCGGCCGAGTTGGGCTTGACGGCGCGCCCCAGGTAGAGGAAGGGGATGAGCAGTTCCCACACCTCCACGTCCCCCAGGTTGCCCTCCGGGTTCCACATGGCGGCGCAGTAGTCGGCCCCGTCCGCCAGCGCCGCGCGCCCCCACTCCCTGGCAGGACACCTCGAAGTTGAGGATGCCGGTGTCGCGGCCGTACTGGTCCTTGCCCCCGCCCTGCATGGCGTTCATGGTCATGCCGTAGCTGGAGAGGACCTCCTCCACGTAGCCGCGGGCGTAGAAGCTGCGCGAGAGCGACCGGATCAGGCCGGTGAAGCCGGGGATGAGAAAGCCCCAGGCGGCGCCGGTGGCGGCTTCCTTCACCACCGGGTTGGCCAGGGTGAAGGGCGGGAAGTCGTGGGAGGTGGCCAGGTAGGCGCCGTCGTTGACCTTGTCGTTGGGGATGACCGTCTGGGTCAGCAGCACCCAGATGGCCCCCTGCAGGGCCGAGGGCGGGCAGTTGAAGGAGTGGTAGCCCCACTTGCTGGCCCCGTCGAAGGAGATGTGGAACTCGCCGCCCGCGCCGATGGTCAGCTCCAGCGGCGCGTGGGAGAGGGTGTCGATGGCCGCGTAGTCGGGCAGGCCCTTCTCGCCCTTGAAGAGCAGGTCGATGAAGCTGGGGGCGAAGTACTTGCCGGGGACGGCCATCTCCTTGACGCGCCGGATGAAGGTGCGCCGCCCTTCCTCGATGGCCTCGCGGATGAAGTGCTTGAAGGTGTCGATGCCCTCGTCGGTGATGATGCGCTCCACCGCGTCGCGGATCATGTGGCAGCCGGCGATGCGGGTGCGCTCGTCCAGCGTCCAGAACATGGGGGTGCGCACGCCCATCTCGCAGCGGATCTCGTGGTCGCGGAAGACGATGTCGTTCTCGCCGATCTTGTTGGCGGTGAGCGCCAGGCCGTCCTCGTAGGAGGAGATGGGCCCCACCGGGACGTTGCCCGGGGTGGAGGCGCCGATGTCGGTGACGTGGGTCACCCCGCCGGCCCAGCCCACCAGTTCGTCCTCCCAGAAGATGGGCACGAAGGTCTGCACGTCGGAGTTGTGCACGTCGCCGATCTTGGGGATGTTGTTGGAGAAGAGGTCGCCGGGGCGGATGCGCGGGTTGTACTCGTAGTCCGAGCGCACCATGAACTTGATGGCGTCGGACATGGTGTGCACGTGCACGATGATGCCGGTGGAGAGGGCCACCGAGTCGCCCTCCGGGGTGTAGAGGGCGAAGCAGAGCTCGCCGATCTCCGACACGATGGGGGAGGCCGAGATGTTCATGGCCGTCTCCCGCGCGTTGACCAGGCCGCCGCGCAGCTTGGCGAAGATCTTCTCGTAGTGGATGGGGTCGTCGCTCTGCATGGGGAGCTCGGTCATGCCGCAGTAGCTGCCGGTCTCGGCGAAGAGGCGCTCCGATTCCTCGAGCATCTCCTTCAGGGTCTTGCCGTCCCAGCCGATGGGCTCGGTGCGCCTCCAGGGTCTCTTCGGTCTGCTTGGGCAGGTAGTCGCTCATGCCGGCACCCCCTTATCCTCGGCTTCGAACGTCAGGTGGAAGATCATGTGCTCGTCCAGGTAGGCCGAGGCGCCGGGCGGCACCACCAGGGTGGTGGAGGGGCTCTCGACGATGGCCAGGCCGGCGATGCGGTTGCCCGCGGCCATCTCGCCCATCTCCCAGATGGAGGCCTTGATCCAGCCGTCCTCGCCAGTAGACGTCCCGCTCCCCCTTGCTCGCGGCGGCCGGCGGCTCCTCGCCCGGAGCGCCTCGAGGGCAGGGACGGCTTCTCCACTTCCACCGTGCCCGAGACGATCACCGTGGGCAGGAGGTACCCCAGCTCCGGGGACTTGGCGGCCCGGGCGTAGACCTTGCCGTAGAGGTCCTCGAAGGAGTCGATGAGCTCCTGCATGCCCGCGGCGCCGTCTATCCATTCCTTGTCCGTCTTGACCTCCAGGTCGCGCAGCTGGCCCAGGTACTGCATGCGCATGTAGACGCAGAACCTGATGTCGTTCTCCTCGAAGTCGCTCTTGGCGAACTCCTCGATGACCTTCTCGCGCAGGGTGGCCACCTTGGCGTTGATCATCGCCGCCACCCCCTCGTAGACCTCGGGGGGCATGCCGGGCAGCATCGGCAGGTCGATGGAGGCGTCGTAGCGGTACTCGAACTCCGAGCAGGCGCAGCCGAAGGCGGAGAAGCCCGCCGCCCAGGTGGGGACGAGGACGCTCTCGAAGTTGAGGCCTTCGGCGATGCCGCCCACGTGCAGGGGCCCGCCTCCCCCGTAGCAGAGCAGGCTGTAGTTGACGGGCGCGTAGCCCTTGCCCAGGATGCGCGCCAGCACTTCGTTCTTGAGGGACTCCTCGAAGAGCTCCACCACCCCGGCCGCCGCTTCGTAGACGTCGATCTTCAGCGGCTTGGCCACCTGCTCCTCGAGGGTGCGGAAGGCGATGTCCTTGTCCAGCTTGATGTCGCCGCCCAGGAAGTAGTCGGGGTTGAGCAGGCCCAGCACCACGTTGCAGTCGGTGATGGTGGAGACGTCCACCCCACCCTCCGGCCAGCAGGTGCCGATGCGGTAGCCGGCCGAGTCGGGGCCGATCTCGATGCGGTTGGAGGAGGGGTTGATGCGGATGTAGGAGCCGGTGCCCGAGCCCACCGAGTCCGTCTCCACCAGGGGGATGGCCAGGAGGGTGCGGGCGATGTCCGGGTAGGGCTTGACGTCGTACTCGCCCCCGGTGATGACGGCCAGGTCCAGCGAGGTGCCGCCGATGTCGGCGCAGAAGACGTTCTCCAGCCCGATCTTCTCCGCCAGCCAGCGCGCGCCGATGACCCCGCCGATGGGGCCGGAGATGAGGGTGCGCGCCAGTTCCTTGGCCTCGTAGGAGATGGTGCCGCCGTGGGAGGCCATGATGCGCAGGTCGAAGTGGGCGCCCTTCTCCCTTCACCCGGCCGTCGATGAGCTTCATCTGCTTGCGCGAGGGCTCGGCCACGAAGGCCTCCACCACCAGGGTGTTGAGGCGGGGGAAGTCGCCGCGGACGGGGTAGTAGTCGGAGGAGAGGTAGATGGGCACCTCCACGCCCCTTCTCCCGCATGACCTCCTCGGCCAGCGTCCTTGACCTGGTACTCGTGGGCGGGGTTGCGGTAGCAGAAGAGGAAGCTGACGCAGATGGACTCCACCCCTTCGTCGAGCAGTTCCGCTATGGCCTTGCGGGCCGCCTCGTCGTTCAAGGGGATGGCGGTGTCGCCGAAGGTGTCGATGCGCTCCGGCACGCCGCGGATGAGGTAGCGCGGGACGAGGGGCTCGTTGTGCTGGTGGGTGATGACGTGCAGGCGGTCGGCGTAGGAGTAGCCGAGGTAGGTCTGCTCGCCCGATCTCCAGCTTGAAGTAGTCCTCCATGCCCCGGGAGACCAGCACCCCCACCTTGCGCCCCTGGCGCTGCAGGAGCTTGTTGAGGATGGTGGTGCCGGAGTAGATGCCGGTGACCAGGCTGGGGAAGGCCTCGCCGACGGTCGTGTCCCAGTAGGCGAGGGCGTCGGTGGACGAGCTGAGGAAGCCCTCGGATTCGTCGTCCGGCGTGGTCTGGGCCTTTCCCACCACGAACTCACCGGCCGCGTCGATGATGAAGGTGTCGGTCATGGTGCCGCCGGCGTCGATGGCCAGGATGCGGGGCTCTCTCTTCGCGGTCATAGTCCCTCCTTTACGTTGCGCACGGGCATTCCGGAAATGCCCGTCGGCGGACGAAGGCGGTGCGACGGTGCTGCGAAGAAGGTGTGAGATAGCCGTTTGTGTAGGGAAATGATATTAAACGGCGGGCGTGGGTGTCAATTAACTAAATTTGGGGTCAGACCCCTTTTTCGGATAATTCGACAACACATCGCTTGCTGCAACACGTGATCCGAAAAAGGGGTCTGACCCCAAATTTAGGTGGTAGAATTGAGGTGGTCGTTGTTGGGGACGCGACGAAGGGGGTTGTAATGAGATCCATGCGGCACGTCAAGTATCAGATTCTTGCGGCGGCGCTCGTCGCCTTGCTGGCGCTCTCGCTCTGCGCCCTTCCCGGGCCCTGGGGTGGGACGCGGGAGGCCCGGGCGGCCGACCCCAGCGCTGTGCCCAACCTGGGCAACTGGACTACCGACGGTTACGTAACCGCCATCCAGAGCGACGGGGATACCACCTACATGGGCGGCACGTTCAACTACGTCGGGCCCAACACCGGCTTCGGCGTCCCGCTGGACACCTCCACCGGGCTCCCGCCGGCCGTCTATCCCGAGGTGATAGGCAGGATCCAGGTGGTCATCCCCGACGGCGGCGGAGGCTGGTATATCGGGGGTGGTTTCTTCTACGTAGGGGGAACGGCCGTCAACCGCCTCGCCCACATCCTGCCCGACGGCACGCTGGATTCCGCCTTCAAACCCAACGTGAACAACACCGTCTACGCACTGGCCCTGTCGGGCGACGGCTCAACGCTATACATCGGGGGCATCTTCACCAGCATCCAGGGGACCTCGGGCGGCCCTTACAACTACGCCAACATCGCGGCCATCAACTCCGATCCCGCCTCGCCCAATTACGGCAATCCCCTGCCCTGGACCCCCGGCGTGAACAACGGGGTGATGGCCCTGACCCTCACCGGCGACGGCAACACCCTCTACGTCGGGGGGGCCTTCTCCAGCATAACAGGCACTTCTGGAGGCCCCTATCCCCGCAACTGCATCGCCGCCATCGACACGGCCAGCGCCAACCCGACTACCTGGAACCCCAACGTGAACAACTCCGTCAGCGCCCTGGTCCTCTCCGGCTCCACCATTTACGCCGCAGGAAGCTTTACCCAGATCCAGGGAGGCTCAGGCGGCCCCTACACCCGCAACTACCTGGCGGCCATCGACACGGTGAACGCCAACCCCACCTCCTGGAACCCCGGCATGAGCAACACCGTCCCCGCCCTGGCCCTCTCCGCCGACGGCAAGACCCTCTACGCCGGCGGGAACTTCGGCACCATCCAGGGGGCATCGGGCGGCCCCTACACGCGCCACTACCTGGCGGCCATCGACGCCGACCCCGCCTCTCCCGGCTACGGCAACCCCACCGCGTGGAACCCCGACATGAACGGCTCGGTCTACTCGCTCGCCCTCCACGGCTCCACTCTGTACGCCGGGGGCTACTTCGACACCATCCAGGGGGCATCGGGCGGCCCCTACACCCGCCGGTACTTCGCGGCCATCGACGCCGCCACCGCCAACCCCACCGGCCTGGCCGCCTACGCCAACAACGTCGTCCTGGCCATCGCCGCGTCCGGTGACGGCTCCACCGTCTACGTGGGGGGCGACCTGACCTCCATCGGCGGCGTGCTCCGGACCAACCTGGCGGCCATAGATGCCGCCACCGGCCTGCCCACCGACTGGTCGCCCGCGCCGGACTTTGGCGTCAACGACCTGGTGCTGGACGGCTCAATCATCTACGCCGGGGGGGCGTTCAGCAATATACAGGGACACTCCGGCGGCCCTTATGTCCGCAACTACATCGCCGCCATCGGGGTTGACCCCGCCTCGCCAGGCTACGGCAACCCCACCTCTTTCAACCCCGGCGCGGACAACACCGTCTTCACCCTGGCCCTTACCGGCGATGGCAACACCCTCTACGCCGGGGGGGCTTTCTCCAGCATAACAGGCGCTTCGGGAGGCCCCTACCCCCGCAACCGTATCGCCGCCATCGACACGGCCGGCGCCAACCCCACCACCTGGAACCCCAACGTGAACAACTACGTCAATTCCCTTGTCCTTTCCGGCTCTACCCTTTACGCCGCCGGGAGCTTTACCCAGATACAGGGAAGCTCAAGCGGCCCTTACCTCCGTAACTACCTGGCGGCCATCGACACGGTGAACGCCAACCCCACCCCCTGGGACCCTAAGCCGAACAACATCGTCAGTGACATGGCGCTCTCAGGGAGCATCCTATACGTGGGAGGCCAATTCTCCACCATACAGGGGGGCTCGGGAGGCCCCTACCTGCGCAACCGCCTGGCCGCCGTCGACACGGCCACGGGCAACCCCAACGCCTTCGACCCCGACGCGGACAACAACGTCTTAGCCGTCGCCCTGTCCAGCGACGGCTCCACCCTCTACGCCGGGGGCGCTTTCAACAGGCTGAAAGTGAGCTCGGGCACTCCCTACACCCGCAACTTCATCGCCGCCGTCGACGCCGATCCCGCCTCGGCCGCTTACGGCGACCCCACTACCTGGAACCCCAACATGAACAACAGCGTCACGGACCTGGAGGTCTCCGGCTCCACCCTCTACGCCGGCGGCAGTTTCTGGGTGATAGGCAGCAGGATATGCACAGGCTTCGCGGCGTTCGACGGGGCTCCGACCCCGGGCTCCATCAACCCCCGCGACCGGGGAGAACGACGGGTCGGTGAGCGTCACCGACCTGGCCGGGGCGGACTTCCGGGCCGGGGCGCAGGTACTGTTGAGGAAGGCCGGGCAGGCCGATATCGCGGCGGACAACGTGACGGTGGTCTCGGCTTCCAAGATCACCTGCGACTTCGACCTGGACATGGCGGCCGCGGGGGCATGGGACGTTGTGGTCATCAACCCCGACGCCCAGACCGGCACTCTGGCGGGAGGGTTCACCGTCACCCAGGCCACCCGCACCATCACCGCCTCCGCCGGGGCGAACGGCGCCATCACCCCCTCCGGCGCGGTGCAGGTGGACTACGGCTTGGACCAGGCCTTCGACATCACCCCGGACGCCGGCTGGCACGTGGACGACGTGCTCGTGGACGGGGCGAGCGTGGGGGCGGTGACGGAATACGACCTTCAATGATGTCAGTTGCCGACCACACCATCGCGGCCTCCTTCGCCTCCGACCTCTCCACCTGGTACCTGGCCGAGGGCTCCACCGACTGGGGCTTCGACTGCTACGTCTCGGTGGTCAACCCCAACGATGAGGCGGTCGAGGTCGAGGTGACCTACATGACCTCGACAGGGCCGGTGACCGGGCCCACCGTGGACATGCCGGCCATGAGCCAGGCCACCGTGTTCCCCGCGGCCACCCTGGGCCCCCGGGACTTCTCCACCAAGGTGGAGTGCACAGGCGGCCAGGCCATCAGCGTGGACAGGACCATGTACTGGACCGGAGCCGGCGCCCCATGTTCCGAAGCCCACTGCGCCACCGGGGTCACCGCACCCGCCACCACCTGGTACATGCCGGAGGGGTCATCTGCCTGGGGCTTCGAGTGCTTCCTGCTCATCCAGAACCCCAACGCCAGCCTCCACCCAGGCCACCGTCACCTGGATGATCCAGGGCGGCTCCCCGCAGACCAGCGTCTTCTCAGTCCCCGCCAACTCCCGGGCCACCTACAACATGGCCGACTACATCGGGGCGGCCGACGCCTCCATCCGGGTGGACCTCGGACAAGCCTGTCATCCCGGAGCGGGCCATGTACAGGGACTCGACGGCGGGAGGGCCACGACTCCGGGGGCACCACCACCGCGGCTGCAAGACTACTATCTGGCGGAAGGGTGTACAGGCTTCGGCTTCACCACCTGGGTGCTGGTGCAGAACCCCAACGCCAGCCCCACCGATGTCGACCATCACCTACCAGGCCCCCACCGGCCCGGTGGCCGGTCCTACCTTCACCATGCCCGCCAACTCGCGGGTGAGCGTCAACGTCAACGACACCACGGCTATCCCCGGCCCCGACCCCTCCTTCTCCACCCACGGTCCACGGCTCTCAGCCCATCATCGCCGAGCGGGCCATGTACTGGAACGGGGGCCCCGACTACGGCCAGGTCTGCCACGACTCCATCGGTCTTTCAGCCCCCCACGCCGTCTGGTACCTGGCGGACGGCCAGACCTCCGAGGGACGGGAGACCTGGACCCTGGTGCAGAACCCCAACTCCACCGCAGTCACCGTGGAGATCACCTACATGACCCCCACCGGCTCGGGCAACGTGGTCAAGACCGAGACCATCCCGGCGGGCTCCCGCCGCTCCTTCAACATGGCCGACCACTCGGGCATCTCGGGGAGAGCCGCCATCATGGTGGAGTGCACCACCGCGGGCAAGAAGGTGATGTGCGAGCGGGCCATGTACTGGAACGACCGCGGCGCCGGCACCGACACCATCGGCGGCTACTCCGACTAAGTGTCATCGCGAGCGCCAGTTGTCATCGCGAGCGCAGCGAAGCGATCTTAAAGATTGCCGCGTCGCTCCGCTCCTCGCAATGACATAAGGCGCTCGCTCCTCGCAATGGCTAGAGGGCGGGGCGCCGGCCGCGCCAGGGGTGGGCGGCCTCGTAAGCGCCGGCGGCGCGCAGCACCGTGGCCTCCTCCAGCAGGTTGCCCGCGATCTGCATGCCGATGGGCATCCCTTCCGAGTCGAAGCCGCAGGGCACCGAGGCGGCCGGCTGGCCGGTGAAGTTGAAGGGCAGGGTGAAGGGGACCCAGCCGGTGGGCCCGATCTCCACGCCGGCGATCTCCGTCGGCCCCATGGGGCCGGGGCCCGGCTCATCGATGCCGAAGGCGGTCACCGCGGTGGCGGGGGTGATCAGCACGTCGTACTGCATGAAGATGCAGCGCACCTCTTCCCAGAGGTTGTAGCGGTTGAACTGTATCCGGCAGATGTCCTTGTTGGTGAAGATACCGGCCAGGTCCAGGAAGGGGAGGTAGAGCGGGTAGGCCTGCGGCTTCCATTCCTCCAGGCGGTCCTCGAAGGCGGCCATGGTCTCGGAGAGCACCAGCGCCACCCAGTCGGCCTCGGGGGTGGTGAGGACGTTGTCTATCTCCTCCACCATGCAGCCCATCTCCGCAAAGGAGAAGGCCGCCGCGCGCACCGCCTCCGCCACCTCGGGGTCGACGGCGGGGGCGTAACCCAGGTCGGGGCTGTAGGCGACGCGCATCCCCTTGACGCCCCCCTCCATGTCCGCGGCGAAGCTCCCGGGATAGTCGGGCAGGGACATGCGGTCGCGGTGGCAGTGGCCGGCGGCGACGTCGAGGAAGAGGGCGGTGTCCTTAACCGTGCGGGTCAGGGCGCCTTCGTGGTTGATGGTGTCCCAGCCGGGCAGGTGGGGGTACCAGGGGACCCGGCCGAAGTGGGGCTTCAAACCGAAGAGGCCGCAGAGGGAGGCGGGGATGCGGATGGAACCGCCCCCGTCGTTGCCCAGGGCGATGGGGCACATGCCGGAAGCGACGGCCGCGGCGGAGCCGCCGCTGGAGCCGCCGGGGGTCCTGCCGGGGTCCCAGGGGTTGCGGGTCTTGCCGAAGAGGGGGTTCTCGGTGATGCCGATCATCCCGAACTCGGGCATGTTGGTCTTGCCCAGGACCAGCGCGCCGGCCGCCTTGATGCGCTCCACCACGATGGCGTCCTGTTCCGGGACGAAGTCCTTGTAGAGGGTGGAGCCGTAGGTGGTCCTGATGTCCTTGGTGAAGATGTTGTCCTTGACGCCGAAGGGGATGCCCTCCAGGGGGCGGGCGTCGCCGTCCGCGTAGGCCTGTTCGGCCCGCTTGGCGGCGTCTCGCGCCGGCTCCAGGGCCAGGGTGACGAAGGCGTTGAGCTCAGGGTTGAGCGCGTCGATGCGGGAGATGAAGGCGTCCAGCGCCTCCACCGGCGAAAGCTTCTTACCCTGGTAGGCCTCCAGCAGTTCGGCTACGGACATCCAGACGATCTCGTCGCTCATCTTCTTCCCCCTCCTTCTCAATTTGGGGTCAGGCCCCAAATTTACTTCACGGAAGATTTCGCAGCCCGCTTCGACTTAAGTAAATTTGGGGCCTGACCCCAAATTGGACTAAAGGATGTTGAGGCGGGTGCCCAGCTTCATCAGCGGCGTCAGCACCTTGTTGAGGGTCGCCGGCTTCATCCAGAAGGCCTTCTCCGTCTCCACCATCTCGATGCAGTTGCCCTCGGGGTCGAGGACGTAGGCGACGCTGCCCACCGAGCCGGTGCCCATGTCCATGACCGTGGGCACCATGTAAGGCCTGGCCCCCTTGCCGATGGCCGCGTTCATGGTGCCGCGCCAGGTCGTAGACGTCGAAGGCCAGCTCCACCATGCCGGGGTCGCCCCAGCGGCGGTCCTCGAAGATGGGCCGGCCCTTGTAGCCGGGCGTGTGGACCAGGGTCAGCCGCCCGCTGTCGAGCAGGGGCAGTGAGCCCACGGCCTCGCCCGGGCGCCGGAGCATCACCATCTCGAACTCCTCGCCCCCGGTGACCTCGTCCAGCTCGGGCAGGCGCCCCTTGAACTCGTGGTCGACCTCGGTGTAGCCGAAGGCGTCACTGTAGAAACGGCGCATGGCCTCGATGTCCTTGACCCCCAGGCCGATGTGGCGGATGCCGCCCGCCCGCGGCTTCCTGGCGTCCTTCGTCCTCCTCCACCAGCTGGACCAGCAGGCCGTCGGGGTCCTTCAGGTAGGCGTAGCGCAGCACCTCGCCGTTGGTCAGCTCCATGGTGCGCACCGGGGTGAGGAAGTCCACGCCCTGGTTCTTCAGGTTGAGGAAGAAGGAGTCGAGGCCGTAGGCCTTGATGCCCAGCTCGAAGAAGCCCAGGTCGCCCCAGCGCACCGGCGGCTCGAGCTCCAGGGGCTTGGTGGAGGTGTGCTCGCACAGCTCGATGACGCCCCCGCCCATGGCGTTGGCGGCCATGAGGATGCGCATCTCCACCACCGCGCCGATGACCGACTCCATCTCGTTGCGGTAGCAGGTGTCGTCGTTGGCCTTGACCTTGAAGCCCAGTTTGTCCTTGTAGAACTTGTAGGTGACTCCGATGTCGCGCACGCCGATGCCCGCGTGCTGGTATGCGTTGATCATCCTCTTGCCCCCTTCGTCTCCTCGACGCAGTCGCCGACAAGGATATTATACCCCGATTGAAGGAAGAGGCCCCGGTCTCACGGAGCGCCGGTTGCTGATCGCCGTCAACTTCAAGGCTGACCCGGTGACTAGTCGGAGTAGCCGCCGATGGTGTCGGTGCCGGCGCCGCGGTCGTTCCAGTACATGGCCCGCTCGACACATGACCTTGCTCGCCCCGGTGGTGCACTCCACCATGATGGCGGCCCGTCCCGAGATGCCCGAGTGGTCGGCCATGTTGAAGGTGCTGCGGGAGCCGGCCGGGATGGTCTCGGTGCCTGACCACGTTGCCCGCGCCGTGCGGGGTCAGGTAGGTGATCCTCACGCTCACCGGCGGTGTCGTTGGGGTTCTGCACCAGGGTCCAGGTCTCCCTTCCCTCGGAGGTCTGGCCGTCGGCTAAGTACCAGTTGGCGGTGGGCGGCTGAAAGGCCGATGGAGTCGTGGCAGACCTGGGCATCATCCGGGCCCCCGTTCCAGTACATGGCCCGCTCGGCGATGATGGGGCTGAGTCCCGTGCACCCGGGTGGAGAAGGAGGGGTCGGGCCCGGGGATAGCCGTGGTGTCGTTGACGTTCACGCTCACTCGCGAGTTGGGGGGCATGGTGAAGGTGGGGCCGTTAACCGGGCCGGAGGCGGCCTGGTAGGTGATGGTGACATCGGTGGGGGTGGATTGCGGGTTCTGCACCAGCACCCAGGTGGTGAAGCCGAAGCCGGTACAGCCCTTCGGCCAGGTAGTAGTCGACAGCCGGGGTGGTGGTGCCCCCGGAGTCGTGGCCCTCTCTGCGGTTGTCGCGGTACATGGCCCGCTCGCAGATGACCGGTTCGTCCGCTTCCACCTTGATGGAGGCGTCTGCCGCCCCGATGTAGTCGGCCATGTTGTAGGTGGCCCGGGAGTTGGCGCGGACGGTGAAGACGTTCTCTTGAGGGCTCCCTCCCTGCACCATCCAGGTGACGGTGGCCTGGGTGGAGGTGGCGTTGGGGTTCTGGATGAGCAGAAAGCACTCGAAGCCCCAGGCAGATGGAGCCTTCCGGCATGTACCAGGTCGGAGCGGGGGCGGTCACCCCGGTGGCGCAGTGGGCTTCGGAGCAGGGGGCGCCGGCTCCGGTCCAGTACATGGTCCTGTCCACGCTGATGGCCTGGCCGCCTGAGCACTCCACCTTGGTGGAGAAGTCCCTGGCCCCCAGGGTGGCTGAGGGGAACACGGTGGCCTGGCTCATGGCCGGCATGTCCACGGTGGGCCCGGTCACCGGCCCGGTAGAGGTCATGTAGGTCAGCTTCGACGTTGACCGCTTCATCGTTGGGGTTGACCACCGAGACGTAGCAGTCGAAGCCCCAGTCGGTGGAGCCCTCGGCCAGGTACCAGACGGACAGATCGGAGGCGAAGGAGGCCTCGATGGTGTGGTCGGCACTACATCATTGAAGGTGTATTCCGTCACCGCACCCACGCTGGACCCGTCCACTAGCACGTCGTCCACGTGCCAGCCGGCGTCCGGGGTGATGTCGAAGGCCTGGTCGGCCCCGTAGTCCACCACCACTTCCCCCGAGGGATTGATGGTGCCGCCTATGCCTGCGCTCGCGCTGATAGTGGGGTCGGCCGTGGTGGTCAGGACGCTGACGGCGCTCTTGGAGTGGTCGCCCTGCGAGGTAAGAGTGACGTCCGCCGTGTCGGTCGAGCCGCCCGGCGCCCCCGCGGGTACGTTGACGGTGACGGTGAAACTGCCGCTGGCGCCCGGTTCCAGGTCGAGCAGGGCCGGGCTGACCGAGGTGGCCCAGTCGTAGCCGCTGATGTAAGGCCAGACGGTGTCGGGCAGGCAGCCGGTGTTGGTCACGGTCAGGTCGTAGGTGACCTGGGTGCCGGGAGAGCCCGAGGAGGAGCCGTCCGCGGGGGCCGCCGAGACGTTGTGAGGTTCCGCGAGGTTGAATATCTGCATCGTAAGGTCATGGTTGTTGATCACGTAGGCGTAGTTGCCCTGGACGTAGAGCGACTCAGGGCCCCCATCCGTGGCGACTGATTCGAAAAGTACGGGAACGGTAGGGTCGGAGACGTCAAAGACCTGCAGCGTATCATCCAGGTGATTCACCACGTATGCATAACCGCCCTGTACGCATAAAGAAGCGGGCTGTCTTCCCGTGGCGACGGAACCGGCGAGGGTAGGCGTGGCGGGGTCGGAGACGTCGAAGACCTCCAGCTTATAGCCCAGATAGTCCACCACGTAGGCGTAACCGCCCTGGACGCAGACCGAACAAGGCTCTTCTCCCGTGGCGGCGGAGCCGGTCAGGATAGGTTTGGCGGGGTCGGTGACGTCTATGACATCCAGCGTGTTGCCGTAACGATCCGCCAGGTAGGCGTAGCCTCCCTGGACACAGACCGACTGAGGGCCGTCTCCCGCGGCGGCGGTGCCGGTAGAAGCAGGCGCGGTGGGGTCGGAGACGTCGAAGACCTGGAGGGAATCACTTAAAAGGGCAACGTATGCGTAGCTGCCCTGTACGCAGACGGAACGAGGTATCAGCCCGGTGCCGGTGGAGCCCGTAAGGGCAAGCGAAGAGGGGTCGGAGGCGTCGAATACTTGAAGGGTCGAAGCACTGGGATCACTGTTGACCACGTAGGCGTAACCGCCCTGTGCGCATACCGATGAAGGCATGCTTCCCGTGGCGGTGACGTCTCCCCAGAGGGGCGTGGCCGGGTCGGAGACGACGAAGAGCACCATGGTGTCGCCATCGGTAGAGACCGCATAAACGTAGCCGCCCTGAACGCAGACCGAGTTGAACTCATAACCGGTATAAACGGAGCCGACCAGGGTCGGTCTGCCGGAAGTGAAGACGCTGAAGACCTGCAGCGTGCCGTCGTTGGTGTTGGCCACGTAGGCGAATTCACCCTGGACGCAGACCGCGCGGGGGAAGTTCCCGGCAGCGGCCCAGCCGAAGGGCGCGGGCGCGGCGGGGTCGGAGACGTCGAAGGTCTGCAGCGCGTTACTGCCGGCAGCGGCGACGTAGGCGTAGCCGCCCTGGACGCATACCGAATGAGGGTTGCTCCCGGTGGCGGCGGAGCCGGAAAGGGCGGGCGAGGCGGGGTCGGAGACGTCGAAGACCCGCAAGGTGTTGCTGCCGAAGTCGACCACGTAGGCATGGCAGCCCTGGACGCAGACCGACGCGGGCGAGTTCCCGGTGGCGGCGGAGCCGGAAAGGACAGGCGCGACGGGGTCGGAGACGTCGAAAACCTGCAGGGTGTCGCTGCCGGTGTTGACCACGTAGGCGTAACCGCCCTGGGCGCAGACCGAATAGGGGACGTCCCCGGTGGCAACGGAGCCGGAAGGGCAGGCGAGGCGGGGTCGGAGACGTCGAACACCTCGAGCGCGTCGGCCATGTAGTCGGTCACGTAGGCATAACCGCCCTGGACGCAGACCGACCAGGGGCCGCTTCCCGTAGTGGTCGAGCCGGCGAGGGCGGGCGCGGCCGGGTCGGAGACGTCGAAGACCTGCAGCGCATTGCCGTAAAAACAGGTCACGTAGGCGTAGCCGCCCTGGACGCAGACCGAATAGGGTTCGTCCCCCGTAGCGGCCGAACCGGTAACGGTCGGCGAAGCGGGGTCGGAGACGTCGAAGACCTGCAGCGAATCACTGTAGGCGTTGGCCACGTAAGCGTAGTTACCCTGGACGCAGACCGACCAGGGGCCGCTCCCCGTGGCGGCGGAGCCGGCCGGAACGGGGTCCGGCCATGCTCCCACTGAGATCCGGGGAACGCCGTTATCAGCAGGAGCGAGAGCATCGTCAGGACCAGGACCGGGCGCATCCGCGTCCTTGCCGCCGCGCCGATGCCCGCGTGCCGGTATGCATTGATCATCCTGAAACCCCCTTCTCCTTATATGGTAACGACAAGATGATTATACCCCGGTTGAAGCAAGAGGCCCCGGCCTCCCGGGACCCCTTTTCAGGGTCATTGCGAGGAGCGGAGCGACGAAGCAATCCCTTCAGATCGCTTCGCTGCGCTCGC
The DNA here is from genome assembly GCA_963814495.1 of uncultured bacterium. Lineage (GTDB taxonomy): Bacteria > Actinomycetota > Geothermincolia > Geothermincolales > Geothermincolaceae > CAVXXD01. Next base: position 30,634 of record CAWFDJ010000035.1, read on the forward strand.
GATGACAACTGGCGCTCGCGATGACACTTAGTCGGAGTAGCCGCCGATGGTGTCGGTGCCGGCGCCCCGGTCGTTCCAGTACATGGCCCGCTCGCACATGACCTTGGCCCCGGCGGTGGTGCACTCCACCATGATGGCGGCGCGGCCCGAGATGCCGGAGTGCTCCGCCATGTTGAAGCTGCGGCGGGAACCGGCGGCGATGGTCTCGGTCCTGACCACGTTGCCCGCGCCGTTGGGGGTCATGTAGGTGATCTCCACGGTGACGGCTGAGGTGTTGGGGTTCTGCACCAGGGTCCAGGTCTCCCGCCCATCCGAGGTCTGGCCGTCGGCTAAGTACCAGGTGGCGTGGGGGGAGGCCAGGCCGATGGAGTCGTGGCAGACCTGGCCCCCGTCCGCTCCCCCGTTCCAGTACATGGCCCGCTCGGCGATGATGGGCTTGAGAGCCGTGCACCCTCGTAGAGAAGGAGGGGTCGGGCCCGGGGATAGCCGTGGTGTCGTTGACGTTCACGCTCACTCGCGAGTTGGGGGGCATGGTGAAGGTGGGGCCGTTGACCGGTCCCGCGGTGGCCTGGTAGGTGATGGTGACGTCGGTGGGGGTGGACTGCGGGTTCTGCACCAGCACCCAGGTGGTGAAGCCGAAGCCGGCGCAGCCTTCCGCCAGGTAGTAGTCGACAGCCGGGGTGGTGGTGCCCCCGGAGTCGTGGCCCTCCCGCGCTCGAGTCCCGGTACATGGCCCGCTCGCAGATGACCGGTGTCCGCTTCCACCTTGATGGAGGCGTCAGCCGCCCCGATGTAGTCGGCCATGTTGTAGGTGGCCCGGGAGTTGGCGGGGACGGTGAAGACGCTTTGCTGCGGGCTCCCGCCCTGGATCATCCAGGTGACGGTGGCCTGGGTGGAAGTGGCGTTGGGGTTCTGGATGAGCAGGAAGCACTCGAACCCCCAGGCAGACGAGCCCTCCGGCATGTACCAGGTCTCGGCCGGGGCGGTCACCCCGGTGGCGCAGTGGGCTTCCGAGCAGGGGGCGCCGGCGCCGGTCCAGTACATGGTGCGGTCCACGCTGATGGCCTGGCCGCCTGAGCACTCCACCTTGGTGGAAAAGTCGCTTGGCCCCGAGAGTGGCGGAAGGGAACACGGTGGCCTGCGACATGGCGGGCATGTTCACGGTGGGGCCGGTCACCGGGCCGGTAGAGGTCATGTAGGTCAGCTTCGACGTTCGACCGCCTCATCGTTGGGGTTGACCACCGAGACGTAGCAGTCGAAGCCCCAGTCGGTGGAGCCCTCGGCCAGGTACCAGACGGCCAGAGGCGATGGTTCGACGGTGAAACAATCGGCCAGCGTGTCCGTCCGCCCGTCACTGGCGTTCAACCTGACGTCGTACAAGCCCGGCGCGGCCCCGGTGAGGTCGAGGGTACAGGTGACCGTGGTCGGGGAGACGACGCTGATGTCGGAGACGGTGATGCCCGATGGGCTGAAGATGACCTCGTCGACGTTGTCGAGGTATTTCCCGGTGACAGTGAGGTCGACGGTCGAATCCCGCGGCCCGTTGTCCGGAGCGACGGAATCGACCTCCAGGGCGCCGATCCGCACGGTGAACCCGTCGTCCAGCGTATCCGTCTTCCCGTCACTGGCGCTCAGGGTGACGTCCCGCGGCCCTACCGGGGCGGCCGGGTCGATGACCAGCCTGCAGGTGACCGAGGTCGGGGAGACGACGCTGATGTTGGAGACGCTGATGCCGGAGCCGCTGAAGACCACCGAGTTGACGTTGTCGAGGTTCTCCCCGGTGATGGTGACGTTGACGGTCGAATCCTGGGCTCTATTGTTCGGAGCGACTGAACCGACTTCCAGGGGGCCGATGAGCACGGTGAAGCCGTCCGCCAGGGAGCCTTCCTGGGTGTCAGGGTTGACCACCACCACGTCCCAGTCGCCTAGTTCCGCGTCGTCCAGGTCAAAGTCGCAGGTGATATGAGTGTCCGAGACCACTACCACGTTGGCGGCGGCTATATCGCCCTGGCCGGTCTTTCTCAGCAGCACCGTGGGGGCGCCGTAGAACCCGGTCCCGGCGAGGTCCGTGACGTTCACTGCCCCGTCCCTGGTGCCGGAGGCGGGAGTTATGGAGCCGACGGTGGGCGCGGGGTGCTGGGCGATGGCCAGGCTGTGCGAGTACCCGCCGGAGACCGCCACGAAGTCGTTGCCGGGAGGCGTGTCGGCCTGGTGGTCGACGTTGTACCCCCAGCAGGTGATGGAGCCGTCGGCGTGCAGGCCCAGGCCGTGGTCGGCCCCCGACGAAACCGCCACGAAGTCGTTGCCGGCGGGGACGTTGCACTCGCCCTGGACGTTGAAGCCCCAGGCCGCGAGGGAGCCGTCGGCGCGCAGGGCCACGCTGTGCACCCAACCCGCCGCAACCGCCGTGTAATCGCCGGCGGGCACGTTGCACTGGCCCCAGGTGTTCTCGCCCCAGGCGGCGATGGAGCCGTCGGAGCGCAGGGCCATGCTGTGCCAGTCCCCGGTGTCGAGGGCCACGAAGTCGTTGCCGGCGGGCACGGCCAGCTGGCCGTACGCGTCCTGGCCCCAGGCGACGACGGAGCCGTCGGAACGCAGGGCCGTGCTGAAGTAATGCCCCGCGGAGACGGCCACGAAGTCGTAGCCGGCGGGCACGTTGGTCTGGCCGAGCCCGTTGTCCCCCCAGCCCACCAGGGAGCCGTCGGAACGCAGGGCCAGGCTGTGATAGCCTCCCGCGGCTACGGCCGCGAAGCCGGTGCCCCCCGGCGCGTTGCACTGCCCGTAGGCATTATCCCCCCAGGCGGCGATGGAGCCGTCGGAGCGCAGGGCCAGGTTGTGCTGGTATCCAGCCGCTATGGCTACGAAGTCGTTTCCGGCCGGCACGTTGCATTTACCGTAGGCATTATCCCCCCAGGCCTGCAGGGAGCCCCATCCTAGATGCACCCGGAAGCCGAACGGGAGGACACCTTCCTGGGTGTCGGGATTGGTGACCACCACGTCCCAGGTGCCGGCAGCCGCGTCGGCAAGGTCGAAGTCGCAGGTTATCTGCGTGTCGGACACCACCACCACGTTGCTGGCGGAGATGTCGGGGTCGCCGAGCCTCTTCAAGGTCACCGTGGCCCCTTCAAGAAAACCGGTGCCGGCGAGGTCGGTAAGATATACCACCCCATCGTTGGTGCCCGAGGCGGGGTCGATGGAAGTCACCGTCGGGGCGGGGAGCTGAGCGATGGCCAGGCTGTTGCTATAACCTGCCGAGATGGCTGCGAAGTCGTTCCCGGCAGGCACGTTGCACTGGCCGTCACCATTATTGCCCCAGGCCGCGAGGGAACCGTCAGCACGCAAGGCCAGACCGTGCCATCGTCCTGCCGAGACAGCTGCGAAGTCGTTTCCGGCAGGCACGTTGCACTGGCCGTCACCATTATTGCCCCAGGCCGCGAGGGAACCGTCAGCACGCAAGGCTAATCCGAAGTCCCGGCCCGCGGAGGCCTCTACGAAGCCGCTGCCGGCAGGGATATCACTGACCTGGCCGTTGTTGTCATACCCCCAAGCGGCAAGGGAACCGTCGGACTTGAGAGCCAGGCTGAAAGCGTATCCCGCCGATACGGCGACGAAGTCGTTCCCGGCGGGCACGGTACACTGGCCATAATCATTCCATCCCCAGGCGGCAAGAGAGCCGTCGGACTTGAGAGCCAGGCTGTGATAATAGCCTGCCTCGACAGCAACAAAGTCGTTGCCGGCGGGCACGTCACACTGACCGTTGTTGTTGAATCCCCAACCTGCGAGGGAACCGTCGGAGCGCAGGGCCAGACTGTGGTATTCACCACCTGATACGGACACGAAGTCGTTGCCTTCAGGAACCGTGCACTGGTTATAACTGTTGTTCCCCCAGGCTGTCAGAGAACCGTCGGAGCGCAGGGCTAAGCTATGGTAATTCCCTGCCGATATCGCGGTGAAGACGTTGCCGGCGGGGATGTTGAGCTGGCCGTAACCGCTATATCCCCAGGCCGCGAGGGAGCCCCACCCGAGTTGCACCCGGAAGCCGAATCTCAGTGTACCTTCCTGGGTGTCGGGGTTGGTCACCACCACGTCCCAGGCACCGGTGGCCGCGCCGGTCGAGGTCGAAGTCGCAGGTAATACTGGTGTCCGAGACCACCACCACGTTGGTGGCGGCAATGTCGGCCTGGCCCAGCTTCCGCAAAGAAACCGTAGGTGTGCCGTAGAACCCGGTACCTGCCAGGTCGGTTATGCTCACTACCCCTTCGTTGGAACCGGAGGCTGGGTCGATGGATGTCACCGTAGGGGCGGTTTGCTGGAACCGGAAGTAGTCGAAGTCGGCGGAGATGGGGTTGTCCTGGTACTGGTCGACAACCATCAGGCCGGTATAGACCGGGTCGGATGCCGTCATGGTGCGGCTGCCCACCAGGTTCCAGCTTACCCCGTCACTGCTGTAGTACCCCGTGAAGTCACTTCCGGCTCTCACCAGGCGCAGGTAGGTATCGGTGCCGCTGTAGGATTTTGATTGAACTGTCCCCGAACCCCCCACTACGGAGGCGAGCATCACCTGGTCGCAGCTGACCCGCTCCAGCCGCACCAAGTTGTCTGGAGTCGGCCCAGACCAGGATCCCCGCGTTCTGTGAGTCGTACTGAGGATTGAACAGCACCCTGGTTTCGATGATGAAGTCCCCCGCTGCCGGCTGGGTGACGCGGGGCGCGTTGTAGTTGCCGCCCGGCCACAGGTCGTGGTTACCGTCCGGCACGCTGATGCGAAGGTATCCAGGGCTGGCGGTGAGGCTGTTAGTCGCAGTCGCCCAGGGGGTCGGTCCAGGTCCACCGCGGGTCCAGGGTGCTGCCCGAGAACTCGTCGCTGAAAGGAACATGGTTGACCGTGAAGCCCCCCGCCAGGACGCCTTCATGGGTGTCGAGGTTGGTGACCACCACGTCCCAGGTGCCGGCAGCCACCCCGTCGAGGTCGAGGTCGCAGGTTATCCGGGTATCGTACACCACCACCACGTTGCCGGCGGCGATGTCGGCCTGGCCCAGCTTCTTCAAGGTCACCGTGGCCCCGTCCAGGAAGCCGGTGCCGGCGAGGTCGGTGACGCTCACCGTACCGTCGTTGGAGCCGGAGGCGGGGTCGATGGAGGTGACCGTGGGGGCGGGCGCGTCCAGTATCACCGACACGCTGCCACTACCCGAGTTCGGTATATAGACCTTGCTGGTGGAAGGATTGACACCGACGTCTCTGGGGTTGCTGCCCACCGCTACGGTGGCCGTCACCGTGTCGGTCGCGCCGTCGATGACGGACACGCTGTTCCCGCCGTAATTGGCCACGTAGATCCTGTTGGTGGCGGGATTGACACCGACGCTCCAGAGGGTTGCTGCCCACCGTGACGGTGGCCGTCACCGTGTCGGTCGAGCCGTCGATGACGGACACGCTGTTACCGCCGTAGTTGGCTACGTAGACGTCGTTCGGTGTCGGGGTTGACGCCGTGGCACTGGAGGGGTTGCTGCCCACCGCCATGGTTGTCGTCACCGTGTCGGTCGCGCCGTCGATGACGGACACGGTATCGCTGTCGGAATTGGTGACGTAGACCTTGTTGGCGGTCGGATTGATCGCCGATCCCAACAGGGTTGTTGCCCACCGGAACGGTGGCCGTCACCATGTCGGTCGCGCCGTCGATGACGGACACGCTGTTGCTGCCGTAGTTGGCCACGTAGACCTTGTTGGTGACGGGGTTGAACGCCAACGCCGTAGGGGAGGCTGCCCACCGTGACGGTGGTCGTCACCGTAGTCGGTCGACGCCGTCAATGACGGACACGCTACTGCCGCCTGATTGGCTAACGTATACCTTGTCGGTGGTGGAGTTGACGTCAGACGCCGCAGGGGTTGCTACCGACAGTTATGGTCGTTACCGTGTCGGTCGAGCCGTCAATGACGGAAACACGTTGCCGCCGAAGTTGGCCACGTAAACCTTGTTGGTTGTCGGGGTTGACGCCCGACGCCCGTAGGGGCTGCCCCCCATCGCTATGGTGCCCGTCACTGCCTGCGCCACCGCCGTGGTCACGGGCAGGGCGAAGATGAGCGCCGACAGCGTGGATAATATCAGCAGGAAGGCCAGCGCCAGGGACGTCGACCTCCTGGTCATCGAGTCGGGATGTGCGCTGGTCCGCGTGATGCCGTTCCTCATCAGAGTCGCCTCCTTGCGTAAGCGGTTTTCATGCCCATATTCCTCATGCCCATTTATTAGAGTAATTCTATCACGCCCGACTCCAGTTTTTACGGGCGGTGATAATACGGTATGAGTATATAGGCACGACGACCAGAGAGGGGATGATCATATGCGCAAGCTCGAGCAGACTCCGGAGAAACTGGTGGGGCGCGACGGGATGGTCCGTTACGGGACCTTCCGCATGCCCTTCCGGGACCTGAACATCCTGGACGCGCCGCTGGCGCCGTGGGGGCCCATCCCCATGCCGCTGCGCAGGTTCCGCCTGAAGGAGTGGCAGCACTTCGGCATCATCACGCCGGAGAAGTACTTCGGCATGGTCATCTTCGACGCCAAGCTGATGAGCGTCTCCTTCGTCTACTGCTACGACCGCGTGCAAGGGCACCTTCCAGGAGCACTCGCGCCAGGGCACCGGCAAGACGGCCAAGGTGGCGCCGCAGCTCTACGACGGGCTGTGCGAGTTCAAGCAGAAGGGTTACTCCATGGCCTTCGGCAACCACCTGGACCGGGGGTACCACCTCCTCACCTTCGACGTGGCCGAGAGGAAGGGCATGCCGGCCATGCGCGGCGAGATCCGCCTGGAGGAGGACCTGGACAGGATCGAGCCGCTGGTGCAGGTGAGCCCGGTCAAGGCCTGGCGCCCCCTCTACACCCACAAGGCGGCCCTGCCCGCCGGCGGCTGGGTGGAGGTGGGCGGGGAGCGCCTGGAGCTCGACCCGGCGCGGGACATCGCGCTGATGGACGAGCAGAAGACCTACTACCCCTACTTCAGCTTCTGGAAGTGGTCGACGGGGGCGGGGCTGGATGCCAACGGCAAGATCGTCGCCTTCAACCTCTGCCAGAACATGATCTCCGACGACGAGGTCGCCAACGAGAACTGCCTGTGGGTGGACGGGAAGCTCTCCCTGCTCTCGGCGGCCCGTTTCGATTTCGAGCCTTCCGACGTCATGCGGGCCTGGAGGATGCGCACCACCGACGGCCGCATCTCCCTGGTCTTCGAACCGCAGGGCGAGCGGGCCGAGAGGATCAACCTGGGGCTGATCAAGTCCGATTTCCACCAGCCGTTCGGGCTGTACAACGGGTGGATCAGCCGACGACGCGGGCGACCGGCAGCCCGTGGAGGACATGTTCGGGCTGGCCGAGCACCACCTGACGCGGTACTGAGGCGCGGCTGAAAGTACGACGGAGCGGCGGAAGCGTGGCGGCCCGTCCCCGCGGGCTGGTATAATCCGGGTAAGGCAACCAATCAAGCTTCAGACTTCGGAGGTGAGTTCGTGGAACGGATCATCTGCCCGGCCATGTCCATCGACGACAAGTACCGCACCATGTACTCCTCGGTGATGAGCATCTTCAACAACATCGCCAAGTTCGCCAAGGAGAGCGACCTGCCCCCCGAGCAGTTCCAGGGCCTCATCGACGCGGCCATGCGCGGGGTGGGGGAGGGGGCCGGCAAACGCCTGGTCAAGGTGTACAAGCTCAAGCCCACGGTGGAGGACGCCGTCAAGCTCCTGCTGCTGCTGAACAACGAGACCCTGGCCTACCTGCCCAAGCTCAAGTCCATCTACGGCGAGGTGGAGGGGGACACCGGCTACCTGGTGGTGCGCAACGACCCCTGGTACGACTGGTATTTCAAGGACATCAACGTCAACTGCGAGCAGTCCTGCACCCAGCACGAGTTCTTCGGCCTGGTGGGCGAGCTGGGCGGGAATTTCAAGATCGAGGTGGTGGAGTCCAGGCCGCGCGGCTCCGACCAGTGCCGCTTCAAGATCACCAAGGTGAAGTAGGGGGCGGGAGGCCCAGGGCGCACCTGTCGCCCGGCGTCAGTTCGGGCCGGCCTGGCCAGCGAAACGTAAGCGATCTCGTAGCCGGGGGTAAACCGGGAAACGACGCGGCGGAAGATAATAGAACGATGAAAGACGTGAAAGACGAGCGCGCGCGACTGGGCAAACCGACGTTGTTCTTCCGGCTGGTGGAGGGGTCCTTCCTCGGGGTCTTCCACCTGGCCAGGTTGAGCGCGCGCGTCCTGCCCCCCGCTTTGCTCAAGGCGGTCTTCGACGCGTTGGGCACGCTCATCTTCTACCTCGTGCCCGGCCTCGGCCGGCGGCTGCGGGAGAAGATCGCGGAGACGCTGCCGGAACTGTCCGGCACCCCCCGGCTGAAGCGCGTCGCCCGGAAGGCCTGCGGCGCCCTGCTGCGGCCCATGTACGACCTGGTGGTCTTCGACCGGCACGGCGACCGCTTCCTGCGCGAGCTGCGCGTGGAGGGGATGGAGCACCTGGAGCGGGCCGATGCGGCGGGGCGGGGGGTCATCCTGGTCGGCGGGCACCTGGGCCTCAACGCCCTGCGCATCGGGGTGCTGGCGCGCCTCGGACGTTGCTACACGCCCATCTTCCTCTTCCCCGAGGACTCGCCGGTGGCGCGCTACTACCTGGCCATGGCGGAGTTCGGCAGCTCCCTGGGCTGCGACCGCGACGAGCCCGTCTTCTGGACCGGGCAGGACACGGTGCGCCGGGTGCGGGAGCACCTGGAGCGCGGCAAGCGGGTGGGCATCGACTTCGACGTCACCGGCAGGTGCGTGGTGGACCTCTTCGGCCGCCCGGCCGCCCTGGCCGACGGCATCGCCCGCTTCGCCCTGGATACCGGGGCGGCGGTGGTCCCCTTCCTCCTGCGGCGCGGCGAAGGCGTCTTCGACAACCGGCTGGTGTTCTATCCGCCGGTGGAGGCCGCGCGGACGGGGGACCCGGCGAGGACGTGCGCCTGATCATGCAGGGCGTGGCCCGGGTGGGGGAGGGGATGATACGCGAGGTCCCCGAGCAGTGGGAGAGCTGGTTCACGGTGCGGGAGTTCTTCCTGCAGGCGGAGAGGTTCATGGACAAGGTGAGTGACAAGGAGCCCGGGTGAGCAGGAAAGGCGACAAA